>CAKMYZ010000004.1 GCA_929200255.1 uncultured Alphaproteobacteria bacterium | reverse complement strand
TGGTGAGCCGTGATGGGTTCGAACCATCGACCTACTGATTAAAAGTCAGTTGCTCTACCAACTGAGCTAACGGCCCACTAGAGGCGCTACTTAGAAAGGCCCGCGCGTGCGGTCAACCCCCAAATGCGGCCCACCGCTGGATAAGTGCCCGCACTTTGACTATATCGCCGCCATGACCACAAACGACTCAGCATATTTGCCTTTTATGAAGATGCACGGGCTCGGAAACGACTTTGTTGTCGTGGACGAACGGGGAATCACACCGCGCGTTGATGCTGCTGTCGCTATGGCCATGGCAGACCGCAATCGGGGTGTCGGGTTTGATCAGCTGGCCGTTCTGTCTGAGACGCCCGATGCTGACGTGCATCTGACCTTCTGGAATAGTGATGGGTCGCAGTCCGCTGCCTGCGGCAATGCCACCCGCTGCATAGCTCGCCATCTGATGGATGAGACCGGGAAGACCGCGCTCACCGTTACTACGGATCGTGGCGCGTTGCTGGCACAGGATGTGGGCGACGGGCTGACGTCGGTCAATATGGGTCAGCCGCAGTTGGCGTGGGATAAAATCCCGCTGTCCCATGAAGTGGACACGCTCGCGCTGCCGATCGACGGCGCCCCTTCTGCAACAGGCATGGGCAATCCGCATTGCACCTTCTTTGTTGATGACGCTGAATCCATTGATCTGGCGGCCAAGGGGGCAGCCCTTGAGCATCATCCACTTTATCCGCAGCGCACCAATGTGCAGTTTGCGAGCCTGCTTGGCCCCGACCATCTGCGCATGCGTGTTTGGGAGCGGGGCGTGGGGATCACGCTGGCTTCTGGCTCTTCCTCCTGCGCCACTGCCGTCGCTGCTGCCCGCCGTGGCCTGACCGGACGGGATGTAGCGATAGATCTGGATGGCGGCCGCCTTCAGGTCAGCTGGCGTAATGATGGCGTCTGGATGACGGGGCCAACCGCCCATGTCTTTGACGGCGTGTGGCGCTTGTGATGTCTGACCAGGCCCCGATCTTTTCCAACCACGGCTGCAGGCTCAATGCCTATGAAACCGAAGCGATGAAAGACCTCGCCAAGGCTGCCGGCGTGGATAACGCCATCGTGGTAAATACCTGCGCGGTGACATCAGAGGCCGTGCGCAAAGCGCGGCAGGATATCCGCAAGCTGCGCCGTGATCACCCCGACGCCAAGCTGATTGTGACAGGCTGTGCTGCCCAGACCGAGCCGGACACATTTGCCAACATGGCCGAGGTTGATGTCGTCCTTGGTAACACCGAAAAGATGAACCCGGCGACTTGGGCAGGCCTTGCCCCTGATTTGATCGGCCAAACCGAACCGGTGCAGGTTGACGACATCATGTCTGTGACCGAGACGGCGGGCCACCTGATTGACGGCTTTGGAACTCGCAGCCGTGCCTACGTTCAGGTCCAAAATGGCTGTGATCACCGCTGCACTTTCTGCATCATTCCCTATGGTCGCGGGAATTCCCGCTCGGTCCCTGCCGGTGTTGTCGTGGATCAGATCAAGCGGCTGGTCGACAAAGGCTACAATGAGGTCGTACTGACAGGCGTGGACCTGACCAGCTGGGGCGCGGACCTGCCAAGCAAGCCAAAGCTGGGCGATCTGGTCATGCGGATTCTGAGGCTGGTACCCGACCTGCCGCGCCTGCGGATCAGCTCTATCGACAGTATCGAGGTGGATGAAAACCTCATGCGGGCCATCGCGACCGAGCCGCGCCTGATGCCGCATCTTCACCTGTCGCTTCAACACGGCGACAACATGATCCTCAAGCGGATGAAGCGCCGCCATTTGCGCGACGATGCCATCGCTTTTTGCCAAGAGGCGCGCAGGCTGCGCCCGGATATGACCTATGGCGCTGATATCATCGCCGGTTTCCCCACCGAAACGGATGAGATGTTCACCAACTCGCTTGCGCTGGTTGAAGAATGTGACCTGACCTGGTTGCACGTCTTTCCCTATTCGTCCCGCCCCGGCACGCCTGCGGCCAAAATGCCAGCGGTCAACGGTAGGCTGATCAAAGAACGCGCAGGCCGGTTGCGCGCGGCGGGGTCCGCGCAGGTCAATCGTCACCTCAAGGCGCAATCGGGCAAGACCCATCGCGTCCTGATGGAAAACGCACGTATGGGCCGAACAGAGCAATTTACCGAAGTTGTTTTTGGCAGCGACCAACCCGAAAGCCAGATCGTGCAAGCCCGGATCACAGGATTTGCTGGCCAGCAGTTAACAGCATGACGACGCTTCCCATTCTCTGGTCCTTCCGGCGCTGCCCCTACGCCATGCGTGCCCGTCTGGCGATCCAATCCAGCGGGCGGCAAGTGCAGCTTCAGGAAATCCTGCTGAGGGAAAAACCAGCGCCTTTCCTCGCGGCCTCGCCCAAGGGCACCGTACCGGTCGTGCAAGACGGCGATACCGTGATCGAGGAAAGCCGCGATGTGATGCTATGGGCGTTGCGCCAAAATGACCCCGAAGGCTGGCTGGACATGCCGCAAGAAGGGTTTGACCTGATCGACACCTGTGATGGCCCGTTCAAGCAGGCGCTGGATCACACCAAATATGCAGTGCGTTTTCCCGACCGTGACGAAGCGACAGAGCGGGCAAAGGCGATGGTCTTTCTTACAGCGCTCAATGATCGCCTGAACCAGAGCCCGTTCCTGATGGGGCCAAAGCGCAGGCTTTCTGATATGGCCATCCTTCCATTTGTGCGGCAATTTGCGAATACGGACCGGGCGTGGTTTGACGCGCAGGGGCTCGGGCCGCTAACCCGGTGGCTCGACGCGTTTCTGGCCTCTGACCGGTTCCGCGCGATCATGGTGAAATATCCACCTTGGCAAGCCGGGCAAGATCCGGTCTTGTTCCCCTGATCCCCGAAACAAGGATACATCCGCATGCAACTCTTGATCTCTCCGGCCTCTCCTTTTGTGCGCAAGGTGCGCGTCCTTCTGCGTGAAGCAAACCTGATGGACACCGTTGAAGAGGTGAATGTCACAACAACCCCGATGAATTCAGCCCCCGAGGTTGTAGCCGCAAACCCCATGGGCAAAATCCCCGCGCTGATCCGCGCCGATGGCCCCGGTATCTATGATAGCCGGGTCATCACCCGCTTTCTGGATGACCATGCCGGCAGCAATCTTTATCCGCAAAGCCGCATCTGGGAAATTCTGACGCTCGAAGCCACAGCAGATGCCATTATGGACGCGACGGTGGCCATGTCCTACGAAGCGCGGCTACGCCCCCAGGAACAGCAATCACCCGATTGGGTCGAGGCACAATGGGCCAAGGCTGCGCGTGGCATTTCCGCGATCAACAGCCGCTGGATGAGCCATTTATCGGGTCCGCTGAACATCGGGCAGATTGGCGTGGCCTGCGCACTGTCCTATATTGATCTGCGGCATGATGGGCGTGGCTGGCGCAATGGGAATGAGGCTTTGGCGAACTGGCACGCCGAATTCTCGGAACGCGACAGCATGGTTGCGACCAAACCTGAATAAGCGGCCTAGAAGTTAAAGCTGACGCCAACATTGAGGGCGTTCGTCACCACATCGGTCTCAAGCGTACCGCCGGATTCCAAATCGGCGGTGTTTGACGAATAGGTCCCTTTGTATTCACCAAAGACCGACCATTGTTCGTTGATCGGTATGGTTGCACCTGCGATCCATGTCGCCGCCGGGCCGGTGATCTGATAGCCAAATGTCTCTGACGTGCCGTTTGTCACCTCAACATGGGGCAACGACAGGCCAACACCGCCACCAACATAGGGGCTGAGGTTGCCGACAACTGGATCCCAGCGGCGATAGGCATTGACGGTCAGCGTGTTCAGGCCATCCGTCATCTCAAGCACATCATAGCCCGCAGGCAGGGAATCGTCTGTCGGATAGACCTTGTTATGGGCGAAATCCAAACCATAGCCAAAAGTCGGCGATTGCCACCGCGTGGCGCGGATACCGTAGTAAGGTGGTGCCTCAAAAGACCGACCCTCCCAATCAACCGAAAACTCAGAGTCACCGGTGTCTGGGTTACGAATCGTGACGTCAGATGGTGGCGCAGACTGGACGCCGCCATAAAAGCTGAGCTGCACCTCTGCAGGTGCAGTTGCCGGAGCAGCCAAAAGTGCCAAGCACAATAGAAGCGCGCGATTCATGACAGAGTGTCGTCCAGTTCGAGTGGTATTGGAGCAATTAGAGCAACTACGCAGATTCTGGCAACACAACATTAAGCGAGCATGAAGTGCGATCGGGCAATTGTAGCGGCACTGTCACAACTCGGGCATGAAACCGGAATTTTTCCGCCTATGATAAGCACTTATCGGCGGAAATTTGATCATGTCCTCACTGTGATGACAGACGCTTGGCTGCGAATCGATCCAAAGATGCAGGCGAGGGGGATTCCCGGACAGGGCACCACGAGGGTCCTTTGAAGACAAGAAACTAACCTCAGGCATCAAACTGCGCCCGAATGTCCGCTGGACGTTAAAGGTTTTGGTGGATAAACAGCGGGAAACTTGGCCAAAAATGCGTTTTGGCCGAACTCTTTGAAGATAGCCCTCGGGCTTGTAACGGAATCGGAGATGTAACTCGTGTCACATGCAGATGATCATCAGGGTACACGCCGCGACTTTCTGTATTACGCAACCGCTGGTGCGGGCGTTGTAATGACAGGCGCCGCGGTTTGGCCACTGGTTAACCAGATGAACCCGTCCGCGGATGTCTTGGCGCTCGCCTCGATCCGTGTTGACATCGGCGCGGTTGAACCGGGGACGCAAATCACGGTGCTTTGGCAGGGCAAGCCGGTCTTTATCCGGTCCCGCACCGAAGCAGAGATTGCCGAGGCCCGTGCCGTCGATGTGGACGATCTGCCGGACGCCGACGCCAATAATGCCAATCTTGGTGAAGCACCTGCAACAGACGAAAACCGTGCGCTGTCAGAAGACGGTAAGTGGTTGGTTCAGATGGGTGTATGCACCCACCTTGGCTGCGTGCCACTAGGCAACGCGGGTGACTTCCATGGGTGGTTCTGCCCCTGCCATGGGTCGCACTACGATACATCCGGTCGGATCCGCAAAGGCCCAGCGCCACGCAACCTGCCCGTCCCTGTCGCGTCCTTTGTGGACGAAACAACAATCAAACTGGGTTAAGGAGAGAAAGCCATGGGCGGAATTCCCCACGACCATTACGAACCAAAGTCCGGCGCCGAGAAGTGGCTTCACAGCCGCCTGCCGATCGTAGGTTTGCTCTATGACACACTGATGATCCCCACACCCAAGAACCTGAACTGGATGTGGATCTGGGGTATTGTTCTTGTTTTCACGCTTGTGCTGCAAATCGTCACCGGTATCGTGCTGGTCATGCACTATGTGCCGCATGTCGATATGGCATTTGCGTCGGTCGAACACATCATGCGTGACGTGAATGGCGGCCATATGATCCGCTATTTCCACATGAATGGCGCATCGCTATTCTTTGTCGCCGTCTACCTGCATATGTTCCGGTCGCTCTACTACGGCTCTTACAAAGCGCCACGCGAAGTCACATGGATCGTCGGCATGCTGATGTACCTGCTGATGATGGGCACGGCGTTTATGGGTTACGTGCTGCCCTGGGGGCAGATGTCATTCCACGGTACTGCCGTGATCACCGGTCTGTTTGGTGCGATCCCCTTCATCGGCGATAGCGTGCAAACATGGCTGCTGGGTGCGTCTGCTGTGGGTCAACCTGCGCTGAACCGCTTCTTCTCACTGCACTATCTGCTGCCCTTCATTCTTCTGGGTCTGACGATTGTTCACGTCTGGGCGTTCCACTCTACGGGCAACAACAATCCAACCGGTGTTGAAGTTCGCCGTACCTCCAAAGAAGACGCAGCCAAGGATACGCTGCCGTTCTGGCCATACTTCGTGATCAAGGACCTGTTTGCATTGGCGGTTATCCTTGCGGTGTTTGTGGCGGTTGTGGGCTTCATGCCGAACTACCTTGGCCACCCGGACAACTACATCCCGGCCAACGCGCTGGCGACACCATCGCATATCGTGCCGGAATGGTACTTCCTGCCGTTCTACGCGATCCTGCGTGCCTTTACCGCCGACGTCTGGGTTGTACAGATCGTACAATTCCTGAGCTTTGGCATCATCGACGCAAAGTTCTTTGGTGTGCTTGCGATGTTTGGTGCAATCGCGGTGATGGCGCTGGCGCCATGGCTGGACACATCCAGCGTCCGCTCTGGCCGGTACCGTCCGACGTTCAAATGGTGGTTCTGGTTGCTGGTGATCGACTTTGTCGTGTTGATGTGGGTGGGTGCCCGCCCTGCTGAATATCCTTACGATTGGATCTCGCTGATCGCGTCGGCCTATTGGTTTGCCTACTTCCTTGTCATCTTGCCGCTGTTGGGTGTGATCGAAAAACCGACCACGCCACCATCGACCATCGAAGAAGACTTCAACGCGCACTACGCGCCGAAAGGCGATGGCGCAAAGCCAGTCGCCAACCCGGCCGAGTGAGAGAGGACCAATGAATATGTTCCGTAAAATCACACTCACCGCTGCAATCACGCTTGCCCTCACCGCTGGGCAGGCCATCGCTGCAGAAGTCGAGACCGAGATCACCGATTTCGACTTCCCGTTTGAGGGGCCATTTGGCAGTTACGACCAGATGCAACTTCAGCGCGGCCTTCAGGTCTACACTGAGATTTGTGCGGGCTGTCACGGTCTGGAGCTTGTTGCGTTCCGCACCCTGCATGACGAAGGCGGCCCGCACCTGCCTGAAGATCAGACACGCGCCTATGCTGAGTTCTACGAAGTATTTGACCAGTCGCTGTTCGACGGCGAAGGCGACTTCCGCCCGGCGACACCGGCGGATCACTTCCCCGGCTCAAGCCTGTCCAACGCACCCGACCTTAGCCTGATGGCAAAGGCGCGCGCTGGTTTCCACGGGCCCTATGGCACCGGCATAAGTCAGTTTGTCAACGGCATGGGAGGCGCAGAATACATTGCATCCTTGCTGTCCGGCTACCATGAAGAGCCTGAATGCGCGCAGGAGGGCGAGCCAATGGACGGCTTTTATAACGTGGCCTTTGCCGCTGGTGGTTTTCCCGAAAGCTGTATTGACGATCATGGTCACCACATGGTGCCAGGCAGTTGGATTTCCATGGCGCAGCCGCTTTGGGGCGACGACGTTGTCTATGCAGATGGCTCCTCAACCGAGATTGAAGCCGTGGCGCAGGACGTTGCTGCATTCCTGATGTGGACAGCGGAGCCAAAGCTGGTTGCACGCAAACAGGCTGGCCTGACAGGTGTTCTATTCCTGATAGTCCTGTCTGTTCTGCTTTACCTGACCAACAAGCGTCTCTGGGCACCGCATAAGAACAAAGATTAAGATCAACTGATCTGACAACGACAAGGGCCCGCCAATCTGGCGGGCCTTTTGTGTTATGTAAGGTGGATCATGATCCACCTTACCCCAAATAAGCCGCCAGCACAGGCGGTGGGTTATCAAGCAACACATCTGTCGCGACAGGTGCGCTGACCACCCCGTCGGCAACTACCGCAGCGAAATCAGCTATGCGGCGGGCATCGGCAGGGTCATGCGTCACCATCACCACGGTCTTACCTGCGGCGATCAGCTTTGCTTTGACCAGGTCCAACATGTCGTCTTTCAGCGCCGGGCCCAAAGCTGCAAAGGGCTCATCCAAAAGAACAATCGGCCGCCCCGCTACCAGAATACGACCGAGCGTGACACGACTTTGCTGCCCCCCCGAAAGAGCCCCCGGTTTGCGATCAGCAAAGCCGGACAAGCCAACAGACGTGAGCGCTCCCGCAACGCTCGCTGATTGCTCGGTGGACAGGCGCAGATCGGGTCGCAGGCCCAGCCCGACGTTTTGCGCCGCTGTCAGATGCGGAAACAGGTTATTGTCCTGAAACAGCATGCTGACCGGACGCTCACCGGGTTGCATATCTGTCAGGTCCTGACCGTCCCACAAGATACGGCCTGCATCCGGCGCAAGAAACCCCGCGATTGCGGAGAGCAAAGTTGACTTTCCTGCACCCGACGGGCCCATCAATGCAGTGACTTTGCCGACCGCAATCTCGACATTCGCGGTTAAAGCAAAATAACCCATGCGCAGAGATAGATTGTCAAGCGTCAGCATCAGTGCGCCCTCCCCGATCACAAAGCCAAAACAGGGCAAAGCTGATCACCAGCAAAACCAACCCAGCGCTCGCCGCTGTCTCCATCCGATAGGCCCCCATCAGGCGGTACATGGCAAGCGGCAGTGTTTCCTCGCCTTGCCCCGCAAATAGCGCGATAACCCCCAGATCGCCCATAGACAAAGCAGCGGCCAACCCAGTGGCAAAACCCAAAGGGCGGCGCACACGGGGCAGGACGATCAAGCGAACGAAGCTCCAGCCGCGCAGATCGAGCGATGCGGCCAGACGGCCATACTCGGCCAGTACTTTGCCCACCGCAGGTGCCACGCTGCGCAGGGCAAAAGGCAAGGCCAAAGTGGCATTGGCGAGCATTGTCACCAGTAAAGCCACATCAGAGGGGCGCACAATCGGAAAGACGATCAAAAACGCCCCGGTACCAACAACCAGACCCGATGCTGCCAAAGGCAAAACCCCGATCACTGCAACAAGCGCACCGCCACGCAGCGCCAGCGCCAGCGCCATGCTCACACATAAAACCGCTGATCCGGCTGCGACCACAACAGACCGCCCCGCCGCGGCCCAGATGCTGTCTGGCAGGTCGAACAGCCCCGGCAAGCCGCGCCAGACGACCATCACCAAAGGCACCAGCAGGAACAGCGCCGCAAGCAGAATCCAGAAGCCATCCAATGCAGGCCGGCCCATGTCCCATCGCTGCACCACGCGATCCAGGCCGGGGCCGACCTCATCGCGCGCCGTCAGACGCCACGCCAGAAAGGCCGCACCGACACAAAGCCCAAACTGAATACAGGCCAACAGTGCCGCCTTGCCAAGGTCAAAATCAAAGCGCAGCGCCTGATAAATCGCCAGCTCAACCGTCGTGGCACGCGGGCCACCCCCCATCGTCAGGGCGACTGCAAAGCTTGTCAGGCAGATCAGAAAGATCACAAGGAAAGCGCTTGGCACGACCGCCCGCAGCATCGGCCATTCCAACAGACGGCCGACGGGGGCATTAAGTGATGCGGCCAGACGAAACCGCTCTGCCGGGATGGCAAGCCAGCCTTGCAGAATGAACCGAACGGCGAGAGGCAGGTTAAAAAAGACATGGGCCAGCACCACACCATGCAGGCCATAAATCGAAATGGGCGGCAGGCCAAACGCGGCCAATACGCTGTTGAGAATACCGTCACGACCGAAGACCGCCAAAAGCCCCAGAACGGCAACAATCACTGGCAACAGGAACGGCGCACCCAACAGACTGATCAGCAATTGCCGCCCCCAAAAGCGCCTGCGCGCCAATGCGCGCGCGACGGGGGCCGCGAGGGCGACGCTGATCGTTGCCGAAAGCAGGGATTGCAGGATGGTAAATTGGATTGCCGCCCAATCAGCGGCGTCCAACCCACTGCCCCACTCGGCACGCCAGGCAACTGCGCCCAGCGTGCCAAGGGTCAGCATCAGCACCAGTGCCGCAGCAGCGGCACCGGGCCAGCGGGTGGTTACTGCGACAGGGCTGTGCGCCATGCTTCCAACGCCATGTCGCGTTGCCGAGCAGCCTCTTCTGACGGCCACAAAAGCCAGACATCAGGATCGATCAGGGTTTCGAAACCGGCGGGCAAACCATCCTTTGGCGTCACAGCAGGGTACATCCAGTTGGTGGTCGGGATCACGCTTTGGAATCCGTCAGACACCATGAACGCCATGAACTGGTCTGCCAGCTCTGGCTGGTCGGTGCCTGCCAGTTTGCCCGCGACCTCAACCTGCATGTAGTGACCGTCGTCAAAGCTCCAGGCAACCTTGCTGTCGTCCCCTTCCGCAATCAGGTGATAAGCAGGTGATGTCGTGTAGGACAGTACCGCGTCTGCCTCACCCTCAAGGAACATCCCGTATGCCTCGGACCAACCGGGGGTGACGGTCACGATATTGTCGGACAAGTCAGCCCAGAACGCGCCCGCATTCTCTCCATAGTCGGTATGAACCCACATCAGCAGGCCAAGGCCGGGCGTGGATGAACGCGGGTCCTGGATCACGACCTTGATGTCACTGTCAGCCAGCGCCTGCAAAGAGGTGGGCGCCTCCGAGCCGGCGTTGCCAACAAATGCGAAGTAACCCCAGTCGAACGGGAGAAAATCCGCATCCGTCCATGCGATCGGCAAATCCAGATCGGCATCGATGCCATGCGCGGCAAAGAGACCTGTTTCACGGGCCGCCGCAGTCAGGTTTGTATCCAGGCCCAGTACGATGTCTGCGTCGGAGCGTGGTCCTTCCAACTGCAGACGTGCCAGCAAGGCAGCACCATCGCCAGCGCCTACGAATTGCAGATCGCAGGCACACTCAGCCTCAAATGCGGCCTCAATTGCGGGGCCGGGGCCCCACTCGCTGACAAAGCTGTCATATGTCAAGATTTGCAGCACTGGGGTCTCGGCCATGGCGCACGTGGCACCAAGGACAAGTCCCGCAGCAACTGGCAGATAGGTGGTCTTTTTCATCGTATCCTCCAAATGCAACGGGCGGAATGGGGGATAGCGTGACTGCTAAACCTTCCCTCCGCCGGTCTTAACCGGTTCAGGTTCTACGGGTCCGTGCGATGCACATCTCAGCCAGTGATTGGCCCCCCGAGGTACGCCCTAGCTAGGATGGATTGCCGCAGGACGCAAGCGAAAGCGCTTGAGCCTCATTGCCACCCCCGCTAGACCCGATCAGCAAAGGGAGAGCGCCCATGTCGATCAACAGTTTCGGTCATCTGTTTCGCTTCACCACCTGGGGTGAAAGCCATGGGCCTGCCTTGGGTGCAACGGTCGACGGCTGCCCGCCGGGCGTGCCGCTCGAGGCGCCAATGATCCAGCAGTGGATGGACAAACGCCGCCCCGGCCTCAACAAGAATACAACCCAGCGGAACGAGGCGGACGCGGTTGAAATTCTATCCGGCGTATTTGACGGGAAGACGACAGGCACACCGATCCAACTGATGATCCAGAACACCGACCAGCGGTCAAAGGACTATGGCGATATCGCCAATACGTTCCGGCCCGGACATGCGGATATCACCTATCACCAGAAATACGGGTTGCGCGACTATCGCGGCGGTGGCCGATCTTCGGCCCGCGAAACAGCCGCGCGAGTTGCAGCTGGCGGTGTGGCACGCGAAGTGATCCAGATGATCGCACCCAACGTGCAGATCAAGGGATACATGACCCAGATGGGCACAAAGCAGATCGATCGTTCCAAGATGGATTGGAGCGAGATCGACAAGAATGATTTCTTCAGCCCGGATGCGGATGCTGCTACAGAGTGGAACGACTATCTGGCATGGCTACGCAAGGATGATCATAACTCGGTCGGGGCAATCATCGAGGTTGTGGCGCGCGGCGTGCCAGCGGGGATCGGCGCACCGGTATATGCCAAGTTAGACACTGATCTCGCGGCAGCCATGATGTCGATCAACGCCGTCAAAGGCGTTGAGATTGGTGAAGGCATGGGCGCCGCGGCATTGACAGGTCGCGACAATGCGGACGAGATTTTCATGGGCCAAGGCGGACCGGAATACGGGTCAAACCATGCTGGTGGGATCCTTGGTGGGATCAGCACAGGGCAGGATATTGTGGTGCGCTTTGCAGTCAAACCAACATCATCAATCCTGTCGCCGCGCAAGTCGATCCGGATGGATGGGTCTGAAACCGAAGTGATCACCAAAGGCCGCCATGATCCATGCGTTGGCATCCGGGCTGTGCCAGTGGGCGAGGCGATGATGGCTTGCGTGATCCTTGATCACTTGCTGTTGGACCGCGGGCAAACGGGCGGAGTGCGTGGACAGATCGGATGAATGTCCTGCGAAACAAGCTGCGCAAAGCGCTCAAAACCAAACCGGTTCGGGATACAGCTCATGATCTTTCTCATGCTGATCGGGTCTGGTGCAACTCAGAACTCATAGCGTCTAAGGAAGGCCCCTGTGATCGGATTGTCCTGCTTGCCGCATGTTACATGCATGATCTTATAACGCTCCCCAAGGATCACCCGGAGCGGCATCTGGCCTCACAGAAATCCGCAGCCGCAGCGGAGTTATTGCTAGGAAAACTGGGCTGACGCAGGATCAAATTTTGCAGACCCAACACGCTATTGAGGCGCACGCGTTCTCCGCCAATATCCACCCGAGAACCAAAGAGGCCAAAATACTTCAGGACGCGGACCGTATTGAAGCGTTGGGCGCACTGGGGATCGCGCGTTGTTTTGCAGTATCTGGGTTGCTGGCGCGGCCCTTGTTTGATCCGGAGGACCCATTTGCTGAACGACGCCAATTGGATGACAGTCGTTTTGCGATAGATCACTTTGCTCAAAAGCTTTTGAAACTGCCCGAGACTATGCAGACTGAAACCGGACGGACATTGGCGTTGGAAAGGGTAAACGTCATGCATGGCTACCTGCGCCAGCTTGCAAGCGAGCTTGGTGTACCCGGACCAGACTGGTAGCTGTCAGGTCTGCTTGGACAATTGCACCGCCAAAATCCCACCTGCGATAATCGTCACGCCCAGCACGTCTAACGCGCCGATCTCCTCGCTCAGGATTACGGCGGCAATGGCCACCCCCAAAAATGGATTGAGAAAGTGAAAGGTCGAGGCCTTCACCGCACCGATGCGCCCAACCAGCAGGAACCACACGAGCGTTGCAGCCAATCCCGGCACCAGCGTGGTGTAGGCAAAGGCAACAACCAGTTGCCAGTTCCAGGTGACGTCCCAAACCTCAAACGTCAGCGCGGGCACCCAAAGGATCGCACTACCGACCAGCATCTGCAATCCCACGATCATCAGAACATTCCCACCAGAGGATGCGCCCAACACGGCCAGGGTCGCGATAGTCAGGGATATAACGCCGATCACGCACAGGATCAGACCGTAGACATCAATACCACCTTGCAGCCGCGCGCCCATAATCAGCACGACCCCCAAGACTCCAGCAATCAACCCCGCGACCCCCAGCGGCCTAACCCGATTGCCAAAGATCAGCCAACCCGCAAGCGCCACCAGCAAAGGCATTGTTGAGGCAATGATCGCGGCTAGGGAGGCTGGGATCGTCTGCATCGCAACAAAGTTCAGCCCAAGATAAAGCGCGTTCTGGCAAATGCCAAAGATCACAACGCCAAACCATTGCGTGCGGCTCAGCCGCGCTGATTGTCCCAATATCCATGCGACCAGAACACCCAAAAGGCCAGAAATGAGAAACCGCAACGCGAGCGCAGACAGCGGCGGCGCGTATTCAACGATAACGCGAGCCGAGGTAAAAGCGGATGACCACATCAGGGCAAACGCAAGACCCATGCCGATTGCTTTGATATCCATGCACACCTAACCGTTCCGCTCAACACCCCTGTTAGCTGTGTTTGTATTGTTGGTCATGGGGAATTTTCCCGTTACCATTCGAAACATCGCACTACAGAATAGCGCAAATGTCAGACCTATCGATCTCCTCATTTCTGAAACAAATGCAGCCCTTGTCGGATGACCTGCAATGGGCGCGGAAATCGAAGCGGGAGCACTTCTCGCTGGAACTGCCGCGCCGCATTCATCTGTTTTGGGATAAAGGCTTTGAACATGCGCCGGATATCGTGCAGTTTTGCGCAGAAAGCTGGCAACGTCACAACCCAACCTGGGAAGTGATCTTACTCGATCAGGATGCCGCCAACGCAATCTTACCACGTGGCACTCTTCCGCGACCCATGTCCGTCACGCATTACTCCGACATGCTGCGGATCGCGATCTTGCAACAACACGGTGGTGTTTGGATCGATGCGTCAGTGCTTTGCCTCCGGCCGCTAGATCATTGGCTACCGCAAATCTTTAACCAATGTGAGTTCTTTGCCTTCCATAAGCCTAACGCCAGCCGCATCATCTCGAGCTGGTTTCTCGCCGCAAACACCGACAGTGTCATTGCCGAAGAGATGCGCGCCATCTCTGCAGCCTATTGGAACTGGGGGCCCTTTCGGAACGGGGAGCCGCCGTACTTTTGGCTTCACTATCTGTTTGAACATCTGGTTAGGCACCAAAAAGATGTGCAATCGCGCTGGCAGCAAGTCCCAAAGTTAAGCGCGATACCGGTACACCAGCTAAATCGCATCATCAGCGGTGGCGTCGATAATAACGCCCAGCAACGCGATCAGATCAGAACCAGCCCCGTACAAAAACTGACCCATAAGAAGCAGATTATGACAAAAGATGTTATCCACTTCTTGGATGGAATCGAAATGAGCTGTTAGCCTTGGGTCATTCCCAACGAAAAAGAGCCAGACTCTATGTCTGGCCCTTCTGTATCTCAATTGCTTGGTTGCTTAGCCGTTCACGCTGTCTTTCAGCGCTTTGGCGATTGTCATTTTGACAACCTTGTCAGCGTCTTTCTTGATCTGCTCACCCGTGGCAGGGTTGCGAACCATACGCTCTGGACGCTCGCGGCAGTAGATCTTGCCAACACCGGGAAGTGTTACAGCGCCGCCGCCGGATACTTCTTTGGTGATGATGCCTGTCACAGCGTCAAGTGCGGCGCCTGCTGCTTTCTTGTCCATGCCTGTTTCATCGGCGAGTGCAGATACAAGCTGCGCTTTTGTCAGTGGTTTTGTTGCCATTTTACTGTTCTCCTCATTTGCCCCAGCAGTAGGGCCTGTTACGGGCACATTAAACGGTATCTTGTGTCACACCACAACGATTAGTGTAAGAAAAGAAGGGAAAAACGCGTTTTTTGCCGCTTTTTATGCCCTCAGAGGAAGGCGGTCTCTTCAAAACTGCGCAATTTCCGGCTGTGGATGCGCTCCAGCGGCATTTCACGCAACCGTTCCATCGCCCGAATGCCGATCATCAGATGCGCTGCGACCTGTGTTTTGTAGAACTCTGAAGCCATGCCAGGCAGTTTCAGCTCTCCGTGCAAAGGTTTGTCACTGACACAAAGCAGCGTGCCATAAGGGACCCGGAAGCGAAAACCATTCGCCGCAATCGTGGCGCTTTCCATATCCAGCGCAATGGCCCGCGACTGCGACAGACGCTGCACCGGGCCTGCCTGTTCGCGCAACTCCCAGTTGCGGTTGTCAATCGTTGCAACTGTGCCCGTCCGCATGATCCGTTTGAGGTCATAACCTTCCAATTCCGTCACATCCGCCACTGCGGTTTCAAGTGCAATCTGTATTTCAGCAAGTGCGGGGATCGGCACCCAAACTGGCAGGTCATCATCAAGCACATGATCTTCACGCAGGTAGGCGTGTGCCAGCACGAAATCACCCAGCCGCTGCGAATTGCGCAGCCCGGCGCAGTGACCCACCATCAGCCATGCATGCGGCCGCAACACGGCAATGTGGTCGGTCGCGGTCTTTGCGTTTGATGGGCCGACACCGATGTTCACCAATGTGATCCCGCTGCCGTTCTCGCGTTTGAGATGATACGTCGGCATCTGGGGCAGTTTGCCGGGAACCGGGATCGGCGCATCCGACTTTGTAATCTCAACATTCCCGGTGCTCACAAAGCTGGTATAGCCACTGTCGGGATCCGCCAGCATATGGCGGGCGTAGGATTCAAACTCTTCAACGTAGAACTGGTAGTTGGTGAACAGCACATGGTTCTGGAAATGCTCGGCTGCGGTCGCAGTGTAATGCGCCAAGCGGGCAAGCGAATAGTCAACACGTTGCGCCGTAAAAGGCGCCAGCGGCCGCGCACCGTCAGGATAGGTGAAGGCCTCACCATTGACGATATTGTCATGGGTTGTGCTCAGGTCCGGTACGTCGAAGTTATCACGCAAGTTAAATTCCATCGAGCCATCTTGTGGTACGGTCAACCCGGGATCATTTGCAGCGGCAAAATGAACCGGCATCGCTGTGCAGGACACGCCGATCACCACCGGCACTCCGTGGCTTTCGATCAACAACGCAATCTGCTGCTCTAGATAGGACGCAAAAAGATCAGGGCGGGTGACCGTTGTCGCATAGACACCCGGCTCTGCCACATGACCAAATGACAGGCGCGTGTCGGTCTTGGCATAGGTCGTCGTTGTCAGGCGGATTTCTGGATAGAACGCCCGGACCCGCGCATCGAGCTGCCCCTCGCTCAGGGCCTTCGCAAAATTCTCTGACAGGAAGTTAACTGCGGTCTGGTAAAGCTCCTGAAGTCGTGCGACCGCCTGCTTGGCGTCGGTAAAGCTTTCGGGTTTGGGAACATCAGGTGTCCGGATTGACACCTCTTGAGCCATATTCATGCGTTTTCCTCGAATATCTCGGTAATTTCAAATTTGTCGACATCCACCAAGCCAAGATCAGATATCCGTAAAGATGGGATGACGACAAGCGCCAGCAACGAATGCTGCATATAGGCGTTATTTAATGTGCAGCCGCAGGCGGCCATTGCGGCAACCATCTGATCGGCCTTTGCGGCAACTTCGGCAGCAGGGCAATCAGACATCAGCCCGGCGATGGGGAGCTCAACCAGCGCAATCTCCTTCCCCTCTTTCCAGACGGTCACGCCGCCACCTACTTCGCCCAGACGGTTGGCAGCCGCCGCCATCATGGCGCGATCCGTGCCCACCACAATCATATGATGACTGTCATGCGCGACGGTCGACGCCATGGCCATTTTGCCAGTGTATCCAAAGCCGGAAACAAAGCCGTTTACGACCTTTCCCGTCCCTTGATGCCGTTCAACCAAGGCAATCTGATACGTGTCCCCTTCACCTTCAACCAATCCATCAACAACGGGCAGTTCAGCCATCAGTGCTTCAGTCGGCGCTTGGTTTTCCACGACACCAATAACCTTGGCTCTGACCTTGTTTTTGCCGTCGGGCGCAGTGATCGCGAAATCCGCATCATCCAGCATCTTACCCATATTCACGGTCTGACGGGCATCTGCAGGCCAATCATAATGCGGGCAATCAACGGTGATCTTGCCGTCCTTCGCAACGGTCTGCCCCCGGGCGATAACCTCTTCAATCGGCAATGTCGTAAGGTCCGATGTCAAAATCATGTCGGCGCGCCGCCCCGGCGCGATAGAGCCCAATTCACGCTCTAACCCGAAATGCGTGGCCGTGTTGATCGTCGCCATCTGCAAGGCAATGATCGGATCACAGCCACAAGCAATCGCATGGCGCACCACCCGGTTCATATGGCCGTCGTTGACAAGTGTGCCTGCCATGCAATCATCGGTACAAAGAATAAAGTTGCGCGGATCAAGACCCTTTTTTGTGACAGCAGTGATCTGACTTTCCACATCATACCACGCCGACCCAAGACGCATCATTGACCGCATCCCGTTTCGCACGCGCGCAATCGCATCGGCCTCAGCCGTGCCTTCGTGATCATCTGCCGCACCACCGGCGACATAGGCAGAAAACGCTGTGCCCTTGTCGGGCGATGCGTAATGCCCGCCTACGGTTTTGCCCGCGTTCATGGTTGCAGCCATTTCCGCCAGCATCTGAGGATCGCCGTTGATCACGCCGGGAAAGTTCATCATCTCTCCCAACCCGATGATGCCGGGCCACGCCATCGCCTCGGCCACGTCGGCCGCGGAAATCTCAAACCCTGTGGTCTCAAGCCCCGGTGCAGAAGGCGCGCAGGATGGCATTTGGGTGTAGATATTGACGGGCTGCATCAGTGCCTCGTCATGCATCATGCGCACGCCGCGCAGACCCAACACATTGGCGATCTCATGCGGGTCAGTGAACATGGTTGTGGTGCCGTGGGGGATTACAGCGGCAGCAAATTCAGCGGGTGTCAGCATACCCGATTCAATATGCATATGACCGTCACACAGACCGGGGATCAGATAGCGGCCTGCTGCCTCTATCACCCGTGTGTCGTCGCCAATGCAATACGAGGCATCGAGACCTACATACGCAAAGCGCCCTTCGGACACCGCCACTTGCCACTCTAGGATTTCGCGGGTCTGCACATTCACCAGCTTGGCACCGCGAATGACCAGATCAGCCTTTTCGCGCCCCGCGGCCACAGCGACCAGTCGGGGGGCAACCTCGGCCCATGATTTGATGTAATGTTCCATCCCCAATGGTTTCACCGTTTGAAGGGAGGTTCAAGAGGTCAGATATCATGAATTTGCAGTGGCTTTTCATCCGGCTCCAGGGCCTTGGCCATCTGACGCATGAAGAAGGCCCAGCAACCACCGCCGCATTGATACTGCAAACTAAAAAGGCCGTCAGAGTTTCCTCTGACGGCCCCAAATTGTCAGCCATCGCGGCTTACTCAGCAGCAAAGGTCGCAAGGTAGGCATACAGGTCATAGGCCTGATCCTCCTGACGAACCTGATAGGCCATCTTGCCGCGTGCGCGGCGATCATCCAGCGCGTCGCGCAGCCAGCCCGTTGGATCCTGAACATAAGCAACAAAGGATTCTTCGGTCCACACCGCACCGGTTTCGCCCAGATCAGCGATAGCATCACCGTAACGATACCCTTCAATTGCCCCCAGCTGGCGCCCAGCGAGGCCAAACAGGTTCGGACCAGTGCGCGCATTGCGACCAGCAAGGACTTCGCCCGATGCATCGGCCACGACGTGGCATGCAACACACTGGCGTTTGAATTGCTGTTCGCCTGCGGCTGCATCGCCTTGGGTCGAAGCATGGCCGTCGGCAAAAGCGGGCGCTGAAAGGACAGCAAGGGCTGCTGCGATTGTAAACTTGTTCATGATCGTTTTCCTCTTCGATCCAGTTATCTTGACCGTTCGCCCCAGTCGTGGCGCAATGTAATGCAACGGACCTGGTGGTCCACCCCCAGTGGTAAAAGATTACGTGATTGATGCCCGAAGGCACAAAGGGCCCCCGCTGAGTTATCAGCGCGGGCCCTTTCATGTCTCATGATCGATACTACTGCGTCGCCGTAAAGCAATCTGTCTTCACATCAATGCAGATCTGGCTGGCCGCGTCGCGCGACATGGGCCCCACAGTCACCATCGTCAAACCACCAGCCTGACGGAAACTTGGGGTCATCTGACCAAGGACCGCTGCGTTTGCGCTGACCAGATTGGCCCAATGGCTCTGGGCATTGTCAGCCGAACTGAACGACCCCAAGACAGCGATATGGCGACCCGCAGGCATTTGGCTGGCAGCAGCTGGCGTCACCGCAACCGGCGCGGGCACTGCAATCGCCGCTGGCGCTTCGACCGCTGCCGGAGCTGCCATCGCGGCACGCGTCGCCTCGGCAATCGCAGCACGATTGGCCTCACTTGCGTCCATGATCAGGCCCGAGTTCGTGCTGCGCATTGATGGCACATTCACATTCGTGCTCAATGACGGGCCAGCGGACTGCAACGACTGCACACGAGAGCGCAACTGCTGTGTCACACGGCGGGCGTCCATGGCATTGTTCACGATCCGTGGCGTGATCAGTACCAAAAGCTCGGTCTGTGCGCGACCATCGGTCGAATTGCCAAACAGGTGACCTGCAACGGGCAGATCCTTCAGGATCGGGATGCCGCCATTGCTGGAGGTCCGGCTGTCAGAGAACAAACCACCCAGCACAATCGTCTCACCGCTGTCGACAGAGACTGAGCTGTTGATGACACGCTGCGAAATAATCGGGTTGCCTGTGGCGGGATCGGTTTCACCCACAAGGCTCACCTCTTGGCCGATGTTCAGGATGACGGAACCTGATGAGTTGATGCGTGGTGTCACTTCAAAGATCACACCAGTGTCGCGATATTCGACCGTGTTCACAAAGACATCATCGGCTGTCGTGCCATCCTGCGCAGTGCGCACGGATGTTGGCACCTGATCACCCACCACCAGACGGGCAGATTCATTGTTCAGGATCATCAGGTTAGGCGACGAGATCACATTGATCCGGGTCACCGTGTCCAAGGCGTCAATCACAGCGTTGGCAGGGTTGCCACCCATTGTGAAACTGAACCCTGGCAGGGTTGGCGAAACGTTGATTGTCTCACCCTGGGTCAGGCCCAGACGACCACCACCATCTTCGAGGAAGTACTGCACACCGTAGCGTAGGTCATTGTTCAGCGAAACTTCGACAATCGTGGCCTCGACCAGTACCTGCCTCTGTGGCACGTCCAGGCGATGCAGAATGCCAAGGATACGGTTGTACTCATCAGGTGTTGAGTGGATCAAAAGCGTATTTGTTGCTTCGCTGGCCACGACACGTGTCGCGTTCAGCGTCCCCTGCGGTGTGAAGAAATCCGCACTTGCCTCAATGACCTCTGCGTCTTCGGTTGTTGTTTCAACCGAAATACCAAGGATCTGCGACAAGGTTGGCGCGATATCAGCCGCACGGGCATATTTCATGTCATATGAATACACTTGCGCGTCGTTTGCGCCGTCCTGCGTCAAACGGCTGATCCAGACGGCAACATTCTCTAGCGCACGCGGCGTCTTGGCCACAGCAAGGATCGAGTTGTTTTCCGGGATCACCTCAAAGACAGCAATCGGCTCAAAGGCTTCATCCGTTTCGACAACACGCTCAAGCCCGTTCACGATCGACTGGGCCGACCGACCATTGATCGGGAAGATACCGACCGAACGGTTGGCAAGCCAGTCGACGTCAAAGCTCTGAATGGTTTCCTGCCAGGATTGCTGATCGACAGACGTACCGGCGAGAACCAGAATGTTACGTTGCGCATCAATGCCGACAATACCGTCACCTGCAAAGGGTTGCAAAATCGCGGCCATCTCCTGCGCGCCAATATTGCGCAGTGGAATAACACGCAGCGTGTAGCCCGGCAGAACATCGCGTGCCGTGGAGGGTGAAATCGACAAGTCAGCCGACAAGGGCGCGATGGCAAAGATATCCCCGCGACGCACAAGCACCGCATTGTTCTGCTTCAACGCAAGTTCGAACACCTCAATCGCAGTGGTCCGGGTCACAGGCTGAGATGACCTGATATTCACCGTCCCCTGCACGCCGGGATCAATCACATAGTTGATCTGCAACAGCTCACCCAAAATGGCAGCGGCGGCAGATTCGATATCAACACCAACGAGGTTTAGCGAAACGGTCCGTTCGCCGTTTTCATTGACAAAGTCACTGTCCACCAGAAGCGGCTGACGGCCCGGAAAGATCGTGCCCTGCCCGGCACGCACATTCTGACCACCTGTCACGCGCCCCTGCTGACGATTTGATCCCGCAGAATCGCTGTTGTTTCCAAAAATATTGGCCAGCTGCCATCCGCGCAGGTCAGTATTACCTTCTGTCCTATCCACTTGTGGAAGATTCTCACAAGCCGACAGGATCACAGCCGCAGCCGTGATTGCCATAAACTTTTTCATACTCTGCCTCATCAGCAGCGCCCCTGATCTTTTGCCCGGGTGCGCATGGTTATACTCCGTTCACCTTAGCAGTGCTGACTTACCAGAATGTTGGGAAATTGCGGATAATGACGAAAATGATACACAGGTGTGTCCCGTATGACACGACTTTGTTTTGCGTCGACGCGCCGCTCCAAACGCGACGGAGTGCCACTTCGCCCAATCCGGATAGCGCCGAAAACCCAATGAGGAAAAAGCTCTGCGACATTGTGAGGAAGGCCCCCAATCCGAGCACCAGCCAAATGTCACCAAGGCCCATCGCCTCTTTTTTTACGACCCAAAGCACGGTTTGTCGCATAATCAACAAAGCCAGCGCAGGGACCACCATTTGCACCAGCACCTGAAGCGGATGACCTGACTGAAAGCCGAAAATAACCCCCAGCGCGATGACGCCCAGCGTCCATTCGATAGGTAACCACCGCCACTGCCAATCAATGCTCGCCAAAACAAACAACAGACAAAGCAGCGCCGCGCCCAGCGCAAATCTGGCATCAATCATGGTGATCGCCACCACTGCTGAGATCAGGCCAATGCCAAAACCAAGAGTTGTTGGCCGCGTCCAACGCCGTGCTGTTGTGGGTCCGAAACCGGCCCTCAGATACCCCCGCACAACAAATGGCAGCGGCCCCAGAAACAGTGCAATGCACAAGACCAGCAAAGACAAACCGCCCGTGATCAGCGCGCTACTCACCTGAGGATTTCCATGCCCAGGAAATCGTATTCGGTGCGACCACCCCGAAAGCTAAGGCCCTGAATAGCCACTGTCGCGATAATCTGCGCACGCACGCCGCTGGTCAAAACGCCTTCGGCCTGCACGGTATAGACCGGGCCCTCTGTCCCCCCAAGCCAGACAGACGCACTCCCCAACCGCGGCATAGAAAGCCCCTGACTGCGCCGCTCAACGATGGTGCTTACATCGCTTGGCCCTAGCCCCGGTATTGCGGCCAGCAGTTCAGGCGGGGCCGTGACTGGGTTGATCTGTTCGTCAACGTTATACGTTGTCAAAATACGGCGGGCATCAATACTGGCCTCTTGCGGGAAACCAAGCTCAGACAGCAACAGCGCGATTGAACGGAAACTGCCGCGGGCACCGTCTTCGCCGCGTTGTGTGATAATGGCCCGTGCGATCGTCACAGCGTCGAATGCATCAATGCCTTGTCCGTCGCCAAGTTGCTGCAACGTTGGCCCCAGAAGTTGCACCGGCGCCTGATTGATATCGAGCTTGCCGCCCTCATCATATATCCGGTAGGTCACCTGCCCTTCTGCCATTGTGATCGTCACGGCAGAGCCGTCACGCGCGCTGCGTGGCTGATCGGCTTCATAGCGACCCAGATCAGCCAGCGCGACGTTCAGCCCGCTTCGGGCCAGTTCAACCGCGCGCCCGGTTTCCACCTCGGCCCGCGTTGACAGGGCCGTCTGGCGCTGCGTCGCCAGATAACTTGCCGCGGCCAGCAGCATTCCCAGCGACATCCAAAGGACAGTCAGCAAGATAAACCCGCGAAAGCGACCTCTGGTGGGGAGGGTCATCGCAATGCGCACGCGTTATTCTCCAACCCGACAATTCCAGTGCGCGCCACGCAAGACGCACTGTGTGTCGCAGGCATCCTGGCCACGATCATACGTTCCGCACCGCGCTCCAACGCGACGGCAGAGGGCAAGCCTTGTTCTGGCTGCGGCTCATACGTCCAGTCACCGCCATTAAGGCTGTTACGCGACGCAAAGAAGTAAACAAGCCGCAAAGGCGCATCCGTGATGATCACGGTGCTGGGGCGGGCAGTTTCATCCACCAGCCGCACATCGCGTATGTCAAAGTGGCGCGATGCATCAAGGCGATAAAATCCATCTTCGCCCCGTGCAATATCAAGGCTGATCATCACCGGGCGGTCCGTCCGGATCGTGCCATCATCAACCACCAGCCGCATCCGGGTTGGCGAGCCGACAAACCGCCCGGCCACCTCTTCGATGCCATCCGTCGTCGCCGACCCGGCCCAGGCCTGCAAGACACGGCGCGCAGTAAGCCAATCAGTGGCCTCTTGCTGCAACCGGCTAGGCTGCATGGCCGTTTGACGCAGGCCCCAGGTCGCACTTGTCATCAACGCAAGGGTCAGGGCCGCAACCGTCAAGGCAACCAGCGCCTCAGCCAGCACAAAGCCGCGTTGGGCCTGACGGCGGCGATATTTTCTGCGCGATATCATAGCGGCGTCTGCCGATACCGAATACCACGCAGCACCAACGGGCTGCCATCGGCGCGCGTCGAACCGACAGTGACATATATAAACAGCAGCTCTCCGGGCTGGACCGGGCCTAACGCCATATCGGCAGTGCCACGGTCAGTGACAGCCAATGACCATTCCAATCCTTGCATCGTGCCGCTGTCTTGCAAACCGATGCGCAAAGGCAGGTCGATGCCGACACGGTCCAGCACCTGCGTGGCCACCAGCATCTGTTCTGCCTGCGTGCCGGCGCGACGCTCCATGAACAGGCCTTGCGACAGCGCCTGATAGAAACCCGCCACTGCCATCGTCGCAATGGCGAGCGACACCAGCGTTTCCACGAGGGTAAAGCCTCGCGATGCGCGGCGACGCCTCATGGTGACACCCTCACTTGCCCGGTGAGCCAGTCAACCCCAACGGTGCGGTTCAGATCACCAGACACAAGTTCCAGTTCCAGACCTTCGCTTTCGCCTGAGGGGCGGATGATGATTGTCGCCGACTCTGTCGGGCTGGTCACACCGCGCCCAAAAACATGGATCTCAAGCGGTGTTGATATGCTCATGTCTGGTTGCGAATAAATCACCTCGACCGGGCGACCTGTTTCAGCGGCTTGTAAACGGGCCTGTTGAAACATCAGCGCGATAGACGCCACATCGTTTTCCAACTGTGCCTTGTCAGTACGGCCCAGCGCAAAGATTGAGATCGTGCCGATCAGCACCACAATGGCAACTGTGACCAGCATCTCTACCGCAGCAAAACCCTGCGCGCTGCGGTCTCGTGTCGGGCGTCTAACCTTCCACATCGGCATCAACGCCAGTACCGCCGGCCCTCTGGTCCGCGCCAAGCGACCGCACTCGGACCTGACCCTGCTCGAGCATATAGATGTAGGCACCGCCCCATGGATCAGTGGGCAGGTTGCCATCACGCAGGTAGGGGCCCGCCCAGCCGGGTACATTGGTCGGGTTCGCAATCAGCGCGGTTAGCCCTTCGTCCTGGGTTGGATAGCGTCCCGTTTCGATCAGAAAAATGTCCAATGCGCTGCGCAATTGTGAAATCTGCGCCTCAGCGGCACTGACCCGCGAAGATTGGAGTTGCCGGATCGCACCGGTGCCCACCAGCCCGATCAACAGGCCGACAATGGCGACGACAACCAGCATCTCGACCAATGAGAAACCCGCCTCTGCTGGCCTGCGGCGCGCGGGCCGTCTTCTAGAACGAGATGGCATTGACGGAAACGATAGCTGAAAACAGGGCATAAAGGCTTACTCCGATCATCAACCCGACACCTACAATAAGTGCGGGTTGGAAAAGTAACAAAAATCTCTCTAGGTCACGATCAGCGGCTTCCCGCATATCGCCTGAGGTCCGGCTTATCATGCCACCCAGATCACCGGCCTCTTCGCCGATGCGGATCATCTCGATCGACTCGCGCGGCAGCAGGTCTGTTGTGCGCAGTGCCGTCGAAAGGGCCGCGCCGCTTTCGACCTGTTCGGTCACATCGGCCATTCCGGTACGGACCGGCCCACCTGGCGCGGACTTGGACACCACACGCAACGCCCCGCTCAGCGTGATTTCACGGCTGAGCATGGCGCCAAGCACATGTAACAACAGCATCATCTGATTGCGCAGCACAAGGCGGCGAATAATCGGTACGCGATTGCCCAGCCGGGCCAGTATTCCAGCCAGCAATCCGCGCCGCGCCGCTAGATAGACTGCCAGACCCAGCCCAATCATCCCAAGTGCGATGATCGGCCAAAGTGCGGAAAGCAGGCTGGACACAGCAAAAACAGCACGGCCCATTGTTGGCACCAGCTCGATCCGGTCTTCAACCAAGGGCACGAACTGCGGAATGATCGCAACCATGATAAGGCCGACAGACAGCACCGCGACCGTCAGCAGAATACCGGGATACATCAGGCCCGTCACAATCCGGCGGCGGGTATCAAGCCTGTTCTGCATGATATCGGCGGCCGTTGACAGCGCTGTTGCCATGTCGCCCGAAACCTCTGCCCCGCTGATCAGTGACAAGGTGACCGGATCATCCACACCTGCCTTTTCCTGCAAAGCCGCTGACAGGGCCGCGCCCTCGCGCAACCGGTCCCGCACACGCAGCGCGGTTTTTGAGATCGGGTCTTCGCCACCATCCCCGATAATGGCCAGTGCACGCTCCGACTGAATCTGGCGGCCCGACAGTTTGGCAAGTCGCACCAGAAAATCGGTGGTTTGCCGCGGTGTAAGCTGATCAGCCCGGCGTCGGGCTAAACCTTTGGTGGTTGCCCCCCCGGCGTGACCGCCAGCAGTCAGGCTAACCGGAAACAGGCCCAGTTCGCGCAGGGCACGCGTGGCATCTTTTTGGTCAACACCCAAGATCTGACCAGACTGCTTTGCCCCCGTCGCATCACGCGCGACATATGTAAATGACTTCTGCCCCTGCTCCACTTTGTCCTGCCTTTAGAAGGATTTCATACCAAGAACGCGTATCACTTCTTCCAAAGTCGTCTGCCCCTCCGCAATCATACGCAGGCCTTCAGTTGCCATCGTGCGCACGCCAGTTGGCGCATCGCTATCCGCAACGGCAAGTTCTTCAGGTTCCATTGCCTCAAACAGGGCTATTCGACCCCGGTAGCCGGTCTGGTTACAGGCATCACAACCTACAGCTTTTTTCAGATTCCATGCGACGGGGTTTGTATGCTCAACCCTGCGCCCACCCAGCTGTGTAAGTAGTGTGCGGGCCTGATCGTCAGCGTCTACGGCACAATTCGGGCAGACCCGCCGCACAAGACGCTGTGCCGCGACAAGACGAGCCACTGATTTCATCAGATATTCCGGCACACCAAGATCAATCAGCCGGGTGGCAGCGTCATGGGCACTGTTAGTGTGCAACGTGGAAAACACAAGGTGGCCGGTCATGGCGGCGCGCACCGCAAGTTCAGCTGTCTCACTATCACGGATTTCGCCCACCATTATGACATCAGGATCGTGACGCAGCACGGTGCGCAAGGCGGCAGCAAAGGTCCAACCCAATTCGGCATTCACCTCGATCTGCTGCAAGCCGGGGCTCTGGATTTCAACGGGGTTTTCAATGGTAACAATCTTGCGCCGGATGTCATTCAGCGCGTTCATGGCTGCATGCAATGTTGTTGTCTTACCGCTGCCCGTCGGCCCCGTCACAAGGATCAGACCATTGGGTTGCGCAATTGCGGCGCCCAACCGTTCTGACACATGCGCGGGCAATTGCAGGTCTTCCAGTTTTGAAAGACCTTCAAGATTATCCAACAGGCGCAGCACAATCGCTTCGCCGTGGATCATCGGCGCGCTGGCCACACGCATATCGATCTCGCGCCCAGACAGGCGCTGACGGATACGGCCATCCTGCGGCAGACGGCGTTCGCTGATGTCCATCCCGGCAAGGATCTTGAGGCGGGACACGACACCTTCGTAAATACCGGGGTCAGGGCTTTGTACTTCGGTCAACTCACCATCGACCCGCAAGCGCACGCGCGCAGACGTCGCAGCCTGTACAGGCTCAAGATGGATATCCGTTGCGCGCATCTCAATTGCGGCATCAAACAGTGTTTCCAAATAACGGACAGTCGGCGCATTGTTCGCGAGCTCTGTCAGCTTGTCAGTATCAAGGTCAAGCCCACCCGCAGGTGCGACCAGGTCGCTGGCATCGGGCGCCTCAGCCTGCGCCGCAGCTTTATCGCGGGTCATCGCCATTTCAATGTCGCGGTCGGTGGCAATGCCCACAGACAGCCCCGCGCCGAAAATCATCTCAAGCGCAGCAATGGCATTGTCATCAAAGGGATCGGCGACGGCAAAGAAGGCGCGGTCCGCTGCAATTTCAAGTGGAACAATGGCCGAGCGGCGCAGGTAGTCCGCTGACAAGCGCGGGTCTTCTGGCAATCGCGCTGGCATATCATCCAACGTGACCAATGGGCTATTCAGGTGTTCAGCACAGGCGCGCGCCCATTCCTTCTGCGAAATCAGCCCAAGTCGGTCTAGCACTGCGCGCACCGGCTGACCGGTCGCCGCCGCTGCATCATTGACCTTTCGTAGATCGTGATCAGACAGCGTTCCATTCTCGAGGAAAATCGCCGGTATGCGGCCGCGCATTGGGACGTCAACAAGCAAGTCTTTTGCCTTTGATTCGAGGGCAGATAGAGCTGCCGCGTGATTCTACTGTTTCCATTTGCAACAGTAGTTGGTCCGGACAGGGTAAATCCATGTCTAAGTTTGCGGCAAGTTGGCCTAATTAGCGCAAAAAGATGGATATATCGCTAATATTCTGGCAAGTGTCCGCGAATTGGCAACGGTTCTAAGCGTTTTCACGCCTATTCGTGTCAAAACTATGGACGAAGTTGATTTCATGCGATCTCCCAAAGCATCTTCGTTCATATTCAGTTTACCTGGTTGGCCTGCACACAGCCTGCCGACGAAACAACTAGCAGAGAGCACAAACATGAAACTTGTCAGCACCAGACTGCTCGTCGCCACACCAATTTTTGTCTCCGCCATGGCCACGAGTGCCCTGGCTCAAGAAGCCGCAATCGCAAATAAACTTGGTAACGCCGATAGTGCGCTCACCGCAGCTTCCCTTGAAACGCGTTCGACCATTATTCCGCTGCGTGTTTCCGTTCCAGCTGACGGCACATATGTTTTCACAGCTCCTGCTGACCGCAGCCTGACACTCTCCGTTGATGGGTCAGCTATTTTGGTCGTACCCACTGGCGGCAACGCCGCAGCACAGCCATTTCGGGCGATCACGTCGCTGAAAGCGGGCGATCACCTGATCGAATTCGATGGGCAAGACCTATCAGTCGAGCAGATTGCATTGGTTTCATTCTATGCTTTGGGTGATACCCCAGCGAGCCTTGCGAATGTGGCACAAGCGCTGACAGACGAGCAGGCACAGACGCTCTTGGCTTCGATTTCTCCAGTATCTGGTTCCTCGTCTCCTCAGGCATCACCTGCGACAGAAATGCAAGTCGCGTCAGCGAATACGACAACAACCCGCGAACCATTTGTGATTGGTGGCACCTCTTCTAAAACAACTTCTGCGCGCATAGCCGAAGCTTCGGCAACTCAAAGCGCGACAGCACCCGGTTCTGACGGCGGTAGCCGTAGTGGCGGTGGTGGCGGTGTGTTTCGCAGGTCCGTTGAGGGTGCGATCAACTCTGTGATGCAGGCAACTGGTGGTGGCGGTGGCAACACACCGACGCCGACCCCTACACCAACACCGACCCCCACACCAACACCAACACCAACACCAACCCCCACACCAACCCCCACACCAACACCGACCCCCACACCAACACCTGTGCCTGATGGCACGGCTACTTCCAGTGCGCTGACACCGCCAACCGATGTAACATTGACAGAAGCAGTGCAGATCACCGCTGGCGCAACAGCTGCCGGTGTTGTGTCCTACACCGGCCAAACGCTGTTCGGGGCAGTGATGGACCCGCTGACATTCGACATCGTCAACGTCACGATTGCACCCTCTGGCCGTACAACAACGGTCGATGTGGGCAGAGCAACGGGTCAGTTTGCTGTACGCCTCTTCCCGGAAGATTTGACCACCGGTGACGTTGCGGTAACGCTGACCGGCGGATCCGCAAGCAACTCGAATGTTGCAAGCGCGCCAATATCTTACGAATTCACAACCGGCGTTACTGCCGACGGCGTCGGTCAGGCCCTGT
This sequence comes from uncultured Alphaproteobacteria bacterium, assembly GCA_929200255.1. Lineage (GTDB taxonomy): Bacteria > Pseudomonadota > Alphaproteobacteria > Rhodobacterales > Rhodobacteraceae > Yoonia. The sequence goes on along the minus strand of CAKMYZ010000004.1, from coordinate 159,761 downwards.
CCCGCATGAGCTTTGGCGCAACCGAAGATCTGTACACGCGGGTCCGTGCGATGGGTTTCAATGCCTATGTTGCAGAACAGCTGAACCCCGACAGCATCAGCGATGCAGCATTCCGGTCCATGAACTTCGACCAGATGTTACGCCGTGATAACACCAGCAATGGCAACATTACCAACCGCTTGTTCTTCCACAACATGGCGCATTCCGCGTTTTCAGAGAAGCAGTTGCAGGATGTGATGGGCCAATTCTGGAGCAACCACTTCCACGCTGCCAATAAAAACAGCAGCGTTCGCGTCCAGGCGATCGATGATCGCGTATTCTTCCGCGAGAACGCCTTTGGTCGCTTTGAAGATCTACTGCTCTACTCCGCACGCAGCCCTTTGATGTCGCAATTCCTCGATAACGACCAAAGCCGTGTCGGCAACATCAACGAAAACTACGGTCGCGAGATTCTGGAACTTCACACCGTTGGTGTTGATGGTGGCTATGGCGACGACGACGTTGTGGCCGTGTCAGAGATCTTTACCGGTTGGAACTACGTACGCACCAATCCCAACGATGAAGATGACTCTGCAACATACGACTTCAATTTTCGTGCGGATCGCCATGACACCGACGACAAGGTGATCCCCTTCCTGAACGTAACAATTCCTGGCCGCAGCGGTGCTGCCGGTGTCCAAGAAGGCGAAGAGTTGATTGCGATCCTCGCCGATGATCCGCGCACACACTCTTATGTTTGCGGCAAGATCGTCCAAAAGTTTGTGGCGGATGAACCGCCGGCAAGCTTTGTTGATCTGTGCACAGCAGCATGGGTCGCAACAGATGGCGATATGGGCGAGGTTCTGCGTGCCGTCCTGACCGCACCAGACTTCATCACAAATGTTGAATATCAGCGCAACAAGGGCCGTACGCCTTACGAATTCGTTGTTGGTGTAATCCGTGCCCTCGGGATGTCACCGGACGCCGGTGACGACGATGGCACGTTCTTCGAGCGCTTCCGGACCGGTGCTGTCAACGCAGGCTATGACCCCTTCACATTCCTTGTTCCCACCGGGTTGCCCGAAAATGGTGATGCGTGGATGAACTCTGCTGCGTTGATGGGTCAATATCGGTCGATCGTTGAAGTCTCTTTCCGTGAAAATGACTACAATTTTGATGTAGGTACTATGGTGGCCGATGCTGGGCTTGTGACCGCAGAAGAAGTTGCGGCTTACCTGCTGACGATCGCAACCGCAGACCGGTTCACACTGGAAGAGTATGAAGCCCTCATTGAACTGCTGAAGGACGAAGACGGTATTTTTGATCCCGTTGGTCAGAACGAAAACGAAGCGTACCAACGTGCGGTCGGTCTTCTGGTCGTCCTCCCAAGCCTCCAACTGCAATAAGCCTCGGCTCCCATCCGATTAGGAAAGGTATCCAAATTGAAAAACCGTAGAGAATTCCTGAAGTCCTCAGCAATGGTGGCCGCTGCAAGCATGGCAGGTGTCGCCGGCGCACCAAAGTTTTCTTTCGGCCAAAGCACCGAAGGTAAGTCTTTCATCAAGATATTCATGCGTGGTGGGGCCGATGGTCTACACCTTGTCCCACCTGTCGGAGACATGGCCTATTATCAACATCGGCCCAATCTGGCGATTGATGCCCCCGTGTCAAGCGACGCAAACTCAGCGATCAGCCTTGGTAGCACCTATCGTGCCCTGAACCCGAATCTTGAGCCGCTGATGGAAATCTGGGATGCTGGCCGCCTGATGATCGCTCCCGCCACAGCGATCAGCGACGGTAACCGGTCGCACTTTGATAACCAGCGCTGGATTGGCACTGGTGCGCGCAACAACATCATCGACGGCTATCTGAACCGCTACATGCAGAACATCACCGGGCCAGACCACCCACTGCGCGGCGCCGTTCTGGGGAAAAGATCGCTCAGCACCGAACAGCGTGGCAGTATTGTCGTCCCCGCCGTGAATGACCGCAATGGCTTCAACTTAGAGCACCCCGTCCTTTGCAGCGGCTCTGGCTGTGCTGATAACCGCTTGACGGATATGATGCGCGACATCGCTATGCACGAGATCGACCAGCCTGGGCTGGAAGGTGATCTGCGTGACAACCAGCTGGTGATGCTTGATTCGATTGCCGAAGTGCAGGCCGCTGGATTGAACTATGTGGTCGAGGCAGGGGGTATGGAATATTCCAACAGCGGCCTTGGCCGTGGTCTGCGCCTAGCCGCACAATTGTTGAAGGCTGGCGTGCCGCTTGAAGTGGCTGCGATGGACTTCAACATTGGTTGGGATACGCACTCCAACCAAATCCCGGGCGCAAACAATGCAAACCGCTTTAGCGACCCGAACTTTCGCTATCATAGCCGGATGCGCCAGGGCGCCAACGACCTGCTGACGTTCTATCGTGACATGGGTACAGGCATCGATGATGTTGTGGTTCTGGTTTGCACCGAATTCGGCCGAACCGTCAAAGAGAACGGCACAATCGGTACCGACCACGGGCACGCGTCATCCTGGTTCGCATTTGGTGGCTCGACAATGGGCGGTCTTGGACCGGACGTCACATCAATTGCTGAAGATCAGCTACGGTTCGGGCGCTACCTGCCGCATGTCACTGAATTCCGTGATGTCGTTGGTGAAATCATGGTCCTCCATATGGGTATGCCTGAGGGTCTGATCTCGACGGTCTTCCCAAACCACTCTTTCACAAACCACAACCTGTTTACCCGGGGTATCGCGTAACACCAAAACTGACATGGTTGAAAAGTCTGACGCTGAGGGGCAAAGTGCCTCTCAGCGTAATTCGTTCAGGGACTTTGTTTCGGCATGACACCATCACCAGACATGCCATCTAACCCATCGGCGGCACAAAAATCCGTTAATACCTTCACTAAATTGGCGAATCTTGCGTCGACCAGCATCTCGATGCTGCACGAACCGCCGCGAATCCCCAAGAAATCGCCCCCGCCTGAACTTTTTCTTGGCGACACATCCTATGCCCTGCGGCTGGACGAAGATGTGATGAATTTCTCGAATTTAGGTGAATTGACGATTTGTCTGGAAGATCTGCCTGAAAAAGAGATTGATATCGTCTTTGCCGGACGCACCGCTTTTGATCTGACGTTCCAGGTTCCCAACGGCCCATTCAACGACCTTGAGGCAATCATCGAGACAGAACTGGAATTCCGCTCTCCCATACAAAGTGATCAATCTGTCTGGTTTTGGTCGGCAAAGGAAACGCCCAACGGCGACTGGATCGTTGAGGCGGCGATCGTGTTGAAGGGAGCCGTGGATTGGGTTCTTGATGCCATGGAGCACACAGGCAAATCCATCAACCTTGCGCGGCGGCACCGCCCGGATGGCTCGCTTCGTGTCGCGGTTGCACCGTATTGGCTCGATAAGCCCTCGCGGCTGGCATCCGCTGGAAGCATTTTGGCACATCTCAGGAAAATTCCACCCACACTGCGGTTCCCGATCGGCGCCTTTACCCTATTCTTTGCCTCCGCCACCGCACTTTTCTTCGTCCAATCCATACGTAGCAATAGCGTGACGGAACAAGCTAACGAAGCAACGGCCAAACTACGTGAATTGGCGGCAGAACAGGCCGTCACCCGTGGCCTGCAAGAACGACGTGACATGGGAAACGCCCGCCTGACAATCATCGGCACCATGGCCAACGCGCTGCCAGACGGCGTCTGGCTGGAACAGATGCTGGTTGATGGCGAGGACGTTACAATCATCGGGTTTGCACCTTCAGCTGCTGAGGTGACACGGCTGCTAGCCGCACTACCCTCGCTGAAGGACATCGAATTTGGTTCTCCAGTGACCCGCGACAACACCCAAAATCTCGAACGGTTCCGCATCAACGCTGTTCTGACAGGTGAAATCTGATGAGTAACTTTACCTTTCATAACCCAACACTTGTTCGGCGTTTCGGGACACTGCTGGTTGTTGGAACATCTATCCTGCTGATTGTGCTCACACTGGTTCTGACGAATATCGCCCGCAGCAAATACGCGGGGATCAGTGACCAGCTGGATGCCATTGCAATGGCGGAACGTGCCGCACAGCCACAGGCGGGCGCGCTGATGCAAAATACATTCTATGTCAGTGAGACACCGCAACTGGCGCAAGCGCAGATGCAAAGTGACATGCAGGCATTGGCGGACGAATATCAAGTCAGGCTAGAGGTTATTCGTGCCGATCAGGTCGAACCATTGAACGGATCTCTGCGGCTAGCTCTGACGCTCAATGGCGTCGTACAGGAAAACGAGCTTGGCAGCTTCATGGAAAGTCTGGCAAGCCACGACCCAATGATTGTGGTCGACAGTATCTCGCTCCGCCGTGCGCGCAGCAACAATCGCAACGTGGATGAGCGACCCTTGGCGATCCAGCTCAAGTTGAGCGGGTTTGCATCACAATGATCAAACTGTCTCCGCATATCCAAACCACGGTCCCGCTCGCGGCGGGGCTGATTTGCGTTGTTTTGGCTGGTGTCATTTGGATGCCACTGGGTCGCGATGGTCAGGCAGCACCACCGCCAACAACACAATCCACCCCGTCCGACGACGCACCAAATGCAATAGAAGTGCTTGCGCAAGGGGCCCAAAACCTTGTTGAGCGTCCGCTGTTCCATATCACGCGCCGGCCCCCTGTGATCGCCACGGTGGCAGAGCCAGCACCTGTCGCTATCACGTTAAGCCTGACAGGTATTGTGAATGACGAGAATGATCGCATTGCCTTGATGCGGTTGTCCAATCGTCCCGACCTTCTCAGACGGAGGGTCGGAGAGAAGATCGGGAACTGGGAGATCGAAGAGATCACGGACACCTCGGTCGTTGTCATCTCTTCGGATGGTGAGCGTCAGGTGATTTCGCTGTCTTCGGGAAACCCCTGATCCTGACTACCATAAACCGGCATTGCGCATTGCCCTGTGGCGACGCTCTGCCTCTTCGCGCTCCCGCTCGGCAGTGCTGCGGGGGTAGTGTGGAGACTTGAAATGCTGTGGTGCGTCCCACTTGGATGGGCGGCGGCGGTTAAGAACACCGTCTATAAGAAGTGAAAGCATGGCTTTTCCTTTCGAGGCTGTGATATCCGTTTTCTATTGACTTCGAAATTATATTGCGACTCATTATGGTTTCTGAAATGAAAGCTGGACTATCATATGAACTGGCGTAACATGCCTTCTCTCGCAGCCCTCCGCGCGTTTGAGGCCGCCGCAAGGCTAGGATCATTTACAGCCGCCGCGGCTGAACTGAATGTCACCCATGCGGCCATTGCCCAACACGTCCGATCGGTTGAGGCAGAACTAAACACCTCCTTACTGGTCCGCGACGGGCGCGGCATGGCGCTAACAGAGGTCGGCGCGATCTTGGGCGCTGCGCTTTCAGATGGGTTCGGGCAAATCATCGAAGGTGTCCATGCGGTGACGGCTGATGCCGAAACGCGCCCTATCGCCCTCTCTGTCACGCCAAGCTTTGCCGAAAACTGGCTGATGCCGCGATTTGCGGACTTCTGGGCGAAGCACCCGGACTTTGGCCTGTCCATCAACCCCAATGTCACCGTGATCGACCTGCGCAGAGACGGTATCGATCTGGCGGTGCGCTACGGAAAAGGGGATTGGCCCGGATTGGAGGCAACACATTTGCTGCCTGCTGATTTCACGGTGATTGGCGCACCTTCGCTTTTGAAAGGGCGCGAGATCAAAACATTCCATGATCTAGATGGCCTGCCCTGGATCTTTGAGTCGATGCACAAAGAAGCCCGTCGCTGGGTCCTCGACTCTGGCATCGACGTGTCAAAAAGTTCTGTCAATGACGTGCCCACATTCGGTATGGTGATGGCTGCTGTGCGGGCGGGCAAAGCGCTAAGCGTGGCATCAAGCGCATTGGTCGCAACCGACATCAACGACGGAAACCTGATTGGTCTCATGCAACGGCAACCCAAAGGGTTGGGCTACTACATCGTCCATCCAAAGGGCGTGCTGTCCACCAAGGCGCGCATCCTCAAATCGTGGCTGCTTGCCGCGGCCTAGGGCCCTGATCCTAGCGCGGGCTGCGCTTGGCCAGGATTCGCTGCAAGGTGCGGCGATGCATCGACAGACGGCGTGCGGTTTCAGAAACATTGCGATCGCACAGTTCGTACACGCGCTGAATATGCTCCCAGCGAACCCGATCCGCGCTCATGGGGTTTTCGGGTGGCGGTGGGAGCTCATCCTGACGGGCCAGCAACGCATTTGTGACGTCATTGGCATCGGCGGGCTTCGACAGGTAATCCGTCGCACCGATCTTCACGGCCGCAACGGCCGTTGCGATCGCCCCGTACCCCGTCAGCACGACAATCCGGCTTTCGGGGCGACGGGTGCGCAGCGCTTCCACGACATCCAGCCCATTGCCATCCTCAAGCCGCAAATCAACAACCGCATAGGCAGGTGGGCGGGCAACAGCGATCGCCTTACCTGCGGCAACGGATCCGGCCATCTCAACATCGAACCCGCGTTTTCCCATCGCCTTTGCGAGGCGACGCAGAAACGCTTCATCATCGTCTACGATGAGAAGGCTCTTGTCTTCGCCCAAATCCAACGGTTCCCTATTCATTCTGGTTCCAACCCCACTTTTAGCCCGAGGTAGTGCCACAAAGCAGCAGGTCAACTCTGTTGCTCTGTTCCAATTCACATACAGCATCACGTCATTGAACAAGGGTGCAATCGCACTATGCTTGAAGTTTAGCAACTTTGGATTGCCAATGCCAACCAGCAATGCACAGCTTTTTGAGGCACAGAACCGTAGCAACTGGGTGCGATTACGGACACTTGTTACCTTGCGCTGGTTCGCTGTGATTGGTCAGACAACTGCGATATTTGTCGCTGTACGGTTCTATGACCTACAAATTGATGTGCCTCCAGTGGCCCTTGTCATTGTGACCTCCGTTTTTGCCAACCTGCTTTCTGTTTCTCTGTATCCTGAAAACAGGCGCCTAAAGGAAAATGAAGCAATAGTATGGCTCGCCTTTGATCTTCTACAACTCAGCGCCCTGCTTTATCTCACCGGTGGGTTAAACAACCCATTTGCAATGATGGTTTTGGCTCCTGTCACCATCGCCGCGACTGTCTTGCCCTTGCGCGGCACGGTTCTTTTGGGGCTGGTTGCCATGGGGCTGATCACTGTGATCAGCCGCACGCATATTCCCTTAGTTCTGGCCGATGGTACAGAGCTTGCTCTGCCGCTCCTTTTTCAGTTTGGTTTCTGGCTCGCTCTGCTCATTGGGTCAGCCTTTCTGGCGCTTTACGCCCGTCAGGTCACAAACGAAATGCATGTGATGAGCGAGGCGCTCTTGGCCACGCAACTTGCGCTGTCGCGCGAACAGAAGCTGACTGACCTAGGTGGTGTGGTGGCCGCTGCGGCCCACGAACTTGGTACGCCTCTTGCCACAATCAAACTGGTCAGTAGCGAACTGAAGGAAGAACTAGAGAACAGCCCCGAGCTGCGCGAAGATGCAGAGTTGATCCGCCAACAGGCCGACCGCTGCCGCGATATACTGCATTCAATGGGGCGCGCAGGCAAAGACGACCTGCATTTGCGGCACGCACCGCTAGAGGCTGTCGTGCGCGAAGCCGCAGAGCCACATTTGTCACGCGGCAAGACGGTGACATTCCACATTGAACCGGAGGAGGGTTCGAGCCAAAGCCAACCGATCATCCCAAGACAACCCGAGATCATTCATGGACTACGCAACCTGGTTCAGAACGCGGTCGATTTTGCGAATGCGCATGTCACCGTTGATCTGACGTGGTCCGAAGATGGGATCGGTGTGCGAATCTCTGACGATGGACAAGGGTTTCCACCTTCGGTTTTGGGCCGGATTGGTGATCCATATGTCCGGCGTCGGCGCGTTATGGAAGACGGTGCCAGGCGACCGGGATACGAAGGGATGGGGCTGGGACTTTTCATCGCAAAAACGCTGCTGGAACGCTCGGGTGCCACCCTTACCTTTTCAAACAGCCGCCTCCACGGGCAGGCGAACTGGAAAGGTCAGGCAACTGGCGGGGCCATTGTCGATATCGTCTGGCCTGGTAACACGCTACAGCAGGACGAAGCACGGGTAAGTCGACCGCTGGGGAAGAACAGACCAATCAAGGCATAAATTGACTCTGGCCTCTTCAATTAAGGCCGCATTAACCTTCATAATCGATTGTACATCAGCATGTGGGCGAGGATGGGTTCCCGATGTCGATGACTTTTTTTGATCTGACAGTAATTGGCTTTGCCGTGATGCTGAGCACATCACTGATCTTGGTGATGTGGGGCAAAGGCAAATGGCCCGCAAGAACCCAACCAGAGATTGCCCAAACCGGAAAGGTACAGACCCCCGTCTTTCTGTTTCGTGGCGATGTCCTGATCGACGCGACGGCGGATGCGCTCGCGTTGATCGGGCATCGATCGTCGCAACAGTCTGACTATGACGCTGTATTGGATGCCTTTCGTGGGCCGTTTCCGGATCTGGGCAACGTCTTGAAGAACAACACCCTCGGCCTGACCCGATTGATAAGTCAGGACAACCCCAATCTGCTGCTTGAGGTTGATCGAAACGCCCACTCTGTGCGCATCACTGCTGTCTGCCGGAACACCATACCCGAAGAGGATCCGCTTTCAGCCTTGTCACGCGATCTGTACTTTGCACAGAATGACTTACTGCGCGACGTCGCACATCATGCACCACAACTGATCTGGCAGACCGATGTTACAGGGAATGTGACCTGGTCCAATCAAACATTTATGTCATTTTCTGAGCGGTTGAGCCGCCGTGAAACAGACAGTGAGCCGGTCTCGCTAAAATTGCTTGCTGCAGCCTTGCAACAAACAGCCGACGATGGGCAGAGCTATCGCAAATCTGTCAAACTAACCGACGAAGAAGACCTCCATTGGCTCGATGTCACCGTGATCAACCGCAATGGTGGGACGCTGCATTTCGCGTCGGATGCCAATGCCATCATGCGAGCAGATCGGGCCCGTCGCAACTTTGTTCAGACACTGGGTAAGACTTTCGCCCAACTTTCCACCGGTCTTGCTATTTTTGATCGCAACCGGCAGCTGGCCATGTTCAACCCTGCCCTCCTTGATATGACAAATCTGCCTGTCGAATTTCTAAGCACACAGCCCTGTATCGAAACAGTGCTGGACCGATTGCGCGAGTTGCGCATGATGCCCGAACCGCGCGACTACGTTTCCTGGCGCGATCAGTTTGCCGCCGTTGAAGATGCTGCGAAAAAGGGAACCTATAGTGCCAACTGGTCATTGCCTGACGGGCAAACGCTGCGGGTGATCGGCAAACCGCATCCCGACGGAGCCTTTGCCTTCTTGTTCGAAGATATCACTGCAGAGGTTTCGCTCACCCGGCGTTTTCGCACCGACATTGAAACCGGGCAGGCCGTTCTGGACGCGCTTCCCGACGGCATTGCCGTCTTTTCACGCGCTGGCACGCTGATGATGTCCAACCATGCCTACTCCCACCTATGGAACACACGACCGGAGCTCATGCTGGAGCGCCGGGAACTGGCCAGCGAAATGGCAATCTGGCAATCTCGGGCCGTACCCAGTGCGATGTGGGACGAAATGACAGAGGTCATTCAACGACTGGACGCGCGCAAGGTGTGGTCAGATGATGTGATGCTTGAGGATGGGCGCCGCCTGCGGTGCCACGCCCACCCCATTTCAGGCGGTATGACAATGGTCCGCTTTAGCATCGCCCCATCCATGCGTCCCACGATCCGGAAACTTGTCGCGCCAAGCCCGGTGATCCAGGTTGGCAAAGGGTGATTTCCGCTTGCAGCAGGTGCTCAAGACCATAGTCTTGGGCCATGGCCCTACAAATACTTCAAACATTGCTGGCGGATGAGGAAGCAACAACCGCACTTGCCACAAGGATTGCGCCTGTTTTACAGCCCGGTGATACGCTTTTGCTCGACGGCGAAATCGGTGCTGGCAAATCCGCCTTTGCGCGCGCGTTGATCCGGGCGCGGCTGGGCCGCATGGAAGAGGTGCCGTCACCAACATTCACATTGGTTCAGACCTATGAAGATGACGCCGCTGATCTCTGGCATTGCGATCTTTATCGACTAACCGATCCTGATGAAGCGCTGGAGCTTGGCCTCGATGCTGCGTTTGAGGCCGCGATTTGCCTTGTCGAATGGCCGGATCGGCTGGGTGTCGCGACACCACCAAATGCACTCCGTTTGGCCTTTAGCGCCGGGGACGACCACCATGAATTGACAATCTCTGGCCCTGCGGAATGGGCTAAGCGTTTGAGTGCCCTGCGTGGTTGATCGTGCAGCACTCATTGCAGCATTCCTGCAAAACTCTCCCTGGGTCGGTTGGGAACAAACGCCAATTGCCGCCGATGCATCATCCCGGCAATACCTGCGACTGCGCAAAGGCAACAATACCGCCATCCTCATGGATGCCCCGCCGGAGAGCGGCGACGAAACCACAAAATTTGCAAGGTTGGCTGAGTTCCTGAATGACAATGGTCTTTCTGCCCCCCGTATCCTCGCCCATGCGGCAGACCAGGGGTTGATGGCCATTGAGGACCTCGGCAGCAAAGATTTTGCGGCGCAGCTTAGGGAAAAACCGGGGGATCAGGCGATGCTCAATACTGCAGCAACAGATGTGCTGATCGTGCTCAGAACAGTGAGCGCGCCCAACGACCTACCCGTCATGACGCCACAGGTCGGCGCGCAAATGATCGATATCCTAGGTACCCATTATACACGATCGTCGGTTGAAGATTTGCAGGCGGAGATCGAAAGCGCGCTATCCACCAATGCACACAACCCAAACACACTCGCCCTCCGCGATTTTCATGCGGAAAACTTGATCTGGCGACCCGAACGCAAGGGCAACGACCGTGTTGGACTGCTCGATTTTCAGGACGCATTCATTGCACCCGAGGGCTACGACCTCGCTTCTTTTTTGCGCGACGTGCGGCGCGATATCCCACAAAACATCGTCAGCCAAACCATCAACGACTATTGCACCCGCACCAATGCGCCCGCCAAATTTCGCGCGCAGTTGGCCTGCCTTGGGGTGCAACGAAACCTGCGTATTCTTGGGGTCTTTGCCCGACTGGCAACAGAGCATCAAAAACCACGATATCTGGCCTTCATGCCGCGCGTCTGGGCCAACATCCTGCGCGATCTTGAAAGCCCCGCGTTGGGCCGCTTGAAACGCGCGGTGCTTGCTGTCGTCCCGCCACCCACAACAGACATCCTGAACGGATTGACCCCATGACACTGCCAATCCTTCTTTTTGCGGCCGGGTTGGGCACCCGGATGGGCGCGCTGACGGCCGATCGGCCCAAACCCCTGATCCCGGTGGCAGGCAAGCCACTTATCGATCATGCGCTTGACGTGGCAACAACAGCACAGACCGGCACGAAAGTGGTAAACCTGCACTACAAGGGTCAGATTATCCGCGATCACCTTGCCGGGCAAAACATCCTCTTTTCCGATGAATCGGACAAGCTGCGCGAGACCGGCGGTGGCCTGCGGCACGCGCTGCCGCTACTTGGCGCAAGCCCTGTGCTAACGATGAACACCGATGCAGTCTGGAAAGGCCCAAATCCGGTGACGCATCTTCTGAATGCGTGGGACGACAAGATGGAGGCGCTGTTGTTGATAGTCGCCACCGAAAACGCCCACGGGCATCCGGGCAAAGGGGATTTCGACATTGACGGTGACGGGCGGCTGCAAAGGGCGTCGGGTGCGATTTACACGGGCGTCCAGATTATCCAGACCGAGGCCTTGCAAGACATCGCAGAGCGCGCCTTTTCCATGAATATGGTCTGGGATCAGATCGCGGCACGCGGCGGGCTTTATGGTGCGCTTTACGGCGGGCAATGGTGCGACGTTGGTCAACCTGAGAGCATCCCAATCGCCGAGGCCATGCTGCATGTTTGACCCAACCGACAGACCGCGCATCTTTGGCAGCTCGCCAGGTGTCGATTTTGCCCAAGGCCTTGTTGAAGGGCTGGAAGAGCGCTTTGCGGATCTGGCACCACATGACTGGGCCAAGGTGGAAATTTACGTCAACACCACGCGGATGCGGCGGCGTATTCGCAGCGTTTTTGACAACGGTCCCGCCCGGCTTTTGCCGCGCATTCGCCTGGTGACGGAATTGGCCGATGACCCGATCACACTGGCCCTGCGTCCAGCGGTTCCACCGCTTGAGCGCCGCCTGCAATTGTCGCAATTCATCAGTAAACTGCTTGATCAGGAACCTGATCTGGCACCACGCGCGGCACTTTATGATCTATCGGACAGCCTTGCGGCCTTGATGGATGAAATGCAGGGCGAAGGGGTGGCCCCCGATGCCATCGCCGCACTGGATGTATCCGACCAATCCGGCCATTGGGAGCGCGCGCTGCGGTTCTTAAAAATCATCACACCCTTCTTCGCCTCCGGGCAAGAACCCCCGGACAAAGAAGCGCGGCAGCGTATGGTGGTCGAGGCATTGGCCGAAAGCTGGCAAACCACACCACCTGCGCATCCGGTCATCGTGGCGGGCTCAACCGGGTCGCGCGGTGCGACGGCCCTTTTCATGCAGGCAGTTGCAAAGCTGCCGCAGGGGGCGATCATTCTCCCCGGGTATGACTTTGATCTGCCAGGGCAGGTTTGGCAGGGGATGCAACAAACCACACCGGAAGAGATACCCCCAGAGGATCATCCACAGTACCGATTTCGGCATTTGATGGACCTGATCGACTTTGCGCATGACGACGTCGGGAAGTGGTCCACCCGCGCGCCGGCCGACGCCCAACGCAACAAGCTGATTTCGCTGTCCCTGCGGCCCGCACCTGTGACAGATCAATGGCGCAGCGATGGCCCTGAACTGGGCGATATGTTGGCCCCAACCGCTGCACTGACACTGGTCGAGGCCAGCAGCCCGCGTGCTGAGGCAGAGGCAATCGCACTACGATTGCGCCAAGCTGTCGATGAAAACAAAACTGCTGCTCTCATCTCGCCCGACCGTATGTTAACCCGACAGGTGACTGCGGCGCTTGATCGGTGGGATATCACGCCCGATGACAGCGCGGGCCTACCACTCCCACAATCTGCGCCGGGGCGGTTCCTGCGCCATGTGGCCGACCTTTATTGCAAGCCGCTCACTGGTGAAGCCTTGCTGATCCTGCTCAAACATCCGCTGTGCCATTCAAATCGCCCCGATCGGGGCGATCATCTGCGTCATACGCATGAACTGGAACTGCATCTGCGCCGCCATGGACCGCCTTTCCCGACAGCCGGCGATCTGGACCGCTGGGCCAGCAAAGACGAGCGCCGCGCCAATTGGACGGCATGGCTGACCCCATTAGTTTGCGGTTTGCAAGACAGTGGGGAGCAGGATTTGGGCGTCTATTATGCGCAACACATCGCGCTGGCCGAAGCTCTCTCTGCTGGTCCAGATGGCGCAGAAACAGGGGGGCTGTGGGACAAAGCCGCCGGGCGAGAAGCGCGGCGTGTTTGTGAAACGCTCAGACTTGCCGCTGGCGCGGGTGGTCTAATGACGGCGCGTGATTATGCGGCACTCTTTGGGGGTATCATTGCGGATGGCGTCGTGCGTGACCGCGATGTCGGCCACCCCGACATCCTGATCTGGGGTACATTAGAGGCCCGCGTGCATGGTGTTGATCTGACCATTCTGGGCGGCATGAACGATGGCGTCTGGCCCGAAGCACCCGCGCCTGATCCGTGGCTCAACCGCATGATGCGCGCGCAAGCGGGGCTTTTGCTGCCCGAACGAAAGATCGGGCTGTCCGCGCATGATTATCAGCTGGCCATTGCCGGGCCAGAAGTGTGGGTCACCCGCGCAAAGCGTTCGGCGGATGCTGAAACGGTGCCATCGCGTTGGGTGAACCGCCTGACCAATTTGCTGAAAGGTCTGCCAGAACAGCACGGGCCAGAGGCATTGAAGGCGATGCAGGCGCGCGGCGATCACTGGCTGGCGATGGCGCATGCGCTGTCGACACCCAAGGAACGCACCGCACCCGCACCCCGCCCCTCGCCTTGCCCACCTGTTGCAGCGCGCCCGGATCGGCTTTCGGTCACGCAGATCAAGACGCTGATCCGCGACCCATTTGCTATTTATGCGCGCAAGACGCTTCGGTTGGATCCATTGGACCCGCTTGTGCCCAGCGCCGACGCGCCACTGCGCGGGATCATCATCCATCGCATTCTTGAGCGGTTTATCAAGGCAAAGGGCGGACCGGATCACCGCGATCTGTTGATACAAGTCGCACTGGAAGAGTTCACCAAGGACTGCCCTTGGCCGACGATCCGCGCCCAATGGATGGCGCGCATGGAACGCTCTGTTGATATCTTTCTGGCAGGCGAAGCGACCCGGCAGGCCCAGGCCAAGCCTTTTGAGCAGGAGGTGGAGGGCGAAATCGTCGTTGCGCCATCAGGCGTCTTGCTGACCTGCAATGCAGATCGCATTGACCTGACTGAAGCGGGCGAAGCACTGATCTACGACTACAAAACCGGCATCATGCCAACCGGACCGCAGCAGGAAAAATTCGACAAGCAGCTGTTGCTGGAGGCCGCAATGGTCGAACACGGTGCGTTTGAAAAAATCGGCGAGCGCCACGTCACAGGTGCCAGTTTCATCGGTGTCAACGCCGGGATGAACATCGTCCCAGCACCGCTTGCCAAACAACCACCTGATCAGGTTTGGGCAGAGTTAGAGACGCTTTTTGGCAATTGGGATGATCCGACACGCGGATATACTGCGCGGCTCGCCCTCTTTCTGAAAACCGACCACGGGCCATACGACCACCTATCGCGGTATGGCGAATGGGACACCAGCGATGAACCTGCACCAGAGGTGCTGACATGATGCGTGACGACGCAACGCAGCGGCAGGTCGAAGCCGCAGATCCGGGATATTCTACCTGGCTATCGGCCAATGCCGGATCAGGCAAAACGCGGGTGCTGACCGACCGCGTTGCCCGGTTGCTGCTGGAAGAAGTCTCGCCCCAGAACATCCTTTGCCTGACCTACACCAAAGCCGCCGCCGCTGAGATGCAGAACCGCCTGTTCAAGCGGCTGGGCGCATGGGCGATGATGCCCGATGCGGACCTGCGGGCAGAGCTGACTACACTGGGCGTCGACCGCCAGATAGATGGCGTGCAGCTCGCACAGGCGCGCACCCTCTTTGCCCGCGCGATTGAGGCGCCGGGTGGGCTGAAAATCCAGACGATCCATTCGTTTTGTGCGGGCGTTCTGCGGCGGTTCCCGCTTGAGGCCCAGGTCAGCCCACAGTTCCGCGAAATGGAAGAGCGGGACGCAGAATTGCTGCGCGCCGGTGTGGTGGATGGGTTTCTCATGGGGCCCAAGGCAGATGTTGTGCGGCAACTTTTGCAGCATTTTACTGGTGACGACCTTGGTAAATTCACAGCCGAGATTGCGAAGAACGGCGACAACTTCCAGGAACCATTTGATGAAGCCGCGCTTCTGCAAAAGTTTGATCTGCCCATAGGGCTGAATGTGCAAAAGCTCTGTGACGATGTCTTTGACAAAGACGTGCTGGAACAACTTGCAGCAGCCTGTGCCACAGGATCCACAAATGACATCAAAGCCGCAAATGCCCTGAATGGGCTGTTACACGCTGATGCCAGTCCAAACGACATTCTCAAAGGTCTTGAGGATGTTTTCCTCACCAAATCCGGCAAGGCACCCTTTACTGCGAAAATCGGCACCTTCCCCACCAAGGCAACCCGCAACGCCCGCCCCGACCTGATTGCGGATGTTGAGGTGCTCATGGGGCGGGTCGAAGATATTCGCCCACTTCGGCTAGGGCTGATCGCGTTTGAAAGGACAACCGCGCTCTACCACTTTGCACAGGCTTTTCTGCCTGCCTACGCTGATCACAAGCTAGCCATGGGAGCCTTGGATTTTGACGATCTGATCCGCAAAGCCAAGGCGCTTTTGACCGATCCAGCCGTGGCGCAATGGGTGCTGTTCCGGCTTGACGGCGGCATTGATCACATTCTGGTGGACGAAGCCCAGGACACCAGCCCCACCCAATGGGCCGTGATCAAACAGCTCACACAGGAATTTGCGACCGGTGAAGGCGCGCGGACTGACCGCGAACGCACGGTGTTTGTCGTGGGTGACAAGAAGCAATCCATCTATTCTTTCCAAGGGGCCGATCCCGCCGCATTTGACCAGATGAAAGAATACTTTCAGACAGCACATGAGGCGATTGGCAAACCCTTCAACATCACCTCGCTGGATCATTCTTTCCGGTCATCACAGGCGATCTTGTCAGTCGTTGATGCAACCTTTCAGGGTGACCGTGCCGCCGGAATGGACGAGGGCCTGAATCATATCGCTTTCAAGGATGCGATGCCGGGGCGCGTTGATCTTTGGCCCGCGGTAGAAAAATCCAAAGAGAACGACGACAGGCTTTGGTACGAACCTGTCGATCTGCCAAGTGCCACAGATCACACGGTGATCATGGCCCAGCGCGTGGCGTCCCAGATCAAGCATATGATCGCCAATGACACGATCCCCGTTGAGGTTGAAAACACCGGCACATACCAACGCCGCCCGATCACCGAGGGCGATTTCCTGATCCTTGTGCAGCGCCGGTCAGAGCTGTTTTCAGAGATCATTCGGGCCTGCAAGGCTGCCGACCTCAAAATCGCAGGCGCAGACCGCTTGCGCGTCGGTGCCGAACTGGCGGTCAAAGACCTTGCTGCATTGCTCAGCTTTCTGGCCCTGCCAGAGGATGACCTCTCGCTCGCCGCGGCCCTGCGGTCACCCTTGTTTGACTGGTCAGAGCAGGCTCTCTTCACGCTGGCACATCACCGGGGCAAGGACAGCTATCTTTGGACTGCGTTGCGTGGCTCTGCGCATAGTGAAACGCTTGCGATCATTGATGATCTGCGCGGGCAGGCCGATTTCCTGCGCCCTTATGATCTGATTGAACGTATCCTCACCCGCCATGACGGGCGGCGCAAACTGCTGGCACGTTTAGGGCCAGAAGCCGAAGACGGAATCGATGCGCTACTGTCTCAGGCGCTTGCCTACGAAAGCACCGGCGTGCCCAGCCTGACCGGCTTCCTGACCTGGATGGAGACCGATGACCTTGAAATCAAGCGCCAGATGGACAGTCAGGGTGACCGCATTCGCGTGATGACCGTACATGGGGCAAAGGGGCTTGAGGCGCCGATTGTCATCCTGCCGGACACCGCCAAACGGGACATTCAGGCCAAGCAGGAAATACTGCCTGCCGGGGACCAGGTGATCTGGAAAACACCAACCAATGAATCCGCCCCGGCGGTGGCTGCCCTGCGCGACGATGTTGTGGCCAAACAAGCCCGCGAACGGATGCGCCTGCTTTATGTGGCCATGACCCGCGCCGAAAAATGGCTGATTGTCGGGGCAGCAGGTGATGTCGGTGACGGCGACGCAAGCTGGTACAATATCGTGGCCGACGGGATGGCGCAGCGCGGCGATTTTGATGCAATGCACGGTGATCTGGCAATCCGCCGCGTTGCCGAAGGTGATTGGGACAAACTTGACCTGGTGATCCCGGATCAAAAACCAATACCCCAGGTAACCCCCCCCGGCTTTGACTGGCTGGCGCTTCCTGCAAAACCCCAAACCATTGCGCCCTCCGAATTGGGCGGCGCCAAGGTGCTGCCAGGCGATCCGGCCGAACTTGATGAAGAGGACGCCAAGGCGCGCGGCACCCTGATTCACCGCCTTTTGGAGCACCTGCCAACGGCCCCGCTAGAGGAACGGCACAGCCTTGGCTTGCAACTAATCCAATCCGATGACAGCGCATTGGTGGATGAGGTTTGCGGATTGCTCGATCAGCCGAGCTTACAATGGCTTTGGACCGATGACGCGCTGCGCGAAGTTGATATCACCGCCGAACTTCCGGGCATCGGGCGCATCCATGGTGCGATTGATCGCCTGATCGTCGGACCTGATAAAATCACGGCGATTGACTATAAGTCGAACCGTATTGTGCCCAAGAGGCCGGAGCAAACTCCACTTGGCCTGACACGACAGCTTGGGGCATATGCGATGGCTCTCCACAAGATATACCCAGATCACAATATCGAGGCGGCAATCCTGTGGACACACACAGGCGATTTGATGGTGTTGCCTGACGATCTACTTCACGAAGCCATGATCGATGTTGCGACACCTTGACCAATACCGCCCCGGTTCATAGGTTCCGGCTCTAATGTTTTTCGCCAAGGAGTGACCTGATGGCAACCGTAGCAGTAACAGACGCGACCTTTGACGCCGAAGTGCGCCAGTCCGACATCCCAGTAGTGGTGGATTTCTGGGCAGAATGGTGTGGCCCATGCAAGCAGATCGGCCCTGCATTGGAAGAACTTTCCGCCGAGATGGAAGGCAAGGTCAAGATCGTCAAAGTGAACGTTGATGAAAACCCCAACTCACCCGCTCAGATGGGTGTGCGCGGCATTCCGGCGCTTTTCGTCTTCAAGAACGGTGAAGTTGTATCGAACAAAGCAGGCGCCGCCCCCAAGGCCGCCATCCAAGGTTGGATTGAAGAGTCGATCTAAGCTGAAGCTTCCGATCTCGTGAAAAGGGCGCCCATTGCGGCGCCCTTTTTTATTGGGTCCACCCTTACCCAAGCGGGAACAGGCCACCCGGGGTTGTTTGGCGGCAAACCCCCCGCCATATAGAACGCAACGGTTTTCAGGAGCAGACGATGGCAAACGAAGAATTTCCCGGTTGGCATGGCACCACAATTGTAGGTGTGCGCAAAGGCGGGCAGGTTGTGATCGCCGGCGACGGGCAGGTCAGCCTTGGCCAAACCGTAATCAAAGGGACCGCGCGCAAGGTTCGGCGTCTGTCACCCGGCGGGCAGGATGTGATTTGTGGCTTTGCCGGATCCACGGCAGATGCTTTTACGCTGCTTGAGCGGCTCGAAAAGAAGCTGGAGGCGACACCGGGCCAATTGGCCCGTGCCTCGGTCGAGTTGGCCAAGGACTGGCGCACCGACAAATACCTGCAAAAACTCGAAGCCATGCTCATCGTCAGCGACGGGACTGACCTGTTGGTCATCACCGGTGCAGGTGACGTCCTCGAACCCGAACATGATATCGCAGCCATCGGATCAGGCGGGAACTTTGCGCTCGCCGCCGGGCGCGCCATGATGGAAAGCGACAAAGACGCAGAGACAGTGGCGCGCAAGGCAATGGCGATTGCCGCTGATATCTGCGTCTACACCAACGGCAACCTGACAGTTGAGGTAATTGAACCATGATTGAACGCGACGATCTTCGTGCCGCTGTTGGCAGTGGCCTACTCAACGAAAAACAGGCCGCCGGGCTGATCAGCCTATCGGACAGCCGCCGGGGTGCGCGCGAAAATCTCAGCCCCGGCGATGAACCCTTTGAATTGTTCAAAGGGTTCAACGAGATTTTCATCGTCATCGGCCTGTTGATCCTGTCCATCGGATGGTGGGGCGTTGTGGCACTTGCCTTGGGTGATGAGATCGTGAACCTGCAGAACTATGCCATGGTCGTATCACTCATGGGGGCGGGTATCCTGTGGCTCTTGTCTGAATATTTTGTGCGCAAACGGCGGATGGTGGCCCCCGCCATCGCCTTGGCAATCATGTTCGCGGCCAACGCGGCCTTTGGCATTACCGCGGTGATGTCCGAGCCCTTCATGATCGCGCAAAATGACTTTTCCAGCGTGCCATTGCCGCTGTTGCTATCGACCCTCGCGGTCCTCGTCTATTGGTGGCGCTTCCGCGTGCCTTTCGCCATGGCCATGATCGCGGTCGGGTTGTTCATCACCGCGATTGTCTATGCGGCAAGCCGCGAAGGACGCGTGGCGGATATGAGTGAGTTTTTTCTTCTTTCCGCTGGCGGCCCGTTTGCCTGGATCACACTGGTGCTGGGCATTCTCGTCTTCGCTGTCGCGATGATGTTCGATATGAGCGACCCACACCGCGTCACCCGCCGCTCGGCCAACGGGTTTTGGCTGCATGTGGTGGCTGCCCCCGCATTGGTGAACACCATGGCGCTTTCGTTGTTGGATCAAGACAGCAACCTGATCCTGCTCGCGGTGTTGATGCTCTTTGCGGTGGTCGCCATAGTGATTGACCGCCGCTCATTCCTGATTGCGGCCATTGGTTATATCGTGGCGCTCGCCGCGACCGTTTTTGATGGCGACGGTGCGGCGCTCACCGTACTGATCCTCGGTGTTGTCCTCCTTCTGCTCGGCGCGTTCTGGGAACGGATTAGGGCGCGCATCTTGCGCCTGATGCCCGGCTTTATCCCACTGCACCGCCTACCCCCATCGCAAGTTTGAAAGCAAATATGACTGATCTGACCCCCCGCGAAATCGTTTCGGAACTTGACCGTTTCATCATCGGCCAGAAAGACGCCAAACGTGCCGTCGCCGTCGCCCTGCGCAACCGCTGGCGGCGCAAGCAGCTGGGCGATGATCTGCGCGACGAGGTCTATCCAAAGAACATCCTGATGATCGGGCCCACTGGTGTAGGCAAAACCGAAATCTCGCGCCGTTTGGCGAAACTGGCGCGCGCACCCTTCCTTAAGGTCGAAGCAACAAAGTTTACCGAAGTCGGCTATGTCGGGCGTGACGTCGAGCAGATCATCCGCGATCTGGTTGATACCGCTATCATCGATACCCGCGAACACATGCGCGAGGACGTGAAGGCCAAGGCGCGCAACGCTGCAGAAGAGCGTGTCATTACCGCCGTGGCTGGCGCTGATGCACGCGACGGCACGCGCGAAATGTTCCGCAAAAAACTGAAATCAGGAGAGCTCGACGATACTATGATCGAGTTGGAGCTTGCCGATACATCGAATCCAATGAGTGGTTTCGAAATCCCCAGCCAGCCCGGCGGGATGGGTGGTATGATGAACCTGGGCGATTTGTTCGGCAAGGCCATGGGCGGGCGCACAGTTAAGAAGAAGATGACCGTGGCAGACAGCTATGACGCGCTCATCGCGGATGAGGCAGACAAACTGCTGGACGACGAAAGCGTGACCAAGGCCGCGTTGGAAGCGGTCGAGCAGAATGGCATCGTATTTCTGGACGAGATCGACAAGGTTTGCGCCCGCGCTGATGCCCGCGGCGCAGATGTGTCGCGTGAAGGTGTGCAGCGCGACCTGCTGCCGCTGATCGAAGGCACAACCGTGTCCACCAAACATGGGCCGATCAAAACGGATCATATCCTTTTCATCGCATCCGGCGCGTTCCACGTGGCCAAGCCGTCCGACCTGCTGCCCGAACTGCAAGGCCGCCTGCCGATCCGGGTTGAGCTTCGCGCGCTGACCGAAGACGATTTTGTGCGCATCCTGACCGAAACGGACAACGCGCTAACCCTGCAATACTCTGCGCTGATGAAAACCGAAGAGGTGACAGTGACCTTCACCGTAGATGGGATCAAGGCACTGGCCAAGATCGCGGCAGAGGTGAACGAAGCCATCGAAAACATCGGGGCGCGCAGGCTCTATACGGTGATCGAGCGGGTGTTTGAGGATTTGTCGTTCAACGCGCCAGATCGCGCCGGGGATGAGATCGCGGTTGATAGCGCATTTGTAGAACAGCACTTGGGTGAACTGTCGCGATCAATGGACGTCAGCCGCTACGTGTTGTGATGCGTCTGAACCAATATCTCGCTGTGGTCGTGCTGCCTTTCTGACGGTGGTCTTTGCCTATGCAACGCTGGACCTTTTTCAAATGTCGATGGCGAACATCCGGTTTCTGCGGGACTTTGGTGTCATGGCGGTGATGGAAAGCGCGCCTTGGCAGCTCCTCCAGATCCATTTCTCTGCCACAGTCGCGATGACCAGCTATATCGGCTTCAGAATCTGCGAGGGTGCGTTGGTCCATCGCTATCACGCATGGCAAATCGATAGCGCATTTTGTTTTAGGGCTTTCACCTCAGCGCTGACCGGATCATCAAGGACGGATGAGCACAGAAACAGGATACCTTCGCTTTATCCGTGAAAACCTGCCCTTTCTTGGGGCCGGTTTCCTGTTGTCGTTTCTGTCCAGCTTTGGGCAAACCTTTTTTATCTCGATCTTTGGCGGTGAAATCCGCGCGGCCTATGGCCTGTCAAATGGGGACTGGGGTCTGATCTATATGGTCGGCACCGGGGCGTCGGCCGCACTGATGGTCTTTGCGGGGGGATTGGCCGATAGTTTCCGGGTGCGAAGTCTGGGCATCGTGGTTGTCCTGATGCTCGCGGCGGCCTGCCTCTTTATGGCATTTAACGCCGTCGCAGCCTTGCTGCCTTTGGTGATTTTTGCGCTGCGGTTTACCGGCCAAGGCATGACCAGCCATGTGGCGGTGGTCGCGATGGCCCGTTGGTTCGTGGCAACGCGCGGACGCGCATTGGCTGTTGCATCGTTCGGCTTTATGTTTGGAGAGGCCACACTGCCGCTGACCATGGTTTGGCTGAAAACCATGATTGAGTGGCGCACGCTTTGGATCGGCTTTGCCGGGTTCTGCGTATTGGCCTGTTTCGTCTTGTACCGGCTGCTACGGTTGGAACGCACCCCACAGGCGATGGCGGAAACGACACAACCCACCGGCATGCATGGCAAACAGTGGACCCGCGCCGAGGCGCTGCGCCACCCGCTGTTCTGGGCGATGATGCCTGCCGTCATGTCATTTTCCGGCTTCGGCACAGCGTTCTGGTTTCATCAGGTCCATTTCGCTGAGGTGAAGGGCTGGTCGCATCTGGCGCTGGTTTCGGTCTTTCCACTTGGCACCCTCGCATTATCGCTGTCCACGGTTGGCTATGGTTGGGCGATTGACAGGATAGGGGCGGTGCGCCTTTTGCCGGTCTATCTGATCCCCTATGTGATCGCCTTCATCCTGCATTGGTATGCACCTTCGTTGGGTTGGACGGCCCTGGCTGTCGTCTTGATGGGGATCGCCGGCGGCGGACAGGCGACACTGCTAAACGCGTGCTGGGCCGAATTCTATGGCACCAAAAACATCGGATCGATCAAATCCGCGGCAGCAGCTTTGATGGTGCTTGGATCAGCGATTGGGCCAGGGTTGAGCGGATGGTTGATCGACGTTGGTGTGGGGTTTGAGGTGCAGCAACTGGGATATGCCGCAATGTTCGCCTTTGCTGCGCTGATCCTCATTGTACCAACCCGCCGAGCGCAAGAAGCATTAGCGGCTTCGTCGTAAATACACGTAGTAGGCCCCATGCCCGCCATGGCGCATATGGGCCGGCGTCACTTGTAGGATGGCCTGCGACAAAGGCGGCAAGGATAGCCATTTCGGCACCTGATGCCGCAACACACCGAAACGGGTGGGGATCGGGTCACCTTCATCGCGATCTTTGCCCTTGCCGGTGATCACCAGAACCAACCGCCGCCCGACAGCCTGCGACCCAAGGATAAAAGCGACCAGTTCCGGATGCGCCTCTGCCAATGTCATGCCATGCAGATCAATCCGCGCCTCGGGCTTCAGCTTGCCACGCTTCATCTTGCCAAAGGATTTGTTGTCCATATTCACCGGCGCAGCTGCCAGGCGGTCAACCAAAGGGCGCATCACATCGTGCTTGCGTTCCGGGTCTGCCTTTTGCCCCACTCGAAACTGTGGCAACGGGTCCGCTGCGCGTGTCGTCGGTTTTGGTTTGGGATTTGGGGATGGATCAGGGGCAGATCGCTTTTGGTTCGGATGCAGCGGCACTGTGCGATCGGCAACACGATCCCAAAGGGCGCGTTCCTCTTGTGACAGATGGCGCGGCTTTCGCATCAACGTTGGGCAACCATCAAGCGATGCGCAATCGTGGCAGGCAGCAGGACAACCATACGACCCCCATCCTTGATTTGCCCAGCCTCCAGCCCAGCTTGCTCACCTGTCCCAAAAAAGATGTCAGCGCGCTGCGCCCCCTTGATGGCAGAACCTGTGTCCTGTGCGACCATCAAACGGTTTATCGGCCCGGCCCCTTCTTTTGCAATCCAGACCGGCGCACCCAAGGGCACAAATTCCGGATCAACGGCGATGGACCGATGCGGTGTGATTGACCGGTTCATCGCACCAAGCGGGCCAAGGTCAGCCGGCACTTCGCTGACTTCGCGAAAGAAGACATAGCTTTCATTTTCCCACAAAAGTGCGCGGCCTTCTTCACGGTTTTGGGCGACCCAGTTGCGAATAACCGCCGCTGACACCTCATGTTCGGCAAAGACTCCACGTTCAACCAGCTTCATCCCGATAGAGGAATATTCACGTCCGTTTTTGGCCCCATAGCCGACACGCATCACCGTGCCATCCGGCAATCGAATACGGCCTGATCCCTGCACTTGCAGGAAAAACAGATCGACGGGGTCAATCAGCCAAGCCAGCTCCAAACCTTGGCCTTGAAGTGGTCGATCCTCTTCGATTTGGCGGCGGGTATAATATGGTTCACCCGGCACCAGATCATCCGGTACGGCATAGATCGGGTACTGATAGGCATCTCCCCGGATCCGCGATCCGGGCAGTTCTGGTTCAAAATAACCAGTAAACAGCATCGGTTCTCCATCCTCGATCAGGATCGGACGAAAAAATTTTTCAAAGAAACCACGCGGCTCCGGACCGGTCTGGGCAAAATCACATAAGATCGCCCATTCGCGATCCTGCATATCACCACAGGTATTCAAAAAAACATCCAAGGCCGCCTGATGATCATCAGACGGCCAGTCATTGAGGTCTTGATAAGAAAGTTGGGTGTAAGTCGGTTCAGCCATAACACTGCCTGCAACTACCAGTGACAATCCAATCGCTACGGCCCGGCTTGCAATCATTCGCCCGTGGCAACAAGCCGCCAGTTTGGATCGCCAGAATCCATTTTGCGAGCAAAGGTCCAGGCGTCTTTCTGGCGTTTGATCTCTGTATCACTGCCTTCGATAATGTCACCGGCGTTGTCGCGAACAACAGAAGTCATCTCACTTTTGAAGCGTACACTGACTTCGCCTTCTTTGGTGGCTTCGTCAAATTCAGCCTCCGTCAGGGTCATGTCGCTGATGCCGATGAATTTAGCGTCGATGGTCAATCCCTGACGCTGGCGTTCATCAACCACGCCGGCAAAGGCTTCGTATACGTCTTCTGAAATGAACGGCACAATGCTATCCAGATCACCGTTTTCAAAGGCCATCAGGATCATTTCATAGGCACCGCGGGCACCACCCAGAAATTCACTTACGTTGAACGTAGGATCCACACGTTTCATCGTCGCAAGTGCTTTGGCCGCGTCAGAGTCTTCCGCCACATGGTCGGTAATATCCAGATCAGGGCCGCCTTCGATCACATCGAAATCAGGCTTGCCCGTCCGGCTGCTTGGGTTCGGTCGGGTGACCGCTGGTTTCTCAAAACCCTCACGGGTACCCAGCGTGCCACGCAGGCGCAAAACCAGGAACACAGCGATGCCAGCAAGCACCAAAAGCTGAATAAGCGGAGAATTCATTGTGACCTCGTATCGGGGAAGGCATGGAAACACACCCTTTCATTCCTTATGTAGGGCGGAGGGAAGGCCAAGTCCACCTTGCCCCTGAACATGTTGTGAAAGGCTGACCCAATGTGGCTATTGCTGGCGTTTATTGCGATTCCAATGATCGAAATCGCCCTGTTCATACAGGTTGGTGGATTCATTGGTATCTGGTGGACGCTGCTCATCGTGCTGTTGACGGCAATCGCCGGATCTTACCTTGTGCGCAGTCAGGGTCTGCAAGAGCTGAGTAAACTGCAAAATTCGTTCAAAGACCTGCAGGACCCGACAGAGCCGTTGGCGAATGGCGCAATGATCCTTTTTGCCGGGGCGCTATTGTTGACGCCCGGGTTTTTTACGGATGCCGTTGGTCTGTCGCTTCTGGTGCCCGGTGTACGACGTGCGGTGTTCCAATGGGTAAAAGGTAAGGTGAAAGTACAGCAGTTTGAAATGGGTCAAGGCCCTGCCCAGCGCCCGCGGCAAACAGGCGACAGGGTGATTGACGGTGAATTCGAAGACGTGACACCGCAGAAAAGCCGCCGCGATGGGCCGTCAGAGTGGACGCGGGATTGAGCCTTTAGAAATAGGCTGATAGGAACGCGAAAATCTTTTTAAACTGGAGCCCATTCCAATGTCCGATACACCCGAAAACGGTGCAGCTACCCCGCCACAGCAACCTCAGATCACCAGCCGTATCCTTGCGCAATATATTCGCGACATGTCGTTCGAGAATATCCTGGCCCAAAAAGGTGTGACAGGGGACGCACAGCCAGAAATTCAGGTGCAGGTGAACCTTGATGCGCGCAAGCGCAAACAGAAAGATCAGTATGAGGTCATTACCAAGCTGAACATCACCAGCAAAACTAAAGAAAAGGCAGAGCCGCTTTTCGTGCTTGAACTGGAATATGCAGGCGTTTTCCAGGTCGAAGGCGTGCCGGAAGAGCAGATGCACCCCTACCTGCTGATCGAATGCCCCCGTATGACATTCCCATTCGTGCGCCGCATTGTCAGTGACGTGACCCGCGACGGTGGCTTCCCGCCGTTGAACCTTGATACGATCGATTTCCTGGCACTTTATCGCACAGAATTGGCCCGCCGCGCGGAAGCAGAAAAAGCTGCGAAAGAAAAAGCCAACTAAGACACGACACTTAGCCCTGCTTTTTCCACAATGCGCCGTCGCCCAACTGATCCAAAAACGCAGCATGGGCGGCGGCTTCTTCATTGGTGATCTTGCTTGGCAAAGCCGCTAGGCGTGGCGATGGTCGCCAATCATCCAATCCGCCATCCGCCGATCTGCTGCGCGTGTCGGTAGCCAGTGCAAAATCGGGCTGACGCCCGCCGATGAGTTCCAGATAGACTTCAGCCAAAATCTCACTGTCAAGCAAGGCACCATGCAGCGTGCGCGAACTGTTATCGATAGCAAAGCGACGACACAGCGCATCAAGTGACGCTGGTGAGCCCGGGAACTTTCGACGCGCTATGGCCAACGTATCAACAGCCTGATCCAAGGGAAGCAAAGGGCGGTTCACCCAACCGAGCTCTGCATTGAGGAATTTCATGTCAAAGGCAGCGTTGTGAATGACCAGTTTCGCATCACCGATGAAATCGACAAATGCCTGCGCAATGTCTTTGAACACGGGCTTATCACGCAGTGTTTCCTGACCGGGTTCGGGTTTCTGCGGTGGCTCCAACAAATCAGGGCCAATGCCATGCACGCCAAAGGCTTCGGCTGGCATAGATCGTTGTGGGTTGATGTATTGATGGTAGGTGCGTCCGGTCGGGACATGCCCGATCAACTCTACAGCACCGATTTCGACAATCCGGTCACCCTCACCCGGTTCAAACCCTGTTGTTTCTGTATCGAGGACGATTTCACGCATCAAGTGGACCTATCAGTTCAGCAATCAGATTTTGCACGGCGTTACGGGTCGCGTCCATATCCAGGGTTTCAATCACATGGTCAGCGCGTTCGCGCTTTTCTGCGTCAGAGACCTGAAGATTCAGAATGCGTTCAAACTGACTTTTGGTCATTCCGGGCCGCGCCATGACACGGGCCTTTTGAACGTCTGCAGGTACAGAGACAACCAATACCGATGACAACCAATCCTGCGCGCTGGTTTCGAACAAGAGCGGGATATCAAGGACAACAAGTGGTGTCTCTGTTTCCTTGAGAAAATCCATCCGGTGCCGGGTAACAAGCGGATGTACAATTTCCTCGATTTTGCCGATGACGCCCAGATCTTCGGCGATCATGGTCCGTAGTACGTCGCGACTGATGGCGCCATCAATGACGGCCTCGGGCATTGCCCTTTCAAACGCCGGCACAGCTGCCCCACCTTTGGCGTATAGTTCATGCACCGCCGCATCAGCATCCCAGACCGGGATGCCTTCGTCACGGAACATTTGGGCCGTTGTCGATTTTCCCATTCCGATGGAACCGGTTAGCCCCAACAGATAAGTCATGCGAGAACGGCCTGGCGCGTGGCATCGTCAACCTCGGGGCGCTTCCCGAACCAGCGTTCGAAACCCGGCACACCCTGATGCAACAGCATGCCAAGACCATCCACTGTCGTGCATCCCTTCTTTTCTGCAGCATCAAGGAAGGACGTGCGCAGCGGGGTGTAGACAATATCGGTCACCACCGCGTCGGGGCGCAGGTTGTCGAGTGAGACCTTGAATTCCTGGCCGCCGACCATGCCAAGCGAGGTAGTGTTGATGACGGTATTCGCGTCCTCCAGCATCATATCGGCTTGAACCCAATCTAACACCGTCACCCGCGCACCAAAATCGGCGCGCAATGCTTCGGCCTTGGGGCGTGTGCGATTGGAAATGATGATCTCTGGGACACCGGCATCAGCGAGTGCAACAATGATCGCGCGAGCGGCACCACCAGCGCCGAAAATCGCGGCAGGGCCTGCCTTCGGATCCCAATGTGGCGCACCCTGGCGAAGGTTGGCCATGAAGCCGTATCCATCTGTATTATCCGCAAAAATTCGCCCATCTTCTTTGAAGATCAGCGTATTTGCGGCACCAATCAATGTCGCCCGGTCCGTGATCTGATCCGCGAACTGCATCACGCTGACCTTATGTGGGATCGTAACATTGGCCCCGATAAAACCTTGCTTTGGTAGGTCGCGCAGCGTTGTCTCCAGCGCATCTTCGGTTACTTCGATTGCCGTGTATTCCCCATCCAACCCATATCGGTTCAGCCAATAGCTGTGCAGTTTCGGCGATAGGGAATGGCTGATCGGGTTTCCGATCACCGCGGCACGTGGCAGACTGGTCATGCTGACAATGTTCCGCGAAGCGTGAGGTATGACAAGAGCTCTAGAAGCGGTAAGCCCAGAACATTAAAATAATCTCCGTCGATGCGTGTAAAAAGTCGCACTCCTTCTTCTTCCAGCTTGTAGGCACCCACTGCGTGGCGAATACTATCCCAGTTCCGGGCAATGTAGTCTTCCAGATAGGTATCGGAGGCATCACGCATATGCAGGCGCACCGTGCCCACATGCCGCCAAAGTGGTTTACCTTCGCCATAGATGATGGCGGCCGAGAGTAGCTGATGCGTTTGGCCGCGCAGGGATTGAAGTTGGGTGAGGGCTTCAGCTGGTGTTTTGGGTTTGGACAGGATCGTTTGCCCATGCGCAAGGATTTGATCACACCCGATCACTAACGCATCTGGGTGTTTGGCCGCGACACGTCGTGCTTTCATTTCCGCCAGTGTATCAGCGATATCACGGGGCGTAGCATTCTCTGCCTGAAGCGATGCGCGGATGGCCTGTTCGTCGATCCGCGCTATAATAACGTCAAAGGTCAGGCCCGCGTTTTGAAGCAATTGGGCACGGATTTCTGAACCAGAAGCCAATATGAGCCGATCGTTCATGTGGATAACCTTTGGGACAATCTCTGTGTCGTTGCGCGGGTAGATTTGGGTAGAAGTAGCACCGTTGGTTGGATATTGGCGAAAGTTTATGTTTTTGGTTTTGCCACCTGGTGTTTTCCACTGTGGATGAGGATAAATCGGGATTGTGGAAGAATCTAGCAAGACTTGACTGTCAAGCAGTATGGATCGGTTTCTGTGATCAGACAGATATCACATAACTATCTGATAATAATTAATTTATTTCGTTTTCCTCTTCCATTCCTGATAAATGATCTGTCGAACAGCCTTGGGATAACTCTGCGGATGAATAGATAACCCACAGATTTCCTTATGCTAACAACAACAACATCTTTTCTTTCTCTCTATATTTATTAAAGAAAGGAAGGGCACTGAATATGGAAGGACCCATGATCGCTTTTTTGGACAGTATTTTTCCCTGGATTAAAGCAGTGCATATCATGGCAGTGATCGCATGGATGGCTGGGTTGTTCTATTTACCAAGGTTGTTTGTCTATCATGCGGAGCGTGCCAGCGTTGGATCAGAGCTTGATCATACTTTTCTGGTTATGGAAGAAAAACTGCTGCGGGTGATCATGAACCCGGCGATGATTGTGGCTTGGGTCGCTGGTTTGATCATGATTGGTCTTGGCGCTTTTGATTGGGGTGCTGTCTGGTCATGGGTGAAGATTGTTTCAGTGATCCTGATGACGGGTGCACATGGTTGGATGGCAGCGCGGCGCAAAGAATTTGTGGCAGGAACAAACACGCGGACAGGTCGAACCTATCGGATGATCAATGAGGTTCCGACGGTTTTGATGGTCTTGATTGTTGTTGCTATCGTTGTCCGGCCATTCTGAACCATTGATTGACTCTGTCAGGTACACTCCCTATGTCTGACCGCGCTACCCGTCCGGGATAGCGATTTCCATTCCAATCTTCGAAATGCGGGACACAAGTACCTGCACTGGATTTATGTATGTCACAGCACCGTCTGAACCTTGCTGATCTGAAGGCACAAAGCCCGAAAGATTTGTTGTCCTTGGCTGAAGAACTAGAGATCGAAAACGCCTCGACCATGCGGAAGGGCGACATGATGTTCGCCATCCTCAAAGAGCGGGCAGATGAAGAGTGGGTCATCGGTGGTGATGGGGTGCTGGAAGTTCTGCAGGATGGTTTCGGCTTCTTGCGGTCGCCCGAGGCGAACTACCTGCCTGGCCCAGATGATATTTATGTCTCGCCCGATATGATCCGCCAGCATTCGCTGCGCACGGGTGATACGGTAGAAGGCGTCATGAAAGAGCCAAACGATAGCGAACGCTACTTTGCGCTGACGTCAGTGGAGACGATTAACTTTGAAGAGCCAGAGAAGGCTAAGCATAAGGTTGCCTTTGACAACCTGACCCCGCTTTACCCTGATGAGCGACTGAATATGGAAGTCGATGACCCAACGGTGAAAGACCGGTCTGCGCGGATCATCGATCTGGTGTCACCGATAGGGAAAGGACAGCGATCTTTGATCGTTGCGCCACCACGTACGGGTAAAACGGTTCTGTTGCAGAATATTGCGAATTCGATCGAGAAGAACCACCCGGAGTGTTATCTGATTGTACTGTTGATTGATGAACGCCCTGAAGAGGTGACGGATATGCAGCGGTCCGTGAAAGGTGAGGTTGTGTCATCGACCTTTGACGAACCGGCGACGCGACATGTTGCAGTGTCCGAGATGGTGATCGAGAAAGCTAAGCGCCTGGTCGAGCACAAGCGAGACGTGGTGATTTTGCTGGATTCAATCACGCGCCTTGGCCGCGCGTTCAACACCACGGTACCATCCTCCGGTAAGGTGCTGACAGGTGGTGTGGACGCCAATGCGCTGCAGCGCCCCAAGCGGTTTTTTGGTGCGGCACGGAATATCGAGGAAGGTGGGTCACTGACCATCATTGCGACGGCCCTGATCGATACCGGAAGTCGGATGGACGAGGTGATCTTTGAAGAGTTCAAAGGCACGGGCAACAGCGAGATTGTTCTTGACCGTAAGGTGGCGGACAAGCGCGTCTTCCCGGCGATGGATATCCTGAAATCCGGTACACGGAAGGAAGAGCTTCTGGTGGATAAGGGTGATTTGGCAAAGACCTATGTTCTGCGTCGCATTCTGAACCCGATGGGTACAACAGATGCGATTGAATTCCTGATTGGGAAGCTGAAACAGACCAAAACGAATTCGGACTTCTTTGATTCAATGAACACGTAACTTATTGTTATAATACAATGGGTTAAGACATGGATACAATTTTCGCCCTAGCAACTGCGCAGGGCCGGGCAGGTATTGCTATCGTGCGATTGTCCGGGCCATTCGCAGTGCCTGCGACCGAAAGACTGTGCAGGGCGGTACCGGCCAAACGTGGTTTGCGTGCGTTGAGGGATGGTACTGGGGCACTGCTTGATGAGGCGCTGATTTTGCGCTTTGACGCCGGGCACAGCTTTACTGGCGAAGAGGTGGTTGAGCTGCATCTGCATGGCAGTCCGGCGATCGTGAAGGCAGTGCTTCAAGTGCTTTCAGAGATGCCAGAGATCCGACAAGCCGAGGCGGGCGAATTCACACGGCAAGCACTGGAGAGTGGGCGACTGAACCTGGCCGAGGTTGAAGGGCTCGCGGATTTGATTGATGCCGAGACGGAGCGGCAGCGCAAGCAGGCAATCCGTGTGTTCTCGGGCGCGTTGGGTGCCTTGGCGGAAGGTTGGCGGGCTTCATTGATCCGGGCTGCCGCGTTGCTGGAGGCGACAATAGACTTTGCTGATGAGGAGGTCCCTGTGGATGTCAGTCCAGAGGTCATCGGGCTGCTTCAGCGTGTCATGGTAGAGATGCGTCGCGAGGCGGATGGGGTGCGCATTGCTGAGCGTGTGAGAGATGGGTTTGAGGTGGCAATTATCGGGGCACCAAATGTAGGAAAATCCACATTGTTGAACCGTCTGGCTGGGCGCGATGTGGCGATTACATCCGAGATTGCAGGAACCACGCGTGACGTGATCGAGGTGCAGATGGATCTTGATGGGTTGCCAGTGACGATGCTGGATACTGCAGGGTTGCGTGATACGGATGATGCGATAGAGGAATTGGGTGTTGCCAGAGCGCGGGAACGGGCGACGCAGGCGGATCTGCGCGTGCACCTGGTGATGGATGATGCCGAAATGAGGGATAACCTTGGGCCGGATGACCTGCTGGTACTAGCGAAGGCTGACCTGAAGGGGGTCGATGTATTGGGCGTGTCCGGGCTTACTGGTGCCGGTGTTGATGCATTGATTGCCGAAGTGTCCGAACGATTGCAGAAGAAGGTCGCAAGTGTCGGTGTGGCGATGCGCGAAAGGCACAGGATCGCAATGCTGCGCGCGATCGACTACTTATCCGAGGCCGAGGATGCGCTGAAGTCCGGGACAGGAATGACGGATTTGATCGCGGAGGACTTGCGGTCGGCAATCCGAGCGGTGGATAGTATCGTGGGTCGGGTTGATGTAGAGCATGTGTTGGATGAGATTTTTTCCAGTTTTTGCATTGGAAAGTAGGGAGTGTTTCACGTGAAACATCGCGACTACGACGTCATCGTTATAGGTGGTGGCCATGCCGGAGCAGAGGCCGCACATGCCGCTGCGCGCATGGATGTGCGCGTGGCGCTGGTGACGCTGACCCGGCGGTCCATTGGCGTTATGTCCTGCAACCCAGCGATTGGCGGCCTGGGCAAGGGCCACCTTGTCCGGGAAATCGATGCGCTTGATGGTGTCATGGGGCGCGTGGCCGACAGGGCCGGCATCCAGTTCCGCCTTCTGAACCGCAAGAAAGGCCCCGCTGTGCAAGGTCCACGGGCGCAGGCAGACCGTGAAATTTACCGCACAAGCATGCAAGGGGAGCTGTCGACCCTTAAAAACCTGACGATTGTTGAGGGCGAAGCCGTTGATTTGGTGATGGATAGTGCCCGCGCCGCTGGGGTTGTGCTGCGGGATGGTAGTACATTGCGTTCTGATAGCGTCATCCTGACGACAGGTACGTTCCTGCGCGGAATCATTCATATTGGCGATGTGTCACGGCCAGGCGGACGTATCGGTGATGATCCGTCGGTGAAGATGGCAGAACGGCTTGATAGTTTCGGGTTGCCGCTTGGCCGGCTCAAAACAGGTACTCCGCCTCGCCTGGACGGGCGCACCATCGCTTGGGATAAACTCGAAGTGCAGCCCAGTGATGCTGACCCGGTCCTGTTTTCCTTTCTTTCAAAGGGTGTGTCGGCCAAGCAGATCGATTGCGGGATCACGCATACAAACGCACGTACACATGAAATCATCCACGCGAACCTAGACCGATCTGCCATGTATGGTGGGCAGATTGACGGCGTTGGTCCGCGCTATTGCCCGTCTATCGAGGACAAGGTTGTGCGCTTTGCAGACAAAGAATCGCACCAGATCTTTCTTGAACCTGAAGGGGTGACTGACCACACCGTTTACCCCAACGGGATCTCCACATCGTTGCCGGAGGATGTGCAAGAGGATTATGTGCATTCTATCTATGGCCTTGAAAAGGCAAAGATTTTGCAACCGGGCTATGCGATTGAATATGACTATGTTGATCCGCGCGCCCTGCGCGCAACCCTTGAACTTCGCGATGTCCCGGGTCTCTATCTTGCTGGGCAGATCAACGGCACGACGGGTTATGAAGAGGCAGCGGCACAAGGTCTTGTTGCGGGCTTGAATGCCGCGGCGAAGTCGAAAGTGGCAGAGCCAATCATTTTCAGCCGTCGCGAATCCTACATTGGGGTGATGATTGATGATCTGATCACGCGCGGGGTGTCTGAACCTTACCGCATGTTTACCTCTCGCGCAGAGTTTCGGCTGTCACTGCGGGCGGATAACGCTGACCAGCGGCTGACAGAGCGCGGCCGCATACTTGGTTGTGTTGGTGAAGATCGCTGGATGCTATTCTCTGCCAAGATGGATCAGATCACGAAAGCCAAGAAAAAGTTGTCAGAGATCAGCCTTTCAGCACGCGAAATGGCGGGGCGAGGCATTAAACTTAACGCCGACGGTCCGCGCCGCACAGCGCTGGATGCGTTAGCGCTCACCGATTTCAATTTCGGACATCTGAGAGATCTGGGTCAAGATGTTGATGGTATTCAAGATGATATACAAGATCAGGTAAAGCGGGACGCGCTATACGCGCATTACATCGCCCGACAAGAACGTGACATCGCAGCAATGGAGCGTGATGAAAAGCATGTCATTCCCGATTCGCTGGACCTCTCATCAATCAGGGGTATCTCCAACGAGCTTTTGACAAAACTCAACGAAACGCGCCCAGCGACGATTGCGCACGCCAGTCGGATTGAAGGAATGACCCCAGCTGCGCTCATGCTGCTAATCGGGGCGACCAAGAAGCTATCAAAGGCGGTCTGATTGATGATAAGTCAGATTGCCGGAGTTGATGTTTCACGTGAAACAATGGCAGATCTTGAGGTCTTCGCGAGGCTAGCCGCTAAATGGACGCGAAAGATCAACCTCATTTCTCGAAACACCTCGGACGATATCTGGGACAGGCACATTGTCGATTCGGTACAGCTTTATCAATACGCCCCCACTCTCTTCCAAAATTGGGTTGATCTGGGAAGCGGTGGCGGTTTCCCTGGCATCGTCATGGCGATTCTAGGCAAGACAAAGCAGCCTAAGGCGCAATTTATCCTGATAGAAAGTGATCAGCGTAAGGCAGCATTCCTGCAGACAGCAGCGAGAGAGCTGTCATTACGGGTCGATGTGATTGCAAAACGCATTGATGACGTCGCCCCTCAAGAGGCAGATGTAGTATCCGCCCGTGCGCTAGCACCACTATCTACCCTTCTCGGCATGGCCTCTAGGCATCTTTCACCTGACGGTGTTGCCCTTCTTCCCAAAGGAAGACAGGTGAAACAAGAAATTGCTGAAGCACGAAAATCATGGTGCTTTCGGCTTGAAGATCGTGCCAGTTTCACTGATCCTCAGGCCTGCATACTCGCCATTCAAAGGATAGAACCCCGTGGTCAATGACACCCAGACAGGGCCTCTCATTATTGCGATAGCCAACCAAAAGGGTGGCGTTGGCAAAACGACGACCACGATTAACCTTGGCGCTGCCTTGGCCGAACAAGGCAAACAGGTTCTGCTGATCGACCTTGACCCTCAAGGTAATGCCTCAACCGGACTTGGCATCAGTCACGACCAGCGCGAGGCGACAACCTATGATTTGCTCTCAGGCGAGGTGACACTGGCCTATGCGATCCAGAAAACCGACGTTGATCGGCTTGCAATTGTCCCCGCCACAACTGACCTCAGTTCGGCCGATCTCGAGCTGATGGACAACGCTAAACGCAGCTTTCTGATGCGGGATGTACTGAGGGGTACACCATCAGACACCAGCGCCTATGACTACATATTGATAGATTGCCCGCCATCCCTCAACATATTGACGGTCAACGCCATGGTGGCGGCGGATTCTTTGATTGTCCCCTTGCAAAGTGAGTTCTTCGCGCTCGAAGGTCTTTCACAGCTTATTCTGACTGTTCGCGACGTCCGCCAAACCGCTAACCCTGATCTGCGGATCGAAGGTATCGCCCTGACCATGTATGACCAGCGCAACAATCTGTCCCTTCAGGTCGAAGACGATGCGCGCGAAAACATGGGCGATATGGTGTTCAACACGGTCATCCCGCGCAATGTACGTCTTAGCGAAGCCCCTTCCTTTGCAATGCCGGTGCTTTCCTACGACAGCAGTTCAAAGGGCAGTATGGCCTATCGGGCGCTCGCCAATGAATTGATTGCACGCACAACAGATAAAAAGGTCGCATAGATGGCTCGCACACCTGCAAAATCCCGTGGTTTGGGTCGTGGCCTATCAGCGTTGATGTCCGATGTCACAGCAGATGAAGCCTCAAAAGAGGCATCCAAGCGCCCTGATCTTGTCGTCCCTATCGAACAGGTTCAGCCAAACCCAGACCAGCCACGCCGTACCTTTGCCGAAGATGCCCTGCAAGAACTCGCAACATCCATTGCAGAGAAAGGGATCATTCAACCCCTTATTGTGCGTGCGGTCTCTGGCAAATCCGATGTTTACGAGATCGTGGCAGGCGAACGTCGGTGGCGCGCCGCCCAGATTGCGAAGCTGCACGATGTCCCCGTCGTTGTGCGCGACTACAATGACACTGAAGTTCTTGAAATCGCGATTATTGAGAATATCCAGCGGGCAGACCTGAACCCGGTGGATGAGGCCGCGGGTTATAAACAGCTCATGGATCGCTTCGGCCATACTCAGGATCAGATGGCGACAGCGCTGGGCAAAAGCCGTAGTCATATCGCCAACGTGCTCCGCCTTCTCAATCTGCCAGAAG
The DNA here is from genome assembly GCA_929200255.1 of uncultured Alphaproteobacteria bacterium. GTDB lineage: Bacteria > Pseudomonadota > Alphaproteobacteria > Rhodobacterales > Rhodobacteraceae > Yoonia. The sequence goes on along the minus strand of CAKMYZ010000004.1, from coordinate 122,979 downwards.
AAGTTCAAAACTATCTCGTCAGTGGTCAACTTTCCGCCGGCCATGCCCGCGCGCTGGTCGGCCATGATCAGGCCGTGCAATTGGCGCGCGAAGTGCTGCAACGCAAGCTTTCGGTTCGCGAAATCGAAAAGCTGGCCAAAAAAGGGCCCGCAATTAAGAAACGCTCGGTCCCCGGCGCACCCGTTCCCAAAGACGCCGACACCATACAGATTGAAAATGAGTTGAGCGCAGCGCTTGGTATGAAGGTGACCATTGATCACTCTGCCGGATCTGAGGGTGGCAAACTTGCTGTCAGCTACAAATCGCTCGAACAACTTGACGATCTTCTGCGCGCACTCTCGGGCGGTTAAGCTCCCAATAAACTGCGCAGAACAGCGTTCAACACCGGGCGGCCCTTTGAGGTCAACCGCAGCATATTTCTGCTGGTATCTACGACCCCAATATCACATAACTCATTGATTTTATTTGTATAAAATCCATCCGATAGCTGTGCAAATCGGCCGATATCCACACCCTGGGTCATCCGCAGCCCCATCAACAAAAACTCTGACACCTGTGCATCGAAATCCAGCGCCTCGCGGGGCAGCTCGCCCTGCCCGGTCTGGCGGACCTGGGCCAGCCAGGCGCCTGGTGCCTTTGGCGCCTCGGTCGCATGGCGTACCCCGTTCAGCGTCAGCCGCCCATGCGCGCCCGGACCAATCCCGGCATAGTCCCCATAAGACCAATAGATTTTGTTGTGGATGCTTTCACAGCCGGATTTTGCGTGGTTTGACACCTCGTATCCGGCGAAACCTGCTTCTGCGCAGATATCCTGCGTTACCGCGTACATATCTGCCGCCGTATCATCATCCGGCAAGCCCCGCAGCTTCCCCACCGCATAACGATCACCAAATGCCGTCCCATCTTCGATTGTCAGTTGATAGAGTGACAGATGATCCACAGCCAGCGATAGCGCATGCTGCAATTCCGCCTCCCAGCCGGCCACGGACTGCCCTTGGCGGGCGTAAATCAGGTCAAAGCTGACGCGGTCAAACACATTCCGCGCCACATCAAAGGCCACCATCGCATCCGCGGCCGAATGCAGCCGCCCAAGCGCCTTCAGATCAGGATCATTCAGCGCCTGAACCCCCATCGACACACGGTTCACACCGGCATCGCGATATCCGGCAAATCGACCAGCCTCGACAGAGGTCGGGTTGGCCTCCAATGTCACCTCTAGGTTATTGGCGATGGGCCATGTTGCGCGCACCTTTTCCAAGACCGCGGCCACAACATCCGGGTCCATCAGGCTTGGCGTGCCACCGCCAAAAAACACGGATCTCAACACACGGCCCTGCGTTTCGGCCCCGATCCGTTCAACTTCGCTTACATAGGCCTCGGCCCAGGCATTTTGGTCAATCTGGGCCACAACATGGGAATTGAAATCACAATAGGGGCATTTCGCCTGACAGAACGGCCAATGGATATAAAGCCCAAAGCCCCCGTGTTCCCAGTCTTCAGGCAAAGCAACCAGCGATTAGCTTGGCAAAGGCGTCGGCCCGGTGACTGATCTTGTTCTTTTCCCAGCGGTCCATTTCACCAAAGGTGATATCATAGCCATCGGGCTGAAAAACCGGATCATAGCCATGGCCCTGATCGCCCCGCATGGGCCAGACAATCTGGCCTCGCATGACGCCGGGAAACACCTCATCATGGCCATCAGGCCAGGCCAGGACCAACGTACAACAAAATTGGGCGGTGCGCGGAAAAGGCGCAGAAACAGTCTCTAACGCTGCCCAACTTCGTTCCATTGCCATCTTGAAATCCCGCCCATCGGGCGTTTCGGCCCAGTCGGCAGTATATACGCCGGGTGCACCGTCTAAACCGTCAATCTCAATCCCGCTGTCGTCAGATAGCGCAGGCAAACCCGTCACCTTTGCCGCCGCATGCGCCTTGATCCGGGCATTGCCGACAAAGGTGGTTTCGGTTTCGTCTGGCTCTGGCAGCCCATGATCCGCATTTGAGGTCAAAGACACACCATAAGGCGACAGCAAATCAGCGATCTCCTCAAGCTTCCCTTGGTTGTGGGTCGCAATAACCAGGTCTTTGCCGTCAAAGCGCCGCATCAGCCAACAGCCGCCATTTGCGCAGCTGTCAGTTCGGACACACCCTTTTCAGCAAGATCCAACAGCTTGTCCATCTGATCTCGGGTAAAGGTTGACCCTTCTGCCGACATCTGCACCTCAATCAGCTTCCCGCCGGTCATGACAAAGTTCCCGTCAACCCCGGCTTCGCTATCTTCGGGGTAATCCAGATCCAATACCTCTTGCCCGGCATAAATCCCGCAGGAAATCGCGGCAACAGGATCAACCAGCGGGTTCGAAATCACATCTCCCGCCTTCATCAGCTTTTGCACGGCCAGTTTCAGCGCAACCCAGCCACCCGTAATCGACGCACAGCGCGTCCCGCCATCCGCCTGGATCACATCACAATCCACAACAATCTGCCGCTCGCCCAGTGCCACCCGATCAACGCCAGCACGCAGTGAACGCCCGATCAGGCGCTGAATCTCCTGTGTCCGGCCAGATTGTCCGTTCTTTGCCTCACGCCGCATCCGCGTGTTTGTTGCCCTTGGCAGCATCCCATATTCGGCCGTAACCCAACCCAGCCCAGAATTTTTCAAAAACGGTGGCACGCGTTCGTCGACTGTGGCGGTACACAGCACATGCGTATTGCCGCATTTGATCAGGCAAGACCCTTCGGCATGCATCGTCACGCCTGTCTCGATCGAGATTTCGCGCATTTCATTTGTCTGACGGCCGGATGGGCGCATGGGATCACTCCTGTAGGTTATCCTCAGTCGATACGCTGCCCACATATGAAATCCAACCCCGATTGACGCCCCGGCAAGTTTCGTTTTAATTGCCCAGCCTTCAGCCGAGGACACGATGACCACACAGCCACCAGATATCGACGCAATGACCGATCGCTCGCGAGAGGTTTTCCGGCGTGTGGTTGAAGGCTACCTGGAAAGTGGCACGCCTGTTGGGTCCCGTACCCTGACGCGCGACTTTTCCGAAAAGGTCAGTGCAGCGACGATCCGCAATGTCATGCAAGACCTTGAATACCTAGGTCTGGTGGGCAGCCCCCACGTCAGTGCGGGACGCATCCCCACTCAGCTGGGCCTGCGTATGTTCGTTGATGGCTTACTGGAAGTTGGCGATCTGGATGGCAAGGACCGCGAAACAATCGACCGCACCCTGACGTCAAACGACCAAGATGTGACATCGGTGCTTGATCAGGTAGGCACTGCGCTGTCAGGCGTCACGCATGGGGCCAGCCTTGTGCTGACCCCCAAACACGAAGCGCCGATCAAGCATATCGAATTTGTCTCGCTCTCGCATGACCGCGCGCTTGTTGTTTTGGTCTTTGCTGACGGTCATGTGGAAAACCGCATTTTCACACCGCCACCCGGACAAACGCCATCATCCATGCGTGAGGCCGCGAATTTCCTCAACGCTATCGCTACCGGGCACACCCTGTCCGAACTTGGTGCCGTCATTGCCCGTGAGATCACGGCGCGACGGCAAGAGATTGACGCCCTCGCGGCAGAGCTGATCGCCGACGGCACCGCCTTGTGGGAAAACGAAGGCGAGGCGACCGAACGACTGATCGTCCGTGGCCGCGGTAACCTGCTGGGCGACGGCGAAAACGAAGACGATCTTGCCCGCATCCGCACCTTGTTTGATGACCTTGAACGCAAGCGTGACATCGCTCAATTCCTTGATCTGGCTGAGGAAGGTGAAGGCGTGCGTATTTTTATCGGCTCAGAGAACAAATTGTTCTCTTTATCGGGTTCATCTTTGGTCGTTTCCCCTTATATGAACGCCGACCGAAAGATTATCGGTGCAGTGGGTGTCATTGGGCCAACTCGGCTGAATTATGGGCGCATTGTGCCGATCGTGAATTACACCGCACAGCTGGTGGGCAAAATGATTGCCGACCGCTCTTAAAGGAAGACGAGATGTCTGAGAAAGACGAACCATTGCAAAGCCTTGATGAACTCGCAGCCGAAGGCGATGACGCAGAGTTTGATGCCGCCGCCGCAAGCTTTGACGAGATCGAAGCACTGCGCACCGAACGCGATGATTTCCGTGACAAATTTATGCGTGCATTGGCTGATGCTGAAAACACCCGCAAACGCGCGGATCGTGATCGGCGCGAGGCTGAAAACTATGGCGGGTCCAAACTTGCCCGCGATCTGCTGCCTGTTTACGACAACATGCATCGCGCCCTGACCGCCGCCCAGGAAGGCGACGAAAAGGTGCCTGAATCCCTACTTGAAGGGGTCGAACTAACCATGCGCGAATTGATTAACGTCTTCAAAAAACACGGGATTGAACCTATCACGCCAGAAGTTGGCGAAAGATTCGACCCCAAGCTGCATGAAGCGATGTTCGAGGCACCTTTGCCCGGCACCAAATCAGGCGAGATTATTCAGGTATCGACAAACGGCTTCATGCTGCACGACCGGCTGCTGCGGCCTGCGCAGGTTGGCGTGTCTTCAACACCGAAATCATAATGCGGATTTGGCGAGTAGCGGTTGTACTCTGGCTGCTTGTCGCCGCTCCGCTCGCCGCGCAGACCTTCCCCGAAGATGCTGCTGACTTCTACGTCAATGACTACGCGGACCTTCTGACCGACGCGCAAGCGGAAGAAATCGCCATTGTTCTCGATGAATTATTTCAATCCCGCGATATAGAGTTCACTGTTTTGACCATCCCCCGGATGGCGGACTATGGGCACACTGGCAGCATCGAAAGCTTCGCAACTGCACTGTTCAACACATGGGGCATCGGTGATGCGGATCGCAATGATGGTCTACTTCTGCTGGTTTCCCATTTTGATCGTGAATTGCGGATCGAGGTCGGGGCGGGCTATGGCGACGCGCTGAACGCACCAATGAAACGAGTAATCGACAACAAAATCATCCCGTACTTCCGCCTTGATGACTACGCGGCAGGTATCCGTATCGGCGTGGATGAGGTGATTTATGAAGTCACAGATCGCTATCCGGGTGAATATGATAACTCTGGGGCGGCGCAGCTTTGGGCAAACTTTAAGCGTTTCTTGGTGAACCTCGGTTGGTGGCTACTCGCTCCTTTTGCGGCTTTGATACACTTCGGAATCAAGATTTACCGGCGCTATCAACGCAACAAACCACGGACATGTCCCAATGACGGCAACCGTATGCGCCGCTACCTCGAAGAGATGGAAGATGACAGCTTGTCACCTGGCCAGCTTGTCGAAGAACGCCTTGAAAGCGTAGACTATGATGTCTGGTATTGTGACCGTTGCGAGCATTTGACGATCGAGGCCTACCGCAACTGGTTCTCGCGCTATGGGGCGTGCCGCGAATGCGGCTTTCGCACGGTTGAAGGCGACAGCCGCACCATCCGGTCGGCGACTTATTCGTCAACAGGCTTGCGGGAAACCGACTACAACTGCCATCACTGTAATGCCCACTACACCGTGAAAACGACGATCCCGAAAAAGACCCGTAGTTCTTCCAGCTCAAGCTCTGGAGGTCGTGGTGGCGGACGATCAAGCGGTGGCGGTGCCAGCGGCAGCTGGTAGCGATCAGAGCAGATCACGCAATTCATAGACCAACGCCAAGGCCTCTTTTGGTGTCAGCTCATCTGGCAAGATAGTCTTCAACTTCTCTTCGATCTCAGATTGCGCCGTTTTGACAGGCGCAGGCGTAGGCGTCGCAGCAAACAATGGTAGGTCATCAATCACCGCCTTGCGTGATGAACCACCCTCGCGTTCGCCTCTTTCCAAAGCTTCCAAAACCACCTTCGCCCGTTCAACAACAACCGGCGGCAACCCGGCCAGTCGTGCAACCTGCACGCCATAGCTGCGATCAGCCGTTCCACGCTTCACTTCGTGCAGGAAAATCACGTCGCCGTCCCATTCTTTCACGGCGACAGTCGCGTTCTCAACGCCATCCAACTTGGCCGATAACGCCGCCATCTCATGATAATGTGTGGCGAACAGCGCACGACACCGATTCACATCGTGCAAGTGTTCCAACGTCGCCCATGCAATAGACAAGCCATCATAGGTCGCCGTCCCGCGGCCGATTTCGTCCAGTATCACCAGGGCGCGGCCATCGGCTTGATTCAGGATTGCAGCCGTTTCGACCATTTCCACCATAAATGTCGACCGCCCGCGCGCCAGGTCGTCGGATGCACCGACGCGGCTGAAAATCTGGCTGACGATACCGATATGGGCCTCTGTGGCAGGAACGAACCCGCCCATTTGTGCGAGGATCGCCAGCAGCGCGTTTTGTCGCAGGAATGTTGATTTACCGGCCATATTCGGGCCCGTCAGCAGCCAGATTGGCGCGTCGGTCAAAGCGCAATCATTGGCAATGAACGGTGTGCCGTCGTCTTGCAGCGCCGTTTCAACCACCGGGTGCCGCCCGCCCGTAATCTCAAACCTGCGACTGTCATCGACCTTGGGCCGTACCCAATTTTCGCCCATAGCCAGATGAGCCAATCCTGCGGTCAGATCTATCTCCGACAATGCTCTCGCAAGCGCGCCGAGCGGCCCCGCCTGCGCAACAATTGTCCGTGTTAGGCTGGAATAGAGCCGCTTTTCAATCTCAAGCGCCCGTCCCCCTGCGTTGAGAATGCGTGTCTCAATCTCGGATAGCTCCACGGTGGTAAACCGCACCTGATTGGCCGTCGTTTGACGGTGAATGAAGGTTTCGCTCAGCGGCGGCGCCATCATTTTCGTGGCATGGGTCGCCGTGGTTTCGATAAAATAGCCTAGCACGTTGTTGTGCTTGACCTTCAGCGACGCCACACCGGAGGTTTCGATATACTCTGCCTGCATTCTGGCAATCACGGACCGCCCTTCATCACGCAGTTTGCGCGCCTCATCCAGTTCTGTGTCATAGCCCGGTGCGATAAACCCGCCATCACGCGACAACAGTGGTGGTTCGGCAATCAACGCCTGATCAAGCAGATCCAGCAATGCATCATGCCCGGTCAAATCCTGCGCCGCATCCGCCAGAATAGCAGGCAGATCATCTGACAAACGCGCTGACAGCGCTGCCGCCTGCCCAATTGTGTTGCGAATTGCGGCCATGTCGCGCGGTCCGCCGCGATCCAATGCCAGTCGCGACAAGGCGCGATCCAGATCATGCACACCACGCAGGGTCTCGCGGATATCTTCGGCCAGTCGTGTATCATCAACAAGTGCAGCGGCTGCATCCTGTCGCGCGACTATCACATCCACACTGCACGAAGGCGAAGACAGCCGCCGTTCCAACAGGCGCGCGCCTCCTGCTGTCATGGTGCGGTCTATGCAATGCAGCAGTGATCCCTGCCGTCCGCCGCCCATAGCATGGGTCAGCTCCAGCGATTTGCGGGTCGCCGCATCAATCTGCATTGCGCTGGACTGGCCTTCCTGCACTGGAGGCCGCAGCAGCGGCAGGTTCCCGCGCTGGGTGATGTCCAGATATTCTGCCACGGCAGACATTGCTGCGATTTCGGCCCGATCAAAGCTGCCAAACGCGTCAAGAGATCCAACATTGTAGAGCTGACACAGGCGTTTTTCACCCGCTGAGCTGTCAAAGGCTGCGGCACCCAATGTTGTCAGTGTGGCGCCAGAATCAGACACTATTCCGGCCCAATCACCTTCTGATCCATCCACGACAATCACCTCGCGCGGGGTCAGCCGCGCCAGCTCTGGCCCCAGCGCCGCCCCCGCGCAGGGCATCACATGAAACCCCCCGGTCGAGATATCGACCCAAGCGAGCGCCCCTTCATCCCGCACCACATGAAACGCCGCCAGAAAGTTGTGCCGCCGCGCATCCAGCAGTGAATCCTCGGTCAGCGTGCCGGGTGTGACCAGCCGCACGACCTCGCGTTTGACGACGGCTTTGTATCCACGCTTCTTCGCCTCTGCGGGGCTTTCCATTTGTTCGCAGACGGCCACACGGAACCCCTTGCGGATCAGCGTCAGAAAATACCCTTCTGCTGCGTGATGCGGCACGCCGCACATGGGAATATCGACGCCGTCGTGTTTGCCGCGTTTGGTGAGCGCGATATCCAGCGCTGCAGCGGCGGCGACCGCATCATCAAAGAACATCTCGTAAAAGTCGCCCATGCGATAGAACAGCAGGGCATCAGGATGATCTGACTTGATCTCCAAATACTGCGCCATCATGGGCGTGACCGTGTTTTTTGCGCTGCTCATGCATCCCCCGGGATCACTTCGCGCACATTAGCAGCCCGGTTTCGCTGCGAAACCCCGAAATCAACCCGTTGCGGCTGGCTGTACGAACCCGCTATGTCTTGTGGACGGCAAGAGAGGGAAAATGATGGCCAACAATAAACTCACGCGCGAGGATGCGCTGCAGTTCCACATGCAGCCCAACCCCGGCAAATGGGAAATCCAGGCCACCGTGCCGATGACAACGCAGCGCGACTTGTCGCTGGCCTACTCCCCCGGCGTGGCGATCCCCTGCGAAGAGATCGCAGCCGACCCCTCCACCGCTTACGATTATACCAACAAGGGCAATCTGGTTGCCGTCGTTTCCAATGGTACCGCCGTCCTTGGCCTGGGAAATCTGGGTGCGCTGGGCAGCAAACCGGTGATGGAGGGGAAATCGGTGCTGTTCAAGCGCTTTGCCGACGTCAACTCGATCGATCTGGAGTTAGACACAGAGAACCCCGAAGAATTCATCAATGCTGTGCGCCTATTGGGCCCGACATTTGGTGGCATCAACCTTGAAGACATCAAAGCGCCAGAGTGTTTCATTATCGAACAAACGCTGAAAGAGCAGATGGATATCCCCGTGTTCCATGACGATCAGCATGGAACGGCGGTGATTTGCGCCGCTGGCCTGCTGAATGCGCTGCACCTCTCTGGTAAGAAAATCGAAGACGTCAAGATCGTCCTGAATGGTGCCGGCGCAGCCGGCATCGCCTGTCTGGAACTGCTCAAGGCGATGGGGGCCCGGCACGACAACTGCATCATGTGCGATACCAAAGGCGTCATCTACCAGGGTCGTACCGAGGGGATGAACCAATGGAAATCTGCCCATGCCGCCAACACCAAGGCGCGCAGCCTTGATGACGCGATGAAGGGGTGTGACGTGTTTCTGGGGGTCAGCGCCAAGGGTGCCGTGACGCAGGAAATGGTGTCTAACATGGCGGAAAACCCCGTTATCTTTGCCATGGCCAATCCCGATCCAGAAATCACGCCAGAGGATGCACACGCTGTCCGTGAAGATGCGATTGTTGCCACCGGGCGCAGTGACTACCCCAATCAGGTGAACAACGTCCTTGGATTTCCCTACCTGTTCCGCGGCGCCCTCGACATCCACGCCCGTGCCATCAACGATGAGATGAAGATCGCCTGCGCGGAAGCCCTCGCTGCCCTTGCACGCGAAGACGTGCCGGATGAGGTTGCGATGGCTTACGGTAAGAAACTGTCTTTCGGTCGTGACTATATCATCCCAACACCGTTTGATCCGCGCCTGATCCACCGCATCCCCACGGCAGTTGCGCAGGCCGGTATGAAAACCGGCGTCGCGCGCAGACCCATCATCGATATGGATGCCTACGAGCTGTCTCTGAAATCCCGGATGGACCCGACACAATCAATCTTGCGCAGCCTGAATGCCCGCGCACGTGCCAACCAGTCTACCGTGATCTTTGCCGAAGGCGATGATCCGCGCGTGCTGCGTGCTGCGGTGCTCTATCAGCGGTCCGGGATGGGCAAAGCGCTGGTCGTCGGGCGCGACGATGATGTGAAGCAGAAGCTGACGGCTGAAGGCCTTCCCGAGGCATTTGAGGAGCTGGAAATCGTCAACGCCGCCACGACCCCCCATTTGGAGACCTATAAATCGTTCTTGTATGAACGGTTGCAACGCAAAGGCTTTGACGGGCTGGACGTGCATCGGCTCGCCGCGCGTGACCGGCATGTGTTTGCGTCGTTGATGCTGGCCCATGGGCACGCCGATGGGATGGTGACCGGTGCGACGCGCAAGTCGGCACATATATTGGAGCTGATAAACCATGTCTTTGATGCCGGGCCGCACGACGGTGCGGTTGGTGTGACGGCCGTCCTGAACAAGGGCCGCATCGTCCTCATAGCGGACACGCTGGTGCATGAGTGGCCCGATGAAAACGATCTGGCCGATATCGCCGAACGCGGGGCCTTTGTGGCGCGTGAACTTGGGCTAGAGCCGCGCGTGGCTTTCCTGTCCTTCTCGACCTTCGGCTATCCGGTATCGGAACGCGCCGAAAAGATGCACCAGGCGCCGAGAGTATTGGACGCGCGAAAAGTTGATTTCGAGTATGAGGGTGAGATGACTGTTGATGTTGCCCTCAACACGCAAGCGCAGGAAAACTATCCGTTCCAGCGGCTGACCGGCCCTGCCAATGTTCTGGTTGTACCCGCGCGGCACTCTGCTTCGATCTCGGTCAAGTTGATGCAGGAAATGGGCGGGGCGACGGTGATCGGGCCAATCCTGTCCGGTATTGGCAAGCCGGTGCAGATTTGTTCCACCGGATCTACCGTGAACGACATCTTGAATATGGCCGTCATCGCGGCGTGCAAGGTGGACTAGATGGCGATCTGGAACCTCGGCTCAATCAATGTCGATATGGTCTATGCGGTGCCACATATTCCCGCACCGGGTGAGACGCTGTCATCTACTGGGCGAGAGGTTTTTCTGGGCGGCAAAGGGGCCAATATGTCGGTCGCTGCCGCGCGGGCAGCTGCACGGGTGTACCATATCGGGGCCGTCGGTCAGGATGGGCGCTGGGCTGCGCAACGCTTGCTCGAATATGGGGTAGATACACGTAATATCGCTCAATTAGACACTGAAACTGCGCAAGCGATCATCATGGTCGATCCCCATGGTGAAAATGCAATTGTGCTACATCCCGGCGCCAATGAGGCGATCCCGCAGGTCACTTTGCAGGCGGCAATGGCCGAGGCGGAGACCGGCGATTGGCTGGTTATTCAAAACGAAACCAACCTGCAACGCACCGCAGCGCGGATGGGTAAGAAACTGGGGTTGCAGGTGGCCTATGCCGCGGCCCCATTTGATGCGGAACGGGTGCAGGCGGTTCTGCCACATCTTGATTTCCTGACCCTCAACGCCGTCGAAGCCAAGCAGTTGCAAGACGCCACCGGCCAGGCACCCGATGATTTGCCCGTGCGCGACGTCATTGTCACGCTTGGGGGCGATGGGGCTGATTGGTATGGTGCTGATGGTAAGAAACATTTCCCAGCTATCAAGGTGGATCCAGTGGACACGACCGGCGCTGGCGACACCTTCACCGGTTATGTGCTGGCCTGTCTGGACCGGGGCATGCCGATGGCGCAGGCTATCGCGCTGGCGACCAAAGCGGGCGCCTTGATGGTCACCCGACATGGTACGGCGGATGTGATCCCTGACCTATCAGAGGTGCAGGCCTTTATTCAGTGATCGGCAAATGGTGCCGCATCACCCCAAAGCTGCGTCACGCGCTGATCACGACCACAGGCGTTGCGATAAAACGCATAGGCCTCTGATTGCACTTTGATCCCGCGTCGGGTGATCACCCGGTTTTCACCGCGATAGTAATCCTGATGATAGTCTTCTGCGTCATAAAAGGTGGCGGCATCCAGAATCGGCGTCACAATCTGCTGGCCCAAATCGCGGAGGGCCTGTGCCTTTGCGGCCTCAGCAGCAGCACGTTCCGCTGGGTTAGAGACGAAAATAGCCGTGCGATAGCTGTCACCACGGTCACAAAACTGGCCGCCTGCATCGGTCGGATCAACCGACCGGAAAAAGGCATGGAGCAGCTGACCATAGCTGACGACGTCGGCATCATAGGTGATCTCGACCGCCTCATAATGCCCAGAACCCTTGATCGTGTCGTAGGTCGGATTGGCTGTGGCGCCGCCGGTGTAGCCGGAAACAACCTCGCGGACGCCCTGCACTTTTTCAAAGTCGCTCTCAACACACCAGAAACACCCCCCCGCAACGATCGCGGTCTGGATATCTTCGGCAACTGCGGTTAGAGCGGCGGGCAGTATGGCAAGCGCTAGAACAATGGATCTGAACATCGGCAATCTCCTTTGTCCGCACCATTTCAGGCAATCATGCCCGTACGCAACGGCCTCGCGCTTGTATCACGCGGTCTTGACCTCTTGGAACATTTGAAATGCTGATTCCGAGCGTATTGAGCTTCCCTTACGATCGATCTCGTTTAAGTCGTAGACGAATGCCAGCGATTGGTGTTTCAAGAATAAATCGAAATGCTTTAGCGTCCACAGGAGGGAGAATAACATGACCAAGGTCACCACCCATCAAGCCGAAGATGACGCCCGTAACGAGAACATCCTGATCTACGTGGATGGTGAGCTTGTGTCCAAGGCCGACGCTACTGTGAGCGTTTATGACAGCGGGTTTATGCTAGGTGATGGCGTGTGGGAGGGCCTGCGCCTTTACCACGGAAAATGGGCGTTTATGGACGAGCATATCGACCGGCTGTTCGCGGCAGCAAAGGCCATTGATCTGGATATCGGCATGGACCGAAAGGGTATGATTTCCGCCTTGTTAGAGACACAGAAGGCCAATCAGATGACCACTGATGCCCACGCCCGGTTGATGGTGACACGGGGCATCAAGGTTCGCCCTTTCCAGCATCCCAGCTTGTCGCAATCGGGCCCCACGTTTGTGATCATCATGGAGCATTCGCAACCAAAGATCCCGCGCCCGATCTCGCTGGCTACTGTCCCGCATCAACGCGGCCTGCCCATGACGCAAGATCCTAAGTTGAACAGCCATTCGAAACTGAACTGCATCCTGGCCTGCATCGCCGCCCACAAGGCTGGCGCGGATGAGGCGCTGATGCTGGATGTGCATGGGTTTGTGAACACGACCAACGCTTGCAACTTTTTCATCGTCAGGAATGGTGCGGTTTGGACCAGCACGGGCGACTATTGCATGAACGGCATCACCCGCCAGAAGGTGATCGATCTTTGCCGCGCCAATGACATTCCGGTGCTTGAGCGGAACTACTCGCTCGTTGATACCTATTCGGCGGACGAAGCATTCCTGACGGGAACCTTTGGCGCACAAACCCCTGTCAGTACCATTGATGGGCGGGTCATCGGAAGTGGTGAACTGGGACCAGTGACCACGCGCTTGCGGGGCCTCTATAAAGATCTGGTTGCGGCGTCATGAAATACACTTTGTATGTACACTGTATGTACAGCATCATTAAGGGATATTGCGCATGAGAATTGCAATGTGGTCAGGACCACGGAACCTATCGACAGCCATGATGTATGCCTTCGGAAATCGCGCAGACTTCGCGGTTTGGGATGAGCCGTTTTATGCGCCCTATCTTGCTGCGACGGGTTTGGAACATCCGATGCGCAACGAAATTCTTGCGGCGCATGAGACTGACCCACAGATCGTTGCCGGGCGTTGTTTAGACACTATTCCAGCGCAAAAGCCACATTTCTATATGAAACATATGCCACATCACATGATTGACGGCGTTCCGCTGGACTGGGCCCGCGACTGTGTGAACATCCACCTGATCCGCCACCCCGCCCGGGTGATCGCAAGTTATGGGGCCAAGCGGGATGAGATGACGCTGGATGACATCGGTTATGTCCAGCAGGCCGCACTATATGACAAGATCGGCGGGCTGGTGATTGACAGTTCGGACATTCGGAAAGACCCCGAAAGGATGCTCAGAAAGCTGTGTGATGCGATTGACCTGCTGTTCGATCCAGCAATGTTGGCGTGGCCTGCCGGACCACGCGAAGCCGACGGGGTTTGGGCTGCGCATTGGTACAATGCTGTGCACAAAGGCACGGGGTTTGCGGGCGCAGAGGGGCCGTTGCCAGAGCTGGACGCGCCTCATCAAAAAATATTAAGTGAAGCGTTACCGCTCTACGAAAAGCTGTACGCCAAGAAGCTCTAGGGTCGGGCTGGGGGTAAAACCCCTCAGCCCTTTCTGTTCCGCGCCGCCAATAGCTTCAACCGCAAGGCATTCAGCTGGATGAACCCTTGCGCATCGGCCTGGTCATATGCGCCCATGTCATCCTCGAACGTCACGTGTTCTTCGGAATACAGCGTCTGATCTGACCAGCGCGCCACGGTCGTTGCTGAGCCTTTGTAGAGTTTCACGCGCACTGTGCCGGACACATGTTCCTGGCTTTTGTCGATCAACGCTTGCAGCATTTCGCGTTCGGGCGAGAACCAGAACCCATTATAGATCAGCTCTGCATAGCGCGGCATGATGCTGTCTTTGAGGTGGCCAGCACCTGAATCCAGCGTGATTTGTTCAATGCCACGGTGGGCCTCTAGCAGGACGGTCCCGCCGGGTGTTTCGTACACACCACGCGATTTCATGCCGATGAACCGGTTTTCTACCAGATCAAGACGGCCCACCCCATGCTTGCCGCCCAATTCGTTCAGTTTGGTCAGGATCGTTGCAGGTGACATCATCTCACCATTGATCGCGACTGCATCGCCGCGCGCGAATGTAATCTCGACCATCTCTGGCGTATCCGGCGCATCTTCGGGTGCAACGGACCGCTGATAGACATATTCCGGTGCTTCTTCGGCGGGGTCTTCCAAAACTTTGCCTTCGGATGAGGTGTGCAGCAGGTTGGCGTCAACACTGAAGGGCGCTTCGCCGCGCTTGTCCTTGGCGATTGGGATCTGATGCTTTTCGGCGAATTCGATCAGTTTTGTCCGGCTGCCAAGGTCCCATTCACGCCATGGGGCAACGACCTTGATTTCGGGGTTCAGCGCATAGGCCGCCAGTTCAAAACGGATCTGATCATTGCCCTTGCCCGTCGCACCATGGGAAATTGCATCAGCGCCTTCGGCTTCGGCAATCTCGACCAGCCGCTTGGAAATCAAGGGGCGCGCGATAGAGGTGCCCAGCAGGTACAGCCCTTCGTAAAGCGCATTTGCACGGAACATCGGGAAGACGAAATCGCGCACAAACTCTTCGCGCAGGTCCTCGATGTAGATGCTTGTCGCACCCATCATCTCGGCCTTTTTGCGTGCAGGCTCCAATTCCTCGCCCTGACCAAGATCAGCGGTGAAGGTGACAACTTCGCAGTTATATTCCGTTTGCAACCACTTGAGGATGATCGAGGTATCAAGGCCACCAGAATAGGCCAGAACAACTTTTTTCGGAGCGGTCATACAAGGTGCGCCTTTTTGCGTGTGGGGTTTGCACGCGCGATAGCGGTTTTCGCAATCAGGGGCAAGGATTGGTGAAAGCGGCAGCACCTAAGAAAGCAAAGGCCAGTTGACCATTTGCAGTACGCATGTTGGACTGCCCCAAGATATCAAACAGGGTTTTCTGCAATGGCATTTCAAATCATCCGTCACGCATTCCGTATGATCTTTGGCAATTTTGGGCAGGCTTTGCGCGCCTCGATCGGACCTTATGTTGTACTGATCGTCGGCTATCTTGTCGTCTTTGCTTTGGTTGGCCAGTCCGGCGCCTTCATGCAGTTGGCCAGCGGTGTAGGAACCCTTCCGGAAGGCGCGATTGGCGCGGTCATCCTTGCCACAATAGGCTTGATCCCTTTCACACTTTTCGTGTTGGCGTGGATTGCTGTGTCCTGGCACCGCTTTATCCTGCTTGAAGAATATAGTGGGATCTTGCCAGCCGTGTCTGGCCGCCCGATCTGGCCCTATGTTGGCCGGTCTATCCTCTATGGCCTGCTGATCGGACTACTGGCGGTTCCATTGGCTTTTCTTGCTGAGATCATTACGTCGCCATTCCTGTCCTCAGCTTCGCCATCGGGGCTTCCTTTACCCGCCGTCCTAATGTTCGTCGCCGTAACAGCGGTGTTGTCCTTTGTGTGGTTTCGCATCGGACTTGCCTTGCCATCCGTGGCGGTCGGGAAGCCGATTGCAATGGGTGCTGCATGGTCGGCGTCGCGCGAGATGTCGGGCACAATTTTTGGGGTGGCTGTGCTGTTGATGGTGATCAATGGGATTGCGACGTTGCTGGTCAATCAGCTAAATGGCATTTCTCCGTTTATCGGGGTAATTGTCGATCTGGCGGTGCAATGGACGATACTGATGTTGGGTGTCAGCATCCTGACCACACTTTATGGCCACCTGATCGAGAAACGTCCGCTAATCGATTAGGCTAGCTACAAAAGCCGCGTCGCCTTCATTGTAGAGTGCTGCGACAGCCTCGGCTGGGTTCATCCACACAGGAACGTGCCGCTCTTCGCGGGGCGGGCCATGTGGCCGGACGGGCCGCGCCAGATAGATATGGCATAGCTTTTCCGCCCATTTGTCGTATTCCGGCATATAGACGAACCGCCTGAATACGCCCAGTTTGCGGGGTGTCGCGATACGCCAGCCAGTTTCCTCAAAGACTTCGCGGTGCAGCGCGGTCAGAGGATGTTCGCCGGGGTCAATCCCGCCGCCGGGCAGCTGAAACTCAAAATGTGGATCGCCTTGATACGTCAGCAGCAGCTTTCCATTGAGCGGTAAAATGGCATAGACACCGGGGCGATGCTGGTAGCGTTGCCCGTTTATCGGCGTGTCGCCATACCGTCTGATCATAGCTTGCCCCTTGGACGCGCGGTTGCCCCACCTATATAGGCGCGGTATGCCACCCCTAGACTTGTTAGGAAAGACCATGACCACAGGCACCCAAATCGCCTGGGACGATACCGTCCTGCCGTTTCAACTTGACGCCTCTGACATCCGCGGCCGGGTGGCGCGTCTTGATGGTGTGCTGGAGCAGGTGCTCAAACAGCACAGCTATCCGCCCATGATCGAAGGTCTGGTGGCTGAAATGGCATTGCTGACAGCATTGATCGGGCAGACGATGAAATTGCGTTGGAAGCTGTCGCTGCAAGTGCGCGGTTCTGGCCCCGCCCGTTTGATCGCGACGGATTATTATGGCCCAACTGACGATGGGCAACCCGCCCGCATCCGTGCTTATGCATCCTATGACGCCGAGACCCTGGATGAAGGCGCTGATCCGTTCAGTCAGATCGGAAACGGGTATTTCGCTATTCTGATTGACCAGGGTGAGGGTATGACGCCTTATCAGGGTGTCACACCTATCGCAGGTGGGTCGCTTTCTGCCTGCGCAGAAACCTATTTTGCCCAGTCCGAGCAGATACCGACCCGATTCCAGTTGACCTATGGCCAATCCCAACTGCCCGGTGAGGGCACCCATTGGCGTGCAGGTGGCGTGATCTTGCAGCACATGCCAAAGGCATCGCCACATGTCACCGGCGAAGGTGGGTCAGGCGAGGATGGTTTGCTGGACGCAACCGACATCTTGGATGCGGAGGAGGGTGAAAACTGGACCCGCGCCAATACGCTGCTGGATACCGTGGATGAGATAGAGTTGATCGGTCCAACCGTTTCGCCGACCGATCTGTTGGTGCGGCTGTTCCACGAGGAAGCGCCGCGGGTCTACGATGCGCAACCGATCAAGTTTGGCTGTAGCTGTTCAGATGACAAAGTCCGGCAAAGCCTGTCAATCTATTCGGCCAAGGAGATTGCGACGATGACGACCGCAGAAGGCACTGTCACCGCGGACTGCCAGTTCTGCGGAGCACATTACGTCTTTGACCCTGCAACGCTGGGATTTGAGGCCAAGGACGCCAGTGCCTGATTTGCGCAAGAACCTAACCGGTGCGCTGTCCCATGTGGGCAGCGCGTCGTCTGATTTTGACCTTAACCCTGATGTGAAAATCCCAGAGGGGAAACTGACCCCGGCTGCGGTGCTGATCGGCGTGCGTGCTGATCGTCAAACGGTTGTGCTTACGAAACGATCTGCCCGGTTGAAACATCACCCGGGCCAGATTGCCCTGCCCGGTGGCAAGCAAGACCCCGGTGATGCGACCCCAATTGATGCAGCATTGCGTGAGGCCCAGGAAGAAATCGGCCTGCCCAGCAACGTGGTTGATGTGCTTGGTACGCTGCCGCCGCATCAGACCGTGACGGGATATCAGGTGACGCCGGTGCTTTCTGTCATTACCGACGGTTTCCAAAGCGTACCAGAGGCAGGCGAAGTCAGTGAAGTGTTTGAGGTGCCTTTGGCCCATCTGCTTGATCCCGCGCAATACCGGGTAGAAGGCCGCCATTGGCAGGGTCGGCGTAGGCGTTACTACACCGTCCCCTTTGGCCCTTATTACATCTGGGGTGCGACGGCCCGGATCATGCACGCGCTGGCAGAGCGGGTTTCATGACCCGGATCACGGCTGATTGGCTTGACGATGCAGCATCGCAAACTGTTTGCCACCTGCTGACCGACGCAGGGTATCAGGCATGGTTTGTGGGCGGTTGCGTACGAAATGCGCTTTTGGGCGCGCCTGTTGCTGATCTGGATATCTCGACCGATGCGCGTCCCCGGGCAGTATTGGATTTGGCGGCTGCGGCCGGGATCAAAGCTGTGCCAACCGGGATTGATCACGGCACGGTTACGTTGGTGCTGGATGATACACCCTTTGAAGTGACAACCTTTCGCCGTGACGTCGCGACAGACGGGCGCCGCGCGACAGTTGCCTTCGCCGACAACATGGAAGATGACGCACGCCGCCGCGACTTTACGATGAATGCGCTTTATAGCGATGCAGCGGGGCAGATTGCCGACCCATTGGGCGGCCTGGCCGATGTACAGGCGCGCCGCGTGCGGTTTATCGAAGACCCCGATCAGCGGATCAAGGAAGACTACCTGCGTATCCTGCGGTTCTTTCGGTTTTATGCCTGGTATGGTGATCCGGCAGAAGGGCCGGACCGCGATGGGCTGGCGGCATGTGCCGCGCATATTGATGGGCTGCATGCGTTGTCGGCAGAGCGCGTGACCGCAGAGATGCTTAAGCTGCTTGGCGCATCTGATCCCGCACCAGCCGTTGCCGCGATGGCCTCTACCGGTGCTATGGCACAGGTTTTACCGGGTACAGATACAGCGTCACTGGCCGTTCTGGTGCATCAGGAGCAGGAAAATGACATAGCGCCGGATGCGTTGCGACGCTTAGCCATCATTGGCGGGCAGCCGCAGGACGTATTGCGTTTATCAAAGGATCGGGCGCGCAGGCTGGCGCAGATCAAGAGTGCGGTAAGCCCCACCGAAATCGCCTATCGTTATGGTGCGGATGTGGGGCGGGATGCTGCTGTGGTGGCAGCAGCAACAATGGGCCAGCCAGTGGCTCCTGCGGTGTTGGATGCGATTGCCTATGCTGCTGCACAGACCTTTCCCTTGAAAGCGGTTGATCTTATGCCCAACCTATCTGGCCCCGCGCTGGGCGCCGCGCTAAAGCAGGCAGAGGCCCGGTGGATCGCTTCGGGCTTTACCCTTACGGAGGAAGAATTACTTGAGTGATCTTTTCCCCTTGTTCGGCTTTGTGTTCTTTGGCCTTTTCTCGCCAGGTCCCAATGTCATCCTGATCACGGCGTCCGGTGCACGGTTCGGGTTTCAACGCACTGTGCCACATGTGCTGGGGGTTGCGCTGGGCGTAGGTATCACCGCCTTTGTCACTGGCGCCGGCATCGGGACGTTGATCGCCGCGCAGCCGGTGCTCGAAACTGTGCTAAAGGTTGCCGCCAGCCTTTGGATTCTCTGGATGGCCTATAACCTGTGGCATTCCGATCCGGCAGAAAACACCCAGGCCCACCGTCCCTTCACGTTTGTTGAGGCGATCCTGTTCCAGTGGGTCAATCCTAAGGTCTGGGCTGTCGCTTTCAGCGCCACTGTATATGTTGCCATGATGCCACCCTTGCAGCAGGCGGGCACATTGGCCGCCACGTTTTCAACGCTGAATCTTGGTGTCTGCGTGTTTTGGGCCACTGCCGGTAGTTTGCTGTCTTACCTTTTGACCAATCCGGCTGCATGGCGCATTTTCATGCGCATGATGGCGCTGGCGCTTGCCGCATTTTCGGTGCTGGTTTTCCTCTGACCAAACCTTTGCTATAGCGGGCGTCTAGCATTCTATCAGGCAAGCAGATGTTTCGGTTTTTCGAAGGTCTTGTCGATCCCTATGTGACATATAAGGAGACCGACACGCCGCCACAGCGGCTCTATCCGTTTCTGCGGGCTTACGCAGAGCCGTTTATACGCGTGTTCTGGCTGACCGGTATTGCGTCGGTCATCATCGCCATTGTCGAGATTTGGCTGCTGGCCTATCTGGGCCGTCTGGTTGACATCCTGACCCAAGGCACCCCGGTGCAGGTCTGGGCCGATAGCGGGGCCGAGTTCATTCTGGTCGCTGTCCTGATCCTGACGCTGCGCCCGGCGATCCACATGTTCCAGATCATGCTGCTGAACAACACCATTCTGCCAAACTTTGGCACGCTGGTGCGATGGCGGGCGCACCGCCATGTGCTGCGTCAGTCAGTCGGTTGGTTTGAGGATGATTTTGCAGGCCGTATAGCCAACCGGATCATGCAAACCCCACCTGCAGCAGGTGAGGTTGTGTTTCAGCTTTTTGATGCCATCACGTTCGCGCTGGCCTATTTGGTGGCCGCCGCCGTTTTGATGGGGCAAGCGGATGCGCGGCTGCTGATCCCGCTGCTGCTGTGGATCGTGCCATACATGTTTCTGCTGCGCTGGGTCGTGCGCCGAATTGGCCCGGCGTCCGAAGCCGCGTCAAATGCGCGAAGTGCGGTCACCGGTCGTGTGGTCGACAGCTATACCAATATCCATTCGGTCAAGATGTTTGCCCATCATGACCGCGAGGTGGATTATGCCAGAGACGCAATTGAGGAGGCCCGCCGCACGTTCCAGATCGAAATGCGTCTTTATACGATAATGGATGCAGGTCTGATGTTACTGAACGGTTTTCTGGTGGTGGCTGTTGTCGGCTGGTCGATCTGGCTGTGGATGCAGGGTGCGGCTTCGGTTGGGTTGGTCGCGGTGGCCACGTCACTGGCGTTGCGACTGAATGCGATGTCGGGTTGGATCATGTGGGCGGTGACGAATTTTTTCCGCGAATTGGGTGTTGTGTCGGAAGGCATGCAGACAATTGCGCAGCCGGTAAAGCTGCTTGACCAAGACGGCGCCGCGTCGCTGCAGCTTGACACAGGCGCTGTCGAAATCCGTGACCTGTCGCATCATTATGGCAAACAGACTGGTGGCCTGGATCAGATCAATCTGACGATCGCGCCGGGTGAAAAGGTGGGTTTAGTCGGGCAGTCGGGTGCCGGGAAATCCACGCTGGTGAAACTGCTATTGCGGTTCTACGACGCCGAACGCGGGCAGATCCTGATTGATGGTCAGGATATCGCGCGGGCGACCCAGGACAGCCTGCGCAGCGCCATCGGTATGGTCCAGCAGGACAGCGCCTTGCTGCACCGGTCGGTCCGCGAGAACATTCTTTATGGCAATCCCGCTGCGACCGAGGATGAGATGATTGCCGCGGCTGGCAAGGCAGAGGCGCACGCCTTCATACAGACATTGGAAGACAGTGAGGGCCGCAAGGGGTACGAGGCGCGGGTTGGCGAACGTGGTGTGAAACTTTCAGGCGGGCAGCGGCAAAGGATCGCCCTTGCCCGCGTCATTTTGAAAGATGCACCGATTCTGCTGTTGGACGAAGCGACAAGCGCGCTAGATAGTGAGGTCGAAGCCGCTATTCAGCAGACATTATACGGGATGATGCAAGGTAAGACTGTCATCGCGATTGCCCACCGCTTGTCTACGATCGCCCAGATGGATCGAATCATCGTGATGGATCAGGGGCGCATTGTGGAGGATGGCACGCATGACAGCCTGTTGGCGGCGAATGGACAATACGCACGGTTCTGGGCGCGCCAATCCGGCGGCTTTCTGGGACAGACCGCGGAGGAGCAAAAATGACGCCTGAGCGCTGGATAAACCCATTTGAACCCGCCACAGGATCGCCACCACGCACCCTTCTGGCCTTCCTGAATTGGTGTCTGAAGGGCAGCACGAAGGTTACGGTTTTGGCAGGATTAGTGTCTGCTATTGCGGGTACGCTTGAGGTGGCAACGGCCCTGATGCTGGGTTGGGTCATTGATGCGACGCTGTCCTCGGCCGGTGATACTTACTTCACGGACAATATGTTGCTGTTGGTGGGTGTAACGGCGTTCTTTCTTATTTTGCGTCCGATTATCTTAGGCGTTTCCGGCATGATGCAGGCCGTTGTTGTTGGCCCGTCGCTTAGCAACCTGATCCTCTCGCGCCTGCACCGGCATTCGCTGGGTCAATCAGTTACTTTCTTTGACGATGACTTCGCAGGGCGCATCGCGCAAAAGCAGATGCAGGCCGCCCGCGCGGCGACGGATCTGGTTGTGGACATGATCCACACCGTGGCTTTTGCGCTGGCATCGTTGATCGGATCAGTGATCCTGCTGTTCACCATCGACGCGCGCTCGGCCCTGCTGTTGGCGCTTTGGGCTGCGTCCTACATCCTGCTGATCCGTTTCTTCATGCCGCGCATTCGTGAACGGTCCAAAGCGCGGGCGGCGACCCGTGCCATGGTGACCGGGCAAGTTGTGGATACGATTACGAACATCAAGACGGTGAAACTATTCGCCCATGATGATCACGAAGATCGCGCCGCGATCGATGCCATGGAAAGTTATTGGCGAACGGCCGTACGTTATGGCTGGCTCTCTGCGTCTTTCCGGTTCTGGCTGATGACGCTGGGTGGGCTGCTACCAATTATTCTGGTGGGTATGACCCTCTATTTCTGGACAACCGGCTCTGCGACGGCGGGTGATATCGCAGCGGCCGGTGCGATTTCCCTGCGTTTGTCGCAAATGACCGGCTGGGTCAGTTTTACACTGATGGGCATGTACGCCAATGTAGGTGAGATTGAGGATGCGATGAACACCCTCAGTCCTGCGCACACGTTGGTTGATGCGTCGGACGCGTTTGGACTTGAGGCAAAAAACGGCGGCATTGCCCTGGATAACGTGTCCTTCAGCTATGGCGGTGGCCCCGGTGGCCTGGATGGGGTCAGCCTGAACGTGCGACCGGGCGAAAAGCTGGGCCTGGTTGGCGCATCCGGTGCCGGTAAATCAACCTTGGTGGCCTTGCTCTTGCGGCTTTACGATACCGAGGATGGGAATGTCACGATTGACGGCACAGATGTGCGCGACGTGACACAGGAAAGCCTGCGCCGCCAGATTGCAATGGTCACGCAGGAAACGGCGATGTTCAATCGCTCTGCGCGCGACAACATCAAATACGGCAAGCCGGGCGCCACCCAGGATGAGATCGAGGATGCAGCGCGGCAGGCCGAAGCGCATGCGTTTATACAGGACCTGCGCGACCACAAGGATCGGCAAGGCTATGATGCTCATCTGGGTGAGCGTGGTGTCAAGCTTTCGGGTGGCCAGCGCCAGCGGATCGCTATTGCGCGTGCCATCCTCAAAGATGCGCCGATACTGGTGTTGGACGAAGCGACCAGCGCGCTCGACTCAGAGGTCGAAGCATCGATTCAAGGTGCGTTAGAGTCTATTATGGCTGATAAGACCGTCATCGCCATTGCCCACCGCCTGTCCACATTGGCGCAGATGGATCGCATCGTTGTGCTTGACGCGGGCCGCATTGTCGAGGAAGGCACACATGATGATCTGCTGGCCAAGGGCGGGCTTTATGCCCGGTATTGGAACCGACAATCCGGCGGCTTTATCAATGTGAAAGATGCGGCGGAGTAAATGCTGACAATCGAAAGTTTAACCCATCTTGGGATGGGGCGTGCCTCTGACGGGCAGTCACTTTTGCCACGTGTTTTGCCAGGTGAAGAGGTGGATGTCGCCCAGGATGGGACCGTGCGGATCGTGACCCCGTCAACAGATCGGGTGGCCGCACCCTGCCGGCATTTCAAATCCTGCGGTGGCTGCGCGATGCAGCATGCAACGGATGGTTTTGTCGCGGCATGGAAGCAGGACATTGTGGTCAAAGCCTTGGCGGCGCGTGGGCTGTCGCCTGAATTTCGACCAATCCAGACTTCACCTGCGCAATCGCGCAGGCGGGCGAAACTCTCGGGTCGTCGCACCAAGAAGGGCGCGATGATTGGGTTTCATGCGCGCGCTTCTGATACCTTAGTGCAGGTGCCCCAGTGCCAGTTATTGACCCCCGCCCTGATTGGCAGTTTTGCCGCGCTTGAGGCGTTGACTGTCCTGGCCTGCTCGCGCAAAGGCGAGATTGACCTGACCGTGACCGAGGCGGCGCTTGGCCCTGATGTTCTGGTCGGCACTGACAAGGAGCTTACCCCGTCATTGCGTGTCGAACTGGCCGCATTGGCCAATCAACATGGGTTGTCGCGTCTGGTGTGGAATGATGAACCGGTCGTGACAATCAACCCCCCCGCACAGGAATTTGGCGGTGTTTCTGTCGTGCCACCGCCTGGTGCATTTTTGCAGGCGACAACACATGGTGAAGCATCGTTGCGTGACGCAGTGGAGGAGATCACCCAAGGCGCGGCCCGCATTGCGGACCTATTTGCGGGGTGCGGCACGTTCGCCCTGCCTTTGGCAAAAAGGGCCGAGGTGCATGCGGTTGAAGGTGAGGTTGCTATGCTGGATGCGCTGGATCGTGGCTGGCGTGAAGGCCACGAGCTGCGCCGTGTCACAACGGAAACACGCGACCTTTTTCGCCGTCCGCTGGAGGCAGATGAGCTGCGCCAATTCGATGCCGCTGTCATCGACCCACCGCGCGCCGGGGCCGAAGCACAGATCGCCACGATTGCCGCATCAGGCATCAAGGCCATCGCGATGGTATCCTGCAACCCCGTCACCTTTGCCCGTGACGCGCAAACACTGGTAGAGGCTGGCTTTGCCATGCCGTGGGTCCAGGTTGTTGATCAGTTTCGCTGGTCACCCCACACAGAGATTGTTGCGGGCTTCACACGGAAATGATCGCTGGGGGCTGTCGACTGTCTACCTTCTGCCATGATTGTGCGGTAGAAATCGGTAAAAGGCGGCAAAGACCGTAGCGATTGGCAGTGACATGATTTCAAGACGAACAGTAGTGGTTGGAGCGGCCCTGGGGCTTGCAGGATGTTCAGGTGGCTTGCCGGTCTACACCGGGCCAGAGGTGACGCGCATTCAGGTCTTTAAGGGTGAACGCAGGATGGAGCTTTTGCACCACCGCAGCCTGCTGCGGGAATATAGTTTTGATCTGGGTTTTGCGCCGACGGGCCACAAGGAACAGGAGGGCGACGGTCGCACACCTGAGGGTGCTTATGTGATCGATCGGCGCAATCCGAACAGCAACTTTCATCTGTCGCTTGGTATATCTTACCCCAACTCAGACGATGTTGCCGCCGCGCACGCCAATGGGGTTGAGCCGGGAGGCGACATCTTTATCCATGGCACACCTGACAAATGGGCGGGCACGCCAGATTGGACCTGGGGGTGCATCGCTGTGACCAACAGCGAAATGGACGAGATCTATTCCATGGTGCAGACTGGCACCAAGATTTTTCTCTATGCCTAAGAAGCGGTGCCGCTTTGTGGGCGGCTGACCATAGGGTCGCTGCCCATATTCAGTGTCCACCAGAGTTTGCCTGACTCTTCCTGAAACCACGAAAATCCCATAAAACGAGCGTTGGGATCCAGAATCACTGCGCGGGTGTCGGATCGTGCCACCCAGGCAGCCAAGGTTTGCAATTCTGATTCAAACGATTCCGAAATGTTCTCGCCCAGAAGCCGCCCGGGAAAGCCGACGCGCCGGGCGCGGTCCAGCGGGCTGGACCCGTCAGAGCCGAAAAGCCAGGGTCGGTTTTGCACGGCCATATCGCGTGAATGGGTGGCGGCGGCGGCATTCAGTGCCGCGTTCAGTTCAACGGCAGTGGCACCAGCCTGCTGGCGTAGTGCGTTGACGCTATCTAACATGCGGAACTGCACCGCAGCTTCCTCACCGGGGCGAATGCGGTAGGCAGATGGCAAGGGCAGACCATCCGGGCCCAGGGGCCGGTTTGGCGCTGTGCTACAGGCGGTCAAGCCGGCCGCAGCCAGCCCCATGATCAATTCGCGTCGCAACATGCCAACACCCGCTTTGTTCAAGTCTGTCTTCCTTAGCGGGATCAGTGCGCCACTTCAAACACACATATCCCTGCCGGTCATAGCAATGACATATCTTTGAATTGAAGTGCTATCAGAGACACATTAAGTGTCACCTCTGAAACGTATTGGGCCCCAGTAGGGAGATATCAATGACACAGGATTTTTCGCGGCGTGGATTTCTGGCAGCTTCAGCGGCCATGATCTCCACAGGTGCTGTGGCGCAGACAACCAATTCGACAGAAATCGAAAGTGATATCTCGGCAGGTGTGCAGCGCAACATCTCAAGTTTTCGCTCGCTCGACTGGGGCCCCTATTTCAACAACCTCAATAATGGCGCGATCCTTGTGGACCTCCAGTCGCGGGCGTTGCATTTTTGGTCCGAAGATCAGACGGTTTACAAGCTGTTCCCGACGAGCGTGCCATTGACTGATGATCTGACCCGCACTGGCCGCACATCGATCACGCGCAAGGTCGAAGGGCCAAGTTGGGCACCGACACCATCCATGAAGATCCGGAACCCAGAATGGCCCGACTTCATAGGCCCGGGCCCGGACAATCCGCTTGGGACGCACGCCTTGCACTTGTCATGGCAATACTACCGCATTCACGGCACTCATGATACGCGCAAGATCGGGCGCCGGTCTTCGAATGGATGCATCGGCCTTTATAACGAACAGATCGCAGAGCTTTATGACCTGACCAAGGTTGGCACTCAGGTCTTACTGATCTGAGATTTGACAGAAGATGATGAAAACTAAAGGGCGCGCCTAATCAGCGCGCCCTTTCATTCTTCATCCGCCAGGTCAGTTTAGATTCTGCCAAACCACGCCAGAATACCGCGCTTGCGCTCAGGTTCAGGGACGGCAAGCATATCGGGTCGTGGCTGCGATGTGCTGTGCGTCTCTTTCTTAGATGACGTGCCATTTGTCGCAGCTTCGGAGGTTTCGCGGTTGAATTCATCGGCCCATTCTGGCTTGGAACTGACCTTTTTTACCGGCAATGGAAGTGGCGGAAGATCCTTGGCCGCGCGTGGCTCCGAATTGAGAACATATTCGTTTGTTTCTGACACCAGACGTGTCAGGACCTTGCCCAGATCCGCCTTGGCGCGCGGTTTAAGAGGTTTCACGCGCTCTTCTTTGGAGTTGATAAGATGCATCCATTCGCGGGCGGACTGGATCCTTGCCTTTGGCAGGATCTGCATTGCTTTGTCGATGGCCTCAAGGAAGACGTCGTCATACTCCGGGAAACGTCCTGCCAATGGCTCGCACGGATCGGGGTTGTTACCTGCGAATTCAGCCATGCGGGTCTGGCTGTTGGGTGGGGCTTCTCCGCTGATCAGGTGATAGAAGGTCGCGCCCAGCGCATATAGGTCACTGCTTGGGCTCTGTTTGCCACCGGCAAAGTAGAATTCTTGCGGAGAGTACCCGTCCTTGACGACAAGCACCGAGGACACGGCGCGGGTTTCGCGGCTTGCCTCTTCGCGCGCTGCACCAAAGTCGATCAGAACTGGGCTGCCCCATTTGTCCAGCAGGATGTTGTCCGGCGAAATATCGCGGTGTAGCAGGTCATTCTGGTGAACCAGATCAACCGCATCCAGAATCTTGATCAGAATCTCTTTTACCTGATCTGACGTCAGACGATGACGTTCTTCCTTGATCACGCTCAGAAGGTCACGACCGTGGATCAGGTCCAGCACCATATACGCAGTTTCATTGTCTTCAAAGATGCGATGCACCCCGACAATATTGGGGTGGCGCATCTTGGCGATGCTGCGTGCCTCGCGCATGAACATCTCTACGATGGCGCGGTACTTCTCGGCGTGCTGTTTGGACCGCACCAAGACACTTTTGCCGTCGCGGCGGCAAAAGACCTCTGGGTAGCATTCCTTGATAACGACGTCGCGGCCAAGAAAGTTGTCTCTTGCCAGATAGGTGATCCCGAATCCACCATTGCTAAGCGGCCGTTCAATCTTGAACTGATCGCCTAGGAGGTCCGTTCCATCAGGAAGTGCTTCGCTTCCTGCTTTCGTTTCCACTTCGAGTTCAGGTTTTGTCACAGCTGACATGTCTCACCAAAAATCGCGCCAACACAGGTCACGCCCGTACACAATAATACTCAACGTAATAATACTGCCTTTGAATTATGTTTGCTTTGCGGCGCACTTGGGGAAACTTACGGATACCACCAAAAATTTCCTAGATGTTTCAGTGGAAACTTGGGCATTTCGGGCGACTATTGTTAACTGATTGTTAACCAAACGGTAAATTTCCCCACAATTGTCCAAGCGCGGTGGCGGCGCATCAGCCATTTACGCAAACAGATTCGTAGCTGATTATTCGAGCCAGCCACGCAGGTTCTTCGCGATCAAGTTGGATAGCGCATCAATGTGGGTCGGATCATCGTTGAGGCATGGGATGTAGGTAAAATGCTCGCCACCTGCCTCTTCAAAACTCTCTTTGATCTCTTCGTTGATTTCTTCAAGCGTTTCGATGCAGTCAGCAGAGAACGCAGGCGCGCAGACAGCGATGTTTTTAACGCCGTCCTCTTCAGCGAGGCGTGCGACCTCTTCCACCGTGTAGGGTTTCAACCATTCCTCTGGCCCAAACCGGGACTGGAAAGTTGTGACGATCTGCGTGTCATCCCAGCCCAACCGTTCCTTAAGCAGGCGCGTCGTTTTCTGACACTGACAATGGTAAGGGTCACCCTCGCGCAGATACCGTTCTGGCACACCGTGGTACGAACAGACGAGTTTTTCTGGGGGTGGATCCGCTTTGGCATAGGCCTTTTCAATAGATAACGCGAGCGCCTCGATATAGGCGGGTTCTTCAAAGTAGGGCTCGACGATGCGGGCGACAGGTTGCCATTTCTCTTCCATCAGGGCCCGAAAGAACTGATCGTTGGCAGTGGCAGAGGTCGCGCCAGCGTAATGGGGATACAACGGGAAGAACAGGATCTTGGTGCATCCGTCTTCGACCATTTCACGCACTTTGGATTTGGTGGACGGATTGCCATAGCGCATGCAGAAATCGACGCGCACGTCATCGCCATAGCGTTCTATCATTTGCGCCTTGATTGCCGCCGTCTGCCTTTTCGTGATCGTCAGCAGCGGGCTTTCGTCGTCGTCTTCGTTCCAGATGGATTTATAGGCTGCCCCTGACGAAAAAGGGCGTTTTGTCAAAATGATCAGCTGTAGCAGTGGTTGCCAGATCCAGGCGGAGTAATCGACCACCCGCTTGTCAGATAGAAACTCGTTCAGATAGCGGCGCATCGACCAGTAGTCGGTACCGTCAGGCGTGCCGAGGTTTGCTAACAGAATCCCGACGCGCGCAGGTTTCACCGCAGGGTGATCAGATCCCGCGTGCGCGGGGCAAGCTGCGGGGCGTTCGTCCGTCTGGCCTTTTGCATCGGGCATTTTCATTGTCCTTAAGTAGCGCGATTTAGCTGCTAGTTAAATGAGATACGGGCATCGTCAATCGTCAGATCTATCCAATCGGGTCTCATCTGTGCCTAAAACATCCGCCAAACGGGTGGTGGCGCTGCCGGGCCGGAGCGGTTGTGGTTGATCCGCTGACGGGGCCCAGCCTGTCAGGGTGATGATCTCGAATGTGGCGTCAACGCGGTTGTCGTCATTGCGAAAGTTGTCCGCATAGATACTGGCCGCTTCCGTGAGGACATTGCGCCGGGTCGTGTATTTGATCCGACCTGTTAGCGCGTTGTTTTCGCCCATTTTTCGGAGGTCATGCATCAGATGGAACGCATTGGCATAGCTGGCCTTGATCGGCGTGCTGTCGGCAACGGGCAAAGCAAAGCCTGCACGTTGCAGCAACCCGCCCAAATCGCGAATTTCGCCCATGGGGACGATGCGCGGGGACAATCCGCCTGTGACGGCCGTTTCGGCCTCTGCCAAAGCAGAGCGTAGCTCGTGCAGGGTCTGGCCGCCCAGAAAGGTGCAAAGTAACAGTCCGTCAGGCTTCAACCCATGTCGCGCCTGCACCAGCTGTCCCACAGGATCATTGGCCCAATGCAGGCACATTGTGTGTAGGATCAGGTCAAAGGTGCCGGGCGCGAGGTCCAGCGTGTCATCGTCGGGGACAATCAGGGCGTCAGGATAGCGCTGCCCCCAGAAATCTGGGAACCCAGTGACAATCGCAACTGATGTAAAGGTTCTGTTAACCTCGTTCAGTCTTTCTTGCAGTTCACAGGCAGTATGCTCGTGCAGGAAAAGCGCATCACTGCTGGCGCGGCTGCGGTTACGTTTCAGCGCTGTACGGTCTGTCAGTTGGGCGATGTTCATCAGCGTCATTTAGGGTGCAATCATGCAGTTGCAAAGTATCATTCGTGCAATTTACCCCGCGCAATGCGTCGCATGTGATGCGCAAACCGAAAGCGACTACGGGTTATGCGGCGCCTGTTGGGCGCAGACACAATTCATTGGCGGTTTGGTCTGCGATACATGTGGTACCCCCTTGCCGGGTGAAGACCGTGGTGAGACGGTGCAATGCGACGACTGCATGACGATTGCGCGCCCCTGGGATCAAGGCCGTGCCGTTCTGGTCTACGCGGGCGTCGGGCGGCGCCTGGTTTTGGGCCTCAAGCATGGCGACCGGACAGAATTTGCGCAATCTGCGGCGCGTTGGATGGCGCAAAAGCTATCTCTTATGCGCATAACAGACCCTGTTATCGCGCCTGTTCCTCTTCATTGGACCCGGCTGACCCGAAGACGCTATAATCAGTCTGCCCTGCTTGCCCAAGCGCTGGGCGCTCACGCGGGTTGCCGGGTTTGTGTTGATGCATTGGTTCGTTGCAAACCGACCAAATCGTTGGACGGGCATAGTCGTGATGCGCGTTTCGCCGCCCTGGCGGATGCAATTATTTCAAATCCCAAACGGGTCAACCAGATCAAGGGACAGCCGGTCCTGCTGGTTGATGATGTCATGACATCCGGTGCGACGCTTGCCGCCAGCGTCGAGGCTGCGCGTGCTGCCGGTGCCGCAAATGTGTCGATTGTTACACTGGCACGCGTCGTCAAAGATGCTTAAATCACGACAAACACTGATTTAAGGAGCCTGAAGATGGCCACTGTCGAGATTTACACCAAACCCACTTGTGGCTTCTGTCTGATGGCAAAGCGCCTGTTGAGCACCAAAGGGGTGAGCTTTGCCGAGGTCAATATCTCAGCGCAACCAGAGCGTCGCGATGAGATGATTCAGCGCGCCAATGGCCGTAGTACGGTGCCGCAGGTGTTCATCGATGGTGCGCATGTTGGCGGCTTTGATGATCTCTCTGCTTTAGAGCAACGTGGCAAACTGGACGCTCTGCTGGCCGCATGAAAACTGCACTTCTGCAACTGAATACGGGCGATGATCCGGCTGCGAATCTTCGGGTTACCACCCAGTTGATTGCTGATGCGGCGGGCCAGGGAGCCGGGTTCGTTGCGACACCCGAGGTGACGAATTGTCTGTCGATGGATCACGCCCATCAGGTGCAGGTGCTGCAACAGGAAGCTGATGATCGGACGCTGAAAGGCATGCGCGAGGCAGCGGTCAGGCATGGCCTGTGGCTATCCATCGGATCGCTTGCGTTAAAAACCAGCGATGTGGACGGGCGCTTTGCCAACCGGTCTTTCCTGATTGATCCGGCTGGGCAGATCGTGGCCCGCTATGACAAGATCCACATGTTCGATGTAAACGTCTCGGCGACCGAGACATTCCGCGAATCCGCCAGCTATCGGCCTGGCGAACGCGCCGTTGTTGTGGACACGCCCTTTGCCAAGATCGGGATGAGTGTCTGCTATGATGTGCGCTTTGCCTATCTTTACAGGGCTTTGGCACAGGCAGGTGCTGAGGTTTTGCTGGTTCCTGCCGCCTTTTCGCCGGTGACAGGTGCCGCTCATTGGGAACCACTGTTGCGCGCGCGCGCTATTGAAACTGGATCTTACGTCATTGCTGCGGCCCAGACAGGGATTCATGCGTCCAAATCTGGTAAATCGCGAGCGACCCATGGGCATGGCATGGTGGTTTCACCCTGGGGAGAGGTTTTGGTCGATATGGGGACAGATCCGGGGATAGCAGTGGTTGATCTTGACCTCGCGGAAGTGGCACAAAGCCGCAAGCGTATCGCCGCGCTCAACCACGATTGCCCTTTTGAAGGACCCTGATGCCTGATCCATCAAGCAGCCTCGCCGTTTCGCTTTTCAGCGAAATTCTGGTTGTGGATCAACTGGCGCGTGCCAATGTGGCCCGTGTCCTGCCAAAGGGGATGGAGCTGTCGCATTTTTCGGTGCTCAACCATCTGGCTCACACCGGGGCAGAACGGTCGCCGGCGCAACTGGCCAAGACGTTTCACCTCACGCGGGGTGCAATGACGAATACGTTGCATAAGCTGGAGTGGGCCGGTTGGGTTCATGTCCGCCCCGACTGGGATGATGCCCGCCGCAAAATGGTGGCGATCAGCCCTGCCGGTCTGGCGGCCCGGGATGCGGCCCTTGCCGCGATTGCACCGGTGATCGATGAGGCTGTTGCCGGGGTTGGTGTGGACAAAGTGCGTACTGTGCTGCCAGTTTTACGCGAGATGCGGTTGAAGCTAAGCAAATTTGAATAAACTGACCAAATCCTAAAAAGGATTTGGTGGCAAACTTTCGATGAAAGTTTGGACTACGCTGGTTTGGTTGACGTGGTGACGTAATTTACCGAAAGGTCCCGATCCGAGATTGACCATGTGAACGTCGCAAAGTTGAACACATATCCTTTGCGGTCCACCGGCATCATGCCTGCGTTTTCCATCAACGCAAATAGTTCATTCGGCGTGATGAACTTTTTCCACTCATGCGTGCCCTTGGGAAGCCAGCGCATCACATATTCTGCGCCGACAATCGCCATGGCAAAACTCTTGGGGTTGCGGTTGATGGTAGAGCAAAGATGCAGCCCGCCCGGCTTCATCAGTTTTTGGCAAGCATTCAGATAGCCCTGCGGATCGGCCACATGTTCAACCACTTCCATATTCAACACGACATTGAACTGCTCGTCGGCTTCGGCCAGCGCTTCGGCCGTTGTGTGACGATAATCAATATCCAGCCCTGATTGAGCGGCGTGGATTTGCGCGACTGGAATATTTCGCTCTGCTGCATCAGCACCCACCACCGTCGCGCCAAGCCGCGCCATGGGTTCGCAGAGCAATCCACCCCCGCAGCCAATATCGAGGATGCGGATACCTTTGAAAGGTTTGGGTTTGCGAAGATCGCGCCCAAACTCCGCAGCAATTTGGCTGGTGACATAGTCCAGCCGCACTGGATTCATCATGTGTAGTGGTTTGAATTTTCCATTCAGATCCCACCATTCGGCGGCCATCGCCTCGAATTTGGCAATTTCTTCGGGGTCTACGGTATTGGTCGCCGACATTTTGCGCCTCGTGTGATGGTCAGTAGGTCTGATAAGCGATATAGGATGCATATGGACAAAGTCGTAGGACAAAAGCGCCCAGGTGGGCATCTTTATCAGCCGATTGATCCCTTTGATCAGCGGATGCTGAAGGTCGGCGATGGCCACCGCATCTATGTGGAGCAATGTGGGAATCCTGATGGTATACCTGTGGTCGTCTTGCATGGTGGGCCCGGTGGCGGTTGTAGCCCGGGGATGCGCCGCTACTTTGACCCTAATATCTTTCGCGTCATCCTTTTTGATCAGCGTGGCTGTGGACGATCGCGGCCCCATGCAAGTGTGGAGGCGAATACCACATGGCATCTGGTCGATGATATCGAGCAGATCCGCCAGACCCTCGACATTGATCGCTGGATTGTTTTTGGCGGCTCCTGGGGTGCGACGCTGGCGTTAATCTATGCACAGACCCATCCAGATCGAGTTGCCGCGCTGACATTGCGCGGTGTGTTTCTGATGACCCAGCCGGAACTGGATTGGTTCTATGGCGGCGGCGCCGGAAAGTTCTGGCCTGATCTTTGGGAACGATTTACCAGCATTATTCCCGAAGATGAGCATAATGATCTGATCGGGGCTTATCACCGTCGTCTGTTTTCCGGGGATATTCTGCAAGAAACCCGCTATGCCCGCGCGTGGGCGTCCTGGGAGAATGCCCTGGCCTCAATCGACAGTGATGGCATCACCGGCGAGAGTCCGGCAGATTATGCCCGCGCTTTTGCCCGTCTGGAAAATCACTATTTTCAGAATGCGGGCTTTCTATCTGACAAACAGCAAATCCTGCACCCTGATCAAATGGCCCAAATTGCGGATATTCCCGGCGTGATCGTGCAGGGCCGATATGACATGATTTGCCCGCCTGCGTCTGCCCATAGGCTGGCACAGCTTTGGCCCAAATCGCAGCTTACCTTCATTGGTCGGGCGGGGCACGCCTTGTCAGAACCGGGAATAAGTGCTGAACTGGTGCGCACGATGGACATGCTAGGGGCGCAGCGGCACGCGTTGGGGCTTTAACCTTTGACAGATGAAAAATTGCCCTTAATGTTCATGTATGCAAGCGGGGACTTCATAGTTTGGGCAATGTCCTAAAGATCATTCTACAGCGGCTCGCGCTGGGTCTTCTTACTCTTCTGATCGTATCAATTGTGATCTTTGTGGCCGTTAACCTGCTTCCCGGTGACTTTGCGCAATCCATTCTTGGACAGGGTGCCACGCCCGAGGCTGTCGCCTCTATTCGCGCGGATCTTGGGTTGGATCAGCCGCCTGTCACCCGCTATTTTCAGTGGTTGGGTGGTGTCTTACAGGGTGATCTTGGCACCAGCTTTGCGCAGGCCAATTTTGCCAGTTTCACGGGTACAGACTCTGGCGCCACCACCGTTGCCCAGCAGATCGCCCCAAGGTTTGCCAATACAATGTTCCTTGCGATGGTGACTGCCGCCATCGCCGTTCCTTTTTCGATTATACTGGGTGTTTTGGCCGCGCTATGTCGCAACACGGTGTTTGACCGGGCGACCAACATTTTTACACTGTCGTCGATTTCAAGCCCGGAATTCTTCCTCGCCTATATCCTGATCCTGTTCCTTGCGGTGCTGAACCCGATCTTCCCATCGCTGTCGAATATCTTTGAGGGTATGGCGTTTGGTGAACGGCTGGAGAAATCAATGCTCCCTGCTTTGACGCTGACGCTTGTTGTGACTGCGCATATGATGCGGATGACCAGAGCAGCGATCATAAATCTGCTTGCTTCGCCCTATATCGAAATGGCGCGCCTTAAGGGCCTGTCGCCCATGCGCGTGATCGTCAAACATGCGTTGCCAAATGCGCTGGCGCCAATCATCAATGTCATCGCCCTGAACCTTGCTTATCTGATCACCGGTGTCGTGGTGGTCGAGGTGGTCTTTGTGTACCCTGGCATCGGCCAGTTGTTCGTCGATAGTGTGAAGATCCGCGATATTCCGGTGGTGCAGGCCTGCTGCCTGATCTTTGCGACCGCATTTATTCTTCTCAACCTGACGGCTGACATCATGTCGATCCTGTCCAACCCACGGCTGAGGCATCCAAAATGATCTTATGGGTTGCCATCGCACTTGTCGGCATGGCCGCACTGGCCTGGGTTTTCCGGTTTGCGGGGCAATCCGTGACAGGCAACGCGCCGAAATTCCGCGATATGCCTTATGGCGTTGCATTTGGTTATGTACTGGGTGCCGTTGTCCTGTTGTGGCTGATCTGGGCCTACACCCAAGGCCACAGTTCCGAGCTGGCGATTGCCAATAAATTCTTCTTCCTGCGGATCGCGATAGAGGGGTTCATCCTATTTGCCATCGCGGCATGGGTTTTCCGTATTCTGGGTCGTAATGTTGGGACGGCCTGGAGCAAGAAGATGTTTCGCTCAATGCCGCTGACTGCCTCATTCGGCATTCTTACGATCATCATATACGCGATTTTTGCGATTTTTGCCGGTGCTATCGCACCTTACGGTCAAGAGCAGATTATCCCCGGTGTTGCCGCGAATATCGTTCCGGGTGGCGATCCTGCGCTGGGCGGCGATCCTGCGTTCTACTTTGGCACGGATCAGATCGGTCGCGATATTCTCAGCCGGTTGATCTATGGTGCGCAGAATACTGTCGGTATCGCGTTTGCCACGACGCTGCTCGCGTTCTTGATCGGTGGTACGTTGGGTTTCCTCGCGGCAACCCTGGGCGGGTGGCTCGATCAAGTCCTGTCGCGCATGGTCGATGTCCTGATGGCGATCCCATCGCTGATCTTTGCGCTGCTCTTGATGACCATCGCAAGCGTCTGGGCGCCGCAACTGGGTATTCCGCTGACCGCCTTTATGGTGATCATCATCGCCGTGATCGACAGCACCCGTGTTTATCGTCTGGCCCGCGCCGTGGGGCAGAATATCGTTGTGATGGACTATATCGAAGCAGCTAAGCTGCGTGGCGAGGGGCTGGGCTACCTCGTCTTCAGGGAAATCCTGCCCAATGCAACGGCACCATTACTGGCCGAATTTGGTCTGCGCTTCTGTTTTGTGTTCCTGACCATTGCCGCGTTGTCCTTCCTTGGTGTGGGTATCCAGCCGCCGTTGGCCGACTGGGGTACGATGGTGCGCGACTTGGGTGGTTTCGTGAACTACGCGCAGTTTGCACCTTTGGCCGCGACGGCACCATTGTTGGCGGCGGGCGCCATCGCCTTGCTGACCGTCGCTGTGAATTTCGTGGTCGACTGGATGCTGCATAAATCTTCGGGGCTGAAAGAATGAGCGACCAACCTCTCGTCAAAATGCGTGATGTCTGGCTTGAAGGCCGCAGTGACGAGGTGTGGAACCCTATTATCAATGGCGTCGATCTGACCCTGCAAAGGGGCGAGGTTCTGGGGTTGATTGGTGAATCCGGTGCTGGCAAATCTACGCTGGGTCTGGCCGCCATGGGATATACTCGTGACGGTGTGCGCATCAGCAAAGGCTCGGTTGAATTCGACGGGATTGATTTGCTCACGGCATCCGCCGCAGTAAAACGTGAATTGCTGGGCAAGCGGATTGCCTACGTGGCGCAATCTGCCGCCGCCAGCTTTAACCCTGCGCACAAGTTGATGGATCAGCATGTCGAAGGGCCCGTACAGCATGGCGTCATGTCGCGCGCCAAAAGCGAGGCCGACGGGATCGAGCTCTATCGCAAGCTGCGCCTGCCGAACCCCGATGAGATCGGTTTCCGCTATCCGCATCAGGTGTCTGGCGGCCAGTTGCAGCGCTGCATGACTGCGATGGCGATGTCCTGCCGCCCTGATCTGATTATTTTTGATGAACCGACAACCGCGTTGGATGTGACAACCCAGATCGAGGTGCTTGCCTCGATCCGCGATATTGTCGAGCAGTTTGACACGGCGGCGATCTATATCACTCACGATTTGGCCGTTGTGGCCCAAATGGCCGACACGATCAAAGTGTTACTCAAGGGTGATGAGGTCGAAACCGCGGATACCCGCACAATGCTTGCCGCCCCAACGCAGGACTACACCAAGTCACTTTGGGCCGTCCGCAGCTTTGAGCGGCCTTTGAAGCCTGCCGTGAAAACAGGCGCTGTTCCTGTGGTGAGTGTTCAGAGCGTCGATGCGTCCTATGGCACGGTGCCGGTTTTGCATGATGTCAGCTTTGACATGCATGAGGGTCGGACGGTGGCCGTCGTGGGTGAAAGCGGTTCGGGCAAGTCAACGACTGCGCGCTGTATTACCGGACTTTTGCCGCCCACGGCCGGTCAGATACTTGTTGATGGGCAAGTGATGCCAGCTGACTATCGCAAGCGCAGCAAGGATCAGCTTCGCCAGGTGCAGATGATTTACCAGATGGCCGATACCGCGCTGAACCCGCGCATGTCCGTTGGCCAGATCATCGCCCGCCCCGTGCAGTTCTATCTGGGGCTGACAGGTGCCGAAAAGCGCAGGAAGGTGGATCACCTGCTTGAACAAATCGAGCTTGAACCGACGCAGTATTATCATCGCTTGCCGTCGGAGCTTTCGGGTGGTCAGAAACAACGGATTGGGATCGCGCGTGCGCTGGCCGCAGAGCCGAAGTTTATCATCTGCGATGAGGTGACATCTGCGCTCGACCAACTTGTCGCTGAAGGTATTCTGCGACTACTGGCGCGTCTGCAGGACGAATTGTCACTCTCATATATGTTCATCACGCATGATCTTGCGACGGTTCGGGCGATTGCGGACGAGGTGGTGGTTATGAAGGATGGCCGTGTGGTCGAGCAAGGACCAAAAGAGGACATGTTCAAGCCTCCGCACCATGCCTACACCGACTTGTTGCTGTCATCGGTCCCCGAGATGAACCCTGATTGGCTGACTAATCTGCTGAATGAACGTGGCGTTGATAACATTGGCGATGCTGCCGCTGATAAGATGTAGCGCGAATCGCCTGACAAGAGATGTGAATAGCTGGGCGGACAACGCCTGTAATAATAACTAGGGAGAACGACAATATGCATGGAATTAGTAGACGCGGCCTATTGAAAACGGGTGTAGCTGCCGGTGTACTGGGCCTGTCCGGTATGCCACTGCGCGCACAGACACGCGGCGGAAAACTGACGGCGGGCCTGTCCGGCGCCAACACATCCGATAGTTGGGATGGCCGCACCCATTCTGACCTTTTCATGATTGCATCGGCGCAGGGGTCTGTTTTTGACAGCCTCACGGAAATTGCCGCTGATGGATCACTCAAGGGTGAATTGGCCGAAAGCTGGGAAGCCTCAGCAGATGCCAAGACGTGGACATTCAACTTGCGTCAGGGTGTGACGTTTCACAACGGCAAGTCCTTTGGTGCAGATGATGTGATTGAATCGTTGCAACTGCACGTGGCCGAAGGCGCGAAATCTGCGGCCCAGCCGATCGTTGCTGCGATCACCGAGATGACAAAGATCACAGACAGTCAGGTGCAGTTTACGCTGGCGTCAGGCAACGCCGACTTCCCCTATCTGATGTCTGACTATCACCTGCTGATGTATCCAGCCGGTCAAACAGAAGAGGCGATTGCCCAAGGTATCGGCACGGGCCTCTATCAGGTCCAGTCGTTCGATCCCGGTGTGCGCATGGTCGCAACACGGTATCCAGACCACTACAAAGGCGACAGCGCCGGTTTCTTTGACGAAATCGAATATATTGCCATCAACGACAACACCGCGCGCATGAACGCGCTGATGACCGGCCAGGTTGATGCGATTAACCGGATCGACTTTAAAACAGAAGCACTGCTGCGGGCAAACCCTGCATTGCGCATTCAGGAAGTCACCGGGAACCAGCAGTACACGTTCCCGATGCTGACAGATACTGCACCGTTCAACGACGTGAATGTTCGTCGTGCGCTGAAGTACGGCATCAACCGTCAGGAAATGGTCGACAAGATCCTGCTTGGCCACGGTGCTGTCGGTAACGACACCCCAATCGGCCCCGCAAATCAATACTACGCCGCTGATATGGAGCAGCTAGAGTATGACCCGGATCAGGCCAAGTTCTACCTGCAGCAGGCCGGGATCGACAGCCTTGACATCGACCTGTCCGCATCCAATGCAGCGTTCGAAGGTGCGGTTGACGCGGCTCAGCTATTCCAGGCTTCTGCATCTGCGGGTGGTATCAATATCAATGTGGTACAAGAGCCAGCGGATGGTTACTGGTCCAACGTCTGGCTGAAAAAGCCATTTTGTGCGTGTTACTGGTCTGGTCGCGCAACCGAAGACTGGATGTTCTCCACCGCCTATGAGGCAGGTGTGCCGTGGAACGACAGTCAGTGGGACGAGAAAGACAACGCACGTTTCCAGGAACTGCTGCTGACCGCGCGCGCGGAACTCGACAGTGACAAGCGTCGCGATCAGTACACCGAAATGCAGCAGATCCTGCGTGACGATGGCGGTGTTCTGGTGCCCATGTTTGCCAACTACGTGCAGGCTGTGAACAATCGGATATCTTCACCCGATACCGTGGGTAACCTCTGGCAGATGGACAACGCCCGCATGGCCGAGCGCTGGTCTGTAGCCTAAGTTACGATCACATATGACAGCGATGCCCTGCCGGTAACCGGTAGGGCGTTTGCATTTCGAAAGGTGGTTTTCCGCCTATTGAACAAGTTATGAACGGGTTGTTTCAGGCTGGTTCACGGGCATGCAGACATAAGGCTCGACGTAGCGACCCTTCGTCTTGGGGGTCACGTTGAACGAACAGGAATCAATTATGTCTCATACTGCTTTGCGTAAAATGATGCATGTCGGCGCTATGGCGTTGATTGTCTCAACTGCGACGGGGGTCGGTGTCATGCTGACAGCTGATGCCGCCTATGCCGAGCGCGGTGGCAATGGTGGCGGGAACGGAAATGGCCGCGGAAATGGTGGTGGCCGCGACAATGCTGAAAGCAACAGTCGTGGTGGCAACAGCAGCAATGGCAATAACGGTCGTGGTGCGATTGCCAGTGAACTCAGGGGTCTGAATGCGGCCCATGCAAACCAGCGGGCCATGGAAAATGCGTCGCCAAACAGCATGCCCGGCAAGTTGTATGCCTATCAGATCGAGCAGCAGAGCATCGAAGCAGAGATCGCAGCCGCTGAGGTTGAAGAACGTGCAGCAAGAGCAGAATACGACCGCCTGATCGGGTTGTCCGAAGACGAGATTGCCGCGAACTTTCCAGATGGTGGCTATGAAGACGCCATCACAGATGCAGCCAACGATTTGTTGAGTGCACAAGGAAATACGCTAGCGGCGCGGGAGCGAGAGAATGAGAGCCTCATGGTACTGACTGGTGGGCGTACCCTAAGCGATGATGCCTTGGCAGAACTCAATCGCTTGTTGGGTCTCTGATACTCACGTTCTTTGTGGGCAGGCCGCCGGTGGCGGCTTGCCCCTTGCACCTTTCCCAACCTTCCCCTATATCATCCCCAACAGCGGCGTCTGGCTTCCACCCCCAGACACCACCGGAAATCACAACGGGCCGCGCGCCCGTTTTTTTGTGTCCGAATGATAAGTCGGAAGATATGATGAACGATCTGATTGCCAAAGCGGCCATTGACCGCCGTATCGCTGAAATCGTCACCCCAGTTGTCGAAGACATGGGGTTCGAAGTGGTGCGCGTGCGTTTGATGTCAGGCAAGGAAAGTGTCCTGCAAATTATGGTGCAGCGCCCTGATGGTCAGATCGAGGTTGATGAATGCGGCCAGATCTCTACCGCACTGAGCGCAGTATTGGATGTCGAAGACCCTATTTTGGACGTCTATAACCTTGAGGTGTCCAGCCCGGGCATCGACCGTCCGCTGACACGGCTAAAGGATTTCGATCAGTGGGAAGGTTTTGAAGCCAAGATCGAAACCGATGAGCTGATTGATGGCCGCCGCCGGTTTAAAGGACCGCTGGCAGGTACCGAGGGTGATGAAATACTGATCACCATCGCCGAAGGCACCATCGGGTTGAAATTTGAATGGCTGTCGGACGCCAAACTGGTCCTGACAGATGAGTTGATCCGCGATGTTTTGCGCGGACGCAAAGACGCGGGTCAGATTGACGAGACCCAATTTGATGAAATCGAAACCATCATCGATGGTGAGGAGAATGCGCCCCTTCGGGGCGACGCCGAGGAGAACACTTAAAATGGCATATACATCCGCCAACCAGTTGGAGCTTTTGCAAACAGCAGAGGCCGTCGCTCGCGAAAAGAATATCGAACCTGGGCTTGTTGTGGAGGCGATGGAAGAATCGCTCGCCCGCGCGGCAAAGTCCCGCTACGGCGCAGAGATGGACATTCGTGTCGCCATCGACCGCAGAACTGGTAAGGCGACATTCACCCGCGTACGCACTGTGGTCGAGGACGAAGAACTTGAGAACTATCAGGCCGAGTTCACAGTCGAGCAAGCCAAGGAATATATGGACGCGCCCGAGGTTGGCCAGCAGTTCATCGAAGAAGTGCCGCCGGTTGAGCTGGGCCGCATTGCCGCACAATCTGCCAAGCAGGTGATCCTGCAAAAGGTTCGCGAAGCCGAGCGTGACAAGCAATATGAAGAATTCAAGGATCGCGCAGGCACGATCATCAATGCGCTGGTCAAGCGTGAAGAGTACGGAAATGTCATCGTCGATGTGGGCGCTGGCGAAGCTGTGTTGCGCCGCAATGAAAAGATCGGGCGCGAGGCATATCGCCCCAATGACCGCATCCGTTGCTTTATCAAGGAAGTGCGCCGCGAACAGCGCGGCCCACAGATTTTCCTGAGCCGCACAGCGCCTGAATTCATGGCTGAGCTGTTCAAGATGGAAGTACCGGAAATCTACGAAGGCATCATCGAAATCAAGGCGGTGGCACGCGACCCGGGTTCACGTGCAAAGATCGCCGTTATTTCCTATGATGGTTCTATCGATCCTGTCGGTGCCTGTGTCGGTATGCGTGGGTCCCGTGTACAGGCCGTTGTGAACGAATTGCAGGGCGAAAAGATCGACATCATTCCATGGAATGAAGACATGCCGACGTTCCTTGTAAACGCGCTGCAGCCTGCCGAGGTGTCGAAGGTTGTTCTGGATGAAGAGGCCGGAAAAATCGAAGTTGTCGTTCCGGAAGAGCAGTTGTCGCTGGCCATTGGTCGCCGTGGCCAGAACGTCCGTCTGGCGTCACAGCTGACCGGCCTCGACATCGACATCATGACCGAAGAGGAAGAAAGCAAGCGTCGTCAGGCAGAGTTCGAATTGCGCACGAAATTGTTCATGAATACCCTTGATCTGGACGAATTCTTTGCGCAGCTACTGGTCTCTGAAGGGTTCACAAACCTTGAGGAAGTTGCCTATGTCGAGCTTGATGAACTGCTTGTCATTGAAGGCGTTGATGCAGATACCGCTGGCGAATTGCAGGCTCGTGCGCGCGATTATCTGGAAGCCGAGGCGAAGAAAGCCATGGAAGCGGCCCGCGCATTGGGTGTTGAAGACAGCCTTGCCAATTTTGAAGGTCTGACACCTGCAATGTTGGAAGCATTGGGCAAAGACGGCGTGAAAACACTGGAAGACTTTGCAACTTGTGCTGACTGGGAACTGGCTGGTGGCTGGACGACCGTTGATGGCGAGCGTGTGAAAGATGACGGCGTGCTGGAACCGTTCGACGTGTCGCTGGAGGAAGCGCAAGATATGGTGATGACTGCCCGCGTGATGCTGGGCTGGGTTGATCCGGAAGAGCTTGCTGCCGAAGCCGCAGCTGCCGAAGAAGCAGAAGCTGCGGAGGAGGAGGCCTGATTTCAGGCCTCTGATTGGATCGCAGATGGCGCGTGGTGGCCATAACAAGGATCGCGATGATGCAGAACGTAAGTGCATCGTCACGGGTGAAGTGCAGCCAAAGGCTGGGCTGATCCGCTTTGTTGTGGGACCAGATAATCAGGTTGTGCCTGATGTTCTGGGCAAACTACCGGGCCGGGGCATGTATGTGACCGCTGACCGCAAGGTGCTGGAAGAGGCGCAAAGAGGTCAGTTTTCGCGTTCTGCCAAGAAGGCAGTGACTGTGCCGGACGGATTGGTTGACGCGGTCGAGCGT
This sequence comes from uncultured Alphaproteobacteria bacterium, assembly GCA_929200255.1. Classification (GTDB taxonomy): domain Bacteria; phylum Pseudomonadota; class Alphaproteobacteria; order Rhodobacterales; family Rhodobacteraceae; genus Yoonia. The sequence goes on along the minus strand of CAKMYZ010000004.1, from coordinate 79,466 downwards.
CAGCTTGCCCGTCGCACCGTTGATCTGATTGCATTGACGCGGAAATCGGGGCGTGCGGTTTGCGGGTTTGAAAAGGTAAAGGGCTGGCTTGCCGGTGGTGAGCGGGTCCGTGTTCTGGTTCAGGCCTCTGACGGGTCGGAGCGGGGAAAAACGAAATTATGGACGCCGGAAGGCGCCCGATATTTTGGCTGTTTGACGGCGCAGGAATTGGGTTTGGCATTTGGGCGGCAAAGTGTGATACATGGCGCGCTTGCGACTGGCAGACTCAGCGATCGTGTTGTAGAGGAAGCCACAAAGCTACGCGGATTACGCGAAGGGAACGGGGGCGATGCGGCCTCCGGGAAGGATATAGAAGCTAAATGAGCGATAACGACGGTAAAAAGACACTCGGCCTTGGTGGTTCACGTCCTTCAAACGTGAAGCAAAGCTTTAGCCATGGGCGGACCAAGAACGTCGTGGTGGAAACCAAGCGCAAACGCGTTGTGGTGCCCAAGCCCGGAGCGACCAAACCTGCGGCCTCTGGCAGTGGACCGGTTGGCGGTGATCCTTCCAAACGTCCCGCCGGTATTTCGGATGTTGAGCTAGAGCGCCGGATGAAGGCGCTGAAGCTGGCGAAGGCCCGCGAAGCGGAAGAAGCTGAGCAGCGCGCAGCCGAGGAAAAGGCCCGCGCAGCCGAGCGCGAAGAGCGGCGGGCCGAGATCGAGGCGAAAGAAGCCGAAGACAGAGCCCGCGAAGAGCGCGCCCGCGCAAAAGCCGCAGAAGAGGAGCGCAAGAAGGCCGAGGCGGCAAAGGCCAAGGCGATTGCAGACGCGCCACCTGTCGCCGCCGCTGTCCCGGGCGAGACCGAGATTTCGCGCCCGACGGCCGCCCCCCGCAAGACCGACCGCCCGCAAGAAAACCGTGATAACAAGGCCAAGGCAAAGCCGGGCCGTGGCAATGACGGTCGTCGGTCGGGCAAGTTGACAGTCAATGATGCGATGGCTGGCCGCGATGGTGGCCGCCAGCGTTCCATGGCTGCAATGAAACGCAAGCAAGACCGCGCCCGCGCGAAAGCGATGGGTGTGTCGGCCGAGCGTGAAAAGGTATTCCGCGAAGTGGCTCTGCCAGAGGCAATTACTGTGTCTGAGCTTGCCAACCGGATGACTGAACGTGTGGCTGACGTCGTAAAGGCGTTGATGACCAACGGCATTATGGCGACTCAGAATCAGACGATTGACGCCGACACCGCAGAGCTGATCATCGAAGAGTTCGGCCACACCGTTGTTCGTGTGTCTGATGCCGATGTTGAAGACGTTCTGACAGCGATTGAAGACAAGCCCGAAGATCTGCAAGGGCGCCCACCGATCATCACGATCATGGGCCACGTTGACCACGGTAAGACATCGCTGCTGGATGCTATCCGCAACGCAAAAGTCGTCGCAGGCGAAGCTGGCGGTATTACACAGCACATTGGTGCCTATCAGGTGACAACCGATAGCGGCGCAGTGCTGTCGTTCCTTGATACACCCGGCCACGCGGCGTTTACGTCGATGCGGTCTCGCGGTGCGCAAGTGACTGATATCGTTGTTCTTGTTGTTGCCGCCGATGATGCGGTCATGCCGCAGACGATTGAGGCGATCAACCACGCCAAGGCGGCTGAGGTGCCGATGATCGTGGCGATCAACAAAATCGACAAGCCGGAAGCGAACCCCGATAAGGTCCGTACCGATCTGCTCCAGCACGAGGTCATCGTTGAAAAGATGTCCGGTGATGTGCAGGACGTTGAGGTCTCTGCCATTTCGGGTCAGGGTCTGGATGAACTGCTTGAGGCGATTGCGTTACAGGCAGAAATTCTGGAACTCAAAGCCAACCCTGATCGTGCTGCCGAAGGCGCGGTTATCGAAGCCCAACTTGACGTGGGCCGCGGTCCTGTGGCGACCGTTCTGGTGCAGAAGGGTACGTTGCGTCAGGGTGATATCTTTGTTGTGGGTGAGCAGTACGGTAAGGTCCGTGCGCTGATTAACGACAAGGGCGCGCGCGTCCAGGAAGCGGGCCCCGCGGTGCCTGTTGAAGTGCTTGGCCTGAATGGTACGCCAGAAGCGGGCGATGTTCTGAACGTCGTTGATACTGATGCACAGGCCCGCGAAATCGCCGAGTACCGCGAAAAGGCCGCGAAAGAAAAACGCGCCGCTGCTGGTGCTGCGACAACGCTGGAACAGCTGATGGCGAATGCTAAGGCAGACGAAAACGTCAGCGAATTGCCAATTCTGGTGAAAGCGGACGTGCAGGGTTCTGCCGAAGCCATTGTTCAGGCGATGGAGAAAATCGGCAACGATGAGGTGCGCGTGCGTGTCCTGCACTCAGGTGTGGGTGCGATCACGGAAACTGATATCGGTCTGGCCGAAGCATCTGGTGCCCCTGTTTTTGGCTTTAACGTGCGCGCAAATGCGTCCGCGCGGAACACAGCCAACCAGAAGGGTGTCGAGATCCGCTACTACTCGGTCATCTATGACCTCGTGGATGACGTGAAAGCGGCGGCCTCTGGCTTGCTCTCTGCTGAAATTCGCGAGAAATTCATCGGCTATGCCAAAATCCAGGAGGTCTTTAAGGTCTCTAACGTGGGTAAGGTCGCGGGTTGTCTGGTGACCGAAGGTGTCGCTCGTCGTTCCGCTGGCGTTCGTTTGCTGCGCGACAACGTGGTGATCCACGAAGGTACCCTGAAGACGCTCAAACGCTTCAAGGACGAGGTGCCAGAAGTGCAATCCGGTCAGGAATGCGGCATGGCTTTCGAGAACTACGAAGATATCCGCCCCGACGATGTGATCGAGATTTTCGAACGCGAAGAGGTCGAGCGGAACCTGTAATTACAAAGGTTTTCTATGAAAGGGGCGGCCCATCGGGCCGCCCCTTTTTGTGACCGCATCCGCCAAATTCAGGCGTGTTGATGTAGATCAAGGCCAGTCCAACCGGGATCAACTACCCTTTCGACATCCAATCACACGAAGGGATAAGATATGTTCAAGAAGATAGTTGTTGGTATTGATGGGTCAGATAATGCAAACCATGCGCTCACTCTGGCTTGTGATTTGGCCAACAAATACGATTCAGAAATACACCTCGTGCATACGCCTCAACCACAGACAGTCGCCTTCGCGCTGGGGGCAGTGGCCAGCTATCACGTTGTGACGACCATGCCGTCGGCTAGCGAAATCAAGGAAGCGAGCGAAAAGATCCTGAGCGCCGGAAAAGAGCTGGCCGCCGAGAATGGCCAAACCATCATCCACACTTATGGTCAGCAAGGTGACCCCGCTGATGAGTTAGTTGCCTGCGCCGAAAACTGCGGTGCTGATCTGATCGTGACCGGGCGCCGTGGTTTGGGCAGCGTCGGCGCGCTGGTGCAGGGCAGCACCTCACAACGGGTCAATCATCTGGCCAAATGTGCCTGCTTGTCGGTGGTTTGACCCCAGGTATCAGCGGAACGGTTGGGCGCGGTCGACGTCATCTTTGGGGATGCCCTTCTGACAAAGAAAGACACCGGAGCTTTGCGCCCCGGTTCCCAAGGAGTAGCCTTTAGAGCCAATCCCGCAATACCGGGATCAACGGCACATCTGCTGCTGGCATTGGATAGCTCCGCAGCTCATTCGCGCGCACCCACTTGAGCGCTTGCCCTTCGCGCGACTGTGGCACCCCGTCCCATTTGCGGCACGCAAATAAAGGCATCAGCAGGTGGAAATCATCGTAGCTGTGGCTGGCAAATGTAAGTGGCGCGAGGCAAGACGCCCAGGTGTCTATGCCCAGTTCTTCCTGCAATTCCCGGATCAGCGCTGCCTCGGGCGTCTCGCCTGATTCGACCTTACCGCCTGGAAACTCCCAGAGCCCGGCCATCGATTTACCTTCGGGGCGCTGAGCGATCAGCACCCGCCCATCCGCGTCGATCAATGCGACGGCTGACACCAGTACCGTTTTCACGACCTGTAGTCCGCGTTGATGCTGATGTAGCCATGGGTCAGATCGCAGGTCCAGACGGTGCTGTGCCCTGTGCCGATCCCAAGGTCGACGCCAATCTCTAGCTCTGGGCCTTTCATATACGCGCTGGCGGCCTCTTCGGAGTAGTCAGGCGCGCGCCACCCATTTTCCGCCACGGTGATACTCCCAAAACGAATGCTGAGCCGGTCGCGATCTGCTTGTACGCCGGATTTACCAACCGCCATGACGACCCGGCCCCAGTTGGCGTCTTCACCCGCTAGCGCGGTTTTCACCAGCGGAGAGTTGGCGATTGAAAGCGCCACCTTATGAGCGTCGCTATCGTCGTTGGCCCCGGTCACTGCGACTGTAACGAACTTCATCGCTCCTTCCCCATCCCGCACCACTTGGTGAGCGAGGTCTTGCATGACGCTGTGCAGCGCATCCCCGAATGCGGCGTTGTTCGTCACATCGACACCTGACGCACCTGTCGCCGCGATGATCAGCGTGTCAGAGGTTGATGTGTCGCTATCGACGGTGATGCAGTTGAACGTCTTATTGTTCAGCTGCGCAATCAACGTCTGCAACGTGTCCTGCTGGATCAGCCCATCCGTAAATATGTAGACCAGCATCGTCGCCATATCCGGGGCAATCATGCCCGAACCCTTGGCAATCCCGGCGATCTTTATGGGCTTTCCATCGACATCTATTGTCGCACTGGCGCCTTTGGGAAAGGTGTCAGTTGTCATGATTGCGCAGGCCGCATCGGCGATGCCGTTTGCCTGCTGGTTCTCTTGTAACTCTGCAATCTTATCGATGATCCGGTCATGTGGAAGTGGTTCACCGATCACACCGGTCGAGGCGGTGAAGACGCGGTCAGTTGCGACGCCGGTTGCCGCTGAAATTGCCGTGGTCAATGCAGACACTGAGGCCACGCCAAGGCCCCCGGTAAAGGCATTTGAATTCCCTGAGTTCACAAGGATTGCCGCCGGCCCGCTGGGATCACTGCCCAGTTTTGCCTGGCAATCCAGTACCGGTGCCGACCTTGTGGCAGAGCGCGTAAAAACGCCAGCCACTGTCGTACCGGGCGCCAGAATTGCCAGCATCACATCGTCACGATCGACGTATTTTACCCCCGCCGCTGCACTGGCAAAGGTGACCCCATCGATCTGCGGCAGATCGGGGAACTGGGCGGGGGCTAGCGGCGAGATCGACAAAGTTTTAGTCCAGCATATCGAGCTGATCCAGCAGGTTGGGGTCAAACTGACCTTCCTCTGGCTCAACTATCGTTTGTGCTTCGGCAAGTTCTTCCAGACGCGCTGTAATCGCGGCCTCTTGCAGCTCTGCCGCGATTTCCCGGGCGACCTGATCCAGCGTTGGCTGCGGTTGGGCGCGTGTTTCGATCAATGTGGCCACATGCCAGCCGAATTGGGTTTCAAATGGCTCGCTCACGCCGCCGATTTCAAGCGATGTGATCTGATCCTCAAACTCTGGCACCATGGCGCCAGCGCCGAACCAACCAAGATCACCGCCACTGGGGCCGGTCGGGCCGGTCGAGACATCACGGGCAACATCGGCGAAGGCAGCGCCGTCGTCGATGCGTGCCTTGGCGGCAGCGGCCTCTTCCTGGGTTTCAACCAAAAGGTGCGATGCGCGGAATTCAGGGATTTCTTCGGCATTGGCATAGCGTTTTTCATAGGCCGCCTGCACGTCAGCCTCTGTGACGGAGGTACTGCTGATCGCTGTGATGACTTCGGCTGCACGCAACGAACGGCGTTCGTTTGTCAGGATAAGATCAATCTCGCGTGGTTCTGTCTCAAGCGCGTCGGACAAAAGCTGTTGCTGGATCAGCTGATCCACAAGACCATCAAAAAGCAGCTCATTGGGAAATTGCGCATATTGCTGTGGCAGGTTCTGGCGGGCAATCAGCACTTCGCCCAGGGTGATTTCTGTGTTGCCAACTGTGGCCACAACAGTATCGGCAGTGGCGTCCTGTGCGACGGCTGTCGTCGCCAATGTCGCGCAGACGATGCCGGCGCCCAAAAATGTCATATGTTTCAGCATTAAAACGATCCCTTGATGTGCCGCGGACCCCCGCGACGTTGACACTATACATACGGCCCCTTACATCCCATGGAAGCCTCGGAGGGGGCCCGTCATTGCGTAACTCTGGCCCCTTCTAAGTGGCCTGAGACGGGCCTACAAGCGACCTCCTCTCAAATAGATGTCAGACAGGCGCGACTGCGCCACCGGAGAGAATATGCTGGGTTTCGGAACGATTGCCAAAAAGGTGTTTGGCACCGCAAACGACCGCAAAGTCAAAGCCGCCCGTCCGCTGGTTGATAAGATCAACGCGCTGGAGCCTGAATATGAGGCGCTGTCTGACGAGGACATCAAAAACAAGACCGAAGAACTGGCCAAACGTGCCATGGGCGGCGAAAGCCTGGATGCGCTGTTGCCCGAAGCCTTTGCAAATTGCCGTGAGGCCGCCAAGCGCGCGCTGGGCCTGCGCGCCTTTGATACGCAGCTGATGGGCGGAATCTTTCTGCATCAGGGCAATATTTCGGAAATGAAGACGGGCGAAGGCAAGACCCTTGTGGCAACCTTCCCGGCCTACCTGAACGCCCTGACCGGTAAAGGCGTGCATATCGTCACAGTAAATGACTATCTGGCCCGTCGTGACGCGGAATGGATGAGCAAGGTTTACGGCGCCTTGGGCCTGACCACCGGCGTTGTCTATCCCCAGCAACCCGATGATGAAAAAAAAGCGGCCTATGCCTGTGACGTGACCTATGCCACGAACAACGAACTTGGCTTTGATTACCTGCGTGACAACATGAAGTCCGAACTCGACCAGATGTATCAAAAGCACCACAACTTCGCGATTGTGGATGAGGTCGACAGTATCCTGATTGATGAGGCGCGGACGCCATTGATCATCTCTGGACCTGCGCAGGACCGCAGTGAAATGTACGCCACGATTGACAAGATCGTACCCGAAGTTTCCGAGGATCATTTCACTCTGGATGAGAAGACCCGTCAGGCGACATTCACCGACGAAGGCAACGATTTCCTTGAACAGCGGTTGAGTGCTGCGGGCCTCTTGCCAGAGGGGCAGACACTTTATGATCCGGAAAGTGCCACGCTGGTCCACCACATCAATCAGGCACTGCGCGCGCACAAGCTATTCACCAAGGACAAAGACTATATCGTGCGCGACAATGAGGTTGTGCTGATCGATGAATTCACAGGTCGCATGATGGCTGGGCGTCGCCTGTCCGACGGTCTGCATCAGGCGATTGAGGCCAAAGAAGGGTGTTCGATCAAGCCAGAGAACGTGACGCTCGCCTCTGTCACTTTCCAGAACTACTTCCGCCTTTACGACAAACTGGCCGGAATGACCGGTACAGCAGCGACCGAGGCTGAGGAATTTCAGGAAATTTACGGACTGGGTGTAGTCGAGGTGCCAACAAATCGCCCCGTCGCGCGCGTTGATGAAGACGATCAGGTTTATCGCACTGCGGCCGAGAAATTCACCGGTATCGTTGAAGAGATCAAGGCGGCGCACGCGAATGGCCAACCCATTCTTGTTGGCACGACATCGATTGAAAAATCAGAGGAACTTGCGCGCTTGTTAGAGGCGCAGGGAATCACCTTTAATGTACTCAACGCGCGCCAACACGAGCAGGAAGCCCAGATTGTGGCGGACGCAGGTAAGCTGAACGCAGTGACCATCGCCACAAATATGGCCGGGCGCGGCACCGACATTCAGCTTGGTGGCAATGTTGAGATGCGCGTGCTGCAAGCGGTGGCCGATGATCCAGAGGCGGATATCGAAGCGCTGCGCGAAAAAATCGAGGCCGAAGTGGCTGACGAAAAGGAAAAGGTCAAAGCTGCGGGTGGTTTGTTTGTTCTGGCGACAGAGCGCCACGAAAGCCGCCGGATTGATAATCAGCTGCGCGGCCGTTCTGGCCGTCAGGGTGACCCCGGGCGCTCTGCTTTCTTCCTCTCGCTCGAAGACGATCTGATGCGCATCTTCGGCTCTGAGCGTCTGGACAAAGTGTTGTCCGGTCTGGGCATGAAAGAGGGCGAAGCGATCGTCCACCCATGGGTGAACAAGTCGCTGGAGCGTGCACAGGCCAAGGTTGAAGGCCGCAACTTTGACATCCGCAAGCAGCTTTTGAAGTTTGACGATGTGATGAACGACCAGCGGAAGGTCATCTTTTCGCAACGCCGCGAGATCATGGAAGCCAAAGACCTATCCGATGTCACCAAAGACATGCGTGATCAGGTTATTGACGATCTGGTACACGACCACATGCCGCCAAAAACATATTTCGATCAATGGGATACCGAAGCGCTCTATGCTGCTGTCATTGAACATATCGGGATTGATGTGCCCGTCATGGCATGGGCGGATGAGGAGGGCGTCGATGACGATGGTATCCGCGAACGGCTGGAAGAAGCTGCCGATGCCTATATGACCGAAAAGGCGGCGGCGTTTGGCGACGACACGATGCGCGGCGTTGAAAAGCAGCTTCTGCTCCAGACGATTGACGCAAAATGGCGCGAACATCTGCTGACCTTGGAGCACCTGCGTTCGGTTGTCGGCTTCCGGGGCTATGCCCAGCGCGATCCATTGAATGAATACAAGACCGAGGGGTTCCAGCTGTTCGAAAGCATGCTGGATGGGTTGCGTACGGACGTGACCAAAAAGCTATCGCAGATCCGGCCAATGTCGAAGGAAGAGCAAGAGCAGATGATCGCTCAGATTCGCCAGCAACAGCAGGCGGCGGCCCAAGCTGCGGCAGCGGCTTTGGCCCCTACTGCAACGGCAGCAACTGGTGAAGCGCGTGAGGGTTTTGACGAAAACGATCCGACAACTTGGGGCAATCCAGGGCGGAACGACGCCTGCCCATGCGGATCGGGCAAGAAGTTCAAACATTGCCACGGACGGATCGCCTAATTTTAGACATAATTCGGACACCTTAAGGCCATAGTTCGGTCCCGCTCATGTCACCGTCAACCTTCATAAACGTCACTATTGCTGTCGCAAAATAAGGGACGGGGATGTCTCGCCTTACCACCATTAAAACGATTGCGGCGACCCTTACAGTCGCGGTCGCGTTGGGTTTCGTGATGGAATCTGGCGCGCCTGATCGGGCCGATGGCGCATCAGAGGGCAGTCGTGATACCGGTGTAGCACCGCAGACAATGATGATGGCGACAAATGACGCAGGCGAAGCCGTGTTTGGCGTGCCCGATGTCGTGACCAGCCCTTTGGATCATGCAAGCAATGTGCGGCATGTCGTGGCGGTTGATATGGTTTATACGGAACTGGATCCACCATCGTTGGGCACAATTCAGGCGAATCCGATTCCGGGTTGCCGGACGTCGCTTGCCGCAAAGCGCCAACCCGCTGCGATGATCGAATTGACGGTCTCGGCGCCTTGTCTTCAAGAAGAAGAATTTGTTGTTCGACACGAAAGCTTAGCCATATCAGGCATCACTGACGACGAAGGAATGGCTGTTATCGCGGTGCCGGCTCTGCTGGCGCAAGCCAGTTTTTCGGTTGCTTTTGATAACGTGCTAGAAGCCAGCACCGAGGTATTTGTGCCCGAGATCCGCCAGTATGATCGCGCCGTGCTGCAGTGGCAAACGGCAGATAATATGCGTTTGCATGCCTTGGAAGGTGATGCCGCTATTGGTGACACGGCTCATATCTGGTCTGCATCCATTCACACCGCAGAAGATGCCCGTTCGGGTGAACACGGCTTTGTTGTTTTCTTGGGTTCTACAGAGACAGAGATCTTGCACCAAGCCGAGGTCTATACGTTCCCGGCTGGACGGGCGAGCCGCGATGGTGGCGTCACTTTGATGATCGGTGTTGGTGTTACCGAGGGTAACTGTGCCCGCGAGATTGATGCTGCAACGATCCAGACCAGCGCAGGCCAGATATTGGCCCAGTCAGATGTCAGTGTGCAGATGCCCGCTTGTGATCAGATCGGCGAGGTTGCGTTTCTGGACGACAAGTTCACCGATTTGCAACGGGTATCAAACTAACAACGGACGTCGAACAGGCCTTCAGCACGAAAACTCAATTCACACGACTTGCCGATAATTAGGTGATCATGGACCGTTACGCCCAACGCGTTGGTGGCCAGGTCGATCTTTCGCGTCATTTCGATGTCGGCGGGTGATGGCGTTGGGTCGCCAGATGGGTGGTTGTGAACGAGGATGAGCGCAGCCGCATTCAATTCCAACGCCCGTTTGACAATTTCGCGCGGGTAGACGGGCACATGATCAAGGGTGCCCTGCGCCTGTTCTTCATCTGCGATGAGCACATTTTTGGTGTCAAGGAACAGGATGCGGAATTGTTCGGTATCCCGATGCGCCATCGTCGTGTGGCAATAATCCAGCAGCGCATCCCAACTGGACACGACGTCCCGTTGCATTACCTTGGCGCGTGACAGGCGATGGGCTGCGGCCTCAACCAATTTCAATTCAACCACAACGGCATCGCCGACACCGTCAACCTGGGTCAATTGTGTCGGGTTGGCTGATAGCACGCGGTTAAAGTCACCAAATGTGTCGATCAACAAACGGGCTAGTGGTTTCACGTCCTGCCGGGGAATTGCGCGGAACAAGACAAGCTCCAGCAACTCATAGTCGGGTATCGCCAAGGCGCCACCTGCCATGAACCGTTCGCGCAGGCGTTTGCGATGGTCGCGCATATAGGACGGCACGCGACCTTTGGCCAAGGGCGGCACGCCCACAACGTCATCAAGATCAGGAAAGAGAGACGGGACTTCAGCAAACTGAGACATGGTCCCAGTTTGCTGTGCAGTGGTTACTGCGTGGTTAACGCTAGCTTTTCATGGAGTCCCAAAAGCTTTTGACTGTGTCAAAGAAGCTCGACCCTTGCGGATTGTTCTCTTCGCTAAGCTGGTCAAATTCCTTGAGAATCTCACGTTGTCGCGCGGTAAGTTTGACCGGTGTTTCTACCGCCAGTTCGATAAACATATCGCCCGTGCCACCGCCACGAAGCGCGGGCATCCCTTTGCCGCGCAGGCGCATTTGACGTCCGGATTGCGATCCTTCGGGCACCTTTACCCGGCTACGCCCGCCATCGATGGTTGGCACCTCGATCTCGCCTCCCAAGGCGGCCGTCGCGATAGAGACCGGAACGCGGCAATAAAGATTGCTGCCGTCGCGTTCAAACAATGCGTGTTCCTGCACTTCGATGAAGATATAGAGATCGCCCGTTGGCCCGCCGCGCATGCCTGCTTCACCTTCGCCCGCAAGCCGGATGCGGGTGCCGGTTTCAACGCCCGTTGGAATATTGACGGATAGTGATTTCTCTTTCTCAACCCGACCCTGACCGTGGCAGACCTTGCAGGGGTTTTTGATCGTCTGACCCGTGCCAGAACACGTTGGGCAGGTCCGCTCTACCGTGAAGAACCCTTGTTGGGCGCGCACTTTACCCATGCCGGAACATGTCGGGCAGGTTTGTGGTTCCGATCCACCCTCTGCACCTGTCCCGTTACATGCTGTGCAGCCAACTGCGGTGGGTACGGTGATCGTCTTTTGTAGGCCTGCATTGGCGTCTTCAAGGTTGATGCGCAGATTATACCGCAAATCATTGCCACGCTGGGCTGCGCTACGACGACCACCGCCACCGCGCCCGCCCATGAAATCGCCGAACAGGTCATCAAACACGTCAGAAAAGGCGCTGCCAAAGTCGCCTGGCCCGCCGCCACGTGGCCCGCCGCCACCGCCCATGCCGTTTTCAAATGCGGCGTGACCGTAGCGGTCATAGGCGGCTTTCTTGTTTTCGTCCTTCAGGACTTCGTAGGCCTCATTGGCTTCTTTGAACTGCGCTTCGGCGTTTGGATTGTCGGCATTCCGATCAGGGTGAAGTTCTTTCGCCTTCTGGCGATAGCCCTTTTTGATCTCAGCGGCATCCGCCCCTTTTGAGACGCCCAAGACTTCGTAATAGTCACGTTTTGCCATGGTGGTGTTCCCCCTTGGGAAAGGAAAAGACCGGCCCGGTTTGCGGGCCGGTCAATTCAAAGACGGCGTGAAGCCTTAGTTGTCACGCTTGTCGTCGCCCAGATCTTCGAAATCCGCATCAAGGATTTCTTCGTCCGCACCTGGCGCATCAGGCTCTGCTTCGCCGGCCTCTTCCTGGCTAGCTTTGTAGATGGCTTCGCCCAGCTTCATGGCCGATTCCGTTACGTTCTGGATGCCGGACTTGATCTTGTCAGCGTTTTCGCCCTCTAGATCATCCTTGAGGGCGGCAATTGCCAGCTCGATCGCTTCGATTGTGGTCGGATCAACCTTATCGGCATGCTCTTCCATCGATTTTTCTGTCGAATGGATAAGGCTCTCTGCCTGGTTTTTCGCGTCCACCAGCTCGCGGCGTTCCTTGTCGGCTTCGGCGTTTGCTTCGGCGTCCTTGACCATTGCTTCGATATCGTCATCAGACAGACCGCCAGAGGCCTGGATCGTGATCTTCTGCTCTTTGCCGGTGCCTTTGTCTTTGGCACCAACCTCAACGATGCCGTTGGCGTCGATGTCGAAGGTCACTTCGATCTGCGGCATGCCACGTGGTGCCGGTGGGATGTCTTCGAGGTTGAACTGACCAAGCATCTTATTGTCGGCTGCCATTTCGCGCTCACCCTGGAACACGCGCAATGTCACGGCGTTCTGGTTGTCCTCAGCGGTCGAAAAGACCTGCGACTTCTTGGTCGGGATTGTCGTGTTGCGATCGATCAGGCGCGTGAACACACCGCCAAGGGTTTCGATACCCAGCGACAATGGTGTCACGTCCAGCAGAACGACGTCTTTGACATCACCTTGCAGAACACCGGCCTGAATGGCGGCACCCATGGCGACAACTTCGTCAGGGTTCACACCTTGGTGGGCTTCCTTGCCAAAGAACTTGGCAACTTCTTCCTTCACCTTTGGCATCCGCGTCATACCACCAACAAGGACAACCTCATCAATGTCGGATGTAGACAGGCCCGCATCCTTGATCGCGTCCTTGCATGGCTTGATCGACTGTTTGATCAGATCGGACACGAGGCTTTCCAGCTTGGCGCGTGTCAGCTTCATGACCATGTGCAACGGCTGCCCGTTTGATCCCATCGAGATAAACGGCTGGTTGATTTCGGTACTGGTCGAGGATGACAGTTCGATCTTGGCCTTTTCCGCAGCTTCCTTCAGGCGTTGCAACGCCATCTTGTCCTTGGTCAGGTCGACAGAATGCTCTTTTTTGAACTCGTCAGCCAGGTAGTTGACGATGCGCATGTCAAAGTCTTCGCCACCAAGGAATGTGTCGCCATTGGTGGATTTTACTTCGAACAGGCCGTCGTCGATTTCGAGGATGGTGACGTCGAATGTACCGCCGCCAAGGTCATAGACGGCGATGGTTTTGCTGTCTTTCTTGTCAAGACCATAGGCCAGCGCTGCCGCTGTCGGTTCGTTGATGATGCGCAGCACTTCGAGGCCCGCAATCTTGCCGGCGTCCTTGGTTGCCTGACGCTGGGCGTCGTTGAAATACGCGGGAACAGTAATGACCGCCTGGGTCACGTCTTCGCCAAGGTAGCTTTCGGCGGTTTCCTTCATTTTGCCAAGGATAAAGGCCGAGATCTGGCTGGGCGAATATTTTTCACCCTTGGCCTCGACCCAGGCGTCGCCGTTGCCGCCATTGACGATTTCGAACGGCATGTTCTTTTTCTCTTTGGCGAGGTCCTTGTCGTCGAACCGACGACCAATCAGACGCTTCACCGCAAAGATTGTGTTTTCAGGGTTGGTGACGGCCTGGCGTTTTGCCGGCTGGCCAACAAGGCGCTCGTCATCCGTGAACGCGACGATAGATGGCGTCGTGCGCGCACCTTCGGCATTTTCTACTACACGTGGTTTTGCACCATCCATGATGGCGATACAGGAGTTCGTGGTTCCCAGGTCGATACCAATAACTTTGGCCATTTTTCAAATCCCTCTAGTTCAGGCGGTTTGAGCAGCGCGAGCCCATTTCGGCACTCGTGCCAATTACATGTCGTCGGTTCAGGGCAATGCCTGAATCTTTGATCTTGGCGTATATAGGGTTGGCTTATTTAGCCTGCAACGCCTCAAGTAGGGCAAATTTGTGAAAATGGTGGAAAAACGCGGGAAATTGAGGTGTTTCGCTGGATTCGATCAGCGACCTGCAGCCCAGCTGACTGATGCGTGCTGGCGCGAGAAGAATTCACCCATCAAACCGATCATCAAGCACACCAGCGCAAGATAGAGCGGATAGGTCGTAGATGTCACATGCGGGTTATAGTGCAGAAAGACTGCCCCTCTGATCTGATCAATGGTGTGAAACAGGGGGTTCCACTCGAAGAACGGCAAGAGATGCGCTGGTATTGTGTTAACGACCACCATTTTTCCCGAGAAGATCATGTTCGATCGCCGGTAAAGCTGCATCAGGATTGTCGTGAATCTGGGAAACCACGGTTGCAGCGCGAGAAAGAGCAATCCAACCGCACAGCCAGTGAACCACGCCAACAGGAAGAACCCAAAGGCCGGAATAGGATCGTCAATCACCACAGGCTCAAAGACCGTGTGATAGATCAAAAGAACAACAATGAGTGTCAAGAATTGCTGATACAGACAGGCAAAGGCCGCCGCGACAATCGAGATGATGGTGTTCATCGGTCCATGTAGCATCATCGGAGACGTGGGGTTGCCCGCACCGGACACCTCTTTCACGGCTTTAATGTGGGTCAAAAACAGGAAGACGCCTGAAATCAGGAACAGCAGCATATCGCCCCTGATCGGCGAACTTCGCATCCCAAGAACGCGAAAGAACAAGAAGAACATGCCAACAAGCATGACGCCCTGCATCATGTTCAAAAGCAGAGCAACGATTGCATTGCGATGCCCGCTACGTGCGCTTCGCACGATTGAGTGGTAAACAACCGCCAGCATAGCGATGAAGCTTTGGGTCTTTGTTCTGTTTACTCTGACCTGAAACATGCTCTGCTTTCATGGTGTCGCCGTAGAACGTGCCACGATAACCTTGATGATCGTTTGACGAAACATCATAAACAGCCTGATCAGGGCAAATTGATGACAGGTGTGGACTTGGATTTTGACAAATTGACTGCGGTTATGCGTGACTTGGCACTTCAGGCCGGGGACAAGATCATGGAGATCTACGCTGCTGACGACTTTGAAGTGCGCGCAAAAAGCGACGAAAGCCCCGTGACCATCGCGGATGAGGCCGCGGATGCGATCATCAGCGCGGGATTGCGCGTGGCTTTTCCCGATGTCCCTCTGGTGACCGAGGAGCAGGCGGCCTCGCACACGCAGACCGTCAGCACATTCCTGATTGTCGATCCGCTGGATGGCACCAAGGAATTCATCAAGCGCCGTGGCGACTTCACGGTGAACATTGCCTATGTGGTTGATGGCATGCCGGTCAGGGGTGTTGTCTATGCACCCGCCAAAGATCGCTTGTTCTACACCGATGCCGCCGGGCAAGCCGTTGAAGAAGTCGCACCATTTGCAAAAGGCAACATTGGTTCGACACAGCCGATCCGTGTGTCGACGCCAGACAATGCTGCACTGTTGGTTGTCGCGTCCAAGTCGCATCGTGATCAGGCGACGGATGATTACATCAATAAATATGCGACCAAGGACATGAAAAGTGCGGGGTCATCGCTGAAATTCTGCCTCGTAGCGACAGGTGAGGCGGATATTTATCCTCGTCTGGGGCGAACGATGGAATGGGACACAGCCGCCGGCGATGCGGTGCTGCGCGGTGCCGGTGGTGCAGTTGTCCGGTTCGATGATCATACCGTGCTGACCTATGGTAAACCGGGGTTTGAAAACCCCTTCTTTATCGCGCATGCCCCGGGTGTCACGTTGGAGAAACCCTGATGCCCGTCCTGATCGCCATTCCGGCCCGCTATGCATCATCGCGCTACCCCGGAAAACCGCTGGTTGCGTTGCGTGGCGCAGGCGGCATAGCGAAAAGCCTGATCCGCAGGTCCTGGGACGCGGCACAGCAGGTTAGCGGCGTGGATCGTGTTGTGGTAACCACCGATGATGATCGCATAGCGGATGCGGCAAGGGGGTTTGGGGCCGAAGTCGTCATGACCTCGACCACCTGCCAGAACGGGACTGAACGCTGTGCGGAAACGATACAAAAGCTTGGCGAGGAATTTGAGATTGTCGTCAACCTGCAAGGTGATGCGCCGCTGACCCCCGCCTGGTTTGTCGAGGATCTTGTTACAGGCCTGCGCGCCAATCCAAAGGCTGATGTCGCCACGCCCGTTTTGCGGACGGATGCACGCGCGTTGAACGGGCTACTGCTGGATCGAAAAGCGGGGCGCGTGGGCGGAACCACGGCCGTCTTTGGGGCGGACCACAACGCGCTTTACTTCTCAAAAGAGGTTATCCCATTCCGGGCTAAAACCTATGAAGAGGGTGATGAAACACCTGTGTTCCATCATGTGGGGGTCTACGCTTACCGTCCTGATGCGCTCGCCGCTTACGCCAACTGGTCCGCTGGCCCGCTTGAACAGCTTGAAGGGCTAGAGCAGCTGCGCTTTCTGGAACGTGGCGTGCCGATGCTGTGTGTCGAGGTCGCTGCAAAGGGGCGGCAGTTCTGGGAGTTGAACAACCCCGAGGATGTTCCGCTCATCGAAGAAATGCTATCGGAAATGGGGCACGCTTAGCCGCAGAAATGTGCTATGCCTTCGCAACCGCACCAAAATTTCTTTGTTGTGTCTTAATGACATGATGATACCGAAACATGGTTAAACCAGGGCATTCAGTGAAAGCGACATTATGAATAGAAGAATCTCAAAGGCGATTTTCCCCGTTGCGGGTCTTGGTACGCGATTCCTTCCCGCAACCAAATCAGTTCCCAAAGAAATTATGACTTTGGTGGACCGACCCTTGATCCAATACGCGATTGATGAGGCGCGGGCGGCAGGTATAGAGGATTTTATCTTTGTTACCTCGCGCGGGAAGTCCGCACTTGAGGACTATTTTGATCTTGCCCCAGATCTGGAGTCCGCGTTGGAGAAGAAGGGCAAGACAGAGCTTCTTGAGATTCTGCGCTCAACGAATATGGACAGTGGTACCATTGCATATCTGCGGCAGCACAAAGCGCTTGGCCTTGGTCACGCTGTATCCTGCGCGCGTAAACTGATCGGCGACGAACCCTTTGCCGTGATCTTGCCCGATGACGTGATTGCCGCCGAAAAACCCTGTTTGCAGCAAATGGTTGAGGCTTATCAGGATACCGGAGGTGCGATGGTTGCTGCGATGGAAGTCGCACCCGAGCGGACATCATCCTACGGCGTTTTGGATATTGCCGAACAAGATGGCGCTGTCACCAAAGTGCGCGGCATGGTCGAGAAGCCAGCGCCTGGCACAGCCCCGTCAAATCTTGCGGTGATAGGACGTTATATTCTGACGCCGCAGGTTCTCAAGAATATGGATAGCATCGGCCGTGGTGCAGGTGGTGAAATCCAGCTGACCGATGCCATTGCGCAAGAAATTACCGCCGGGCGTGATGTGTTTGGCTATAGTTTCAAGGGCGAACGCTATGATTGCGGCTCCAAGGCCGGTTTCCTACAAGCGACGGTTGCCTTTGCATTGGCGCGCGATGATTTGCGCGATGATCTGGCTGGGTTTCTTGCAGGGTTGCACAATGGATCGCAGGGCTAGCGATAGAGCAACGGGCCCATGACGGCTGCCGATGACCGGCTGAACAGTTTTGGGCACGCCTACCGGCTCCGCTGGAAGCGGCGGCGGTTGCTGTTTCGCATCTGGCGCAAACGGCATCAGATTGCTGTCCGTTCTGATAAGACAAGGCAGATTGCACCTGACGCAATCCTCGTATTTGCGACGATGCGCAATGAGATGCTGCGCTTACCATACCTCCTTGAGCACTACCGCAAGCTGGGCGTTGATCACTTTCTCATTGTCGATAATGACAGCGACGATGGCACGGCGGCGTATTTGACGGAACAGCCGGATGTCTCTGTTTGGTGCACGTCGCATAGTTATCGCCTTGCCCGGTTTGGTATGGATTGGGTGGGTTGGCTTTTGTGGCAATATGGGCACGGACATTGGTGCCTGACCATCGATGCGGATGAACTGCTGGTCTATCCGCAAAGCGCGCAACGCGACCTGAAGGCGCTGACGGCGTGGTTGGACGCCGAAGACCGGGCGAGTTTCGGCACGATGATGCTGGATCTCTATCCAAAAGGGCCGGTGGAGGATGTAACCTATGCGCCGGGTGACGATCCGACGGGCGTGTTGAATTGGTTTGATGCGGGAAACTATAGCCAGCAAACACATCCATACTTTGGCAATCAGTGGATACAAGGTGGGGTCCGACAACGTGTGTTCTTTCGCGATGAACCCGCGCGTGCGCCAACCCTGAACAAGACGCCGCTGGTGCGTTGGCACTGGCGCTATGCTTACGTCAGCGCAACGCATCAGATATTGCCGCGGCACCTGCATGATGTGTTTGGAGAAAACATCGCAAGCGGTGCGCTGCTGCACACCAAGTTTCTGCCCAACATTGGGCAAAAATCTGCGGAAGAACTAGCGCGCAAGCAGCATTTCGAGAATACGGCGCGATATGAAAGCTACCATCAGCAGCTGACGCTCAATCCAGTGCTCTGGCACGCGGATTCAAAAGAATATGTGGGAACTGAGCAACTGGTGGATCTGGGCCTGATATCCAAAGGCGGTTGGGTCTGATATGCTGGGCAAAACAAGACGATAGGCAAGACAGGCTTTGGGCATTTTGACATCATACCGGCTGCGGTTGCAGCGGCGACGCTGGCGCTTGCGGGCCAGGTACAAAGCGCGCGAGCTGACGGCGGTTGCTGATCGGACGGGTAAGATTGCCCCCGATGATATTCTGCTGTTTTGCGCCTTTCGGAACGAAGATGTGCGCTTGCCTTATTTTCTGGACTACTACCGTAACCTTGGCATCAATCACTTCCTGATGGTCGATAACGGCAGCGAAGACGGCGGACCCGCTTTTCTTAAGGATCAGCCTGACGTGTCGCTTTGGGCCACTGACGCAGGCTATGGCGATGCCCGCTACGGCATGGATTGGCTGACCTATTTGCAAGGCAAACACGCGCACGGACATTGGGCATTGACCGTCGATGTGGATGAATTCTTTGTTTATCCGTTTTGCGATACGCGGCCTTTGCGTGGGCTGGTCGATTGGCTGGATGCATCCGAAGTGCGGTCTTTTGGGGCGATGTTGGTAGATATGTATCCTAAAGGCCCCGTTGGGCAGACAGTATACGAAAGAGGGGATGACCCGTTTGAAGAGTTGAACTGGTTTGACCCGGGCAACTACATCATCTCGCGCAATCCGCTGTTGCAAAACCTGTGGATTCAAGGCGGGCCACGTGCCCGGACGTTCTTTGCTAGTAAACCAACGCAGGCGCCTGCGTTGAATAAGGTCCCATTCGTGAAATGGCGGCGCCCTTATGCCTACGTCAGCTCTACCCATATGATATTGCCGCGTGGTTTGAACCTTGTTTACGATCAGCAGGGCGGGGAAAAGGCATCAGGCGTGTTGTTGCATGCCAAGTTCCTGAACACTTTCGCAGATCGGGCGTCGCATGAGGCGGCGCGCGCTGAGCATTACCGCGACGGAAGCGAATATAAATCCTATGCGGAACGTCACGGTGCCGACCCCGACCTGTGGTGCCAGTGGAGCGAGAAATACATCAACTGGCGACAGCTCGAAGTGCTGGGTCTGATGTCCAAGGGGAACTGGGCATGAAGCTGGGTGTGATCATGCTGGTTCACAACGCTTTTGAGCGGGCTGAACAAATGGCGCGCCACTGGACGGATGCGGGTTGCCCGGTGGTAATTCATGTCGATAGCAATGTTCCTGGCGTCGATTACGACCGGTTTGTGCAAGCGCTGGGCGGGATTGCAACCTTGCGGTTTTCAAAGCGGCATAGATGCGAGTGGGGCACCTGGGAGATGGTGGCGGCGACACAGGATGCCGCCACGCTGATGCTGGAAGACTTCGCGCATGTCAGCCACATCTACCTTGCCTCTGGTGCGTGCTTGCCCTTGCGTCCCGTGGCGGAGCTTTGTGAATATCTTGACCGGCATCCTGATACGGATTTCATTGAAAGTGCGACAACGGCGGATGTGCCGTGGACTGTCGGTGGGCTGGACCGAGAGCGGTTCACCTTGCGGTTCCCCTTTGCGTGGAAAAAACGACGGCGCATATTCGACTGGTTCGTCCGGCTTCAGCAGTTCGTCAGATACAAGCGGAACATCCCAGAGGGGTTGGTGCCACATATGGGATCGCAATGGTGGTGTCTGACCCGACAAACCCTTGACGCGATCCTCAGAGACCCGAACCGGGGTAGATATGACCGCTTTTTTCGGCAGGTCTGGATTCCGGACGAAAGCTATTACCAGACACTGACCCGGCTTCACGCCCGCCGGGTTGAAAGCCGCTCGCTCACGCTGTCGAAGTTCGATTTTCAAGGCAAGCCGCATATCTTTTTCGATGATCATCTGGAGCTTCTGCAACGCTCAGACTGCTTTGTCGCGCGCAAGATCTGGCGGCATGCCGAGCAGCTCTATCACAGTTTTCCGCGGTCTGCGGACCATGAACGCCACCATGCAGAGCCGCGCACAGGAACCGTTGACCGCCTCTTTTCGCATGCCGTGAACCGGCGAACCCTCGGGCGTCCGGGGCTCTATATGCAAAGCCGTTTTCCTAACATCGAAAGCCAGAACGGATTTGCAGCGGCACCCTATGCCGTCTTGCAGGGCTTTGATGACATCTTCCCCGCGTTCCAAACCTGGTTGACCAAACAAACGGGGGCTGCCGTGCATGGTCGTTTGTTTGCAAAAGACCGGGCGCATTTTGCTGACGGCAGCGCGATTTACAGGGGCGGTATTTCTGATAACGCACGCTTGCGCGATTATAATGGCGCCATGTTTCTGGCCAACCTGATTTGGAACGCGCGTGATTTGCACCACTGCTTTCAGTTCGGCCCGGCCGACAGTCAGGATATTCAACAGACACTGGCAAATGACACCAATGCCAGTATCTGGGTTGTGTCGGGTGCGTGGTCTGTGCCGTTGTTCCTTTCTGGTCGTTCTGCCGGTGAAATGCGCACGGAGGCGGCGCGGTTGCAGCGGATCGAGGCGAAGTTCCTGAAAATGCTGCGGTCACCTAATGCACGCGCGCGTATCCATATCACGACGCTGTCCGACTTTGTCGAAGCGCCAATGGAAACCCTGCAAACCATCATTGATGACATCGCAGGGCATAAAGGGAATGCCTTGGCGGAGGTGCCGAAAATGGCTGATTTGACCGGCTTGCCCGACTTCTTACAGGATCTCAAAAATCAGGGCATGCACCCCTTCCTGACGGGTGGCATTACTGAACAGAACGCGCGGAGCCCGCAAGGTACGCCGCGCCCCAAGCCTTATGTGATCTCGCGGAAATGAGTAGGTTTGACAGTTTTATTCTTCTTGCAGAAATGCGCACAGGGTCCAATTTCCTTGAGGCCAATCTGAACATGATCGACGGCATCACCTGTCATGGTGAGGCGTTCAATCCGTCGTTTGTGGGCTATCCCAAGATAGATAAGCTGTTGGGCTTTGACCGCGAGACGCGCGAGAAAGACCCTCATGCGTTGTTGGAGAAGATCAGAAAGAGCGACAGTTTGGGCGGCTTTCGTTTCTTCAACGACCACGATCCGCGCGTGTTGGGTACCTGCATCGATGATCGGAGATGCGCCAAGGTCATCCTGACACGCAACCCCGTCGACAGCTTTGTCAGCTGGAAAATTGCACAGGCCACAGGGCAATGGAAACTAACCAATGCGACCCATTCCAAATCGCATCAGGTGGCGTTTGATCCGCAGGCGTTTGAGGCGCATCTGGACGCAATCCAAACCTTTCAAGTGCGGGTGCAGCGGGCCTTGCAGGTATCGGGTCAGACGGCGTTCTATATCAACTACGATGATTTGCGCGACGTCGATGTTATCAATGGACTGGCGCAGTTTCTTGGTGCCGCGGGGCGCTTGTCAAACATCAACAAGAAGCTGAAAAAGCAAAACCCCGCGCCGATAGACCAGAAGGTCAGCAACTTTGATGAGATGCAGGATGCCCTACGTCAGTTGGATCGGTTTGATTTGGGGCGTACCCCGCATTTCGAACCCAAGCGGGGCCCCGCAGTGCCCACCTATGTGGCGGCTGCACAGACGGGGCTGTTGTATATGCCGCTGCGGTCCGGGCCAGATGCGGCTGTAAGAGCCTGGCTGGCTGCGCTGGATGGTGTGGGCAAGGACCAGCTTCTGACCAAATTCTCGCAAAAAACCTTGCGAAATTGGCAATCCGATAGCCGACCGCACCGCAGCTTTACCATCTTACGCCACCCCGTTGCACGAGCGCATGCCGCGTTCTGTGATTGCATTCTGGGCGGCGGCCCGGGCAGTTTCCCTGAAATCAAAGCCAACCTGCGCAAGGTGCACAAGCTGCCGCTACCAGAGCACACGCTAGACCTGACTGACCCCGACTATGACATTACTGACCACAAGGCGGCCTTTGACAGATTTCTGGGATTCCTGCGAAACAACTTGGCTGGCCAAACCAGCATCCGGGTTGACCCGGCGTGGGCCGGTCAATTGACCTTGTTGCAAGGTATCGCTCAGCTTGCGCCGCCTGATGTGATCTTGCGGGAAGAGACATTAGCAGACGGTTTGGCTGTGTTGGCCGCACAGGTCGGACAAGATGCGCCAAAGCTGGCGGATACAGATCACCCGCAGACCGGGCTGTTACGTCAGATATATGATCACAGCACTGAAAAAGCAGCGCGCGCAGCTTACGCCCGCGACTATACCGTATTTGGATTCGAAAACTGGGCCTAAGCGGCCTGCGATGATTGCATTTCGGTCAGAATCGCATGCAGTGTGTTTGAATCGCTGTTTGCGCGCAGTTTGGCGCAAATGCCGCTATCGCGCAGGGTCCGCGAGACAAGTGCGAGCGCCTTGAGATGATCAACACCAGCATTCTCTGGGGCAATCAGAGCAAAAACCAGGTCAACCGGCTGCCGATCAACGGAATCAAAACTGAGTGGTTTTTCAAGGCGCACAAATAGGCCAATCACCTGATCAACATCGGCCAAGCGCGCATGGGGCAGTGCAACACCCTGCCCCACACCTGTTGGCCCGAGGCCTTCACGCTCGATCAGCGCGTCGATCACACTGCCCGCGTTCAGGCCATGGCTGGTTTCTGCCAGCTCGCCAAGATCATGAAAGAGACGCTTTTTGCTGGTGCATGACGCAATAGATTTGACCGCATTCGGGTTGAGGAGTGTGCCAAGTTGCATTGTGCGTAACTCTCGTTAGTTTGTTGAATTCACCCGGATGTCCGGGGATCGATCCAGCCAATATTCCCATCGTCGCGTCGGTACACGACGTTGATTCCACTATGTTTCTCGTTCCGAAAAACGAGAACCGGTGAGCTTGCTATTTCCATTTGCATGACGGCTTCACCTACCGAGAGAGATGGAATTTTCGTCTCCATTTCGGCGACAATCATCGCCGTTACCGTGTCTTTCTCAGCCTCATCCGACTCATCTCTTGGAGCGAGGATATATGATCCAGCATCTGAAAGTTCAACCGGTTGTGAACGTTCTTTGTGATGGTCCTTGAGGCGGCGTTTGTAGCGGCGCAACTGCTTATCCATCTTCTCGGAACTTGCATCAAATGCGGCGTAAATTTCATGCGCCTTCCCAGTGGCTTGCGCGTTCAAGCCGGTCGATAGATGCACAACGGATTCGCAGACGTATTCATTGCCTGACTTTGAAAAAACCACATTCGCTTCGGTCGGTCGGCCGGCATATTTGCTCAGCATGTCGTCCAGTTTGGTCCGCACATGGGTCTGTAGGGCCGCGCCAATGTCGATTTGCTTTCCGCTGATTTGGTAACGCATCGTTTCTCCTTTATTGGGTCATGACGGCGTGATCGCTGGACCTGCCAAAGCAGCCAGCTATCGGTCCGTTATGTGAGTGGTTGATGATAACGCCCTGAATTTATTTGCTTTACCGGCAGCCTTCGGCGAAGTGCCGACAGACGTGCGGGAAAAGATCTCGGGTCAATCATCATAGGTATTTGGCGATGAATCCCCCGGTGTTGTCAATGATGCAGACGGGGGTTTGCCGAAAAGAATCAATTCACACGGAAGTTATTGCCCAGATAGACCCGGCGCACGTTTTCGTCTGCGATTACTTCTTGTGTGGTGCCGCTCATCAGTACTTTGCCATCGTGCAGGATATATGCACGGTCTACGATCTGCAGCGTTTCCTGCACGTTGTGATCCGTAATCAGCACGCCGATGCCCCGGTTTTTGAGGTCTGCCACCAGATGCCGGATTTCCCCAACAGCGATCGGATCAACTCCGGCAAAGGGTTCGTCAAGGAGGACATATTTTGGCCCTGCGGCAAGGCAACGGGCAATCTCGGCCCGCCGGCGTTCACCTCCCGAAAGCGCCATGGCTGAGGCACGGCGCAGATGTTCAATCGAGAATTCGGATAGCAATTCTTCGAGCCTTTCGCGTTGGCGGTGCTTGCCCTGTACTGCAATCTCGAGGATCGACATGATATTGTCTTCCACGGTCATACCGCGAAAAATGGACATTTCCTGCGGCAGATACCCAATGCCAAGCTGGGCCCGGCGATACATTGGCAGCGTTGTCACCTCGCGGCCATCAATCACGACGCGCCCGCCTTCGGGTGTCACCAGCCCCGCGATGGAGTAAAAGCAAGTTGTTTTGCCAGAGCCATTCGGCCCCAATAGTGCCACGACCTCACCCCGACCCAGATCGATACTGACGTCGCGGATTACCGGCCGCTTGCGATAGCTCTTGCGAAGATTGCTGATGTGCAATCCAACGTCGCCATCTTGGACGGAAAGTGCGGGCGCATCTGGCATCAGTTATCGCCTTGCTGGAGTACTGTGCGGACACGGCCTGTCATTGAGGCGGTGCCGTCATTGACGTCAATGATCATCTCTTCGGCTGATATGGCGCTTGCGCCTTGCGTTAACAATACTTCGCCGCGCAAAGACAAAAGTCCGGCTTCAATATCATAGTCTGCGCTTTGCGCTTCTGCGGCTTCGGCAGCCGTCACAAAGGTGACCCCACCGGATGCAATTAAGCGCGCAATTTGTGATGTGTCGGTGCCATAGATCACCTCAACCCGGGCGGCCGTCAGACGCAAATCGCCCTGCCCGATAAAGACATCGCCTTCGAACACAGCGACGCCCGTGTCTTGATCCACTGAAAGACTGTCAGAGGTGACTTCGATCGCGGCCGTCGTATCCACCGTCATGCCGCCAAGATTGACACTGGTTTGTGCAGCAAGGCCGCTTGCGGCGACATAAAGCGATGCGCTCAGCAAAATCTGTTTCAGCATCTGGTCGATCCTTCTTCACGGCGTTTGGGGATTATATAGCAGGCGCACCCCATTGGTGAACAGCATCTGCTGGCCCAACTCATCCGATGCGACCGTGAACGTGACGTTTCCCGCTGTCAGTTCACCAAAAGGGGCGCGGATTTCCAACAGCCCAAGGGACTCTATGACGCCGGTATTCAGATCTGCGATCAGGCCGTTTGTTTCCATCCTATAGCCCGTAGATGTCTCTAACCGTGCCAGGCCGAGGAATTGTGCAATCCGTTTGCGTCCCGCGATTTCGCCCAGTGGGGCTGTCACCTGCACAAAACTGCCATCAGTGTTGTCCATGCGCAGAAAGACGTCGTTAACACTGACAGCATCAGGTTCGGTGCTGTCAGGTCGGGCGGTTTTGGCTGAGATGACAACGACTGCGCCATCCTCCGTGACGCCGGAAAATTCAGGCGCGGACACCCGCTGTTCGCGGGCAATGCGCGTGACCTCTTCCAAATCAATGTCGGCCGGCTGTGTCGGGGTGCGGGCAAATAAAAACAGTGTCGAAAGCAGTGCAAGCGCGAAAAGTGGGAGCAGGATCTTTGCCCATCCCACAATGCGCGAATGCAGGTTGCTTGTGGTTGTCATTGTCAAACGATGCCTGCGCGCAGACAGTCGTGGATGTGTAGTATCCCAGCGGCTTTGCCGTTCGCTTCGGGCTCCACTGCGAAGAGGCATGTAATCTTTTTGGCGTTCATCAGCGCAACCGCTTCTTCGGCCAATGCGGCTGGGGATACGGTGGTTGGCGCAACCGTCATCACGTCACGCGCCGCATGATCCAGCAGGCCGGCCATGTGACGTCGTAAATCACCGTCAGTGATCACACCGATCAGGGTCCCACCCCTATCTGTTACACCAACAACGCCAAACCCCTTTTGGCTGATCACCAAAAGCGCGTCACCCATGGGCGTATCACCCGGCACCAAGGGCATCGCGTTGCCACTATGCATCAGGTCACTGACTTTCGACAGCTGCGCACCCAGCTTGCCGCCGGGGTGGAACTCACGAAAATTTTCGGGCGTGAATGCGCGGTGTTCCATCAAGGCGACAGCCAATGCGTCACCCAAGGCAAGGGTCATCGTCGTAGACACCGTGGGCACAACACCCGTGCCGCAAGCCTCGCCCAGATTGGGCAGGATGATGGCAACATCGGCGCGCTGCAAAAGAGTGCTGTGTTGTTTGGCGGCGACACCGATCATCGGAATGCCAAAACGACGGGTGTAGGCAACCAGATCGACCAGTTCGGGTGTTTCGCCCGAATTTGACAGTACCAGTACCACATCGCCGCGCGTCATCATGCCAAGGTCGCCATGGCTCGCTTCAGCGGGGTGCACGAAATGGGCGGGCGTACCGGTGCTGGCGAATGTTGCGGCGATTTTGCGGGCGATATGCCCCGATTTACCCATGCCGCTGACGATCACGCGGCCTTTGGCATTCAGAAGCAAATCAACGGCTTGTGCAAAACTGTCGCCCAACTGATCAGCAAGTGTGTTGAGCGCCTCCGCCTCTTGCCGGATCACCCTTTGCGCTGTGGCGTGGAGTTTCTTGGGATCAGTCATGAGTGTGCAAAGATATCGATCTCTGGCCAGCCGGCCAGATCAAGCTCTGCGCGTGTGGGCAGAAAATCAAAACAACTTTGCGCGATTTCGGTACGCCTCTCGCGCGCCAAAACCACGTCGAGTTTTTCTTTGAGTTGGTGGAGATAAAGGACATCCGAAGCAGCATAATCAAGTTGCGCTGCTGTTAACGTTTCAGCGCCCCAATCGCTTTGCTGTTGGTGTTTTGATATATCGATACCAAGCAGTTCCTGAAGCAGATTTTTGAGCCCGTGCCGATCCGTATATGTGCGTACCAATCGCGAGGCGATCTTGGTGCAATAAACCGGCGCTGTGCGGGCACCAAAGCTGTGCATCAGGGTTGCAATATCAAAGCGGCCAAAGTGAAAAATCTTGAGCACATCAGGATTTTCCAACATGGCACAAAGATTGGGCGCTTTGGTTTGACCTTTGGCCACCTGTACAAGATGACATTCACCATCGCCGCCCGACATCTGGATCAGGCAAAGTCTGTCACGGTGCGGGTTGAGCCCCATGGTTTCGCAATCGATGGCGACGACAGGTCCAAGATCAAGCCCGTCGGGCAGATCGTTTTGATAAAGATGATTGGCCATTGCATGCCCTTTCGGCCTGTGCTGTTGACCTTTCAGATACGGTGTCCCACCCCAATCCTCAAGGGCGCATCATCCACAACGTGCATCATGGTGTCAGGCGGATTTCACCAGATTCTGATTGATGTTGACTGCTTTGCCCACATTCACTTGTAGCCAGCTTTGGAACTCATTTGCTGGCATCGGTTTGCCAAACCCATAGCCTTGCGCGACCGCGCAGCCCCGATCATCGAGATGTTTGGCCTGTGCTGTTTCTTCGACCCCCTCCGCGATTACGAGCAGTCCCAGTTCGGCCGCCAATGCTAAGACGGCCCTCACAATGCTGTCGGCCCCATGGTCCGGCAGGGGGCTGACGAGCGATCGGTCAAGTTTGACCCCTGTGAGCGGGAGTTGTGCAAGCCTAGAAAGTGATGCGAATCCGGTGCCGAAGTCATCCAACTCAACGGCGACGCCGGATTCGGCCAGACCGTCGATGTTAATCGAAACCATATCATCATCACCCCCGATAAACGTTGTTTCAAGCAATTCCACGATCACCTGATCCGCCTCTAACCCTGAGCGCTGCAAGACCAACAGAAACCGCTCTAGAAAGTGTGGGTCTGCGATTGTGTCGGGTGCTACGTTGAGTGAGACGCATGGCCTCCAGATACCCTCGTCCTGCCATGCCCGTGCATAACGCAAAGCCGCGGTCCAGACAGCGTGATCCAGATCAATCATCAGTCCTGCCCGCTCAGCGGCAGGCAGGAAATGAAACGGAGAAAGCAGTCCGCGGGTCGGATGCCGCCACCGGGCGAGCACTTCTGCACCGTGCAGATGGCCGTCTGACAGTTGTATCTGGGGTTGGAACCAAGGCTCGATTTCACCGTTTTTGATCGCATCAATCAGTTCGATCTGCAGATTCTGGAAGCAATCCTGCTCTGTTTGTAAATCGGCTGTAAACTGGCGCGCCGTCTTGCCGCCTGCCGACTTTGCCGATTGCAAGGCGACGCCGGCATCCGCGACTGGTTCGAGCGGCCCACCCGTTTGTGGCCCTAGGGTGAGATAGCCGATGCTGGCCTTTGTGGGGACGCGCCGCCCCTTGATCATGAAAGGCTGATCGAGCGAAGCCATTATGCGCGCGATGATAACTTTGGCTGGCTCAGCCGAAATGAGAACGAATTCATCATTGCCCATATACGCCACGAAATCTTCTTCATCGATACAGCTTTGCAAAGCTTGGCCGACCGCAATCAAGAGTGCATCTCCGTAGTCTGCGCCGAGTGTATCATTCACAGTCTTAAAGTCGTCCAGTCCCACCAAAAGTAACGTGCTTTCATGAATGCTTTTGTCGGCCATCGCATTGGTTATGAACGCGGTCAAACTTTTCCTGTTGGGCAGATCCGTCAACGGGTCATGTCCAGCCATATGGACGAGCTTTGCGTTCATTTCTTCGAGCTTGGCACGAGATTTGCGCAACATCTCTGCCTGCCGTCGCAATTTGCGGAAGGTCGATCTTACCAATCTGTGAGCAGGCAGGAAGATCCAGAAGGCCTCAGCCATCAATACGGCAGCCGAAAAGAAGAACAATGCCAGCCTGACCTCAAGTATCCTTCGTGTATCGATGGCCAGCTGATCGGAAAAAAGCGATGTCTGCGAGGTGAGCTCCTGCTGCAACCCGCCGCTCAGATACTGATACTGCAAGTGAGTCAGTGCTTCCATTTGCTGCGGGCCAGTTGCTTGTACAATATGTCCGGCAAGTGCGGTAAACCTGCGGATGTCTTGGTATAGCGGTGCGGCGCCGTCAAATAGACGTTGTTGTACAGCTGCCGGCAGATCGCCGCTGTTTGCGATGGTGTGATGCAAGTCCTGGAAATGAACAATGGCCTTGTCGAGTTGCCGACTATCGGCAGCATTTCCAACAACAAACTCAGTAGCCGCCTCAACAACTTTTTGGGCGTGAAGCAATTGCTGTGTGCTCATTTCAATGGCTTCGGACGCTTGATGGCCGTTTTTCGCTTCAACCCGATCAAGCAGGTGACTGCCGAACAGAAGGATTACTACGGCCGAAATCACAACGCAGTAGTGAACCCATAGCCGCTCGGGATTGCGCAGTTCTATGCGCGCAAGAACACGTCCTGCCTGCTTGAAAACTGCAATCATTTCGGATCTTCCTGCGAAATTCTGTGGGAACGATACCATTCGACAGCTTAAGAGATCGTTGAGGCCCGCGTCATTTTTTGGAGTCTTTGATTGCGTTCCTGATCTTAAAGGTCGAACCGTTTTCGAATTTGGTCCACACGTGTGCCATCACGCAATGCCACGTCGGCTAACCGGTCATAATCCCCAAAGCCCAGCCCGCTATAATACCGCAGTCCCGGCACGTTATCGGCGCGGATGGTCGCGTCGATGGTTTTGACACCAGCCGCGCAAGCTGCCGCCTGGGTGGCCTTGAAAAGCTGTTGACCGATGCCCTGGCCTGCCGCCTCGATCGCGACAAAGCTTGCGATCACAGCCCAGCCTTCTGACATGGGCGATTCTTGCTTTGGCCAGCCAACCCATTGAAAGCCAAGTACGGTGTTATCCTCTTTGGCGACATGGCAGCACACCAATCGGGGTGGTGCGATGTAGTGCTGCAGCATACGGTCTGTGTCGAAGGGCGTCTGATGGGCCGTTGTGCCCCCGCGTTCAATAATGGCGTTAAGAAGCACGGTCATGCCGGGCGCATCGCCCGAGGTGGCGGTTGTGATGATCATAGGGTACTTGCCAATGTGTGATAGAGTGTTGTGAATTCATCCCGGGCTTCCACCGGAGGGCGTAGCCGGATGTTAAGCGTCTTGGCCAGCGCTGCATCCTGTTTGCCAAAGAGTTTGTTGGCTTCTGCTATGGAAAATCCAGCTATCTGCGCCGCCTCCAGCCATGCTGAAAGCTTATCGGCCTTCTTGATCTGACGTTTCACTGTCGCGGGTATCTGTGCCGGCAGACCAAACCGCAAATGAATGGCGGCGGTCAGACGTTCATCAAGCGCACCGTACCCAGGGCCAACCGCTGCTTTTACCGGGCTGATCATATCGCCAATGACATACTCAGGCGCATCATGCAGCAGTGCGGCCAAGCGCCATTTTGTCGGGGCGTTGGGGTGCTGGCGCGTGAAAATCTCGGTGACCAAAAGCGAATGCTCTGCCACGGAATAGGCAAAATCACCCACGGTTTGGCCGTTCCAGCGCGCGACAAAAGCCAGACCGTGGGCAATGTCCTCGATCTCGATATCCATCGGTGTGGGGTCCAGCAGATCCAGCCTGCGGCCCGACAGCATCCGCTGCCATGCTCTGGGTTGTGTCTTGGGCATCGGCGCTCCGCGAAATGATCTTTGCAATGACATAATGCCTGCGCAAAGGCGGGTAAACCAAGCTGCTGAGAATTGGGGTGCATCTTTACTTAATCAATGCGTCTTACGGCAAGGCTCATGCGCGGTAGCGCGCATCATGTCACCGCGCCCATTGTGACATGGCTGTGGCCCTGCTATCAGGCGACAAAACGTGAATAACGCTCGCCCGGAGGCTGCTATGAAAGACTACACCGTTAAGGACATTTCCCTTGCTGCATTTGGCCGCAAAGAGCTGGATATTGCTGAAACAGAAATGCCCGGCCTGATGTCCCTGCGTGAAGAGTATGGTGACAAGAAGCCGCTGAAAGGTGCACGGATTGTTGGTTCCTTGCACATGACGATCCAGACGGCAGTTCTGATCGAAACGCTGGTCGATCTGGGTGCAGATGTGCGCTGGGCGTCCTGCAACATCTTTTCCACGCAGGATCATGCGGCTGCCGCCATCGCAGAGGCAGGCGTGCCTGTTTTCGCGATCAAGGGCCAGTCGCTGGAAGAGCATTGGGACTACCTTGATAAATCCTTCATGTTCCCCGAGGGCCCCAACCTGATCCTGGATGATGGTGGTGATGCAACGCTCTACGTTCTATTGGGCGCGCGGGCGGAAGCTGGCGAAGACATCATCCCTGTCCCGCAGTCTGAGGAAGAAGAAGCCATCAAAAAGCAAATTGCCAAGCGGATGGCAGCCAGCCCCGGTTGGTTCACCAAGACGCGTGACGCGATCAAAGGTGTGTCCGAGGAGACAACAACTGGTGTTCATCGCCTTTACGACCTGCACAAGAAAGGCCAACTGCCCTTCCCTGCGATCAACGTGAATGACAGCGTCACCAAGTCGAAGTTCGACAACAAATACGGCTGCAAAGAATCGCTTGTTGACGGTATCCGCCGCGCAACCGACACGATGATGGCCGGTAAGGTTGCCGTTGTTTGTGGCTATGGCGATGTGGGCAAAGGCTCTGCTGCGTCACTGGCTGGTGCTGGTGCGCGCGTGAAGGTGACAGAGGTCGACCCGATCTGCGCTTTGCAGGCTGCGATGGATGGCTTTGAAGTTGTTGTGCTTGAGGACGTGCTGGATAGTGCTGACGTCTTTATCACCACAACCGGCAACAAGGACGTCATCCGTATCGAGCATATGCGCGAGATGAAGGATATGGCGATTGTTGGAAACATCGGCCACTTCGACAACGAAATTCAGGTCGCCGCGTTGAAAAACCACAAGTGGACCAACATCAAAGAACAGGTCGATATGATCGAAATGCCTTCGGGCAACCGCCTGATCCTGTTGTCCGAGGGACGCCTGCTGAACCTTGGCAATGCGACCGGCCACCCGTCGTTTGTGATGTCCGCGTCCTTTACCAATCAGGTGCTGGCCCAGATGGAATTGTGGAACAATGGCAATGCCTACGAAGTGGGCGTGCATATCCTGCCCAAACACCTGGATGAAAAGGTCGCCCGCCTGCACCTTGCCCGGATCGGCGTCAAGCTGACAGCGTTGAAGAAAGAGCAGGCGGATTACATCGGTGTGACCGTCGATGGCCCCTTCAAGCCAGAGCATTACCGGTACTGATCGCCGATGCGGCATGCCAGACGTCAACAACTGGCCCGGCATGCCGCTCAGGCCAAACGCGCGGAACGCCGCCCGGTTCGGTCCGCTTTGAAGGGTCCGATCGCGTTCCTGTTTATAGGGACTGTGGGATATGGTGGTTATCTGGCCGTCGTGCACCCCGCCACGCCTTTGCCGCCGCAATGGAACCCGATCACGCCGCTAGAGATCAGCCATCCGGTGACCCCGCTCAGCGGATGGAAGCTGAACCGCGCCGCGGCTGATGGTGCAAGTTGCCTTGCATCATTGGCCGGTCAGGCGGTGCTGGAGGTTCTTGAGCCCCGCAATGACAGTGATCAGTGCTTTATTGCGGACCGGGTGAACCTTGAAGCGGTCGGGCAGTCGCAAATCTCCTCGCTCGAGACCCGCTGTGCTATCGCCTTGCGCATGGCAATGTGGGAGGAACACAGCCTGCAGCCCGCGGCACAACGTATTCTTGGGACGTCAGTTACACGGATTCATCACATCGGCAGTTACAGCTGTCGCAGATTGCGGACGGCTGAAGGGCTGTCCGAGCGGATGAGCACCCATGCCACTGCAGATGCCGTGGATATCATGGGTTTCACTTTGGCCGATGGGCAGCAATTGAGCTTACTGGCGGATTGGGGCGGGTCTGATGCCAAAGCAGCATTCCTGCGTGCGGTGCGTGATGGGGCCTGCGATTGGTTCGGTTTAACGCTGTCGCCTGATTTCAACCAGCTGCATGCGGATCATTTTCACTTACAGTCCCGGGGCTGGGGTGGGTGTAAATAGGCAGTTGGAACGGGGTATCCGGCCCGCTCCATTCTTGAGAAGCGACTGCCAAGATTAGCGAAACCTCGCTGTACCAGCCCCTTTTTTCTTTACGATTGCAGATGAGTGACAGTAACGTGCTGCAGACGGAGTCTTTGGGGGCCCCGCGAAACAAAAACCTAAACAACGGGGACATTCTCATGGGTAAAAGAGACGATTTGATTGCGAAATATGCCGAGGACCTGAAATCCAAGTGCGGTATGACGCCAGATATGGACCTTCTCACGAAGGTGACCATTGGCTGTGGCCCTGCAATCTATAACGCAGATGCGTCTACTGTTGCTGCCAGTCAGCCAGATGAACTTGAGACTGTGAAGAACAACTTCCTGATCAAGAAACTGGGTCTGAAAGATGGGCCAGAGCTTGATTCTGCCATCGCGTCTGCCCTCGATACCTATGGCCAGTCAGAGCGCAACAAGTACCGCGCGGTTGTCTATTACATGCTGACCAAGCACTTCGGTAAAGAATCTGTTTACGGCTAAACCGCCAAAAGCCCTATGAAAATGCCCGCCAAGCTGGCGGGCATTCTGCGTTTCAAAGCAGTGTCAGCACTGCGCCGATGATTGTTGCCGCCGCAGTGGCATAACCTGCATCAATGACCGCGAGCTTCCAGGGGCGATTGGAGTAGCCGGTATTGATGAATATCCACGGGCTGATGAAGAACAGCCCGACACCTAGCCCTGATTGAATGCCCTTTCCAAGGGTCTCAATCCCGGAAAGCGCAAAGGTATGCCGCATCATTCCGGCCACCAGCAGAATGCAGATGAATGAGACGATGTAGGGCGTTGGACTGCTGCTATTGACCGGGTTGCCATCATCGCCAACTTCAATTTCCGCGGCTTCCATCCACGGTTTTGATAACACCTTGTAGTAGATGGCCCCAAAGGCAAATGCGGCGATGGCCGCGACGATCACTGCGAGAATTCCCATGTTTCTCTCCCTGCATATTTCGACTGGGATAAGTATGACCGCACAGATTATTGCAGGCCAGTTTTTTTATGACCTGCGCGTTTAGCAATGTTAGTGACAGGTTTGCGCAGCAATGTGCCTTCACGCTAGTTTGCTGACGTCTCGCCCATCGTGCAGACAATCTGCCATTCTTCATCCGTCACCGGCTGAACGGACAGGCGCGAGTTATTCACCAACACCATATCTGCCAAACGTGGTTCGGCTTTGATGTCCTCCAGCGTGACGGGTTTTGTAAAGGGCCGCACTGCTTTGATGTCCACGCAGTCCCAGCGGTCGTCATCGGTTGTGCTGTCCGGGTGCGCTTCGGCGCAAACCTCGACGATGCCCACGATTTCAAGCCCTGAACGCGAATGGTAGAAAAACCCTCTCTCGCCCAATTTCATCGCCCGCATATTATTACGCGCCTGATAATTGCGCACACCGTCCCATTCTTCGCCAGCCTCGCCTTTGGCGACCTGCTTGTCCCAGCCCCAAACGTCTGGTTCCGATTTGAAAAGCCAATGTGCCATCAGCCGATCACCTTTTTCCAGGCACGCAGGGTCACATTGCCGAACAGACCGGCCTTGGCATAGGGATCATTTTCGGCCCATGCTTGCGCGGCGGCGAGGTCTGCGACGTCCAGTACAATCAGTGACCCGCACATCTGGCCATCATCATCAAGGACCGGCCCGGCCATTTCAACCACACCAGTTTCAGCAATATAGGCAAGGTGGGCCTCGCGGTTGTCCATCCGTGTTTGCAACGCACCAGGTTTATCTTGAGTCATCAGGGCAAAGCGCATTTATTCTTCCTTCAAAGGGCGCGACAGAAGCGCGTTTAATGCAGCGGCGACAGTCAATTGACCGTCGGTCAGGGCTGCAACGACATTGCAGATCGGCATATCAATCCCGCGATCCGCTGCCAACTGGCGGACCGCCCGCGCGGTTGCCGCACCTTCAACAGTTGTGTTGGGATCAAAGTCTTCACCGCGCCCCAAGGCAAGGCCGTAACGATAGTTGCGTGACTGATCCGACGTGCAGGTCAGCACAAGGTCACCAAAACCTGACAGGCCCGCAAGGGTTTCGGCCTGTGCGCCAAAATCCTGCGCGAGGCGCTGCATCTCGGGAAACCCGCGCGTGATCAGCGCAGCGCGTGCGCTTTCGCCATAACCGGCCCCAATCGCGATACC
The DNA here is from genome assembly GCA_929200255.1 of uncultured Alphaproteobacteria bacterium. Lineage (GTDB taxonomy): Bacteria > Pseudomonadota > Alphaproteobacteria > Rhodobacterales > Rhodobacteraceae > Yoonia. The sequence goes on along the minus strand of CAKMYZ010000004.1, from coordinate 43,941 downwards.
TGATGCGATGGCCATGACGTTTTTGAGCGCACCACCCAGCTCTGCCCCGATTGTATCGGTGCTGCGGTAAAGGCGCATGGTGGTGGTCGACAGGGCGGTCTGTAAGATGGCCCCTGCCTCTTCATCTGAACAGGCCAACGTCAGCGCGGTGGGCAGTCCGCGCGCGATGTCGGCGGCAAAACTGGGGCCTGTCAGCATGGCAGGTACAGCACCCGGCACCAAATCACGGGTCGTGCTGGCTGGTCCTGTCATCCGGGCTAAATCGATCCCCTTGCAGCAGGCCACAAGATACTTGTCACCCAGATGTGCTGCATGCGCGGTCAGAAAGCCGCGCAGCGTTTGCGCAGGTGTGGCCAACAGAATGATATCGCAGGCGAAAAGCGGCACTAACTCGGCTGAAAATGCCATATTTTCAGGCAGCGTGACATCGGGGAGCCGCGCATTTCTCCGATCATTTGTCATCGTCGCCACGGCATCCGCATTGCGCGCCCACAGTAGGATGTCATTGCCATCCAGCGCCAGTGCCACCCCAAGTGCCGTGCCGAATGCGCCGCCGCCAGCGATACCAATCTTCATGCTTTTGCTCCCTTCTTGCCTGACCCAAGCATGGGTGCCGCCTGTTTGTCCAATGGCCAGCGCGGCCGGGGTGAAAGTGTCATGTCGTCACGCGCACCCGCCGCCATTTGTTCGATCCCCGCATAGGCGATCATCGCGGCGTTGTCGGTGCAAAGACATAGGGGCGGCGCGACAAAATCAGTGTCTAAACCAGCACAAAGCACTGTCAGTTGGTCTCTGATCGCGACATTTGCGGCGACGCCGCCGGCGATGGCAAACGATGGCTTTTGCGGGTTAATGGCGAGGTACGCATCCAGCGCACGGCGGGTCTTTTCGGACAGAACATCCGTCACGGCGGCTTGGAAGCCAGCGCTCAGATCGGCCTGATCCTGCGGTGTCAGCCCACCCTTATCGGTAACGATTGCGTTGCGTGCCCGCAGGATCGCTGTCTTGAGCCCTGAGAATGACATGTCACACCCGGGTTGATTCAACAGTGGGCGCGGAAATGCAAAGCGCTTTGCATCACCCATCCGCGCGGCCTGTTCAACGGATGGTCCCCCCGGCTGGGGCAGGCCCAAAAGGCGGGCCGTTTTGTCAAAGGCTTCGCCCGGTGCATCATCTATTGTGCCGCCGATGCGGGTAAACCGATCATGCCCCGCGACAATCAGGAATTGGCAGTGCCCGCCCGATACCAACAGCATCAGATAGGGATAAGGCAGTTGATCGGTCAGTCGCGGGGTCAGGGCATGACCCGCAAGATGGTTGACCCCAATCAAGGGGAGCCCGCTTGCCGCGGACAGCCCCTTGGCACACATCACGCCGGATAAGACCCCACCGATCAATCCGGGTCCGGCGGTCACGGCGATCCCGTCCAATGCGGACAATGGCAAGTTTGCCTCATCCAGAGCTTGTTCAACACAGTGATCCAGTTTCTCGGCATGTGCGCGGGCCGCGATTTCTGGCACGACGCCGCCGAAAGCCGCGTGCAACCCGGTTTGCCCATAGACGACAGACGACAACACTTGCGTGCCGCGCACGACGGCGGCCGCTGTGTCATCACAGCTGCTTTCGATGCCGAGAAGGGTGAGCGGTGCTGTCATGGGTGATCCGGTTGCGTGTTTCGTTCAGCGAAGTAACATCGCCATGACCTGCAAACAATGGCCAGCCAATGACACCCACGCTCATCATGACACGGCCAAGGGCGCAAAGCGAAAGCTTTGCTGCCAAGGTGGCGCGCGCTTGGGGTAAGCCGCTGACGATCATCCACTCGCCGCTGATTGAGGTTACCTGGGTTGATGCAACCCCGGACGGGTGCGACAGTTTGATCTTTACGTCAGTCAATGGCGTCACCGCCGCCAAACGGATGGGTCTGCCCAATGGCCTACCTGTGTGGTGTGTTGGTAAAAAGACGGCCAAAGCGGCGCGGGACGCGGGGTTTGATCCCACAATTGGACCAGGGGATGCGGAAGGATTGATTGCTGATATCATTGCTGACAACCCGCCGGGCAGGCTCGCCCATATTCGCGGCCTACATACACGCGGAGATGTTGGCGCGCGGCTTCGGTCTGTGGGGATCGCTTGCGCGGATGTCATTGCCTATGACCAACAGGCGCAAACACTGAACGATGAGGCAAAAGCAGCGCTTGCGGGGAAATCTCCGGTCATTGTCCCATTGTTTTCTTCTCGTACGGGGGTGATTTTCGGTGAACAAGGACCATATCAGGCACAAGTATATGCTCCGATGATCAGCCTGGCTGTGCAAGACGCTGTGGAACCATCATTGGCCACCAGTGTTTTTCTGGCGAACCGACCCGATGGAGAGGCTATGTTGGATGTCACATTGACAGCGCTCAAGGCTGCGATGGCGTCAACCTAGCGCAGGTCAGCCGCTTGAGGGTCCGATATTGGGCGGCTAGTGTGTTGTATCGCCCGGACAGTTTTCGGGTGAGCACGTGAAAAGGGTGGAACAACGTGGCAAAACAGCCAGCCAAGGGCAGTAAAGCGCCTAAGAAAACGGGAAATGAACCCAAGGTCTTGTCCGAATCGGACGTGGCCGCATCGTTGGTTGATGCGATTCCTGCCGAGGTGCACAGCGATGTGAAGGCGGCGCCAGCGGAAGTGCCGCAGAATGTCACCGAAATTGCTGTGGAGGCGCGGCAGGAACCAATTGCCAAAGCAGATGAACCTGCGCCGATCCCTGCAACCGCGCAGTCCGGGTCTGGGGGCGCAGGTTTCTTGCCACTGGCCTTGGGCGGTTTGCTTGCTGGTGTGATCGGATTTGCCGTTGCCAAGTATACGGCCCCGCAACCAGACAACACGCTTGCCAATCAGGTGGCGACGCAAGCCAATGCGATTGCGGCGCTTGAAGAGCGCGTTGCGAACCCGCCAACGGTTGATCTGTCTGTTATCGAAACGGCGCAAGCCGCGTTGAACGCATCTTTGGCAGATGTCACCGCTCGTGTGGCAATGCTTGAGGATCGTCCAGCCGCCATCGGTGGTGCTGTCTCTGTCGATACCTCCCAGGTGCAGGCCGAAATGGATGCATTGCGCGCCCAAATCGCTGAAATGACGGGCGCTGCTCAAACGGAATTGGCAGAGGCCCGCGCTGCGGCGGCCTCCATCGAACAGAATGCCGCTACGGCTGCGCGCAATGCGGCTGCACGTGCGGCGCTTGCCCGCGTCCAAACGGCACTGGAAAGCGGTGCGCCAATTGGTGCTGCTTTGGGTGATCTTGAGGCGGCCACTGGTGAAGCTGTGCCCACGGCCCTAGTCGCTGTGCAAGATGGCGTGCCAACCTTGGCAGGATTGCAAGACCAGTTCCCCGACATGGCCCGTGCCGCCCTTGCGACCGCGCGTAGCGAAGGCGTCGCTGGTGAAGAGGCTGGCGGTATTGGGGCGTTTATCCGCAATCAGTTTGACGTGCGCTCGACCACGCCGCAAGAGGGCGACAGCGCCGACGCGACCCTTTCGCGGGCAGAGGCGGCTTTGCGCGTTGGCCGTCTGTCGGATGCACTGGCCGAAATCAGCGGCTTGCCTGAAGTGGCCCGCGCTGAAATGTCCGATTGGCTGGCGCTGGCCGAGGCCCGCGCTGATGCGACTGCTGCTGTTGAAGTGCTCTCTACCTCCCTTTCTGATAACTGAAGGCGCCTGTTATGCTTTGGTCTTTGATAAAAATTCTGGCGTTTGTCGCAGCGGTCACCGCGCTGACTTATGGCGGCACACAGCTGATGGAAGTCGACGGCGGGATGACCGTCGATGCCGCCGGGCAGGAATTCACCCTGAGCCCGATAGAGATGGTCTTTGGCCTTGTGGTACTGGTCGTGGCCGTTTGGCTGGGCCTGAAGTTGCTGGCACTCTGTGTGGCGACGTTCAAGTTTCTCAATGGGGATGAAACCGCGATCTCGCGCTATTTCGACCGCAACCGCGAACGTAAGGGATATGAAGCCCTGTCCGAAGGAATGATGGCGCTGGCCTCGGGCGAGGGTCACCTCGCGATGGCCAAGGCCGCGCGTGCGGACAAATATCTGCAACAGCCGCAGTTGACGAACCTTCTGACAGCGCAGGCAGCTGAAATGACAGGTGATCGCAAGACCGCTGAGGATACCTATAAGAAGCTGTTAGCAGACGACAAAACGCGGTTTGTCGGCGTGCGTGGGATCATGAAGCAAAAACTGGCGGATGGTGATACCGACACAGCCATGAAGCTTGCGGAAAAGGCCTTTGCGCTTAAACCCAAGCACGAAGAAACGCAGGACGTTCTGCTGCGCCTGCAGGCTGATGCCTCTGACTGGTCCGGTGCGCGCAAGACGCTGGGTGCTAAGCTGAAGTCAGGCAACTTGCCACGCGATGTGCATAAACGCCGGGACGCCGTGCTGGCCCTATCAGAAGCCCGCGACATCCTTGATGATGGCCAGGCTATTGAAGCGCGGGAAGCAGCGATCGAGGCTAACCGCCTATCACCTGATTTGATCCCGGCAGCCGTCATGGCAGCACGCGGATATATCGGTGAGGGTAATGCCCGCTACGCCACGCGGGTGTTGACCAAGACCTGGAACGCGCGCCCACATCCTGATATTGCCGCTGCTTTTGCGGAAATAGCCCCCGATGAAAGTGCTCAGGAGCGGATAAAGCGATTTGGTACACTGACCAAATCAACGGGCGACCACGCAGAGACCAAGATGCTCATGGCAGAGTTGCAAATCGCGGCAGAGGATTTCCCGGCCGCCAAGCGTGCGCTGGGCGACCTGGCCGAAACCGACCCAACCGCCCGGAATCTGACGTTGATGGCGGCCATCGAACGTGGTGAGGGTGCAGATGATGCGGTTGTGCGCGGATGGCTCACCAAAGCGCTGACCGCCTCGCGCGGCCCGCAATGGATTTGCGAGAATTGCCAGCACATCCACCCAAGTTGGGCGGCGACCTGCAAAAATTGCGGATCATTCGACACGCTATCATGGAAGGCACCCCCGGCAAGTGAGGTGGCGATGCCTGCGGGCACCGAAATGCTGCCCATGATCGTGGGGCGAACCGCAGAGGTGGCGTTACCTGAGGCCAAGATCGTGGAAGATGCCGACGTAGTGGAAGAGGTAGAGGAAAAATAGGCCTTTCGCGGGTTTTTTGCCAGTGCTATCAGACAGCCGGATGCCGCTGTAGCTCAGCTGGTAGAGCACGTCATTCGTAATGATGGGGTCGTAGGTTCGAGTCCTATCAGCGGCACCAGTAAATCAATTATTTCGCATGTGTTTCATAGTGTTAGAGGCCATGTAATTTAAAGATCCACCTTTCTGATCACCTACACGAGTCCGTACAGCCCAGATCCCTCACTGTCGCGGATGCTTCGGGAGACATTCAGAATGTCAGCAGCTTGCTGTGTAGTTAGCTTCGCCTTGTATGGAATGACCTGAAAACCCTTCCCCCACGAAATCAAGCGCCGATCGTTGCCGATCCTTGATCATTCACGCCTACGTCGCATAGGCCTCGCGCAATACGTTCTTTTGTACCTTGCCCATCGCATTGCGGGGCAGCGCTTGCATAACGATGTATCGCCTTGGATGCTTGAACGGCGCGAGTTTGGATGTAACGGTTGCCGCAAAATCCTCCGTTGAAATCTTTGGATCTTCGAGAACAACTGCCGCCATGACACTTTCGCCGAAATCCGCATGTGACACGCCGAAGACGGCGCTTTCCAGAACACCGTCGATGGCGTTGATCACATCTTCGATTTCCTTGGGGTAGATGTTGTAGCCGCCCGAAATGATCAGGTCTTTTTGCCGACCAACGATGGAAATCCGCCCATCCGCCTCTTTGACACCCAGATCGCCGGTGATGAAGAACCCGTTTTCGCGCAGCTCCTCCGCTGTCTTTTCCGGCATCTTCCAATACCCTTGAAACACGTTGTCACCGCGGACTTCGATCATGCCAATCTCACCCGCGGCGATGGGTTTGTCATTGGCAGTGATCACGACCTCGGTGCCGGGCAACGCATAGCCGACAGTCCCTGCCAATCGCGCGCCATCATAGGGGTTTGAGGTAATCATGTTGGTTTCGGTCATGCCATAACGCTCCAGGATGCGGTGGCCGGTGCGATCTTCAAATGCTGTATGAGTTTCAGCCAATAGTGGGGCAGATCCAGATATGAACAAACGCATGTTCTTGGTTAACATGCGGTTCAGTCGCACATCATCCAACAGGCGCGTGTAAAAGGTCGGCACGCCCATGAGCAGTGTAGAAGCAGGGATTTCGGCAATTATCTTGTCGATGTCGAATCCAGTCATGAACCGCACTTCCGCCCCCGCCAGAAGCGCTGTGTTCAGCGCCACAAACAGGCCGTGCGTGTGAAAGATTGGTAACGCATGGATCAGCCTGTCCTGTGAGGTGATCCGCCACATATCTGTAAGGGTCTGGGCATTCGACAGCAGGTTCTTGTGGGACATCATCGCCCCTTTGGAGCGTCCGGTGGTTCCTGACGTATAGAGCAACCCGGCAAGATCATCCGGACCGCGTGCCGTGGTTTCAAACCTGGTCGGTTTGTCATTTGCCAGCACGGGCAATGACCCGCCACCATCCTTAGCAAGGGTCATGACCTGCGTGCCGCCTGGGCAGATTTCTGAAACCTCCGCCTCGTTCGCTGCATCGCAGACAACCAAAGTGGGTGTTGCATCCGCAATAAAATAGCGGAGCTCGCTTTGGGTATAGGCTGTGTTGAGCGGCAGGTAGACCGCCCCGGTTTGGACGGTCGCGCCATAAAGCGCTACTGCGTCGGTCAATTTGGGTGCCTGCACCACAACCCTGTCGCCCGGTTTTACCCCGGCGCGCGTCAATACGTGGGCAAGCTGCGCCACCCGACCGACAAACTCGGCATAGCTCACCTGTGACCCGTCATCGCAGGTCAGGAAGACTGCCGCGTTGTTGGCGTGGGGTGCGAGGAGTGCATCGTAAAGCGTATTGGTCACGACAAGAGGCCCTTGCGTTTGGTGGGACGTACATTGGAAGTTACTGCGATCGTATAGCGTAGATTTGGCATTGCTGTCAGAATTCGATTGCGCCCGCACTGCCCTCCTACGGGTCTTTGTTAGCCGTAACCACAAAGCACTTGTTTGTGCGTTAGGAGAAGTGATTTTCATGGATAGCAAGGCTGGCGTGGAGGCCGCGTGGGAATTCTCAAGAATTAATGAATAATCGAGAGGGTAGATCAGGTCGCCTTTGGTGCCGGCGGCACCCGCAGCCCGACCTGTGACGCGGCGAGCTATATCGCCTTCGTCACTGCGGCCGCTCTGGTAAAGGCGTAAACCGGCAATGTTCTGAACGTCATGCCAAATTCGGCCCAGGCCAAAGCAAAGAGCCATCTGCACGATATATGGCAGGCCAAAATGCGCGTGGATGCGGAGGCCGCTTTTGACTTCTTTGTCACAACCTACAGCGTGAGATACGATAAGGCAGCCGGCAAGTTAATCAAGGATCGAGACGCCTTGCTGTCTTTCTATGATTTCCCAGCCGAGCATTGGAAGCACATTCGCACCACCAACCCGACAGAGAGCACTTTCGCTACCGCCAGACATGGCACAGGAAAAACCAAAGGCTGCTTCAACCGCAGAATTGGCTGCGCTATGGCGTTCAGGCCGATGATGTCAGTACAGACCAAATGGCGCAAACTCGAAAGTGCCAACCGTATACCTGAAATCATCAAGGGGGGCGCAGAGGCCCTGCGGCCCCGCCGTCAGATCACGGGCGGGGTATGTATGACGCTCGCTATCAGAATCTGACTAGGCACTTTAGCTGTTCAATCAGACCCAAAAATCGCTTCAAACTCTGCGGCAAAGGTCGTTTGAAGATTGACGGTATCCATCAGCATTTCGGGCGCGATGCCGGGCCCTTTGACGGCAAGGAACGTGGCTTGCAAATCATTCCGCGTCCTCTCTGGCCTATGTGACAGCACGCGCGCGCCGTGGTCTCCGTGGATCATGATCACGATATCGTCGCGGTCTTCGACTGCGGCGAGGATCGCTTCGATCTTTTTATGTACACAGATCGACTGCTCCCAAAACGCAACGTACGAACGGGCAGCATTTGGCTCCAGCTCATACCTGACGGGGTTACGCCAGTCATCCAAATTCAAGAAATTGCATTCGCGGTCAAAGACGTACGGATAATGCGGTGCGATAACATGCGCGATCAGCGCATCGCCCGGTTCAAGGCTTGGAGCACCGGCCGCGAGACTATCCAAGATGTTCATGCCGGTCATGGTCATCACGAATGGACCGCGCGTTACCGGCCGATCATACCCGCGCAACCGTGTCACAGCATCAAGAACGCTGCGATAGGCGAGCACGTCAAAACCTCGTCGAGCATGCCCTTCATGCAAATTCACAAACATAAGATCTAATCGATCCCATAGAGATAGATCGAATTCATCATAAATGGCGGCATTGGCTCTGGAACCGTATGTCTGGCAGGTGACAGTAGGGTTATCTCCACACAACCCGATGTAGTCACTTTCTATGATTGTCGTTGAGAAGCCGCCAGCCGCCAGTCGCCGGACCAAGGCATTGTCTGCAACAGAGAAATTGTGAGTGATACGGTCAGGGTCTTCGGTGAAATTGTCGAGGTGATCCGTCAATCCAAACATCGCTGTCAGAGCAATGAATGTCATCGGCCAGATTGAGTCTGCATGCGCGTAGGTCTTGAAGCCGTTTTCGCGATAGGTTGCCAAAACTGTGTCTGCGGCAGGGATTGGCGTCAGCCCCGGAACCGGTGCAATCGGCGACATCTGCTCGTCCAAAACAATGTGTAAATATGCAAAATCCGGTTTTGGTCCGTCGACCGCGGCCTCCGCAGCCCGGATCGCAAACACTGGTGTTGCAGGTGAGAAAAAGGCTTGGAGACCGAAAATGAAGCCAAAAATGGAAGCCGCAAGCGGGATTCCATTGGGCGCGAGCTTCAGCAGCAGCGGCATGAGCAACACGCACCAGACGCAAGCGACGCTAGCCACAGCCTTGTCCTCCAACAAATAGGCATCCAAGACAAAATAGATCAGGCCCCCCAGGATAACACCAAAACTCAGGCGGCTGGACCCAATCAGGGCAAGCAGCCCTCCGACCAGCACCGACAAAGCGACCCCAACAAACATCTCAAACGACACAAGGCCATAGTTCAGTGCGGACAAATGCGGCAACAAAGCAGCCCAACACAAGGCGATCAGAGCCATCATACGTAGACGTAGAGCTATCATTTCACTTTGTACCCAACCAATAGTCGACCGTTTTCAGCAAACTTGTGCTCTGCGGATATTTCGTGCTTTTCAGCGATCGTTTTCAGAAAAACAGCTTCTTCATAGTCATGAAAAATATCATCCCGCACGGTCAACAACTGATCGACCATTGGGTCGCCTTTTGGAACAAATTCGATAACGCCGGTCGGCGCGAGCGAAAGCAGCCAGCGCAGCGCTTCGGCCAGTGGCAGATTGCCACCGATACACATGTGATGGATCACCGCCAGGGCGATCACACCGTCAGCACCGGCCCGTTCAATCAAACCCTTCCGCTCGACTTGCCGCCAACCCATGTTTGGCGTCGGATCGACCAAGTTCATCAGCATCGGGAGCAGTTTTTCGCCCTTCCTGACACGCAACCTGTAGGCGCGCTCCAATGAATCAAGATCACCATCAAGAACAACGGACGCCCCGGCCCCGCCCTCAATGGCCGCCATTGAAAAGTCACCAGTATTTCCACCGATGTCCCAGATGAGGTTTGGTTCCGCCTTTGCTGCCCAATCCTTGACGAATTGCAGCTTGGTATCACGCATTGGTTCAGAATAGCTGTTGATGGTATCGTAGGTATTCCAATAACTTGAGGGTCGCTTGGCAGATTCAAGTCCGCTGATAAAGTCGCGCAGCTGTTGAACCATAGCCACATAACGCGCCTTGGGCAGTTTCTGGTCCAGATTGACCTGCTTCTCCGCCTTTGATGACTTTGCAAGGACCGCGCGACCATGCAGATAGACGTGCATGATACCGCTGGCCGAGGTGAAAATTTTCCGCCGCGGCAGAATGGCCAGGGCATCTTCAAACGAAATACCGTCGAGGGACCCTCGATAAATGCCCTGAAACGCGACACCGGCCCATGCTTCTAACAAAAGGGGTAACAGGAACTGGCGGCAAAATTGGTTGTATCCCGACCAGTGAACGCCATCGACGTAGGGGCGAAGTGACATCGCATCAATATGCACCGGGCGGCCGTCGATGAATTGCATGTTATATGCTGTCGCGTCGGACAGTTCGTATCCCTTTTCAAGCGCGACAAGCTGCAAATCCAAATGCGCAATGGCTGCGTCTTTCAGTTGGGAAAAACACCACTCATAGGGGTAGCTCAGCATTGGCACGCGGGGGTGTTCATAGAGTGCGACAGCCGTATCGCCGCGTGCCCCTTTGTACTGTGACAGCGTGTCTGCGTCTGCATCAATGCGCAGGCAGTCGATCATCAACTTCTTATCTGCAAGCTCCTGCAAAAGGCCACTGCGATAAATTTCACCAAAAGTTTCTTCCGCCGGGGCCATGACAGCCCGCAGGATACGGTTACCTTCCGTAAAGACATACCCTGACGGATCCCGAAACGATCCGGGGTCCCGCTCTGGAGTTTTCATGATTCTGACTTGTCCTCAGACACCCCAGATTCATCGGTTTCCGCTTTTCGGATACCAAGAAAACTCAGGAGCTTTTCTCTTACGCGGCGAATGGCAACCAGTGCAGTCGCAAAGCCACCGATGATCGCTTGCAACAGGAAGCTGCCCGTCACCGGGTCAATATATGCCATGGCGGGTGTCGACATCACAAAGACATAGACGATGCTTAGGGTCAAAATGGGTTTCATGTGGTTATCCGGACTGTTGTTCTGAATTTGCTAACAATAGACATAATTTCGATCAACTACGCGAAATCTGTGCCTGCGAAAGCGCTCAGGAGTGTTCTGCTGAAACAATTTGTTCACAATTTGGCTTGAATAAGATGAATCATCGGCGCGACTTTCAATCACTGTCAGGAAGTTACCTAACAAGAGCAACCCCTTCCCAAACCGTCCAAAACCCGCTAAGCCCCGCAAATCTTGAGAAGCAGGCGCCCGCATCCCAGCGCCATAGCAAGATATGGGGATGAGGGGGAATACGCCCCCTACGCAAAAAGGCCCAGTGAGGCCAACTAGGAAAACATCATGTTTAATGAAGTGAAGAAATCAATTCAGTGGGGCGAAGAAACGCTAACACTGGAAACGGGCAAGGTTGCCCGCCAAGCCGATGGCTCTGTCATCGCGACACTGGGTGAAACCAGCGTTATGGCGAACGTGACTTATGCACGTAAGCAAAAGCCGGGGCAGGACTTTTTCCCGCTGACCGTCCACTACCAAGAGAAATACTATGCCGCCGGTAAAGTGCCTGGCGGCTTTTTTAAGCGCGAGGCGCGTCCCACCGAAAAAGAGACGCTCACTGCCCGCTTGATCGACCGCCCTATCCGCCCGCTGTTCGTCCCCGGCTTCAAAAACGAAGTTTTGGTGATGTGCACCGTGCTGTCACACGACATGGTCAACGATCCCGATATGGTTGCGATGATCGCCGCCTCTGCCGCGCTCACCATTTCTGGCGCGCCATTCCGCGGCCCGATTGCTGCGTGTCGCGTGGGCTTTGAGGATGGTGAATACATTCTGAACCCAGAAATCGACGATATGCACAACCTGCGTCTGAACCCAGAGCAGCGTCTGGACCTCGTCGTCGCCGGCACCAAAGACGCCGTGATGATGGTTGAATCCGAAGCTTACGAGCTGACAGAAGACGAAATGCTGGGTGCGGTGACATTCGCGCATGAGCAGATTCAGCCTGTCATCGACCTGATCATTGATCTGGCCGAAGATTGCGCGAAAGAGCCGTTCGACTTCCAGCCTGAGGATTACTCAGAGCTGTCAGCCACTGTTAACGCCGCCGGCGAAGACAAGATGCGCGCCGCTTACGCGATCACAGACAAGCAAGAGCGCACCGCCGCTGTTGCTGCCGCCAAGCAGGAAATCATCGACGCGCTGACCGAAGAGCAGCAGGAAGATGGCAACCTTGGTGCAGCCCTGAAAAAGCTGGAATCTAGCGTACTTCGTGGCGATGTCGTCAAGAACGGCAAACGTATCGATGGCCGCGCCCTCGACACTATACGGCCTATTGTGTCTGAGACTGGTATTTTGCCACGGACCCACGGTTCTGCCTTGTTCACACGTGGCGAAACCCAAGGTCTGGTTGTGACCACGCTGGGCACCGGCGACGACGAGCAGATGATCGATGCGCTGACCGGCATGTATAAGTCCAACTTCATGCTGCACTACAACTTCCCACCCTACTCGGTTGGTGAAGTCGGTCGTGTCGCTGGCCCGGGCCGTCGCGAGATTGGTCACGGCAAACTGGCATGGCGCGCATTGCAGGCGGTTCTGCCTGCCGCTACCGATTTCCCGTACACGATCCGTCTGGTGTCAGAGATCACTGAATCAAACGGTTCGTCCTCAATGGCATCTGTTTGCGGCGGGTCGCTGTCCATGATGGACGCCGGCGTCCCTCTGAAGGCGCCAGTTGCTGGCGTGGCCATGGGACTGGTCATGGAAGACGATGGCGAGTACGCCATTCTGTCCGACATTCTGGGCGACGAAGACCACCTTGGCGACATGGACTTTAAGGTCGCAGGTACCGAGAACGGCATCACATCCTTGCAGATGGACATCAAGATCGCTGGTATCACGCCAGAGATCATGTCAAAGGCGCTCGCCCAAGCGAAAGCCGGCCGTCTGCATATCCTTGGTGAAATGGCCAAAGCCCTGACCGGCGCGCAAGAATTCTCTGTGCACGCCCCCAAGATTGAGACGATGCAGATCCCGACCGACAAGATCCGTGAAGTCATCGGTTCCGGCGGTAAGGTCATCCGCGAAATCGTGGAAACATCCGGTGCCAAGGTCGACATCAATGATGACGGCGTGATCAAGCTGGCATCCAACGACGCCGAGGCGATCAAGCGCGCCTATGACATGATCCACTCGATCGTGGCAGAGCCGGAAGAAGGTATGATCTACAAAGGCACAGTCGTGAAGGTTGTCGACTTCGGCGCATTCGTGAACTTCTTTGGCAAGCGCGATGGTCTGGTGCATGTTTCCCAGATCGAAAACCGTCGTCTGAACCACCCATCTGATGTCCTTAAGGAAGGTCAGGAAGTTTGGGTCAAGCTGCTTGGCTTTGATGATCGCGGCAAGGTCCGCCTAGCCATGAAGATGGTTGATCAGGAAACCGGCGAAGAGATCACAAAAGAGGAAGCGGCAGAGTAAACCGCCCCCTTATTTTTACACAGCTTAGACACCCGGTCAGTTTGATCGGGTGTTTTTTTGTCCGTAAAATGGCTAACAAACACCCAACTCTGCGGCCATGGGGGGCAGCAACCTACGAGGTTGGCATCAAGTATTTAACGATTGCATTGTATCGACCCATATCACCATCAAGAGGACGACAACATGAAACTCAGAATGTTATTGGCTGCATCAGCCCTCACAATCACAGGATCAGTACTTTGTGCGCAGGATGTCGGCGAAACGTCGGTCGGCGCAGGTATCACGACCTTCGGCCCCTCCCTGCACGGCGAGTATCGCGCGGCACCCAATTTGGGCGTGCGCGGCATGATTATGGGCGGGATCAACGAGAGCGATACGTTCGATTTTGAAGACTACGAAGTCAATGGGGAGGTAACGCTTGGCGGCGGGGCAGTCTTTGCTGATTACTATCCGCTCAGCAGTGCCTGGCGGGTGTCAGGCGGGTTGCTGCTGTCAAACACCGAAATCTTGGGTGACTTTGTGGGGCCCGAAAATTTCGAAGGCGAAATCGCGCTGAAGAACGACATTGCACCGCTCATCACAACCGGTTTCAATAGAGAATTCGCGCCGGGGTGGTCATTCTCTGGCGATATCGGCATCGTCATCTCTTCATTGGAAGCCAGCTCGGACAGTACAGACTCTGCCGTTCAGGATGAAATTGACGCTCTGAATGATGACCTGTCCGACCTGCCGGTTCTGCCCTATGCTGGGATCGCGGTTAGTTATCGTTTCTAAGCGACAATTGTTTTCGAGTGGGTCCCGTCACAGCGCGGGACCCGTTTGTGAAATCAGGTTTGATACTTGGTCCAGGGCAAGAGCAGCCGGACTTGCTCAAACAAGATCGCTATGCGGATCACATAAAAGACACACCACACGCGTATCCCGTCCCACAGACCAATCCCCTCGCGTTGATAAATCTTACGCGCCACACGAACCGAGGGGATAAGGCGGTCAAGCTGCGGGATCACGAACCGCTTGCCAGCGGCCTTTTTCTTGGCGATCACTCCCCCCCGCAAGACGGCGGGACTTCTTCAGGATTGATAATAGGTTGGATCGGGCCGGATGCTGGACCTTGATATCTGACCCGTACTCCAGTGCATGACCCGCGCTGACGGCGTGCATCGTCCATTCCTTATCGCCGCCCGACATAAGTGATGCATCAAATTCACCAACGTCATTGATGACGGATCTCCGGGTGACCACATTTGCCGTCGCCCCGAAACCGTCGGCGACATATCGTTCCTGCTGCAAGAAAAATACGCTGTCGCAAAGCTCAACTGCTGTCGGTCGCTCATCCTTCCAGAACAGATTAATTGCGCCTGCGACAACACCAACATCCTGCCACTCATCCATGAAGGTCGCCGCATTTGACAGCCAGTTTTCATCCGGGATGCAGTCTGAATCTGTAAATGCAATCAGGGCGGCGCGAGCCTCTTTCAGTGCCGCATTACGGGCAGCGTAGGACCCACGTTCGGGCGCAGCAATGATGCGCGTGTTGGCGGCAACATCAAGGGTGTCCGGTGGCAGATCGTCCGGTGCATTGTTTGCGACTATCACTTCAAATGCGTCTTGGCTGAGTGACTGGCGCGACAATGCCCGAAGGCAAAGTGCCAGCCTGTCCCAATCGTGGAAAGTGGGAATAACGACGCTGATCAAAGGGATGGCGGAACTGCTCATAGGAATAGATCGAGACCCTCTCGTAGCGTTGAATAGTGCGGGCCCAAAATGCAGGACCAGTCGTTCGCACATGTCGCAGGCCCGTCACTCTCGACAGGCCTGCACAATCAATCCGGTCAGTCTTTCAACTGCGTTGTCCGCAGATATGGCAGCACCTTGGTGAAGTCGCCAAACTTCGCCTTGGCGTCTTCATCGCTGACCGTTGCGGGAATGATCACATCTTCGCCCACGTTCCAGTTGGCAGGTGTCGCAACGCCGCGCCCCGTCGATGTTTGCAATCCATCCAGCGCGCGTAGAACTTCGGCAAAGTTGCGACCAACGGTCATGGGATAGGTCATGGACAGCCTGAGCTGCTTGTCGGGCCCAATGATAAAAACCGAACGTACGGTCGCGCTATCGGCGGGCGTGCGCCCATCGGGCAGATAGGCCTCTGCCGGGAGCATATCGAATGCCTTGGACACCTCCAAACCAGCGTCAGCAATGATCGGGAAACCCGCGGGGGCACCGCCAACGGTTTCAATATCGCCCTTCCACTTCTTGTGGTCTTCAACGCCATCAACACTGACACCAATCACCTTGGTCCCGCGCTTTGCCCATTCATCAGCCAGTTGGGCAACAGCACCAAATTCTGTCGTACAAACAGGCGTGAAATCCTTGGGGTGCGAAAACAATATCGCCCAGCTATCGCCGATCCAGTCATGCAGCGAAAACGTGCCCTGGTCGGTTTCGACAGTTAAATCGGGGATAATGTCGTTAATACGCAGCGACATGGTTATGATCCTCTCTAGAATTGCATGAATAGTATATAGATACGACTTAGGGCGAGCGCCACCGCTGGTTGAACTGACCAACACAGGCTGCAAAAACAACGCGAAGCATAAATCAGGAGGCAAGCGATGATCACGCACCGCGACTTTTACATCAACGGCGCATGGGTCCCACCCGCAAAGGCCCGCGACCACAACGTTATTGATCCATCGACTGAAGATGTCTGTGCAGTTATCTCACTCGGCGATCAGGCGGACACGGACGCGGCTGTTGCTGCTGCGACGCGGGCTTTCCCTGCTTGGGCAGCAACCGATCCGGCCAAGCGCGCCGAATATGTGAAAGCTATCCTTGCGCAATACGAGGCCCGGATTGAGGAAATGGCCCAAGCCATCAGCATCGAGATGGGTGCGCCCATCGACATGGCCCGAAGCAGCCAAGCCCCCTGCCTGCCGTGGCATCTGGAAAACGCATTGGAGGCTTTCAAAGAAATCGAGTGGGTCCGCCCACTCGGCCCGCATGCTCCCAATGACCGGATCGCGGTGGAACCGATTGGCGTGGTCGGTCTGATTACGCCGTGGAACTGGCCAATGAACCAGGTCACGCTCAAGGTGATCCCGGCTTTGCTGGCCGGCTGTACGATGGTGCTGAAGCCATCGGAAGAGGCACCGCTGTCCTCACTGCTTTTTGCAGAGTTTGTGCATGATGCTGGTGTGCCGCCGGGCGTTTTTAACCTCGTAAATGGTGATGGCATGGGTGTCGGCAGCCAGTTGTCGCACCACGAGGATGTGGCGATGATCAGCTTCACAGGCTCAACCCGCGCGGGCAAGGCCATCTCACTGGCGGCGGCAGAAACGCTCAAGCGAGTGACACTTGAGTTAGGTGGCAAAGGGGCCAATGTGATCTTTGCGGATGCTGACGAGAAGGCAGTCAAGCGTGGTGTGATCCACTGCATGAACAACTCCGGACAATCCTGCAACGCCCCCACCCGTATGCTGGTGGAGCGGTCGATCTATGACCAGACTGTCGAAGCCGCAGCCGAGATTGCAGGTAAGATCGGGGTTGGCCCCGCATCTGAACCCGGTCGCCATATCGGCCCGGTCGTGAACAAAACGCAATGGGACAAGATACAGGACATGATCGAGGTTGGCATCAACGAAGGCGCACGCCTTGTTGCGGGTGGCCCCGGCCTGCCGGAAGGTATGAACCGCGGGTTCTATGTGCGGCCAACTGTCTTTGCTGATGTCAACAACGACATGCGCATCGCGCGTGAGGAGATTTTTGGCCCGGTCCTGTCGATCATCCCGTTTGAGGATGAAGCAGAGGCGATCGCCATCGCCAATGACACACCCTACGGCCTGACGAACTACGTCCAGAGCCAGGATGGCGCGCGGCGTAATCGCATGGCCATGGCCCTGCGCGCGGGCATGGTTGAGATGAACGGGCAGGATCGCGCAGCCGGATCACCCTTTGGTGGTGTCAAGATGTCAGGCCGCGCCCGCGAAGGCGGCGTGTGGGGCATTGAAGAATTCCTCGAAGTCAAAGCGGTCTCGGGCTGGGCCGCAGAATAACATCATGTGCGCAGGCGCACTATTTGAGTGCGCCTGTCATCATTACGTGCGGCGCGGTTTGGTCTATCTATTCAGTTAACGAATAGGAGAGAGCCGTGCTCAAACAAATTCAGGGCCTGCACCACGTCACATCTCTGGCCAGTGACGCCCGCGAGAACAACGCATTCTTCACCAATGTACTTGGCCTGCGCCGCATCAAGAAAACCGTGAACTTTGACGCGCCCGATGTCTATCACCTTTACTATGGCGATGCGGCAGGCACACCCGGCACCGTCATGACCTATTTTCCGTTCCCCAATGCCAAACGCGGTGAAAAAGGTATAGGTGAGGTTGGCCGAACAGCATTCAGCATTCCAACCGGATCGTCACAGGCCTGGCACGACCGCTTGGCCGCCTTCACCGTGAACGGCATCGCCCAAGACATCCGTTTCGGTGAAAAACGTGTACTGTTTGATGGCCCCGACGGCGACCAGTTTGCTTTGGTCGAAAGCGACGACAACCGCACACCATGGACCGGCAACGGCGTGGGCGCAGAGATGGGCATCCACGGTTTTCATTCTGCCGACATGCGCCTGCGCGACCCTGACGCCAGCGCCGAACTGCTAGGCTTCATGGGGTACGAAAAACTGGACACCCAAGGCAATGTCACGCGCTTCATCGTGCCCGGTGGCAATGACGCGAACATGATTGATGTCGCAACGCATGCCGGTGCCGCAAGTGCCACACAAGGCGCGGGCTCTGTCCATCACATCGCCTTTGCAGTCGAAACCCGTGCGCGCCAGTTGGAGGTGCGCGAGGCATTGCTCGATACTGGTTATCAGGTGACGCCAGTGATTGACCGTGGCTACTTCTACGCCATCTATTTCCGCGCACCTGGCGGCGTGTTGTTTGAAGTCGCGACCAATGAACCCGGCTTTGATCGTGATGAAGGCACAGCCAACCTTGGTCAGACGCTCAAGCTACCCAGTCAGCATGAACATCTGCGCGCAAAACTGCAAAGAACATTGCCGCCGTTGGAAGGCTAAAACGGACACTTTGCCGTGATGCGCATACCCTGCCCGCCATCGGGATGGCGAAACTGCAACGTCTCAGAATGCAGCATCAGGCGCGGGTAATCCCGCGCAGCACCCTCTGCATAAAACGGATCACCCAGGATCGGATGACCCAGCGCAAGCATATGCACGCGCAGCTGGTGTGACCGTCCGGTGCGGGGCATCAGGCGCACCCGGCTTTCACCATTCTTAGCGCGAACCACGCGCCAATCCGTCACCGCTTGTTTGCCATTCGCCTGGTCGACCATCTGTCTAGGGCGGTTCGGCCAATCCACTATCAAGGGCAGATCAACGGTCCCCGTCTTCTCTGTCATCTCGCCCCAGACGCGCGCAACATAGGTTTTTTTCGTCTGACGCTTTTCAAACTGTAGCCCCAGGTGGCGTTGCGCATGGGGTGTCAGCGCAAAGATCATCACGCCTGACGTATCCCGGTCCAACCGATGCACCAGCAAGGCCATGGGAAAGGCCGCCTGCACGCGCGCGATCAGGCAATCAGCCAGATGTTCGCCCTTACCCGGCACAGACAGCAGACCACTGGGTTTATCGACCAGAATGACCTCGTGATCATCATACAGGATATTGAGCGGATCCCGCGGTGGGTTGTAGTCATCACTCACCCGTAGACACGCTCACCAAAAATGGCAGAGCCGACACGGATATGCGTGGCACCAAGTGCGATGGCACTTTCGAAGTCACTGCTCATTCCCATCGACAGACCCGTCAGATCATTGCGAGCGGCAATCTTGGCCAACAGGGCAAAATGCAACGATGGTTCTTCATCAACCGGCGGGATGCACATCAATCCCTTCAATGGCAGATCAAGCGCACGCACCTCGGCAACAAACGCATCTGCGTCACCCGGCAGCACGCCTGCCTTTTGTTCTTCCTCACCTGTGTTCACCTGAATGAACAGATCGGGGCATGCCCCAATATCTTGTGCGTGGCGCGCAATGGCATTGGCAAGTTTGGTACGGTCTACCGTGTGGATCGCATCGGCAAGCTGCATGGCCTGTTTAACCTTGTTGGTCTGCAATGGGCCGATCAGATGCAGCTTGACCCCGTCATAGCGTTCACGAAAAGCGGGCCATTTGCCTGCGGCCTCCTGCACCTTGTTCTCACCAAAGCTGCGGTGACCCGCATCCAGAATCGCCTCAACCCGTTCGTTGGGTTGCACTTTGGAAACTGCAATAAGATTTATTTCGGCCACATCGCGGCCCGCGTTATCACAAGCGGCAGCGCAACGGGCCTGAATTTCGGCTAGGGACATGGCAGGCTCCGAAAAATAAGGATCACGGTAGGTTTCGGGATGAAATAGTCTTAAATTGACAGCCTGTCATGTTCGAAAAATTTGTGTGTCATTGATGCACCATTTTCGCCAAACGCGGTCATTTTAACCCTAATTCACTTGAGTGTCCGCAGCGTAAGGCGCAGGAAGTTCGCAATGCTAGGCTAACTGGCATTCTTGGGAATGCATAACACGAGGGAAAATATCCATGAAAAGCATCCTTCTTACAACAACGGCTATCGTCGCATTTGCTGGCGCTGCTGCTGCTGATGGACACGCTGGCGTAAGCTTCGGCGGCGACGCATCAGTCGGTTACAACGACAATTCTGCTGGTAGCAATGACGGTTTCTACTGGGAAGCCGACCTTGACGTAGATCTGTCCGCTACACTGGACAATGGCGTTACAGCAGGCGCCTCATTTGAATTCGACATCGTTGACGAAACAAATGGTCAAGCAACTGTTTCTGACAGCTATGTCCTTTCATTGACAACAGAAAATGCTGGCCTGTACGTAGGCGACACAGCATTCGCTGCTGAGACACGTTGGTCCGGCGCTGGCGACATGGAAGCTGATAATTTCTCTGCGCAAGACGGCGAAAACGTAATTCGCGGTGACGTGACTGTTGGTGGCGTAGAGGCATCGATCTCATATGCAATCACGGATGCTGGCGGTCAAATGACCGACATCGCGGGTGGCACAAACGTTTACACAGACGAAGTCGACCAACTCTCCGTTGGTGTAAACGGTACATTCGGCATGTTCACTGTAGGCGTTGCTTACCAGGAAGAGTCGATTGCTGTTGCTTCTGGTGTTGCTGATGGTGACCCAGCGGATTATGATCCAACCGATGAAAACGGCGATTTCAACCTAGGCGAAGTCTTCGGTATCTCTGTTGGTGCTTCCGTTGGTGGTGCAGACATCACTGTTGCTTACGCAAGCAGAGAAACAACCGATGAGAACTCCACTGGTATCCAGGTTGCGTATCCGTTCGGTGGTGGCATCACAGGTACTGTTTACTACGTATCTGAGGACGACGCTGACTCCGACGAAGATAACTACGGTGTGACTGTTGCTTATGCTCCAGAAAATGGCCCAATCGCTGTTACTCTGGACTACGACTATGATCAAGGCGTTAACAAGACAGCTCTCGACGGGTCTTACGATGTTGGTAACGGTGTGACGATCCTTGCTGGTCTGTACAACGAATCCGACAGCGCTGACGAAGGTACAGACGCGTACATCGCAGCAACATACGACCTCGGTGGTGGTGCTGAACTGCTCGTATCTTATGCAGATGCAGACCGTACCGGTACATTGGGCGACGACGAAGTTGGTGGTCCTGAGTACCAGGTTGGTACAACTGTTGAGCTGTCCTTCGCATTCTAAGCGAAACCAGCACTTCATCTAAGTCAGAGCGGTCCTTCGGGGCCGCTCTTTCTTTTTGGGGCCTTCTTTTACGCGCCCCTATAGCCTTCCCATGCATCGCCCATTATGACTGTCGCCGAACCCGCATAGGCGGCGCGCGAATTGGGAAGATACGACAAATGACCAGCTACACCCCCGCCACGGTTGAGGCGAAATGGCAGGATGCATGGGCCGACGCCCAGACCTTCAAGGCTGTTCGCAGCGCGGACAAGCCCAAATACTATGTGCTTGAGATGTTCCCCTATCCCTCGGGTCGCATCCATATGGGCCACGTGCGCAACTACACGATGGGTGACGTGATCGCGCGCTACAAGCTGGCGACCGGCCACAATATCCTGCACCCAATGGGCTGGGACGCCTTTGGGATGCCCGCGGAAAACGCGGCAATGGCCTCTGGTGGCCATCCCAAGGATTGGACCTACCAGAATATCGCCGACATGAAGGCACAGATGAAACCGCTGGGCCTATCGATTGACTGGTCACGCGAGTTTGCGACCTGTGATCCCGAATACTATGGCCAGCAGCAGGCGCTGTTCATCGACTTTTTGTCCAAGGGATTGATCTACCGCAAGAAGGCGGTCGTGAACTGGGATCCGGTGGATATGACAGTGCTGGCCAATGAACAGGTCATCGACGGCAAGGGTTGGCGTTCGGGGGCCGAGGTAGAGCGGCGCGAGTTGGTGCAATGGTTCTTCAAGATCAGCGATTATTCCGAGGAGCTGCTGACAGCGATTGATACGCTCGACGACTGGCCTGCCAAGGTCAAGCTGATGCAGGCCAACTGGATCGGCAAATCACGCGGTTTGCAGTTTGCCTTCCAGCGCACCGATGGCGGTGAGATCGAGGTCTATACAACACGGCCCGATACGTTGCTGGGCGCGTCCTTTGTTGGCATCTCGCCGGATCATCCGCTGGCAAAAGAACTGGAAGCGACGGATGAAAAAGTCGCGGCTTTCTGCACTGAATGCCGCAAGGGTGGGACCACCGCTGAGGCGATCGAAAAGGCTGACAAGCTGGGTTATGACACCGGGCTGACGGTTAAGCATCCGCTGGAAGGCCAGCCCGACCTGCCCGTCTATATCGCGAATTTTATTCTGATGGATTATGGCACAGGTGCCATCTTCGGCTGCCCGGCGCACGACCAACGCGACCTTGATTTCGCACGCAAGTATGGGCTGCCGGTTGTCAGTACCTACGCCCCCGTCAACGACGACGGTACCACATTGCCTGAGGATGGTGGCGATGCTTACGTGCCGCCCAAATCTGAGGCTGTCATCTATATCCGTGGCTTTGCAGGTGAAACCGAGCAGACCAGTGATGATGGTATCGCAACGGCTATCGCCCTTTGCGAAGCAAATGGCATTGGTAAGGGCGTAACCAAGTTCCGCCTGCGCGATTGGGGCCTGTCCCGTCAGCGCTATTGGGGTTGCCCGATCCCTGTAGTCCATTGTGATGACTGTGGCGTGGTGCCTGAAAAGAAAGAAAATCTGCCAGTTGAACTGCCCTATGACGTCAGTTTTGACACCCCCGGCAACCCTCTGGACCGCCACCCAACCTGGCGCAATTGCGCCTGCCCGTCTTGCGGCAAGCCTGCCCAGCGCGAAACAGACACAATGGACACATTCGTGGATTCATCGTGGTATTTTGCGCGCTTTACCGCCCCCGATGCGGACACGCCCACGAACATTGATGACGCTGCCTATTGGATGAACGTCGATCAGTATATCGGTGGTATCGAGCATGCGATCTTGCACCTGCTTTATAGCCGCTTCTTTGCCCGCGCGATGAATATGACAGGCCACCTGCCACAAGGCACTGAGGAGCCATTCAAAGCGCTCTTCACGCAAGGCATGGTGACGCATGAGATTTACCAGACAACTGATGCCAAAGGCCGCCCGACCTATCACCTGCCAGAGGATGTGACGGACGGCAAGCTGGCTGACGGCACAGAGGTGCAGATTGTACCGTCGGCCAAGATGTCCAAGTCGAAAAAGAATGTCGTGGACCCCGACGACATCCTTGCAAAATACGGTGCCGACACCGCCCGTTGGTTTGTGCTGTCCGACAGCCCTCCAGAGCGAGACGTGGAGTGGACGGCCTCTGGCGCAGAGGCCACCTATAAGCACCTTAACCGTGTGTACCGGGTCGCGACCGATATCGCGGCGATGGATGATGGCGCTGGCGCGGATGACGACGATCTGCTGCGTGCGATGCACAAGGCCATCCATGATGTGACCATGGGCGTGGAAACTTTCGGGTTTAACGCAGCAATTGCAAAGCTTTACGCCTTTACCAACGTGTTGGCGAAGTCCAAGGCCGGCGGCAGGGTCAAGCGCCAGGCGGCCAGGGCTCTGGCCCAGCTGATGTCACCCATGACCCCGCATTTATCCGAGGAAATCTGGGCAATGCTGGGCGCCGAGGGCCTGATTGCAAACGCTGCTTGGCCCATGGCCGATGAGGCGATGCTGGTTGAGGATGTTGTTACGATGCCGATCCAGATCAACGGAAAACGCCGGGCCGAGATCAATGTGGCAGCGGATGCCAGCAAAGAGGTCGTCGAGGAGATGGCGCTCGCGCTAGATGTCGTTCAAAATGCGCTTGACGGGGCCACCCCAAAGAAACTGATCGTTGTGCCAGGCAGGATTGTGAACATTGTCATCTGACGCTTTCTCACGTCGCACGCTGTTGTTGGGCTTTATCTCCCTCTCTGGCTGCGGTTTTGCGCCAATCTATGGTGCCGGAAATGGGATGCGAGAGCAGATCAGCTTTGAAAGTGACGATTCAGTTGCCGGTTATCGCCTGAACGAGCGGCTGGAAGAGCGGCTGGGTTTCAGTGGGACACCCCGTTATGTGCTGCGGACATCAATTCGATATAACGAACGCGCTGCGGCAATCACCTCTGAGGGGGGCACCGCACGGTTGAACGTCACCGGCTCTGCCGACTGGGTACTGACCGACGTTACAAGCGGGGCGCGGGTTGGGGCCGGTCAGGTCGAAGGTTTCACTAGCTATTCTGCCACTGGATCTACCATCGCCACACAATCAACCCGCGACGACTCTCTTGAACGGCTGGCCATTCTGCTGGCGGACCGCATCGTCAGCCGATTGTTGATCATTGATCTGGCCGATCCCGCATGAAGATGACAGGCGCTGCCGCGTTGAGCTATTTGCGCAAACCTGACCCTGCGCATGCGGCCTTACTGATTTTTGGCGCAGACCCGATGCGTGTTGCGGATAAACGCCAGCATGTGATCGAGGCACTTGTCGGCCCTCAGGGCGAGGAAGAGATGCGCCTGACACGGATCAATGCCGCTGATTTGCCCAAGGACCCAGCCCTGTTGAACGATGCCATCAAGGCGCAGGGGTTCTTTCCGGGGCACCGCGTCACCTTTGTTGAGGATGCCACCGATGGTCTGGCCAAGGTGATCATGGCAGCCCTTGTCGATTGGCAGGCGGGCGATGCACAGATCATCATTACCGCAGGACAGTTGACCGCAAAATCTGCTTTGCGCAAAGCCGTTGAGGGGCATGGAAATGCTGTGGCGATTGGTCTTTATGATGATCCCCCCTCGATAGCCGATATCGAACAAGCACTGGCGGGTGCGGGCCTGAAACAGCCAGAACGCGACGTCATGGATGCGCTGTTGGCGCTGGCGAATTCATTGGAACCGGGTGACTTTCGCCAAACGCTTGAGAAGGTCAGTCTATATAAGCTGGATGATCCGGCGCCGCTTTCGATTGAGGACGTGATGATCAATGCGCCGCAATCAGCCGAGGTTGACGTGGACGACGTTCTGGACGTCGTGACAACTGGTCAGGCTGATAAACTGGGACCGCTGCTGCGCAACCTGTCCGCACAGGGTGTTGCCCCTGTGACGTTGTGCATTGGTGCTATGCGCCATTTCCGGCGCTTGCATGTTGTTGCGTCTGATCCGGGCGGACCCGCTGCTGGTGCCGGTAGGTTGCGCCCACCGGTATTCGGACCACGGCGGGACAAGATCGTGCGGCAGGCCGGCGGCTGGGGCCGTGACCGGCTGGAACGTGCCCTCACAGCCCTGACCGACGTGGACCTGCAATTGCGCTCCGCCAACACCGCACCACCTGATGCGCTGATGGAACGTACATTGATCCGCCTTGCGATGATGGCACGCAGGTAAGACACAAAAAGGCAGGCCAAGGCCTGCCTTTCGCTCAAGATCAAAGATCTATGTCTTAGTCAGATTCACTGACCGCTGCTGCGATCAAAAGTGCTGCAAGAACACCAATCACAACAAATGTTGGGCTGATTGACGATGTGGGAGCAGCTGGTGCTGGTTCGACCATCACAACAGGTGCTTCCATCATCGCGTCATTGTTGCCACCTGCGTTAGCGGCGACGCCGGACACTGCAAGTGCAGCTGCCACGGCAAGTGTAGTTGTAAGGCGCATATCATACTCCATTCATGCACTGGGCGGGCAGGCCAAAGCGTGACCCGGCCACATAACCCTATTGAATCAGGCCTTTGGGCCAATTCCTAGAGGTTTGTTGGGAATTCAAAAAACATCAATCTGAAGATATCCTGCATCAGGTGAGACTGCCTGAAGGCTCCGGATCATGCGCCCGGACGGATTTAGCCAATAAATATTGGTCAATGAGAGGCCTTCGCCGCTGCATTCTTCCTTAAATCGTGACGCAGGATAGGTTCTTTGAAGCCGTGTAACGGGGTCTGAACCCTCAGAAACGATGCGGCACTGCAACACTCTGGCCAAAATCTGATCCTGATCATCGAGGAAATCCACCTGCCTTTGCACCGTTCCACCCCCTGCGCGGATGGCATTCCAGGTCGCCGTGGCCTCTGTGCCCATCATATCACGAGGCAGACCGCGTGTCGCGACAACGATGCCATTTTCCTCGGTCACGGTGACGCTTTGACCATCAATCCAGGTTGTACGTGCGCCGTTTGACCCGGCTCTCACCATCGTCTCCCAACGATTGTGGTCACGGACATTGACCCGCATGTAGGTGCCGGGGTTGTTCAGCAAATCGTCCTCGGGGACGTTCAGCGACTGCGGCGCGGGTGTCTCGGCACCACCTCCCAACAGCAATCCAGCCACTTGACCGCCTAGTCCTCCGTCCCGCGCGTCGCCGCATGACATCAGCGCACAAGCTGCCAGCAGTAGTCCCAATCGCGCCATACCCATCATCTCCAAAACCGCCCCCATGTGTCCGACAGATCAGCCTGATGCGCATCACGCACAACATCATAAAGCCGACCATCCACGTTCAAACGGGCACCGCCATCACCCGCACGTGTCCGCAAGGTTGTGCCGTAAGCCCCCCTGTTCGGTTGCCCGGTCAGGAAATCCTGCGGGATCGCGATCACGATACCCTTGTTATAGGATCCGTTGCCAAAATCCTCATAAGAGGTGTCAGTCTGGCTCACATAGGCCCCGATCCGCACCCCATTGTCATATTCGCGATCCAGCCGCAGCGTCGCACCCCAGTCGCCGGCAAGGTAGCGGCCAAAATCAATCTGGGTGTGATAGCCATTTCCCAGATCATAATAGGCGGACAGATGCCCGGTTGTGGCCTCATAGTTATATTCGCCAAAGCCAAAGCCCATGTCGCTATCGCGTTGGGCCACATGGTTCAGCTCTGCCCCCAATCCAAGGCGGCTCTCGACCGGTTTCCACAACAGCTCGGTCGAGACACCGCCAAACATTCGCTCAAGGTATCCAACGCTGACCCGGCTGTAGAGGTCATCGCTTGGGCGCCCGTAATGCGTCAACGCCAGTGATTCCAACACGGGCAGGCCGTCATCACCATAAAAGCGGCCATCGGTGCGGACATTTTGCAGGTCAGGCGTTCCGTCGGTTTCTGGGTCTTTGGCATCAAACCGCAACGCGCTTTGGGCAACCGCACCTGACAAAATCAGTTGGGGCGAAAATTGATAGGACGCATTCAGACGCAAACCTGCATCCACAGACAGCCCGCCGTCACCACCAAACGCATTGAGCGCAAAGTATGGCGAAATAGCCCATGAGAATGCGGTGGTATCATCTTGCGCCGGGGTTAGCCCGGCGTCATCGCCCGCCGCTGCAAATGTGGCATTGGCAAACAGCGTTGCTGCCGCTCCGGGCCGGTTTTCCAACGCTTCCAGATCACTGCGCGCAACCCTTACCGACGACAGGCCAATCCCCCGCGCTTCGACTTCAAGGATGAAGGTTTCGATCGCACCGGGCATCACCTGCGTCATCATCCGTGCCGCACGGCCCATAGCCTGCGCATTGGAGCGATATCGGGTGTTGACGAACCGCACGCGCGCGGTGCGATCAGTCATTTCCATACCCGTCAGGGTCAGCCCTTCTATCGCCAGGGTGGCTTTTAACGCGGAGCGAAGTGCCACCTCTGGCGTCGCACTGCGGTCCCATGTCGTCGCCTGCCGCACGCTTGCGCTGCGGACGTTGACCGGCACGGGTGCAGTTTCATACCCGCTCTGCGATGGTCGGTTGTTGGCGTTCAAAAAGAAACTGCCGGAAATCGCCAGCTCCTGCCCATTGAGTGCAGCAAACGACAATTGCACAGCATCGCGCGGGCGGTAGGTCACACCGAAACTGTAGGGGCTATCGGCTGCAATTGCGGGGGCATTCGGTGCAGGGTCATAAGCGATTGAGGAATACTCGGCCAGCACGCCCCAACGGTCATTGATCTGATACTCCAGGCCACCAAAGAACGCCGCATCACCGGCAAACCATTGATCGCTGCCAAGCTGGCCGTCGGGCTCTGTTTCGTCAAAGGCCGGGCGATCCGCACGGCTTGAGATCGGATTGTCGAACCCGCCCTCTGTGCCCATCTCCCCCCATCCGATACCACCGGTGACGGTCAGGTTGTCGCCAAGGGACTTTGTCGCAACGACATACTCTGATTGCAGCCGACCCGGTGTCAGGAAATCGCGCAACCCGATGGCAATCGCCGGCACATAGGCACCTTCCTCGACAAGCTGATACTTGAGGTCGAAACCGCGCTCCAGTTCGTTCTCAATCACGCTTGTTTCAGTGTCATTGTAAAGGTCAACGATGCTATGTCGCATCGTGCCGGACAGACGGTTCGTCAACTGATAGTTCAGAACCGCCTGAAATAGTCCGTCCCGGTAGGAAAGGGTGCCAGCCAGCGTACCTTCCTCTGCGGTTGTGGCCACTGGCATCTCGAGCAGGCCCGGCGTACCATAAAGAGAGTAGGTCGGCGGCACCTCTTGGGCCAAACCGGCCGTGCCCAGCACCAGCGTCATGGCCGATGACGCCAAGAAAACCGCTCTTTTCATACTCACTCTCCTGCCTGTCGTATTACTAGGCTACCGGGATGTAGCGGCATTGGAAACGTTCAAATGTCGCTGGGTCGCCGCTTGCCCCGCCCAGCGTCCGGTGGCCAGACATCCGCTGATCAGATAGCCGCCTGTCGGCGCTTCCCAATCTAACATTTCACCTACACAGTAGACGCCGGGTCTTTCGCGCAACATCAACGTATCCGTCAGCGCATCAAATCGGACGCCACCCGCGGTCGAAATCGCCTCATCCATCGGGCGGGGCCCTTTGTGGGCGATGGGCAAGGCCTTGATCAGGGGGGCAAGGTCATCGGGGAACGGGCGACCGAATTCAGACAAGAATGCCAACCGCAAAGGATCAAGCCTCAGGGACTTGCGCAGGTGATTGGTCAGGCTTGCCTTGCCGTGTGGTCTTTGCAGGGCCTTGCGTATCTTGCCCTCGGGCCAGTCAGGCAGCAGATCGATGTGCAACGGCGCACCTTCACGCATAGCGCGCGACAGGGTGTAAATGCCGCCTCCTTCGATGCCACGAGCGGAAACCACAATCTCTCCTCGTGATATCTGATCACCGGCATACAGTGCCACAGATTTCAGCGGTGACCCAATGTGCCGCTGCATGTGCGTGGTCCAATCCACAACAAAACCCACATTGGCAGGCGCAAATGGTGCGACAGCACCGGGCAGGAATTCCACCCATTGGCCATCAGATCCCAACCGCGCCCAACTTGCCCCGCCAAGGGCCAGGACCGTCGTATCCGGCTTGACCGCAACCTCGGCATCTGGTGTTTGAAAAATGCAGGTATCATCGCGCCACCCCATCCAACGCCAGCGGGTGCGTATGGTCACGCCACAGCTATCCAAGCGCCCCAGCCATGCGCGCAACAAGGGTGAGGCTTTCATCGCTTTGGGGAATACTCGCCCCGTGGACCCAGTAAACAACGGCTGACCCAACCCCTTTGCCCATTCCATCACATCTTGCGGGCCAAAGGCGGAAAGGGCGGATTCCAATTTTGGGTCAAGATCAGGGCCAAAGGCCGCCTTGAAGGCAGTTGCGTCATCATCCTTTGTCAGGTTCAGCCCGGATTTTCCCGCCATAAGGAACTTGCGCCCCACTGATGGCATCGCATCGGCAACGGTGACTTGCATCCCGCCCTTTGCCATGACCTCGGCGGCCATCAGGCCAGCCGGGCCGGCCCCAATGACCAGTGCCGTGCTCACGCGGGCAGCGACCCCTTCACCTCGATCACGCGATGCGGATAAGGGATTTCGATATCGTTGTCTTTCAGCGCGTTCCAGATCAGGAAAAGCACGTCTGATGCGTATTTGTTCTGACCGTCGTCAATGCCTTCAACCCAGAACTCCACACCAAAGTCGATGCCGCTATCACCAAATCCCCTCAGCTCACAATCTGGCGCTTCGGGGTTTTGCAGGACACCCGGATGCGTGGATACGGCTGCCTCAATAATGGCCGGGACTTTGTTGATATCGGTATCGTAGCTGACAGAAAACGGCACTTCGAGACGATTGGCAGAACCGGAGTCTGAGTAGTTTACAACCCGCGTCGTGATGAAGTCCTCATTGGGCACCACAATCCAACGCCCATCATAGGTCTCCAGTACTGTGGCACGGGCCATCATCTTGATGATCGTGCCTGCCTCGCCGCCGTCCAGTTCAACATAATCGCCAACGGTGGCCTGCCCTTCGATCATCAGGATCACACCCGAGATAAAATTCGACGCGATCTTTTGCAGGCCAAAACCAAGACCGACACCTACCGCACCACCGATAATCGTGAGTGAGCTAAGGCTGATCCCCATGATGTTCATCAGGACAAGGAAGGCGATGCCGAAAATGGCGATCTCTGTCGTCTTGATGGCCAACTGCCGGATCGCCGGGCGCATCGGCTGCTGTTCGATATAGGCCGAGGATTGTGAATTGGACCATTGCCCAAGCCAGAATAGGAAGCTCCCTGCGATCAGGCCACGCACGACGGCAAGGGCAGAAAAATTGATGTTGCCAAGATTTGCCTGCGCGCCATCCAGGGCGGCGATGACCTGATCCAGCAGGCCCACGGCATAAAGTGCGGCAACGGGCACCAGCACATATTTGGCCAATGTCCGCAAATACGGGTCGGTGACGATGTGTTTTGCAAGCGCCCGTGCGGCGAGAAACAGGAAAACGCGCTTGCCAAAGGCAATCACAGCGCCAGACCCAAAGAGCGATCGAGTCACCGCCTCTCCTATGGCTGTGAACCCATAGGCCAGAAGTGGCAACAGCAGTGGCAGGAAGATCAGCACAAACCGCCGGGACTTGGCGAGGATGGTCATGTTGTCGGCCGCAGGTGTCAGCAGCTGTGTCAGCCGAGGTGCAACCATACGGTTGACCAGACGCGCCAGCAGATAGGCCCCGATCAGCAGGCCGAATTGTGACCACGCGGCAGGCGACAGCAGCCAATCCTGCGCGATGGTCAGTGCCTGGTCAAAGGCCGTTTGGGCCTGCGCCATCAGTGTTTCGGGGTCCATGCTGCCCTCTTGCGTCAAATCCTTTGCCCTTCTGCCCCGCGGCGGCAGAGGAAACAAGTCTAGCCTATCATCCGTTCAATGCCCGCGACATGGGCCACATCTGCACCCAGCACATCCTGACCAAGCGCTTGGGTGATCTCCAGCAGCGCATCATCTTCAACAACGCGGTCCACCAACCCCCAATCCTGCGCCTCTTGAGCGGTGATCTTTTGGCCCGCCATCAGGATCATCTTTGCCCGCGCCGGCCCGATAAGGGTTCGCAGGCGTGTCGGGTCGGAAGGCTGAGGCAGAAACCCAAGTTTCATGACGGGATAAAAGAACTTGGCGTTTGGCACGGCGATGCGCAGATCACAGGCAAGGATCATGCCAAATGCACCACCAGCAACGGTGCCATTCAGTGCCGCGATGCTCAGCCCGGGCAGGGCAGCAATTGCCGCAGATAACCGTTCCCAGACCGGATCGGTAGCAAGACCCTCGCGTGCGGCGTTCAGATCAGCGCCTGCGCTAAAGACTTTGCCAGTCCCAGTCAGGATAAACAGCTTTGCTGATCGTGCATCTTCCGCAATCCGGGCCAGTTCGGTCAGCATTTCCTTCGTCAGGGCACCGGCCTTGTCAGGCCTGTCGATGGTAACGGTCCATGCATCGCCATCCTGGGCGCAGCGGATCATATCAGGCCAACTGCTTTGCGAATGTCATCTTCACGCAGGCTCACATCATCACCCAGATAAGGGTCTGCGGCGGATGTACACATCCACAAAAGCGCCTGGGCTGGCCACTCTGGCGGGATATGTACTGACCAATCAAGCTGACTGACCGGATTGATCCCAGAGGCCTTGATCTCACGCTGCATTTGCGTAGCGACTGTGCCGGGAGACAGGCCCAAAATGCGCAAACCCTTGTCGCGCGCTTCTTTATCAGCGGCGCGGGTCAGCATGTAGACTGCTGCCTTGGAACTGCAATAAGCGCTCCAACCTTCAACAGGGCCATGGGCGGCACCGGATGAGATGTTGATGATGGTGCCATGCCCCTGCGCAATCATGCCGGGCATAACCGTGTGCAGCCCGTGCATCACACCTTTGACGTTGATGTCGATTGTGCGCGACCATGCATCAGGGTCGGTATCCTGCAAATTCCCGATAGGCTCGACGACACCAGCATTGTTTATCAGCACATCCAGCCCGCCAAAGGCCTTCGCGGTGGCAGCGACGGCATTGGCCACCTCCGCATAGCGAGAGACATCGCAGGGAATCGCAATGGCCTTTTCGCCGATTTCACCGGCGAGCTGTGCGATCTCATCGGTACTGCGAGCGACCAAAGCCACATTTGCGCCAGCCTCGGCAAATGCGCGTGCCGCTGCGGCCCCAATTCCCCGACTGGCCCCGGTGATCAGTACTGTTTTTCCGTCCATTTGCATCTTTTTCACTGAAATCCCTTCCGAACCCCGCTTGGGGTGTCTACGTATATCCCCGATAGTATCCACCTTGTGGCAGATGGTAAAACCCTTGGTGAGATCTCAACAAAGCCGAATGAAAGGAATTTTATGACCTATAAGATTGGAATGCGTGGTGCGGTTTGTGTAGCAGCACTGATGGCTGGCGGGGTTGCACATGCCGACGTGACAGCAGCACAAGTCTGGGCCGACTGGAAATCCCAGATGTCCCTCTATGGCGAAGACGGCGTCAGCATCGGGGCCGAAGAAACATCAAACGGCGTTGTCACGGTGCGCGATGTGAGCCTGAGATTCTCTGATCCCGAAGTCACGTTTGAGAGCGCTTTGGGTGACCTTAGCTTTCACGAACAATCCGACGGCACCGTACGGGTGACGATGGACGAAAGTTATCCCATCACGATCACAGGTGCAGATGGCGTTGTGATCAACGTGATGGTGACGCAAAGCAATCTGGAAATGGTCGTCAGCGGCGATCCTGATGCGATGAATTATGCCCTTACCACGGATCAGTACAAAATCGCACTTGTCCATGTTGAAGATGGCGATGTGAGGTTCTTTGGGGATGTGGAACTAGCGGCCAATGATGTGCAGGCGTCCTATGCCACAACCGTCGGTGACATGCGCGAGACATCATATGAAGGCAGTATCGGATTGCTGGATCTGCTGGTTGACTTCAAGATCCCCGGTGGTGGCGGGGACTATGTGACTGCAGCAGCAAAATACAACGGCATGACCCTGGCGGGCGACATGACTGTGCCGCTTGATGCCGATTTCAACAACCCCGACAGCATGATTATGGACGGGTTTGCGGTTGCTGGTGGCTATGTTGTGCAAAGTGCCGACTTTGTCGTGGATATCGATGCGGAGGGTGATCAGTTTGCCGCATCTGGCAGTACCGGTCAGGCATCATTCACCGGCGAGATGAACAACGACAATCTTGCCTATGAGGCGAGCGTGACCGATCTTGCGATGACCGCGCAAACATCCGAGTTCCCGATGCCGATAGAGATTAGCTTGGCCGAATATGGGCTTGGTTTTGCAATGCCAACCGGCGTGACAGGCGAATCTGCTGACTTTGGGATCAGCTTTGACCTGGTTGATCTGAGCATCAGCGACAGCATTTGGGATCTGTTTGATCCGGGCAAGGCCCTGCCGCGTGACCCTGCCACATTGCAAATCGGGCTGGCTGGGACGGCAAAGGCGCTCTATGACTTGTTCGACCCGATGCAGGCTGCCCAGATGGATAGCGTTGAGATGCCGTATGAGCTGGAAACGCTCACACTCGAGACGCTTAACATCGATGCGCTTGGCGTAAAGGTAACAGGTGACGGTGACTTCACGTTCGATAACGCTGACATGCGGACCTTTGCCCCAATGCCTGCGCCAGAGGGTAAGGCGACGGTCAAAATTTCCGGTCTGAATGCCCTGCTTGATAACCTTGTAAATGCTGGCCTGGTGCCTGCTGATCAGGTCATGGGCCCGCGCATGATGATGGGTATGTTCATGCAGAACACGGGTGACGATCAGATGGAAACCTCCGTCGAAGTCACCGCTAATGGCGAAGTAAAGGTCAACGGCAACCGCGTCCGTTAACCCTATCTGGAAACACCGTCATGGGCGTGACTGATATCAGTCGCGCCCATTTCATTTGCGCCAAACGCCATACTTGCGGCACAGGCCTGCGCGCATTACCTCAGTGGCAATCAAAGGACGCTGCATGACCCAACCTCTCTCAGATCTTTCGCAGAATATCTTGGATGCTGCCAAGAAAGCAGGCGCAGATGCCGCTGACGCCATCGCCATTGACGGCACGTCTGTGTCAATCACAGTGCGCGAAGGTGCGCTGGAACAGGCTGAACGGTCCGAAGGTATCGATATCGGTTTGCGTGTTTTTGTGGGGCAGCGTCAGGCTTGCGTATCTGCATCAGACACCAAGCCTGAAACGCTCACCCAAATGGCAGAACGTGCGGTCGCGATGGCCAAAGAAGCGCCAGAAGACCCTCATGCCGGGCTGGCCGATCCTGCCCAGTTGACCACCCATACCGCCACCGAAGAACTGGAACTCTACGACCCGAACCATGAACCCGATCCTGCAGAACTTCAGGATGATGCCACCCGCGCAGAGGCCGCAGCACTGCGCAACAAAGGCGTCAGCCAGGTGCAATCCGCCTCAGCCGGCTATGGACGCCGACGCATTTACCTTGCCGCCACTAACGGGTTTTCCGCAGGCTACACCCGCAGCGACCGTGGCCTGTCGTGCGTTGCAATAAGCGGCACCGGGACAGGGATGGAACGGGACTATGACTATGACAGCCGTGTCTTTCAGGCGGACCTGCGGGACGCGGAAGAAATCGGGCAGATCGCCGCCAAACGGGCCGTCGAACGGGTTGGCGCGAAGAAGCCGAAAACCGGGGCCTTTCCGGTTCTGTTTGATGAACGGGTCGCAAGCTCTTTGATTGGCAGCCTTTTGCAGGCCGCCAATGGATCGATGATTGCACGCGGGTCAAGCTGGCTGCGTGACGCCATCGGGCAGGAAATTTTGCCAAGTCACCTGTCGGTGATCGAAGATCCACATCGCAAGCGCGTCTCAGGCTCGCGGCTTTTTGATGCCGAAGGGTTGGGCACGCAACGGCGTGCGATTATTGATAAGGGTGTGCTGATGGGGTGGACGCTGGACCTTGCAACCGCCCGCAAGCTGGACATGCAAAGCACCGCAAATGCGGCACGGGGTACCGGTGCGCCACCATCCCCCAGCCTGACCAACATCGCACTGACCCAAGGCGACCAAAGCCGCGATGATCTGATCCGGCAAATGGGTACCGGCCTGCTGATCACCTCCATGATCGGCTCGACCATCAACCCCAACACGGGCGATTATTCGCGGGGTGCGTCGGGGTTCTGGGTCGAGAGCGGAGAGATCACCTATCCGGTAAACGAGTGCACCGTCGCGGGCAATCTGCGTGATATGCTCAAGACGATCATCCCGGCAAATGACGGGCGCATGCATTTGTCGCGGGTGGTGCCATCATTGCTGGTTGAAGGGCTTACTCTTGCCGGAGAATGACCTTGCACTGTTGATTGAGGCCGCCCAAGAGGCGGGCAACATCGCGAAACGGTACTTTCAGAAAGATCCCGCAGTCACCGACAAGCCCGATGGCGCAGGGCCGGTGACAGAGGCGGATCTGGCTGTCAACGCCATGCTGGAAAGCGGACTACAAGCTGCGCGGCCTGCGTATGGCTGGCTCTCTGAAGAGACCGAAGACAGTCCCGCGCGACTGCACACACAGCGCCAGTTTGTGATTGATCCTATCGATGGCACGCGCGCCTTTATCAACCATAGCAAGGACTGGGCGCATTCGCTGGCCGTTGTCGAAAATGGGCAGGCCGTCGCAGGTGCCGTCTATCTGCCGATGCGCGACATGATGTTTGCAGCGACCAAAGGTGGCGGGGCAACTCTTAACGGTACGCCAATCACCGCAAGTGTGAAAACCGAAGATGGGGCAACCCTGTTGGGAAGCAAGGCCAACTTTGCGCCAGCATTCTGGAAAGGCGGCACCTTACCACCTGTCGAGCGGGTGTTTCGATCCTCACTGGCCTATCGCATGTGTCTTGTGGCTCAAGGCCGGTTTGACGGCATGATCACGCTACGGCCCAGTTGGGAGTGGGATATCGCGGCAGGGGCGATTATCGCCGCCGAAGCAGGCGCCCAAATCACCGACCAGCATGATGCCGGCTTGCGGTTCAACAATGTGCATCCACAGGTGCCCGGTGTGCTCGCCGCGGGCACGCAATTGCATCGCGCACTGATCACCCGCCTTGAGACACGACAGCCAAAAGCCTAGAGTGCAGGCAAGATACGTTATTACAAAGGTTTTCCCATGACACAGCGCCTGCACCTTGTTTTTGGTGGTGAACTCATCAACCCCAGCACCAACGCTTTCAAGGATATCGAGGACATCGACATCGTTGGGATGTTCCCCAACTATGAAGCCGCTTACAATGCGTGGAAGTCGGCCGCCCAGCGTACCGTCGACAATGCCCATATGCGTTACTTTATCGCGCATATTCACCGGCTACGTGACGAAGAAACCGAAGCCTCACCCACCGAAGAACTGGACAACTAGAACCACGTCCAGGGGGTAATCACATGGCAAGATCCCTGATGATCGCGGCCTATATGGCCAATCTGGGCGCATCGGATCGCTCTTCCAAACTTGCTGAACAACCCCCGCGCCCACCCGGAACGATCATCTGGGCGCGTTGCACGAACCCTGATCAGCTGACAGCAATCGAAACGCTGGACCGGAAAATGGCCGAAGATGGCGATCCGATCCATATCGTTTCAACCCTACGCAACTGGCACCCAACATTCGCCAAACGTGCCTTACCCGAACCGCAAGGTAAGGATGCAATTCGTGCGTTCATTGCCCATTGGCAACCCGCCATGGGTATCTGGGTACGAGGTGAGCTTGCCCCGGTCCTTTTGGCAGAAATGCGTGGCGCACAGATCAATCTGATCCTTGTGGATGCAACAAGCGAAGGGTTGGACCATGTGGCAGGCACTTGGGTGCCCGGTTCGATGCGGTCGATGTTGTCGCAGTTTGAGGCCGTGCTCGCACTTGACCGCCAATCCGCAGAGGAGCTGGTCCGGGCAGGCACCCCCGATGACAAGGTGCTGATCACGGGGGCCATGGAAGACTGCGGTCCGGCCTTGCCTTGCGACGAAGACGAAAGACAAGCTACTGCAGAGGCCATTGGCACCCGCCCTGTCTGGCTGGCCGCTGCCGCCAATCTGGATGAAACCACAGAGCTTTGTCAGGCCCATCTGGAGGCCAGCCGCCGGACCCACCGCCTATTGTTGGTTGTGGTGCCGCAAAATCCGGTGATCGCCTACACTATTGCTGAAAGTATTCGTCAGTTGGGGTTGCAGGTTTCCCGAAAATCCAAAGAACCCCAACCAAGCGATGTGACACAGGTTTATGTGGTCGACTCTAGGGACGAACTCGGCATGTGGTATCGGATCGCACCCATCACCTATATGGGTGGCAGCCTAAAGGGTGGCAAATGCCGCGACCTGTTTGAAGCGACGGCCCTTGGCTCTGCCGTGATCTACGGCCCCAAGACTGCCCCGTTTCAACAGCGCGCCGCGCGGCTGAACGCCGCTGGCGCATCCGTCCTGGTACACACGTCCGATGACCTTGGCCCCGCCGTGGAAAGCCTGCTTGCCCCCGATAAAGCCGCTGCGTTGGCACATGCGGCATGGGACGTCACATCGCGCGGGGCGAATGTGACCAACCGGATCGCCGCATTCATCCAGCTGCGGTTGGAAGAGCTGGTGGCCTAGATGCGTGCCCCGCTTTTCTGGTTTACACCGGCTGACAAGCCAACCTTGTTCGCGCGGCTACTGGCCCCCTTCGCAGCCCTTTATGGCGTCGGCACCGCACGGCGTTTGCGCAAACCTCCAAAGGTCAAAGCGGACGTGCCTGTGATCTGCATTGGCAACATCAACGCAGGTGGCACCGGCAAGACGCCGACCACAATTGCGCTGATTGAGCGGCTTAAGAAACGCGGGCACACCCCACATGTCGTCTCGCGCGGCTATGGTGGCAGCGCTGAAGGACCGCTGCAGGTGGATGAGCGCACCCACAAAGCTGATCAGACAGGAGATGAGCCGCTGCTGCTGGCAGCTTTTGCACCCACTTGGGTGGCGAAAGACCGTGCCGCCGGCGTGCAGGCCGCGCAGGGGGCGGGGGCAGATGTGATCCTGCTCGACGATGGTTTCCAGAACCCTGATGTGACGAAAGATCTCTCGATCGTCGTAGTCGATGCGACCCGCGGCTTTGGCAACGGTCGGGTGATTCCGGCGGGGCCCTTGCGCGAAAAGGTTCATGTTGGCCTGCGGCGGGCCGATCTGTTGCTATCGATTGGCCCGCCCGCCGCGCAGGACCGGTTCTTAAAGAACTGGGGCTTTGACACGCCGCACCTGCAAGGGCACCTCGCGCCTTTGCCGACGGGGATGCCCTGGCGTGACTTGAACCTGCTGGCCTTTGCAGGGATTGGGCACCCCGAGAAGTTCTTTGTCACCTTACGCGACATGGGCGCGACACTGGTACGGGCAGAGGCGCTGGGGGATCATCAACCCCTCACAGATGCGCTGATGAAAAGACTTGAGATTGAAGCGCTGGCAAATAAGGCGCAACTGGTGACCACCGAAAAAGACGCCGTGCGCTTGCCCGACAGCTTTCGCGCCAAAGTGCTGACATTGCCAGTGCGGCTGCAACTGGTGGATTGGGGGCCGATTGATGCAGCATTTGACCGGCTCGGACTTTAGCCAAGTAAGTCCTGATCCTTTCCCAGCCGTGGCGATGGCGCCTTTGGGCTGGCATCCGCATCCGAAAATCTGATCGGAAGGCGTACCGTTGGCACGCCATCAAGATCGACCTGCATGCCCCGATGCACCACCTGCGGATCGGCGAATGTCTCTGCCATGTCATTGATTGGCCCCGCGGGCACGCCGT
The DNA here is from genome assembly GCA_929200255.1 of uncultured Alphaproteobacteria bacterium. Lineage (GTDB taxonomy): Bacteria > Pseudomonadota > Alphaproteobacteria > Rhodobacterales > Rhodobacteraceae > Yoonia. The sequence goes on along the minus strand of CAKMYZ010000004.1, from coordinate 4,947 downwards.
GCGCCTCGCAAGCGGCCAGCAGGTCCGCCTTGGCCCATGTCAGCGTTTGCGTGGTCAGCACATCATCCAGTGCGCGCCGGTTGGTAAGGCGCTGCGCATTAGTGGCATAGTCAGGGTGTGTGCCAAGCGCGGGCTGGCCGAGCAGAGTACAGAACTGTCGAAACTGTCCGTCATTGCCGCTTGCCACAATGATGTGCCCATCGGCGCAATCGAACACCTGATAGGGTACGATATTGGGGTGCGCATTGCCCAGACGCTGCGGCGATGTGCCTGTCGCAAGATAGTTCATCGCTTGATTGGTCATGACCGCAGTCGCGACGTCCATCAGTGCCATATCAATGTGTTGGCCTTTGCCGGTGGTCTGGCGTTGGTGGATCGCGGCCAGAATACCTGTGCAGGCATAAATGCCGGTAAAAATATCTGTCACTGCGACGCCGACCTTTTGTGGCTGGCCATTCGGATCGCCCGTCACAGACATCAGCCCCGACATACCCTGAATGATGTAGTCATAGCCGGCGCGTTTGGCGTAAGGGCCAGTTTGACCAAAACCGGTGATCGAACAATAGACCAAACGGGGGTTCGCCGCCGACAAGTTGGCGTAATCCAGACCGTATTTGGTCAAACCACCAACTTTGAAATTCTCGATCAGGATATCGGCATCCGCCACCAATTGGCGCACCTGCGCCTGTCCTTCCGGCGTGCGGAAATCGATCACAACGGATTTCTTGCCGCGATTGCAGCTGTGGAAATAGGCAGCGGTATCCTCACCGTCGTGGTGGATAAAAGGAGGACCCCATTGGCGGGTGTCATCGCCTTGCGGGCTTTCCACCTTGATGACTTCGGCCCCCAAGTCCGCCAATGTCTGACCGGCCAGCGGGCCCGCAAGAACCCGCGCCAGTTCAACGACTTTCAGACCTGCAAGAGGCTGCATGCGATGTCTTTCAGATTGCGAAAAGGTTCCGATCAGCCCAGCTTGCCATCCAGAATGGCCGCAAATTCATCGTAGCGCATATTCGAGTAGTTCTCGCCATCAATGAGAAAGCTTGGTGTGGACCGGATGCCGTCACGTTCAGCGTTTTCCTGATACCATGAGAACAGCGCCTCGGCCTTGGGTCCATCGCTTAGGCAAGCATCAAGGGTTGCATCATCAAGACCGGCAGTCTTGGCCAGGCGGCGCAGATCTTCAATGATTGTACCGGGATCACCGGAGCCCAGCCAATTGCCCTGCTCTTCGTAAAGCAGGTTTGAAAACGCAAAGAAGAAATCCTTGTCGTCACTGCAGCGCGCAATCATCGAGGCCCACAGGCCCGGCCGATCAAAATATACCTCACGATAGACAAAGCGAATGCGGCCGGTATCGATGTAGTTGGCCTTGAGCGCCTTATATTGATTGGCATGGAAGGACGCACAATGCGGGCAGGTAAAGGACGCGTATTCGATCACCTCGACCGTGGCATCTGGATTGCCTTCGATCATCTCGATCACCTCTGGCAATGCACCATCTGCGCTTTGCGCATGGGCGGCGCCGGGTAAAAGGCCAGTGACCGGGTCGGGCCGCGTCAATGTCCAACCGGCACCCAGTGCCACAAGAGCGCCGCCACCTGCGGTCAAAAGAGTTCTGCGTTTCATATCTACCTCTGATCAGGGTTTCTGTTTTGTCAGGACGTTCGCACCCAGCGCAGCAAGGGCCGCGCGCAGGTCATCGTTTTCTACATTTGAAGATAAGGTTTCTGCCGCCGATTGCACAGCGGGATCGGCCTCTTTTGCAGGTTTTGGCGCTGGCGCAAATGCAGCGCGCCCTTCTGCAAAACCCACAGGTGCAGTTTGCGTAATCCGCACGCGCGCGATTGCGCTGTAGCCATAACAGGCATTCACCTTCTCGCGGATTTGTTCCTTTTGCATTTCCAGCATCGGGGCCTGGGCGCCGGTGGTCAGCAAAGTCAGCGTCGCCCCCATGCCGCCTTTGCCGTAACTTACGTTCACAGGCGTTGCGATCTGGGCAACTGCATCACCCACAACCTCTGCCCAATGGGTGAGCAGGCGCGTCACCGCAAAGCCTCGCTGCTCGCTGGCTTTGCGAATGCGGGTCTGCATCAAACTCGCCGCGCGGGAAAATCCGCGTGTGGTGCTGGTATGGCGTGGCGCTTTCATATCTAAGCCCTATCCTAGTGCAGGGGCGTGGCCAAGTCTGTGCGACCAGTTGATACAAGGGATAAACATTGCGTGACCTCTCAGTAAGGCTTTTGGCGTGGTATGACGTGCATGCGCGCGACATGCCGTGGCGGGTTGGCCCGGCGGATCGCAAGGCTGGTACCCGTCCTGATCCCTATGCTGTCTGGATGTCAGAGGTCATGTTGCAGCAGACGACCGTCGCCGCTGTGCGCGATTATCATCGCAAGTTTCTGGATACCTGGCCAACAGTGGATGACCTTGCAGCAGCAGAAGACGCTGATGTCATGGCGGCATGGGCGGGGCTTGGGTATTACGCGCGTGCGCGCAATTTGCTGAAATGTGCCCGCGCTGTGGTTGCCGATCATGGTGGGGTCTTTCCTGATACCTACGACGATCTGCTGAAGCTTCCCGGAATTGGCCCCTATACCGCCGCCGCTGTCGCTGCGATTGCCTTTGACCGCCGCGAAACAGTTGTTGATGGGAATGTCGAACGGGTCATGGCCCGGCTCAACGACATCCACGCACCTTTGCCTGGGTCCAAGGGTGTTCTGACAGAGCACGCCAAGACACTCACCCCCGATCAGCGCCCTGGCGACTATGCCCAGGCTGTGATGGACCTTGGTGCAACAATCTGCACACCACGCAATCCGGCTTGCGGGATTTGCCCGTGGCGTGACCCTTGTGCGGCGCGTCAAGCGGGCACAGCCGCGGGATTGCCCAGGAAGACGCCTAAGAAGAAAACACCAACACGGTTCGGCATCGCCTATGTCGCCCTGCGCGAAGATGGCGCATGGCTGCTGGAAACACGCCCCGAAAGCGGGCTTCTGGGCGGTATGTTGGGGTGGCCGGGGTCGGATTGGGGTGATGATCCCGTGCCGCATCCACCGCTGGGTGCAGAATGGATCGCGCTGAACGAAGAAGCGCGCCACACCTTTACCCATTTCCATCTACGCCTGAAAATTATGATCGCGCGTGTCAGTATGGGCGCCACACCGACACGCGGCCAGTTCCTGACGCCCGGCGCCTTCAGCCCAAACGCCCTGCCCACAGCGATGCGCAAGGTTTTCGACCTCGCCCATGTGACGTTACGCGACATTTGAGAAGTCGGGCGTTTTTACGTAAACTTTGCCCATCCATACTGGAGAGAAAATGATGACCGCCACTTCCGGCACGCCACAGGTCGCACGGCTGATTACGGCGCTGCCATTCTGGCTGTCGCTGGGGCTGATTCCGCTGGCGATCCTTGCGGCGATCTACGGCGGCTGGACCATCGCGCTACTCCCCCTCTCGACGTGGTATCTTTTTACCGGGCTTGACTATGTCGTCGGTAAAAACACCGAAAACCCTGACCTGAACACACCAGAAGATGAGCTGATCTGGTATCGCCTGATCACTCTGCTGTGGACGCCAGTGCAATTGATCACGATCTTTGGGATCATGAGTTATGTGGTGCAAAGCGGGCATTTGCACCGGCTGGAAGAATGGGCACTGTTTGCAGCCCTTGGCGTGTTGTCAGGTACGGTTGGGATCGTCTACGCGCACGAGTTGATGCACCAAAAACCCAAGTCAGAACGCTGGATGGCGGATGTTCTACTCGCCTCAGTGCTTTATTCGCATTTTCGGTCAGAGCACCTTCTGGTGCATCACCGCTATATTGGCACGCCACGTGATCCGGTGACCGCACGTTACGGTGAAAGCTTCTATCGGTTCTTCCCGCGTGTACTGTACCAATCGCTGGTGTCGTCGTTCAAAGCCGAAAAAGGGATGCTGGCGCGCAAGAACCTGCCGTGGTTCCATCGCGCGAACCCCTTCTGGCTATACCTCGGACTGCAAGGCGGTTTCATAGCGCTGTCCTATCTGATCGGCGGCTGGTGGGGCGTTTTTCTGTTCTCGGTGCAGGCATTCTGGGCCGTGTTTCAGTTGGAACTGGTCAACTACGTGGAACACTATGGGCTAACGCGGAAGCACTTGGGTGACGGCAAATACGAACACGTCCTGCCGCGTCATTCATGGAATGCGACGCAGCAGGCATCAAACTGGTTGTTGATCAATTTGCAGCGGCATTCGGACCACCACTACAAACCCAACAGGCGGTTCCCGCTGTTGCAAACCTATCGTGAAGAAGAAGCGCCACAACTGCCCCATGGTTATCCGCTCATGACGATGATGGCGTTGCTCCCGACGCATTGGCGAAAGACAATGAACCCACGGGTGAAAGAGTGGCGCGCGCGGTACTATCCAGAGATCGAGGATTGGGCCCCGTATAAGACGGCAAGCAATCCGATGCCGCGATAGCAGCCAGACGATGCTACCCGTCGCCAGCTTTGCAATCACGCGCCGGGGGCTAGCGCCTCATGCATCTTGCCGCAACGCGCGGAAGTCGCGAGGCGATTGTCCAGTATTGGCCTCAAACGCACGGGTAAATGCACTGCGGGATGCAAACCCTACGAGTTCCGCCACGCGTTTAACGGGCAGATCGGTTTTTTCGAGTAAGTAGCCAGCACGCTTCATACGTAGATCACGCAACAGTTCCATTGGCCCTGACCCATATGCCTCAGCAAACCGCTTGGCGAAAGCCGCGCGACTCATCCTGACGCTTTCGACGGTGTGATTGTCCCCGGGATTGTCCAACAGTCCCGTCAAGAGTGTCCACTTGCACTTCGGAAACGCAGTTACGCTGACTTTACGGCAAGTTCGATCTCCTAGAAATCAACATAATTTCGACGCAAACCTGATGAAGACAGGGAAAGAGCTCTTTTGCTGTGGTACGCACCC
>CAKMYZ010000003.1 GCA_929200255.1 uncultured Alphaproteobacteria bacterium | reverse complement strand
CCAATGTTAACGTGCGGCTTCGTGCGTTCAAACTTTTCCTTTGCCATCGTGGGGCCCTTAGTTTCTGAGGGGCCACAATCGGCCCGGTCCAACATCGCGGGCGATGTATTGGGAAACAGCAGAGAAATCAAGTGTCACGTGCCACGATCGACCGCCGCAAAAACTTTTTTCCGCACGCGATGTCGATTTCGCCATCCCCCAAACGTCTGGTAAGCAGGACGGCAATAGCGCCGCGCCCGAAACAAGGAGAGAAAACCATGCAGTATATGTGTCTGATTTATTCCGCCGAAGGCACGGGCCCACAACCGGGCACACCGGAATTTGGCCCTTTCATGAAGGGTTACACCGACTTCACCGCCGAGATGCGCGACAGCGGCGCGCTTGTCGCTGGTGACGCATTGCAACCGATTGCGACGGCGACAACCGTCACAGTCGTCGATGGCAGGACCATCACGACCGACGGGCCCTTTGCAGAAACGAAAGAGCAACTTGGCGGCTACTACCTGCTGGAATGCAAGGACCTTGATGACGCGATCGCCCAAGCCGCCAAGATCCCGACGGCAACCTATGGCCGGATCGAAGTGCGCCCGGTCATCGTCTGGGACGACTAAATGCCCATGTTGCCCCCGCAAACACCCGCGCAGGCCATCGAACAGGTTGTCCGGGAAGAGTGGGGGCGCATTCTGGCGGCATTGGTCAAGTCGCTGGGCGATATCCAACTGGCCGAGGATGGCCTGCAGGATGCTGTCGCGCGCGCGATGGAGGTCTGGCCCGAAACCGGCCTGCCCGATGTGCCCGCGGCCTGGCTGATGACAACCGCGCGGCGCAAGGCCATTGACAGGCTGCGCCGTGACGCGCGCTTCGCCGCCCGCATCCCCGAGCTGTCGCATCTGATCGACCGGACACAAGATGACGAGGTCACCAAAGAGATGATCCCGGACAAACGACTTGAAATGATTTTCACCTGTTGTCACCCTTCGCTGGAACAGAAGACGCAGGTCGCCCTGACGCTGCGCACGCTTTGCGGATCAAGCACCAACGACATCGCCGCAGCATTCCTGGACAAACCGGCGACGATGGCGCAACGCCTTGTCCGTGCCAAACAGAAAATTGCAGGCGCAGGCATCCCTTACCGCATTCCAGACACGTCAGAGCTTGCCCCGCGCGTCACTGCCGTACTTGCCGTTGTCTACCTGATCTTCAACCAAGGCTATTCAACGCTTCATAAGCGCTCCCGCAGCCTGACAGATGAGGCGTTACGACTGGGCCGCACACTGCACTACCTATTGCCAAACGAACCCGAGGTGGCCGGGCTTTTGGCGTTGATGCTGCTACACGATGCAAGGCGCATTGCGCGCAGAAACACCCAGGGCGCCATGATCCCGCTGGAAGAACAGAACCGCAATCGCTGGGATCGCGCGAAGATCAAGGAGGGCGATGCGCTTCTTCGCCAGACACTCGCGCGCGGCGCAATAGGCCCCTATCAAATTCAGGCCGCTATCAGTGGGTTGCACGCGGGTAGCCCCAGCTGGACCGAAACAGACTGGGCGCAAATCGCGGCGCTTTATGCGCTGCTTTTTCAGATGCAGCCAACGCCAGTTGTGCAAATCAACCACGCCGTGGCCGTGTCTTATGCGCAATCCACCTCTGACGCGATTGCACTACTGGATCATTTGAACAAGGCACCAAATTTCGCCCACTATCAGCCATATCATGCAGCCTGCGCCGATATTTTCGCCCGCGATGGCGATGTGGCCCGCGCGACGCGATCCTACGCACGGGCAATATCGCTCGCAAGCGGCCCCGCTGAGCGACAGTTCCTTGAACGCAAGCGCGATGCGCTTTCCTGAACCCCAACTCTCTGCTATTCTATCTGCATTCCGGAGGATTAACTTATGAAGCTAGGTGCATTTTCGATCAGTTTGAACGTCAAGGATATTGCGGTCTCAAAGGAATTCTACGGCAAGCTTGGGTTTGAACCTTTTGGCGGTGACGAAACACAAGGTTGGCTGATCCTGCGCAACGGTGAAACTGTGATCGGGCTATTCGGCGGCTTCCTGCAAGCCAACACGCTGACCTTCAATCCCGGCTGGGACCAGAACGCCCAGAACCTTGACGATTTCGATGACGTGCGTGACATCCAGAAACGGTTGAAGGCCGATGGGGTGGAGTTCCTTTCGGAGGCAGACGAGACCACAACCGGTCCTGCCAGCTTTGTTGTCATGGACCCTGACGGCAACCCGATCCTTGTTGATCAGCACCGTTAAAGCGTTAGGCGATACGTGATGTTTCAGGTATTTCGTCAAACGCTATAGGTCAGCGGGCGTCAAACAAAAGAGCACCCAAAACGGGCGCTCTTTCGCAACTCTAACAAGTCATTCGATCCGGTCAGGACCGCAGGTACTGCATGGCAGCGGGATGTTGCAGAACAAAACGCATGACTTCCAGCGGGTCTTTTGTGACCGTTTGCATTTGAAGCGTCTTGTACTGTGGAGAGCAACCTTCGTTGGGCACGCTTTGCGCCCGGATTTCGCGGAGCCAGTGCCCTTTCACCCGTGGATTGATCAACCATGACGACGCCCTTTCCCGCGCAAGGGCTGAGTATTGCGCGGACCGGTTGGCCCGTGTCTGTGCGCTCCGTCCGTCAAAGTCCTCGATGCAAGTGAAGGTGATCGCCAGTGCCTGAATGGACGGATCTCGGTTCGTCTGACCGCGGACACCTTGCCAAAAGAACGTAATCGGTTCAGCCGTTACCTCGACTGTCGCCCGCCCTGCAGGGTCCAGACCGGGCACCGGGTCTTGTGTCGCGCAGGCCGCAAGCGCCAGAGCGGCCAGCGTCATAGTAATTGTTTTGATAGTCATCTCAATTCCCCAAAAAAATATTCTCTCTGGGATATCACAATCCCGCTGAATATGGCCAAACACTGGCGCCGCGGTGATATTTGAAGGGCCTTTGAGGTATGTGATCCGTTACCGGCATGAACCCAAAGCGGCCAGGGCAGGCCTATGCGCCCTGCCCCAAAAGTCCGTTTTAACGCCTTGATTTCGCCCACGGCATCACTTCTCGCGTTCGTCCAACGGTCGAGGCGGCGGAAAGCTCTTCAAGTAAAATCAAAACGCCTTAGCCAACCAAACCACCATCTTCGCGTTTGATCGCCACGATGGATGACCGCGGCAGCATGCCTTCTCCGTCAGGGAAGGGTGCGGCGGGATGCTGGATCCCCACAAACATTGTCCGTTTGTCCGCAGACCATGTCAGCCCCGTTACCTCGGACCCATTTGGCCCGGTCATGAAACGCGCGATCTGGCCTGTGACCGGATCACCCGCCAGCATCTGATTATTACCCATGCCAGCAAAACCTTCTTCGTTGCTGTCGTTCCCATCTGTCTGGATCCACAGCAGACCGGTGCTGTCGAACATCATCCCATCTGGCGAGTTGAACAAATTGCCTTCGTTCACGTTGGAAGACCCTGCATAGAGATCATCATGCACAGTGGGGTTACCGGCCATGACATAAAGGTCCCATGTGAAATCATCCGAGGTATGATCATCATTCGCAGGCCGCCAGCGCACGATCTGACCATAGCGGTTTTCATTGCGCGGGTTGGGCGAATTATGCACGGCAAGGACAGGATCACCGCCAGCATTGGTGAAATCAGGTGCGCGACGCGAATTATTCGTCAACGCGCAGTAGCCTTCGACGGCCACGGGGTTCACCGCCACCCACTCAGGACGATCCATCGTCGTGGCGCCGACCTTGGAGGCCGCCATGCGTGTGAAAATCGCGATTTCGGCTTCATCCATACCGGTGGCCGCGGGCGTCAGGGCAACCCATTCGCCTGTCGTATCGGTGTTGAACCTGGCGACATAAAGCTGCCCGTCATCCAGCAATTCGGACGTCGGGCCGCCCGGCGTGTAAACACCGTTTGAAATGTATTTATACATGAACTCGCCCCGTTCATCGTCGCCCATATAGACAACAACGCGGCCATCGGGTGCAATCACGGCGGCAGCGTTCTCGTGCTTGAAGCGGCCAAGCGCAGTATGCTTGATCGGGGTTGAGGTGGGATCGGTTGGATCAATCTCAACGATATACCCAAAACGGCGCGGCTCATTGGGGTTCTGGCTCACATCAAAACGGGCGTCGTATTGTTCATAGGCATAGCGGCTTTCCAACCCTATGCCGTAGCGCGCATAATCCTCCGGACGCTCAAACCCTTGATCGGTAGAGCCGAAGTAGCCGTTAAAGTTCTCTTCGCAGGTCAGATAGGTGCCCCATGGCGTTTTACCTGCACCGCAGTTGTTCATCGTACCCAGAACCGCCGTCCCTGTCGGGTCGGCCGCTGTCTGCAACAATGGATGCCCGGCGGCAGGGCCGCGCAGCTCCATCGGTGTGTTCTGCGTGATGCGGCGATTAAGGTCGCTGTCCACGACAATGGCCCAACCGTCCGCGCCTTCGGCTATTTCCATGACGGTCACACCTTGCATGTTCTGCAAGGTCCGCACGTCATCGGTACTGCTCACCTCACCACCGTTCTGAGGAAGGTTCACTTTGGTATTCACATATTCGTGGTTCACCGCGATGACCTGACGGTGACCAACGACAAAGGCTTCCATCCCGTCTGTGTTTTCGCCGAACACACGGTCAGAACTGCCAACGCTGACGCCGGTGTCTTGGCTTAGGTCGTCCGCGTCAGAGAACATCGGATCACCCCAACGCGCGACGATTTCCCAAGTGTAGCCTTCAGGAACATGCACCGTGCCGTCGGTCTGGATCGGGATCGGCGTAAAACCGAAACGGCGCGCGGCCTGCGCCTGCACCGAGGTGCCTGACAACAGTCCAGCCCCCATGACGGCGGCGCCAGATCCATAAGCAAGAACGCCGGTCAGAAACCCCCGACGCGAGATTGCGGCATCGACAACGGCGTCAAATGAAACAGTTTCGGGTGCGGGGCGTTGCAGTTCGTCCCATTCATCCCATGACAGATCAATTTTATCTTGGTCCCGCATCACACATGCTCCTTATTGTTTGCCAACATCAATCCCACATAGACGGGCTGTTTTGCAGCGATGTGACGGTCGGATAACAGAACAGTAAAACTGAGCTGCCACGACAGATTGTCTTGATAACAAAAAACAGTCTAGCGATGCGCGGTGGTTCCAGCGCTATGCCGGTGGCCTTATCTAGCCTCAGCTAAAGCGATTATTCTTGGGGAACCCGTAAGGCGGGCGTTTGCCAACACCGGCACGCGCGCCTTTCCATTCGGTCATGTCAGGTTCTGTTCGGGTTTTACCGCCGCCCATGGGCCATGACAGGCCTTCGTCCCAGGTGAACGTGGTAATGTCAGACAAGCCGCCATCCAATTCCAACATGCCCTGCCGTCCGGCGGCTTTCTTGTACTTCTGGATACGCACACCTTTGCCCCGGTTCATTTCGGGCAGCTCGGCAACCTCAAACACGAGGAACTTTGCGTTCTCGGACACCACGGCCACATGGTCCCCCGCCACACGATGACAGGCCTTGGCAACTGTATCCTTGACGTTCAGCACCTGTTTGCCGCTCCGGGTTTGGGCAACGACCTCTTCTTCTGGCACAACAAAGCCGTTGCCCTCGGCAGAGGCGACCAGCAGCTTTTCTCCGGGCCTGTGGATCAGGAAATCAACGATTTCCACATCGTTGGGCAGATCAACCATCAGACGCAGCGGTTCACCCATCCCGCGCCCCCCGGGCAGGTTGGCAGCGCCCACAGTGTAGAACCGGCCATTGGCCCCAAAAACCAGCAGCTTGTCGGTGGTTTCAGCATGAAAGATAAAGCGCGGCCCGTCGCCATCCTTGAACTTCAGCTCACGCGCCAGGTCGATATGGCCAGTCATCGCGCGGACCCAGCCCATTTGCGAACAGACAACCGTGATCGGTTCGCGCTCGATCATGGCTTCAAGCGGCACCTCGACCACTTCGGCGGCCTCGGCAAACTGCGTACGCCGCGCGCCGCCCGCGCTATCGCGGCCAAAAACCTTGCGGGTTTCGCGCAGCTGCTCGGCGATCTTGGCCCATTGCAGGCCATCGTTTTCCAGCAAATCTTCGATCCCGGCACGCTCTTCCATCAGGGCGTCACGCTCGGCGATCAGCTCCAGCTCTTCCAGGCGACGCAAAGAGCGCAGGCGCATGTTCAGGATCGCCTCGGCCTGAATCTCTGACAGAGACACCTCTGGATCAGCACCCGGCTTGATCGGTGAGACATAGTCGGCCTCAGACGTGGCGCGCACATGATCCTGAGCCCAATCCTCAACCATCAGCGCTTGCTTGGGGTCGTCATCATAGCGGATGATGTCGATCACGCGGTCCAGGTGCAGGAAAGCGATGATGAAACCTTCAAGGACCTCAAGCCGGTGGTCGATCTTTTCCAGCCGGTACTTGCTGCGGCGGACCAGCACATCGCGGCGATGATCAAGAAACGCGCGCAGCACCTCTTTGAGCGAACAGACCTTGGGCGTCAGCCCGTCAATCAGCACGTTCATGTTCAGGCTGAACCGGGTTTCGAGGTCCGAGTTGCGAAACAGCATCCCCATCATGACTTCTGGGTCGACTGTTTTTGCACGGGGTTCGAGGACCACGCGGATGTCATCGGCGCTTTCATCGCGCACATCCGCGAGCAAAGGCACCTTCTTAAGCTGGATGACTTCGGCCAGTTTTTCGATCAGCTTCGATTTCTGGACCTGATAAGGGATCTCGGTGACAACAACCTGCCACTGGCCACGGCCCAGATCCTCGACCTCCCATTTGGCGCGCAACCGGAAAGATCCGCGCCCAGTGCGGTAGGCCTCGGCGATATTGTCGGCAGGCTCAACAATCACGCCACCCGTCGGAAAATCAGGACCGGGAATGTAGTTCAGCAGGGTATCGTCACGCGCGTCCTGCGTCTTGATGAGATGCAGGCAGGCGTCAATCAACTCGTGCAGGTTATGCGGCGGAATATTCGTAGCCATCCCCACAGCGATCCCGCTGGACCCGTTGGCAAGGAGGTTCGGAAATGTGGCCGGCAAGACTGCCGGCTCCGTCAGCCGCCCGTCATAATTGTCGCGGAAATCCACCGAATCCTCGGATAGCCCCTCCAACAGGGCCTCAGCGGCGGCGGTCATCCGGGCCTCTGTATAGCGCGGCGCGGCAGGGTTATCGCCGTCAATATTGCCAAAATTCCCCTGGCCATCCACCAGCGGGTAGCGGACATTAAAATCCTGCGCCAGACGCGCCATCGCGTCGTAAATCGCGGCATCGCCATGCGGGTGGAAATCACCCATCGTGTCGCCGCTGATCTTGGCAGATTTCAGAAAGCCACCCGTGGGCGACAGACGCAGGCGCGACATCGCATAAAGAATGCGGCGGTGGACGGGTTTCAAACCATCACGGGCGTCGGGCAGCGCGCGGTGCATGATCGTGGAAAGCGCATAGGTCAGATAACGGTCGCCAATGGCACGGCGCAGCGATTCCGTTACATCGTTGGGGCCCATATCTGTATCGCTCTCATCACTCATACGCCCGGTGTAACGACAGCCGATTCTGGCGTAAAGCGGCTATCTTTGTCTCACTGCGCTTGCCAGATGGCCACCAAAACCCCAAACAGTGGAGCATGACACAGAAATCCATTCTTATCACCGGATCTTCGTCGGGCATCGGGCTTGATGCCGCGCGCGGCCTGCGAGACGCAGGCTGGCGGGTTTTTGCAAGCTGCCGCAAGGCCGAAGACTGCTTGCGCCTGCAAAGCGAGGGCTTTGACAGCCCGCTGATTGACTACAGCGATCCCGAAAGTATCGTGACCGGTCTAGCCGAAACGCTTGAGGCCACAGGCGGCACTTTGGACGCGCTTTATAACAACGGGGCCTACGCCTGCCCTGGTGCTGTCGAGGATTTACCCGTCGGCGCGCTCCGCGACATTTTTGAAACCAATGTTTTTGGCTGGCACGAACTGACCCGGCTGGTGATTCCGGTGATGCGGGCACAGGGCCACGGACGGATTATCAATTGCTCGTCCGTGCTGGGCCTGGTCGGAATGAAATGGCGCGGGGCCTATGTTGCGAGTAAATTCGCGCTCGAAGGGCTGACGGATGTGCTGCGCATGGAGATGCAGAACACGCCGATCAAGGTCATCCTGATCGAACCCGGGCCGGTCACGTCGAAAATCCGCGAAAACGCGATCCCGCATTTCGAAAAGTGGATTGATCCAAAGGCGTCTGCGCGGGCGTCAGAATATGCCGATCTGACGGATCGCCTGTATCAGGACAGCGGCCCGGACAGCTTCGAACTGCCCCCGGCGGCTGTCACCAAAAAGCTGCTGCATGCGCTGACTTCCTCCCGGCCAAAGCCGCGGTATTATGTCACCATACCGACCTATCTCATGGGCTTTATGCGGCGTAGCCTGCCCACGCGATGGCTCGACGCGTTGATATCGCGGGGCTGAGGGTTTCCTTCACACACCAGCCTGCTACATCGCGTGGGGCAACGAATAAGGACGCAAACAAATGGCAAGTGATCCGCTTTTCTGGGTGATGACCCTGGCCGTTCTGGCAGTGTTGGGTATCTTGGTACTCGGGCTTGGCAGCTTTGGCAAAGGTGGTGCATTCAATCGCAAGAACGCCAATAAGATCATGCGCTGGCGGATCGGAGCGCAGTTGATTGCGGTCATCCTGATCGTGCTTTTCGTCTACCTGCGCGGGCAAGGAGGCTGAGCACATGGTTGTTCTGAACAAAATCTACACCAGAACCGGTGATGCGGGCGAAACCGCATTGGGCAACGGAAGCCGGGTGGCCAAACATTCCATGCGGGTCACGTCATATGGAACGGTGGATGAAACCAACGCGACCGTCGGCATGGCCCGGTTGCATGCGACGGGCACTTTGGATGACCAACTGGCGATGATCCAGAATGATCTGTTCGATCTGGGGGCCGATCTTTGCCGTCCAGACATGGAAAAAGATGGTGAGGCAGAATTCCCCGTGCTGCGCATGACGGATGCACAGGTAGCGCGGCTTGAGGCGCAAATCGACGATATGACCAAGGACGTCGAACCACTGCGCAGTTTTATCCTGCCCGGAGGGTCGCCGCTGGCCGCACATCTGCATCTTTGTCGGACGGTATCGCGCCGGGCCGAGCGGCTGACGGTTGAGCTGGCCACGATGGAAGCCGTGAATCCCGCCGCAGTGAAATACCTCAACCGACTGTCGGATTGGTGCTTTCAGGCAGCACGCATCGCCAACAACAATGGCAAAGATGATGTGCTATGGGTGCCCGGGGCCAATCGCGCGTAAAAACGTGTCCGGGGCCCCGGCCCTACGCTTCAAGCGCCTTGATCATGTCCACGCGGGCGGTATGACGGCCACCGTCAAAGCGGGCTTGTAAAAACGCGTCGACAATATCAAGCGCAAGGCCTTCGGCCACAACCCGCACGCCCAAGGCCATCATGTTTGCATCATTATGCTGACGAATCATGCGGGCCGAGAACGTGTCCGAACATACACCGCAACGAATACCCCTGACCTTATTGGCAGCCATCATGATACCCTGGCCAGTACCGCATATGACAATTCCCATATCGCTGCACCCGTCAGCAACATGCCTTGCTGCGGCTTCGCCATGTTGCGGATATGGGGTGCTTTCCGGCGCGGTTGGGCCGATATCTGTGACCTCAAACCCCTGCGCGGCAATATGTGCAGCAATTGCGCGGCGCATCGGGATGGCTGTGTGATCGCTCGACAAGACAATGCGTGTGGTACCTGACATTGGAACAGCGTCCTCTTGTTGTAAAATCCTGCTTTGGACGCCCAATACCACAAGCCGAAATCGGGTCCATCATATTCCCGACAGTAAGGTGGATCATGATCCACCTTACCCCCAGAATCTGACGTACACGTCAAAAAACTTGGCGTCAGTGGGCGCCCCCGCGTCGATTTTGCACTGTTTTCCCGGCCACGCGCACGATAACAACATTCCGAGAAGATAATTGATCAGATTCTTAGGAGAAGAACGCAGATGAAGGTCCTTGTACCCGTCAAACGCGTGATCGACTACAATGTGAAGGTTCGCGTCAAAGCGGATGGTTCCGGTGTTGATCTCGCAAATGTCAAAATGTCGATGAACCCATTCGACGAAATCGCCGTCGAAGAGGCCATTCGCCTGCGTGAAGCGGGCAAGATTGACGAAGTGATTGCTGTCTCGATTGGCGTCAAGCAAAGTCAGGAAACACTGCGCACCGCCCTTGCCATGGGCGCCGACCGCGCGATCCTCGTCGTTGCAGCCGACGATGTGCATCACGACATTGAACCGCTGGCTGTTGCCAAGATTCTTGCCGCTATCGTCAAGGAAGAGGCGCCCGGCCTGGTGCTTTGTGGCAAGCAAGCCATCGACAATGATATGAACGCCACCGGTCAGATGCTGTCTGCACTGCTCGGCTGGTCACAGGCGACCTTTGCGTCCGAAGTGGACATCGACGGCGACAGCGCGACAGTCACACGCGAAGTCGACGGCGGCTTGCAGACCATCAAGGTCAAGATGCCAACAATCGTCACCGTAGACCTGCGCCTGAACGAGCCACGCTACGCGTCTTTGCCCAACATCATGAAAGCCAAGAAAAAGCCGTTGGACGAAAAAACGCCAGCGGACTACGGCGTTGATGTCGCACCACGTCTCAGCATCGTCAGCACAACAGAACCCGAAGCGCGCAAGGCTGGCATCATTGTGGGTTCGGTCGACGAACTTGTTGAAAAACTCAAAGAAGCGGGGGCTGTGTAATGGCTGTTCTTCTGATTGGCGAAGTCACGGACGGCGCATTGGCCGTCGACGCAACCGCAAAAGCCGTCACCGCCGCAAAGGCGCTTGGCGACGTCACGGTACTTTGTGCTGGCGCATCGGCCAAAGCTGCTGCTGACGAAGCCGCAGCAATCGACGGTGTCGCAAAGGTGCTTTGCGCCGAAGATGCGGCACTTGGTCACCGTCTGGCAGAGCCGACCGCGGACCTGATCGTGTCCTTGGCGGGCGATTACACACATATCGCGGCCCCTGGCACAACCGACGCCAAGAACGTGATGCCACGGGTTGCGGCACTGCTCGATGCAATGGTTATTTCCGAAGTCACCGCCATCATCGATGGCGACACCTTTGAGCGCCCAATATATGCGGGCAATGCGATCCAGACGGTCAAATCTTCTGATGACAAAAAGGTCATGACGATCCGGACTGCGGGTTACGATGCCGCAGCAATGGGTGGCACGGCCACTGTGGAAAGCATCGGCGCTGCTGGCGATCCCGGCCTGTCGGAATGGGTCGAAGACAAGGTTGCTGCCTCTGACCGTCCAGAGCTGACATCTGCGGGTGTCGTTGTTTCGGGTGGTCGTGGCGTTGGATCTGAAGAGGACTTTGCGCTGATCGAAAAACTGGCGGACAAGCTGAACGCGGCTGTTGGTGCGTCCCGTGCGGCGGTTGACAGCGGCTATGCGCCAAACGACTGGCAGGTTGGCCAGACGGGCAAAGTCGTCGCCCCTGATCTCTATGTTGCTGTTGGTATCTCGGGTGCAATTCAGCACCTCGCAGGTATGAAAGACAGCAAGATCATTGTTGCAATCAACAAGGACGAAGAAGCACCCATCTTCCAGGTTGCAGACTACGGGCTTGTGGCTGATCTGTTTGATGCTGTGCCAGAGTTGACAGACAAACTCTGAAGACAGTCAATAATGACTTATGAAAGGCCCGTGCATCAGCAAGGGCCTTTTGATTTCAACTGACACCCGCGACAAAGTAACCACCGACCCGTAATGCCTCAAAGCGTATAGAGGTTGTCTCGGATCACCGGGATCAGCGTGCGCGCTGCCTCGATGTGTGCCTCTCCCCCCAGCATCTCGGCAGCGGCTTTTTCCTGAGACGCTGGGAACAGCATCCCACGCGTGCCCTGCGCTATCGCCGCATCTGACGGGTTGACCTCTACAATCTGTTTGACCATCGGACGCAACTCTTCGATCATCGAGATCGTGATAAACAGTGGATCCGTCTGCAACTGATTTGGGTGATCGGACCAATGACTTTTTGACAATTGGTCGTCCGAGAACCACAGCAAGATGCAGTGATCCCCAATATGGCCAATCAGTGTCTTCATGCGCGCGATCCATGCCTCGCGCAGTTCGGCAACCACAGTTTCAAACCGATCAATCGACTTGGCATGCAATGTACTCAACATATGGCGATTGAAGGAAAACTCCGAAAAATCAACATCATGATAGATCGCCCGCAGTACGGTAGACGCCCGAAGAAACCGGTCATTGCGGCGCGGATGCACGGAATAGAACCGATTTGACAGATTTTGCGCCCCCATGATCTGCAACACCGTCAACTCCGCCTGATTGCAGATTTCGAGAACGGCGCGGTCTTTGACGAAAACGTCAATGCCTCCGTTCACGCAACCGAAGTTGACGCAGGTATGACGCATCGCCTTTTCGACCAAAGCCGGAAAGGGCTCTTCGATGAATTTGCCATATGTCTCTGTCCCGCCGACAAAACAGATGTAAGGCAAGTCCAATCGCCTGCGCGGCCCCCGAAAGAGCATGCGGGATCCATTGTAGCGACAGGGGGAATAAGACAGCTCGCCAGTTTCTATCGCCTCTTGCTTCATGGATTCGTTACCTTTGTACACCGCACCAATGGCGAGTTTCGGCGAAATGATTTGCCAAATGGTGAATGCGGGCACCCCTACAGAGTTTTCGCAACTGATCCGCCTTGAAGCTGCCCCCTGCGCGGGCCTATGGTGCGGCGCAACTGATGAGGGTGCATGAATGGCTATTGAACAGGTTGGAATCGTTGGCGCAGGTCAGATGGGCAACGGGATTGCACATGTGTTCGCGCTTGCCGGGTATGACGTCCTGATGACTGATATCAGTGAGGACGCGTTGCAAGATGCCCTTGCCCTGATTGATCGCAATCTGGACCGGCAGGTCAGCAAAGAACTGATCAGTGGCAGCGACAAGGCCGAGACCCTCAAGCGGATCAGCACAACCCAGACGCTGACCGATCTCGGCCAGACCGACCTGATCATTGAGGCCGCAACAGAACGTGAGGCGATCAAGACGGCTATCTTCGAAGATCTGGTGCCACACCTGAAACCAGATACGATATTGACGTCGAACACCTCTTCAATCTCGATCACCCGACTTGCATCGCGCACGGATCGACCTGAGAAATTCATGGGGTTCCACTTCATGAATCCGGTCCCGATCATGCAACTGGTCGAACTGATTCGCGGTATTGCCACGGACGAGGCCACATTCAAGGCCTGCCACGGCGTTGTTGAGCGGCTTGGGAAAACCTCTGCCACAGCCGAAGATTTTCCCGCCTTCATCGTGAACCGTATTCTGATGCCGATGATCAATGAGGCGATCTATACGCTGTACGAAGGCGTCGGTTCGGTCAAATCCATCGATACGTCACTGAAACTTGGCGCCAACCATCCCATGGGACCGCTGGAATTGGCAGATTTCATCGGACTGGATACATGTCTTGCCATCATGAACGTGCTGCATGACGGCCTGGCCGATACAAAGTACCGGCCTTGTCCGCTGCTGACAAAATACGTCGAAGCCGGATGGCTCGGACGAAAGTCGAAACGCGGGTTCTACGACTACCGCGGTGACATGCCAGTGCCCACACGGTAACGGCCAGCGCCCGATTTTGATCGCCGTCCACAACCGGTTAGTAGCTGAGCGATCAGGCTGTCAAATATCGATACAAAGCACAGCGAGACGGGTCTGCTTAACTGTCGACATAGTCGCTGAAGACGGTTCTGATGATGTCCTCGTGGTGCAGACCCAACATGGCCAGTTCATCATCTGATTTCGCGTTCAGTCGTTCAACTTTCCGCATTCGGGCATTCGCCGCACCCTGAGAAATCAGCACTTTGTCGATACTCCTAAGCGCGCCCGAAACGACACCAACGACGGCCGAAAACACGCCGTTGGATTCGGCGTTTGATTTGTGTGAAATGTCGACCATCTGTCTGCTCCGTAAACCTTGAAGTACTCACCAAAAAAAACAGAAGGGTCCTGCCAGAAGAGCGCATAGCCGACTTCACAACTGACCCCTTGTTGCGGCCTGCGGCTTGGAGGAGTCCACAGGCTAGCAACAAATTTGGCCAGTTCTTGCCACGCAAATGGGCGGAAGCTTCGACAAATCTAAGGTATCATTATGACACGCGGTTCAGTCTCGCAGGTTCAACGTCTGTTCCCGCATCCAGGCCATGCACGCGCGCTGGTCCTTAAGGCGCTCTTTTACCTCACCCTCATCAAACGGGTGACCCACAATGGGTTTCTGCGGTTTACCGCACGCCTTGACGATTTCATGAATCAACAGACCCTGCCGCAACGTGGCCGATATTTGATTGGCCATCTGATACCAACGCGAATTCGCCCCGGGGAAAAACAGCGGTACAACGCGCGCTCCAGACAGCCGGATCATTTTGGCGGTAAAAAGGTTCCATTCATCCTCGACCATCGGGCCAAAGAGGCTGTTGGATGAGGCCACCACGCCAGAGGGGAACACGGCAATGACGCCACCTTCTTTGAGGTGGGCCATGGATTGTTTGCGCATCTCAACCATCTTGGCCTGTGCGTCTTCCTCATGGGGGAACGGGACGGGGATCAGAAACGCGCCGGCATCGCCGTCGATGTCGGTTAAAAAGGCACGGGTCAGAATGCGGTAATCCGTACGCACCCGCCCGATGAGATCGGCAAAAACCATGCCATCGACCATTCCGTGAGGATGGTTGGCAACGATGACGACCGGGCCGGTCTTAGGGATGCGATCCAGCTGCGCCTGCGGAGTGATCAGATCAATCCCCATGACATCCAATGCGCCGCGCCAGAACGCCTGACCATGGTATTTGCCCCGGCGCTCAAACTCGCGGATCATGCGGATGATGTGAACTTTACCGGTACACCACTCAATCGATTTGATGATCGCCCGCCGAACGGGGCTGTCAAATGTATTGGAATAGGTCAGCGCAGAGCGGTCATAGACCCGAGGGGTTGCCCTTTCGATGACAGGCGGCGCAGGAGCTTTGGAGCTTGTCTCGGTCAAAACGCGTGTCCCATTCGGTCTTGTCCGTGTCAGTCACCTTCGCCGAACTTGTCTGCGACAAGGTTGGTGATTGCCGTCAAAAGCTCTTCCGCCTGTGGGCCACGGGTTTCCACTTCAATAAATGTTCCGATGGAAGCTGCCAACATTAAAAGGCCCATGATGCTGTCGCCACCCGTGCTCTCGCCATCTTTGCTGACGGTAGCATCGGCATCGAAGCTTTCAACAACTTCAACCAGCTTAGCAGAGGCGCGGGCGTGCAGCCCTTTGATATTCTTGATTTCAAGGCGGGCATTGGTCACTGCGGCAGTCCACCACTATGGCTGTTAATATACTTGTGGGCGGCCACAATCGCAGCCTCAACGGCGTCGGGCACGCTGGCGCCGCGTGACTTGGCGAGCTTGATCAACATGGGCAGGTTGGCCCCATATAGGATGCGCCGGTTATCTGGACTGCAGGCCCGCAAAGACAGATTGGTGGGCGAGCCGCCAAACATATCCGTGACAATCACAACACCGTCGCCAGTGTCCACTGAATCGGCAGCATCACAAATCTCGGCCTGTTTGGTCGCGCGATCATCTTCGGGGCCGATAGCAATGCTGAGCATCCCAGGTTGCGGTCCGACAACATGTTCAACAGCCGCAAGATATTCCTGCGCCAAGCCCCCATGTGCCACGATCACAATGCCGATCAAACCGTCTGTCCCTTGTCATCCAGAACGCCACGGCGCTCCAATTCCCGATGTCGTTTAGATACATGCCAGCCGTCCTGTGCAAGGGCTTGCGCCATGCGTTCGACAAGCATGACGGACCGGTGTTGCCCTCCGGTACACCCAAAACCGACCGAAAGATGCGCCTTGCCCTCATCCTTATGTGCGGGCAGCAGCAGATCAATCAACGACTTGAGTTGCGCGAAAAATGCATCAAACCGGGGATCAGCGACCACATAGGCCGCCACATCTGCGTTGCGACCATCCAGCTTGCGCAGTTTGTCGTCCCAATGGGGGTTACGGAGAAAACGGCAGTCCATCACGATGTCCAAGCCCCGAGGCAGACCGCGTTTGTAGGAAAACGAATGAAAGGTCACGCCAAGCTGACCACCTTCGGGCGTACCAAACCAACGGTCAATCTCAGCCTTGAGATCATGCGGCGACAGCCCCGAGGTATCTATCAGAACATCTGCCTGCGCCCGGATCGGGATCAGCATATCCTTCTCTGCGGCGATCCCAGCCAATGGTGGGCCGGCAGGGGCCAGAGGATGGCGCCTACGTGTCTCGGAATACCGGCGCACCAAATCTTCCTCGCCAGCATCCAGAAACAGAACTTGCGATGCCTTGCTGTGCTGACCCGCCAGTTGATCGATAATTTCGATTAGGGCCGTGGTGCTGAAATCGCGGTTGCGCACATCCAAACCCAACGCCAGTGGCCTGCTGGGCGGGGGCCCGTCCAGCAGGCGCGGCAACAGCGACAGAGGCAGGTTGTCGATCACCTCATAGCCCAGATCCTCTAGGGCGTTGATCGCTGTGGATCGCCCTGCTCCAGATGGCCCGGTCACCAGCAGAACGGTCGCCGCCCGCTGTGTCGGATCTGGGTTCTGATCTGTCATTGGTCGCTCCAACCGCCTCTAAGTGTCTGTAAAACAGCTGCAGCAAAGAGTGGGCCTTCACGTCCTGAGATCAAGGGGATATCACATCCCAATAGCGTGATAACGCGGCGTTGTGGCAAACGCTCCTCGGTGGTGGTGTCCAGATCAACCACAAGCTGGACCAAGGCCTGCGGAACATGGTCAGCGTTCAGAATCCCGATGCCACGCGCTTCAATCAGCCCCACGATCGTTGGAGTGCAGCTGGCAAGCAGGCCGCCATCTGTCGCGGTCAGCACAGTGCGGTCATCCGCCACGAGCCTACACCCCAGCCCCATCAGCATCAATCCCAAGGCAGATTTACCCGCGCCTGATTTACCAGTGATCAGAACGGCCCGGCCATCCCATGCAACACAGGTCGCATGCTCCGTCTGCGATGCAATCATATCCTAGACCGGTAGACCAACCACAAAGCGCGCGCCAAGTGGTTCTGAGGTTGGATCGGCATCTGTTGGGCGAATGTTTTCAGCCCAGATCACCCCGCCATGCGCCTCGACGATTTGTTTGGAAATCGCAAGACCGAGACCAGAGTTATTGCCAAATTGACCCTCGGGGCGTTCTGAATAGAAGCGTTGGAACACCTTTGTCAGCGCATCGTTTGGAATGCCCGGACCCGTGTCCTCCACAACGACAAGCACACGGTTCTCACGCCGGCGCGCCCAGACACGAATCGCATCGCCCTTTTCGCAGAATGAGATTGCGTTGGTAATCAGATTGACGAACACCTGCGCCATACGCCCTTCCAGCCCCTGCGCCATGATCGGATCAGACGGCAAGTCTGACACGAAATCAACACCGCGCGACTTTGCATCCTTGGCAAGGAATTCGACGATATTGCGGATCATCTTTGTCAGATCGAAAGATTCGTCCGCTTCCTTCACCAGTTCACTGTCAAGGCGGGAAGCATTGGAGATATCGCTCACCAGTCGATCAAGGCGTTTGACATCATGTTCGATGATTTCAAGCAGGCGTTCGCGCTGGTCATCTCGCTTGGCCACACGCATGGTGCCCACAGCAGAACGCAACGACGCCAGCGGGTTCTTGATCTCATGCGAGACATCGGCGGCAAATTGTTCATTGCCTTCGATCCGTTCAACAAGCGCTGCAACCATACCACGCAAGGCGCCCGACAGGCGTCCTATCTCATCGGGGCGGCCCGTTAAGTCGGGGATACGCACCTGCCCCGGCGACATCTTTCGGGCGTTTTTTTCCTGGCTGGCCTCAGCTGCGGTTGCAAGCTGGGCCAACGGGTTCGCGATGGTCGACGCCAGAACAAGGCTCAGGCCGACACTGACCAGCACGCCAACGAAGAATAGCCGCAGGTATTGCTCGCGTTCCCGGCGCACGAGGCTATCCACCTCACCGGCGGCAGTTGTGACGGCAATCACTCCAATCGCCACGCCATTACGCATGATCGGCGTTGTCACGACAAAGCTGGTCGCGCCTTCAATGTCTGAGGCTTCCAATTGCGTGCCATTCTCAATCGCATCCCGCACATTCTGTTGCGAAAGCTGGATCAGCGCCTCTTCTTCAGTCAGTTGTTCGCTTCCAAACGAGAAGAGATTGAGCAGCCCATCCCAGATAGACACAAGCAAATCGGTGACGAATGTACCACCGGTTTGCAGCCCAAGCTCTTCGATTTCTTGGGCATTCAGTTGACCTTTGGCATGGGCGACAAGTGTTGTGTCCGGAGCAAAGACCGATACTTCAACGCCGCCACGCAGGTTCATTCCCGTCAGCGTTGCAGCCGGGTTAATGCCATCAGCCGTCACCAGATTGACGGGCGCAACGGATGGCAGTTGCGCTTCGAAGACATTCGCAATCAATTGCCCTTCGTTAACCAAACCTTTGGCGCGTTGATAGGCGAGACTGTCACGGGATGGGCTGAGGTAAAGGACGCCTGCAATCAGCAGGATCAGAGCAATCAGATTGAATGTAACAATTTTGCGGGCAATCGGTGAACGGCGCAATGCCCACAAACGGCCGCCCGGCACCCTGCGGTCTTCGGCGTCATCTTCCGAGAAATGCGGCGCAACCCAATCATCACCCAACACCAGGTCAGGCGTGCGGGCTGCTTCGCGCACGGACTGCAGGTCACGTACGTCAATTTTGGGCGCGGCGCTCATGCCTTACTCTTCGTTGTAGCGGTACCCGATGCCGTAGAGAGTCTCAATCGCAGAGAACTCATTGTCGGTGTTGCGCATCTTCTTCCGCAGCCGTTTGATGTGGCTGTCGATCGTACGATCGTCCACGTAAACTTGGTCATCATAAGCCACATCCATCAACTGATCCCGGCTTTTGACAAAGCCGGGCCGCTGGGCAAGTGCCTGCAACAACAAGAATTCGGTTACCGTCAGGGATACGTCTTTCCCTTTCCACTTTACCGCGTGACGGAGGGGATCCATCACCAACTCACCGCGGACCATAACTTTGGTATCCTCGGTCTCTTCAATCTCTTCGCCTGCAATCGCATCCTGTCTACGCAACAGGGCGCGAATCCGTTCCACCAGTAGACGCTGCGAAAATGGCTTTTTTACGTAATCATCCGCGCCCATGCGCAAGCCAAGCACTTCGTCGATCTCGTCGTCCTTAGATGTTAGGAAGATAACAGGCATCGCAGTCTTCTGGCGCAGGCGCTGCAACAAATCCATGCCATCCATCCGCGGCATTTTGATGTCAAGCACAGCCATATCGGGCATCCGCTTGTTGAATGCATCCAAGGCGGATTGACCATCATTGTACGTCTCGACCTCAAAACCCTCCGCCTCAAGTGTCATCGACACGGACGTGAGGATGTTCCTGTCATCGTCGACAAGTGCAATTCTGGACATGGACCGGACCCCTTGCTGAATTTCTGCTCGCTCTTAAAAGGCGTTAGAATAGAGTGTTGTTCTTTTTATCTAAACGAATCAACCGTTAAGTCAAAATGGGCCACAAAATCGCCCCAATTGAATCATTTTTGCCAGAGCGCTAACCTCTCGCGTTAGAATACGGGACCGATTTTCCGAAGATTGCGCTAACATCCAAATGGTTGCGCTAACGAATACGATCCGGACTATCAGCCTTTGAAACCTTGGTGCTATGCAAGGCCATCACAACGCCAATCCGGCGAGATCAAAAGGAGCGAACTCATGGACCACGGCACGGTCAACCCGTCGATGAAACTTGAGGATCAAGGCATCACAGGGCTGGGCTATGTCTATTACAACCGCTCTGAAGCCGAATTGCAGGAAGCAGCGGTTGCAGCTGGCGAAGGTGTGACAGGCAAAGGTGGTGTTTTTCTGGTCTCGACAGGCAAGCACACGGGCCGCTCACCCAAGGACAAATTTGTGGTCAAGACGGCCGACGTCCAAGACACGATCTGGTGGGAGAACAACCCGCCAATGGACCCCGCCAAGTTCGATTCGCTCTATTCGGATATGCTGACGCATATGAAAGGCGGCACCTACAACGTGCAGGACCTGTTCGGCGGCGCTGATCCCGCCCATCGCCTTGACGTCCGGGTTGTCACCGAACTCGCCTGGCACGGACTTTTTATCCGGCATCTGCTACGCCGCCCGGAAACGTCCGAGCTGGAAAACTTTGCCCCGGATTTCACGATCATCAACTGCCCGAGCTTCAAGGCAGACCCCGCAAAGCACGGATGCCGCTCTGAAACAGTGATCGCGCTGAACTTTGAAAAGAAACTGATCCTGATCGGCGGTACGGAATACGCCGGTGAGAACAAGAAATCTGTCTTTACGCTGCTCAACTACCTCCTGCCCGCCGAGGGTATCATGCCGATGCATTGCTCCGCCAACCACGCGCCGGGCAACCCGGTGGATACCGCTGTTTTCTTTGGCCTGTCCGGCACGGGCAAGACGACGCTTTCAGCGGATCCAACCCGTGTGCTGATTGGTGACGATGAGCACGGCTGGTCAGAGCGCGGCACCTTCAATTTTGAAGGCGGGTGCTACGCCAAGACGATTGGGCTGGACCCAGAAGCAGAACCTGAAATTTACGCGACGTGTTCGATGCCGCACACGGTGATCGAGAACATGGTGTTCAATCCAGAAACGCACGAACTGGACTTCGATGACGACAGCCTGACAGCAAATATGCGCTGCGCGTATCCGCTGAACTACATCTCAAACGCTTCGGATAGCGCATTGGGCGGGCATCCCAAGAACATCATCATGCTGACCTGCGATGCCTTCGGCGTTCTGCCTCCCATCGCCCGGTTGACGCCTGCGCAGGCCATGTATCACTTCCTGTCTGGCTTCACGTCCAAGGTTGCGGGTACGGAACGCGGTGTGACAGAACCTGAGCCCACGTTCAGCACCTGCTTTGGTGCGCCCTTCATGCCGCGCAGACCAGAGGTTTACGGGAACCTGCTGCGCTCCAAGATCGCAAGCCACGGGGCGACATGCTGGCTGGTGAACACCGGCTGGACCGGTGGTGCTTACGGGACAGGGTCGCGGATGCCGATCAAGGCAACACGGGCGCTTTTGTCCGCGGCATTGGACGGGACATTGATCGAAAGCACGTTCCGCAAGGACCCGCAGTTCGGATTTGAAGTGCCGGTGTCGGTTGATGGCGTTGACGATGCCTTGCTGATCCCGCGTGACACATGGGCCGACAAAGCGGGCTATGACGCACAGGCAGAAAAGCTGGTCGCGATGTTCTCGGATAATTTCGAGAAATACGTGCCCTTCATCGACGACGATGTGAAGGCTGCTGCAATCGGCTGAGGTGCAGTAAGGTGGATCATGATCCACCTTACCTTTCCTACGGCTCTGCTTATCGGTACCCTTGGCACATGCTGCGATACCTATTCCTTTGCCTGTTGCCGTTTGGTGCCTTCGCTGAAGCGCCGACATCCACCACCATCGCCTCTGTCGAGGCTGGCTTGATTTGCCCACCTGGGAGAATGGACACATCACCAGCGCCAGGCACGCTGGCAGGCACCACCCATATCATCGCCGAAGAACCGCCCTTCGCCGCGCGCACCCAGACAGTACCTGCCGTTTTGGGCCTTGGGTTCGGCGTGAAAAGCCAGGCATCGGATATCGACGGCCTGTCCAATGTGCGGATCGTCGTTAAGCACCCGCCAATGGGGCCGTCACAGACCACCCATCAGAGCTTTTTCACCAACATCAGCGGTGTGGGACGATCACTGACCTTCTATCAGTTTGACCACGACTACGAGTTGGTACTGGGCACTTGGCAACTGACGGCATTCTTTGGTGATGAATTGCTTTTCACCACACAATTCGACGTCGTGCATCCAAGGCGGTTACCAGAACTGGCGAAACTCTGTGACTATCAGGATCTGCTATCCTAACCCATCACACCGCGGCGGATCAGGTTTACCCCGGCAATGATCAAAATCCAAAGTGTCACCGTGCGAAACCGTTCCTGATCGAACCGGTCACCCCAGCGAAACCCCAGCCACATGCCCAAAAGCGACGGCAGCACCAAGGCCGCGGAAAAGCCCCAGGTCTGCGCGTTCAGAATACCGGACTGTATATGTCCCAGCAGCAGCATGACCGAGCCCAGCCCATAGATCACGCCCTGCACCGACATCTGTTGTTCGCGCGGCGTCCGCAATGCTAGCAGATAAAGCACCGTGGGAGGCCCCCAAGTACCCGACAACCCGCCCAAGGCGCCTGCAAGCGCGCCGGCGGTCCATTCAAACGGTCGGCGCCACGCGGCGGGGACATATGGGCGCCACCCAATCAGTTGAATGGCGCAAAGCGCCACAACCGGGACACCAAGCACGAAAAACATCGTGTTGGTGGGGATACTGCGCACGAATTGCGCAGCAACAAGAATCATGACGCAAACGACAAGCACATAGCGCCAGTGTTCGCGCAGGGCTGCCTGTGCATTCCCAAGACCCGCCCGACCGACCTGCAAGCCATTAGCGATAACAATTGGGATGACGATCCCCGCAACGACCAGTTCCGGCGGTATCAGAATGCCCATCCCGGAGATCATGATCAGCGGCATGGCAAAACCAACCGCCCCTTTAACAAAGCCACCACAAAGGGTCACCGCACAGGCAAAGGCGAATATCGCGGGTGTGATGATCAACGGAAACTCCGGCATATCTTGTCTTACGTCATTCATCTGCACATGCCAGCGCGAAATCAGAAAGGACATTTTAGTGCGTAGTAGGTATTCATGTTGAATAATTATTGCGCTGCACTTGCAAAGCAATTATCTCTGCACCTGCAAATTGATGGAGTCTGAAAAATGCCGCATGATGGTCAGGATATGACGACGAAGACCTCCCCTATTCTGCCTGACCTGCTGGCGCGGACTGCAGCAACGCTTCCTGCCGTGGATGACATCTTGGCCCGTGCAAAAGACGCCGTGCGTGCGACTGTCACGGATGATGACCGCATCTCGGGCCAGCGGATCGAAGAGAACCAGACCGCAGCCCATGGGCTGGCGTGGCTCGCCACTTACGCACAATCCCTGCACCAGATGCAGGGTTGGGCCGAGCGGCTGCATGAAGACGGCAGGTTTGGGGAAGTGGAACAACTGATCCATCAGATCGCGTTCGGCGAATACCTTTGGCAAATCTACGGCGGGATCCCCATGAGTCAGGGCGAAATCATGCGCCTGCAGGACATCGGCCTGACCCAGGATGACATGCGCAGTCTGATGCAGCCTGCCGTCATGACGCTCACCCGTTCGGGCAACACCCAGGCGGCGCGCATGCGACTGGTGGCACTGATGCAAGAGCAGTCTGCAAACATCACCGTCGGCGCGTCTGGCCTTGATGATGAACTGGAAATGATCCGCGAACAATTCCGTCGCTTCAGCATCGAACGGGTGGAACCGGACGCGCATGACTGGCACCTCAAGGACGAACTGATCCCGCTTGAGATCATCGACGAGATGGCCGAAATGGGCGTCTTTGGCTTGACCATCCCCGAAGAATACGGCGGCTTTGGCCTGTCCAAAGCATCCATGTGCGTGGTGTCAGAAGAGTTATCGCGAGGCTACATTGGGGTCGGCTCGCTTGGCACAAGATCCGAGATTGCTGCCGAACTGATCCTCTGCGGCGGCACCGAAGAGCAGAAACACAAATGGCTGCCCGGCTTGGCCGCTGCTGAGATATTGCCAACGGCCGTCTTTACCGAGCCCAATACCGGGTCGGACCTCGGCGCATTGCGCAGCCGCGCTGTCAGGAATGGCGATGACTGGGAAGTAACGGGCAACAAAACCTGGATCACCCATGCAGCGCGCACCCATGTGATGACCCTGCTGGCACGGACAGACCCTGATACAACCGACTATCGCGGCCTGTCGATGTTCCTGGCGGAAAAGACACCTGGCACCGAAGATAACCCCTTTCCCACGCCCGGTATGACCGGTGGCGAGATTGAGGTGCTCGGTTATCGTGGCATGAAAGAATACGAGCTGGCCTTTGATGGCTTCGCCGTGAAAGGTGAGAACCTGCTGGGCGGCGAAACCGGCAAGGGCTTTAAGCAGCTGATGCAGACATTTGAAAGCGCCCGCATCCAGACCGCCGCCCGCGCGGTTGGTGTGGCGCAATCGGCACTCGACGTCGGCATGCAATACGCGCAGGATCGCAAGCAATTCGGCAAAACCCTGATCAACTTCCCCCGTGTCGCGGGCAAACTCGCGATGATGGCGGTTGAGATCATGGTCGCAAGGCAACTGACCTATTTCAGCGCCCATGAAAAAGACAATGACCGCCGCTGCGACCTTGAGGCCGGGATGGCAAAACTGCTTGGCGCCCGCATTGCATGGGCCTGTGCGGACAACGCCCTGCAAATCCACGGCGGCAATGGGTTTGCGCTGGAATATAAGGTCAGTCGCATCCTTTGCGACGCGCGGATCCTGAACATCTTTGAGGGGGCCGCCGAAATTCAGGCACAGGTCATCGCACGGCGCCTTCTGGATTAAGTTGCCTTTAGGTGCCACCCTGCTAAATCATGCTGAATACCAGTAGCAGGAGTGCGCAGATGTCAAAGACTGTCCTATTGACCGGGGTCTCCGGCTTCATCGCCAAACATATCGCGCTGCAACTGCTTGAGGCAGGTCACCATGTGCGCGGAACGGTTAGGGATTTATCACGCGGGACAGAGGTGATGGATGCGGTGCGCCCGCACCTGACCAATCCTGATGACCTCGAAACGCGGCTCACCTTCGTCGCACTTGACCTGACGTCTGATGCTGGCTGGGATACGGCCATGGAAGGTGTTGATGTGCTGATGCACACCGCATCGCCCTTCCCCATGACGCAGCCCAAAAACGAAGGCGACCTGATCCGTCCAGCCGTTGACGGCGCATTGCGCGCCCTGCGCGCTGCCCATCAGGCCGGCGTCAAACGGGTGGTGCTGACGTCATCGACCGCCGCGATCAGCGGCTCTGAATTGCCCCCCGGCGATCATGCCTTTGACGAAACCAACTGGACGGATCCAACCGATCCCACAACCTCGGCTTACACAAGATCCAAGACGTTGGCAGAGCGGGCGGCGTGGGATTTTGTAGGTAATGAAGCACCTGAAATGGAACTGACCACAGTGAACCCCGGTTTTGTGCTTGGTGCCCCGCTTGATGCCAATTACGGGACATCCATCGCTGTCATCGCACGCCTCTTGCGGGCAAAAGACCCGATGCTACCCGATATCGGCTTTTCAACGGTGGATATTCTGGATGTGGCCGAAATGCATGTCACGGCAATGGATCGGCCCAATACGGCGGGCCAGCGGATCATGGTTGTCGACCGTTTCATGTCATTTCAGGAGCTCGCGCAGGCGATCAAGACAGCCTACCCCGATCGCAAGATTGTCACGCGGGTTGCACCTGATTTCGTGATCAAGTTTCTGGGCATCTTTGATCCTGCGATCAAATCGATCATTCCGGGGTTAGGACGGGTCGATAAAACCGATAATGCGCGGGCCATGGCTATCTTTGGGCGCGGGATGCGGCGGGCATCGCAGGCAGCAGTGGCCTCTGCCGCCTATCTGATCGATAACAAACTGGTCTGACATCAGCCCACCCGCACAATGGCGTCAATGAGGCGCGCACGGGCGCCGGGCATTGGTTTGTCGCCAAGCCCCCTGACCAGACGATGTTCGATGAAGTAACCCGTCGTGCCCAACGCGCTGACAACCTCTGCATTTGACGCATCTCCCTTGCCTGCCAGCACCTGCGGCAAGGGCAGCATCCTGTCGGCCCACTCGCCCGCGGCGTCTCGGCTCACCGCGCGGCCCGACTTGGGCGAGACATAGATCAGGTCTTCGTTGACGCCGCGCACAGCACAGGCGGACAGATCAAGACCAAAGCCCATTTCCTCAAGCAAGGCCTGCTCCCACCGCAGATAGGCCAGCGGCCAGACATCAGACTGCCCCAGCAGATCAAGCAAAGCCACTGTGCGCTCATAAAGCGGCACATGAGGTTCACGTTCCGGCAAGACAAAGGCAAGCAAACTGCAAACGGCGTTCAGCCCCGCAAGGGCAAGCCGGTCGCCCATTGCCGCCGACGCACGGCTGCGGATCGGCTCGACGGCGAAACTGCCCAGATGATCATCCAGCCGGGCCTTCCACGCCACCGACACCTGCGCGCCCGGTTGTAAGATCGGCGCAATCTTGCGGCTGGCCCCGCCACGCACAACACCTGCATGGCGGCCATGGGCGGCACTAAATACCTCAATAATCACCGAGGTTTCACCAAAGGGACGACTGGCCAACAGGGCCGCTTCATCTTGCCATGTGATCATGATGTATTTCTGACCGGTTGCACGTCAGTTGCAAGTCTTCGCGTGTTTTCGCGGGCCAGTGCCGCCCGCCGGAGGCATGAAAAAGTCAATCCAGCCCCGGTTCATCCAGCAAGTGACGCCCCTGTCGGTCCTCGACCTCGATCACCCAAAGGTCAGGGTCAAAACTGCATTGCTTGGTGATGGAGGCGTCAACGGTGACCTCTTCGCCATCCACCAGAACCATCCACTTGCGTTCTCCGGTCATCAGATCAAAGCTGCGTTGATAACAACAGGCCTGCCCGTCCAGTGTGTTCAGTTTGATCAGCACAGCGCCTGCCGTGTTGTCGCCGCGCTGCACCACAAAGGCTGGAACCTCGATCAGGCGCAGCCGGGTCAGATAAGCTGAAACCCAGATTTCAGCCGTTAGCTTCAAGCGTTGCCATCTTTGAAATCGAGGCCCATTTCCGAATAACGCTCGGATTCTTCCAGCCAGTTCGGGCGCACCTTCACCTTCACAAACAAATGCACACGGCGGCCCAGAAATTCCTCTAACTCAAGACGCGACGCCTGGCTGATCGCCTTCACCGTCTCACCGCCTTTACCCAGAACAATCCCCTTGTGGCCATCGCGGGCCACATAGATCAGCTGATCTATGCGGGCAGAGCCATCGTCGCGCTCTTCCCAGTTCTCGGTCTCGACCGTCAGCTCGTAAGGCAGTTCTTGATGCAGACGCAGGGTCAGCTTTTCGCGGGTCATCTCGGCGGCAATCATCCGCATGGGCAGATCGGCGATCTGGTCTTCTGGATAAAGATAAGGGCCTTCTGGCACCTGACTGATCAACCAATCACGCAACGCCTCACAACCGTGGCCCCGCTCTGCCGAAATCATAAAGGTTTCGGCAAAGGGATAGGCGTCGTTCATTTCTTTTGTCAGCGCCAGCAACACTTCGGATTTGACCTTGTCGATCTTGTTGATCGCCAGTGCGACAGGCGATTTACCTGCCCGCTCGCTCAGAGTTTCCAAAATAGCTTTCACACCATCGGTCACGCCACGATGCGCCTCGATCATCAAAACAACCACATCGGCATCAGCAGCCCCACCCCAGGCGGCGGCAACCATCGCACGGTCTAACCGACGGCGTGGTTTGAACAGGCCGGGAGTGTCGACAAAGATCAGCTGTGCATTCTCGGCCATCGCCACACCGCGGATCCGCGCGCGCGTCGTCTGCACCTTGTGGGTGACGATTGACACTTTCGCACCGACCATACGGTTCAGCAGCGTGGATTTACCGGCATTCGGTTCACCGATCAGGGCGACAAAACCGGCTTTGGTTGGGGCATCGGTCATTGGTCGACTTTCTTCAATAGGGCAGCAGCAGCGGCTTGTTCGGCATGACGCTTGGACCCGGCTGTTGCCTGTTCGGTAGGGCCAGAGGACAGGCGCACCTCAATGGTAAACACCGGCTGGTGGTCGGGTCCGGCGCGGGCCACCTCAACATATTGCGGCGGCACCTCACCACGCGCCTGCGCCCATTCCTGCAAGGATGTTTTGGCGTCACGGGCATCTTCGGCCACGTTATGAATGCGATCCCCCCACAGGGTCAGGATCACGGCGCGCGCCGCATCAAAACCACCGTCCTGATAAACCGCAGCAATCACCGCCTCCATCGCATCTGCCAGCAGTGCTTCTTTGCGCCGGCCACCCGACTTCATTTCGGACCGGCCCAGCTTGAGCACCGCACCCAGATCAATCTGGCGCGCCACATCAGCACAGGTCTCGCGGCGGACCAGTGCGTTGTAGCGCGGGGCCAACAGCCCTTCGGGGGCATTGGGGTCGGCTTTCAGCAAGGCCTCGGCCATCACAAGGCCAAGCACACGGTCGCCCAGAAATTCCAACCGCTGATTGTCATCCCTGTGCGCGCTTACGATTGAGGAATGCGTGACGGCGCGGATCAGGAATTCGGGCTTGGTAAACCTGTGGCCCAGCCTGCCCGCAAAGGCATTGAGTTCGGCTGAGAGCTTCAATCGAGCGCCTTGAAGAAGCGGTCGCTGCGCCATGTCCAAAAGGCGAACATGGACCGGCCAGCGGATGAGAACATCACGCGATCCGCACGGCCTACGATATCCTTACGCTCAACAAAACCGACGCCGCGATTGGCTTGCAGAAAGCGACTGTCGACAGAGTTGTCACGATTGTCACCCATAAAGAAAAACTGCCCTTCGGGAACGGTAAATACACCTGTGTCATCCCCCGGGCCATCACCGACGTTCAGGATGGCGTGACTGACACCATTGGGCAAGGTCTCTATGAACCGCTCTTTCTGGCAGACGTTACCGGCGCCAACGCGCCCGTTTGCGCAATTCGGCGTATGCCCCAAAGGCCCCTGACGTTCCCAAATCTCATCAAAGGTTCCAGCGGGTTCAACTTCTACCGCTTGGTCGTTGATATAAAGCAAGCCGTCCTGCATCTGGATGCGATCACCCGGCACGCCGACCAGCCGCTTGATAAAGTCGCGCCCGTCAACCGGGTGGCGGAACACGACGATGTCGCCCCGCTCGGGGTCGGCGCCAAAGAACCGCTCTTCGCGGTCCTCGATAAAGCCGCAGAAATCATCGGCACCGATATCAATCCCCAACCGGGCGATACGAATAGAAGGGCAAGAGGCGTAAGAATACCCATAGGCCATCTTGTTCACAAACAGGAAATCACCGATCAGCAACGTGTCTTTCATCGACCCCGAGGGGATCCAGAACGGCTGAAACAGCACCGTGCGAAAGATGCCCGCAATGACCAGTGCCCAGAACACTGTTTTCACTGTCTCGACCAGCCAGGCGATAAATCCTGTGTTTTCGGCTTTTTCGGCCATTGCCCGATCCTTCGCTCTTGGTTTCCAGCTACATGAGGGCGCGCGTCTGCCCTGTCAAGCGATGGGACGGGCCTCGATCACCACAAAGGCCTGTGCCCACGGGTGATCATCAGTCAAAGTGACGTGAATAATCGCCTCGTGCCCTTCGGGCGTCATCTGATCAAGCCGGTCTTTCGCCCAGCCTGTTACAGCCATCACGGGCTGACCGGTGCGCAGATTGGATACGGCCATGTCTTTCCAGGAAATACCCATGCGCAGCCCCGTGCCCAGCGCCTTTGAACAGGCCTCTTTGGCGGCCCAGCGTTTGGCATAGGTGCCCGCGACATCCTTGCGCCGTTCGGCCTTGCTTTGCTCCACCTCTGTAAAGACACGATCACGAAAGCGATCACCGAAGCGATCCAGAGTACCCTGAATGCGGTCGATATTGGCAAGGTCAGTACCGACGCCCAGAATCATCGTTTATCCGCCGAGAGGACTGCCGCAATACCGCCAATCTGTCGCTGGCATGACATGACCTCTTGCGGTCTTGTAAGGATAAGGAAGGCTGCTACAGGAAGGCGCAAGGGCACGATCTACCAGGGTGATTTCAACAATACCGGACGATAACGCCGCAGGGGCCTGCGCACAATGGATTGTGCTGATTCAGGTGTCCAGCGTGGCGACGTCCAAATCGATAACCGTGATCCCGTCGATACCCCCGTTGCACATTTCAACCAGACGCTTGCCCATCGCAATGTGACCGGAATGGGCGATGTATTGATGCGCTGTATCCTCATCATCAAAGTGACAGATGAACCCATAGCCATGGGGTTTTGACATAGCTTCAAAGTCTCGGTTGGGGCCGTGTTCAAATTTGGTGAACCCCGGGATGACTTGGATCAAATCCCCGATTCCAAGCATGATATTGAAAAGCTCTTCCTCATCATAATCTTCTGGCAAGTCGAGCAAAACAACATGCTTCATCATGAACGGGCTTCCTCCATGATGCGCCGCATTTCAGAAATAGCCGGGGTTAGCCCCCGAAAAATGGCCTCACCAACGATAAAGTGCCCAATGTTGAGCTCCTGCACCTGAGGCAGCGCAGCGACCGGGCCGACACAATCATAGGTCAGGCCATGACCGGCATGCACCTCCAGCCCCAGATCATCAGCAAAGGCCGCCATGTCAGTCAGTTTGCGCAGCTCTTCATCGCAGGCATCCATCCGGCCTTCTGCATAGGCGTCACAATAGGCACCTGTGTGCAACTCAATGACCTCGGCCCCGATCCGATGTGCCGCTTCAATCTGCCGCCGATCTGCGGCGATAAAGATCGACACCCGGCACCCGGCCTCGCGCAACGGCGCAATGTAATGGGCCAGTTGGTTTTCCTCGCGTGCGACTTCCAGCCCGCCCTCTGTTGTGCGTTCTTCACGCTTTTCCGGCACAATACAAACCGCGTGGGGTTTATGACGCAGGGCGATTTTCTGCATTTCTTCGGTGGCCGCCATTTCGAAATTTAGCGGACCATTTAACGCGGCCATCAACCCTTCGATATCCGCATCAGAGATATGGCGGCGATCCTCGCGCAAGTGCGCTGTAATGCCATCGGCGCCGGCCTCTTCTGCCAAGACTGCGGCGCGAACGGGGTCAGGCATGGCACCGCCGCGCGCATTGCGCACCGTCGCCACGTGGTCAATGTTCACGCCGAGGCGGAGGGCTCTGGTCATCATCTTTATCCTTTAACGTTCGTGCCCGTCGTCGCCGGCAGGTGATTTCTTTTTACCCAGTTGGTCAAGCTTGGCGAGCAGCGCCTTCTTGCGTCGTCGTTGGTAGGCGCTGATCACAGGTACGGCAAGATAGTAGGCAAGGGTTGCCGTCACCAGACCGGGCAAAATGCCCCCGACCAAATACGGAAAGAACACGTCATCATAAAAGATCCGCAATCCATGCCAGTTGATACGCGCCGATGTGAACACCGCGGTAAGATTATTCCAGACGTCCGCACCGGCGTCGGTGAACTTTTCGCCCAAACGCTGATTGCGCGCAGACGGAATGCCCAAAAACCACGAGCCAAGGTTGATTGAAGCGTATCCAATTGGCGGAAAGGTCAGCGGATTCCCAAAAAAAGTCGCCATAAGGGCGGCCAGAATATTGCCACGCATGAGCCGCGCAATGATGGCAGCAAAAACGAAATGCAGACCAAACAAGGGCGTAAAACAAACAAAGACACCAGCCCAGATTCCGCGCCCGATCTTTTGCGGGGTATCTGGCAGACGGCGTACCCGGTGCTTGACGTATTCAAACGCGCGGGCCCAACCACCCCGGGGATAGAAGAAGTCCAGCACGATCTGCCAGACCGCGCGTCTATCCCTGCGTTTGAAGACCAAAACTACTCATCCTTCCCGGCGGTCCGCACCCGCCCCCATCGCGGCCAACCCCGGATCACGGTGCCGCGCGATAGACGACACATTGCTTTCTGCTTCGACCGCGGTCTTAACGCGGTGCAAATGTTCCGCGTCGCGCAAATCAACGTCTATCAACAACCTAAAATAGTCCGGTTTCCGATCAATAAACCTCAGATCAGATATATTGGCACTCTGCTCACCAATTAAAGTGCAAATACGCCCCAAAACGCCAAAATCGTTGGCAATTGTGATGTCAAATGTGACGGTGTTCACAGCACCGTGTGTACCTTCCTGCCATTGTAGATCGATCCAGCGCTCAGGTTGGTCTTCATAGTTGGCCAGGGCCTCGCAATCGATCGCATGAACAATGACACCCTGCCCGCGAAACGTGATGCCTAGAATACGTTCACCGGGTACAGGCTGGCAGCAGGCACCCCGGCTTTGGACCTGATCGGGCGACAGGCCAACAACGGCGCGCCCCTGTTCAATCTCGTCACCGTGTTTGTGTTCCAATTCCGGGTAGATCGCACCAACTACAGTCCGTCCGGTCACCTCTGCACTGCCCAATCGCGCGAGCAGTTCTTCCACACTGTCAATCGCAAGGGCTTTTGCCGCTGTGCCCAAGGCCTTGTCGGTGCTTTTCTTACCGACATTCTCAAAGGCGACCCTTGCCAGCTCACGGCCCAGGCGCACATATCGCTCGCGGTCTTCTTCGCGCAATGATCTGCGAATGGCCGTCTTGGCGCGCCCAGTGACGGCAATATCAATCCATGTGGCTTGGGGTGTTTGGCCTTCGGCGGTGATCACCTCAACCGATTGACCGTTCTTGAGCCGCGTCCAAAGCGGCACCCGCAGCCCATCAACCTTGGCACCCACACAGGCCGAACCAATACGGGTATGGATCGCATAGGCAAAATCAATGGGCGTCGCACCACGGGGAAGCTTGATCACATCGCCCTTCGGCGTGAAGCAGAATACCTGATCCTGATACATTTCAAGTTTGACCGCTTCGAGGAATTCATCATGGTCCTGATCCTCATCCAGTCGCTCGGTCAGCGATGAAATCCAATGCACAGGGTCAACGGCAAAGCGGTTTTCGACCCGTTCACCGTTCTTGTAGGACCAATGCGCGGCAACGCCGGTTTCGGCGACCTCGTGCATCTCACGGGTTCTGATCTGCACCTCAACCTGTTTGCCGTCGCGGCCCGATACGGTTGCATGGATCGACCGATAGCCGTTGGACTTGGGTTGACTGATATAATCCTTGAAGCGCCCCGGCACCGCGCGCCAGCGCTGGTGGATGGCCCCCAACACACGGTAACAATCCGCCTCAGTCGCAACGATCACGCGGAAACCATAGATATCAGAGAGGCGGCTGAAGCCCTGGTCCTTCTCCTGCATCTTGCGCCAAACCGAATAGGGCTTTTTGGCGCGTCCATCGACATCGGCCTGAATGCCTGCCTTGTCCATCTCCATGCGCATATCAGTGGTGATCTTCTGCACCACATCACCAGCCTCGCGTTGCAGTGTGATAAAGCGGCGGATGATCGAGTTGCGCGCTTCAGGGTTCAGCACACGAAAGGACAAATCTTCCAGTTCTTCGCGCATCCCCTGCATCCCCATGCGGCCCGCAAGTGGCGCATAGATATCCATGGTCTCACGGGCCTTCTGGGCCTGTTTTTCGGGGCGCATGGATTTGATCGTGCGCATATTATGCAACCGGTCGGCAAGTTTGACCAAGGTCACACGCAAGTCACGCGAAGTCGCCATAAAGAGCTTGCGAAAATTCTCGGCCTGTTTGGTTTGAGTCGAAGTCAGCTGCAGATTGGTCAACTTGGTGACACCATCGACAAGATCGGCAATCTCGCGGCCAAAGCGCTTTTCCACTTCCGCAAAAGAGGCCTTTGTATCCTCGATCGTGTCATGCAGCAGGGCGGTAACGATGGTGGCATCATCCATCTGCTGCTCGGCAAGGATACCGGCCACAGCAACAGGATGGGTGAAATAAGCTTCACCGGAGTGACGAAACTGCCCTTCATGCATATCAGCACCAAAGGCATAGGCATCGCCGAGCAACGCTTGATTTGAATTGGGGTTGTAGGTGCGGACCAATGCGATCAGATCATCAGCAGTCGTCATCTGGTCCGCGCCCTATTTGGAAGGATCAGTGACCCTTAGCGCTGCCCTTGCGCATCCATCAACGCGCGCAGCAGTTTTTCTTCAGACATGTCGTCTTCGGCAGGTTTGTCAGTCTCTGCGCCCATCAGCAGGGACATGCTGTCTTCTTCGGGCTCATCAACCTCGATCTGGGTCTGGTTGGCCTCAATCATACGCTCGCGCAGATCATCAGCTTGCTGTGTTTCCTCAGCGATTTCACGCAGAGAAACGACCGGGTTTTTATCATTGTCGCGGGCAACGGTGATTGCCGCACCGGCCGATACTTCACGGGCACGATGGGCCGCAAGCATCACAAGCTCAAACCGGTTGGGAACTTTATCGACGCAATCTTCTACGGTGACGCGGGCCATTGGCTGCACTCCAGTCAATCAAAAGGGACTTTGCAAGCTGCCTACCTAGAGGCTTCGCGAGGGATTGACAAGGGGTCGAACGCAGCAATTTCGTTGTTTTCTAAGGGCGATGCGGGATGGGCCCGTCGGGCAGACGGACCACTTCGGCGCGCGCTTCTTCAGGCAATGCGGCACACATCTGGCGCACCGTTTGGCCCAGAATAGGATGGCGCCAGTCAGGCGCAACATCCAGCAACGGGATCAGCACAAACGCCCGGTCCTGCAGTCGGGGATGCGGTAAAACCAAATCCTGCGGCGTTTGTTGCTGCTGTTGCTGCAACGAAAGGTCGCGCCATTGGGCATGCGTGGCCCGATCTGGCAAAACCAAATCACCAGCGCCAATTAGATCAAGATCAAGCGTGCGCTGACCCCAGCGGGTCGTGCGCACCCGTCCCGACTGTGCCTCTATTTTGTGCAACTCTGCAAGAATACTGTGCACCGGCAAACACGTCTTAATCACAACCGCAGCATTTACATAGTCAGGACCCGAGCCAGCAGGAAAGGCCGGGTTTTTGTAAAAATGACTAACTTTCAGTGATTTATCGGAAAAACGGGCCGCTGCTTCGATGCCAGATCGGATCGTTGCCGCTGCGTCACCCCAGACGGAGCTTGCGTTGCTGCCTAAAGCAATTAACACCAATTGGCTTCCGTGACCCATCGTAGTTACTTGCCTCAATCATGAAATCGCTTACATATTGTAACTACCTTGCATGATGAAAACACTCACGGACAGCAAGAAGACATTTATAAGGACGACCCATGTTTTATCGGGACGAGCGTTTGGCGCTCTTTATCGATGGATCAAACCTCTATGCTGCGGCAAAATCACTCGGGTTTGACATCGACTACAAACTGCTGCGGCAGGAATTTATGCGACGCGGAAAATTACTGCGTGCATTCTACTACACCGCACTTCTAGAAAATGACGAGTATTCGCCAATCCGACCGCTCGTGGACTGGCTGAACTACAACGGCTTCACGATGGTGACCAAGCCAGCCAAGGAATACACAGACAGCATGGGCCGCCGTAAGGTGAAAGGTAACATGGATATCGAACTTGCCGTCGATGCCATGGAACTGGCTCCACATGTTGACCACGTTGTGCTGTTCTCGGGCGACGGCGACTTTCGCCCACTGGTCGAAGCGCTGCAACGCAAAGGGGTCCGCGTATCGGTGGTTTCCACGATTCGCAGCCAACCGCCGATGATCGCTGATGAGTTGCGCCGTCAGGCTGACAACTTCATCGAACTTGACGAGTTGCGCGATGTCGTTGGTCGCCCGACACGCGAGCCGCGTGAAGAGCATCGCGAGCAAGAAGTCACGCAAGACGTCTGATACACCCATTGAAAGGGCGCGCGCCTATGCGCCCTTTTAATACACCAACTGGTGCTGGACCTGCCCACGTCAAAGCCTTACCTCTGGTCCAGAACCGGAGAATGCGATGACCAAACCACCGTTGACCCTCTATCTTGCCACGCCGCGCGGGTTCTGTGCCGGTGTCGATCGCGCTATCAAGATTGTCGAGTTGGCGCTTGATAAATGGGGTGCGCCGGTCTTTGTGCGTCACGAGATCGTCCACAACAAATTTGTGGTGGACAGCCTGCGCGATAAGGGAGCGGTGTTTGTCGAAGAACTGGATGAATGCCCCGACGATCGCCCGGTGATCTTTTCCGCCCATGGCGTGCCAAAATCCGTGCCCGCCGCCGCGGCGAAACGCGAGATGATCTATGTGGACGCCACCTGCCCCTTGGTCAGCAAAGTTCATATCGAAGCACAGCGCCACGCTGACAACGGTCTGCAAATGATCATGATCGGCCACGAAGGCCACCCAGAGACTGTCGGCACCATGGGCCAACTGCCCCCCGGCGAAGTGTTGCTGGTCGAAACGGTGGACGATGTGGCGGTAGTCGATGTGCGCGACCCGAAAAAACTGGCGTTCGTCACGCAGACAACACTGTCGGTGGATGACACGGCCGATATTGTCAAAGCACTGCATGCCCGGTTCCCCGCCATCGTCGGCCCGCATAAGGAAGACATCTGCTACGCCACAACCAACCGGCAGGAAGCGGTCAAGGCGATGGCCCCACGGTGCGACGCAATGCTGGTAGTGGGGGCGCCCAATTCATCCAATTCCAAACGGCTGGTCGAGGTTGGTGCGCGGGCCGGCTGTAACTACGCCCAACTGGTACAGCGGGCGACTGACATTGACTGGCGCGCGTTGGAAGGGATCACATCGATGGGGATCACTGCCGGGGCTTCCGCCCCCGAAGTCCTGATCGAAGAAGTGATCAACGCCTTCAAAGACCGCTTTGATACAACGGTTGAGATGGTTGTAACTGCCGAAGAAAACGTAGAATTCAAAGTACCCCGCGTCCTAAGGGAGACCGCCTGATGATAAGCCTACAATTTCTGATCACTGCATTTGTGGTCTGCGTCGCCCCCGGCACCGGTGTGATTTACACGCTGGCTCTGGGGCTTGGTCAAGGCAAACGCGCCGCGATCGCAGCGGCTGCAGGCTGTACCGTCGGGATCGTGCCGCACCTGGCGGCAGCGACATTGGGGCTCGCGGCCGTACTGCACACAAGCGCGGTCCTGTTCAACATGGTCAAATTCGCCGGTGTCGCCTACCTGCTTTACCTCGCCTGGCAAGCGTTCAAGTCAGATGGAATGCTGACCATCAGCCCCAATGCGCAGAAGCAATCTGCATTTGTCATTGCCCGGCGCGGCGCCTTGATCAATATCCTCAACCCCAAGCTGTCGATCTTTTTTCTGGCATTGCTGCCGCCATTTCTTTCGGGCAACCCAGCAACCGTGACGTCCGAGATGATCTTGCTCGGCGCGATCTTCATGGCGCTGACATTCGTGATTTTCGTGGGCTACGGCGTCTTCGCCGCCTTGGCCCGCCGCAAGGTCCTGCAAAGCAAATCCGTACTGAAATGGATGAACCGATCTTTCGCCGCAATATTTGGCGCACTGGCGGCGCGTCTGGCATTTGAACGGGCATGAAGACCACCCCTCGTTCTGCTCTGGCTTTGGTGTTGTGATGACCGACGCAAAGACCATCGCAACCTACAACGCCAAAGCGGGCGAATATGCCGCCCTTGTCGCCAGCGATCAGCCGGACAGCACATTGCAACGCTTTATCGACCAGATGCCTGCAGGGGCGCATGTCTTTGATCTGGGCTGCGGGCCGGGAACGGCGTCTATGCACATGCAAAACGCGGGCTTGCGGCCTGACCCGGTGGATGCCTCAACCGGGATGATCGCCATCGCAAAGGAAAAATTCCAATTGGATGCACGGTTGGCAACATTCCACGACGTCACTGGTGAAGACCTCTATGATGGGATCTGGGCCAACTTCAGCCTGCTGCACGCAGCCCCCGACGATTTGCCGTACCATTTTCAGGCACTCGCCACCGCAACGAAACCGGGCGGTATTCTGCACGTGGGGATGAAGACCGGCGAAGGGGTCGCGCGTGATGCCGTCAGTCGGCTTTATACCTATGTGACCGTCGATGCACTGACTGCGCTTTTCGCCACTGCAGGTTTTGAGGTGGTCGAGGTAAAGGAAGGGCGCGAGGCTGGCCTGGCCGGAACAATTGATCCCTTCGTCATCATGCGTGGAAAGAAAACCTGACGATGCCCGAACTTTTTGCCTACACAGACGGTGCCTGCTCGGGCAATCCCGGCCCCGGTGGCTGGGGTGCGCTTTTGGTTGCACGCGACGGGGGCGCAATTGTGAAGTCGCGCGAACTCTCTGGCGGAGAGGCAGAAACCACCAACAACCGGATGGAGCTTATGGCAGCGATCACGGCGCTTGAGACCTTGGATCGGGCGACCAAAGTGACCGTGATCACCGACAGCGTTTACGTCAAGGAC
This sequence comes from uncultured Alphaproteobacteria bacterium, assembly GCA_929200255.1. Taxonomy (GTDB): domain Bacteria; phylum Pseudomonadota; class Alphaproteobacteria; order Rhodobacterales; family Rhodobacteraceae; genus Yoonia. The sequence continues at coordinate 176,382 of CAKMYZ010000003.1, read as the reverse complement.
GGCATCACCAAATGGATTCACGGCTGGAAGGCGCGCGGCTGGAAAACGGCCGGTAAGAAACCCGTCAAGAACGAAGAGCTATGGAAACGCCTTGATGCCGCCACCCAGCGTCACAACGTCACATGGGAATGGGTGAAGGGGCACGCAGGCCATCCCGAAAACGAAAAGGCCGACGAATTGGCCCGCGCCGGAATGGCCCCATTTAAGCCTTAGCCAACCTTCAGAACAATCTTGCCGATATGCGCACCGCTTTCCATCCTCGCATGGGCGGCGGCGGCGTCTTCCAATGCGAATTCCTGATCCATCACCGGGGCCACCTTGCCCGCCATGATCAGGGGCCAGACATGGGCGCGCAATTCTTCAGCGATGCGTGCCTTGGCCAGATCAGATTGCGGGCGCAGCGTCGATCCGGTGACCGTCAAACGGCGGGTCATAAGTTGCACAAGGTTCAATTCGACCTTGGGCCCTTGCAGAAATGCGATCTGGACCAGTTTTCCGTCATCCGCCAATGCCTTCAGATTTCGCTGAATATACGGACCGCCAACCATGTCGAGGATCAGATCAGCCCCACCTAACGCTTGCATTTTTTCAACAAAATTGTCTTCGTGGTAGTTAAATGCCTTTTCGGCACCCAAACCTTCGCAAGCCACGCATTTCTCGGCTGAGCCTGCGGTTGCAAAGACCCGCGCGCCAAAAGATCTGGCCAGTTGAATGGCCGTTGTCCCAATGCCAGAACTGCCACCGTGCACCAGAAACCGCTGCCCGGCACGCAACCCGCCGCGCATAAAGACGTTGGACCAGACGGTAAAGAACGTCTCGGGCAAACAGGCCGCTTGTTTCAAGGTCAGCACACCGGGAACTGGCAAGCAATGGGCCGCAGGGGTGGCAACATATTCGGCATACCCACCACCAGGCAACAGCGCGCAGACCTGATCACCAACCTTCAGCGAAGACACACCCGCGCCGCAGGCCACGACTTCTCCCGCGGCCTCAAGCCCCGGCAGATCGCTTGCGCCCTTTGGCGGGTCATAAAGACCTGCCCGCTGCAAAGCATCAGGCCGATTAACGCCCGCATAGGCCACCTTGATCACCACTTGATCATTGGCAGGTTCAGGCATGGGCCGTTCCGTCAAGCACAGCACTTCTGGCCCGCCAGGTTGCGAAATCTCGATTGCCTTCATCGGTCTGATCCTTATCGCTGCGATCCAGCTATGCTGCATCAGACCAGCTTTGACAAACTTAACTTATTGGGGGTCGCGCCACGTGCCCGGCAGATCGGCCTCCGGCGCCCTGGGCGGGGCTTTCACCCCTGACACCATACGCTCCAACGTGGCCGCAAAAGGTTTGGTCAGCGGATTGTCCCGCACCTGTGCTTTGACCTTTTCGAATTGCATCACATTGTCGATGCGCCGGTCGATAAAGGCATCGGTCGCCTGCGCATCCAGACTGTCGTCACCCAGCCAGAACAACACAACCGAACTATAGACACCCGACAAGGTCAGCCGCTTGGTATACCAGTTCACATCGCGCGAGCTATCGCCCAGCGCGGTCCAGATTGCATCCGCCGTGCCCCAGACCAGCTTGGCCCCGTCAGCGGCCATATGTGGCAGTGCAAACAACGATGTGCCACGGCGCACGGCCTCTTTGTCATCGATGGCCCGAATACGCAGGCGGATCGCATGGGCCACCTTGTCGCGAAACCGCATATCGCGCAGGTCCGCGTTGTTCAGTGCAGCAACCATCGCGGCATCGCCGCGCTTGTGATAGGCAATCGCTAAATCAACAGCCCCGCGCGGGCAAAGCGTTTCGGCGTCGGCGGGATCAACGCCAACCTCGGCAATGGCAGCATCAAAGGTACGGCGTGCCCAGCCATCAAAGGCCACATGCGGCAGTGCGGCGTCCAAAAGCTGGTCCAATGCGGGGTCAATTGGTGCGGTCATCATGGCGGGCTCCATCGGGTTATCCTGTGCTGGACAAACGAGTGTGTTCTTGCTATCTGCCCACTTCCTGCAATTTTTGCAAATCCAACTTAGAAAGGTGGTGTAAACCACATGCAGGTTAGTGTTCGTGATAACAACGTCGATCAGGCGTTGCGTGCTCTGAAGAAGAAGCTCCAGCGTGAGGGCGTTTTTCGTGAAATGAAGCTCAAGCAGCATTTCGAAAAGCCGTCCGTGCGTAAAGCGCGCGAGAAAGCAGAAGCTATCCGTCGTCAGCGCAAGCTGGCACGTAAGAAGCTCCAGCGTGAAGGTCTGCTGTAAAGCGACCCTTCGACGTTACGATCAAAGAACCCCCGGCTGAGTGATCAGGCGGGGGTTTTTGCTTGGCTTACAGGCCGATACGAAACTGCGCAAATCCGCTATCGCTTTGGCCTGCCTCCTCGATCTGCACACCGGGCACAGCATCGGCATAGGTGGCACCCGCTGGCCCTGTCTCAAAGATGACCGACGTATCGGGCAATGGCGCAAAGGACCAGTTGCCATCGGCGCGCGGACTGACCGTGCCTTGATCAACAATGTAGCGCACAATCACGTCGCGGTTTGTGTCGGGGCCCTCAAAGATCACAGTTGATCCATCCGCACCGGGGAAACTGCCGCCACCGGACGCGCGGTAGTTGTTCGTCGCGATGATGAATTCCTGATCAGGATCAATTGGCGCGCCGTTAAACTGCAAATCAACGATGCGGTTGGCATCCGTATTGATCACTTCACCCTCGCGGTTGAACTTTGACGGCTGCGACAGGTCAATCTGATAGGTCACCCCGTCGATGACATCAAAGTTGTAGCTGGGGAAATCAGGGTTCAGCAGGATGGCATCGCTCGCCCCGGCCGCGACCTGGTTGAACATGCCCGCAGACCGTTCCAGCCAGTCCTTGACAGTGGCGCCCGTGACTTTCACCGCGCGCACCGTATTGGGATAGAGGTAAAGGTCGGCCACATTCTTGATCGCCACATCACCTACCGGCACGTCGGTGTAGTACTCTGGCCCGCCCCGGCCGCCGGCTTTGAATGGTGCGGCCGCAGACAGGATCGGCAGGCCCTCGTATGCGGTGCCAACCATCTGTTCGGCGATATACCACCTCTGCGCATTGGACACGATCTGCACCGATGGATCATCGGCAACCAGCGCGAAATAGCTGTGCAATGCCGAATCGGTCTTGCCTACGGCAGTCCGCACGTAGTTCAGCGTTTCCGCATGCACATCCGCGATTGAGGCCAGAACAGGCGCGAAATCATCAACCAATGCTGTGATGCTGCGGTCTTCTTCGCGCCGCGAGATCGGGCGCGCCTCGGCCGTGTGTGACAGGACGCGCCATTCACCACCATCATTTTCCAGCAACAGATCAACAAGGCCCATGTGGCTGCCCCAGAAGCCACCCATCACACCGGGTTTGCCGCCAATGGTGCCGTTGGCCACGTCAACGCCCGCCCAATCATCATAGCTGGACGACGGAAACACCAGATGACTATGGCCTGTCAAGATCGCGTCAATCCCTTCAACTGCAGCCAGTGGAATAGCAGCGTTTTCCATCCCGTCGCTTTCATGCGCCTCACCAATGCCAGAGTGGGCAAGGGCCACGATGATATCGGCACCTTCTTCCTTCATCTGCGGGACATAGGCGCGGGCACTCGCCACGATATCGCGGGCCTGTACGTTGCCTTCCAGGTGCTTGCGGTCCCAGTTCATGATCTGCGGCGGGACAAAGCCGATCAGGCCAATCTTGATCGGGAGGGCGGTGCCATCACCATCGATGATCTCGCGATCAAGGATCACATAAGGCGGCAACAGCGTTGTGTCGGCAGTAGGTGAAGCACCCATTTCCTTTACCACATTGGCCGAAACCACCGGAAAGGCAGCACCTGAAACGGATTTCATCAGGAATGAAATGCCGTAGTTAAATTCATGATTCCCCAGGGTCGAGGCATCAAAGCCCAGCGTGTTCATCGCAGTGATGACCGGGTGCATATCGCCCTCTGCCATGCCCCGCTCATAGGCGATATAGTCACCCATCGGGTTCCCTTGCAGAAAGTCACCATTGTCGAGCAGCAGTGAATTGGTCGATTCGGCGCGCACATCCTCAATCAGGCGCGCGGTACGTGAAAGGCCAACCGTATCAACGGGCCGGTCCGCATAATAGTCGTATGGAAACACATGCACATGCAGGTCGGTGGTTTCCATCAAACGCAAATGCGCCTGACCAGTGGCCGCATTGACCGAAAACGGATGCATGGCGATCAGGCCCGCAGACCCGGCAAGAAAATGGCGGCGGTTTAATGTCAGTTTCATAATAAGATTCCCCATCCAGAATACGGTCAGTGTAGTCCTTCTCACCCCAATATCACAAGGAGGTGACGCAATCGCATTCAATCATAAGCGTAAACTGACCGATCAAGACACATCCTGTGGGCGCAGCCGCAGGACTAATGGCACAATGACCACAATCAGCAGCGCCCCGATAAGAAACGGCATTCCCGGCAAATAAAGCCCCTCTTCATTCACGAAATGTTCGAACACCCCTGTCAGCATCAAAGGGGCTGCAACCGCCGCAACGGATGACAGGGACGCAATCACACCTTGGACCAATCCCTGTTGATCCTCACCCACACCATTGGCCGCAAAGGCGGTCATCAAAGGCGGCGCCATGTCGGATAAGGCGGCCAACGGCAGGAACACAACGATCGCCCAAACCGCACCTGCAAAGCCAAAGCCAATCATCGCGACCCATGCCACAGCAATGGCAAAGAGCAACGTGTTGTAATCACCAAACCGCCGTGTCAGCTGCGGTAAGACACCCGCCTGTACCACCGCGATCAAGACACCATAGGCCGAAAGCGTCAGCCCGATGGTGAAGCCGTCCCAGGCAAAAACCTCGCGGCCCCAAAATGCCCAGAGGGTGGGATAGACCATATTCGCGAACTCAAACACAAAGATACAGACCAGCGGGATAGCAAGGCCGGGCAAGCGCAGCGCGCGCAGGATCGTGGCAAAGGGGTTCAACTCCCCCTTGCCAAAGGGGCGACGGTTTTCTGGTTTGAGGGATTCGGGCAAAATGAAGATACCAAAGGCCACATTAGCCGCCGACAGGGCCGCCGCGATCCAAAAAGGCGCTGTGATGTGCCAGCCCGACGCGAGCCCACCAAGTGCCGGGCCCAGCACAAAGCCAATCCCAAAGGCTGCGCCGATCATCCCAAAGGCCGCCCCACGTTGATCAGGCTTTGCAATATCCGCGATATAGGCCGTGGCCGTGATATAGGTGGCGCCCGCCATGCCCGCCACAACGCGGCCCACCAACAACACCCAATAGGCCTGCGCCATCGCCATGATCACATAATCAATGGTCAGCGTCACCAAGGCCGCAATCAGGATGGGCCTGCGGCCAAAAGCGTCAGACAGGCTGCCGATGATGGGGCCGAACAAGAACATGGCAGCAGCATAGGCCGACATCAGGATGCCACCCCAAAACGCGCCTTCGGCCGTGCTGGCAGCACCCACCCGATCCATCAGGTCGGGCATGATCGGGAACACGATCCCCACACCAATGGCGTCGAGCAGCAACGTGGCAAGAATAAACAAAAAGGGGCCGGTCAGCTTCATGCGGGCAATCGACACCTCTTTGCGGCAGGTTGCAAGCGGCAAACCTGATTGAGAGGATGCAGTTCCGTCAGATACAATGAACGTTGCGACAATGATGTCAGCAAGATCGATACTTGCGACAAGTCCCGCTGTACCGGATCAGGGTTACTCAAAACAGCCGAATCAAACCGTACTCCACATGCCAGAACTGAACGCCAGAAGCACCAAGGTCAAAAACCGGCATCGCCCCCCCGATTTGCCGCCCTAGTGCTGCTCAGGCACCAAAATCTCGCGCTTGCCGACGTGGTTGGCGCTGCTCACCACCCCTTCATCCTCCATCTGTTCAACCAAACGGGCGGCCTTGTTATAGCCGATCGCCAGTTTGCGTTGGATGTAGGAGGTCGAGCATTTGCGATCCTTTATCACAATCGCCACCGCCGTATCATAAAGCGCGTTTTCGCCATCAGACCCGTCACCCAGACCCAGTACGAGATCAATGCTGCTTTCTTGATCTTCAGCGGGTCCTTCAACCACACCCGACATATACTCTGGCGGACCGAACCCTTTGAGGTGGTTGACGATTTCTTCAACCTCTTCATCGCTCACAAATGGTCCGTGGACGCGGGTAATCTTGGAACCACCAGCCATATAAAGCATGTCACCCATACCCAGCAGTTGCTCTGCGCCCATCTCGCCCAGGATCGTGCGGCTGTCGATTTTTGAGGTTACCTGGAACGAAATGCGCGTGGGGAAATTCGCCTTGATCGTCCCGGTAATGACATCAACCGACGGACGCTGCGTTGCCATAATCAGGTGAATACCCGACGCACGCGCCATCTGGGCCAGACGCTGAATGCAGGCCTCAATTTCCTTGCCGGCAACCATCATCAGATCGGCCATCTCATCCACGATCACAACGATGTAAGGCAGAACCTCCGGCTGGAATTCCTCTGTTTCAAAGATCGGATCGCCGGTTTCGTCGTCAAACCCGGTTTGCACCGTGCGGCTGAACATCTCACCCTTGGCAAGCGCATCTTTCACCCGGCCATTGAAGCCATCGATGTTGCGCACGCCCATCTTGGACATCTTGCGATAGCGTTCTTCCATTTCACCGACGACCCATTTCAGGGCGACGACCGCCTTTTTGGGGTCAGTCACAACGGGGGACAGCAGATGCGGGATGCCGTCATAAACGGAAAGCTCCAGCATCTTGGGGTCGATCATGATCATCCGGCATTCTTCCGGCGTCAGCTTGTAAAGCAGCGACAAGATCATCGTGTTGATCGCGACCGATTTACCCGAACCGGTCGTCCCAGCAATCAGCAGATGCGGCATCTTGGCAAGGTTCGCGATGATCGGCTCACCGCCGATATCCTTGCCCAGGGCCAGCGGCAGTTTCTGGTTGCCGTCACCAAAGTCGCGGTGCGAAAGGATTTCGCGCAGGACGACTTTCTCACGGTTCTCATTGGGTAGTTCGATGCCAATGACCGAACGGCCCGGCACGGTAGAAACGCGTGCCGAAAGGGCCGACATAGACCGGGCAATATCATCTGACAGACCAATCACACGAGAAGCCTTCAAACCCGGCGCTGGCTCCAGCTCATACATGGTGACAACAGGGCCGGGGCGGACCGACACGATCTCGCCCTTCACACCGTAGTCATCCAGCACGCTTTCCAGCATGCGGGCGTTTTCTTCTAGGGCTTCATCGCTCAGATGATGGCGCTGGATTTCAATCGGGTTCGTCAACAGGCCCAGCGGTGGATGCTCGTAAGAGGCATATTTGTCCTCGAACTTCAGCGCCGGTTGTGCCTCAGCCTTGGCCTGTTTGGACGGTTGCGGCGCGCGTTTGGGCGGGTGCTGGACGACGCTGCGCGGCTCTGGCGTTGGCACGGTTACTTCGGGGATGGGCATGTGCGGTGCAGCCATGCGTGGGGTTTCGACAGGGAACTCCAAAAGCTCATCCTCGTCCGCCTTATCCTCTTCCAACGGTTCAAAAACCAAGGGCGCGGGGCCGCGACCGGCAGTCAAAGCAGGTTCAATGCGTACGCCGGTGGGCGAGGGTGCAGGCGTGCGGTTCTTAATCGCATCCGCAATCCGCGCGCTGACGCGGTCACCGCTGCCTGCGTCGGGCATGACGGCATCGACAGGTTCCGGTGTCACCAGTTCTGGCTCAGGCATCGTGTCATTGCGCTTGAGCAGGCCGGACAAGAAACCTGCCTGTGGTGCGTCCGGCTCTGCCGTGGCGCGGGTAGGTGCAGTCAACGGTGGGGCCGCAGGGATCACGGGGGCAGAGAGTGGTGGTTCAGCGGTGGGCATCACAGGGCTGGGGCGCACAACAGCTGTCGCGCGGGTGCGCGCAGATATGAGCGGTTCTGGCATCGCAAATGGCGTGGACAAGGCAGGATCTTCGGCGCGGGTTTCACGCTCCTCCTGCATTTGATCGCGACGGGCTTGCACGGTGGCCGATACGCTCTGCGCAGCAGTTGCCGATAAGGACGCACCCTTGCCAAGAGCACGCAGAATCAGCGCATAAAGCATGACAGTGCCAAGCAGGATAAATCGGCCCGCAACCTTCAACTCTGGCTTGGTAAAGCCCAGCGCAAAGGCCATGAGCGCAAGCAAGGCCACACCAGTCAGCAGCGACAGCAGTTTCACGCCAAAGATCGCGCCGAAAGGCACGATCGTCAGGATCACACCCAAAACCGTGTCACCGAACAGGCCACCGACACCAAAGTTGGCGGGCCAATCGACGGCCGGGGTCAGCGTTGCGGCGTGAACCGAGGCCAGCACAATCGCCACGGGGGCAAAGATCAGACGGCCAATCGCGCGCTCCTGCCCGTGATGCATCACAAATCGCACGCCCCACATGATGAAAGCAACCGGCACCACCCAAATGCCAAGGCCAAGAATCATCATCAACGGGGCCGCAACAGAGGCCCCGAAATGACCCAGCCAGTTTTGCACAGGGGCGTCGGTGGCGGAAATCCAGCTTGGATCGTTGGGCGAGTAGCTGGCGACCATCGCGCCGATCAGCAGGCCCATCAGGACCAGACCAAGACCCAACAGCTCTTTGCTACGCTTTTCAATCGCCGCCTGTGTTGTGCTATCCAGCAGCGGATCGCGCCGCCTTGTCTGATACGAAGCCATGCTACCGTCCCTCAACTATACAAACAGTCGCGGATCAGGGTGAGACCGCGCTGCATTTCTTGTGTTGGGGCCACCATGGCGACCCGGATGTATTTCTTGCCGGGGTTGGCCCCGTTTGTGTCGCGGCTCAGGTAGGCGCCGGGCAGAACCCGCACGCCAGTGTCCTGCCAAAGCTTGACGGCGGATGTCTCCCCGTCATCGGTCGGTAGCCACAGAAAGAACCCCGCCTGTGGGGACTGGTAGCCATCAATATGGCCCAGAATGTCATCTGCGATTTCGTATTTGCGGTGATACAGCGCGCGGTTCTCTTCTACATGCGCCTCGTCGTTCCATGCCGCCGCCGCAACAGCCTGTAGCGGTTCGGGCAAGGGCGCACCCGCAAAGGCGCGCAACAGGCGAATGCGCGCAATCGACTTGGGGCCACCAGCGCAAAACCCGGAACGTAAACCGGGCAAATTCGACCGCTTGGACAGTGAATGGAAGATCACCACACGCTCAGGGTCAGCCCCCATGTCGCGCGCGATTTGCATGGCGCCGGGTGGTGGCGTCTCGCGGTAAATCTCGGAATAGCATTCATCCGCAAAGATGATGAAATCATGCTTTTCGGCCAGCGTGATAAGATCACGCCAATAGGTTTCATCCGCAACAGCGCCCTGCGGGTTGGCGGGCGAACAAATATAGGCGATGGCGGTGCGATCAAGCACATCCGTCGGCAAGGCTTGGAAATCAGGTAGATGGCCGCTCGCCTGCGTTGCGGGCACATAGATCGCCTCTGCCCCGACTGACAACGCCGCAACCGCATAAACCTGATAAAACGGATTGGGCGTCAGGATGATAGGTTGACCATTCCTCTCTTCCCGACACAACGCCATTGCGGCGTTGTAAAGCCCTTCGCGGGTGCCGTTCAGCGTGAGGATTTGCTCGGCCGGAACATCCAGATCATAGCGACGCTTCAGAAATCCGCCGATGGCATCCAACAACGGCGGTACACCATAGTTGTCGGGGTATTTGCCAAACCCCGCGAGGTTATCTGCAAGAATGTCACCCACAAATGCAGGGAACGCATGGCGTGGTTCGCCAATTGTCATGTTGATTGTCTCTGACGCCTTCGTCGGCACGTCCAATAGCGCACGCAAGCGTGGCCACATCGCTGCCGGAAGGTCCGAAAACCGCTCGGGAAATACCATATCTGCCTCAATGCGCCGGATCATTTCGCCCGGCTTTTTTACAAACTAGCGTGGCAGCTGCGGTCCTGTCCAGAACAAGGAGCGAAACGGTTTGTTTTTTGTGGCTTTTGGGTCAGTTAGGCCAAGGCACGCTCCGCCGCTGCTGCCACCCTCAACAGCGCTTCCTCATTCCCGTTCTGCCCATTGAACATGATCCCGCAGGATGGCTCCCCTGTTGGCAGCGTCACCGAGCACACATCCATCAGGTTCGCCACCCGTGTGTTCCGCAGGGCCAGCAGGTTCTCGGATTTGTAGTACGCATCATCCGTCAACAACCGCTCTGCATTCGAAGGCAGGATCGGAGCTGATGGCATAATCACCGCATCGAACTGCGCTGTTTCCGCGTAATATTGCTTGCGGATATCGCGCAGCATGTTCCAGCCCGCGCAATAATCCGCACCGCTGACTGTCTTACCGCCGCGCACCCGCTCCAAAATCTGTGTGAACATCTTTTCGGGGTGCGCCTCCACCCGATCGCGCCACCAACCATAGCTGTCGGCGGCATATAGATCACCTGCCACGCTAAAAGCATCTAAGAGTTGCGCAAAGCACCGGTGTTCAATCTGCGCGCCCGCCGCTTTCAAACGCGCGACTACATCCTCAAACGCCGTGCGCGGCGCGGCGCGCACATCATCGGACACAATCGTGTCAAGCACCATCAGGCGCACACCGTCTAGATGCGCGCCCTCCAGATCAGCGGCCTGACCGCCCTCCAGCGCGGCCAACAGCAGGTTCGCATCCTCAACAGACCGGCACAGTGGGCCGACCGTATCAAACGTCAGGCACAGCGGCACTGTGCCATCCAACGACAACCGCCCATGGGTCGTTTTCAACCCCACAAGATCGTTCCAGGCCGAAGGAATGCGCACCGATCCACCGGTATCAGAGCCGATGCCCGCCGCCGCCAGACCAAAGGCGACCGAGGCACCCGCCCCGGACGATGACCCGCCCGGCACAGCCTCGGCATCGTTTACGCAAGGCGGCGTCGCCATCGTGGGGTTCAGGCCAAGGCCGGAAAAGGCGATCTCGGACATATGGGTTTTACCCAGACACACCAGTCCGGCTGCGGTTGCGGCTTTCAGCACTGCGGCATCCGTGTCGGGCACACGGCCTTCCATCAGCTTGGTGCCCGCTTCGGTGCCGATACCTGCGGTGTCAAACAAGTCCTTCCACGACACCGGCACACCGTCCAACGGCCCGCGGCGCATACCCGATTTTGCGCGCGCCGATGCCGCAGCCGCCTCTGCCCGCGCCCTGTCGGGGGTCACGCGGGCATAAATCCTGTCACGGTGTTCATGGGCATCGATGGCGTCCAGATACACCTCTGTCAGTGCTGCCGGGTCAATATCGCCCGCACCAATCCCGCGCCCCAATTCCGCCGCCGTCATCCATCGCCAATCTTGCATATCTATCCCTCATGTTTGATGGCGACGGTAGCGGCCAGGGCGCGCATGGACAATCCCGACCAAGCGCGCATATTGCGGGTTATGAGCACTGATCTGATTATCGTAGGCGGCGGGCTGAACGGACCTGCCATGGCACTTGCCGTAGCGCAGGCGGGGTTTTCGGTCACGATCATCGATAGCCTGCCGATTGACACCCGCAAACGCGTGGATTTTGACGGGCGCAGCTATGCGCTCGCCCATGCCTCCATGCGCCTGCTGCACGGGATTGGCATCTGGGACGACATCGCCAAACACGCACAGCCAATGCTTCAGATCAAAGTGACCGACGGGCGGGCCGGTGAAGGGCCCAGCCCTTGGATGATGCATTTTGATCATGCCGAGATTGAAGAAGGGCCCATGGGCTACATGGTCGAAGACCGGCACCTGCGGCGCGCATTTCTGGACACGATGGCAGGGCACGAACTGATCACCCATTTGGCAAGCGAAACGGTTGTCGCGCAAGAGGTGGGGCCCGCCGGGGCAACGGTCACGCTTGCCTCGGGCAAAACATTGGCCGCAAGACTGCTCATCGGTTCGGACGGGCGCAAAAGCGGAACAGCACAGCGCGCCGGGATCAAACGGACCGGCTGGGGCTACGGGCAGACGGCGGTCGTCTGTGCGGTCAAACATGACAAACCGCACGGCGGGATCGCGCATCAATTCTTTATGCCACATGGGCCGCTTGCCATTCTGCCGCTGACCAGAAACCGCAGCTCCATTGTGTGGAGCGAAACCGACGCCCGCGCTGCGGAACTTATGGCAATGAATGATGCCGATTTCATCAGCGCCCTGCGCCCTGCCTTTGGTAGTTTTCTGGGTGCGATCAGCCTGACAGGCGCGCGGTTCAGCTATCCGCTGGGACTGACACTCGCCAACAGCTTTGTCGCGGATCGGGTGGCCTTGGTCGGGGATGCAGCCCATGGGCTGCATCCGATTGCAGGGCAAGGGCTGAATGCGGGTCTGCGCGATGTGGCGGCCCTGGCGGATGTGCTGGAACAGGCCCGTGGGCGCGGCGAAGACATCGGCGGCCTGCAAACACTGGAACGGTATCAACGGTGGCGGCGGTTCGACACGACAACGCTGGCGCTGGCGACAGATACGTTCAACAAGTTGTTCTCAAACGATAACCCGCTGCTGCGGGCGGCGCGGGATATTGGCATGGGGCTGGTCAATGCTGCTCCCGGCCTGCGGCGCGGATTTATCCGTGAAGCGGCGGGGTTGTCTGGGGATCTGCCGCGATTGATGCGCGACTAGCGCGACGCTGGCCCTCAAGCAACACCCAAACCCGACAAACAACACCGCGCGGCGGCGTCATGCGACCCATCTGACGCCCCTATGACGGGCCGCAATCACACTATCGCGTCGGCTTGCGCTCGGGTGGTGATGGTTCGTCCGTCGTGTCACCCGGGAGCACCGGGTTCTTTTCCAGCATCGCCGCTGTCACGGCTTCCATGTATTTCTGCAAGATGACGGGTGGGTCGGCGGGGGCGAGTTTAATGGTTAAGCGGCTCGCACCTTCTTGGCTATAGGCGTAGCGCGACGAATAGCTGGCATTGACCTGTGCGGCCACGGGCCCCCAGCCGCCTTTGACCGATGCGCTGCCCGCCTTTTCGGTCTGCTTGCTCATCGAGATGGCCATTTTCACTTCGATTTCGGCCTCTTGGACCGCATAGAATGCGGGCAGGAATCCCATCGCAACAAGGCTGAATTCCTTTGTTCCGCCTGACGGGTTTGACAAATCCGGCAGGCTGATCTTCTGATCCGCCATATATTTGGCAACGTCCGTGGAGTGGCGGTCCAGTTCGGTCTGTCCCTCAGCAACTGACAGTGCGAGTTTCTGTACCATCTCGCCGAATGGTACATTCAGCAGTTCTTGTCCAATACTCATTTCTGAAATTCCTTTCCTTATATTTTCTGTTTCTATTCAACGACTTGCGTTGCTGTACGTCGCTTGACCGAAAATGTGATCTTGGAGGTATTCTGGCTGACGGCCTGCTGCTTGGCATTGGTGGTGATCTGCGCGCGGCTGCCATCCTGACCAAGCCCACCAACGGCCTCGACTGTGACATTGTCGATGGTGAAATCGCTGTTCTCGTCCGATCCTGCGAGGATTTGCTCGCCGAGTGCCTGCGCAAAGGCGCCGGCATCCACAGATTTTGTCTCAGGGTCGGCGGCCATCGGGTTCACGACCGGCCCACCGGCACCAAGCAGCATGCCACCCGGTCCCTCTTCCTCCAAATCGTCAATCCGGCCTTGAAGCTCTGAAATCGTCTCCTGCAGGGCTGCCTCGCGCGTTTCCATCGCCGTCAGACGATCCGCGAGCGATTGAAGAAGGATCGTGAACGCCTCAGGCAGTTCTGTTACACGCACATCAATTGGGCCGCTTTGTTCTGTTTCAGCCATCGGAAACCTCGCCTGTCTGACCATCGTTCACCGGACCCGGCGCAAAGCGCATACGCATAGTCGATGCACTCGTCGTATCGACCGTATCGGTTTGTGTCTCTTTTGGCCCAAGGAAGAAGGCCGCGATTCGACCGCGCTTTTCATCCGAAGTGGACGATGTCATCTGCATGGAAACCTTCAGTTCAACATCAACTTGCTGCATGTGGTAAAACACAGGCGGAATACCCAGATCGCGCAGTTCCTGAGGGTAACTCTCAAGCGCTTTCAGTTGATCTTTGCTAAGCTGTTCAGCGGCGTTCGCGACGCTCTTGCCAACGTCCGCAACCATATCCGTCAGCGTTAAGCCCCATACCGTGTCCAGGTCACCATTGGCCAATTGGACTCTCCCATTGTCACTGGCACTTCCTGAACGGGTTTCTGAGCATTACGCAGCCTAAAGCACTGAAATATACTGGCTTTCAGGCAGATTCAAATCACTCAGGTTCTCAAAAGTGCTACAAAATAATCACGAGCCTAGCACGGGATCGTGATTTCACAACGAAAATTGTCCGCAGGGCTGATGCAAGACGGCTCTGGGGCCCCCGCTAGTCCAGCTTGCGCGCCTCATCAACCAGCATCACCGGGATGCCGTTGCGGATCGGAAAGGCCATCTTGCCCGCACGGCTGACCAGTTCCTGACTTTCCGCATCATACTCTAGCGTACCCTGGGTCATGGGGCACACCAATGCCTCAAGCATCTTGGGGTCAAACGGTGTCTCGTTCATTGCATCACCTCGTCACCTGATCCACCCCGCAAGGCGAATTCGATCAACGTGGTGAGGGTTTCCCGACGAGTCGTCAAGGATGGAGCTTCGAGCAGGGCCTGTTTGTCTTCAGGCTCAAACGGGCACAGCATCGAAAGTGAATTGATCAACAATTCATCCTCGGCCTCGCCCAGGCTTTCCCAATCAGTGGACAGGCCATTTTCAGTCAAATAGCGGCCAAGCGCGTCCATAAAGGCAGATCGATCAAAGTCCGGATCTTTTTCGACCGGACCAAGATCGCGGCAAAACCCATCCCAGTTGATCCTGCAGCGGCGGTAAGGGGTGAACCCCTCAACCTCTTGGGATATGCGAAAACGCGACGCCCCGGACAAGGTGATCATGTAGCGCCCGTCCTCGGTTTCGGAAAACGCAGTGACCTTGCCTGCGCAACCAATGGTATGCAGCTTGACCGACCCGTCCGGGCCTTCATAGGGCTGAACCATGCCAATCAGGCGATTGGACGTTTTCAGCACGTCATCCAGCATCGCCAGATAGCGCGGCTCAAACAGGTGCAACGGCAAACGCGACCTTGGCAACAGCAGCGCACCCGGCAGCGGGAACACCGGGATAACGTCAGGCAAGTCAGTCGAAGATATCATGTCTACGACAGTAGACCGAAGCGGCCGTCAGGCAAATATCATTGACGAAAGTTTCCGCCGCCCGTTCAGAACGATTGGATCTTTGGCATCACTGGCATCAAAGATCGTGAACAACTGCGCCTTAGCGGCACCGTCGTTCCACTCCCGGTCACGGCGGAAAAGTTCCAGCAATTCATTGACTGCGCCTTCGACATCGCCGTTGCCATGCAGGGCCGTCGCCAGATCAAAGCGCGCCTGATGGTCATCGGGCGCAGCCTCAACCGCCGCAAGCAAATCCGCCACCGGACCCGCGTTTGCGGCCTCCTTGGCCAGAGTGATCTGCGCGTGCACTGCTTCCAGCAGCGGATCGGTTGAAATCTCGGCAGGGGCACCGTTCAGCACAGCTTCGGCCTGATCCAGATCATCCAAGGCGATGTAAGACCGGACAAGCCCCGCATAAGCGGCAGCATTGTTGGGTTCTTCCTGCAAGACGGCGGCAAAGGTTTCAGCGGCATCCGCTGCGGCGCCGTCTTCCAACATCTGATCGGCCGCTTCAATCGCAGCACTCAACCCATCATCCTCTGATTCACCCGCAAGTGCTGCGACTTTTTCAACAAATGCGTTAATCTCAGAGGGTGGCAGCGCGCCCTGGAAGCCATCCACCGGGCGGCCCTGATAGAACGCATAAACGGTCGGGATGGATTGCACCTGCAACTGGCCCGCGTAGGCCTGATTGGCATCCACGTCAATTTTGACCAGCTTCACCCGGCCTTTGGCATTGGTGACTGCAGCCTCAATCGCCGGGCCAAGCGTTTTGCACGGGCCGCACCATGGCGCCCAGAAATCGACGATGATGGGCACGCTCTGGGACGCTTCGATCACATCCGCCGCAAAACTTGCGTCCGTGCCGTCCTTGATCAGATCAGCAGGGGCGCTTGGGTTTGCATCCAATTCCAGCATGGTCTGTCTCCTTTATCTTCAGTTGCCCTCTATATGTGCGCATTGTTGGCTGACGCCAAGGGGCAAAGCCGCTTTACCAATCGCAGCAGCCCACCTAGCCTGCGTGCATGACCAAAACCATCCTCGCATTCGGCGACAGCAACACCTACGGCACACCCCCAGCAAAGGCGCGGGGAGAGAACCGGCGCTTTGGGCCAGACACGCGCTGGCCCCGCGTCATGGGGGCCGCACTGGGCGATGGATGGGAGGTGGTCGAGGCGGGATTGCCGGGGCGCACGACTTGCCGCCCGGACCCGGTCATGGGTACGCATATGGACGGGGTTGTCGGCCTACGCATCGCACTAGAAAGCAGCGGACCCATTGATCTGTTGATCATCATGCTGGGCACAAACGATCTGCAAACCCATCACGCGGCAACGCCCACACAGATTTGTGGCGGCCTGGCCGGGCTTTTAGCCCTCGCCAGATCAGAACCTTATCAGACGCGGCACAAAGGTTTTGACATTCTGCTGATCGCCCCGCCACCGGTGCGAGAGCAAGGCACCTACCGCGAGGCGCTGATGGGTGCGGCAGCCAAGTCCAAAGAACTGCCCGCCCTGATCGGGGGCCTTGCCGACCACTGGGGCATCGCATGGATGAATGCCGGTGATCATATCGGGGTGAGCACGCTGGACGGGCTGCACTTCGAGGCCCAGGATCACGTCACGCTTGGCCACGCCGTCGCAACCAAGGTTACCTCCCTATGACCCATCCCAAACTGGGTGCCATTGCTGTGGTGCGACACGAGGGGCGTTTCCTACTGGTTAAACGCGCCAAAGAACCAAACGCCGATACCTGGGGCTTTCCCGGTGGCCATGTGGAATTGGGCGAAACAGCACTCTCCGCCGCAGTACGTGAATTGCACGAGGAAACCGGGGTAACTGGCACAGCACTACGCTATCTGACCAATGTCGACGTAATCGCGCGCGATGCCCGCGGCGCGGTACGCTATCACTATCTGCTGGCCGCCGTTCTGTGCCGCTATGAAAGCGGCACGCCCGTTGCAGCTGACGATGCTGCGGATGCAGGGTGGTTTACCTGCAATGAGATCGCCGCCTTGCACCAAAGCCCGAATGTGCAGACCGTGATTGATTTGGTCGAAGAGCCGCACCGCAACATCCCTTAGTCAGACAAACACAGCTTGTTGCCATCAAGATCGCGCACATATGCCGAAAACCGCGGCCCCCGCTGATTTGGTGCGCCTTCGCACGAACCGCCCAGATTAATAGCCCGTTGGTGCAGCCTTTTGACGTCTTCACTGGATCCAACGCAAAAACCCACCATCGTGCCATTTCCGTTGGTCGCCGGTTTCGTGTCAAAGGGCAGCGCGACTGCAAAGGCAAAGCCTTCACCCAGCCAATAGGTCATGCGGTCCGATGGTGACACGCGCTGAAGGCCGGACTGCGCGAAGAGTTGATCATAAAATGACTGAGAGGCCGCCATGCCGTTTGTGCCAACAACAAAATAGTTCATTTTCATATGTATGCTCCTGTCTGCTGACCGCATGCTGTCTGCGTCGGTCGGTATGGCGATGCTGGTATTGAAAAATACGACATTTTATGTCTTATTTCTTTCATGAGCCGCGCAAATGCACAGGACCGGTTAAGACGGATGGAGCTGCTTGCAGTGCAGCTCAAGCAGGACGCGCATTGCACGGTCAAGGATCTGGCGGTTGAACATGATGTCAGCACGCGCACGATTGCGCGCGATCTGGCGCTTATGCGGGAACAGGGGATGCAGATCGACGCTGATCGTGGGCGGGGCGGCGGTGTGCGCCTTGACCGGAACTGGGGCGTTGGCCGGATGAACCTGTCCTACCCTGAAGCGGTTGATCTTCTGATCAGCATCGCCGTTGCTGAACAGATGAACTCTCCGATGTTTTTGGCGAACCTTGGCTCGGTGCGGCGGCAACTTGTGGCCTCGTTTTCGCCAGAGAAGCGCACCAAGGTAGAGCGCCTGAAATCGCGTATACTGATCGGGATCACCGCATCGACTTACGTGCAGGCGGGGGCCAGTGCCCCGCCGAAACGTATCGTGCAGAGTTTGCATCAGGCCTTTGTCGGCCAAGACGTGTTGGCGATACGCTACCAACGAGAGGATGGCCAAACATCCGCGCGACAGATCGCGCCACATTACCTGTTGCTGAAGTATCCGGTCTGGTATGTCGTTGCCTTCGACCATCTGCGGCAGGGTCCACGGATATTTCGGTGCGACCGGTTGCTGGCCGCGCAGGCGACGGGCGTGCGCTTCCGGCTGTTGCCAAAAAAGGCGTTCCTACCATCCTTGGCAGAGGACGACCTGTCGCTATGATCGCGTCATGGATCGATGGTGACAAATGTAAGGTGGGTCTCGACCCACCCGCCCTATTCAGTCACGGCAACCATTGGCCCCAACTGAAATCCAAAATCACTGCGTCCCAGATCGCGGGCATAAAGCCGCGACACCTTGCCGTCGAAATAAAGCGCATTGGTCAGTGCCAGATGGTCGCGAAAGAAACCGCCAAATTCGTAAAATGATACGGCATCATTCGAAATGACAAAAACCGCTTCACGACCGTCAGCAGAGGTGCCAACGCCATTGCGGACAAACCGTGAGGTGCTGTCTTCCAGAAACCGCGGATGTAGCGCGCCATCGATCACCAGCATAGGCCCAGATTGGGTCGCATCGCGGCAGGCGGGCGCTTCCGCAACATATTGCAAGGTTTCATAGACCCGGGCCGACCCATCGTTCAGGCAAAACACCCCATTAGGCAGCAACCCAAAATTGCCAGGGCCTGCGTTGGTGATAACGCGCATCGTTTCGACCCCATCCTCAACATAGTGCCCAACAGGCGAGCGGTCATCATGGTACATGCCCGCGTTCATCGCAAAGATGAGCCGTGTCACACTTGGCAAATCCTCCAGACCGCTGAAACTGCCAATCACTGCGCCATCAGAGTCTTTATGATAGAGACGCAGCGCCGCAGAGGTTACATCAACCGTACAAGCAGTATAGCTCTTGCTCAGATACTCCACATCCTCGCAGACCACCGCCGCAGCGGGCGTTGCCCAAAACAGCAATGCTGCCGGGACCCAGCGCATCAGTCGTCCAAATCCTGCCGCACATGATCTTCGGCCAACAAGGCCCGGGTGGCATCCATCTGATCAAAGGTGCCATCAATTTCAAACCGCAGCTCGGGCGCGAACTTCATCGACCCGCCTTTGACGACCAAATGGCGGATCTCGTGTTTGTTGCGGCGCAGAACCTCCAGCGCCTCTTCTTTATGTTGTCCACCCAAAGGCAGGACAAATGCGGTCGCGATCCGCAGATCAGGTGTCATCCGCACCTCGCCCACCGTGATGGACATGCGCGCCAGTTCATCATCATGCACGTCACCGCGTTGCAACACCTCTGACAGGGTCCGCCGGATCATTTCGCCCACCCGCAGCATCCGCTGGGTCGGGGCTTTGCCATCTCTGTTCATGCTCTTTGCCATGACGCCCATTTAAGGGCTGTCGGCAGCGTTGCCAAGCAAGGCTTTGCGTCAAGCGCGATCCGCCGCTAAGACGGGACCAAAGATTGAAGGACACGACCATGACAGACTTACCCGGCATCGTAATCACCGGGGCATCGGGCAAAATGGGCCAGATGCTGACGCAAACCGTCCTGGCATCAAACAAGTGTCGTCTTGTGGGACTGCTGGAACGTGAAGGGCATGCATGGATCGGGCAGGACATCGGCACCGCAACAGGCGGCGCACCCCTGGGTGTGACGGTTACTGACGACGCGGTTGAGGTGTTTGCCAAGGCGCAGGCAGTGATCGATTTTACGTCGCCGGCTGCAACGGTCGGGTTTGCCGGTCTGGCCGCACAGGCCCGCGCAATCCACGTGATCGGTACAACAGGGCTGTCGGACGATGACCTCAAGGCCATCAACGCAGCCGCACGCCATGCCCCGATTATACGCGCTGGCAATATGTCCCTGGGTGTAAACCTGCTGGTGCAACTGACCCGCAAGGTCGCTGCGGCGCTGGACGATGATTTCGATATCGAGATCATCGAGGCCCACCATAACCAAAAGGTCGATGCGCCCTCAGGCACTGCCCTGATGCTGGGCGAAGCCGCTGCCGAAGGGCGCGGTGTTGCGCTGCGCGATGTCAGCGACAGTGGTCGCGACGGGATTACCGGAGCGCGCAAAAAGGGCGACATTGGTTTCAGCGCCATTCGTGGTGGCGACATTGTGGGTGAACATGATGTGCTGTTTGCAGCAGCTGGTGAGCGGATCGTGCTGCGGCATCAGGCCACGGATCGTGCAATCTTTGCCCGTGGCGCATTGAAAGCCGCCCTTTGGGGCCAAGACAAGTCGCCCGGTGAATACGATATGCTGGATGTCTTAGGCCTATAATCGCCAATCTCTTTGCGAAGAGTGAACCAGCCACGCCTTTTGTGCGTAACAACGGTGTCTTTTCAACAAAGAGGCGCATGATGAAATACGCAATCCTGTCTCTGACGCTTATTGGCGCGGCAACCCAGGCGGTCGCAGATGGCTATGCGCCTGTGAACGACGAACAGACCTTTCTTGCGTTGATCCAAGGCAAAGAGCTGCGCAACCTCCTCTATGGCGTGCGTCTGAGCGTGCTTGAAAACGGCCAGATTGATGGGTCTGCCGTGGGTTGGGACATTGCCGGCACATGGTCATGGGAAGATGGATATTTCTGCCGCGAGATGAATTGGGGCGGCGATCTGATCCCTTACAACTGCCAGCTTGTCGAAGCGCAGGGTGAAGATCGTCTGCGCTTTACCGTCGATCGCGGTGCAGGCCCGTCCGCATCATTCAGATTGCGGTAGGTTATCCCAGATCCGCCGAACCATAGCGTAAAATGACAGGGACGATCAGCTCTTCCTCGTCAACCAGATGCCGGTCAAGCAGCCGTTCCAGTTTGGTGAGTTCTTCCTGAAATCGCCCGGCAGTTGTCTGCAGGTTCTCTCGATCAACCCCCGCCCCGACCACGTCATTGGCACGGCTGACAAAACCGGTAAGAAACGCATCCAAGTCATGATGATCCTTGTCGAGGATCTGGAACCCCTTTTCGATCCGTGCGTCCTTGGCTGACAGCCTGGGAAAATAATGCGTGTCCTCAACCGTGTGATGCTCGTGCAGCCCGTTGACGAACATCCCCCCGTAGCGCGAGATCATCGCCAGATAGCGCGGCCCTTCCAGGTTGCGATCCAGCAGGGCTTCCGTGCCGCTGCGCATGCCCGACATCAGGCGGCGCAACATCAGGTGGCGGTCCAGCCAAAAGCGAATCAACCCGTCAAAGCCCGGATAAGCAGCCCAATCATCACGCGGATATTCCGCCAATAAGACCTTCAGTGCATCCGGCAGCCCCGTCCGGTTGGCAAGAGAGAGATCGTTCATCGCGTACCTGCGTCGTTTACACCTTTTGCGGAGGTAGCGCGGAGGCAGGAATTTGCCAATAACCATCATCACATTTACGATTCGATGACCCGAGATCACACCCTACTTAGAAAATTACCGGCCTGCCGGGATTTTTTTCACCTTATTGCGCAACATCGGGTTTTTCAGAAGTAAAACAGACTATCGCAGCGTCAAAGCGGGATTGGCCTTGCCATTTCCATTATGACGGAAAAAGATACGCGCATCCGCGCAAGAATGCGCAAATCAGCTACTGATTGTGTCCATCAGAGATACAACAACAGGGAAATCTTTCATGACATTGAGAACAAAACTTCTGGCCAGCACCTCGGCCCTGCTCATCGCGAGCACCGGCGCGCTTTATGCCGATGCACACGCGACCCACCCAGTGACCGGCGAAGCATTGGCCTCTGACCAATCATTCACCTATAGCGTTGGCGATGAAAGCCCATCAATTGATCCGGGCCTTGTCGAAGATACTGACGGCGCAGATGTCGTCCGCGACCTTTTTGAAGGTCTTTACAACCAAGACGCGGCTGGCAACCTGGTTCCCGGTGTCGCACTTGACCATGACGTCAGCGATGACGGCCTCGTCTACACGTTCAACCTCCGCGACAATGCCAAGTGGTCCAATGGCGATCCGGTTACGGCTGGCGACTTCGTCTATGCATGGCAACGTGCCGCATCACCTGAGCTGGCATCACCCTACAGCTGGTATGTCGAACTGATGTCGATTGAGAACGGCGCAGATGTCATCGCGGGCGATGTCGATCCATCAGAACTCGGCGTCACTGCCATCGACGACACAACGCTTGAGGTGCGCCTGTCGCAGCCGCTGCCCTATTTCCCCTATATGGTCACCCATGGCACGACATTCCCTGTGCATGAGGCAACAGTCGAAGCGCACGGCAGCGACTGGGTTCTGCCAGAGAACATGGTGTCAAACGGGGCCTATGTTCTGACCGAATTCGTTCCACAGGAAAAACTCGTCCGCGAACGCAACGAGATGTATTGGGACAATGAAAACACAATCCTCGAAACTGTGACGAAACTGGTCGTTCTTGACGAAAACGTCGCCCTGACCCGTTATCTGGCAGGCGAATTGGATCGGACCATCGTCCCCTCAGGTCAATTCCCGCGCCTGTCCGAAGAGTTCCCCGATCAGGCCGTTTCAGTGCCGCGTGCTTGCTCATACTACTACATGTTCAACCTCCGCGATGGTGCCCCGGAGGAACTGCAGATAGCTGACGTGCGTAAAGCGCTTAGCCTTGCCGTTGATCGCGATATCATCGTTGAAAACGTTTTGGCGGGTGGTCAAGTACCTGCCTACACCTTCACGCACTGGGCAACGGCTGGCTTTGAGACGCCAGATATCCCAATGGCGTCTATGACGCAGGACGAACGCAATGCAATGGCACAGGAACTTCTGGCCAGTGCCGGTTACGGCTCTGACAACCCACTAAGCATTGACCTGGTCTACAACACCAACGAATCCCATAAGGCGGTCGCAATCGCGATCAGCCAGATGTGGAAACAAACGCTGGGTGTTGAAACCACACTGGCCAATCAGGAATGGCAGACATTCCTGGAAGCACGTAACAACGGCGACTTTGATGTGGCCCGCGGCGGCTGGTGTGCCGACTACAATGAGGCATCCACCTTCCTTGATCTGATGCAGTCCGAGTCTGGGTACAACGACAGCAAATACGTCAACCCAGAAGTTGATGCCCTGCTGGCCGAGGCCAAGACATCTTCGAACCCACAGGCCAACTATGATCGGGTAGAGGAATTCATCGCGCAGGACACGCCGATCATTCCAATCTACCACTATGCCTCTGTTTACATGTACGCAGAGAACCTCGAGGGCTGGCCCTACGAGAACTTCGAACAGAACTGGTACTCAAAAGATCTGTATAAGATCGCCGAGTAATCACACCATGTGAGAAGCCGCGCCCCCCGACCCGGGGGGCGCGGTTTTCCTATTCTGTCTGGATACTAAACCCATGCTGAGCTTTGTTGCCCGCCGCCTTGCCGTGGCTATTCCGACCCTTTTAATATTGGTCGTTCTGTCGTTCATCCTGATGTATTCCGCACCTGGTGGCCCATTCAATTCTGAACGCCCTTTGCCGCCCGAAGTGCTCGCCAACATTAGGGCGAAATACGGGCTGGACCAACCGTTCTGGAAGCAGATCATCAACTATGTGGTCGGTGTGGTCACACAATTCGATTTCGGCCCATCGTTCCAATACAAGGATCGCACGGTCAATGACGTAATCGCCCAGGGCTTTCCTGTCACGCTGACCTACGGGTTCTGGTCCTTTGTTGTGGCCGTCACCACTGGCGTCTCACTGGGTGTTGCCGCAGCGATCAAGCAAAACTCCTGGCTGGATTATCTGGCTGTTGGCATTTCCATCGGCGCGCAGGTGCTGCCGAACTTTGTGATGGCGCCTATCCTGTTGCTGGTCTTCACGCTCTGGCTTGGCTGGTTGCCCGGTGGTGGCTGGGAAGGCGGCCAGTGGAACTACCTGATCATGCCGGTCATTGCGCTTTCCACCTCCTACATGGCATCGATTGCACGGATCACGCGATCGTCGATGTTAGAGGTTCTGAACACCAACTTTATTCGCACCGCCCAGGCCAAGGGCTTACCGATGCGCCGCGTCATCTGGCGTCACGCGATGAAACCCACGATCCTGCCCGTCCTGTCCTATCTGGGGCCGGCGTTTGTGGGCATGATCACCGGTTCTGTCATCATTGATGTGTTTTTCTCTACGGGCGGGATTGGGCAGTTCTTTGTGAACTCTGCCTTTAACCGCGACTATTCCGTGATCATGGGGATCACCATTCTGGTGGGCACCCTGACAATCCTGTTCAACCTTGTGGTCGATATCCTCTATGCGTGGATCGACCCCAAGATCCGCTATTAAAGGGGCCTTTCAGATGTTTCCCAACAGAGCTGCCGTCGAAGGTGTCGGCGACGCGATGGAACTGGCCGAAGTAAAGGGCCGGTCGCTTTGGGCCGATGCCCGCACCCGGTTCTTCCGCAACCGGGCCGCGGTTGTATCCTTGATCATGCTATTGCTGCTCGCTGGCTTTACCCTCTTCGGTGGGGTCTTTGCAGAATACGAGAATGACTTTGTTGATTTTAGCCTGATCGGAAGTAACGCCTACAAGGGTGTGCCATCGGTAGAGACTGGCCATTATTTTGGCACCGACAGCAACGGGCGCGACCTCTTCGCGCGGACCGTACAGGGCACGGGCATTTCACTGATGGTGGGTGTTGTCGGTTCCTTGGTCGCTGTCATTGTCGGCACACTCTACGGGGCCACTGCGGGCTACTACGGTGGCCGTGTTGATGGGCTGATGATGCGGACTGTCGATGTGTTGATGTCGATCCCCTTCATGTTCGTGCTGATCCTGATGCTGGTGATCTTTGGTCGGTCGATCTTTATGCTGTTTTTGGGCATCGGGTTGATTTCCTGGCTGGATATGGCCCGGATCGCCCGCGGTCAGACCCTGACCATCAAAAACAAGGAATTTGTCGAGGTGGCGGTCGCCACCGGGGTGCATCCGGTCAAGATTATCCTGCGCCATATCGTGCCAAACCTGCTGGGCATCGTCATCGTTTACGCCACACTCCTGGTGCCCAATATGATCATCTTTGAAAGCTTCATCAGCTTTCTGGGACTGGGCGTGCAGGAACCGGCCACATCGCTTGGCGCGCTGATCAACGAAGGGTCGCGTACCATGCAGTTCGGCTATTACTGGCAGATCTCCTATCCATTATTTTTCTTTGTCGTCACGATCTTTGCCTTCTTCTTTGTTGGCGATGGATTGCGTGATGCGCTTGACCCCAAGGACCGCTAAGACATGAGCCTTTTGGAAATCGAAGACCTGCGGGTCACTTTCACCACCGCCGATGGCGATGTGAATGCCGTGAACGGCCTTAGTCTGAATATCGACAAAGGTGAGACACTTGCGATTGTGGGCGAGTCAGGCTCTGGCAAAAGCCAGACCGCATTTGCCGCGATGGGCCTGCTGGCAAAGAATGGCCGCGCCACCGGGCAGGCCTGGTTTGACGGGCAGGACCTGCTGGCGATGAATACGCATCAACTGAACAAAATCCGCAGCAAAGACATGGCGATGATCTTTCAGGATCCCATGACCTCGCTCAATCCTTATCTGCGCGTCAGCGATCAGATGGCCGAAGTGTTGATGCTGCATCAGGGCCTCAGCAAATCCGCCGCAGTAACCGAGGCCGTGCGCATGTTGGATGCCGTTCGTATCCCCGACGCCCGCGCCCGTATCACGATGTTTCCGCATGAATTTTCCGGCGGGATGCGACAGCGGATCATGATCGCGATGTCGCTGCTGTGTCAGCCCCGCCTGTTGATCGCGGATGAACCAACGACCGCGCTGGACGTCACCGTGCAGGCACAGATCATGCAGTTGCTTGGCGATATCCGGCAGGAATTCGGCACAGCGATCATTCTGATCACACATGACCTTGGGATCGTCGCCGGGTTCTGTGATCGCACCTTGGTCATGTACGGCGGGCAAATCATGGAAGAAGGGCCAACCAACGATATCTTCTCCGATCCGTCGCACCCATATACCAGCGGCTTGCTACAAGCAGTGCCGCGCCTAGACAAGGAAACCGCCGAACTGGCCACCATCGCAGGTGAACCACCGGACATGTCGCGCCTGCCCGCAGGTTGCCCGTTCTCGCCGCGTTGTGCACAAGTGCTGGACAACTGCACGGCCGAGCGCCCATCGCTTGAGGTCACGCCGGACCGCCGGCGCGCCTGCCATCTGCCAGTGCAGGAGGTCGCGTAATGGAACCGCTTTTGTCTGTCCGCAATCTGTCTGTCACCTTTGACGTGCGTAAGCCGGGATCATGGCCATGGACCCCACCACGCAAGTTGCATGCCGTGTCCGAGGTGTCGTTTGATCTGCAACCTGGTGAATGCCTTGGCATCGTAGGTGAATCCGGGTCCGGGAAATCGACCCTTGCCCGTGCTGTGGTGGGGACAATCCCATCATCAGACGGGAACATCATGTTTGAAGGCCATGATCTGGCCAATATGGATCCAAAGCAGCGCCGTGTGCATCGCCGCGATGTGCAGATGATTTTCCAAGACCCGCTTGCCGCATTGAACCCACGCATGACCGTGGGTGAGATTATCGCCGAGCCGCTGATTACCCATGAACCAAACACGCCGCGTCCAGAGATCAAGAAACGCGTGCGCGAATTGATGGAACGGGTGGGGCTGCTGCCCAACCTGATCAACCGCTACCCACATGAATTCTCAGGCGGGCAATGCCAGCGCATCGGGATTGCGCGGGCGCTCATCCTCAAGCCCAAGCTGATTATCTGTGATGAGCCTGTGTCCGCGCTTGATGTTTCGGTACAGGCGCAGGTCATCAACCTGCTGATGGAATTGCGGCGCGATATGGGGCTGTCGATGATCTTCATTGCCCATGATCTGAGCGTGGTGAAACACATCAGCGACCGCACCTTGGTGCTGTACTTGGGCCGGGTGATGGAGACGGCAGACAGCGAAAAGCTGACGACCCGGCCAGAACACCCCTATAGTCAGGCGCTGATCGCATCGGTGCCAATCCCCGACCCGGTGCTGGAACGCGCACGGCCCCGCCCCATTTTGGAAGGCGAATTGCCATCCCCTCTGGCCCCGCCCAGCGGCTGCGTTTTCCGCACCCGCTGCCCCAAGGCGCAGACGTCCTGCGCCGAGGTCAAGCCGGTGCTTGAGGACATCGGCAGCAACCATCTGGTCGCCTGTCCCTTCCATGAGGCAGAAGAAGTGCTGGCCGTCAACGGATGAGGCCTGCACCCTTTTGGATCACTTGATGGGAATCCAAAGTTCGACAATCCCACGTCCGCTGGCGACGTCGAAACGCTGATCATAAACCTCGAACTCCGGCGCGGGCCGTGGTTCCAGCCCCGCGTCTGGCAGCGCCTTGTTCCACACGGTGTAGACCGTTTTGGGAAAGTCGGCGATATGACCCTTGTGGGTGAACACCGCGTAACGACCCCCCGGGATTTTCACATCGTCCATATTCTTGGGCATCGCATCATTGGTGCGTCCGGCGACACCTGCCACATAACGGAAATTCCCGTTGCCGTCCGCGTCACAGCAAACACCATAGGCCGCATCAACCTGATCGCTATCAAACTCGTCCAGGCGGCTGTTCAACGCCTGCCAGAGTGGCGGGATCGGACTGTTGTTGCCAAAACTGGTTTTAGCGGCAAGGCCGATAACGCGAAAGGCATCTCGGGTTTTTATTTCGGGGGCAGCGACATCCACAATCATGTCTTGTTGCATTTACAAAGGCTCCATCAGTTTTACATGGTTAAGGGACCGCGCCTTGCGAATACTCTGAGGCGGCACGCCAAAGTAGCGCGCAAAGGCACGGGTGAACGCCGCGTGCGAGGTGTATTGCGCATCCAGCGCGATATGCAGGATGTCATCATCACCACTGATCATCTGGATCGCAGCCACAGAAAGCCGCCGCGCCCGAAGATAGGTCATCGGCGACATGCCCGTGATCTGGCGAAAGCTGCGCGCCATATGATACGGGCTGACCGCGCAGGCATCGGCGAGACTCTCCAGCGACACCGGCTGATGCAGGCGCATCTCGATCTGCCAGATTATTCGGTCAATCAGTGACATCCGCGTCCTCGTTGTTGCGTTCACGAAATCCCTTCTAAGTATATGACCGGACCGCGTTTGATCAGGATTGCGGAGTTGCGGTTATGATTTGCGGGGCTTGGCCCACACCGCCAGATCGCCCGTAGTCTCCCACCCTGACGCAAGTGCCTCGGTCAGATCATCACCCCACTCGTACCCCACCAATGGCAAGCCACCGCCAAAAGCCGCACAAAGTGCTGTCGCCGCCGGGCGTGCCCTTTCGCCAAACAGGTTGGACAGGCCCACGCAATCCTCGGACAGGTTAGCAATGACGCCCGCATCATAGCCCTGGACCGCGCGGCGCCCCCACAGTGCGACGTCCTCACGGGCCAGTATCTCGTTAGGAAACTGCCGCTGATCCGACGGAGAACTGTTGCCCCATGCCATGTCCCAGCGGGCAAGGGCTGCTGGCGTAGTAATCCGTTCCCACCCATCCGTGGCAGCACCTGCGCGCGGCGGGTGCCATAACCAGGACGCCGCGAAAAGTTTTTGCAAGCCAAGGCCCGATAAATCCTGCTGACCACTGGCATCTTTCACACCAAAGTCGGGGCGGTTCAACAACGGCGCGATCATCTTTGAAATCGGGGCACCGTGAATGCATGTCACCCAGCTATGGTAAGGCGGCGGCCGGTCAATGGCCCGAAACCCGTACACATCGCGCAAGTAACGCAACCCGCGAACATCCCACATCATCGCATACCAGTCGGCATTGTTCTGCGCCGCCATCACCGCGCGCGGGTCTGCATCTGGCCTAGTAGTCACGCTGAAAGAATATCCCGATTCCGGTTTCGCCATCCTGATCGATACTGCCTTTGGCCGTGATCTCATCTGTCAGATCAAGGTTCAGGTTGACCTCCGTGCCGCCCTCGCTGGTCACGGTCACATCGGTATAGACATTCTCGCTCAGGTATTTGCCCGCGCGTACGGCGGCGGTACCCTCTTCATCGGTGCTGACATCAAAATCATCTAACCCGATGTTGGCGCGCAGTTTATCCAGCGCCCCGCCGCCGCGTCCTGCCAACGTGCTGATGGCAGAGGCAAGCTGGATCGCCTGCAACGGGCTGATACTTTGCAGATCGCGGCCAAAGATCAGCTGCGACAGCACCTCATCCTGCGGCAATTCAGGAACCGACAGAAAACGCACCTCGGGCTCGCCTGCTGGCCCCTCAACCACAATACTGATCACAGTTCCGGCTTCGGTTTCCGTGGTGGCAACCAGCCTGATAAACGGATCAAAATCCCCCTGCAAAGAGGCAACACCTTCGGTCAATTGAAACCGTTGCTGCAAGATGTCGATGCGCCCACGGATCAATGAAAACCGCCCCACAGGGATCACATTTGCAGTGGTGCCACCAATGGTCAGGCGGCCACCAAGTTCCGCGTCCAATCCACGCCCTCGGATAAAGATACGCGATGGCGCGTTGATCACGATATCCAGCGGGAAGGCCGCACCGCCGCCGCCGTCATTGCCGCCGCTTTCGCTGCCATCACCAAGCAAACCGGCGCGTGCCAGCGTGCGACGCACGTCTGCAGGGGCACCAACATGTGTGACATCGGGCAGTTCACCCAAGGTGCTGATCGATGACGATGGCACCTGAATATCGGTCTGCCCAAGCTCTAATCGCCCTCTGATCCGCGCACCACCCTGCAATGGCCCATTCAGGGTGATGTCGCCCGACACGCGCGAGGAGTAAAGTTCCGGATCCTGAAGCACGACATTGCGCAGTGCTACTGTCACATCCGCCTGATTGCCCGCAGCTAGCGCGACGGGGCCGCTTAGCGTGACCCTGCCACCGCTTTCCACACGTGTCGCCAGATCGATGCGTGCCGTACCGCCGCCAAGTGTGATCTGCCCGCCGATATCCGTCAGGGCCTCACCCAGATTTGGCGCGGCCAGACGGCCATTGGCAAAGGTGATCTGCCCGTTAAGGGACGACACATCCGCTGGCCCATTCACACTAAGATCAAAGTTGGCGTTCCCGCTCAACCTGCGCGGATCAATGGCGGTATTTGCCAGCGCCAACGGCGCGCTGCCGTTCACATCAATATCCAGCGTGCCGTCCTTGCGATAATCACCAACTATCTGCGCAGCCAGACCACCGGGGCCCGTGCCATTGGCATCGATACCCCAATCGCCCGCCTCATCCAGCGTTGCACTCCCGGTCGCACGCACCGGCCCACTGATTTGATCGGTGAGCACACCAACATCCCGCAAACTGGCATTAAACCGACCCTGCCCCATGCCTGCATTCCCGTTCAACGCCGCAACGATTGACACCTCACCTGTGGTGATCTCCAACGTGCGCAAAGATAGCACTTCATCCTCAAGCCCGACATTGGCATTGATCCGGCCCGTGCCAGCCAGCAGCGCATCAAGCGTGGGATTGCCGATACCAAGATCCTCGCTGCGCAGGCTGATCTGGCTGTCAAAACCGGTGAGATCAGGCAGAACGCTGCCAGATGCCGTCAGATCAATGCTGCCTTTGACCGGCTGACCGATCAGGCCTGCATAGGTGGCAAGGCTGGTCACATTGGCCGCCAGATCACCCGTCACCTCATAACCGTTCGCAGGCGAGGCGACGGTCGCATCAAGGCTCAGATCGGTTCCCGGCCCGGTGACAATCAGCACAGCCTCTGTTGCATCATCCGGTGCAGGTTCGGCATCCAGCGCCAGCATGATCGGGCCGCTCAGGCTTGGGTCCAGCAAGCCTGCGTCATTGATACGGAACGACAGATCAGCACTGCTTGATCCAACAAGGTTCACATCGGCCTCACCCTGCAAGCGCATTTCCGGCGTGCGCACCAAAAGGTCCGTCAGGCGGATGCTGTCATTGGATGGTCGCGCAATCGCCGCCTGAAAAACGCCACTGCCAGCAAGCAATGGATCAAGACGTGGCGTGCCCGTCACTAGGTTACGTGTGTCGCCGCTGATATCTGCGTCAAACCGCAAACCATCGCTCAGCAACACACCACGGGCCTCCAGATTGGCCGCACCAGACAGTGGACGCTGCGAGAGTGCCGCATAACGGCTGAGGTCGCTGATATCAGCGGCCAGCGTCGCATTGATCGTCTGCCCAACGTCCGCCGGGCTCACCGTGCCGCTGGTGGAAAAGCTGGTCGCCGCGCCATTGCCTGCTAGGTTAAATTCAATCGTGTCATCTGTGTGCTGCGCCACATCGCCCGCTACAACCGCCGGGCCAGCAAGGTCTGCCACGACAAGCGACAGATCGTTCAATCTGGCGCTCAACTCTGCGTCAGCACCGTCGCTTGTCAGCTCAGCAGAGCCGCGCAAACTGGCCGCATCGGTGCTGAGGTTCAGATCTTCCAGCCGCGTCCCATTCGTATCGCGCACAGCGGTGGCGGTAATGGTGGCCTGACCCGCAAGCACACGGTCAGCTTCGGGAATACCGATCGACAGGTCATCAGTGTGACCAGTGATGACGATGTTAAACAACCCATCCAGCGGTGTCGTATCCAATTGTACGTTCACCGAAGCGCCGCCACCCAGATCCTGACCAACAAGGGTCGAGAACCGGGCCAGCCCCGCAACCTGTGCATCCAATGTGGCCTGCGTGCGGAAACCCGCATCCGGCCCTTCAATCGTTGCGCGAGCCAGGGCCTCAAGGCCTGCGCCACTAAGGGTAAATCGGGTAATCTCGGTCTGCTGGCCCTCACTGCGTGAGGCCTCAAAAACGCCACCAATGGCATCGCCAAAGGCTTGCGATGCACCAGCATCATCCAACGACAAACCTTCCGCGCCATACTCCAGCATCGCTGTCACAGCGCCGACGTCAGCACCTTCGCCGGGGCGCAGGATGCCACCACCGGTCAGGCTAAGCCTGTCGATGTTCAACCCCGGTCGTTCCAGCCCATCAACCGCTATGCCAACTTGCCAGTCTTCCGACAGGGCGGCATCATAGGCCAGGGTCAAGTCCATCCCGTCCACCAGCGTTCGCGGACCGGTCAGCGGCAACAGCACCTTTTCACCGCCCACGGGCGTGATACCCCCGCGCAGATCAATCAATGCAGGCCAGCCTTGGCTGCCAATCCGCACGGCCCCCGACAGGGCCACACGCCCCGCGTCCAGATCAAGGGAAGAAATATCAATCTGGCCATCAACGGTCTGGATCACCTCAACCGATAGGCTGGCATCAGTACCAAAGAACCCCTGATAGGCAGGCTCAAAGAGTGGCGACACATCGCCACGCACATCAAGCGAAACGCGCTGCTCACCATCGGCACGCGTCAGGGCAAACGCTCCGGTCAGCCGGTCCTGCCCATCGGTGGCAATTGCAAGGGTCGCGGCATAGTCATCTATAGGCGCGTCGCCCTCAACAGACAGACGCACAGCCGGACGGCCCGGCAGATCGATCACGCGCGCAGCAATGCCATCAGGGCCTTCTTCTAGGTTCAAAAGCAGGTTCAGCACGCGGGTTGCATTGGCATAGGCACCGTTGATCTCAAACACACCTGACTTGGGGCCCAAACGCGTAGCAATGATGTTGGCGGCACCTTCGCCCCCGCTCAACTGGGCAGAGCCGGTCAGCGAAACAGTGATCTCTTCGCCAAGAAAAGCTTCATCCAAAACGATCTCGGCGATGTTGAGTTGGTCAAGCGACACGCTCACCGGCAGTTCCGGCAGAGCAAATGGGCTGGCCTCCGGGGCCGGGCCGCTGTTTTCGGAAACAGGTGGGCGCGACACGATGATCCGCGCAGCACTCAGTTCCTGCACATCAATCGCGCCACGCAACAGCGCGCCGCGGTTCCAACTCAACACGATATCCTCAAGGGTCAACCAGATACCTTCGGCATCTGAAACGGTCAGGCTCTGGATGGTCGCGGCAGAGCTAAGCGCACCTTCAAACCCTTGGATGTTCACCTGATTGCTGGCGCCCGACAAGTTGTCTTCGATCAAGGTGGTCAGATACCCCTTGTCCTCGTGTTCCTGGCTTTGGGCGCTGGCCCAGACAGGCGCAAGGATCAGGGTGCATATGATCAAAAATCGCATCAAAACGCCTGCCCAATCCCAATGTAAACCTGCAAATCCTCGCCCGCATCATCGCCACTGGCCTGCGTGCCCAGATCAAGGCGGATGGGGCCAATCCCGGTATTGTAGCGCAGACCGACACCCGCACCGGCATGCCAGTCACCTTCCTCGCCCGGCGTGGACCTGGCACCAATGTGGCCGATATCATAAAACCCAACAAGTGAGACATCTTCACGGACCAGATAGCGGGCCTCAAACTGCGCGCCGACAAATGACGCACCACCGCTTGTGACCGTTTCGCCACCATCAAGGCGATCAACACCCAACGCCTGATAAGGCTGACCCCGCACGGTGCCGCCGCCGCCTGAATAAAACAGGAAATCAGCGGGCGCCTCTGACAGGCTCGCGCCCAGAACGCTGCCCATCTGACCGCGTGCGGCAAAGGTCAGACTGCCCTCTTCGCCAAGCGAATAATAGCCGCGCACATCGCCATATAGCCGCGCACCGGCAATATCGCCGTCGATGCTGACAAAGGGCGTGGCTGACAGATCGATGTAGTAACCTTCTTTCGCGTCCCCCGATGCATCCCGCCGGTCCAGTGTCGCTTCAAGAGGCAGCGTCAACAGGGTGTACTGCCGGGTCTCTGCATCAGTCTCTTCCCGGGCACGCAGCAGGCCAACACCACCTCGGACCGTTAGATCATCGTTCAATATCCGCGAAAACCCGGTTTCGACCGCAATCTTATCAAGCAGGAACTCCGGCTCATCCTCGCGCGACACCCGACCAGTCAGGAAATATTCGGTATCGGCCCCAAAAGTGGCAGGACGGGTAAAGGTACCGCCCAACGAATAGTCAATGCCGCCCGTTTCACCTGCTATCCCGGATACTTCTGCATCCACCCACAAACGCTCTGCACCACCTAGGAAATTCCGATGCAGCCAAAAGCTCGACACGGTCAAACCCTCAATCGATGACAGCTCCAGACCAAAGCCAAAGCGGCGCGGTTTGGCCTCTGAAAGCTGCGCATTGATAGCAAGCGTGTTGTCGGGGCCGATCTCGTCACTCTCAACAAACGATACGCTGTCGAATGTACCTGTACGACGCAGGCGTCGTTCGGCCGCAGCTATCTCATCAGGGGAATAGACTGCACCTGTGGGCAGGCCCGCAATCTGGCGAACGCGCGCATCACTGACGGTATCAGTTCCCGATACTTTCAGCGGGCCAAAGCGCAGCCGCGGACCGGGGGCAAGCGTGACAGAGACATCCAGTGCATTCGCCTCGTGGCGTGCAATGATGGACCTGCCCGCCACCGAAGCCTTGGCATATCCCAAGGCGCGCCAATCACGTAAACTGCCCGACACAGCACCGCCAATCACGCCAGACCGGGCCCTTTCGCCGGGCGCAAGATCTTCCGGCAATGCGCTTTGTGGTGCCAGCGGGGCGATGTCGACCCGCCCGAACTGAAACCGCGGACCTGCGGTGACGGCGATCACCACCTCACCAATCACATCGGGTGCCGCCAGCGGGGCGATATCGGCCGCCTCCACACCATCCACGGTGATCGAAATTGTACCCGCATAATACCCCGAAGCATAAAGCGCCGTCAGCAATCGGCGATAATCGGCGCGGGCAGCCGCAATATAATCCTGCGGGGCTGCGTCATCGTCCAAAGCACGCAAGAGAGAGGCCTCTCTCAGTGCGCTACGGGCGCGGTCAGAAATCAATCTGACG
This sequence comes from uncultured Alphaproteobacteria bacterium, assembly GCA_929200255.1. Taxonomy (GTDB): domain Bacteria; phylum Pseudomonadota; class Alphaproteobacteria; order Rhodobacterales; family Rhodobacteraceae; genus Yoonia. The sequence continues at coordinate 141,364 of CAKMYZ010000003.1, read as the reverse complement.
TCTTGTGCCTGAACGGAAGATGCGCAGAGGATCATAATTGCGCTAAGCTGTTTGAACATAAACGACTGCTCCCTTCACCGCACCCACCAACACCGTGCGCTACACCCGGTGTATCCAACCGACGGCGGATTCTCCATTCACTTCGCGGTCAGGAGGGCTTTTCCGCTGGGTCAAAAGGGTCGGTCGGATATTTGACAGCGGCAAGGTAAAGCCCCTGCGGCGGGCTGACCGGCCCACAGGCCGCGCGATCCGTTGCAGCCAAGGCAGCACCCACATCATCCGGCGTCCATGCACCTGCGCCAACACGTTCAAGTGTGCCCACAAAGCTGCGGACCTGATTGTGCAGGAACGACCGCGCACGCACGTGAAAGCGGTATTCGGTGCCGACACTGCGCGGCACGACCTCAACCCGCAATTCATCGAGGGTTTTGACCGGGCTTTGCGCCTGACAAATCGAGGACCGAAAGGTGGTAAAGTCATGCTGACCGATCAGCTGGTCCGCCCCGGCCTGCATTGCGGCGGCATCAAGGGGGTGATTGACCCGCCATAGCTGCCCCGCCTCCGACGTCAGGGGCGCACGCCGTGCAATCAGCCGAAACAGATACTGCCGCTCAATGGCATCAAAGCGTGCATGCCAGTCGTCCGCCACCTCTGCGCAGGCCACAACGGCCACAGGATCAGGTTTCAGATGGAAGTTCAGCGCCTCGGACAGGCGAAACGGGTCCCAATCGCGCGCAAGGTCACAATGGACCACCTGCCCCTTGGCATGTACACCGGCATCGGTACGCCCTGCCGCGGCAATCGTGTGGTCACCCGGTTCCAGTTTGGCCAATGCAGCCTCGATCGCGCCTTGCACCGATGGCCGATCGGGTTGCCGCTGCCATCCGGCAAAAGGCGCGCCGTGATATTCTACAAGAAGGGCATAACGTGGCATCCGACCCGATTAGGGGGAGGATCATGCAAAATCAATCCCTACACATCGTGTTCGCGCGCTCCTATCTTTCCTTAAAGCACGGAAAGGACCCACATTGGTCATCGCCTCTATCGCCGATCAGATCACGCGCACCGTCGAAGGTGTCAGCGACACCTTGACCGCGCCCTTTTCCGATCCTGTCATCCGGCTCGGGGTCACGGGCCTGTCGCGCGCGGGAAAAACAGTGTTCATCACCTCACTTGTGGCCAACCTGATGGACCGGGGACGTATGCCCCAACTTGAAGCGGCAGCAAACGGGGCCATCCACACGGCCTATCTGCAACCGCAGCCCGACGATACCGTCCCGCGCTTTCGCTACGAGGCGCATCTGGACAGCCTGACATCAGCCACGCCCGTGTGGCCCGGCGGCACACGGCACATCAGCGAGTTGCGCCTGTCGTTGAAAGTACAACCCGGCGGTTTGCTCGCTGGCATTACGGGGCCGCGCACGGTGCATATCGACATCGTGGATTACCCCGGCGAATGGCTACTTGACCTTGGCTTGCTTGATCAAAGTTTTGCGGAATGGTCACAAGCCGCCCTTGACCGGGCCAAGGGGCGCCCGGGCGGCGCGGACTATGTGGCGCTTGTTGCCGGTGTCGATCCCACGGTCAAACTGGATGAACCCGAAGCGCAAGTGCTGGCAGAGCGTTTCACCGCCCATCTGCAAGAGGCGCGCGAAGCGGGTTTCTCTGATTGCTCGCCGGGGCGTTTTTTGTTGCCCGGCGATCTGGCCGGATCGCCGGTGCTGACCTTCGCCCCCCTGCCCGGCGCGCGCTATCCGCGCGGGTCACTGGGGCGGGAATTCGAGCGGCGTTTTGACAGCTACAAACGCAACATCGTGCAGCCCTTCTTTCGCAACCACTTTGCCAAGATCGACCGGCAAATCGTGCTGGTGGACGTGCTGGGCGCAATCCACGCAGGCCCTGCCGCACTGGACGATCTGCGCGGGGCCATGGCGCGTATCCTTGGGGCATTCCGACCCGGGCGCAACGCCTTCCTGTCGCGCATCTTTCAGGGGCGACGGGTGGAAAAAATCCTCTTTGCCGCGACCAAGGCCGATCACCTGCATCACAGCCAGCACCCGCAACTGACCGCAATCGTGCAGGCGTTGCTGCGTGAGGCCAAGGACCGGGCCGACTTTGCCGGGGCGCAAACAAGCGCCATGTCGATTGCGGCCTTACGCACCACTGTCGAAGAGACCGTCGATCATCGCGACGGACCACTGGACGTCGTACGCGGGCGGTTGCTCGACAACGATAAACAGGCCGCGTTCTACCCCGGTAAACTGCCCGATGATCCCGCGCATCTGCTGGCCCCCGCAAGGGCGGGGTCAGAGATATGGCTTGATGCAGACTACAGCGTCATGAACTTCGCCCCCGCGGCGCTGATCCGGCGACCGGGCGACGGGCTGCCGCACATCCGGCTGGACAAGGCTGCGCAATTCCTGCTGGGGGATCGGCTATGACCAACAGACCGATCCTGATCGACCTTGAAGATCAAGAAGCAGCACGCCCTGATGCAGCACCTGCGGTTATTGATGCGCCAGACGCGCCCCAAGGGGCCGCGATGCAACAGGTTGCCGCCATTGCAGCGCGCAGGCCATCGCGACTGGCGCGTTGGTTCTGGTCACTTCTCTTGGCGCTTGTGGGCTTTGTGGTCTCTTTGGCGGCGTGGGACTACATCACCGGGCTTCTTGCGCGCTCACCTATTCTGGGCGGGGTTGTCACTGGGCTGATCGCGCTTTTGCTACTTGTCCTGCTGATAATCGGCCTACGCGAATTGGCCGCTTTCGCGCGGTTGCGCAGGCTGGATGCAATCCAGCACAAGGCAAGCGCGGCGCTGACCAGCGGCAAACTGGGCATGGCGAGGGATGTGATCACCTCACTTGTCGGTCTCTATAAGCACCGCGAAGACACATCATGGGGGCGGGCAGAGTTGCAATCGCGTCAGAGCGAGGTGCTGGATGCCGACGGGTTGCTGGCGCTTGCTGAAACAACGGTACTTGCGCCGCTCGACGCGCGCGCCCAGCGCGAGGTTGAGGCAGCAGCGCGGCAAGTCGCAACAGTGACCGCGATCGTCCCGCTCGCCCTTGCAGATCTGTTTACGGCTTTGACTGCAAACCTGCGCATGATCCGTCGGATTGCCGAAATCTATGGCGGACGATCAGGCACCTTAGGTAGCTGGCGGCTGACGCGCAGCGTGCTCACCCACTTGGTGGCAACTGGGGCCGTGGCTGTCGGTGATGACCTGATCGGGTCTGTGGCCGGTGGCGGGGTGCTGTCAAAAGTATCCCGGCGCTTTGGCGAAGGCGTTGTGAATGGGGCCCTGACCGCAAGGGTTGGTGTTGCTGCAATCGAGGTCTGCCGTCCCTTGCCTTTTCATGCCAGCAAACGCCCTTCGGTTAGCGGTCTGGTTGGCCGCGCACTCAGCGGTTTGTTTGGGCGTGGCAGTTCTTAACCACGCTCCAGAGCACGGCTGCCGCCGGCAGGCAATCGAATAACAGCCGACAACCCACCAAGAAGTTCTGAACGGCTCAGAATAATGTCCCCACCGTAAGCACTGATCAGGTCTGACGCGATGGCAAGGCCAAGCCCGGTGCCGGGTTTCGACACATCCAGCCGATGGCCGCTGCGGGTGACCTGCGTGATCTCTTCCTGTGGGATACCGGGACCGTCATCCGCAATGGTAAGGGTCACCATTTTATCTTTGTCACGCTTGGCCGTCAGCAAGACACGGCCATCGGCCCATTTCAGCGCATTGTCCAGCAGATTACCCATGACCTCTTCGAAATCACTTTGGTCCATGCGAACCCGCAGTTCAGGCTCATACTCAGCCGAAAATTCTTTCTCAACGTTGCGGGCAAGGGCGGCGAAAGCGCGTTTCATGCGGCCCAACGCATCATCAAGATCGGTAAACACACCAACCGCGTCTTCCCCACCATCCGCACGCATCCGGGCAAAAGAGCGTTTGAGCTGGGCATCGAGACGATCAAGGGCATCCAGCGCATCACGGACCGGCATCCCCTTGTTTTCCAGCGCACCCAATTCGTTGCGCATGATCGCCGATGGCGTCTTAATCGCATGGGCCAGATCGGCCGCCTGCCTGCGCGAGCGGCGAATGATATCACGGTTGCGGCCCATCAAGTCGTTAATATCGTGAACGAGCGGGGCAACCTCAATGGGGTAGCTTTCGACCTCCAGCCCGTTTTCACCTTCCCACCGGGCCGAGACATCTTTGCGCAACGCATTCAGCGGCTGCAAGATCAAAGCCACTTGGGCCAGGGCGCCCAGAACACCCACAAAAGCCACAATGGCAAAGGCGCTCAGAAGGTTCTGGCGCACAGCATCCTGCTCCACCTCCAGCTGCTGCAATGATGATGCGACCTGAACATGCCAGCGCGACCCGTCGTCCAAGTTGACCCATTGGGATATTCCCACGACCAGATTCCCGGTCGGGCCAACATACTCCACAGAACTGCGCTCTGCGCCCGGACCTGCCGGCCCAGGCAAGACAGCGTCAACCAACGATGTCGAGGTGTAGATTGCACCGTCACTTGACTGGATCTGCCAGTATTCACCAGAAAACGGACGTTGATAGACCGGGTCGCCAAGGACACGATCCAGTTGATCGGGCGTATTCGCATGGGTCAAGGCAGCAACAATTGCCTGCGTGTGGCGACTTCTCAGCAAGTCAGTGAAACGCGTCTGGGCTTGCGCATTCATGAACGACCCCAACCCCGCGAGCGCCAGGACAATCGTCACCATCGCCAACAGGATGCCCCCGGTAACCGCGCGGGTCCGCAGAGAGGTCATGCCACCGCTTTGATCACGTAGCCGCGGCCTCTGACGGTGTCGATCAAATCACTGCCCAGCTTTTTACGGAGCCGGTTCACAAAAACCGCAATCGTGTTTGAATCGCGGTCACCCTCGTATTGGTAGATGTGCTGCGATAACTCCGTCCGCGACACTAGGCGCCCGGCGTTGTGAAACAGGTAAGACAACACTGCGATTTCTTGCGCGGTCAGGTTGACCGGGACATTCTTGACCATAACCTGATTTGTGCGGCTATCGAAGCTGACCTCGTTGCGCGAAAAGACCGGATTGGCCTTGCCTGCCTTGCGCCGGATCATCGCACGGACCCGGGCGGACAATTCCGCCATGTGAAACGGCTTGGTGACATAGTCATCCGCGCCGGCATCCAGACCATCAACGCGGTCGGTCCAGTCATTGCGCGCCGTCAGAATAAGAATCGGCGTGTCATTGCCACCAGCCCGGAGATTCTTGAGCACCGTGATCCCGTCACGGATGGGCAACCCTAAGTCCAGAACGATCACATCGTAAGGTTCGGTTTCACCCAGAAACTGGGCCTCAGCTCCATCTACAGCCAGATCCACCACCAACCCCTCTGACGTGAGGACGGTCTTGATCTGGTTCGCGAGCATTGGCTCATCTTCAGCAAGTAGAATACGCATGAGTTTCTCGTAGCCGCGCCAGATGGCAGAAATTTGGCGAATATTAGACGGCAGCAGCCGCACTTCATATTGCTCCACATTGCATGAAGAACACAAGTCAAGCGCGAGCGACAATCCGCTGGCTCAAATTTGAATTGCAGACTGTCAGGTCAGATCATTGGCGCGATCACGCCAATTGGCAGCGCTCAGGGTCGAACCTCGATAGCACGCGCCTTGTCGACCGCAGCATTACACAGCCGATCCAACAGTTCTTCGACTTTAGGAAAGCGTGCGTCCTGCCGGGCGCGATGAAAACACAGGCCCACTACGAGGTCTGGGTTGCCTTTGTTTTCATCGGCGTGGGCCGGAATATAGTGAAACTGTTTCATGTCGCCCAGTGCGTTTCGTGAGTGGTGTATCGTCATCTGGCCAACAACTGCGTCCTGCGTGAAATACGGCTTCAATGAGGCCTTTGTTGCAAGGCAGCTATGAACAGACGCAGTACGACTTGTTCATTTTCAATTTATTCTTCGATCTGAAGCGGCGCCGGTCGGATCGATCCATAACGAAATCCTTATATTTCAAATGCTTAATTTTTCTGGCTGCGGTATGAAAGGTGAGGAAAATTTACTAAATTCATACGGTTACCTTACGTAAGCTGGCCAGTTGTGATTCAAATTCGAAAGAATTCGGGCCTCGCACATCCGGCGAATCAATTTTTGCGACGGGATCATTGACAGTTGTCGAGGCCACGCTCAGTCTCGCGAAGCCATGCTTATCAAATATTCTACACTCCAAGAAACCGTGTCCCGTTTCGGCTGGACTGTTCCTGCGACCTACAACATCGGCGTTGACATCTGTGACAGACACGCCGCCACAACACCTGAGAAACTTGCGATCATCGATGTCGCTTCCGATGGCCAATCCGTGGACTACAGCTTTGGCGCATTGCGCGACATGTCCAACCAACTGGCGAATGCGCTGACATCGGCAACCAACAGGGGTGACAGGATTGCCGTTCTGCTTCCCCAATGTGTCGAAACGGCCGTGGCCCATATTGCGATCACCAAAATGGGTTGCATCGCCCTGCCGCTCTTCACGCTCTTTGGCCCTGACGCATTACATCACCGGCTGCATGATTCTGGCGCACGGGTGGTCATCACAAATGCGGCTGGCGCGGAAGTTCTGGCAACACTCAAATCAAAGCTGCCAGCGTTGGATCAGATCATCTGCATCGATGGTGCCCTGCACGGTGCTGATGACTTTCATAGTCGCTGCGCAACCCAGCCAACTGTTTTTGAACCTGTCCAAACCAGTGCCGATGATCCAGCTATCCTGATCTACACGTCTGGCACCACAGGCGCGCCCAAGGGGGCATTGCATGCCCATCGTGTTCTCCTGGGGCATCTGCCGGGTGTCGAGATGAGCCATGATTTCTTTCCCCAACCCGGCGACAGGATATGGACGCCCGCCGATTGGGCCTGGATTGGTGGCTTGCTCGATGTGCTTATGCCTGCGCTGCATCATGGGGTGCCGGTTGTGGCGTGCAGGTTCAACAAATTCACCGCCAAGGCCGCATTTGATCTGATCCGCACCCACGGCATCCGCAACGCATTCCTGCCGCCCACCGCGTTAAAGCTGATGCGGCTAGATAGCCCTGCCGACCCTGTCCCGATGCGGTCCGTCGCCAGTGGCGGCGAAACCCTTGGCAAGGAACTCATCGCCTGGGGGCATGACGTTTTCGGCACCACAATCAACGAATTCTACGGACAGACCGAATGCAATATGATCGTGTCTTCCTGCGCGGCGCTCGCCCCGGCGGAGCCCGGCGTAATGGGGTTCGCTGTGCCCGGGCATGTGGTGGAAGTCATTGATGAAGACAACCAAACCATTTGCGCCATAGATGAGGAAGGCAGCATCGCCGTGCGTGCACCGGACCCTGTGATGTTTCTGGGCTATTGGAACAATCCCGCCGCCACAAAGGCAAAATTCGCCACGGTTGATGGCCACGATTGGCTGCTGACCGGTGATAAGGGATGCAAGACCCCAAGCGGGCGTATCCGCTTTATCGGGCGCGACGATGATGTCATCAGCTCTGGCGGCTACCGCATCGGCCCGGCCGAGATCGAGGATTGCCTTCTGACGCATCCCGCAGTGCAGCTTGCCGGGGTTGTCGGCAAACCGGACCCGATCAGAGGCACCATCGTCGCCGCCTACATCCAGCTGGCCGCCGGGCATAGGCCAAGTGACGGGCTTGCCGATGATATCGCCGCCCACGTGAAAACGCGGCTTGCAGCTTATGAATTTCCCCGCGTTGTCCGCTTCATCGATGATATGCCGATGACCACAACCGGCAAGATTATCCGCGCAAATCTACGCGCCCGTGCTGAAAAGGAAGCCTCAGATGAGCAATGACACCGTTCTCTATGCCGCGCAGAATGGGGTCGCCACCGTCACCCTGAACCGCCCTGATCAGCGCAATGCGATCAATCCAGATGTCTGCGATGCCATGCGTGACGCCTTTGACAAGGTGGAGGCGGACCCCAATGTGCATGCCGCTGTGCTGACGGGCGCAGGCACGCTCTTTTGTGCAGGCATGGACCTCAAGGCCTTTGCTCAAGGGGCGGGTGATACCATCCTCTTTGGTCAATATGGGTTTGGTGGGTTTGTGAAACGTGCGCGCCGCAAACCAGTCATCGCCGCTGTTGAGGGGGCCGCGATTGCGGGCGGGTTCGAAATCATGCTGGCCTGCGACATGGCTGTCGCAGGTGCATCAGCCCAATTCGCTCTGCCCGAGGTGCGCATCGGCCTGATCCCCGGCGCGGGCGGCGCGGTGCGCCTGCCCCTGTCGATCCCGCGTGTGAGGGCGAATGAAATCCTGTTAACAGGTGCGGCCTTTGGGGCAGAGGATGCCGCAACATGGGGTGTGATCAACAGAGCTGTGCCGGACGGAACCACCTTGATGACGGCACAACAGATCGCCGCAGATATCGCCACCAACGCACCATTGGCAGTACGCGAGACGTTGAGAATCGCAAATCAGGCACAAACGGCCAACACAGATACCATCTGGCCAGAGAACGATAAGAGCATCCTGCAGATCGGCCAGACGACCGATGCCGCCGAAGGCGCGCGCGCGTTCATAGAAAAACGCAAACCGGTATGGCAAGGCAAGTAGACGGACCCCCCAAAAACCGTTGTCTGTGCGTTATGGCACTGACTTAACCTTGGGAAGTACGAGACGGTGAAAGACTACTCAGTCAGTCAAAGGCGCTCAGGATATGGAACCGTTGGTCGGTCAGATCATCATGTTCGGCGGAAATTTTGCCCCTCGGGGCTGGGCCTTTTGCGATGGGCAGGCTCTGGCTATTGCTGACTACGAAGCGCTTTATGCGATATTGGGAACAACCTATGGGGGTGATGGACGCACGACGTTCTGTCTACCGGATCTGCGCGGACGCGTACCAATGCACGCAGGGCATGCGCCTGATCTGTCGCCGCGTGATTTGGGCCAGAAAGTCGGGGCCGAAAGCGTGGCGCTTTGCGCAAAACAACTTCCCGAGCACCGACATGAACTTCTGGTGTCCGAAGCAGAACCCAACAGCAGTGAGCCAGAGCGCACGGCCCTGGGAAAAGCAAACATCTATGTAAACGCCGCCAGCGGCACACATCTGCAAAAGAGCGAACCAACAACGCCGCTCAACAGCAAAACTGTTGGGCTGACCGGCGGCAGTGCGCCGCATGAAAACATGCAACCCACGCTGTGCATCAACTATATCATTGCGGCTCAGGGCGCGTTTCCCGCCCGCGGTTAACAAAATCCGAAAATTTGCAGTGTCTGTGTTCAAACGCACATTGCGCGAGAGCCCGCGCAGCTATGTAGTCACCGGTCCCTAAACACCAAATCTTCTCCCGAGGCGAGCCAATGTCGAAGTTCGAAACAGTCATCCCGTCCCGCAGTGACCTGGACTGGTGCTGGTACTTGCGCAAGCAAGGCCATATCGGCGAGGCGATGGAAAGAACGCTCCATGATATTGGCGTCATGCACCCGGGGGGCTGGGCCCAATGGCGCAACAGCACCATGACAGACACCGGCTCACCAGTTGAAATGATCTTCAAGGCGCATGGCAAATGCCTGTCATTGCGTACGGAAGTCGACGATCCGGCAAGTGATCCACGCGGACGTGTTGCCAAGGTTTGCAATATCATCAAAACACTCGACCACAGACCGCCACCTGCGGGCCTGCGCGAGGTAATCGGCGCGGCACAGGGGGATGCGGAATTGCAGTTTGGCGCATGGCTTGGCCTGAACAAAAGCGCCACACGCCACTCTGCCACGCTATACGCAGAATTCCCCGGAACTGCCGCAGATCTGGCAGAGCTTGTCTCATCGCCAAAGGTCACCGCTTGCCTGAACGAACTCGGCGCGGATGCTGCGATCCATATGCTGTCATTCGACGCCGAGACACGCCAGATTGCCCTGTTCTGTGAAACCTCGCTTGATCCGCAAGTGATTGTGCCAAAACTGGCCGCGGTCGCACAGGTTCCCGCAGAACCGCTCCTAAAAACCATCACACAAATGCTTGATGCAGGTGCGGCCGTACTGGGCAAGTTTGGTTTTAGCTTCACAATGCAGGCTGACGGCGCAGCGCCGCTTTTGTCCCTGCAACTGTCCTCGAAGAATCTCTTTGCAAGCGACAGCGTCATCGGGGCGATCGTGCGTGACTATCCCTGCGATCACGTCACAGCCTATCGGGGATTGGCAGACATGCTTTGGCCCGCGCCAAAGGGGCAGATGCATCACGGGGATATCAGCTTACAAGCACAGGGCAAGGATGTGCCACTGTTGTCAATTAGCGTTGCGGCCCCCTGGATTTGCCCACTCTACCCAATTTGATTCCGGCAATCTTTTCAGTTCCTTATCACAGCCGTATTCGTGAACAATTTTTGACAACTTTTGTACTCAAGGTCTGCGCGAGTACAGCGATTCAATTATTGCAGAAGCGATCGAGGGAACGGATTTGTCTGAAAAAAAGAAAATCGCCGTCATTGGCGGCGGCGTTGGTGCGATTACAGCAGCCTATGCCATCACCCAACAACCGAATTGGCAGGACAACTATGAAATTACCCTCTATCAGCTTGGCTGGCGTCTAGGCGGCAAAGGCGCCAGCGGGCGCAACATGAAGCACGCCGGCCGGATCGAAGAACACGGTCTGCACATCTGGGCTGGCTTCTATGAAAACGGCTTCCGGCTGATGCGCGACTGCTATGATCAGTTGAACGCCACCGGCCTGCGCAGCCCCGATGCGCCTTTGGGCACATTGGACAAGGCCTTTACCGGCTTGAACCGCTTTCTGTTGGCAGAAGAGATCGAAAAGGACGGGGTGAAGGAAATCCATCCGTGGTTCCTTGAATTTGAACCCAATGACGACAAACCGGGCACGGGCGGTGTGCTGCCAACACCGTTTGCGTATTTCCAGATGGCGGTTGAGACACTCGCCAACTTCATCGAGAAAATCCTCGAAGAACTGGACAAGGACGTCCCCCATACGTTGCCACCGAAATTTGCAGGTCCCATGCGTACAGCAAAGCTGGACATGAAAAAAGCCTCACCGCTGCATCATCTGCGCGACTACGCCAAGTCACTTTCCAACAACGCGTTTGACCACACCGACAGCCAGACCCAGACCCTCGGCGCACTGACACTACACGCCCAGAACTGGTTTGATGAAGACGCCTTTCCTGAAGGCGTGCTATCTGATGAGGCGCGGCGTTTGAAGTATCTGATCAGCCTCTCAATGGCCTTCTTTAAAGGCACTATCGACAACGGCTTGTTCCGCGACGGGTTTGACGCGATTGACGATTGGGAAATCAGCGAATGGCTGCTGCACTATGGGGCCAGCCATGAGGCCGTCTATTCCGCTGTTTTCAGAGGCTGCTATGACTATGTCTTTGGCTATCCGGCGGGTGTCACGGACCACCGCAGCGTCGGTGCAGGCACCGCCATTCGCGGGTTGCTCCGGCTGGCATTCACCTACAAAGGTTCGTTGTTTTTCAAGATGATGGCGGGCATGGGCGACACAATCTTTGGGCCCTACTATCAAATACTCAAGCACCGCGGCGTGAAGTTCAAATTCTTCAACGCAGCAACGCATTTGGCTCTGGATGAAAGCAAAACCTATATCGACCGCATCGATATGGTTGAACAAGCTGCGCTCAAAAAAGGGCATGATGAATACCATCCTTTCGTCACTGTCAAAGACCTGCCCTGTTGGCCGTCAGAGCCGCATTGGGACCAACTGATCGACGGCGAGAAGCTGGAAAAAGACGGCGTCGATTTCGAATGCGAAAAAGAGGCACCGAAGGGGCGCAAATACGCGCTGCAGAGAGGCGAAGACTTTGACGAAGTGATCCTCGGTGCTTCACTGGGATCCCTGCCATACATGGCGAAAGAACTTGTCGCCGCCAGCAACCGCTGGAAGATGATGATGGAAAAGGTGGGCACCGTGGCCACCCACGCCGCCCAGTTCTGGGTCGACAAGACCCCGGCTGAGATGGGTTGGAATGACCTGGTTGCCAAGCACAACATCGGCGATATCCCTGCCGATTTGAAAACGGTGATCACCAGTTTTGTTGAGCCGCTTGATACCTGGGCGGACATGTCCGACCTGATCGGGCGCGAAGATTGGGCCGATCCCGGCCCCAAATCCATCGCCTATTTCTGTAGCCCTGCGCATGATGCAGGCGTTGATACCGTACCCTTTGTGGATCAGGTTAAGGATTGGGCCAACAATGATCTGGTCAAGATGTGGCCCGGGGCGAAAAAGGCGGGCAAGTTCGATATGTCCCTGCTGCACGCCCAGGGTGCCAAAACCGGACCGGCAAAATTCAAGGCGCAATACTTCCGTGAGAATTTCTACGGATCCGAACGCTACGTGCTGTCAGTTCCGGGGTCGGTCCAATACCGCCTGCCTGCCGATGGCACCGGGTTTGAAAACCTCTATATCGCTGGTGATTGGACCCGCTGCGGGATCAACGCAGGTTGCGTTGAAGCAGCAACGATCTCTGGCCTTTCCGCCGCACGCGGTTTGACTGGGGCCGATATAGAAATCGTCGGCGAAGGCGATATCGCGCCAGATGCCGGGCCGACAGACGCTGCCAAACTGCAAAGCCCTTACGCGCAAAATGCCAACTGGCCGATCACACCATTCTTTGGAGTAGGTGAACTGGACGGCTTCTTCAGCTTCCACGCGGTCGACGCCCGTGAACTTGAAAAATGCCTGCCGGAAGGCATGACCTTGCACCCGCAAGCGATCACCAAAGACGGAAAGCATCCTGTCTCGATCCTAGCCAACCAGCAAATGGGCGTGCGCCCCACAATCATGCCAAAGCTGTTTGGGTTCCGCACCTATAATGAGGCAATCGTCGCCATCAACTATGTGCAGGTCGAAGGTCATGAAGGGGCCTACGCCTATCTGCCGAACCTTTATCTCAACAGCAAACTGCCGCAACTCGCCGGTATCTGGGGCTATGGCTACAACAAGCGGATGGGCCAACTGACCATGGGCAACCGGCACTATTCGGTGAAGTCGCCGACAGGATCGCCAATCTGGTCCGGCACCTATGCCCAGCGCGACATGGCGCGCCCGATGACAGATTACGCCACGCTTGGTGCGGTGAACCGTCTGGCCAATCAAGTTGTCGTGACCAAGAACAAGTTCGGCAGATGGCAATTCTCCAATCTTGATTTTGGCCTGACGGCAGCACATGGCGCTGGCATTCACGCGCAAATCGATGTCGAGGACGCCGCACTGGCCAATTTGCCTGCGGGCAAGATGATCGCGCAGCCGTTGCGATTGAACAACCGTGAGGCCGCCGAAGGGCACGCATTGCCCGGCGCTTTCCGCATCTGGACCAGTTGGACACTTTCCAATCCATTCGACAGCGGGCGCATTGCGCGCTTGGAAGCTGCGAAAACACGCATATAGTGGCCGCCGGAAGAGACGGGGAAAGTGAATGAGTAACCCAGCAGGCGCCACCGCCAATAAAGGCCGGGGCGAACGCAAGCAGATTACGGCTGTCTTTTTGGACGTCGTCGGTTTCAGCGACATGGCCAGCACTGCGGATGCAGAAGACCTCCAGCTTTGGCTGGAGGATTTTTATGCGCAATGCGATGCCGTCATCCGAGATCATGACGGCGAGGTGACAGAGTATCTGGGCGACGGTGTCGTCGCCCTTTTTGGGCTTGCCCGCGCGGACGAATTATCGGCCTCCAAAGCCGTTGCCGCAGCCCTTGACGCGATTGGCAAAATCGACGCCAGCGCCAATCCAGACAGCACGATCATGCTGCGGATTGGCGTGGCCACCGGCGAAGTTGCCGTGCGCGCAGAAGTCGGCAGGGATAACCTGCCGCGCGCGACGGGAATGGTGACGACCCTCGCCCAGCGCATCCAAGAGAAAGCAACACCCGGCACCGTAATGATCTCGGAAAGCACCCGAAATTTGCTGCGTGGTGGCTTAGCATTGAAAGAGTACCCCGGCGAGATGCTCAAAGGTTTTGCCGAAGCACAGACACTCTTTCGGCCACTGGCCGCTCAGGCCGCAGCAGACCATGATCAACCGGGGATCTTTGTCGGGCGCCAGGCCGAATTGGACCGAATCGCCGCCAGCGACGAACCCTGTCTGGTGATCGGACAGGCCGGTATCGGGAAATCTGCGCTTGCACGATACATAGCGCGCGGCGCAAAGGCGCAGGTACAATTCGCCGCTGATGGTGTGCATATCCGGGCCAGCTATCAACCATTCACCCAATGGCTCATGCAGCAAACTGGCACAGCCCTGCCTGAGTACAGCGACCTTGAGGCCCGTTTTGGGTCTTTGTCAAAGGACGCGATGCAAGCGCTTGCGCTCGCACTTGGCCTGCCCGAAGGTCAGCGGCTGCTGACCGAAAAATCCAATGTCGCGCTGAAGGCACTGATCGAGGACAGCCTGTGGCAAGCAATCCAGTCGGTTCTGCCCGCGGGCCTGATGGTTTTCGAAGACCTGCACTGGCTTGATAACGCAAGTTTTGGCGTGCTGGTGCATATCCTGAAAAGCGATGCCGTCAAGGCCTATCAAATCCTCATGACCAGTCGTGAGGACACAAAGATCGGCAACTACCTCGGGGCCCTGCAAATCACAATGATCCCACTGGACAGGCTGGACAACACAGAGGCGCACGCGATGCTTGATGCGCTGTCGGATGATGCCACCGACCCAGAACAGCGTGCCACATTGATTGCCAAAGCCGCAGGTGTTCCGCTGTTTCTGGAACAGCTCTCAAAACGCAAACCAACGGCACAAGACGAACCCTCGACCATTCCGGGCTCTTTGATGGATTTGTTGGCGGACCAGATCGACGCGACAGGCCCATCAAAACCTGTTCTGCAATGTGCTGCCGTCATTGGACACAAGTTTGATACCGATATGCTCGGTGCCATCGCCGGTGATGCGGGCCCGCTTGAGCCGCATTTGGAAAAAGCCCGCGCGCAGGGCGTGCTGCAAAAAGACGATGCTACGACATGGTGCTTTGCACATGCGCTTTTGCACCAAGCTGCATATCAGGGGATGCTGCGCCGCACCCGGATCGACTATCACAGTGAGTTGGCCACACATTTGCAAGAACATCACGCGGACGCAATACACAGGAACCCGGCGCTTCTGACAGACCATTTGCGACTGGCCCAGCAGCATATTCCGGCAATCCAGAATTACCTTACCGTTAGCCAATGGGCGTTGTTTCAGGGCGCTATGGAAGATGCAGAGGCGCATATCCTTGCAGCCATCACACTGTGCGCAGAGGCGCCCGAAGACGTCGACGTACGCGCGCTTGAGATCGCCTGCCATACCGCTCTTGGTTCGATCCGCATGCAAACGCTTGGCTTTACCGCACCGTCGGTACGCGATGCCTTTGACGAGGTCCGCAAACTGGCAGCGAAACAAAACGACTACTCCGTGGCGAACGGCCCGGCGTTCTATGGCAGTTTCACCCACGCAATCTTATCGGGCGACAAGGTGGGAGCCGATGAATTCAGTGCCCTGCTGCGCAAAGCCGCAAGAGAAGTCCCCGCCGAAGGAAGCAACAATGAATTGCGCCTTGCCGCGCACAATGTCGATGCATCCCTGCATTTCTACGCAGGTGATTTTGACAAGCAGTTTGGTGAATTTGCGGCCCTCCGCGACATTTACGACGTGGCGCAGCATAGGGCGATGATCGCGACCTACGGGGCCGATACATTTGCTGCGGCACAGATGTTCGAAAGTGCCGGGCGATCCATTGCAGGCGATACGCATCTGATCCATGACCTGATCGCCGAAACAGACGCGCATCAAAACCTGCTGAACATCCCTGTCATGCAGCCATGGGCGCAAATCTGGGGGGCAGTTCCACTCTATTACGCCGGAGAGGTCGACGCAGCTGTGGCGCGGGTGCTGACCGGTTTGGAAGCGGCAACAAGTCAGACTGCTGCCTTCTGGCAAGTCACGGGGGCTGCATGGCTGAACGTCATGGACCCCAGCCAAACCGACAGTGACGAAGGCCTTGCCGGGTTCGCGCAAGTCATCGGCACACATGAAATGATCGGTGCCAACATCGGGGTGCCATACTTCCGGGCACATTACGCCCTGGCCCTGGCCAAACACGATAAGCTGGACGAAGCCTATCAGGCATCACTTCAAGCCACCCGCGAGAATGAAGAAAGCCGCCTGCTTTGCTGGTACGCGGAGGTGCTGCGCATTCACGCCAGCATCTGCCGCCTGATTGGGCGGACCAAAGACTGCGCACGCTACCTAGAGGAAGCAGCAGATGTGGCGACACGGCAAAACGCAAAGCTCTGGTTGCTGCGGGTCCGGCTTGATCAGATCGATGCGGGGTTGATGGATCACACAGCATTGACCGCTGTCACCGATCAGTTTGACCCTCGGGCGGCACCGCCTGAAATTCTAAAAGCACGCGACATCCTGGTGAAACAATGACACCGGAAAAGCTTCTTTCATATAATCTGCCGCTTTTTGCGGGCCTTACTGCATCGGACCTTTCCAATGTCCAGCTCGACGCAAGCGAACAGAAACTCGCCCCCTGGCAAACGATCTTTGATCAGGAAGATGAGTCCTACGATCTGTACTTTTTGCTTTCGGGGTCATTGCTGGCGGTGCTCTGGACGGACCAAGGCCGCGAGATTGTCTACTCGCGCTTCCCCATTGGCGCCTATTTTGGCGAATTGGCTGCCTTTGACGGCACGACCCGGTCGCTGGCCGTTGTGGCAAAATCCGATGCGCGACTACTGACCTTGAAACGACAAAGTTTTCTGGACCTGTTCAACACCGTTCCACAGGTCCGGCAACGGGTCACGGCAAGTCTTGTTGATCGGATCCGGGTACTGACACTCCGCAACATGGAAATGACAACGCTGTCAGTGGAAGAACGCGTGGGCGCCTACCTGCTGCGTCTGGCAGCTGAACACGGCAAGCTGGGTCTGGGATCGGTGATCGAAGACGCCCCCACCCATGCCGAGATCGCAGCCTCAGTTGGGGCTAATCGCGAAATGGTCAGCCGCTCCATCAGCAAGCTTGCCAAACGCGGTGTGATCAAATCGGCGCGGCAGAGAATCGAGATCCTTAACCCCGAAGAGCTCAGCCGAGAGCCCGACTAGATCCACCCAATTTGAACTGCTTTTACCTAGACTTTTGGCCGCCTGAGCGGTATCTTGCCGATAGGTGGTAGGCTAATGGTAATGAATATGCGTATTTTTGGTAGTTTAGGCGCGGAAGTAACAATGATGCTGGCTGCGGGCAGCTTTGGTTTGATTTTCTTGCTTTTCGGGTAACAAATCCTCTCGTCAAATGCAGAATTTTTCATCCGTATTGGCGGGTGATACTGTGACACTTTGACAAAATGACTGTTTTGCAAAAAATGTCCTTGGGCAATGCACTGCCCTTGGGCTAAACAACGCACATTCGATACCGAATCAAGGAGACTGCAATGACTAGAAAGGATCTTACCCCCGCGTGGTGATAGCCATCGCATTGCAGTGCGTCAGTGGCCCTTCGGCCCGATGCAAATCTCTCCAAAAGTTCATGATCGGATACTTCCATGCATCCCCCGTTTTTTACTGTCGATCACAAGATCGGCCCCGATATTCATCACCACGGCGACGACAGGCCTGTCGTCCGGCGCGCATCGCCCACGCGATTGGTCCTGACACCCGCCACAACAGGCTGGCCGCCGGTGCCACTGCTTGCACCCTCATCTGTTGGTGCTGGCGCTGTGCAGTTGCCAACTGGTTCCAATGCATTTGTGCGGCCTCAATTGCGCATCGTACCGCCGCCGCAACCCACATTGCGTAGCATCATCGGCCGGTTCCTGATCCGGGCTGGGCAGCGCATGATCCTCGAAAACCGCGCCTAGGGTCTGGACCCCGGGCGCGGATCGCTTACCTATAGGGGCACCAGACAAAGGATTGCCTTATGCTTCTTCGCACTGCTGTAACTGCACTCTTTGCACTGATCGGAACAACCGCCTCCGCCGCTTGCACCGGTGTCAACTACCTCGACCAGATCACGGCCACCCAACAAACGCAGCTTGATGCCGCCGTGGCCGACATGCCCTTTGCAGAGGGTCTGATCTGGGAAGCTACCAAAGGCGCCGACACCATCACCGTGATCGGCACGATGCATATCTACGACCCACGCCTCGAACCGCTGCGCGACAGGTTGAGCAGCACCATCACAAATGCCGACCTCGTCATGCTCGAAGCCACACCCGAGGAAGAAGCCAAGCTACAGGAGATGATCGTCACCGACCCCGGTCGACTTTTCATCGTCGATGGGCCGACACTGCCCGAAATGCTGGATGCCGACACATGGGGCCTGATCGCAGACGCCGCCCGCCAACGCAGCATCCCGCCCTTCATGGCAGCCAAGATGCAGCCTTGGTATTTGTCGCTGATGCTGGCCATACCACCCTGCGCGATGGATGATATGGTTTCAGGGGTGCGCGGGCTCGATCAGATGATCATCCAGAACGCAGAAGCCGCAGGCGTGCCCATGCAAGCGGTTGAACCTTTCACAACACTCTTTGACATCTTCAAAAACGATTCCATCGACGAACAGGTCGATATGTTGCGGGTCAACATGCTGTCACCTGCGGTCCAGCAGCAGATGTTTGTTGCCATGCTTGATCGTTACTTTGCCGAAGACGTCGGGCGTTTGTGGGAACTCGCGCGCGTCGCCATGTCGGACATCCCCGATCTGGACCCCACCGAAGCGGCAGCGATGTTTACACAAATGCAAGAGGCGCTACTGGACACGCGCAACCGAAACTGGATTCCCGTCATCATGACCGCAACACAAACCCATGACGACATCGTCGTTGCAGTGGGTGCCGCCCATCTGATCGGAGAGGGCGGCATATTGCAACTGATGCAAAACGAAGGCTGGACACTCACCCGCGTGACCGAATAGCTCAGACATCACCGTAGTCGGCCAACCCTTTGCGGCCGGCATCTGTCAATGCATAAACGCCACGCTCCACCCGCGTGAACCAGCCGTAATGATCATCCGCCATGATCCGCGTAGCCAGTGGAACTTCTGCCCATTCCTTGACCTGCGCCCCTTTGGACGGGCCGTGGACCGCCAGAAACCGGGCACATCGCAACGCATCCTGCCGGTATCCGGTGACAATGCCGTGCCGCGTCGCGCCACCGGCATTAGGATCACCCTGCAAGCGATCAAATGCGCGCAATAGCCGGGTCTTTTTCTTCTTTGATTGCCGGGCGGCATAGGGGCCCGGATCAGCCAGAACCTCAATCAACCCATCGCGCAGGCGCACAGTCATGACACCCAGTCCCGCGCGGCGGGCCAGCTTGACATTGGCCTTAAGCGCCTTGTTTTTGCCGCCCGCAGGCACAGCCAGGTAGACATTGTCAGTCACCGACAACCGTTCAATGCCCTGATGAAACAAGGCCAGCGAAAACCCGGTCTTCAACTCGACAATGACGACATCATCACCCTTGCGGCCAACCACATCAGCGGCGCCCACCTCGCCCTTCACCTCATAGCCCTGCTGTTGAAGATAGGCCTTGATGGGGGGGTATAGATCGGCCTCTTTGGGCATATGCGTTCTCCTGCGTGGACAGCCAATGCGAAATTTCACAGCCATGCAAGCCCCGCCACCCCATCAGGTGGCGGGGCGCCTGATTTATCGTCCGCCCAACCGTCCGGGGAACTTCGGCGGACGACGATCAAACCGTTTGTCGCGGGCCGGGCCGGCAGGGTGACGCGGCGGCGCACCCGCCGGGTCGGGGCGCATAGCGCGGCGGTTCTTGGGGGCGGAAACGGGTGAAGGGCCCGCCTTGCGGGGTTTTGGGGTCTTACGGGGCATGAATGCACCTCTCGTTTGCAAGTAAGTTTGCGGCCAAACGGCCAACTCATCGCCAATTGGCGTTAGTGCGAACGATCCATTGTCAGGGTGCTCCTCAAGGAAAATACGTCAGATCAGGGTGGGCGGTTAAACCAGCTTGTCCATTGTCAGCGTCCTCCTACAGAATGTGGCAATATATACCGCGTTGGGCGGCGTGCGTCAAACGGTAGCCATCAAACCCATGCCCTGTCTTCCATTGTTCAGACGTCCCCCGGGGGCGACTGCGGCGCCCCCTTTGCTGCACTCGCCACACCCAACGGGGTGACAGCCAGCACGCGCGCTTCTATATACGCCTCAAATCCTGCCACATGGAAAGCGACACATATGACAACCCTCATCTTTGGCCACAAATCCCCCGACACCGACAGCACAGGCTCTCCGCTCATCTGGGAATGGTTTCTCAATGAAACCGGGATTGAAGCGAAAGCAGCGCTGCTGGGATCACCCAACACAGAGGCGGCTTTCGTCGCCAAGCACTGGGGCTTTGATCTGCCAGAGGTGATTGCCGATGTGGATGACGGCCAGTCCTGCGTGATTGTGGACACCAACAACCCTGCCGAACTGCCCGCGAATATCAACAACGCTGACGTGCTGGCGATCATCGATCACCATAAACTGGCCGGCGGGCTTGAGACAAAGAACCCGATCAACATCACCATCCGCCCCTTGGCCTGCACAGCCACGATCATGCATCAGATGATGGGGACAACCGCCAAGAAGATGCCAAAAGGTATCAAGGGCCTGATGCTGTCCTGCATCCTGTCCGACACGCTCGCCTTCCGGTCGCCCACGACAACCGAGATAGACAAAACCCTCGCCGAGAAACTGGCCAAAGAGCTTAAACTCAATATCGAAGACTACGCAGGCGAAATGTTCGCTGCGAAGTCCGATGTCTCTGCCTTCTCCGACGCTGAACTGCTGCGCATGGACAGCAAGGAATATGCCGTCGATGGCAAGAAATTCCGCGTCTCTGTGCTGGAAACCACATCACCCAAGACCGTGCTGGACCGCAAGGCGGATCTGATGAATTCCATGCCCGCCGTCGCCAAAGAAGACGGCGTAGACGAGGTGCTGCTGTTTGTGGTCGATATCCTCAGGGAAGAAGCCACAATGCTGATCCCCAATGACCTGACAAAAAGCGTTGCCGAGAAATCTTTTGATGCAAAGGTGGAGGGCGACAGCGTTGTTCTGCCGGGCATCATGAGCCGCAAGAAGCAGATCATCCCAGTGCTCAAGGTCTAAGAGCCGTACAAGCTGTACGTACAGTGTATGTACAGCATATGTACACATTCCATACGGCCCCAAAAGGTTAACAAATGACCCAGATAATCGACCGCTTCGCAGACATCTCGGGGCAGTATGACGCCGCTTTTGTTGACCTGTGGGGCTGTATGCATAACGGCGTGACAGCACTGCCAGATGCCGTGGCTGCAATGCAGACCTACCGTGCTGCGGGGGGGGTCGTTGTTCTCGTCACCAATTCCCCCAGGCCATGGGACAGCGTGGCGCGGCAGATCAACGGGCTGGGCGTGCCGGATGATGCCTGGGACGCAATCGCGACCTCTGGCGATAGTGCGCGGGCGGCCATGTTCCGGGGTATCGTGGGCGAAAAGATATGGTTCATGGGCGAAAGCCCTCGGGACGATGATTTTTTTAAACCTTTGAAAATCATCGATAATCCGGTGAACATCCAAAAGGTCGCGCTGGAAGACGCTGAAGGTATTGTCTGCTGTGGCCCCTTTGATCCGATGGCCGATGTGGACGTGAACCGGCCAAAGTTTCTTTATGCCAAACAAAAGGGGCTCAAACTGCTCTGCGCCAATCCCGACATCATCGTTGACCGGGGCGAGGTGCGCGAATGGTGCGCCGGTGCGCTGGCAGCACTCTATACTGAAATGGGTGGCGAAAGCCTCTATTTCGGGAAACCGCACCCGCCCATCTACGATCTTGCCCGGCGACGGCTCGCTGCATTAACCAACGCGCCATCCGATCCGCGCATTATCGCCATTGGTGATGGGGTTGGGACCGATGTTCTGGGCGGTGTGCAAGAGGATTTGGATGTTTTGTTTATTTCCGGCGGTCTGGCCGCCAAGGAAACCAAGACAGATCGGCAACCGAACCCCGATGCGCTGGCGACTTATCTGAACGATCAACAGATGAGCGCGACCTACACCATCGGACACCTGCGATAAGGCCCGCTCACGCGCAAGAATCACTTGATCTTTCTGCGCTCGCAAAGTAATAAAATTTCAATATCGATTTGATGTTGGACTTTTTGTTTCCTGGTGGAGCCTGATATGTTAGATAACGCACCCCGCGGTACGATCTGCATCGAAGATATCGAAATCGGGATGACCCGATCACTTCGCAAGGTAATCACCGACCGCGATATTGAGATGTTCGCAGATGTTTCCACCGACCGGAACCCGGTGCATCTGGACGATGACTATGCGCAGGACACCAACTTTGGCGGTCGTATCGCCCATGGCATGCTGACCGCCGGTCTGGTCAGTGCTGTGATCGGTGAACAACTGCCCGGCCACGGCACAGTCTACCTCGGTCAAAGCCTGAAATTTCTCGCCCCCGTGCGCCCCGGCGACATGGTCCTCGCTGAGGTGGAAGTGACTGAGATTGACCACGCCAGGCGTCGGGTAAAAATGGACACGCGCTGCATCGTGAATGACAAAAAAGTGCTGGCTGGCGAAGCCACCGTGCTGGCCCCATCCCGCAAATTCGACTGATGCTTTTCAAGCCTGCCGGCTTTCATCGCGCAGAAGCCCGGAAGGGCTGATAAGCGACGCTTGCACGCCTTTGCGCGGTCCGCTACGCAAAGCCATGCGCATTATCCGTGACACCGTTTTTATCGATCCTGCTGACCGTGGCGCTGCTGCGGCCATCGGCAATTTCGACGGCGTGCATATCGGCCATCAAGCCGTCATCGATCTGACGCGCAAGGCGGCGAAGGCCGCAGATGCGCCACTGGGGATCATGACGTTTGAACCGCACCCACGCAGCTATTTCAGCAAGGACAGCACACCCTTTCGCCTGATGAACGCAGAGGCACGTGCGAACAGATTGGCGAAACTGGGCGTCGAAAAGCTCTATGAGGTGCCCTTCAACGCCAGCCTTGCCAGCCTGACACCGCGCGATTTCGCGCAAGATATCATCGCGGATCAACTGGGCCTTGCCCATATCGTGGTAGGTGCCGATTTCTGTTTTGGACAGGGCCGGACGGGCACCGTCGACCATCTGACCGCATATGGCAAAGAAATGGGCTTTGGCGTCACGATTACCCCCATCGTTGCACTGGACAATGGCAACGTCTCCTCAACTGCGATCCGTGCGGCTCTCACGGATGGGAAACCACGTGACGCTGCCGCGATGCTGGGGCATTGGCATCGGATCGAAGGTGAAGTGATCCGCGGCGACCAGCGCGGACGCGCCTTGGGATATCCAACTGCGAACATGTCGATCACCGGCCTGCATCCGCCCAAGTTTGGCGTCTATGCGGTGAAGGTCGACGTGTTGGACGGCCCGCACAAAGGCACCTATGACGGGGCTGCCTCGATCGGCGTGCGCCCGATGTTTGGCGAAAACACCCCAAATTGCGAAACCTTCATCTTTGATTTCAAAGGCGATCTCTATGGTGCCACCCTATCGGTTGCACTTGTCGACTTCCTCCGCCCCGAGCTAAAGTTCGACGGCCTTGATGCGCTGATCACGCAAATGGATGATGACTGCACCAAAGCCCGCAAGGTCCTCAGCGATGTGCGCTGAAATCCCGCGCAATGGGCTGGCTGACCGATTTTGGGAAACCAAAGCGATGTCAGAGCTGAACCAAAAGGAATGGGAAGCGCTTTGCGATGGTTGCGGGAAATGTTGTCTGAACAAACTCGAAGATGAGGAAGGCACTGTCGCTCTCACCCGCGTGGCGTGTCGCTTGCTCGACAATGAAAGCTGCCTTTGCACGAACTACAAAGACCGGCACAATTATGTGCCCGAATGCATCGTTCTGACCCCAAAAACAATCGCCAAGAACCTGTACTGGCTGCCCCGCACCTGCGGGTATCGACTGGTCTATGAGCGGCGCGCCCTGTACGACTGGCATCCGCTGATCTCTGGCGATCCGGCGTCCGTCCATACCGCTGGCGTCTCTGTGAAGGGGATGACCGTGCCCGAATTCGACGTCGATGAAGACGACTGGGATAACTATATCATCGAGGAGCCCCATTAGATGTATTTTGCTTCAGACAACGCTGGACCAGCCCACCCCAAAGTGATGGAGGCGCTGATCGCCGCCAACGAGGGCTACGCCATGGGATATGGTGCAGATCCGATCATGGATGAGGTCCGCGAGCAGGTCCGCGCAGTGTTTGAGGCGCCACAGGCCGCCGTCTATCTGATCATCAATGGCACGGCGGCAAACTCCGTCTTGCTGGGCACAATGGCGCAACCTTGGCAGACGATCTTTTGCAGTAGCTGCGCGCATATCCACGAAGACGAATGCAACGCACCGGAATTCTATACCGGGGCTAAGCTGACGCTGGTGCCCGCGCCGGATGGCAAGATGACCGCCGATGATTTGCGTTCCAAGATCCTTGGCGAAGAAAACCGCGGCGTGCATGGCCCCCAGCGCGGCCCCTTATCGATCACGCAGGTGACCGAGAAAGGCACGATTTACACATTGGAGGAACTGCGCGCGCTGACCGCAACAGCCCAGGATTTCGGGATGAAAGCCCATCTCGATGGGGCTCGTTTTGCCAATGCGCTGACTGCACTGGATTGTTCGCCCGCCGAGATGTCGTGGAAAGCCGGCATTGATGCCGTCAGCTTTGGCGGAACCAAGAACGGTGCGCTGGGGGTTGAGGCTTGTGTGATCTTTGACCCAGAGCTTGCCTGGGAATTTGAGTTACGCCGCAAACGAGGTGGGCATCTTTTGTCCAAGCACCGCTATCTGTCTGCACAGATGCAGGCCTACCTTGCGGATGGGCTGTGGTTGGACCTGGCGCGCGCCGCAAACGCCCGGTGTGTTCAACTGGCCGAGGGCCTGCGCAAGTACAGCACTGCGCAGATACTTTTTGAACCGCAGGCCAATATGATCTTCTCCGAAATGCCTCGCCGCGAGCACAAGCGTATGCTGGATGCGGGAGCGGTCTACTATGTGATGAATGGGGAGCCTGACACCGGGGATCCCGACGAACAACTGATCGGGCGGTTGGTCTGTGATTGGTCAATCACCAGCGACCACGTCAGCCAGTTTCTGGATCTGCTGCGCGGATAATGGCGGCAACTTCGGCGACATGCGCCCGATCGACCGGCAGCATATGACCCGCACCGGCAACGACATGATCAACCGCATCCGGGATGCGCGCGATCAGTGCCGCATGTATGGCCACGATAACCGGCTGGGTTGCCCCACCCCGGATCAGAGTGACGGGGATCTCAAGCGCGCCCAGACGTGCGGCTGAGGTGATCCCGTCCGCATCTTCTTCAATCTCAGCGCCACCAGCGACAACCAGATGCACGCGCTCAACCAGATAACTGCGTCTGCGCGCAGAGATGTCACCCCAGGTTGCGTCACCCCATAGCCCGTTAAAGACTTCTGCTGCGCGTTCCTCGTCCCCCATCAGCATGGCCGAGATGAAGGGACGAAACGCCCTGGCATGTGCCGCATGTTCCGCTGTTCCCTTTGCCGCAGCAAAATACACCGGTTCGATCAGCGTCAGGCGATTCACCAGATCAGGTTGCGTAACGGCCAGCCGCAAGGCGGCCGTCGCGCCAAAGGAATGCCCAATCAGATGCGTTGGCCCATCACAGCAAGCCGCGGCAGCGGCGGCAACCAGCTTCTGATAGTCCTGCTTTCCATCCCAAGGGCCGCTTTGTCCGTGACCTGGCATGTCAATCAAAGTGACCTGCCCTCCGATGGCCTTCGCCAGCGGCAGCAGGGCCTGATGCCGCATCAACGCGCAATGGACCATGACAGCAGGCGTGCCCTCGCCCGCAGTCACGCGATGGACCTGATGGCCCGAGACGGTGAGCATTAGATCGTGCCGGCCAGATAGGCATCCAGATCGTCAAGGCGGTCTTCACCCCAGAACCGCTGATCGGTGTCCGTGATAAAGAACGGCGCGCCAAAAGCACCGGCGTTCACCGCATCTTCGAGGTTCTTACCAAAGGTTTCAGCGCTGGTCAGCATATCGCGGTCGGCCAGTGCCGGATCAAACCCGGACTTTTCCAGGCAGTCACGCACAACATCATCCTGGCTGATGTCACGCTCCTCTGCCCAGCAGGCCGCGCCAAAAGCCATGACCAGTTCGGCCACATCCGCACCTGCATTCTGGGCAGCGATAATCGCATAGGCAGACGGCGCACCATTGGTTGGCCAGAACATCGGTTTGGTGTTCAGCGGCCGCCCCAGAAGTTTCGCGCGCCGCGCCATATCTTGCAGCCGGTATTCCTGCCTGTTGGGATGGCGGTCCTTGGGTGGCGTGCCGCCGGTGCGCCCAAACAACCCCATGATATCAAGCGGCTTATAGGTGATCGTCGCCCCATGTTTTTTGGCGATCTCGGCTGGTCGGGTTCCGCTCAGGTATGTGTAGGGCGAAAGTGTTGCAAAGTAGTAGTCGATGTGGGGCATTTTCTCTGTCCTTGGGCCTTGGAATTCTTTGCGCGAGGCTACGCTTGTGCTACCCGGTGTCAACGCCACGAATCTGTTACATGCACGTAACCCTGACCTTCTGCCAAAGGACCCCCCAATGCCCACAATGTTCGAGCCCAAGCTGATCTCAGGCAATGCAAACCAGCCGTTGGCGAAAGCGATCGCGCGGCGCATGTCAATGCATCGTGGCATGGACGTGGGGCTGTGTGATGCGCGGGTGGAACGGTTCAACGACGGGGAAGTCTTCGTCGAAGTGTTCGAGAACGTGCGCGGCGAGGATATGTTTATCGTCCAGCCCACATCAAACCCCGCCAATGACAATCTGATGGAGCTGTTGATTATCGCTGATGCCCTGCGCCGGTCCTCTGCCGCGCGCATCACCGCAGTGATCCCTTACTTTGGTTACGCGCGTCAGGATCGCCGATCCAAGGCCCGCACCCCGATCACGGCCAAGCTGGTGTCGAATATGATCGTAGAAGCCGGTATCGAACGCGTTTTGACCCTGGATTTGCACGCCACGCAAATTCAGGGCTTTTTCGATATTCCGGTGGATAACCTCTATGCTTCGCCCATCTACGCGCTGGATGCGATGCATCATTTCCGCGGTAAGCTCGAAGAGGTCATGGTCGTGTCCCCGGATGTCGGCGGCGTGGCCCGTGCCCGCGATCTGGCGCAGCGCATTGGTGCGCCCCTATCCATCGTTGATAAACGTCGCGGCAAGCCCGGCGAAGTGGCCGAAATGACCGTGATTGGTGACGTGAAGGATAAGGTTTGCGTCATCGTAGACGACATCGTGGATACCGCCGGAACATTGTGCAAAGCGGCTGAAGTGCTGATGGAGAACGGCGCGAAAGAGGTACATTCCTACATCACGCACGGCGTACTCTCTGGCCCTGCAGTAGAGCGTGTGTCAAAATCCGTGATGAAAAGCCTTGTGATCACCGACACGATCGAGGCAACAAGCGCCGTGAAGGGTTGCAAGAATATCCGTATCGTGCCCACGGCACCAATGTTCGCACAAGCGATCCTGAACACGTGGAACGGCACATCGGTGTCATCACTCTTTGATCACAAGACGCTGGGACCAATCTACGAAGGGCTTTATGCCGCTGAGTAGGCGCTAGTACAATTCCCATCCATCATCATTGGGCAGCTCACCAAATGACGTCCAGGCCACGCGCACACGCGCGACCTGCGTATCTGCCCAGGTGCGAAACACGATATCAAAACCCTTTTCGGTGATGTTCTCGGCCTGCACATCTGCGCGGATGTTGCTGTTGTTGGAAATGTCCCACATCGAAATGGCGACCTGCACATGCGGGGCTGCGGCATAGCTTTGTTGGAATATCACCGGTGCCCGTGACTGGCGCGGACCTTCACCACGCCACATCTGACCGTCGTCTTCGAAGTCCGAAAACATGACCACATCACCGTGATCAATCCCAACCAAGCTGCTGTGAAACCGACGCATACTGACCCTCTACCTCGTCTTCGCGTCCCGCACCATGGCAACCATGGTTCCGTTCCGCCGGGCAAATGATAACTTTTAGTTAACAACTTTCCGCTAACTAAACTTTAACTTGTGTAAAATGCTAGGTGATTGTTGCCATGATGGGCCGATTTATCCAGTTTTGCGTGTACTTGGCCCTTGCCCTCACCGTCGCGGCCTGCGGCAGCAGTGGCGGCGCGGGCAATGGCAATGGTTCAGGCGGCGACGGTGGTGGTGGGGATGATGGCGGCGGTGGCGGTGTTGTTGACCCACCGCCACCCGATCCGCTCAACATCGTGGATGCAGCGGGGCGCGATTACTTCCTCAACATCTTCCGGCCGGACTGGCAGGCCGTCGCGGGCATGGCAAGGAACGATGGTGTCACACCTTTTGACGATCTGCCCGTTGTGTCCGGCACCACTAACTATGCGGGCTATATGACGCTGTTTGCGGCATCACCCCGCGCCGGCGTCAACCTGTTGGGCGAGACAACACTCTCTGCGGATTTCATGAGCGGCACGATTAGCGGCTCGGCCGGTAGTTTTTATGAAACGATTACTGTCAGGGATGGCATCGCCATTCCGATGGAGGTGGTCCTTTACACCGGCAGCCTTGCCATCACGGCTGGCGCCATTGGCGGATCGGGGGCCACGAACACCGTGGATTTCTCGGCGGGCGGAACGCTGAACGATGGGATCAAGGATGTGACCGTCAATGCGCAACTGACCGGCGCGTTTTTCGGAACTGGGGCCGAGGGACTGCACGCTATCGCAGGCACCAGTTCGGGCGGTAGCATCACAGCGACGATTGACGGACAAGCTGCTGTTTTGGCCAGTGCCACCGTAGACGCGCTGATGGAGTAGGCACAAACGATAGTCGATGCCGAGCAGCAACGCGGCAAACTGCCGTTTCGTTCAGGTTTCGGCGAATGTCGAGAAGCCCGGAGATACGGGCAACTCAAGTGCCGCAATGTTTCGCTCCAACGTTCCGGCATTCGCGGTGCCAAGCAAGACAGAAGCCGCAACAGGATGCCGGCGCGCAAAGTGCAATGCCGCCGAAGCCAGCGGCATTCCAATCGCTGCGGCACGGGTCTGCAACACTGTGACCCTGTCCATTATCTCTTTTGGTGCTGGCGCGTAATCATAGGTTGCCCCTGCAACAGGACCAGTGGCCAGTATTCCTGAATTGAATATCCCACCCAGGATAAGTGATGTGCCCGCATCACGACAGGCCGGGACAAGTGCTGCTTCGCCAGTGCGGTCCAACAGGGTCAGCCGACCGGCCAGCAGGATGACGTCCAGCGGACCATGATCCATCACATCCAGACATATCTCATTCTCGTTCACGCCCAGACCAAATGCGCGGATTTTACCCTGCTCTTTGAGACGCACGAGGCGTTCATAACCGGAACCAAGGAACGCCTCCATATGGGCGGCATTGGCATCGCCGTGTGTGTAGCTGCCAATGTCATGCACATAGACAATGTCGATGTGATCAATTCCCAACCTTCCACGGCTGCCCTCCAACGCGGCATCAATCCCATCACCGGAATAGTCATAGCGCACGTCGTTGGGCAGCGGGTTGATGAAACCATCTGCTTCTGGCTGTTGGGCACCGGGCGATAAAACGCGCCCCACCTTGGTGGAAACCACAAAGCTGTCGCGCGGCTTGTCCTTCAAAAACGCGCCCAGGCGTGACTCGGACAGGCCGCGGCCATAGTGTGGCGCTGTATCGAAATACCGAATACCTGCATCCCAGGCTGCTTGCAGCACCGCCTGCGCATCCGCGTCGGAAACCTCACGAAAGAGATTGCCAATAGAGGCGCAACCAAAAGACACATCCGTCACCCGCAGGTCCGTTTGGCCCACTGCCCTGGATTGCAGGTTCATTTTCTACCCCTCCTGATCAGGATCGAATGTGTATTGCGCGATGCTTTGCGGCTTCATTTCAATGGAAAACCCCGGCCGTTCCGGTGCGCGATATGCGCCATTTTCGACGATGCAGGGATCAACAAAATGTTCATGCAGGTGGTCGACAAATTCGATCCGTTTGTCATCTTTTTCACCCGTGATCGCCACATAGTCGATCATCGACATGTGCTGCACATATTCGCACAGGCCCACACCGCCAGCGTGCGGCCAGACCGGCAGGTCATATTTTGCCGCCATCAGCATCACGGCAAGCACCTCGTTCAAACCACCCATGCGGCAGCTGTCGATCTGGACGACATCGATCGCGCCGTCCCTGATGAACTGTTTGAACATGATCCGGTTCTGACACATCTCGCCCGTGGCGACCTTGATCGGGGCCACGCCTTTGCGGATCGCACGGTGTCCGGATACGTCATCGGGGCTTGTGGGTTCTTCAATGAAGAGAGGCTTCGCAAAAGCAAGTTCCTTGACCCAGTCAATTGCCTGATCCACCTCCCAGACCTGATTGGCGTCGATCATGATGCTCATGTCCCAACCCAGTTCCTCGCGAGCGATAGTCAGGCGGCGGATGTCATCATCCAGATCGTGGCCAACCTTGAACTTGGTATGGGTGAAACCCGCATCTTTCGCTTCGCGGCACAGGCGACGCAGTTTGTCATCAGAATACCCCAGCCAGCCAGCCGAGGTGGTATAACAAGGGTACCCTTCCGCTTTGAGCGTTTCGATCCGTGCCGCTTTGCCGTCTTCGGCTTTTTGCAAAATCGCCAACGCCTCATCGGGTGTGATGGCGTCATACAGGTAGCGAAAATCGATCAGGCGCACGATATCTTCAGGCGACATTTCTGCCGCCAGTAACCAAACTGGTTTGCCCGCTTCCTTGGCCCAAAGATCCCAGACCGCGTTGACCACAGCACCTGTCGCCAGATGCATCGCGCCCTTGTCGGGCCCGATCCAGCGCAGTTGGCTGTCCCCGGTGACGTGCCGCCAGAAACGCCCCATATCGGCGGTGATCCAATCCAGATCAAGCCCAACAACCCGGTCGCGCAAGGCCGTAATCGCAGCAACGCAAACGTCGTTTCCGCGCCCGATTGTGAAGGTCAGCCCATGGCCCGCATGCACCCCGTCTGTTTCCAGCACCACATAGGCGGCCGAATAGTCGGGATCGGGGTTCATCGCGTCCGATCCGTCCAGCGCATCGGACGTCGGAAAACGCAGGTCATGCGTTGTCAGACCGGTGATCCGTGTCATCAGCCTGCCACCACGTTCTGCATCTGCACGCCCAGGCCCTTGATGCCCAGTTCCATCTTGTCACCGGGTTTGAGATAGATCTGTGGGTTTTGCCCCATACCCACCCCCGGCGGTGTTCCGGTTGAAATCACATCACCCGGCTGCAACGACATGAATTGCGACAAATGGCTGATGACCGCCGCCACGTCAAAATGCATCGTCTTGGTCGATCCATCCTGATAGCGGTGGCCATTGACCTCAAGATACATCGGCAGGTTCTGGGGATCGGCGACCTCATCCCTTGTCACCAGCCATGGGCCGATGGGGCCGAATGTATCGGCTGACTTGCCCTTGACCCACTGGCCAGAGCGGTGCAGCTGAAAGTCACGCTCGGACAGGTCATTGACCACGCAATAGCCCGCGACGTGATCCAGCGCATCCGCGACCGCCACATATTTTGCGTGCTTGCCGATCACCACGCCCAGCTCGACCTCCCAGTCAGATTTGACCGAGCCGCGGGGAATTTCAACATCGTCATTTGGACCGCAAATGGCCGAGGTTGCCTTGAAGAAGATCACAGGTTCGTCGGGCAGCGCCATGCCACTTTCAGCGGCGTGGTCGGCATAGTTCAACCCGATGCAGATGAATTTCCCGACCTGCCCGACACACGCCCCAAGACGGGGATTGCCTTCGACGAGCGGTAGACTGGTGGGATCAACATCGCGCAGTTTGGCAATGCTGGCATCGCCAAGCGCAGCGCCCGCAATGTCATCCACAACGCCCGACAGATCGCGCAACTGGCCGTCTGCATCCAGAAGGCCGGGCTTTTCGGCACCCGCAGCGCCGTAACGGAGAAGTTTCATAGCAGTTCCTTTGTTCTAGATGATCCAACCACCATCGATGGCATGGGTTTGACCGGTGGTAAATCCGCTATCGTCGCTGGCAAGATAGAGGGCCAGTGCGGCGATTTCGTCAGGTGTTCCGATGCGTCCCATAGGCTGTCGCGCGACAAAGTCGGAGAGTGCCTTTTCGTAGTCGCCGGTGGCGCGCAGCCGGTCATGCAGGCTGGGGCTGTCCACCGTACCGGGGCAGATCGCGTTGCAGCGGATGCCCTGTGTTACGAAATCTGCCGCCACCGCTTTGGTCAGCCCGATCACCGCCGCCTTGGATGCACAATAGGCGAAGCGGTTGGGCACGCCTTTCAATGATGACGCCACCGACGACATGTTGATAATGGACCCTTTTCCCCGTTCCAGCATTGCCGGCAGGGTGAAGCGGATCAACCGGTACATCGCCTTGACGTTCAGATCGAAGCTAAAGTCCCAATCTTCTTCTTCGCAGTCGATAATCGTGCCACTGGCCACATAGCCCGCACAATTGAACAGCACATCCAGTGATCCGATTTCCGATGTTGCAGCAGTCACCGCCGCGCCATCTGTCACATCCAGGTGCAGCGATGTGATCCCGGAAATGGCATCCAGTTCCTTGAGCGCATCCTGGTTGATATCGCAGGCGATCACGCGGGCGCCATGTTGGGCAAAAAGTTCCGCGGTGGACCGTCCGATTCCCTGCCCTGCGGCCGTAACCAAAGCGGTTCTCCCCGCCAGTCTTGTTCCTGTTGCTGCCATGTCGTCCTCAATCCGTGTGAAATACTTCTTGCATCATCGACCATTGTTCGGAGGCTGCTGCCGCCGCAAGTGGCGATTGACAAGGGTCGGTGTGCGTCCACCACTCGCGGGTTTTGGGGTCTTGGGCCATGCGTGCCATATCGCTTTCAAAATCCGTGCCGTGGTATTCCCAATAGCCAAAAAGCAGGTTCTCGGGTTCGCGCAGAAAAATCGTGTAGTTGCGGATGTTACTGCCCTTGATTTGCGCCAGAACCTCTGGCCAGACAGCCGTGTGCAAGCGTTTGTATGTGTCGATCATTTCAGGTTTGATACCGATCACCATGCCCATACGTTGCATTACGTCGCCTTTGTGATTGTGCTGGAGAACAATAATTGCGCCGCGATCGCCGCATGATCCCAGTGAATGCCAAGGCCGGGATCATTGGATGGAATGCCATGGCCGTCTTCGATCCGCATCGGCTGTGTCGTGACGCTGTCCAGTTGCGGGATGTATTCGAGCCATTTCGCATTTGGCACGGCACAGACCAGCGGCAGGTGCAATTCCATCAGAAAATGCGGGCAGACCATGATGTTGAATGCCTCGGCCAGATGCGCGGTCTTCAGCCAGGGGGTAATGCCCCCAATCCTGGCCACGTCCACCTGCACAATGCTCGCGGCGCCGGCCTGAAGGTAGTCCTTGAACTGGCTAAGCGAATACATGCTTTCGCCCACTGCAATCGGCACGGAGGTGCGCATGGCAAGCTCTTTATGCGCTGCCACGTCATCGGCGGGCAGCGGTTCTTCGAACCAGCCGATGCCATGTTCTTCAAGCACCCGTGCGCGGCGGATCGCCTCGGACAGGGTAAAGCCCTGATTGGCATCGGTCATAATTTCGTAGCTGTCCCCGACGGCCGCGCGCACCCCACCAAGGCGGGCGGCATCCTGGCTGATATGTTCGCAGCCAATCTTGATCTTCGAACCGCGAAAGCCGCGCTGCTGCATTTCCACCGCATCGCTGACCAGCGCCTCTGTCTCAAGATGCAGCCAGCCGCCTTCGGTTGTATAAAGCGGGATGCGGTCGCGGTTGCCGCCGGCGGCCTTCCACAGTGGGAGTTCGGCTTTCTTGCATTTCAGATCCCATAGGGCGGTATCAATCGCGGCCAGCGCCAACGAGGTTATCGCCCCCACCGATGTGGCATGGGTCAAAAACAGCAGATCACGCCAGATCCCATCGATGCAATCCGGATCCCGTCCGATCAGCGCAGGCGCCAGCGTATGTTCCAGCAGCGCCATGACAGACGGCCCACCCGTGCCGATGGTATAGCTATAGCCAGTGCCGACAGCGCCATCGCTGTCTGTAATCGTGACCATTGGGGTTTCCTGGCTCACAAAAGACTGAATGGCATCGACCCGCTTCACTTTGGGCACAAGGTCGATCATCTGAAGTTCTACACGCGCGATAGTGGCCATATGTTATCCCCGGATCGCATCTGAACTGGCGGCATCAAAGACGTGACACTTGTCCAGCATGAGTAGGAACTTAAGCCGCTCACCTGAGCGGACCGGGCGGGGGTTCAGCATCTTCGCCTGCACCTCGTGGCCCGCGATGTCAGTAAAGAGAACGGTTTCGGTGCCCAACGGCTCGGCCAGTGTCACTTCCAAATCCAGTTCGGCCTTTTCCCCACCCGCTTGAACCGCATGCCCCTCGGGCATCAGGTTGTCGGCACGGAACCCAAAACGCACCTTCTGCCCGTCGCGCACAAGGCCGCGTGCGTTGGACGGCACAGGAACCCGCAGCCCGCCCACCAGTTCGATGGCATCACTGCCCGATGCAGTGCCGTCAATCAGGTTCATGGGTGGCGATCCGATGAAGGTCGCCACGAAAGTGTTGACCGGCGCATTGAACAGGTCAAGCGGCGTGCCGACCTGCACGATATGCCCGTCGCGCATCAGCACGATCCTATCGGCCAGGGTCATTGCTTCGACCTGATCATGGGTGACATAGATGATCGTATTGCCGACCTTCTGGTGCAGCTTCTTGATCTCCACCCGCATCTGTGTGCGCAACTTCGCATCAAGGTTGGAAAGCGGTTCATCAAACAGGAACACATCAGGGCGGCGCACGATGGCACGGCCCATGGCGACGCGCTGGCGTTGACCACCCGACAGTTCAGCAGGGCGGCGGTCCATCAATGCATCCAGGCCCAGAATGTCGGCGGCCTCATGGACAGCCTTGCTGATCTCGCCCTCCGGCTTTTTGGCGATCTTCAGTGAAAACCCAAGATTTTCGCGTACTGTCATATGCGGGTAAAGCGCGTAGTTCTGGAACACCATCGAGATGTTACGCTCGCGCGGGGGGAGTTCGTTCACGACACGCCCACCGATTGAAATCTCGCCGCCAGAGATATCTTCAAGGCCGGCGATCATACGCAGGGTTGTGGATTTGCCGCAACCCGAAGGCCCGACAAGCACGGCAAATTCTCCATCCGCGATGCCAAGGTCGATGCCATGAACAGCGCGGCTTTTGCCGTAATCTTTGATGACATTGGAAAGGGTAACTTCGGTCATGGGTTTATCCTTTGACGCCGCCGAACGTGAGGCCGGCAATCAAGTGTTTCTGAACGAGGAAGGTGAGTATGAGAGCAGGAACAATCATCAGAACTGCCAGTGCGCACATACCACCCCAGTTGATGGTGAATTCCGCTGTGAAGTCTAGCAGCCCCACCGGCATGGTCTTTGACCCAACCGACCGGGTGAGTTGTGACGCCAGCGCAAATTCGTTCCACGACGTCAGGAAGGCAAAGATCGCAGCCGAGGCAATGCCAGAGCGTGCAACCGGAAATTCGACTTTCCAGAACGCCTGCCAGCGGGTGCAGCCATCGATCTCTGCGGCCTCGTGCAGTTCTTTGGGAATCTGACGAAAGAACCCATCGGTCAACCAGATCGTAAACGGCACGTTAAGTGCGACATAGACAAGGATCAGGCCGAGATGCGTGTCGATGATGCCCACCTTGGCAAAAACGATAAACAGCGGCAGCGACAGTGCGACACCGGGGACGGCGCGAAACAGCATCAACCCGACAAAATAGCCCGCCTTGCCCTTGAACCGGTAGCGCGCAAAGGCATAGCCGCCCGACATACCAATCAGGATTGCGATGGCCGTCGACACGACCGATACAATCAGCGAATTGCGGAAGTAAGAGAATACCGGCACGCCCCCCGCGCCCGCGCCGCCAAACATCGCCCGATAGTGGTCCAGCGTAAAGGATGGGGTCCAGACGGGTGGTTTCGCCATGATCTCGACCGTGGGACGGAACGAATTCAGCACAATCCATAAGCCAGGAATGCAGATGATCGACATGGTCAGGAACAGCGCAATGAAATGCAGTGTCTTCAGCGCGCGTTTGCGATTGCGGTGTGCTTGATTGCGATCCATGAGACTTACCCTTCCATCCCAAGATCGGCACGTGCGGCGCTTAGCTTGCGGAAAAAATAGATGGTGAAGAGGATCGACAGGATGATCGAGATATATCCCATCGCATTGGCAAGCCCCATCCGCGCATCAACATAGCCGGTACGGCTCATCAGCGTCCACAACAGCTCGGTGCGCCGTGCGGGTCCACCGCCCGTCATGATTTGCACGATGTCATAGGCGCGTGCCACATCCAGCGAGCGGATCGTCATCGCGATAAAGATGAACGGCATCAGGAACGGCAAGGTGATGTGACGGAAGCTCTGCCAGGGTGTGCAGCCATCGACTTTGGCGGCCTCAAGCGGGTCACGCGGCATCGCGAACAGGCCGGCAAGGATCAGGATCGCGAACACTGATGTGCTCATCCAGATTTCGGCAAACATGATCGAAAACATCGCCAGTTTTCCATCCACCAGCCATGGCAGAGCGGAATCCGACCCCAGCGATTGCAAGACATTGTTCACGAGCCCGACGTTGTCATTGAAAATGAATTTGAACTGGAAACCCACAAGTATGGGCGAGAACATCATCGGGAACATCAAGATGGTGCGCAGGGTACGCTGCCCCCATGTGATCTTGTTCATCATCAGTGCAATGCCAAGACCCAACAGCAGTTCTACGTTCAGCACGATAGTCAAGAACAAGATGGTACGCCCGAAGGCTGTCCAAAACTTGGCATCCGTCAGAATTTTTTCGTAGTTCGAGGTTCCGACCCACGTCCACAGGGTCGACGGCCGCGTCAGCTTGTACGGGGTAAAGCTTGAATAAAGCGAGAAGATGAGCGGGATCAACACAACTGCGGCAATCACGATGAACGCGGGCAACAGAAGGACAAACCACTGGGGCAAGCGGCGACGGATCATGACACACCTTTATAGGCAAGAGATCAAAGAAGAACGGGGGGCCGGAAGACCCGCCCCCCGTGCGTGGTGTCCGGCTTAGTAGTAACCCGATTCGCGCATCAGTTCGTCCACTGCTTCGGCGGCGTCATTCAACGCCTCCTCGACAGTTTTGTCGCCGACGATTGCCGCTTGAAGTTCAGGGAAGACAAGGTTGGTGGATTCGCCCCATTCTGGGATTGCGGGCACAGCGAATGAATACTCTGCACCTGCTGCGAATGCTGCCAGAGATTCGGCGCGGAACGGATCGTCACCTTCGCGTGCTGCCGCAACATTGGCTTCCCAAACAGCGGTGCGTGTTGGGAGCGAGCCACCCGCGCTTTCTGCAAGCTGACTTTCTTCGCTTGTCAGGAACATCACCAACGAAACGGCCGCGTCCTGATTTTCACAGTCGTTGGTCACCGAGAAACCGTGGTGACCTGCCCAACCAGTACGGGTGACAGAACCCATTGGCTGAATAGCAACCCCAACATTGCCTGCGGCCTTGGATGATTCCGGATCATTGAAGAAGCCAGCCCAACCCGGCCAATCAAGGTTCAGTGCCACGGTACCAGAGGCAAACCCCTGACCAAGATCATCCCAAACATAGCTGGTTGTACCGGCGGGAACCGCACCCGCTTCGTATAGGTCAACGAACCACTGCAACGCGCGCTGGCCGGCATCTGAATTGAAGATTGGACGATTGTCTTCGTCCAGATAGTTGCCCCCTTCGGCGACGACCATCTCGTAGAACCGGCCAACGATCGCCTCGTCCTTGCCAGCATACTGCGTGCCATAGAAATTAGGTGGGTCGGCAAAGAAAATCGCCTGATCGCGAACCTGGTCCCAAGTATCAGGAACAGCCAGAGGATAGCCGTATTCGGCCTCAAAAGCTTCGGCCTGCGCAGCGTCTTCGTAATTGGACTTCAGGTAGTACAGAACCGATACATCGAACTGTGCCCGCGGCAGCATAAGCAACTCACCATTCACCGTGGACGCGGCAATGTTGCCCGGAACGAAGTCTGCAATGACGTCTGCAGGGACCAATCCATTCAGATCCACGTACAGCCCTTCGTATTGCGGCGCAAATGATGAGTGATTTGAACCAACGCACCACGAGGTGGTTCCCGCCGCCATATCGGACTTGATTTCCTTGTCGATCTCGAAATGGCTCTTCTTTGAGATGATGTTGACCGTTGCGCCTGTCAGGGCCTCCCAGTCAGCGATCCGGGCATAGAGCGCTTCATATTGCTCGCCACCGATGAGTTTGGCTTCGATCGTTACACCGTCAAAGTTCCCGAAATCTTGGGCCATCACTGATTCGCTGGCCATGATAAGTGCAGAGCTCGCAAGCAACGCTTTCATTAAATTCAGTTTTTTCATCGTTTCCTCCCATGATGCGATGACAACTCGCCGGCTGGTTATAACGGGTGTATTCATTTATAAATCATTTATTTGCCAGTAAATCAAGCTTGACTATCGTTGCTTGCTCCTAAAGTCTGGTGGTATCCGCTTTCGAAGAACAGAAAGGTTCCCATGGACGATAGTAGCGACAAATACCGTGCCCCCGCCTTGGAGAAGGGGCTCGATATTATTGAATTACTGGCTGACCATGGCGAGGGGCTGACCCAAAAGGATGTGGCGCAGGCGCTGGACAGGTCACCCAATGAAATCTACCGGATGCTGTCCACATTGGTGCGACGGGGTTATGTTGTCCGCTCGATGGCGGACGACCGCTTTTCGCTGAGCCTAAAAATGTTCTCAATCAGCCAGCGGCACCCCCCAATCGGCCGCGTTATCGAAGCTGCCTTGCCAATGATGCGGGCGACAACCCGAAAGGCATGGCAATCTTGCCATATGGGGATGGAAAGCAACGGCGATATCGTGATTGTCGCCGCTGCAGACTCTCCTGGGAACTGGGGTTTGGCTCTCAAAACCGGAACGGTGGTCGGACTTTGGAACACCGGCACAGGCCGCGCGTTGGCGGCGTTTCGTCCGGTTGATGAGGTCGACGATCTGATCGCCCAACACCGGCGCGCCGCTGGCGAACCAGAGCTTGACCGTGCCGCGTTCGACGCCGATCTCGCACGTATCCGCAAGGCTGGATTCGAATTGATGCCCTCGGCGACCGCTGTCGGCGTGACCAACATCGCCTTTCCGATCTTCAGCCCATCGGGCCGGGCCGCGGCTGTGCTCAGCTGCCCTTATCTTGAACGGGTAGATGACCTGGTCGTGCCATCGCTGGATGAGGTCGCAGACATCTACCGTAATCTCGCCAGTGAACTGACGGCGCTTTACGGGGGCACAAATCCCTATCAAGGCGCCAAATGAGCGCACGACCCGACAACACATGATTCACCCCACCCATGGGAGAACCGCAATGAAGATCGACACGCACCAACACTTCTGGAGACTAGACCGGGGCGACTACGGCTGGCTGGCGCCGGAATTGGCACCGCTTTATCGCGACTATTTGCCAGAGAATCTGGAGCCGCTGCTCAGGGCCGGTGGCATCGATGGTACGATTGCCGTTCAGGCGGCCGACACCGAGGCCGAGACGGAGTTTCTGCTGCTACTGGCGAATGAACACGACTGGATTGTCGGCGTTGTCGGCTGGGTCGATCTGGAAGCCGCCACTGCCCCTGCCAGTATCGAAAGACTGGCGCAGCAACCCAGGCTGGTCGGACTGCGCCCCATGATTCAGGACATTGAAGACGATGCCTGGATGCTGCGGGATAGTTTGCGCCCTGCTCTCGCGGTCATGGTCGCGCGAAACCTGACGTTCGATGCGCTGGTCATGCCGCGCCACCTTGGGCACCTCGGGGCGTTTCTGGACCGCTACCCAGACCTTCGTGTTGTCGTTGATCATTGTGCCAAGCCCGAAATAGCAGATGGGGCTTTTAATGTCTGGGCCCGGCAGATGACACAAATCGCCGGACATGCAGGTGTTTTCTGCAAACTGTCAGGCTTGGTGACAGAGGCCGGACCAGACTGGACACCGGACGACCTACGCCCCTATGTCAATCACATTCTGAAATCCTTTGGCCCTGATCGTGTCCTGTTTGGCAGCGACTGGCCCGTCGTCAATCTGGCGTCGGACTATAGTGAATGGTTGACCGCAGCGCAGAGCTACTTTGAGGGCGACCAGGGCTTTGCAGGATGCGCCACCGTGCGCCGCGCCTACCCGTTGGCCAATCTCGGGCCAGCTTAAGGCGCGAGGCCTATCTGAACGCAAAGGGTTTTCTTCGCATGGAGACCTCACCCCGGGGGTAGGAAAACGCGCCTCTTGAATTTATCCCTAACTAGGGGTATATGCGCCTTCATGGAACACAAAAACCAAGATAGAGCGAACCAAACCATTGTGCTGGCCCTGCTACGCAGTCAGCAGGCGTTCATGCGTGCGATGGGGCCGGTGTTTCGGTCTGCTGGTTTGACGGCACCGCAGTGGGACGCACTGGAAACGCTGAACAGCAAGGGACCGCTATCCATCAACGACTTGCTGCGGCTGACGTTGTCCACGTCTGGCAATCTGGACGTGGTCGTAAAAAACCTGATCCAGGCCGGCTTCGTCGAAAAAACCGTTGACGAAAATGACAAACGCGCACGTGTCCTGTGCCTGACCCCCGCGGGGCATCAGAAGGTGGCCGACTTTATGCCTGCCCACAATCATGCCTTGGGCGCCCTTTTCGGCGGGCTAAGCGCGCAACAAAAACGCGAAACGGTCACCGCTCTAAACCGCCTTCGCAAATCACTCAACCAACCCAAGAAAGACGAACCATGACCAACAAAACCTTCCTGACAGTGCACGGCGTGATCTACATGTTCTTTGCGCTCGCACTCTTCTTTGCTCCCGGCATTCTCTGGCCGAACTACGGCGTGCAGCTGAATGATCAATACGCTGTGTTCCTGTCCCAGCATAACTCGATCTTTCTGGGTGGCATCGGCCTTATCAGCTTTCTGTTTCGGAACTCCGAACACGGCAGCGAAGGCGCAAGGAATATCCTGAACGGCCTGCTGTGGACCAACGTGCTTGGTGTGATTGTCACCCTTTATGCCTGCCTGACCGGCATTTTCACCGGCTTTGGCTGGTCCGATCCGGCATTCTTTGCCGTTCTCGCCGTGCTGAGCGTGATCCAGCTTGGCAAGAACCGCTAAACCAATACGCGAGCACACGCATTTACCAAGGAAACCCCACCATGAGCACCAAGAAAATCTGGGATCTGCACATGACCTATGACGGCCCCGTAACAGAAGAATTTCTGGCAGGCACCAAGGAGCTGGCAGAGAGCATTGCCCAGGAGCCCGGCATCGTCTGGAAAATCTGGACAGCCGAAGAGGGCACGACGCATTACGGCTCCACCTATCTGTTCCGTAACAGGGACTATCTAGACACCTACAAGGCCATGCATATGAAGCGGCTGGAGGCCATCGGGATCACCGTGACCGCCGATCACATCTTTGACGTCATGGAAGATGTGAGCGCCATCAACAACGCACCATTGCAGGAATAACAAGCGCCGCATCAAGCTGGCCCGGTGCCGCCACAAAACGGCCCCGGGCCCTTCGGTCTCCAGCACCCCCCGGGACACCAAATGGGACCATCCGCAGCGAGCACGCCAGTGATCCGCACAAACCGGGAAACGCCCTGGACGCCGCTCGCCCCGGGTATCGAGATGCAGATATTTCACGCCGATGACAAGAACGGCGTCTGGACCGTCAAGATCCACATGCACGCGGGCAGCACATTGCCCCCGCATAGACATGTCGGCGCATCCGAGTTCTATATTATCGAAGGCCGGGGCACCCACAAAGAAGCCGGTGATTTCGGGCCGGGTACCTATGCCTACGAACCGGTAGATGCAGAGCACAGCCCGGTACACGCCGAAGATGATATTGTACTCTACATGACCAGCTACGGACCCGGTGTTTTTACAAAACCGTCCGGTGCCACACTCTATGTGAGTGATGCCAAATACATGAAATCACAGATGGAAATGGGATCACTCAGACGATCAGTTAAGCGGTTTTTCTTCATCGCCGTTTGGAAAATGTTCAAGGGAAAGAAATAGGAAAATGACTGTTGCAACCAACTTCATGGTGCCGACTGAAAACCGGCCCTACCTACCAATCCCGGAACTTGCCGGCATTGGCCTTAAGCCGATGAACATGAAAGATGATACGCCGATCTGGTCTGCCGTGATGCGGATTGAAGTGGGATCATGTCTGCCAAA
This sequence comes from uncultured Alphaproteobacteria bacterium, assembly GCA_929200255.1. Taxonomy (GTDB): domain Bacteria; phylum Pseudomonadota; class Alphaproteobacteria; order Rhodobacterales; family Rhodobacteraceae; genus Yoonia. Next base: position 98,987 of record CAKMYZ010000003.1, on the reverse strand, counting down.
GCGCCAACACGATGAGCTGTGCGAAGTATTTGTCGTGCGTGGCAGCGGCGCATTTTCAAATGGGACTGCCTTTCAGCGCGGTGACTATGTGCGTGAGGAAGGCGGGACATTTGACAAGATCACCGCCAAGAGCGAGCTTGTTGTGTTCCTTACCCATCATGGCAAATGCCGCTTTCTGGACGATGATGGAAACACACTGCTGGACATGGATCACCTGACCAATGTCGGGGCTTAGTCACAGGTAACAAATCCCGTTCACCCGGCGCGCTCACCTGTGCAGGGTTCCTGGTGGTTTTGCTTGGCACCGTCTTTGTCGCCGCCAAGGGCATCGTCGTTCCGAACATTAAAGCGGCTCGACCTGTCGCCCCTATCACCTTGCTTGGTCGGACGGTCCCTGTGCCGGCTCTGGGGTCTTGCCTACGCCAAGCTCGCGGTTCCGTTAGCAGTTATCCAAATAAGAAAGGCCCCGCCAGATCTGGCGGGGCCCTTCCAAAAATTGTCATTGAACCTTAGTTCTTGGCCGTGAGGCCAATGTGCCCACCGATCGCCACCATGTCAGACAACAGCTTGGCCGCGTCATCCACCGGTCCAGGTTCGTTCTTAAAGGTCTCTTGCGCGCGACCATATACCGTCTTTGCGTCCTCAACCATTTGGTCATAGACCTCTTGCGTCACCTCATCGCGCGGCAACGCCTGTTCGGCCAGAACGGACACACCGGTCGCGGTGATCTCAGCAAAGCCGCCGGAGACAACATAGGCATCAGACCCACCGCCATGCACCACGGTCAGAATACCGGGACGCAGGGTCGTGATAGTTGGCGCATGGTCAGCCATCGCTGTCATATCGCCGTCGGCGCCAGGGATTTGCACCTCGGTCGCCTCGACCGATGCCAGACGGCGTTCGGGCGAGACCAGATCGAATTGTAGGTTTGCCATGATGGCTTCTCCTTAGGCTGCGTCAGCCGCCATTTTCTCGGCTTTGGCTTTCACTTCTTCGATGCCGCCAACCATGTAGAAGGCACCTTCTGGGAAGTGATCGTATTCACCTGCGACAACAGCCTTGAACGACGCGATTGTGTCTTCCAATGGCACCTGAACACCAGGCGAGCCTGTGAATACCTGTGCCACGTCAAACGGCTGCGACAGGAAGCGTTCGATCTTGCGCGCGCGCGCAACTGTCAGTTTGTCTTCTTCCGACAGTTCGTCCATGCCCAAAATCGCGATGATATCCTGCAAGGATTTGTAACGCTGCAGCATTTGCTGCACGTCAGCGGCAACCGCGTAGTGCTCTTCGCCAACAATCGCAGGGTCGAGCAGGCGCGATGTGGAATCGAGCGGATCAACGGCCGGGTAGATACCTTTTTCCGAAATCGCACGGTTCAGAACGGTTGTCGCATCCAAGTGTGCGAACGATGTCGCAGGTGCCGGGTCGGTCAAGTCATCGGCAGGTACGTAGATCGCCTGAACAGATGTGATCGAACCGTTCTTGGTCGATGTAATACGTTCCTGCATCGCACCCATGTCGGTGGCCAGTGTTGGCTGGTAACCAACCGCAGATGGGATACGACCCAACAGCGCTGACACCTCGGAGCCGGCTTGGGTAAAGCGGAAGATGTTATCAACAAAGAACAGAACGTCAGTGCCGGACTGATCGCGGAATGATTCCGCCATGGTCAGACCTGACAGGGCCACACGCATACGCGCACCTGGAGGCTCGTTCATCTGACCATAGACCAGGGCCACTTTGGATTTGGTCAGGTCTTCGGCGTCGATAACGCCAGATTCGATGAATTCGTAGTAAAGGTCGTTACCTTCGCGGGTACGCTCGCCCACACCCGCAAAGACGGAGTAGCCGGAGTGAACTTTGGCGATGTTGTTGATCAGTTCCTGAATAAGAACAGTTTTACCAACACCCGCACCACCGAAGAGGCCAATTTTACCACCCTTCGCGTAAGGGGCCAGAAGGTCGATGACTTTGATACCTGTCACCAGCACTTCGGATGCTGTGGACTGAGCTTCAAAAGCTGGCGCATCCGCGTGGATGGACCGGCGATCTTTCTCACCAATCGGGCCTTTTTCGTCAACGGGGTCGCCAACCACGTTCATGATGCGGCCCAATGTAGCGTCGCCCACGGGAACAGTGATTGTTGTGCCTGCGTCAGTGACGTCCTGACCGCGCACCAGACCTTCGGTTGAGTCCATCGCGATGGCGCGAACTGTGTTCTCACCAAGGTGTTGGGCCACTTCGAGCGTCAGCTCTTTGCCGTTGTTGTCGGTTTTCAGGGCGTTCAGAATCTCGGGCAGGTGGTCATCGAACTGCACGTCGACGACAGCGCCGATGATCTGCGTGATCTTGCCTTTTGCGTTTGCCATAATGGTCTTCTCCGGGGTCTAGAGCGCTTCCGCGCCCGAAATAATTTCAATCAACTCGTTGGTGATCACAGCCTGACGCGAGCGGTTAAACTCGATTGTCAGCTTGTCGATCATCTCACCAGCGTTGCGTGTTGCGTTGTCCATCGCAGACATACGTGCGCCCTGCTCTGATGCAGCGTTTTCCAGCAGTGCACTGAAAATCGCGGTTGCGACGCCACGTGGCAGCAGGTCAGCAAGGATTTCTTCCTCACCTGGCTCGTAGTCATAGAGCGTTACATCGGCATCCTCTTCCTGCTCGAATGAAGCTGGAATGATCTGCTGTGCTGTTGGGTGCTGTGTGACGACATTTTCAAAGCGCGCATAGAAGATTGTCGCGACATCAAATTCACCCGCATCAAAACGGCCAAGAATGTCCTTTGCGATATCCTGTGCGTTTGCGTAACCAACGCGCTTCACTTCGGACAGATCAACATGATCAACGAAGTAGTCACCGAGCTCTCGCTTGATCGCGTCACGGCCTTTTTTGCCGACGGTCACGATCTTTACTGTCTTTCCTTCAGAAAGCAGCTTTTGCGCGTGCGTTTTGGCCAGCTTAGCGATGTTGCTGTTAAAGCCACCGCACAAGCCACGCTCTGCTGTCATGATGATCAGCAACTGCACTTGATCGCTGCCAGTACCAGACAGCAACTTCGGTGCGGAATCTGAACCACCAACTGACGCAGCAAGCCCACCCATCACGGTATTGAACCGTTCTGTGTAAGGGCGTGATGCCTCGGCTGCATCCTGGGCGCGGCGCAGTTTTGCAGCCGCGACCATCTGCATGGCCTTTGTGATCTTGCGGGTCGATTTGACCGACTCGATCCGATTTTTTAGGTCCTTAAGACTAGGCAAAGCAAAGTCTCCTTTGTCTCAAAGGTTTAGGCGAAGTCTTTTGCGAACGCTTCAATAGCGGCCTTGATCTTGTCTTCAGCCTCACCTTTGACCTTTGGGTCTTCCTTCGTGATGAAATCCAACACGTCAGATGCGTTTGTGCGCAGATGCTTGAGCAAGCCAGCTTCGAAACGACCGACGTCTTTCACGTCAATGTTGTCGAGGAAACCATTGGTACCTGCATAGATGACGCAAACGATCTCAGCGTTGGTCAATGGTGCATACTGTGGCTGCTTCATCAGCTCTGTCAGACGTGCACCACGGTTCAGAAGCTGCTGCGTTGCTGCATCAAGATCGGAACCAAACTGCGCAAAGGCCGCCATTTCACGATACTGCGCAAGCTCCAGCTTAACCGGGCCAGCAACTGACTTCATCGAGTTTGTTTGCGCGGATGAACCCACGCGTGAAACTGACAGACCAGTGTTCACCGCTGGGCGGATGCCCTGATAGAAAAGTTCAGTTTCAAGGAAAATCTGACCATCTGTGATCGAAATCACGTTGGTCGGAATAAACGCAGACACGTCACCACCCTGGGTTTCAATGATCGGCAGCGCGGTGAGCGAGCCCGCACCATTGTCTTCGTTCAGCTTGGCCGAACGCTCCAACAAGCGGGAGTGGAGGTAGAAAACGTCACCCGGGTACGCTTCACGCCCTGGTGGACGACGCAGCAACAGCGACATCTGACGATAGGATACGGCCTGCTTCGACAGATCATCATAGATGATCAGCGCGTGGCGACCGTTGTCGCGGAAGTGCTCTGCCATCGCGGTCGCTGCATAGGGCGCAAGGAACTGCATTGGCGCTGGGTCGGATGCCGTCGCCGCAACAACGATTGAATACTCAATCGCGCCGCTTTCTTCGAGCTTCTTCACCAGCTGTGCCACTGTCGAACGCTTTTGGCCAACAGCAACGTAAACGCAGTAGAGCTTGTCATACTCGTTTTCAGCAGCGTCGTTGTAGGACTTCTGGTTCAGGATCGTGTCGAGCGCCACAGCAGTCTTACCTGTCTGGCGGTCACCAATGATCAGCTCGCGCTGGCCACGGCCAATCGGGATCATCGCGTCAACGGATTTCAGACCGGTCGCCATCGGTTCGTGAACCGATTTACGTGGGATGATGCCCGGTGCCTTACTGTCAGCAACAGCGCGATTCTTTGTCTTGATCGGGCCTTTGCCGTCCAGCGGATTGCCCAGACCGTCAACAACACGTCCAAGAAGCTCATCACCCACAGGCACGTCAACGATAGATTTGGTCCGCTTGACAGTGTCGCCTTCTTTGATGTCACGGTCAGAACCGAAGATAACAACACCCACGTTGTCAGCTTCAAGGTTCAGGGCCATCCCGCGGATACCACCGGGGAATTCAACCATCTCACCGGCCTGGACGTTATCAAGACCGTAAACACGGGCGATACCGTCGCCGACGCTCAATACGCGGCCAACCTCGGCCACTTCGGCTTCTTGACCGAAGTTTTTGATCTGGTCCTTTAGGATCGCAGAAATTTCAGACGCTTGGATCGCCATTATCCGACCTCTTTCATTGTGTTCTGGAGTGCGTTGAGCTTGGAGGCGATCGACGTGTCGATCATCTTAGAGCCCACTTTGACAATAAGACCGCCGATGATGCTTGCATCGACGGTTTCTTTGATGGTGACAGATTTGCCCACTTGGGCCTTGAGTGTTTTTGCAAGCTTGTCCGCCTGTGCCTTCGTCAGCTTCTTGGCGGTTGTGACCTCGGCGGTCACCTCACCGCGTTCTTCAGACAACATGTCCTGTAGAACAGCCAGAAGCTGGGGCAACACAAACAAACGGCGCTTGCTTGCCAGCAGCGCCAGTACATTGCTTGTCGTGTCTGAGAGTTTCATTTTCTTGGCGACAGCAGAGATCGCGCCAGACTGTTCTTCACGGCTATAAAGCGGTGAGGTCAGCAATATGCGCAGATCGGCGCTTTCGGCCATCGCTGCTTCTAAGGTCGCAACATCTGATTCGAGTGCTTTGGTCGCCTTGCCTTCTTTGGCGAGGTCGAACACAGCGGTCGCATAGCGCGCGGCAATGCCTGTCGAAATACCAGCAGTTTCGGACACGTGTAGCCTTCCGATATCTTGGGCCCGACCCCACAGGCCCCGGGAGTGACCGGACAGCGGGAGAGCAACTTCCTTGGCCCTCACGAATGCGAGAGCGGCAAAATCTTGCGCGATGTAGCAGAGCCCTCTTGGCGTCGCAAGCACCCTGCGACAAGAATCCCTGCCTTATCGCATCATATGAGGCGAACTGCGCACGCAATCGATACATGAGGCAAGACAGGCGCGATTTATCCACAGAGGTGGCCACAAGCACGAAAAAAAAACGCGCGGCAATCCTGCCGCGCGCCCTATCCAGACAATCGGTGTGGTGTATGGGGCTAGAACAGATCCTGCCACATTGCCCCGTCAAAACAGCGCAACTTGGTTACTGCAGAATCAAAGTAGACGTCACCGGCGGCTGGTGTGGCAGGAGCAATCGCCCTTGGCGTCAATTGCAGAAGGTCGCCCACAGGGCCATGTCCACCAGCGGCGGCCAGCAGAACCCAGGCCCCGCCGTCACTGACCTGCAGGGTGCCGCTTGCCTTCACCCAGGCGACCCAGCCCTCGTGCGGTGCGACAAACAGCCAGCCACCTCCGCGCCATGCGGCAATCATCCCATCTTGCCCGGCCCAGGCCCCGGTTGCGCCACTCCCCAGCGCCCAGGCCTGCCCTTCGCCGGGCGCGCCCGGCGGCACCGTCGCCTCGACCTGTTCGAGCGTAAGCTGTACAACCATATCAAGCAGCTCAATCGCTTCGTTGTGGGTGACATGCTTTTGCGCCTGAGCGGGCATGATGAATGGCAAATCAAGATTTGGGGTCGTGTCGGGCATGAGGTTGCGCCTTCCGCTAGGTTGAATTTGACCTGCACTATTCGCCCCAATTCGCAAACCAAGCCCTACACCACCGTGCGTAAGTTAACGCATCCTTAAGACCTCCCCCCGCAGTAATGGTTAACGACAGCTTTACGATTCACTGCACAGCAAAGGTCAAGCCGATGACAAAAACTGCATTGATCACCGGGATCACCGGGCAAGATGGATCATACTTGGCCGAACTTCTGCTGGACAAAGGGTATGAGGTGCACGGGATCAAGCGCCGCACCTCATCACTGAATACCGACCGGATTGACCACATCTATCAGGACCCCCAGACCGAAGACCCACGGTTGATCCTGCACTACGGCGACCTGACTGACAGCTCCAACCTCACCCGTATCCTGTCGCAGGTACAGCCCGACGAGGTCTATAACCTCGGCGCGCAATCCCATGTGGCAGTCAGTTTTGAAGCGCCCGAATATACCGCCGATGTGGATGCGATCGGGACATTGCGCCTGCTTGAGGCGATCAGGTTTCTGGGGCTGGAAAACAAGACCCGCTTCTATCAGGCCTCGACCTCTGAACTTTATGGCCAGGTGCGCCAGACACCCCAAACCGAGGCGACGCCCTTCCATCCCCGCAGCCCCTATGCGGTGGCCAAGCTCTTTGCCTATTGGACCTGTGTCAATTACCGCGAGGCCTACGGGATGTTCGCCTGCAACGGTATTCTGTTTAACCACGAAAGCCCAAGGCGCGGTGAAACTTTCGTCACCCGCAAAATCACCCGAGGGCTGGCGCATGTGGCCTTGGGCCTGTCCGAGTGTTTGTATCTGGGAAATATTGATGCGTTGCGTGACTGGGGGCACGCGAAGGACTATGTGCGCATGCAGTGGCTCATGCTGCAACAGGACCAACCCGAGGATTATGTGATTGCCACAGGGGCACAGCACTCCGTGCGCGACTTCGTGTCGTGGACAGCGCAGGAACTGGGCATGCACCTGGAATTCAGTGGCACCGGTGTTGAAGAGATCGCAACCGTGGTGAGCGTGAACCCGAATCGCGCACCAAACGTGCGCCGCGGTGATGTCGTGATGCGGGTTGATCCGCGCTACTTTCGGCCGGCAGAGGTTACAACATTACTGGGCGATCCGGGCAAAGCGAAATCGCAGCTTGGCTGGACCCCCACGATCACCCCGCAAGAAATGTGCGCCGAAATGGTGACCGAAGACCTCAAGTCTGCACATCGGCACGCGCTGCTCAAGGAACACGGCCTAGCCTTGCCCGTGGCGCTGGAGGCCTAGTGATGCGGGTGTTCCTGGCGGGCCATACAGGTATGGTCGGCAGCGCCGTTCTGCGCCGCCTGATCAGCGATGGCGGCAATGACATCATCACTGCCACCCGCGCAGAGCTTGACCTGCGGGATCAAACCGCTGTGAAGGCTTTCATCAAGGTGCGTCGTCCGGACCTGATCATCCTTGCTGCGGCCAAGGTCGGCGGCATTCTGGCCAACCACAAGATGCCTGCGGCATTTATCCACGACAATCTGATGATTGCCGACAACGTCATTCACGCCGCCCATGACGCAGATGTTCAGCGGATCATCCAGCTCGGATCATCCTGCATCTACCCGCGCGACACCCCGCAGCCAATCGCTGAAAGCGCCCTACTGACCGGACCGCTGGAACCCACCAACGAACCCTATGCCATCGCAAAAATTGCGGCGATCAAGCTATGTGAAGGCTACAATCGCCAGTATGGTCGGGACTATCGTTCATTGATGCCGACAAACCTTTATGGACCCGGCGACAATTTCCATCCCCAACACGCACATGTGCTGCCCAATCTGCTGGACCGTTTCCATCGCGCGGCGCAAAGCGGCGATGAAAATGTGACGATCTGGGGCAGCGGCACCCCGCAGCGCGAGTTTCTACATGTCGACGATCTGGCAGATGCGATCATGTTTCTATCTGCGCTGCCCACAACCCAATACGAGGCCGCGACATCACCCATGTGCAGCCATCTGAATGTCGGCACTGGCAAGGAAATCAGCATCATGGACCTGGCTACCATGATCGCCCGAATCACCGGTTTTCAAGGTCAAATCCTGACCGACACGTCCAAGCCGGACGGCACGCCGCGCAAACGGCTGGACATCTCTGCCTTGACCGCACTTGGCTGGTCCGCACGGACGGGCCTGCGCGACGGGCTCTCTCAGACCTACGCTTGGTATAGGGAACAACGTGCCGCGGGTCATCGCCTCCGCGCCTCTTAGGGCGCGTTGCTCCTGACCGCCAAAGTAGATAGACCTGCCCAACACCAACGGGAGACATCGCAATGCGCGTATTGGTCACGGGCGGGGCGGGATACATCGGCAGCCATACATTGCTGGAGCTCATGGCGCAGGGGCACGACGTCTGTGTGCTCGACAACTACAGCAACGCGGTGCCAGAGGTGCTGGCCCGTGTGCGCGCTCTGTCAAATGGCGCGATCATGGATTTCACCGGTGACGTGCGCGACCCCGCCATGCTTGATCAGATCATGCAAACGTTTCAGCCGGAAGCCGTTATTCATTTTGCGGGGCTCAAAGCCGTTGGTGAAAGCGCCGAAAAGCCACTTCACTATTATGATGTCAACGTCGGCGGCACGCTCGCACTGCTACACGCTATGGAACGGGCCGGTTGCAAGCGCCTGGTCTTTTCCTCTTCGGCCACGGTCTATGGAGAGCCGGTCTATCTGCCATATGACGAGGGGCATCCAACAAATCCGACGTCTGTTTATGGGCGCTCAAAGTTGATGGCAGAGCGCATCCTGACTGATTGGGCCGCTGCATTTCCTGACAGAACGGCGGTATTGCTGCGTTACTTCAACCCCGTTGGGGCCCATGCCTCGACGCAGATCGGCGAAGACCCCAAGGACATCCCCAACAACCTGATGCCATTCATTGCACAGGTTGCGGTAGGTAAACGCGATGCGCTGCAGATCTTCGGTGATGACTATGACACCCCCGACGGTACGGGGCAGCGGGACTATATCCATGTCGTTGATCTGGCGCGCGCGCATGTGGCGGCGGTCAGCTATGCCGAACGCGCCACAGGTGCGCGACCCTTCAACATCGGCACCGGCCAAAGCTACAGCGTCCGAGATATGGTCGCAGCATTTGAACGCGCTTGCGGCAAGCCGATTGCAACCAGACAGGCCCCAAGGCGTGCTGGCGATATTGCTGCGATGCAGGCAGATGCAGGCCGGGCTGCAACAGAATTGGGCTGGACCGCCCATCACGATCTTGACGACATGACCGCAAGCACGTGGGCGTGGCAATCCAAGAATCCGGATGGGTACAAGGGCGCGTGAATCAAAAGCGCCTTGTGCCAACGAACACAAGGCGCAATGAAGAGAAATCGTTAACCATTACCACTCAGAACGTCCCCAAAGGCACATTAACCACTTCCAGGAAGCGAATTATGTGCGTTTTGTCACATTGGCGAATTTGGTAGCGGTAACAGTTCCTGTGCAGCCCGCTGCATGGCATTTTTCAAATGTTGGCGTGCCGCCTCTGCCGTCACGGCTTCAACATAGACCCGCATTTCTGGGGCGTTTCCTGAGGGCCGAAAATGCAGAGCTGTCCCGTCGGTCATTGTCATGCGCAACCCATCGGTTTGATCAATCTCTGCTAACTCCAGCCCGAGGTCATCTAGAATCACCTTACGGGTCTTCGGCGTGGTAGTCATGCGCGCCAACAGCGCGGCCGTCTTATCGGTTGCGACCCCCTGCAATCGGTCAGCCGCCGTAAAGCGCGGGGGTTGGGCGGCAACCAAAGCTGCAACGCCAGCCTTACGCGATGCGGTCAGGACTGTCAGCAAGGGCAAGACTGCGTCACGCGTCATCAGCGCGGGCACGAAGCTGGACGGCCCCTTTGCCACAAACCCCAGCAGAAACCCGCCGTTGGCCTCGTAGCCGACAACATTCCCGCCAATGGCTTCCATTTCAGCGATGACGTAAGGCGATCCGATTTTTGTGCGGATGACCTTGGCAAAGTCTCCTGTCAGATCGACGCCCGTATTCGATGAAATTGGCGTGACCACATGCATTGCTTTCAATTTTTGCGCGGTGATCTGTCCCAGAATGTCGCCCGGCACAACCTCGCCTGTTTCATCGGCGAGCAAGGGGCGATCCCCATCCGCATCGGTAGAAATAATCGCGTCAAGCGGGTGTTCCTTGGCCCAAACGCGCAACTGATCGCGCATCTCATCCGACACGGCCTCGGTGTCGACGGGCACAAAGATGTCCGAGCGCCCCAGCGTGATCACGGTCCCGCCCAGAGATTGCAAAAGCGATGCAAGCAAATCCCGACCAACCGCAGAGTGGTCATAGATACCGACGGTCAGGCCGCGCAGGCTGCCCTCGAAAGCGGTCTGATAGCGTTCCTGATAGGCCGTCACAGCGGTATTGTTCACGCGCGGCTCTGGTCCTGCTTCATCCTGCTGTTCCATATCCAGAGCCTGCAAGATCGCCTGCTCGTCCTGCTTGGTGATTTCACCTGTTGGCGTGTAGAACTTCAGCCCATTGCGATCCGCCGGGATGTGACTGCCCGTGATCATGACGGCCCCGGCCCTGGCAGACGTAGCGGCCAAGGCCAAGGCAGGCGTTGGCACCGGGCCACATAGGGTCACCGCGACACCTGACCGGCGCGCAGCATCTGCCACGTACCGTGCCAACGCGGGCGATGACTCTCGTAAATCGTGACCAATGAAAAGACCGGCCCCAACCGGACAAGACGCGATGAAGGCCTGCACGTAACCTGACACGCAGTCCGGCGTAAGCTCAGTGACCAGGCCGCGCAGGCCGCTGGTGCCGAATTTGGGTTCCATAACAATCCTCGTCAAAATACATCCGCTTTATGCCAGAGACATACAGTGCCGTAACGCATAAAATGCCAAACCCATTCAAGTAAAATCCCCCATTTTGTTGAACCAAATTCGCGACAGAAACCCTGCCCACACTGGGTTTTTTTAACTACTCTCGCATCCCTCTGCGCCAGACTCTGCCGGTACTTAGAGGTATTGGCCGGGGGCCAGATATGCCAAATTTGACTCTTGTGAACCACACTGCGGCGGAAGGCAGTGATCAGCATTCGCGGATCACTGATCTGACAATCGTCAATGTTGAAGGGGTAGATCATCTTTTTAGCAGCACCCGTTTTGACGGGCTGATCCAACAATGGAGCCTCGCCGGAGGCGGCCTGACCACTGGTGACAGCCAAAGTTTTGCAGGTCCTGATCTGGCGGGGAGCGTCAGCGGCATCGCCACACTGTCCTTCAATGGAGGCACACAGCTTTTGACTGGCGGCGGGGCGGATGGCGCGTTGCAGCTGCTGGACATCAATGCCGATGGTGATCTGGGCACAGTCACAGCTCTGACCGGATTGGCCGCCCCGTTCGGAGGCTTCCAACACGCAAGCGCACTGTCGCTCACGGATGGCAGCGTGATCACCTTTGGCGCACTTGCAGGTGCGACGGGACTTGCATCGTTGACCTTTGATGCGGACGGCAACTTGCAAAACAGTACGATCACCCATGATGCAGGCTCCGGCCAGGTTGCCGCGACCGCGGTCGCCACCGTCGGCACGGCCCGTTTTATCCTTTCCACCAGTGCTGGCCAAAACACCCTGACCAGCCGCGCCATCAGTGACGCCGGTGTGGCGGGTCCCGCAACGACCATAGATGCGGATGACAGCCTGTGGATCAGCGCGCCAACCGCCTTGGTCACAGCAGAAGTTGGCGATGCGACTTACGCTGTTCTGGCCGCAGCCGGATCAAACAGTCTGACCGTCGTCGAAATCACCGAAGACGGCAGTATGATCGTGCGTGACCACATCCTTGATGCGCGTGACACGCGCTATGGCGGCGCGACGGCCCTCGACATCCTTGAGGCGGGCGGCAAAACCTACGTGATTGCGGGTGGTGCGGATGACGGCATTTCGGTCTTTGTCCTGCTTGAAGGGGGGCAGCTGGTACACCGTGCCCAGATCGAAGACACCGTCGACGTCAGCCTTGATAACATCAGCGATATCGTGGCCCGCGAGCGTGGCAATGGGCTTGATATCTTTGTGGCCAGCAGCAGTGAACCCGGCGTCACCCAGATCCGTTTTGACACAGGTCTGCCCGGTGTTGTGCTAACCGCCGCGCTGGGCGGCGGCTTGCTGAGCGGTTCGGCAGGTGCCGATGTCCTGCAGGGTCACAACGGTGATGACGTCATCAACGCCGCCGACGGGGATGATATCCTGCGCGATGGCAATGGGCAGGACATGCTGACAGGTGGCGCAGGTGCCGATCTTTTCATTCTTTCTGCGGACGGTGAGATCGACACAATCACGGACTTTACGCCCGGAGAAGACAGTATCGATCTGTCCCTGTGGCCGATGCTGCGCGACATCTCACAACTTTACATCAGCCTGCGCCCGGACGGGATGCTGATCACCTATGGGGATGAGCAACTGATCGTGCAAAGCACCGATGGCAATCCCATCGACTATCGCGATCTGTCCACTGCTGATCTGATCGGCGCATCCCGCCTGCCGAGCAGCATCACGCCAGGCTACCCCGGTCCCGCCACCCCACCGCATGACACAGACCCGAACGACCCACCGGCAGACCAAGGTGGCGCAAATTCGATGTTGACTGCCTTACAGCTGATTGCAGAGGCAAACCTTGACGCCCTACGTGAACGTTTGGGCGACGGGCCGGTGCAACCGGCACCTGATGGCATGGTGATCAATGGCACAGATCAGGCTGACACGCTGACCGGGGCCGATGGGTTTGATCTGATCCTCGCGGGACATGGTGACGATACCGCCAGTGGCTTAGCGGGAAATGATACGCTCTTCGGGAACGGCGGGCATGATGAATTGCGCGGTGGCGGCGGTGCAGACACCCTGTTTGGAGGCAGTGGCAATGACACCCTGACCGGTGGCAATGGGCACGACTATCTGAATGGCGGCACCGGCGATGACATTTTGTCCGGAGGTGCCGGCGACGATCTCCTTTGGGGACGGGCCGGGGCGGACACTTTTGTATTCGATGGCGGCACTGACGTTATTGGTGATTTCGAACAGGGAATCGACCACCTGACACTCGATGCCGCGCTCTGGACAGGGCTGACCTCGGCGGCGGACGTATTGTTTTACTACGGCAGCTTTACAGATGGCCGGATGAGCATTGATCTGGACGACGGCAATATCCTGCACATCGACGGCATCACGGATCCCATCGCTTTGGCCGATGACATCAGCCTGTTCTAAGGCTAGTTCGCCCTCAATGATGACAGCGTATTGCTCAGCCCGACAAGGGTCAGTGCAGGACCAAGGAGGCTTTCCGTACCGTAGATCAGATCATCCCCTTCGAGCATGAAACGTCCTGCTGAAAACAAACCATCAGCCGACGTCAGATCGATTGTAAAGACGACGCGTTCTCTCGGCGGGCCACTGATCCCATCTTTGACGGCGCTTGGGGCGTATTCGCGCATGATCAACAAGCCCTCGGGATTAGCACTGCCCGCGTTAACCCCGCCAATGAGCGCAATAGCCTCCAGCGCAGACAGGTCTGTCTCTGGGAAGCTAAAAAGTGACTGCGAGCCGGTCGCGCCCAATGTGATGAACTTGCGGTCATCATCGACAACATAAATCCGGTCCCCGCCCTGCACGGCGACGTTCAGTTGCGGCCGGCGCAGCAGACGTTCAAATGGTACGCCAAATGTCCGCCCATCGCGCACAAGCCGAACCTGTGGCGAAACAATGTCAGGGCTTGGTCCACCGGCTTGTGAAAAGAGGTCAAGGATTTTGAAATTTCGGTCCGGTAGCGGATAAAGACCCGGTGCCGCCACGCCCGATGAAAGGTTGGCGGTATTGGCCCGCCCCGGCTCTACAACCAACTGCACCTGTGCGGACGGGATCGTGCGCACCAGCTCTTCTTCGATCCGCGCACGCGCGGTGCTGGGTGCCATGCCGGAAATGCGCAATTCTCCAATATAGGGGACAAAAATACGCCCGCTTGAATTGACTTGCACAGGCTGAAGGGCCGTCACCCGTTGTCCGGCGCCAGCGAGCAGCGAATTTTCCTCAGCGTCCCAGATCGTCAGCTGAACCGTATCACCCGCCGCAAGTATCAGGGATGCAGGCTGTTCCTGCGCCGCAGGCCAGGGTAAGTTGCGCGGCCCGGTCACGGGCCATGCCCCGATAACAGGCAATGTATCGCGAGTTACCTCATAGACTGCAAAATCATAGATGGGTTCTTCGCCTTCGGCGGCCGTGTTGGCATTCGACGCAGCGAGCACTTCGGACTGAAACCCCGCGCCACGGGGCAACCCACATCCGGCCAGCGCACAGCATGCGACAACAGCAAAAAGTCTTTGAATAAACAAAGGTGATTCCTTTCGAGCAGCTCGTAAAACCTACACTGCTCGTGCCGCAGACGACAGCGCCTTGGCGCAAAAATTTGCAGGCACCCGCATTAGAAGTCGACGGCGAGCCCTTTTTTCTCCCAATCGCCGTAGCGCACTGGTTCCGGCCCATCACGACCGCCCAGTTCCGTTGGCAGCGCGCTTGCATCCGCTTTCTTGCGCCGCTCTTCGGCTTCGGCCAAGGCACGTTGCGCCGCGGGTGGCAGATCTTTGGGTTGATCGGTCATGGAGGCTTTCCTTGTCGGGGGCTCCGCTTTGATATACGCCCCGCGCACCCATCTTCAAGTGAGACTGCCATGAGCCAAACAGGTCTGCCCGCCCGCCGCACCGCCCATTACTTGCTGATGCAGATCACGGGCGAAGGCCGTTTGATGGCGGAATTGATTGGTGCCGGTGCGCTGGAGCGGTTGGCACCCGATGATCGCGCACGTGCCCAGCGCCTTGCGACGGCTGCATTGCGCGGGCGCGATCGGGCGGACCGGATGCTGAAGCCGTATCTGAAAAAGACACCGCCAGAGCATGTGATGAACGCGCTGCGTCTTGGCGTGATTGAGCTGTGTAGCGGAGAGGCAGCACATGGCGTTGTGAACAGCTATGTTGAGATTGTCGCGCGTAACAAACGCACGCAGGCCATGAAAGGACTGACCAATGCCGTCTTGCGCAAGATTGCAGGGGAAGGCCCGGAAGGCTGGCACAAACGTGCGGTACCGCTGACCCCCGGCTGGCTGCGACAACCGCTTGTTGCAGCGTGGGGGCGTGAAGCCGTGGCAGCGATGGAGGTTGCACATTTTGCAGGCGCACCGCTTGATCTGTCGGTGAAGCGCGACGCCGTGGCAATTGCTGGCGCGGTAAAGGGCACTGTCCTGCCTACCGGCACGGTGCGGGTCGTGGATGCGGGTCAGGTGTCGTCCTTGCCGGGCTACGAGACGGGCGACTGGTGGGTGCAGGATGCCGCTGCTGCACTGCCGGTCAAGGCCTTGGGTGATTTGACCGCACTGCGGGTATTGGATCTTTGCGCTGCCCCCGGGGGCAAGACGATGCAACTGGCCGCTGGCGGCGCCAAAGTCACGGCGGTGGATGTCTCGGAAAAGCGGATGGCGCGGGTATCTGAGAACCTTGCGCGGGTCGGGTTGGACGCCAAAATCGTTGTCAACGATGCGTTCGCCTTTGATGAAGGCGGTTTTGATGCGGTGCTTTTGGACGCACCCTGTTCTGCAACAGGCACAATCCGGCGCCACCCGGATCTGGTCTATGCCAAGGATGGGGCCGAGTTTGGTGCATTGATTGACCAGCAGGAAAGGCTGATCGACCACGCGCTAAGTCTGTTGAAACCCGGTGGCCGTCTGGTCTTTTGCACCTGCTCATTGCTGCCCGATGAAGGCGAAGTGCAGGCGGAAGAAGCGCTTGCACGGCATCCCGGCCTAGCCACCGACCCTGCGGCCTTTGACCTGCCCGGCATCGATCCTGACTGGATCACCCTCGAGGGTGGACTACGCCTGCGCCCCGACTATTGGGCCGATTTGGGCGGGATGGATGGATTTTATGTGGCGGTACTGACAAAGCCTGCGTGACTTAGCCGCGGCGGTTTTCTATGATCCGACCGAGAACAGACACATCGGCACAGATCGAGATCAGAGCAGTTGGCCCACTCCAATACATGGCGCGCGCGTCGTCGCCGTTTTATCCATCGGGTCCATGCCCGACGCGCAGGGCGTGCCGATGTTACGACCAGATTTGTCACCCAGCCAGAGCCACGCACCATTGGACAGACCGCACGTGGCGAACAGTTGATCGCAGGCAACTTTCTGTTCTCCGGACATATGGTGGAAGGCCCGGGTCGGTCGATCTGGGACGTTGCATCAGACGACGCGCTGATCTCCAGTGAAATACAAGGCTGTGCCTGGCTGGACGATCTTGTGGCAGTCGGGACCGGGGACGCACGCATGCGTGCACAGAGCTGGATCTTTGACTGGATCGACCGTTTTGGCGACGGCAATGACGCTGGCTGGACGCCCGGCATCAGCGGGCGCCGACTGATCCGATGGATCAACCATGCGCTATTCATCCTACGCGGCCAGAATACAGCGCAGGAAGCCCGGTTTCTTCAAAGCCTCGCGCGGCAGACATTGTTCCTGTCGCAGCGATGGCGCAGTGAACCGCCTAGCCTGCATCACTTCGAAGCCATGGCCGGCATGATCTACGCAGGCCTGACCCTGGATGGTATGCAAGATCATGTGGCGCCAGCAGTTGCCGCTTTGGCCGCCACCTGTCAGTCTCGGATCAGCAGCGATGGCGGCATCGCCACGCGCAATCCAGAAGAACTGCTTGAGATGCTGATGTTGCTCAATCTCACATGGCAGATGCTGGATACCTCAAGTCGCGGTGTGCCTGGCCCAATTCTGGATGCCATTGAAAAGATCGCCCCGACCTTGCGCGCGGTACGCCATGCCGATGGCACGCTCGCGCGGCTTCACGGCGGCGGGTGCGGCATTGAGGGACGGTTGGATGAAGCATTGGCCGCAACCGGCGTCAAAACTCTGCCGTCACCCGGCCTGCATATGGGGTATGCGCGCCTGACGGGCGCGCGGACATCAGTGATTGTTGATGCTGCGGCACCACCAAGCGGGCCCGCATCGTTAAACGCCCATGCAAGCACTTTGGCGTTCGAACTTACCTCAGGCCGCAGGCCGCTTATCGTCAGTTGTGGCTCTGGTGCACGGTTCGGCGATGACTGGCGGCGGGCCAGCCGCGCCACACCCAGCCATTCGACAATGATGCTCAATGGCGTTTCCTCCTCGCATCTGGCGGCACCAGATCGGTCCATGACCAGTGACGAAGTACTGACTGATCTGCCAAGCCGCGTGCAATGCGATTTCAGCGATGGTGACGGGTTGCACAAGCTGGAGATGGCCCACAACGGCTACCAACCCAGTCACGGCCTGACCCACGCACGTGTTCTGACACTGTCGGTTGACGGCCGTCGTCTGACTGGCGACGACCACCTGATTACGCTGACACGTGACGACAAGGCCGTCTTTGATCAGGCACGCGCAGAAACCAACGGATCAGCCCTGCCTTACTGTTTGCGGTTTCACTTGCACCCCGATGTGGACGCTGCGTTGGCCGACGACGGCAGCGCCGCCACACTGACACTCAAATCAGGCGAAGTGTGGCTGCTACAGCACGACGGCGTGGCTGAATTGGCGCTTTCTCCATCGGTTTATCTGGAAAATGGCCGATTAAAGCCGCGCACGACACAACAGGTGGTTTTATCTGGGCGCGCAATATCCTATGCGACGCGCGTCCGCTGGTCACTGGCCAAGACCCAAGACACGCCCACTGTTGTGCGTGATTTGGGACAAGTCGCACCACTGGACCCATCGTTAGCCTGAAAAGGACCGCCATGACCGACCTTGCCCCCCTGCGCCGCGCACTGCTTTCTGTATCTGACAAAACCGGACTGATTGACCTTGGGAAAGCGCTGGCCGCGCGTGGGGTCGAACTGCTGTCGACCGGTGGATCGGCCAAGGCGCTGCGTGACGCCGGCCTTGAGGTCCGCGATGTGGCGGATGTAACCGGCTTTCCTGAAATGATGGACGGGCGGGTCAAGACGCTGCACCCCGTCGTCCACGGCGGCCTGCTAGCGCGCCGTGATCTGGACGGGCATCGCGACGCGATGGTCGAGCATAACATCGGACCCATCGATCTGCTGGTTGTGAACCTCTACCCGTTTGAAGAAACGGTGGCCAAAAACGCCGATTTTGATACCTGTATTGAAAACATCGACATCGGTGGCCCTGCAATGATCCGCTCGGCGGCCAAGAACCATGCCTTTGTGAATGTGGTGACTGATGTTGAGGATTATGATGCCCTGCTCGCTGAGTTGGATGCCCATGACGGACAGACCACACTGGCGCTGCGCCAGCGGCTCGCGCAGACAGCCTATGCCCGCACCGCGGCTTATGACGCGGCAGTCAGCACTTGGATGGCAAGCGCAGTCGCGCAGGATACACCGCGCCGTCGTTCGTTTAGCGGAACCTACAAACAAACCATGCGCTACGGCGAAAACAGCCACCAGTCTGCCGCATTCTATACAGATGGCACCGGCCGCCCCGGCGTTGCGACAGCCGTCCAACATCAGGGCAAAGAGCTGTCCTACAACAACATCAATGACACCGACGCTGCCTTCGAACTGGTTGCGGAGTTTGACCCCGCTGATGGCCCCGCCGTCGCCATTATCAAACATGCCAATCCCTGCGGTGTGGCGCGCGGTGCGACACTGCTTGAGGCCTACCAACACGCCTTTGACTGTGACCGCACCAGTGCCTTTGGCGGCATTGTTGCGCTGAACCAGCCACTTGATGAAGTCACGGCTAGGGCAATTGTTGAAATTTTAACCGAGGTTGTCATTGCGCCCGGCGCCTCTGACGCCGCCAAGGCCGTATTTGCCGCGAAAAAGAACCTGCGCCTGCTTACAACCGATGGGCTGCCTGATGTGAAAGTGCCGATCACGACCTACCGTCAGGTTGCAGGTGGCATGTTGGTGCAGGACAAGGACACAGGTTATGTCGGCATGGATGACCTGAAGGTTGTCACCAAGGTTGCTCCGACGGACGCCCAAATGGATGATCTGTTGTTCGCCTGGAAAGTCGCCAAACACGTCAAATCCAATGCCATCGTCTATGTGAAGGACAAGGCAACCGTGGGTGTGGGCGCCGGCCAGATGTCACGGGTGGATAGCGCATTGATTGCGGCCAAAAAGGCCGAGCGTATGGCCGACGCGATGGGGCTACCCGAGCCGCTGACCAAAGGCTCCGCCGTTGCATCTGACGCGTTCTTTCCTTTCGCTGACGGCTTGATGGAAGCCGCCGCCGCAGGTGCGACCTGTGTGATCCAGCCGGGCGGATCAATGCGTGATGACGAGGTGATCGCCGCAGCAGATGAGGCAGGCATCGCCATGATTTTCACCGGCATGCGCCACTTCCGTCACTAGGGGTCGATGATGCGGCTGATGTTTCTCACAGGATTGGCGGTGTTCTTGGTCGATCAGGCGATCAAATTCTTTGTCCTGTTTCGGATCTTCGGCCTGACGTGGGCCCAGGTTACTGACCCCGCCACCCGATTCCCCTATCCGCCAGAGGTTGAGGTGTTCCCGCCTTTCCTTGTCCTGCGGATGGCATGGAACAGAGGTGTTAACTTTGGGCTTTTTGCCGAATTCGACATGCGCTGGGTGCTGATCGGTGTGGCTTTTGTCATTTCCGCGGTCGTGATCTGGTGGCTGAACCGGGCGGGGGGCACCAAATGGGTCTATATCGCTGGTGGTTTCTTGATTGGCGGCGCGATGGGCAATGTCATCGACCGCTTCTTTTATGGGGCCGTCGCGGACTTTCTGAACATGTCATGCTGCGGGATCAATAACCCCTATGCCTTTAACATCGCTGATGTCGCCATCTTTGCTGGGGCAATCGGTTTGGCCTTTCTGGCTGACGACAAGAAGAAAGCGACGTGACCTTGCCTGCGCCTTGCGATAACTACGCAGCAGTGACCCAGAGGTATGAATGATGCGCGCGCTTACTTTGCTTGTTTTGATCTTTGGGGTCGCTGCATGTAGCGGCGCCCCTGACAATGGCATGGCCTTCCGCGATGTCGGGCCCGAGCAAAGCACGTTTTTTGTGACACCGGCAGCACCGCTGGCAACACCGCCCACGCGCACGCTGCCCCTTCCAACACCCGGTGGTGTAAACCGGGCAATGCGATAACCCACACCTCACATCCGCGTATGATGACTTGAAGACTGCGCCGCACAGCGTAGGTTCAGTGCAACCTTGTGAGGAGTTCCTGCCCATGAAACGACTGCTTGCCGGCCTGGCAATGATCTTTGCGGCGCATACGGCCACCGCGGAAGAAGTCACGACCTACACCCTCGATAACGGGATGGAGGTTGTGGTGATCGAAGACCACCGCGCGCCCGTTGTTGTACATATGCTGTGGTATAAGGTCGGATCGGCGGATGAACCTGTCGGCGCCTCCGGTGTGGCACATTTTCTGGAACACCTGCTGTTCAAGGCGACTGATGTTTTGGAATCAGGTGAGTTCTCTGCAACCGTCGCCAGAAACGGGGGGAACGACAACGCCTTCACCAGCTATGACTACACTGCGTATTTCCAACGCATCGCCGCCGACCGGCTGGAACTGATGATGCAGATGGAAAGCAACCGGATGAACAATCTGCAAATGACGCCCGAAGATATCGCGACCGAACGGAATGTCGTACTGGAAGAACGCAATCAACGGACAGAGAACAGCCCCAACGCACTTGCCCGCGAACAGTTCATCGCAGCCCTGTACCAGAACCATCGCTACGGCGTACCCATTATCGGTTGGAAGCATGAGATGGAGCAGCTGGATCTGGACGACACGCAGGCCTTCTATGACCTCTACTATGCCCCCAACAACGCGGTTCTGGTTGTCGCGGGCGATGTGGTACCCGACGATGTGTTGGCTCTGGCCGAGAAATACTACGGCGTGATCCCTGCCGAGGACCAGCTACCTGAACGTATCCGCCCACAGGAGCCACCGCAAAGAGCCGAGCGCCGTATCACATATGTTGACCCCCGCGTCAGCCAGCCGTTCCTGATCCGCAACTACCTTGCCCCAGAGCGCGACCCCGGCGCGCAGGACGAAGCAGCCGCATTGGTCTATCTGGCCGAATTGCTGGGTGGATCATCATTTACGTCCGACCTGGGGCAGGCCCTGCAATTTGATACGCAGACTGCGATATACACGAATGCCTCTTACAGCGGCAGCAGCTTGGACACGACGGCGTTTTCCTTTGCCGTCGTGCCCGCAGAGGGCGTGACGCTGTCCGCCGCTGAGGCCGCGATGGATCAGGTCATCGCCGATTTCATAACATCGGACATTGACGCGGCCCGCATGGAAAGCATCCGTACGCAATTGCGCGCCTCGCAGATCTATGCGTTGGACGATGTATCTGGCATCGCCCGCCGCTATGGTGCGGCGTTGACGCAAAGCCTGACAGTGGAAGACGTACAAGCATGGCCTGACATCCTGCAAACCGTGACGCCTGAAGATATCAAGGCTGTCGCCGCCAAAGTTCTTAATCGCGATCAATCCGTCACGGGTTGGGTCGTGTCCAGCGAAGAGGAGGCGATGTAATGCTGCGTATTGTCCTAAGCCTATGCATGATCATCATCGCCAGCTCCGCGCGGGCCGAGATTGACATCAAAGAGGTCACCTCGCCCGGCGGCATAAACGCCTGGGTTGTTGAGGAACCCTCGATCCCCTTTATTGCGCTGGAAATCCGTTTTCGGGGTAGCGCGTCGCTTGACCTGCCCGGCAAACGGGGGGCCACCAACCTGATGACCGGTCTTCTTGAGGAAGGCGCTGGCGACATGAGCGCGCAGGAGTTTCAGACCGCGCGCGAGGCACTGGCAGCCAGCTTTGGCTTTCGCGCGTTTGACGACACTTTGTCGATTTCTGCGCAGTTCCTGACTGAAAACAAGACTGAGGCACTGGCGCTTTTGCGGCAGGCCTTGGTCGAGCCGCGCTTTGATCAGGATGCTTTGGACCGGGTGCGTGCGCAGGTTCTCTCGGGAATAGCACGCGATGCCAAGAACCCCAACGACATTGCAGGCGCCGCCTTTGATGCGGCCGCCTTTGGGGATCACCCATATGGATCATCCATTGATGGCACCGTCGAAAGTGTCACCGCATTGACCCGCGATGACATGTTCGAAGCGCACCGCAATGCATTGACGCGGGATCGGGTGTTTGTGTCGGTTGTTGGCGATATAACGGCCGAGGCCGTGGGCGAAATGCTGGACGATCTGCTGGGCGCCTTGCCCGACGAAGGGCCGCCGCTGCCCGGGGACGTGGCCTTTGGCCTTGAAGGCGGGGTCACCGTTATCGACTATGACACACCGCAGTCTGTTGCGCTTTTTGGTCATGCTGGGCTGAAGCGGGACGATCCTGATTTCTTTGCAGCCTATGTGATGAACCAGGTATTGGGCGCGGGTGGGTTTGAATCGCGATTGATGACGGAAGTGCGCGAAAAGCGCGGCCTTACTTACGGAATCCGCAGTTTTCTGGTGCCCAAGTTTCATGCCGAGATGGTCTTTGGCTCTGTCGCCTCTGCCAATGCGACTATTGCAGAAGCGATTGAGGTCACGCGCACCGAATGGGCACGCATGGCAAATGAAGGCGTAACCCCAGCGGAACTGTCGATGGCCAAGACTTACCTTACCGGCGAATATCCCCTGCGCTTTGATGGCAACGCCGAGATTGCAAAGATTATGGTTGGTATGCAGATGATCGGCTTGCCCCCGGAATATGTCGTGAACCGCAACGACTACATCGATGCGGTGACACTGGAAGATGTGAATCGCGTGGCCTCCGAACTGCTGCAACCGGAGGATTTGCATTTCATTGTAGTGGGCAAGCCGGAAGGGCTCGAATCCACACAATAGCCTCTCGCAGAATCGCTGCCTGCCATGCTACAACTTGTGGCATGGCCATCGCAGACCCCCAGATAAAGCAGCAGCCTGTCATCCGGCAGCTTGATGACGCCGCAATCAACCGGATTGCGGCGGGCGAGGTGCTGGAACGCCCCGCCTCGGCGGTCAAGGAATTGGTCGAGAACAGTATTGATGCTGGCGCAACCAGGATCGAAGTCGCGATTGCCGATGGTGGCAAGACACTGATCCGCGTCACCGATGATGGATGCGGCATGGATGCAGAAGATCTTCCGCTGGCGCTGGCCCGCCATGCCACATCAAAGATCGATGGGTCCGATCTTCTGAATATCACTTCCTTTGGTTTCCGGGGCGAGGCGCTCCCCTCGCTTGGCGCGGTGGGTCGTTTGTCGATCACATCGCGTACCGCAGGTGGCAATGGGGCCACGATCAGCGTGGCGGGTGGGCAGGTGGAAGCGGTAAAGCCTGCCGCCCTCTCCGCCGGCACAGTTATCACCCTGCGCGACATGTTCTATGCTACCCCTGCCCGGCTAAAGTTTCTGCGCACCAACCGGGCAGAGGCGCAGGCGGTTTCGGATGTCATCAAGCGGCTGGCGATGGCCGAACCATTCACAACATTCATCCTGCGCGATACGTCCGGGGGCGACAGCCGCACGATGTTCCGGGCCGACGCGGAAACTGGCGATCTGTTTGACGCTTTGCACGGGCGGTTGCGCACAGTGCTGGGCAAGGATTTTGCCGAAAACGCACTGCGCATTGATACGGTGCGCGAAGGGTTTCACCTGACCGGCTATGCCGCCCTGCCCACCTATTCACGCGGCGCTGCGGTGGCGCAATATCTGTTTGTGAATGGACGGCCCGTGCGGGACAAAATGTTGCTGGGTGCGTTGCGCGCAGCCTATATGGATGTGCTGTCGCGTGATCGGCATCCTGTGGCCGCACTCTTTATCGACTGTGACCCGACACTGGTGGATGTCAACGTGCATCCGGCAAAGTCAGAGGTCCGCTTTCGCGACCCCGGCACCGTGCGGGGTTTGATCATCTCCGGGCTGCGTCACGCACTGGCCGAAGCCGGGCATCGCGCCTCAACCACTGTTGCCAGCGCAACACTGGGCGCGATCACACCGGAACCAACCGAACCGCGTGTCTATCAAATGGACAGGCCAAGTTTCAGCGCGCGATCCATGACGTTTCAGGCACAGGCACCGGGGCTTTCCGAAGCGCCCTCTGCCCGGATTGAACCGGTGGTCGAGGATGTGCCCGACAACCTGCCGCTGGGTGCCGCCCGCGCACAGGTGCATGAGAACTATATCATCGCCCAGACGGGAAAGGGCATCGTGATCGTGGATCAACATGCCGCACATGAACGGCTGGTCTATGAGAAACTCAAGACGCAGATAGCCGAAAACGGCGTTGCCGCGCAAGCCCTGCTGATCCCCGAAATTATTGAACTAACGGAAGGCGAAGCCAACCATTTGCTGGAACATGCCGCTGACCTCGGCCGTTTTGGCCTGACGATCGAACCTTTCGGCGGCGCCGCAATTGCCGTCCGCGAAACGCCCGCCATTCTGGGCGAAGTGAACGCCACTGCTATGATCCGCGACATTCTGGATGAATTGACGGATCAAAATGAAACCGCATCAATACAATCGAAGATCGAAGCGATCCTGAGCCGAGTTGCCTGCCACGGCTCCATCCGGTCCGGCCGCCGAATGCAGGCCGCCGAGATGAACGCCCTGCTACGCGAGATGGAAGCAACCCCCCTGTCAGGGCAATGCAATCACGGGCGACCGACCTATGTAGAGCTTAAGCTGGCCGATATTGAACGTCTGTTCGGACGCACATGATCCAGGTTGGCGACACTTTGATTGATCTGAACGATCCGCTGACGCTGGCCGTGGCGATCGCCGGGGCTGTGGCGGTTCTTGTCCTGATCCTGCTGATTATGACCGTGCGTCGCGCGGGCAAATCCACAGATGCAGTGCAATATGTTGCTGCACAGGTCGGGCGCCTGTCACAAGACGTACATGCTCTGGGCCAGGGCCAGCACCAGTTGGCCGGTAATATCCAGACCGTCAGTGACGCACAGGCCAATGCGCAGGTCAAAGTCGTACAAACCATGGAAACGCGACTGGCCGAGGTACAGGCCCAAATGGCAGATCGGCTGTCAGACAATGCTGTAAAATCAGCGCGATCCCTGTCCGAAATGCAGGAACGGATGAAAGACACGCTGGCGGGGTCGTCCGAAAAGACAACAAAAAGCCTGACAGAACTACAAGAACGGCTGGCCACCATCGACAGGGCCCAGACAAATATCGAAAAGCTGTCAGGAGACGTGTTGTCCTTGCAGGATATCCTGTCGAATAAGCAGCGCCGCGGGATGTTCGGCGAAATCCAACTGAATGATATCGTGTCCAAGGCGCTGCCAACCGACAGCTACGCGTTGCAATATACGCTGTCGAACGGCAAACGTGCGGATTGTCTGGTGCATCTGCCAAACCCGCCCGGCCCCATCGTAATTGATGCCAAATTCCCGTTCGAAGCTTACGAAGCCTATGCCGCGGCTGACACGCAAGAGCTGCAAAAAATTGCCCTGCGCGATCTGGGGAACGCAGTGCGCAAGCACATCAAGGACATCGCAGAGCGCTACATCATCGAGGGTGAAACAGCGGACGGCGCGATTATGTTCCTACCTTCCGAGGCCGTCTATGCCGAACTTCATGCGCGCCTGCCTGACGTAGTGCGCACTGGTTTTGACGCCCGTGTCTGGATCGTGTCCCCCACAACGTGCATGGCGACATTAAACACCATGCGCGCCATCCTCAAAGATGCGCGTATGCGCGAACAGGCCGGTGAAATCCGCAAGGCGCTGCGGATGCTGCACCGCGATGTAGAGATCATCGGCGAGAAAGCAGGCAAATTGGAAACCCACCTGCGGCAGGCAGGCGACGATGTGTCCGGCGTGCTGACGGCGGCAACACGGGCGGGTAAGCGAGCGGATCGGCTAGATAACTTTGATTTTGAGGAACTGGCGCCGGAAACAACTGATGCCAACGCTCTGATGCCGCCGAAGGACTGAACAAAAGCTGAAGCGCGCCCCAGCCATTCCCTGTCGTGAAACGTCAGCGACGACAGCCACGATCAGCTTCACAGTCACCTCGCCGACGTTCTGGACCCCTCCAACTTTGCAAGGCGCTTGAATACGCTTACCGGCCTCAGGCCCCACCAAATGTTTACAAAATGAGGGCTTCAGGTCCAACTAGCGTCGCCTTAAATCCGTCCACCAGATACAGGAACAGAACAACTAGCTGCGCTGGGTAACGGCATTCTTGGCGGCCCGACTCCGGCGTGGCGCGAGTGACCAGCAGATACACAGGACGGTAGCGGCGCTTCCAGCAAGTACATAAGCTAGGAATGCGGAAAGCAGATTTGCGCCAGCAACAACGGCTGCTATGGCTGCAATCAAACCAGAGGCAATTCCCAATATGATGTACAAGATGAGCATTCGTGCTCCTGATGGATTGCTCTAGAATCACGCGGGTCAATTTCCACGTGTATCTAATTTCCCAAGAAATCGAGGCAGAAATTTGTCTCTATTCTGTCGAGGCTGCGCTCAATTCGTTAACTTACCTTTAACGCTGAATGAAAAAATCGTGGAATTTTCCCTATACTTGAAGAAAACCATAACATTTCTACGTGAATCTCCAATCCATTGTAAGCACATCAGATACAATGAGGCAAATTTTGGCTTATTGCGCGGCGCGCTATGAGCCGGATCGTTGAGCAGCCTGCCGGTCTCTAGGGCCGGGGTACACTGTCTCAGGGTCGCCAGGAATAGATCCGATCAAGCGTCAGAAAGACGGTCCCACTATTGGTGCGCAGTCCGTCATCATCACGCGCATCGGCACGGGCACCAACACTTAGTTCCCACAAAGGGGTCAACGCATGCCCGTAACTTACCGACACGCCGCCTGTCGCTATTATGCTGTCGCTTCCAAATTCTTCTGCCTGGCCAAAATCAAACCCGAAGCGTACATCACTGATCGGAGAAAGGTCACGTTCGTAGCTCGCCTGCAGAGTCGTGGTACTGCCGCTGGCGCCTGCGCCAACGTCGCGTTCCGCGCTGATCGAGATGAGGCCAGAAGGTATGTCGCGGTCATATCCCAATCGCGCCGTAACTTGTGCGTCGCCGACTTCATCTTGTGCAAAACCCAATACGCCTTCGAAGCGTCCACCCGGAACGGCAAAGCTGCGCTCCAGCGTTGCAGCCCAGAACGTTTCGTCATCATCACTGCGCGCAGCGGTCACCCGTGTTGTCAGATCGCCCAAGGGCCGATCAAAGGTCAACGCAGCTGATAGCGATTGTGTGTTTTCCGCGGCTTCGCCGGCCTCTTCAAGCCGCTCAAAACCGAGGGCGATATCTGCTGTGGTCACTTCGTTCAGGTTCAGGCGCATATGGGCGTCCAGCGAGGCTGAGTCTGCATCCAGAAGCGCTACGCTTGCGTCTTCGTAGCGCAGCGTTTCCACACTCATATCAAGCGAATAGCCGACAGGTGCTGTTTCGCCCCAACTCAGCGATGCCGCAAATGTTGATGTATTGCGGAACCCGGAGCCCGTAAGTTCGTCAATGTCGTCGGGCAGCGTAATCACCCCATCGTCACCAATGAAGTCCGTGATATCGCGCAAGAAAGAGATATCTGCACGGCGCCATTCGGCAGAGATCTCAAGCGCCGCGTCGGCGCTTGTCCGGGTATAGGTGAGGTCAACAGTGTTGCCGTCGAGTGTAAATTCGTCTTCATCGACCCGAAGATCGGTCCCTAGTCCAAACGCAAGGCGTTGGGTGCGGGTCTCCGTGACGGCCTCAAAGCGCAGTGAAGTTGTGCTGACAAAGCCATCCTCGGCTTCTTCGCTGACAAGATCGCGGTCAGTGCTGCCTTCGATTTCCTGCGAGACGTCAAATGTGAAAAACACACCCCCCGGTTCCGCCTCTTGCGCTATGCCGACGGTTGGGCAAAGGCAGGCCAGGACAAAGAACTTATCGACGTGTTTCATATTCAACCGCCCCCCAACGGCAGCTTGGGGTGATTGGCCTATTCGAATAACTTGCGCTGCGGCACGACGATGACGTCACCTTGGCGCAGGACAATAGCACCATTGTTGCTGCTGCCATTCAGGATTTGCTCGTAATCGATCGCGAAGATTTCAGAACCGCGACGCAGCTGGATACGCTTGGTCGCGGCAAAGTTGGTAAACCCGCCGAATTGGGCAATGGCATGCATCAGAGTTGCGCCAGGTACGACCTCAATAAGCCCGGTGTTCGTGGCTTCGCCCACAACATAAATACGGCGTACAGGTGGGTCTTCATCCTCTGGTGCAAGCGCCGATACACCGACAAAGACGTTTGGGGGGCTGACGAAGTTTGGCGACAGGCGTTCTGCCAAAACGGCCTGGATTTGTTCAATTGTGCGCCCGCTCACCCGGAGCACGCCAGCGCCAGGTAGCGAAATGCGCCCATCAGGTGTGACCAGAACGGTCCGGTTCAGGCTGGAATCCTCAATCACTTCGATGGCGAGAGTATCGCCCGGCTGAACCCGGTAACTCTGTGCGACGGTCATAGTAGACAAAAATACGAGACTCAGAAGAAGCCCTAGAAAGGTGGTAATTCGGGTCATGACATGGCCTTTTGACTAGTTAGGAACACGGGCACAGGACGCCCCAGCACTGTATTGATGTTAACGTCAATCACGGCGATCAAAACGCTAGCACACATCGAAAAACGCGGCCACGTGCCAAATATGCCGCAAATCTTGATACTTCTGCCCATTTCGCGCCAGTCCGAGAGCGGGCGCAAACAGCAAAGCGGACGTGCCGATCTTTGCAAGGACCAGCTGGTTTGTTTACCAGCAAGAGCATGCAACACCTGCTGGTAAGAAGTTCGGGTTGGGCCAGCTTAGTAACCGGTCCCTTTAACGACAACGCGGCAGGTCGCGAACAGCAGTTTGATGTCATTTACAAACGACAATCTTGCGACGTAGTCCGTATCAAAGCGTGCACGATCAGCAAAGCTGGATTGGTTCCGTTCCGACACCTGCCAGCTGCCTGTAATGCCGGGGCGTTGCGTATAATATGCGCGACCTGGATACATATCGATCTGCTCGGGCATCATAGGGCGCGGGCCAACAAGGCTCATGTCGCCAATCAACACGTTCCAAAGCTGCGGCAGCTCATCAAGCGAGCTTTTGCGCAGTAAATGACCAAGAGATGTGATCCGTGGATCGTTCTTAAGCTTTTGTGTCAGCGCCCATTCGGCGGCTGCATCAGGGTTTTCGTCCAGATACTTTTGCAACTGCTGGTCCGCGTTCACGACCATCGTCCGCAGTTTCCAGATCTTATAGATTCGGCCGTTACGACCGACGCGTTCCTGCATGTAAAACGCGCTGCTGCCATCGCGAGATACAAGGAAGGCCAAGGCGGCAATCAACGGTGCAAGGATCGGAAGCGCCAAAGCAACACTGATGACATCAAATAGCCGCTTGAAGCCCACTTCGTAGACGCCGACCTCTGACATGGGGGATGTTATGGGGCGTGATTTCGTGTGCTTGGATGCACTGGGAAAATTCGTAGCCATTTTCAATTTTTCACTCGTTTCTAACCAACACGTGCCCAAGAATTGCGACACTAACTTTATCAAGGAACGTATAAACAGGCGTTCCATTTAACCGATGTGTTACAAGACACTGACTTCAAAACGCCACTGCCCACCCTTACAGATAATAGTGGCCAAACCGCCATAAAAAAAGTCCAATTCGTTCACACTTCGTTAATTTTTTGGCCAATTGAGTATATGATAGCGCCTATGGTTTCATATTGTCGCTCTATTGGAACCAGTGTGTTATGGTCGCTGCCTTACTTAAAGTCAGTTTTTCCTTACCCTGGTGAGTCGAACTGGTGAGATTCTCCGTTTTCAACTAAGCATGAGGCGTGGCGAGTCGCGCTGCAAAGGTTTTTTGTTGGTCGTGGTTGACGGTACTTTGGTGTCCGCGCCGATGACGCGTATATCAGGAGTTGAATTTTCGTGCCCCAAACAACCCAAAGCCCTTCAGCCGCTATTCTGCCCGTCATTCTTGCAGGTGGCTCCGGCACACGTCTGTGGCCACTTTCGCGCAAACACTATGCCAAACAGTACCTCGCACTTGATGGCGAGGTCACGATGCTGCAGGCAACGGTCACGCGTACGTCAGCGTTACACTGTGCGTCGCCGTTAGTGATTTGCAATGAGGAAACCCGCTTTCTTGCCGCTGAACAGATACGGCAGATGGGGCAGGACGGTGCGCGCATCTTGCTAGAACCTATAGGCCGCAATACTGCTCCTGCGATTGCCTTGGCCGCCTTGCACGCCGGGTCTGATGGCGACGATCCCGTGTTGTTGGTCATGCCAGCAGATCACAAGCTAAGCGATCCCGCCGCGTTTACAGCCGCTGTCGATGCGGCCCTGCCTTTGGCACAATCCGGCAAATTGGTGACATTTGGAATCACACCATCCCGCCCTGAAACAGGCTATGGCTACATCCGTGCGGGTGATGCCATAGCAGGGAGCGATGCTTTGGTTGTTGATGCATTTGTCGAGAAGCCAAACCTGGCCACCGCAGAGGAATATCTGTCGACAGGTGGCTATTCTTGGAACAGCGGCATTTTTTTGTTCCGCGCAAGCCGCTATCTTGAAGAGCTGGAAAGGTTCCGCCCTGATATTATGACGGCGTGCCGCGATGCCTATGCCGGCAAGGCGGATGACATGGACTTCCTGCGCTTTGACGAAGCCGCATTTCTGGCCTGCCCTGACGAGTCCATCGATTATGCCGTTATGGAACAGACCGAAAGCGCCGCTGTCCTGCCAATCGATGCAGGCTGGAGTGATATTGGGTCTTGGTCTGCCCTGTGGGAGGCTTCCGAGAAAAATGCGGATGGCAACTGCGAGATCGGCGATGTCCTCAGTTTGAACGGCTCTGGTAACTATATTCACGCAGGTAGCCGTATGGTCGCTGCGGTGGGGCTTCAGGATATGGTGGTGGTCGAGACGAAGGATGCCGTATTTGTCGCCCCCAAAGCCAGGATCGATGAGATCAAGGCGCTTGTCGCAAAGATGACAGCAGCAGATCGCCCCGAGTTGGATCATCACCGTGTGGTCTATCGCCCCTGGGGGAGATACGACAGCATCGACATTGGTGACCGGCATCAGGTGAAGCGGATCACCGTGAACCCCGGTGCCAAACTATCCGTCCAAAAGCACCATCACCGCGCTGAACACTGGGTCGTTGTGCGTGGTTGTGCCAAAGTCACCCGCGGTGAGGAAACGATCCTGCTGTCCGAGAACGAGTCGACATATATTCCGCTGGGCGAAATTCATGCGCTCGAAAACCCCGGCAAGATCCCACTGGACCTGATAGAGGTGCAATCAGGCAGCTATCTGGGCGAGGACGATATCGTGCGGTTCGAAGACAAATATGGGCGTACCTGATCAATCATAACAGAACCGGTTTCGCCCCGCCCTCAACGACCCAGTCATAGACTTGCGCAACCTGCCGTGCCTTTGCCTGCCAGGTAAAGGCATCCTGAACGCGCGTATGCGCCGCCTTTGCAAGGATGGGCAGGCCTGAGGGATCGTTCAGCACGGCGTTTAGCTTTGCCGCGAATGCAGACACGATCTCGGCACGGGTACCGATTGGGACTTTGAAGCCCACGTCATCCGTGACCAATTCCCCCGGTCCTGCATAGTCGACGACCATCGGCACAACGCCCAGCGCCATCGCTTCCAGAACGACGCCGCCGCCAAATTCGCGGATTGATGGAAAGGTCAACAGGTTTGCCTTGGCCGCGACAGACTGAACATCTTCATGCGGCAGATTGCCGTGGAAGGTGACTACGTTGCTGATGCCAAGTTCCTTTGCCTGCGCCTCAAGCGCTGGGCGCATTGGCCCATCACCGATCAGGTCAAGCACGAGACCGCCATCACGCAGCGGTTCAGCGGCTGCCTCCAACAACATGTCCGGTCCTTTGTAAGGCACAAGGCGTCCAATAAAGCAGGCTCTGATCGGACCGGTGATGTCTTGTGCCGACAAAAGGTTAAAGCGCGTCGGATTGATCGCATTCTCAGGCAACCAGATCACACGGTCCTGCGCGTAATCCGGCAATTCACTTGCCGTATGGCGCGATCCGGCGAGAATGGCAGCGCTACTACGCAACATGCGTCTGCGCTGCGGATTAAGTTTATAGGCACTGCGCACATAAGACAGCCATTCCCGCTCGCGCCTGCGCTCGGACTCAAAGCCTTGCGGCCACGGCACACCACCATTGAGCGGCCCAAGCATGAAAGGCACGCCCGCCCGCGCGACCTTGGCCGCGAGAGGTGAGGCCGTTGTTGGGGAAAGCGGTGTCACCCGATGGACAATATCATAGCCCCCCGCACGAATGTCTTTGCCGAAGCGTTTCCACACCAGCCGTTCAAAGTAGGGGTAGGTCAGCGCATCAATCGCGGTAAGCGTCGTCCAACCTTTGCCATCTCCCATGCGCAGCACATTGGCTGCCTTATACATCGGGGCGGCAATGGCCTCGCTGTCGATAGCAGTGAAATCCACGCCTTCGACCAGACCTGCACGCTTGAAGGCATCGCGATTGCGGATCTGCGTGACGATGTGAACGTCAGCGACCTCGCGCAAGGCATTGGCAAGTGACCAACCCACCAGTGGTACACTGACCCATTCAGGGTTGGCTGCTTCGGCAACGACAAGGACTTTCATGCGTTTGGGCATCGTGACGGACCAGCTTCAATGTTGTCGTAGTAGTGCGGAGGGCGGGCTTATCCTTGCCAGCGCTGGTGCTGGCAAAAATGGCAGGCATCTGAAAACGGCCGCGTGTTTACCCAATTGCATTTGAAACTCAGTCTACGCCAAGTTCGGCGGCAATGAATTGCGAGATACCGGCGTAGTTCGCCTTGACAACAGGGTGGATGCCGTTGGGCACATTGATGCCTGCCGGAGGCGCTGTTTCAAACATGCCCGCATAGGTGATCAAGCTTGCAAGGAAATATGTTGTGTCAGTTCCATGTGGGTCGCCGTCTTTGTAAAAATCGGTCACGGACATACCAGACAGCAATGATGTCTGGCTGATCATCTTTGCGATGATCGGGCCGACGGGGATCGATGTGATCTGCAAGTCCGGGCGCGCATCCTGTAGGGCATCGTGGTATGCGTCCCACCAGTCACTGAACCCGCCCAGAACAAAGGCGTTGTAGTCGTCAAACTCTCCGGTGGTCGGCGGAAAGCTGTTGATCTGCATTTCGGGCCAGTTTTCATAGATGAAGACCTCGATCCCAGGTTCCTGTGCAGCAACCCAATCAATTACCCGGAGTGTGATCCCGGCGGTCGAGCCACCCGCCCAATCCAGATTAGCCGTCGGGCTTTCGTTTTGCACAAAATTCACCGGGGTAAAGAGGATGGAGTCAAACCCCGCACTGGCAAAGCTCTGTAGGTTGTGATCCCAGAATGCGGGCGCGCCATCAAAACCCCAGTCGGATTCCGGTGGCAGGTTGTTGGCATGATCCCAGTGAAACCCATACTGCCCGGCAAATTTGAACCGCTTCTGATCCGCACCGGCGAATTGCACCATCCAATAGGGCACAGCAGAGCGCGCAGATCCGTTGTTGATCAGACTGTGCCCAAAGATAAAGGTGCGCCGTTCACTATCTTCGTGACCTGCGCCCTGCGCAGGAACCGCTGCAATACCCAATGCACCAACAAGGGCCGCATTTTTCAGAGATGTTTTCAGTTTGGAAAGAAAGTTCATGGGCGCAAAGCCTTTCAAATCACTGGTTATCGATACTAATGGTCACTGGCAGCCTACAATCCAGATGTGACAGTCTGGCTGAGAATACCAGCTTTTTCAACACGAGTCCGGAGCGCCACAGCCTGATGCAGGGACGTGTGCGACAATTTTGGGCAGGTACGACAACTGCCCAGGGTGCAAAAAGCCGTATGATGAGGGTGGCGAGGCCGTACTTCTGCCAATAAGGTCGCGCATGTCTTGGTTTGTTGTGATGTGTTTGATGTCGATATTGGCTCTCCTTCTGTCTGGTCTTCTTGCCCCACATATCGTGCACTGTTCAAAAGGTTGAATACAAAAGACCATGTTAGCAATCTCTGTGATCATCCCGTCCAATAACGAAGAAGGCTACATTGGTGCCTGCCTTGAAGGTTTGCTGGCGCAACAAACTGTGCAACCCGTCCAGGTGATCGTCTCTGCCAACGCCTGTACCGATGCGACGGTACAGATTGCGCGTGGCTATGAGGCGCAGTTTACCAAAAGGGGCTGGCAGCTGGACGTTCTAGATGCCCCGGAAGGTGGGAAGCCACAGGCGCTCAACCGGGCGGATGCGGTAGCGACGGGGGACATCAGGGCCTATCTGGACGCGGATGTCGTGATGTCGCCAGGTCTTCTAAGCGAGCTTGCTAAGGCATTGCAGGGAGATGTGCCCGCCTATGCCAGCGGTACCATGGTTGTTACCCGAGCCAAAAGCCGGATCACGCGGGCCTATGGCCGCATCTGGACACGCTTGCCCTTCATGACCGCAGGCGTGCCGGGGGCCGGGCTTTTTGCTGTAAATGCCAGTGGGCGCGCGCGTTGGGATGCCTTTCCACCAATCATTTCTGACGACACCTTTGTGCGTCTACAGTTCACGCCCGAAGAACGGGTTCGTGTGTCAACCTCTTACACGTGGCCCTTGGTTGAAGGTTTCTCAGCTCTGGTTCGCGTGCGGCGCAGACAGGACGCAGGCGTCGCCGAGTTGGAACAGCTTTATCCCGGTATTCTGGATCGTGAAGGCAAACCCCCCCTGACCTTGGGCCTTCTGATACGGCTGGCCGTTTCTGATCCTGTTGGCTTTGTGACCTATGTTTGCGTCAGCATTGCTGTGCGACGCAAAGGCGAAACATCGTGGAGCCGTGGACGATGACCGCGACCGAGATGAGCCTACAAGATGCAACAAAGCAGGACTGGGACGTTATCATTATTGGCGCTGGTATGGGTGGCGGTATGGCGGGTCGCAGATTGGCCGAGCGCGGGCTGTCTGTCTTGTTCCTTGAAAAAGGGCTGGCTGGGTATCGGACCGAGCAACAGGCCTATCGCGATCATATCGATGACCCGCTGGCCCGGACATTACGTGGCTATTGGCCCAAGCGGGTTGAGGAACATGATGGGGATTCGGTCAAGCGCTATTTTGCACCACTTGGTAGCGGCATTGGCGGATCGTCGGTGTTTTATGCAGCTGCACTGGAACGGCCTGAACCGCATGATCTGGATGAGGCGGACGGCGTCGCACATCCAACAGGTGGCTGGCCCATCGGCTTTGAAGACTTCCTGCCGTATTTTGATCAGGCCGAGGATCTGCTGTATGTGCGTGGTGATAGTGACGCCCTTTCGGACGTTCCATCGCCAAAACTGCGCCCCCCGCCCGCGCTGACACAAGAAGAATCCGCGATGATGGATGATCTACGGGCGCGCGGCTTGCATCCCTACTATTCCCATATCGCGCAAAAACGGGTGGACGGTTGCGCAAATTGCCTTGGCGGCAAATGCCCGCGTGTCTGCAAGATGGACGGGCGCTCTGCCGGGGTTGAGCCTGCGCTGGCGAGCGGAAATGCCCGCCTGTTGTCAGGTTGTGATGTTGAAGAGCTGATTGAGAGTAAACCGGGCACCGTTACCGGGGTGCGCGTCAACCAGCATGATGAAACTGCGGTTCTGAAGGCTGAAACCTATCTATTGGCGGCAGGCGCTTTCGGGTCGCCCACCTTATTGCTGCGCTCACCCGGTCAATCGGGCAAAGGCTGCGCCAATTCAAGCGATTGGGTCGGGCGCGGGTTGATGTTTCACATCGACAACTTCTTTGCGGTCTGGCCGAGGCGTGGGGGAAGACCCATCGGCAACAGTCGGGCCGTATCGACCAGAGATTTCTACCTCAATAAAGGCCAACGCCTCGGTCTTGTACAATCCATGGGGTATGAGGCGACCTATGGCACGATCCTGCACTTTCTGACAATGCAGTTCGCCCGGTCCCGCTTTGCGCGGTTCACGCGATTGAAAAAACTGCTGAGTATCCCGGCATTGGCGGCGGCAAAACTCTTTGGCAATGCCGATGTTTTCGTGGCGCAGATGGAGGTGTTCCCGGAGCCAAAGAACCGGGTTGTGCTGAATGACAAGGACCCAGAGGTCTTTACGTTTCACTATACCGTCGGTCACGACATCCCCACCCGGCAGAGCGTCCTGCGGCGGGTCATTCGCAGACGCCTAGGATGGTGGCGGATGATGTTCTTGTCGATCAAACCGGTGGTCAATGTGGGTCATCCCATTGGCACGTTGCGATTTGGCGATGATCCGGCGCAGTCTGTGCTGGACCCAGATTGCAAGGCACATGATCTGGATAATCTCTATGTTGCGGACGGGTCCTTTATGCCAACATCAATGGGTGTGAACCCTAGCCTGACAATTGCCGCCAATGCCTTGCGGGTGGCCGATATCATCACCGACAGGAAATTGCGGGCCAGAGAGGATGATGTGGCTTCATGACCGATTACTCGCAGGATATCAGAAATGGCTTGGCGGTAGTGACCGGAGCGGGCGCTGGACTGGGTCGCGCACTTTGTCGCCAGCTTGTTGCCGCAGGTGTTCAGGTCGCCGGGATTGGCCGGCGCGCTGCCCCCCTCGCAGAGCTGGCAGCGGAACTGGGTGACAAGTTTCGGCCTGTCACGGCAGATGTCGCTGACCCTGCTGCTGTCGCCGCAGCCTTTGCGCAAATCGAAGAGGCCGCGGGCACGCCAACACTCCTGATCAATAACGCGGCTGTTTATCCGCGCCGCGATATCCTTGATGAAACACCGGAAAGCTTTATGCAGTCGGTGAACATCAACCTTGGTGGTGTGTTTCACTGTTGCCACGCGGTCTTACCCGGCATGGTCGCGCGTGGATATGGGCGGATCATCAACCTGAGCACATTTGCGCATGTACATCCCGCACCCACAGCGGCAGCCTATTCCGTCACCAAGGGGGCTGCGCGGATACTGACGAAATCAATGGTTGCCGATTTGGGTGACCGGTTCCCCGACATCGTCATCAATGACTGGATTCCCGGCGCATTAAAAACCCAGATGGGCGTTCCTGACGGGATTGATCCTGAAGATGCCGCCAAATGGGGGGTGCGGTTGGCGCTTTGGCATGACCCGATCCTCAATGGCCGCCTGTTTGACCGGGATACAGAGTTTCTGGAATCAGTGTCGTTTAAGCGTAAGATATTGAACCGGCTGACAGGACAGAAACGCGCGCCCTTACGGTTGTCCTAACGCTCCAAAATCCGGGCCGGGACGCCAGCGACTGTCTGGCCGCTTTCGATATCGCGGGTCACAACACTATTGGCGCCCACCGTAACATGATCGCCGATCTTCAGCGGACCCATGATCTTGGCGCCGGCGCCCAGATCAACATGCCCGCCAAGTTCCACCGCAGACGCAAGAGTGACCTGCTGAAAGATCATGCAGTTGGGCCCGATCTTGGCATGCTGATGAATGACAATCCCCGTCGGATGTGGCAGGCGGAGCCCGCCACCGATCTGCGTATGCAAATGGATCTCTGACTGGGTCATGATCGACCAGAACCGGTGGACGATGACCCAGTGTTTGCATAACAGCCAAGCCAGCGGCCCTCCGCGAACCTTCGCACGTTGATAACGGCGAATGGCACGGAGCAATTTGTAACCTGGATCCCAGAACATCCGAATATCCTCGCGCGACCAATCGGGCTCAGTCGCTGAAATCTCGTATTGATCTGCCGTCACGGGTGATGCGCTAGCCTTTGGAGTGTCAGACATTGCGTAAACTGCTCCCTTGTCCAAATATCATTCCTTACTCTGCAAACTGCATTAGCGTGCCACCATGGGCAGTCGAGGTCACATAAAGCCCGCCATTGCTGCCGCCAACCCCCAGCCAATCACCGCGCCAACCGGTACAAGTGGCAAAAGCCTGATTTCATGCAGCAGGGAAACCCAGCCCTCACGGCGGCCTTTGATCAGAAGTATCGTGATTTCAGGCGTTCTGTGCAGCGCGATGACGACCAGCCCGGCAGTTATCGACTTAAACCCAAAGACCGCAGTCAACAAACCGCCCCAAATCGTTACCGCACGCACCAGGCTTAGTTTGGTCATTTCCTTGAGGCGTCGTTCGGCCACGAACGCCTCGCGCAACAGGCCGGGGCCGACCAAAACCATACCAACCGCGAGTATCTGGATGATCGGGGCAATGTCAGCATAGCGATCATCATAGACAATCCCAACAAGCGTAGGTGCAAAGGTCATCAACCCACCCGCGCCAAGCATCGACAGCCCATCAAAAAGCAACCTGTAGCGATAGTACCGCCGGCGCCAGACACCCACATCATCATTCTTTTGCAACTCGGTGAAGACCTGAAGGCCCATCTGCGCATGTACGGAGCCCAGAAACATCTCAACAAGGTCCACGATCTGGCGGGCCACATAGTAAAATCCGAAGGTGCTTGCCGACATCGCAAAACCAAGCACAAACCGGTCCGCCACCAGCAGAATTGCTGTCAGGCCAGATTGCCCTGCAATCCATTTGCCCCGATCGACGATGAGTTTGAGGTTGGTCCGATCCCAGTTCAGACGCATCTTTGGTCCGGAATAAAGCGCAAAACTGAAGATCACCTGTATCACCGCCCCGATGAGAAAAGCGAAGACCAATGCCCAGATGCTGCGCAGCCAAAGGGCCAATGAAATCGTGATGGTCAATGACAAAACGGCCCGGATCAGATTTTCAATGCTGATCAGGCGGAAATTCATGTCCCGCTCGTAGATGAACCGCGACGTTGAGGCGAAGCCAGTGATAATCGAAGATAGGCTAATGCAGGCAATTGCAAAGGGTAAAACGGCGACATTATAGCTTGACTCGGCCGGGAACCATCCGGCGCCCTGACCCAGTTTGATGCCGACCGCGACACAGCAGCAGAGTATGCAAATCACCAACCCACGCAGAATTTGCGCGGTCCAGCAAGAGCGCAGGAAGCCCTCATCAAGGTCTCCCTCTTTGGTGAGGATAAGTGGACGCACCCCAATGTCCGAGAACTGCTCGAAGATGTAGATAAAGATCATGACGACGGCGAAGACACCAAATACATCGGGTGTCAGGATGCGCGTCAACACAATGGTCGAGACGATCCGCGTTACGAGATGCACGATGAATACCAGCGTCGAGAGTGCCGCCGATGCAATGATCTTGCGCCGAAAACTCCCTGCATCGGATAGAATACTCGTTAGGTGTTTCTTGAGAGGATTCATTTTTTACCGATACACCGCAAACAATGGCACATCATGGATTCTGAAGGACAGCGGCCAAATTAGCAACAAAAACACCGACCCCGGCGCATGAAATCGGCGATCTGCGTTATATTCGATTGAGACAAGCAAGCGTCAGCCATGTTACGACGTTTCGGAAAAACCTATTTGTTCGCCGGTCAGATGCCCAATTTTTTCGCCTACGTAATGCTTTTAAGCTGGCCCGTGATCATGGCGGTCCTGTTCAAGAAATTGCCTGCTGATCGCGCGTTGGTGTGGTCATTGCTGGGTGCGCTTTTGTTCCTGCCGATGGAGACGTATTTCGATCTTCCGGTGGTGCCGACGATGAACAAGGAAACGCTCCCAAGCGTGGTTGCCATGATGTTGTGCCTGTTGATGGTACCACAGAAGATCAAGTTCTTTCCGCAATCGCCAGTGGGCACGATACTCATCCTGGCTTTCCTGATCTCCCCACTGCTGACCTATATCAGCAACACAGAGCCGGTGTTTTGGGGGCCCATGGGCATACCTGGTCTGTCATGGAAGGACGGTCTTGCGGGTGTCTTGCGCAACGCGATGACGCTGATCCCCTTTGTGTTGGGCTATAATCTGATCAACAACGCCGAGACACGAAAGAACTTTCTGACCATCTATGTGATCGCGGCGCTGATCTATTCGGTGCCCATGCTCATGGAGGTGCGGCTGAGTCCGCAGATCAATCGTTGGGTGTATGGCTTCCTGCCGGAACTCTTTGGCCAGCAGATCCGGTTTGACGGATTTCGGCCGGTTGTCTTTATGGGGCACGGGCTTACCGTGGCGTTCTTTACCTCGCTTGCTGTCCTTGCAGCAGCAGCACTGTTGAAAGGGCGGCTGGCTGGCGCACGCGCACGCTATCTGTTCATCCTGCTTTATCTTTTTGGAGTGTTGTTTCTGTGCAAAAGCGTGGGGTCGATCTTATTTGCGGTCGTCTTTGTGCCGATCATTCTGATCGCAGGTATTCGTTTGAAAGGCTGGGCCATCATGATTTCGGCTTCGCTTGTTCTTACCTACCCCGTTTTGCGCGCCGCGGATCAGATTCCAACGGATGATCTGGTGGGATATGCTGCGATCATTCAGGAGGAGCGCTCAAGATCACTGGATTTCCGCTTCTTTAACGAGGCGATTTTGCTTGAACATGCATCGCAAAAACCCATCGCGGGGTGGGGCACATGGGATCGCAACCGTGTGTTCGACAGTGAAACCGGCGAAGACATTTCAGTGACGGATGGATACTGGGTGATTGTGATCGGTGCGACCGGCTGGATCGGTTACATCGGTGTATTCGGCCTTCTTACTTTGCCGCTGTTCAGGCTCTGGCGTTGGCGGAAGCGAAAGGCGGAATTCGAGGAGCCGCATATTATCTATGGGATTGCCCTGATGCTTGCGGTGAATGTGCTGGAACTGATTCCCAATGCCACGATAAATCCAATTACATGGTTGATCGCTGGTATGCTGCTTA
Source organism: uncultured Alphaproteobacteria bacterium (assembly GCA_929200255.1). GTDB lineage: Bacteria > Pseudomonadota > Alphaproteobacteria > Rhodobacterales > Rhodobacteraceae > Yoonia. The sequence goes on along the minus strand of CAKMYZ010000003.1, from coordinate 57,980 downwards.
GGTGTCGTCCGCAAGCTGCATCAGAACGCGCGAAACCTGAGGGCGTAACCGATGAAAAGCTTCCAACTCCGCATTTGCACGTCAGGCAGCGCCGGGGCCAAAAGGCGACAGCACAGGATACTCCCGCCCTTCCAACACACCAGCGCGCAACGCGTTGATCAAAACCCGAGGCGGGCCAAGCGTGGGTAAACCTTGCGGAAAATCACAGGCGGCAGCCAGTTTTCCAGCATCGTCTGCCGCTTGAACTGCCGGTCCACCTTGTCTTCGGTCCCTGGTCGCGGCTTGAAGATCGTCGAATGCTCTTTACGGCTAGGGTCCCAGGTCGCGGTGTAGTAGTAAAGCGCAATGGACTGCCGGGGCTCCCCATCAGGATGGTTCACCTTCTCAGGGTTGCCATGGAATGTGTTTGATCCGGTGGAAAAGCAGCACATGCGATTGAACATCGGCACAAAGCTTTTGACCTTTGCGCTCATATCATTTTCCCAGATCTCAAACGAGCCGCCCCACTCTTCGCGCCAGTCATCGTTGAGGTAGATCAGCACGTTCAGCCGACGCTCAACCGACATCTGCTTGTGCAGGTTAAAGTCTGCATGGATATCCAGATGCCCGCCGTTGCTGACGCGGTGGACACCGGCGCCAATAAAATAAGGGTCGGGAATCAGCCCCTTGATCCCTGTCATTTCTTCAAGAAACAACAGAAACGGCCGCGAATTGAAGGCGTGGAACAGCTCGCGCGAATAAGTGGGGAGCCGTTCAGGATTATACTGTGTCTTAAGGTTCTCTTGGGCGCGTTGAAACGACGTGCTGTCCTGGTTTTCCTGAAGCGAGACCAGATCGGACTGCACTTTGCGCAAGACCGCTTCGGGCAAAAAGTTATCAATACAGATGTGATGATATGGCTCACCGCTTTGATATTCTTCGGCAAAGGGTGCGGCGGCTGCGCGCGCCGTGTCGACATCAATACTCAAGCGTTCTGGATCAATATTGTAAATTGACATATCTGGTTCCTGTCGTAATCGTAAAACGTGGTCAACAAACCATTCTGCGTCTAGTATGATCGGAGGCGGAGCCCGTGGGGAGTTGTGATCGCAGAACTCTGCCAAAACCTAGCTTGCCTAATATCACATATCTAGCCCTTACGTAAAAATCTCTGTCGGGTGGTTGTGCCAACATTACGCCGATACCGGCGGGGACAGAAACAATATGGAAGAAACGCAGACAATAGCCCAATGCGCGTTCCAAAACTGGGAAGCTGGCATCGGCGACCCCAATGTTTGGGGGTGGCTAACTGTTTTCATCTACGCTGTCGCTGCAATTGTTGCAGGTCTGACGGCCTATCGTGGCCCTTTCCCAGAGGTATCACGTGCACGCGAGCAGATATTCTGGGGTTGCCTCACCATTGGACTGGCCTTTCTTGCCGTAAATAAGCAACTTGATCTGCAATCATTCATGACAGTTATCGGGCGCTGTGTCGCCTTGGAACAAGGGTGGTACGAGGATCGACGCACAATTCAGGGGCTTATGATTCTGGGGCTTGGCTTGTTTGTTGTTGCAAGCGGTGTCTTCTTTTTGTTCCTTCTGCATGGCACGCTACGCCGCTCCGTTCTGCCTGTGTTGGGCGCTGCCTTTGTCAGTGGCTTTGTTCTGATCCGTGCAGTTGGGTTTCACAACGTCGACCAAATGCTTGGCATGCAGCTGCCATCGGCACTCGGCTCGGTAAAGGTGAACTTTCTGCTTGAGGCACCAGGCCCGCTCTTGATCATGTTCACCGGTCTGTGGCTTCTGCAACGTGGGTCGTCAAAAAGTTGATTTCCGGACTGACTTTTGCGGCCAGCACAGGCATAAGCAGTGAAAGGTAAGTTAGATTTTCCGGGTGCATTGTCGTTTGTCTGAAACTCCTCCCCCTCTCTTTGTGATTAACATCCGCAAGACTGCGTTTCAGTTGGGCGTGAATGTTGCGGATGCAGACAGTTTGCTTGACCTGGCCCGCGCCCGGTTGCGGGACCATGATGGGTTTGCCCTGGCGACGGTCAACCTCGACCATCTGGAAAAGCTGCGCCATCCGGGGCCATTCCGCGATGCCTATGCCGCGCAAGATTTCGTCGTGGCGGATGGGAACCCAATTGTGTGGTTATCGCGGCTTGCCGGGCGTCCGGTGTCATTGGTTCCCGGGTCTGACATGGTTTTGCCCATGGCAAAGCTTGCAACCGAAACCGACACCCCCGTTGCCCTTCTTGGGAGCACGCAAGACGCATTGGCCGCTGCCGCGGAAGCGCTTAGGGCGCACGCACCGGGGGTGAATATTGTTGGTACCTTTGCACCGCCGTTCCCCTTTGACCCAAGTAGTGCCATGGCGGATGAATTGCTGGATGACGTCGCAGCCACGGGCGCGCGGCTGGTCTATCTGGCGCTTGGCGCGCCAAAACAAGAGATTTTTGCGGCACGTGGCCGCGCCCGCGTGCCGCAATTGGGCTTTGTGTCAATCGGGGCCGGGTTAGATTTTCTGGCGGGCACACAAACCCGCGCGCCAAGCTGGGTGCGCAAGCTGGCGTTGGAGTGGGCCTGGCGCATGCTCACGAACCCGCGTCGCTTGGCGAAACGCTATGCGCTTTGTGCAATCATTCTGCCGGGATTGGCTGTTGATGCGCTGCGCCAGCGTTGGGTTAGATCATGAAATGCTGCCTAGGGTCAGGACCCTAGCTGGTTTCAGGGTATCTGCATTTATTCAATACGACGCCCAGCAGATTGGTGCGCGCTTCCAGTTCCTGTTTGCAGCGCCCGATATCATCGATGGTTGATGCTTCTGCCGCACCGACCAACAGGGTGGCGTCAACCTGATCAATGAACGCCATTGTGTCATCGGCGATCAGCACCGGCGGCATGTCGAATAGCATGATATCGGGCTGATACTGCGCTTCAATCGCATCGATCACATGGGCCGCCTTCGTGCCGTGCAGCAGTTCTGCTGAATTGGGCGTGTCCTTGCTGGCAGCGACAGCAAGGCCTGCCTTGTACCGTTTAATATGGTCGCGCGGCTGGGCGTTACCGGACAGCACCTTGGCAAAGTTCGTATCGTCCCCCAAGCGCAGCATTCGCGCGATGGACGGGGTTCGGAAGTCAAGCTCGATCACCATAACGCGCAGATCGGATTGTCGGGCCAGGCTGAAGGCCAGATTCAGAACAACGGTCGATTTCCCGCATTCTGTTCCCGGCGATGTAAAGGCAACCCTGCGCCAGCTGTTGCTGCGCATTTCATGCAGGAGTTTCGTGCGCATCACATCGAAAGGCGTTGCCTGCGGGCTCGCCTCTAGCGTCATGATCCGGTTACGTTTGAGCCACTTGGGCTTTACCTCAAACTGCGGCAAGCTGATCCAATCGTCCGTAGCGGCTGCCGTTGCCGGGTTTGGGACCGCCGTCGCATTTTGGTTTTGATGCTGTGGCCCAGCGGACTGGCGCTCTTGGCGCGCCTTTTCAATGGCTTCGCGAATACGTTCCATATGTTACGCCCCTACCATGCTGCTTAGCCGCTCAATAATGACTTCCAACGGCATGATCTGCGTGTGTACGAGATACAACACCCCCGGCACACCGATGGCCGCCGCAACAATCGAGAAGGCAATCTTGAGATAACGCACCAGCGTCTGGCGCGGCGTTGTCAGATACGGCAAGGTCGCAAAGGGCTTCGCGCCGAATGCATTGGTGACTTCAACCGGCCGCATGATGCCCTGGTTTAACAGCACCAACAAAAAAACTAGCGCAGCACCGGCGGCGGCACCTGCCGTCACACTGCCCGCGACGATCAGTTTTCGGTTGGGTGCGAAAGGTGATCCCGGGACGCTTGCCTCTTCGATCACGACGATACGCTGCCCTTTTGACAATGCCTCGATCCGGTCACCTGTGCGAGCTTCGGCCAAGGCGACTGTCGCCTGATCGAATTGTTCGCTGATATTGTCATAGCTGCGTTGCAGCGTGCCCAAAGTGATTGCATTTTCTGGTGTGGCGTCGATAGCCGCGATCAGCTTGTCCATCTCTTCTTCAATCTGCTCTTTCTGCTCGGCAAGAAAAGAGATTTGGCCGTCGATGTCTGAGATTTGCAGGGAGTAAGCAGTCAACAGGCCGTTCGCTTGCGCATTGCGGCCGGTTTGTGCGTTCACGCGTTCCTGTAGAGATTCGACCTGCGTGCGCAACGCAATGACGCGTGGGCTTTGCGGGGAATAGATCACAAGGGCTGCGGCAAGATCACCCTGAAGCTGGCGCAGTTGGCGCAGCTCGGGTGACATGCTTGCTTCGCTCAAATCAATTCGCCCGGTTTGCTCAAAAAGTTCTGTCAAACGGGCGCGCCTGTCTGACAGCGACGAAAACTCGCGATTGATTTGCGAAACCCGTTCTTGCAATGCGGTCAGGCGTGTGCGCTGAAACTCGACGCTTTCGGGCAAGGCATTTCGGTTCTTGAGCTGGAACTCCAAAACCCGCGCACCCTGTTCCGCCAATTCGACGTTCAACCGCGCAACCTCTTGCTCGAAGAACTCAAGTGTCTGACCGGATGCTTCTGTCCGGATTTCCACGTTCTGCTGAAGTATCTGATTCAGGATCGCATTGGTTACATCGGCAGAGATTTTCCCGGATGAAGCCTCAAACGTGATCAGAACAAGACCCGTGCCGTCGCTGCTCAAGGGTACACCAATCTGCACACGTTCTGTCATGTCTTTGACGATCTCGTCGGTCGTCATGTCGGACGGGTCTTCATAGACGTCATATTCGAGCGCCGTTTCCAGCAGGTTAGAGCGTGTCAAAACCCGTTGCCGGACGGCCCCCAAAACCTCGGTTGATCCCGCACGTACGGTGGAGGCGGCCAGATCATCCGGGATCGTGGGCGACTCGACCAGCAGGCGCGCTTCGGCGCGGTAAACTTTTGGCAATGTCACGGCGAGGTAACTGCCTGCCGCCGTAATGCAGACCAGCACCAAAAGAAAATAATGGACACGCCGCAGGAACAGGGAAATGAAGAACTTGATGTCGGCAATCATTTCATAACACCCCTTCAGGTTCTTGCGCGGTACGGCCAAAGAAGGTCCCGTCATCCAGAACCACCTGCACCGTTTTTACCGTCACACTTTGCGCCCCGGCGGTATAAGCGTAGACCATTGCCAGATCACAAAGCTGGTTGACCAGACGTGGTACGCCACCTGTCGCCTCGTAAACCAATGCCGCTGCGGCTTTGTTGAACAGAACTTTGCTTGCACCAGCAATCTTTGTGCGGTGTCGAATGTACTCATAGACCGTTGCGGCATCCATATGCTTGAGGTGGAAACTGGACGATACGCGCTGCGCGAATTGGCGCATTTCAGGTTTGCGCACCATGTCCTGAAGCTCTGGTTGCCCGATCAGGATCAGTTGCAGCAATTCGTCCTTGTTGGAATTGATGTTGGTGAACATGCGCAGCTCTTCAAGCGATTCACTTGTCATGTTCTGGGCTTCATCGAAAATCAGCACAACACGTTGGCCGCGGGCATATTCTGCGATCAGGAATTCCTGGAACGCTGCGAATAGCTCAACATATCCCGCCCCTGGCTCTGGTTTCTGATCCAGCGCCATCAGCACCCAATGCAGTAGCTCGCCTCGATCACCATGGGCGTTCGAGATCAGGCCCACAGTGAGGTCATCTTCGAGGTTTTGCATGAGCTGTTGCAGCAGGGTTGTCTTGCCCGCTCCAACCTCTCCGGTGATCAGTGTGATCGGCGCGCGGGTCAGCAAGCCATATTCCAGCATCGCATAGGCGCGTGTGTGCTGCGCCGTCCAGTACAGAAAACTGGGGTCAGGAAGCACGGAAAACGGCCGTTCTGTCAGGCCGAAATGCTCCGTATAAAGGTCAAATTTCTTGTTCATTGGTCGGAATGCTCAGGTTTCGATCCATCTTAATGTGATTTGCTAAAATGACGTAGCTTAAAGCGATTTGCCTGGTCCTTGACCATAACGATTTTGCTTACTTGCCAACATCAAAAGCCCAATTGGGCTGCTGTTTTGCATATCAAGATAAGTCTTCATACCGACGCGGTTTCCTCATTAACTCTGCCAATGCGCCCCGTCTAACTCACGGGTCACTCTGGCGACACAACTCGTATCCTTGTTCATCGTGGGTTGCACCGAAACCCAGCGTGAACATCACATTGCGACAAACCTTAACGGGATTCTCGCGTGAACAACAGGGCTACTCTGTGAGAGCTGACTGTCGGGTCGCGTTGTAGCCCAGCAGAACCCCCGGCGCGCGTTGCGGCGAAGCTCTTTGATGATAGCTTGCCTGAAAAGAGGTGGAGACTCCAACCAACCTATGCCACCATTCCGGTGATTCAGTCTAAGTGATCTTTTCTTAATGTTCTTCAACGTCTGGCCCAATCGTCACGTCCTGGTCCTAAAGGGGGGGCGGTTTTGAAACCGCCACCTACATATGTCGCACGGCCAAAGATGCCGGACCTGTCGGATTTGATGCCCTTACTGGAAGAAATCTGGAGCAGCCGGATCCTGACCAACCGGGGTCCAGTACTGCAAAGATTCGAACCCGCACTCAGTGAATATCTTGGAGTGGAGCATCTGTCGGTTGTCTCTAACGCCACGCAGGGCATGATCCTGGCGATGCGGCAGGCGGGGGTCACGTCCGGCGAAGTGATCACCACGCCCTTTTCCTTTGTGGCCACCGCCCATGCCATCAGCTTGTCGGGGGCGACGCCTGTTTTCGCCGATATCGACCCTGAAACGCTCAATCTGGATCCAGCGCAGGTTGAGGCGCAGATTACACCTCAAACCCGGGCAATTCTGCCGGTTCATACATTCGGCACCCCTTGCGATGTTGACAGGTTGGCTGAGATAGCAGAGCGGCATGGGATCGCGTTGATATACGACGCGGCACACGCCTTTGCTGTGCGCCGCGATGGTCAGTCCATTCTGCGGCATGGTGACATGTCCGTTCTCAGTTTCCACGCCACAAAGGTTTTCAATACCTTTGAGGGTGGTGCTGTGATCGTGCGGGATCACGAGACGAAACTTGCCATCGACCGTTTGGCAAATTTTGGATTTGCCGATGCGTTATCTGTTGATGACATCGGCACCAATGCCAAGATGAATGAATTCAACGCCGCGGTGGGTCTTGCGCAGCTTGGCGGGTTTGATGATGTGCTGGCCGCGCGACACGCCGTTGCCGGGCGCTATGCAGCACGACTGGAAGGTGTTGACGGATTGCGTTGCGTTTGCCCAACAGGTGTTACGGGCCATAACTCATACGCCTTTCCCATCCTGCTTGGCCCCGATTACCACATTGATCGCGATGCGCTTTTTGCGCGTCTTGAGGGCGAAAATATCTTTGCGCGCCGCTATTTTTATCCACTGATCTCCGAACTGGCACCCTACAGCAATCTGCCATCTGCCGCGTCTGGTCTTTTGCCGGTTGCAAGCAAAGCCGCTGAGCAGGTTCTTTGCCTGCCACTATATCACGATCTTGATGAGGCAGCACAGGACAGGATTATTGACCTGATCTTGGCAAAGGGCTGATCGGCCGGGCTGGCTATACCGGGCCGGGAAACAGCGTGTCGATCTTGCCCTTGAGGTCGTAGAACACAAGGCCGCGCTATTCGTAAACGGCGGCATCTGTCAGTTGTGAGCCTGATGGGAAATGCTGGGTGTGAAGCGATCTGACTTCAACTCTTTTGAATGGTGTGACTATAGCAAGTTATTGAAGTCTCACCATTCCCTACAGACTGGTCAGGGTTTCCTGACCCTGCCTTTTGCATAACATTGCCTTTATCATGAACCGAAAATGACATAGGTTTGTGATCGGTTCCGAGTATTCAGTGACGTTTTTACTAATATGTGGTTTATCTAATGAGTGCGATTGTAGCTGACATCGACGTGGCTGAAACCGACATTGCGATTGTTGGTATGGCTGCGCATTTGCCTGGTGCTGATACTGTCGCAGCCTATTGGGAGAACCTTAAGGCCGGCATCGAATCGATCCGCAGCTACACCAAGGACGAGTTGCTTGCGGCAGGAGAGCCAGCGCATAAGATCAACCGCCCTGACTATGTGCCCGCCAGCGCCCCATTGGAGGGCTTTCAGAATTTCGATGGAGAGTTCTTTGGCCTTTCTGCCAAGGAATCCGCGATCATGGACCCGCAGCACCGGCGACTGCTTGAAGTGTCGTGGGAGGCGTTGGAAAACGCTGGTCATATGCCCGAGCACGCCAAGGGGCCAATTGGTGTTTTTGCCGGTTGCGGCATGGGCAGCTACTTCTACTTCAATATCTGCTCAAACCCCAAGCTGGTCGATAATGTTGGCATGTTCCTGTTGCGCCATACAGGCAACGACAAGGATTTTCTGTCAACACGGGTCAGTCACATACTTGATCTCAAAGGGCCAAGTGTGAACGTGCAGACCGCCTGTTCCACATCGCTTGTTGCGACCCATTATGCGGCGCAGGCCCTGTTATCGGGTGAATGTGACACAGCACTTGCCGGAGGCGTCACCATCGAGTTTCCGCAAGACCGCGGATATATTTATAAAGAAGGCGAAGTGCTATCGCCGGATGGGCATTGCCATGCCTTTGATCACCGCGCGCAGGGTACGGTCTTTGGGTCCGGCGCAGGTGTTGTGGTCATGCGCCGCCTTAAGGATGCGATTGCCGATGGCGATCATATCTGGGCTGTCATCAAAGGCACTGCCGTAAACAATGATGGCGCTGCAAAGGCGGGCTACCTTGCCCCATCTGTTGATGGTCAGGCCGAGGCGATTGCCGAAGCGCAGATGATGGCCGAGACACCCGCCGACACAATCGACTATGTCGAATGCCACGGCACGGGCACCTATCTGGGCGACCCGATTGAAGTGGCCGCCCTTACCCAGGCGTTCAGCGAAACAACCGAAGAGGTTGGATTTTGCCGCATCGGTTCAGTTAAGACCAATATCGGGCATCTGGACACAGCCGCTGGTGTCGCCAGCCTGATCAAGACCTCGTTGTCTCTGCATCACAAGCAGATTCCAGCCTCACTGGGGTTCGAAAAACCCAACCCTGCCATTGATTTTGAAAGCTCGCCTTTCAAGGTGAACGATCAGCTTAGTGATTGGGTCAGCCACAAGGGGCCACGGCGCGCAGGCGTGAACTCACTGGGTGTGGGCGGCACAAACGCGCATGTGGTACTGCAAGAGGCACCGGTGCTACCCGGATCAGAGCCTTCGGATTGGCCGTTTCAGATCATTACCGTATCGGGGCGCAACAAGGCCGCGTTGGATGCAAACTGCGCCGCACTTGCCGCACATCTGCGCGACAATCCTGACCAACCCCTCGCGGATGTTGCCTGGACGCTGCAAAACGGGCGCCGCGCCTTTGAGCGCCGCCGTGTCATCGTGGCCGAAACCCATGAAGAGGCCGCAGCACAGTTGGAAAAGAACGACCCGCGCCGCGCGTTCAGCCATGCGGTTGTAGGTGAAGATCCTGACTATGTCTTCATGTTCCCCGGTGGCGGTGCGCAATACGCAGGCATGGCCCGCGACCTTTATGCGACCGAACCTGTCTTTGCGGACTGGATGGACAAGGGTCTTGATATCCTCCAACCCAAACTTGATTACGACATTCGTGCGCTTTGGTTGCCGGAGGAGGGTACCGAAGAAGACGCAGACGCAAAACTGACCCAGCCGTCCGTGCAACTGCCGCTGATTATGATCGTGGAGTATGCGCTGGCACAACTTTGGATGAGTTGGGGGGTGGTGCCGACGGCCCTCACCGGTCACTCAATGGGCGAAAACACCGCTGCTTGCGTGGCGGGCGTCATGTCGTTTGAAGATTGCATTGGCCTGGTCCATCTGCGCGGGAAACTGTTTGATACGGTTCCCGCTGGCGGCATGTTATCGGTTGCCCTGCCTGCTGACCAACTTGAACCGCTCTTAGGTGCTGATCTTGACTTGGGTGCTGTGAACGCGCCACAGCTCAGCGTGGCCACTGGCCCGCAAGCCGCCCTCGACGCGCTGGAGGTGCGGCTCAAAGCCAAAGATATCGACTGCCAGCGTATCCCCATCGACATTGCCGCGCATTCGCGGATGCTGGACCCGATACTGAAGGACTTTGGCGACTACCTGCGGTCGATTGACCTACATGCCCCAACAATACCGTTCACATCGAACCGCACAGGCAAACTGATCACCGACGAACAGGCGCAAGACCCCGACTATTGGGTGGATCACTTGCGCGGCACAGTGCGATTTGCGGACTGCCTGACAACGCTGTCCGAAGAAAAAGAGCGCGTCTTTATTGAGGCCGGACCGGGCAGGGCGATGTCGTCGTTGGCAGGTCAGCACGACAAGATTGTTGCCAATCAGGTGATCTCAAGCCTGCGCCACCCCAAGGATGATATCGCGGATGATGCGTATTTCCTTGCCATGCTTGGCCGCATCTGGGCTGTCGGCGGCACCTTTGATTGGACGCAGATCTGGGGGGATGCGCGACGCTTGCGTGTCCCATTGCCAACATATGCTTTCCAGCACACAGCCTACTTCATCGAACCGGGCACTGCGACGACCGAAGTACAATCCGAATGGTTGACCCGCAGCGACAGACCCGAAAACTGGGGCTACCGCCCTGCGTGGCTACCGCGCTATGCGGCTTGCGATGTGGATGTTAACGGCGATCTGTCAGAAACTGAAAAGCAGATATGGCTGGTTTTTGCAGATGATGCCGGGTTGACGGCTGCCGCCTCGCAGCGGTTACGGGACGCGGGTCATGATGTGATCTTGGTGCGCCCTGGCGATACTTTTGCCCGCGATGGCGAGGGGGGATATTTCATTGCACCAGAACGGGGTCGTGAAAGCTATGACCAGCTGATTTCTGATCTTAACACCCGTGATCTGATCCCGACCCGCATCCTGCATGGCTGGATGATCACCGCCGATGAAAGCTTCCGTCCCGGATCAAGCTTTTTCCACCGCGTGCAAGAGCAGGGTTTCTATAGCCTGTTGTTCCTTGCGCAGGCGATTGGTGGCGAAGACCTGTCTGACAACATCCATATCTGTGTGCTGTCCAGCGGAGCCGCACAGCACAAGGACGAGGCCCTGCCGCATGCTGAAAAGGCTACGCTGACTGGCCCGGCCCGTGTGATCCCACGTGAATTTCCGCAACTAACCGTCACAACGCTTGATCTTGAGCTGCCTGCGCCAACGGGTCGCAAGAAACGCGGGTTTGCCACAGAAGACATGGGCAAACTGGTTGACCATATCCTGGAAGATGCATTGGCCGATCCTGGAAATGGCACGGCCTTGATCCGTAGCGGCAAGCGATTTGAGCGGACTTATCGACCTGCTGAATTGGCGGACCTGCCCGACGAAAGGCCTTTGCCGGTTCTTAAGGACAAAGGTGTCTATCTGATCACGGGTGGTTTCGGTGGTATTGGCCTGACACTGGCCGAAGCTTTGGTACGGCGCTGCGGAGCGCGGATTGCGCTGCTGTCACGCTCTGGCCTGCCGCCGCGTGAGGCTTGGGAGAGCACGATCAGGAATGCGTCACCAACGGCGTCTGCGGTACGCGGCATCAAAGCTGTTCAAGCGCTTGAAGCGCTGGGCGGTGAGGTGCTGCCGGTTGCCGCTGATGTCAGCAATGTGGAAGACATCCGCGACGCCCGTGCGCAGGTTGAAGCCGCATTTGGCCCGATCAACGGTGTGATCCACGCCGCAGGTCATGTGGATGACGCCCCGATCATGACCAAGGATATCACCAGTATCGAAGACGTCTTTGCCCCGAAAATCCACGGCACCCAAGTGCTGGATGAGGTGTTCCCGGACGGTGATCTGGATTGGCTGGCGCTCTTTGCATCGACCTCAACGGCAACTGCCCCGATTGGGCAGGTCGACTATGTTGCGGCGAATGAATACCTCAACGCTTATGCCAAGTCGCGCAGCGGTGACAAAACGGATGTGCGTGCGATCAACTGGGGAATCTGGGCTGATGTCGGCATGGCAGCTGACGCGATGGAAGCGCGCACGGGCGCTGCTGCACCTGCCGAGGTCGCGGATGCCGATGTTCCGATGTTGGATGCAAGAACATTCGACCGGGCGGGCAATCGTGTGTTTACCGCCAATTATCGTAGCGCCGACCGCTGGTTTCTTGATGAACACCGCACCAGTGCGGGTGACGCGCTTGTCCCCGGCACCGGCTACCTTGAAATGGCCGCAGAAGCCCTGCACGACATGGGCGAGACCGCCGCATTTGAAATTCGCGACCTCTATTTTCTCCGCCCGTTCGCCGTTGCAGATACCGGATCAGTTGACCTGAGGCTAAGCTTGCCGCGCAGTGATGCGGGCTATGATTTCCTTGTCGAAAGCGGCAGCGATGGGGCCTTTGCGCAAAACGCGCAAGCCAGCCTGCAATTCCTGCCGATGGCGACGCCGAAACCACTTGACATCGCGGTGATTGCCGCACGCTGTGGCACACCGATTGAAGCAGGTGTTCTGGGATGGATTTCTTCACCGCAAGAGGCGCATCTGAAATTCGGACCGCGCTGGCGCGTCCTGCAATCAACGGCATTCGGCAAGGGTGAAGGTCTGGCGACGCTGGAACTGCCAAAGGCTGCTGCGAAAGACCCGGACGCGGGGTATCTGTTGCACCCCGGCATGATGGATCTGGCCACCGGCTGGGCGATGAAACTGATCGAAGGATATACCGCACAACATCTTTGGGTGCCGGTCTCCTATCGGTCGGTCAAGGTTTACGCGCCGCTACCCGCAAAAGTGGTCAGTTGGGTGCGCAACGCCAGCGAGAATACGTCAGAAGTTGAGATTGCGAACTTTGATATCACGTTGGCAGCACCTGACGGCACGATCTGTGTTGAAATCACGGGGTTCTCGATCCGGCAAATGGCCGAAATGACCGGCTTTGGCGCACAGGAACCTGCGGCGACATCGCAGGATGAGGATGCGGCAGAACGGCCCCTGTCACCTGCCGAAGAGCGTCTGCGCCATAACCTGTCGCAGGGGATCCGGGCCGAAGAAGGCGCTGATCTGTTTTTGCAGGCCATGCTTAGCCCGCACCGACAGATCATTCTGTCATCGCTCGATCTGGACGCATTGATCGTACAGGCAGGCCAGAGCGATGATGACGACGCCGAAGATGGGCAGAAATTCTCGCGACCGCAGCTCGACAGTGATTTCGTAGAACCTGAAGGTGCTGTCGAAGAACGGCTTGCCGCCTTCTGGCAGGACCTGTTGGGCGTGGATCAGATTGGTGCCGAAGACAGCTTCTTTGATCTTGGCGGGCATTCATTGATCGCGGTGCGCCTATTTGCGCAAATCCGCAAGGCATTCCAAGTTGATTTCCCGATCTCGGTTCTGTTTGAGGCCCCGACGATCCGCAAATGTGCAGAACTGATTGCGGCACGCGGTGTGTCAATTGAGGGCAAAGAGGCCCCCGCCGATGCACCACAAACACCCACACGCCGCTTTACGCATCTGGTGCCGATGCACCAGGGCGAGGGTGGGAACAAACCGCCGTTCTTCCTTGTAGCAGGTATGTTCGGCAATGTGCTGAACCTGCGCCATCTGGCGCATCTGATCGGCAGTGACCGTCCCTTTTATGGATTGCAGGCCCGTGGTCTTTTGGGTGACGAAGAACCGCACCGCACAATCGCGGCGGCGGCGACGGACTACATCGCAGAGCTGCGCCAGGTGCAGCCGCATGGGCCCTATCACCTTGGCGGCTTTTCCGGCGGTGGTATCACCGCCTATGAAATGGCACAGCAGCTGCGCGCGGAAGGTGAAGAGGTCGCAGCACTTGTGCTGCTCGACTCGCCCCTGCCCATCCGGCCAGAGATCAACCGCCAGGACAAGCTACGCATCAAACTGCAGGATCTGCGGCGCGGTGGCCTTCGTTATGTTGCGGAATGGGCCCAATCCCGTGTCGCTTGGGAAATCGCAAAGCGCCGCGGCCGGGAAGAGACCGCAGATGAAGGTCAGCAATTTCACAACGTCGCGATTGAAGATGCCTTCATGGCAAGCGTGAGCGCCTATCAGGTCAAACCATGGGACGGCACATTTGCGCTATTCCGCCCGCCCTTGGTGCCGAAATGGACGGTCGGTGACAGGCTTATCAGTGATGAGCGTCACTATCTTTACCACGACAACGACTGGACGAAATTTGTGCCGAATATCGAAGTTTTCGAAGTGCCGGGCGACCATGACAGCATGGTGCTGGAACCCAACGTACGTGTGCTTGCCGCCCGTATCCGCCGCTATCTCGAACGGGCCCCTATGGCCAGCCCCAACAATCGCCAAGAAGCAGCTGAATAGTGTCTGATCCACGCATCCTGACCATCGTGCTGAACTACAAGACAGCGCAGATGACCCTGAAGGCCGCCGCCAGTGCACGCGTTGCGATGCAAGGGCTGCCCGGTGAAATCGTGATTGTCGACAACGACAGTCAAGATGGGTCATTTGATCAGATGAGCGCCCATGTTGCCGCCGAAGGCTGGGGCGACACCCGCGTCATCCAGTCGGGTCGCAATGGCGGCTATGGCGCAGGCAACAACACAGGCATCCGGGCGGGTATGGCCGACGGAAGCAGGCCGGATTACGTCTATATCCTGAACTCTGACGCCTTCCCCAAACCTGATGCGATTAAGGTCCTTTATGATCACCTTAACACCTCGCCAACCACCGGGTTTGCAGGCAGCTACATCGAAGGCGAAGATGAGGTGCAACACCTCACGACCTTCCGCTTTCCCTCTGTCTGGAGCGAATTTGAGGGGTCAATTCACTTTGGCCCTGTCAGCAAGTTGCTGAAATCCTACAGGGTTCCACGGGCGTTGGATGAGACAGCACCTGTGGATTGGCTTGCCGGTGCTTCGGTCATGATGCGACAGGATGTTCTGGACGACATCGGCCTTTTTGATGAAACGTTCTTTCTTTATTTTGAGGAAACCGATTTGTGTCTGCGCGCACAGAAAGCAGGACATCAGATCATGTATCTGGCCGATAGTGTTGTGACGCATATAGGCTCTGTCTCGACGGGGATGAAGGAATGGAACCGGGTGCCGGAATACTGGTTCGATTCCCGGTGGCATTATTTCAGCAAGAACCATGGGCGGTTCTATGCGGCCTGTGCGACGGGGCTGCATCTCATCGGCGGCAGCCTCAATTGGGTGCGCCGCAAACTGACAGGCCAGACGCCTGGCGGTGCGCCTCATTTCCTACGCACGATGGCGCGCCATGATGTCGCCGCCCTTTTCAAGTTTCAGCGCGGTCGCCCTACCAAGGCCAGCCCGCAAATCGGAGAATAATCCATGTCCTCTTTTCGTGCAGTGATTATCGGCAATGAATCCCTCGCCATTCAATGTGGCGAAATGCTGCGTGAGGCGGGGCATATGATTGCCGCCGTTGTCACACGAAATGCTGATGTCGAAGATTGGGCGCAGGGTGCGGTACTGCCGGTTATCTCTGCTGATGTGGATTTAGCTGGGGCGCTGATTGATACCCCCTGCGATTGGCTGCTTTCCGTCGCCAACCTTGATATGATCCCTGACGCGGTGCTGGCCCTGCCGGCACGCGGCACTGTCAATTTTCACGACGGCCCGCTGCCCCGTTATGCTGGTTTGAACGCCCCCGTCTGGGCGCTCCTGAACGGGGAGGCAGAGTACGGCATCAGTTGGCACATGATTGCGGGCGGTGTTGATGAAGGCGGGCTGTTGACTCAAAGCTTCTTTGATGTGGCACCTGATGAAACGGTTCTGACCCTCAACACGAAATGCTATGCTGCCGCAATCGACAGCTTTGCCACGGTGATCGGCAAACTGGCCAGTGATGCACCCGTTGTGACAGCGCAGAATCTGTCGCAGCGCAGCTATTTTGCTAAGAACGACCGACCCGCAGGTGCTGCACGGTTGGATCTTTCACAGACCGCCCGCAAGATCACGACATTAGTCCGGGCGCTGGATCACGGTGATTACTGGAACCCGCTGACCTGCCCCAAGATCGCAACGGCCTCTGATGTCTATCTTGTCGGCAAGGCTGTTGCTGGCAAGGCGGCATCTGACGCCCCTGCCGGCACCGTTCTTGCGGTGGATGAAGATAGTGTGACTGTCGCCACTGCAACCGCACCCGTGACGTTAAGCGGGTTGCGTGATGCGACGGGCGGTGCTGTATCGGCGCCTAAAATCGCAAGTATGGGTGATCAGCTCCCAGTGCTGGATCCGGCAGAGGCCACGGATCTGACAGCGGCCCTTCAGGCGACGCTGAAACAAGAGCCCGCGTGGCGGCAGGCGCTTTCTGCGATGCCAGCCGCGGCTTTGCCGCAGATCGATATGGATGCTGAGGCGGCCGAGGTTGTGACGCATGATCTGTCTGGTGATCCGGTTCATCTGGCCTCAGCAATGCGGCAATTGGGCGACGCTTTGGCCGAAGAACCCATCGCGATTGCACTGGCCGTGGCCCATGATCATCCCGGCTATCTGAACGCTTGGGTGCCCGCATGGGCCGATGACGATATCAGCGATGCCAAGACACGCGGCCCATTTGCGGCCGACCTTTGCGCACGTATTCCCGGTGGTGTCGCAACCCCGGCCTTTGGCCTGTCTGACACTGGGCACATTCCGGGCACGGCACTCACTGTCGCTGGAACTACCTTACATGCGGATAGTGGCAAAATCAGTGCTGAAGCCGCCGCATTGATGGCAGCAAGGCTGAACCACATGGCCGCACAAATTGCCCGTGGCGACGCCCCCACGATCCTGCCAGATGCAGAGCGGCAAAAAGTGCTGTTCGACTGGAACGCTACCGCCAAGAACTACCCTGCCGATCAATGCATCCATCAGGCCTTTGAAGCGCAGGTGGCCCGCACACCAGACGCCGAAGCGCTGGCTTTCGAAGGCGAAAGCCTGACCTATGCAGAGCTGAATGCACGCGCCAACAGTCTGGCACATCTACTGCACACCAAAGGCGTTGGTCCAGATGTTGTCGTGGGTCTGCACCTGCGGCGGTCTTCAACCCTGTTGATCGCGGCGCTGGCAATCCTGAAAGCGGGCGGGGCCTACTTGCCGATGGATCCAGCCTATCCGGCTGACCGTACAGCGCTTTACATCGAAGACAGCGGCACCAAGGTCATCGTGACAGACAGTACCTTGGTCGCTGATCTGCCAGGTAGCGCCGCCGACATCGTCCTGATGGACAATCTGCCAGCGGACACAGACACCGGCAACCCCGACAGCGGCGTCACCGGCGCGCATATGGCCTATATGATCTACACTTCAGGCTCGACCGGGCGACCCAAAGGGGTCATGGTCGAGCACCGCAATGTCGCGAACTTCTTTACCGGCATGGACGACCGGATCGCGCATGATCCGGCGGGTGTCTGGATGGCGGTCACCTCGCTGTCGTTTGATATTTCCGTGCTAGAGCTGTTCTGGACCCTGGCGCGCGGTTTCAAGCTGGTCATCTCTGGCGACGAAAGCCGCGCACTGGTTGCTGGCGAAGGCAGTGCGCCTGGCGTTGGCATGGACTTTAGCCTGTTTTACTGGGGCAATGACGATGGCGTGGGCCGCGGCAAATATCGTTCGCTATTGGAAGGGGCGCAGTTTGCGGATAAAAACGGGTTCTGTGCCGTTTGGACACCAGAGCGGCACTTTCACGCCTTTGGCGGACCTTACCCCAACCCTTCTGTAACCGGTGCCGCGGTCGCGGCCGTGACGCAGAACCTGGCTGTGCGCGCAGGGTCCTGCGTCGCGCCCTTACACCACACAGCACGGATTGCCGAAGAATGGGCGGTCATTGACAATCTGACCAACGGCAAAACCGGCCTTGCCATTGCCTCCGGCTGGCAACCTGACGATTTTGTCCTACGGCCCGAAAATACGCCGCCCAAGAATAAACCCGCGATGTTCGATGCAATTCGCGATCTGCGGAAACTCTGGGCCGGTGAAACGGTCGAATTTGCCCGTGAGAACGGCGAAATGCACGGCGTTGTCACGCAGCCACGCCCTGTATCGCAGAAGTTGAATGTCTGGGTGACCACTGCTGGCAATCCGGAGACGTGGAAAGAAGCGGGGACAAACGGCTGTAACGTGTTGACCCATCTGCTGGGCCAAAGCGTGGGCGAAGTGGCCGAGAAGATCGTGATTTACCACGACGCTCTGCGCGCTGCGGGCCACAACCCTGAAGATTTCACCGTCACTCTGATGTTGCACAGCTTTCTGTCGGACACGCGCGAGCGTGCCCGTGAAATCGCACGCGCGCCGATGAAGGACTACCTGCGTGCTGCGGCAGGTCTGATCAAGCAATACGCCTGGGCCTTTCCTGCGTTCAAGAAGCCAAAGGGCGTCGAAAACCCGATGCAAATCGATCTTGGCTCACTTGATGAAGATGAGATGGACGGCATTCTGGAATTCGCATTTGAGCGTTACTTCAACGACAGCGGCTTATTCGGCACGGTTGAGGATGCAATTGAGCGTGTCAAAGAGGTCAAGGCAATCGGCGTGACCGAGGTTGCCTGCCTGATCGACTATGGCATTGATGTGGATTTGGTGCTTGAGGGGCTCAAACCGTTGGCAAAGGTCGTCGCGGCCAGCAATCAAGATGTGGCGGATGGCGACTATTCCATTGCGGCCCAAATCGCCCGGCACGGGGTCACACATCTGCAATGTACACCTTCGATGGCACAGATGTTGACGATGAACGACGAGGCCCGCACAGCCCTTTCCCAGATCAAACATATGATGGTTGGGGGTGAGGCTTTGCCCGGTGCTTTAGCGGACGAACTACGGGATCTGACGGGCGGGCATATTGAGAATATGTATGGCCCAACCGAAACAACGATTTGGTCCACCACCCAAACCGCCACTCCCGGCCAAGGCGCGGTACCCATCGGAACACCCATCGCCAATACACAAGTGTATGTGCTGGGTGATGATATGGATCCAAAGCCCATTGGTGTCCCAGGAGAGCTTTACATCGGGGGTGACGGTGTCACGCGCGGCTACTTCCAGCGTGATGAACTGACCGCCGAACGCTTTGTTCCCAACCCATTCGCGGAAGGTCGGATGTACCGTACCGGCGATTTGGTAAGGTGGCGCCCGGATGGGCGGCTTGATTTTCTGGGCCGTGCCGATTTTCAGGTCAAACTGCGTGGCTATCGCGTGGAACTGGGCGAGATTGAAAGCGTTATCGACCAGCATGCCACTGTGCAGCAATCTGTTGTCATTGCCCGTGAAGATGCGCCGGGTGTCGTGCAATTGGTCGGCTATTTGCTGGCGGACAGCGCATTTGATGAAAGCGCATTGCGCAAGCAAATGCTGGCGTCATTGCCCGACTACATGGTGCCCCGCCACTTTGTGACACTGGATGCTTTCCCGCTGACGCCAAACAAGAAGGTTGACCGCAACGCCCTGCCTGCGCCAGTTCTGGGACAGGCTGCAGTACCTGCCGATACAGAAACAGCGAGGCCTGCGACCTCAGCGCCAGCCACCCCAGTTGATCTGGGTTCGGAGGCTGAGATCACCGAAAGCATTGCAGCGATTTGGTCCGCCATGCTTGGTGTTTCGCAGATCGGTCCGAAGGACAGTTTCTTTGACCTTGGTGGGCATTCCTTACTGGCGGTACAGGCACACCGGGAAATCCGCAGCACGATGGGTGTTCAGAAACTGTCGATCACGGATATCTTCCGTGCGCCCACCTTGGGAGCGTTGTCCAAGATAGTAGCAGATAAATCCGGTGTTTCCGCGCGCCCTGCACCCCCAGCATCGCCCAAGGCAACGGCAGAACCCGCTGTAGCGGCGACAGGTTCAGGTGACACGTTGCAAGACGCCATGGCCCGGCGGCGGGAAATGCGCGAACGGCGGCGCAATCGGTAATGCAGCACATCAAAGCAGCGCTTGAGGGCCTCTTAGGCCCTGATGTCGGGATCGGTGTGACTGATCCGCGCGATAGTCCTGCGGATCTCTGGCCTGAAGAAGCCGTCGCCCTGGCACGCGCCATCCCTAAACGTCTGGCCGAATATGCGGCGGGCCGCCGCGCGGCCCGTCAAGCCATGGGTGAACTGGGCGTGCCAACCGCAGCCATCCTGAACGCCAATGACCGCGCCCCGATTTGGCCTGACGGGTTAAGTGGGTCAATTGCCCATTGTGATGATTGCTGCATTGCGGCTGTCACCAAAGAAAGCACGTATCGCGCTTTGGGTATCGACCTTGAACCGGCAAAGCCACTGGCCACTGACCTGATCCCAACGATCTGTTCTCAAACTGAACAGGACTGGGCGGCTGGACAAGCTGACCCAGGCCTTGCCGCGATGACGGTCTTTTGTGCCAAAGAAGCGATCTACAAGGCGCAGTATCCGCTGACGGGGCAGGTGATTGGCTATGACGCGGTGACGGTGCGTTGGGCGCACGGGAAATTTGCGATCAACGCACATCCCACCCTGCCGAACATGCAAGGTGCTATCACAATCGAAGAAGGGCTTATCTTGGCCGTTGCCTATGTCTAAACGCGTCATCATGTTTCTGCTTTCGCCTGCATTGGTCGTGCTTGGCGCCATTGGGCTTTACACACGCGACCCGGCACCGCTTGATGTGGAGAGCTTTGAGGCGCTGTATGCAGAACCTGCCCCTTCACCTGATGGGCCGCGACAGGTTTATCATCTGGGCCATAGCCTTGTTGGGCGGGATATGCCCGCGATGCTCGCCCAACTGTCAGGGGAAGGGCATGGCTTTTCCAGCCAGCTGGGGTGGGGCGCACCCTTGCGGTCGCACTGGGATGTCGATGAGCCGATCAATGGATTTGATGAGGAAAACGCCCACCCTGACTATCGTGATGCGCATGAGGCCGTCGCGTCTGGCGACTATGATGCACTGGTCCTGACCGAGATGGTCGAACTGCGAGCAGCAATCGACTATTTCGACGCCGCCCGGATGCTGCACAATTGGGCCGATAAGGCGCATGGCTCTGGCATGACGGTCTATTTCTACGAAACATGGCATCAACTTGATGACCCCAAGGGCTGGCGCGCGCGGCTGGACCATGATCTTGGCGCACTTTGGGAAGGTCAAATCATGCGCGTCGCACTTGCCATGGAGGATGCGCCGCAACCGATCTATCTGATCCCCGGCGGGCAGGTCATGGCCGCCATCGCTGATGCATTGGAAACCGACGGGCCGGTTGGCCCACTGTCCAGCTACCGCGATATTTTTAGCGATGAGGTGCATTACAATGACTACGGCGCGTACCTGATCGCCCTGACACATTATGCCGTGCTGTATCAGAAAAGCCCTGTTGGACTACCCCACGCCCTTTTGCGTGCAGATGGAGCACCTGCCGATGATCCCGGCCCAGCGCTCGCGCGCTTCATGCAGGAAATCGTCTGGCAGGTTGTCACCTCGCTGCCGCGCACCGGCGTGCCGTCCTAGAATCCAAAGAGATTGGCGTTTGTGATTGCACCTGCGATCAGCTTGTCGCGATCAGTTTCTGGCATCCAACCCAGATCATTCTTTGGTTTGCTGTTGTCGAACTGCGTGAAATGCGCCCGGGATTTCCAATCTTTCAGCGAAGCACGGGTCAGTCCCTTGCGCCTTAGTAATGCAACCTTGAGCATGTGTTTTACCGCATCCGAGACAAAGAGCGCATGCAGTGAACTGGACGTGACATTCAGCCGCGCGCCCATGTGATCATGGATGGCCGCAAAATAGTCGCGGGCTGACATCATCGGATCACCCACCAGATTGTAGGATTCACCCTCAATCCCGTCTTGCTCCATCATGCGGATCAACCCATCGGTCAGATCGTCAATCAGCACAAAGGGCAGTTTGTTCCTGCCGTGCCCCCAGATGCGCACGGCCCCGGCACCATGCCAGCGACCGATGCCCCAATGCTGTAATGGTCCACCGATCCCGACAACGATGCCGGGCCGTGCGATAACCAGGGGCAACCCACGGCCTTCATGCATCTCAAGCAACTGCCGCTCACACTCTGCCTTGGATCGCGCATACATGTTCCGGTCGGTCATATCATCGGCATAGCCCGTGGCCTCGGTGATACTCCCCTCCGGGCTGGACATGTCGTAAGACGCAATCGTGCCGGTATAGATGAACCGACGCACGCCCGCCGTCATTGCGGCCTCGGCCACACCAACGCTAACGCCTACATCGTTGATCAGGGCATCGTCCCATGTCTTGTCCATGGATTTGGCAAGGTTGTAGACGGTGTCGATCCCTTCCATCGCATTGGCCATGCCGTCCACATCACGCATAGAGACCGAGACGGTTTCAACATGGTTCTGAATATCGGCGAATGGTCCGGTCCGGCCACGGCTGACGACCCGCACGTCGTGGCCGCGTGCCACCAGATCGCGGGTCAACGCGCGCCCGATAAATCCGGTGCCGCCGATGACCATGACCTTTGGCTGCGGCTTGCCTTTGGGACGCGCCGGAGCCTTGTATTTTGGCATCCTGGCCAAGGCATCATCGATACTTTGCATTACGGTCACAGCAGTTGCCATGTCGTAGCGTGCGTCCATCGGTTTCGCGTTTGCCACGCTGTCATAGAAACTGCCAACCGCGCCACGAAAGCTCAGCCCGTAAGGGGACTTGCGGTTAAGTGATGTGACTTGTCGGAAAACATTCACGCTGCCTTCGCGAAGATGCTGCCAGCCTTGCGATAGCTGCGCACGTAGCGGGTTCACCACCAGATCGGCCGTATTCTCGCCCCGGATGACAAGTGTGTCAGAGGCATAATCAAACCGTGCTTGCGCGGTGGACCCACGCAAAATGACGCTGCGGTCATCAACAGTTTCCACCAGCGAGATGTTGAAAGTCACGTCGACATCGCCGACCTGCGCCAGGATGTGCCAGCCCTGATGGCGGACTTCATCACCGGGCAGCGCAATCGGCTTACTTAGTTGCAGGTGCGATACCTCAACCGGACCAAAAAGATCAGTCGCAAAGGCAAAAAGATGCGGGCCAAGTTCCAGCAAAAGATTCTTTGGTTCGCGCAACAGCCAAAGTCCAAACGGACCCGACCGAAGCGGTGGCAATGGGAAACACCAGTTAATCTCGGCCGTGGAAATCCGGCCCAGCGCACCCGACTGCGCGGCCTGCTTGAGCCGTTCATACCCGGGCATCCCCAGAAAGTTGTGGCCAGCCGCCATGAGCCGCTCTGCCTTGCGGCCTGCCGCGACCATTTCAGCGGTTTCAGCGGCAGAGACGCCAACAGGTTTTTCCACAAAACAATGCAGGCCCGCCTCAGCGCATTTCACTGCCAGCATCTTGTGACTGTCGGGCGGGGTCAGAATGTGCACGGCATCCAGATTGGCCTTGCTGATCATCTCATGCAGATCACGATAGGCATCTGCACCATAGCCGCCGGCCAATGCCTCTGCGGCACCGGCGGACATATCGCAGACGGCGGCCAGTTCAACGCCGGGCAGTGCCTTGATCGTGTCGGCGTGCCAGGTCGCAATATAGCCCGCGCCAACGATGCCTGCGCGCAGTGGTTTATTCGCCATGTTCACTCTCACTTATACTCAATAATCGCCATGTCGCTGTTGCGCAGTTTACGCCAATGATAGGTCAGAAGGCCCAGGAAATTTGGAAACTTGGACAGACTCAGAAAAACAGATTGATGCAGCGCCTTGTGTCGCGCCAATCCACTGACTTGAAGCCCACGGACCGTGCGGATGTAGGACACGAGATAAAGCCCCAGCACCCCCAAAAACAGGAGCGGAGCAAAAAACGCACCGATGATCGCCAACACTGGCAAAAGGGCCCCATAGACCCAGACCCTCTGCCGGGTGCGGACAAAATATTCAGGGTGCAGATCGCCCACCTGCGCAAACCCATGCCCCGTACGCACTGCCCGCTGCCACCATTGCCCAAAATGCATCATATCCGCGTCGTGCAACGTCATCTTTTCCGGCAGGCGGTGGACACGCCAGCCTGCCTTGCGCACGCGTGTGCAGAATTCGTCGTCTTCGGCGGCAATGACACGCGGGTTAAACCCGCCAGTTGACATGAACACTTCTGAGCGGACCATCATATCGCCGCCGCAGGCCTCGATATCACCCGCAGGCCGATGCCATTCGAAATCAGTCAAGCCGTTGTAGACGCTGGCATCTGGATAAATTTCAGCCCGCCAACCGGTCACAATCCCCATATCTGGATGCTGGTTTAGCGCGGCGACACCGGCTGCGATCCAGCCCGGTTCAACCATGCAATCGCCGTCGATAAACTGAACATATGCCGGCTTAGGGTCGAGGGCTTCGAACCCCGCATTCCGCGCCCTTGCCGCGGTAAACGGCACGCTCAAATCCAGCTCAACCACCTGAGCGCCTGCATCACGGGCGGCTCGCAGGCTGCCATCGGTTGACCCACTGTCGACATAAACGACCCGTGCGATCTCACCCCTTAGCGATGCCAACCCCGCCACCAGACGCGCACCTTCGTTGCGGCCAATCAGGACCACTGCAATATCGGATGCACTGTTCATGCGGTGTCATCCTTGGACTGTATCAGGAGGCGCTTGAGCTTCTCCGCTTCTGTAGCCGAAGCAAATTCCGCCGCGACTTTGGCTTGGCCTGCCGTCCCCATTTGCGCCCGCAAGGCCGTATCACCCAGCAACGTCTTCAAGGCATCCGCCAAAGCAGGTACCGCACCCGGCGGCACCAGCAAGCCGTTGACCCCATCCTCCACCAGTTCGGGGACTCCAGCGATCCGCGTCGTGACGACGGGAACCTGCGCCGCCATCGCCTCCATCAAGACGACGGGCACGCCTTCGGCAAAACTGGGCAGGACGAAGATATCTGTTGTTGAAAGCGCCTCTGCCACCTCGGCCTGGGATTTGTAGCCACAGAATTCGACATGATCGCGCAACCCCATATTAGCCGCTCGTTCCTCCAAATTCGCACGCTCAGGCCCATCGCCAATCAGACGAAGCTGCACATCAGGGTGATCGGCGGTCACTGACTTGAGCGCCTCAAACAAAACCGGCACACCCTTTACTGCCGCCAACCGGCCAACGAACAGCAAGGTTGGGCGTTCAGGCCGGGGGCCGGAGGCGTAGCGTTCGGGTGCAACCCCGCAGTGAATGATGCACAGTTTGTGCCAGTGTTCGGGTGCGGAAAATACCATCGCCTGCGAGCGGCAGAAGGCACTAATGCAGGCGACAAAGCTGGCGGTTTCGATCTTTGCATCCAGCCGCCAGTGGTGAGGTTCAAAAAAGATATCAGGCCCATGCAGCGAGAAGCTGTAAGGAATTCCCGCCATCGCTGAGGTGATCATGGCCAATGTGCAGCTCGATTTGGCGATGTGATTGTGCAGATGCTCCACAGCTTCGCCGCGCAGGTGATCGGCCAGAACGGCGGCTTCGAGGAAATAAAACATCTGGTAGAGGAAGTTGCGCAATCCCGGCGGGGACGTGCGGGCCGCAAGACGCAAGGCGCGGAAATAGCGGCCCGGCGCACGCAAGGCACGGATATGGCACGCGATCAGATTTGCCGGTCTTTTGGCCGCAGCCAGGACCTTGAAAGTTGCCGCAGCTTCCGACTTTTGTTCCGGGCCAACATGCTGTTCCGGCGGTGTGGTGCGCACAGAACAGGTGATCACATCCATGCCCAATTTGCGCAACTCCTGCACCTCGCGCAGGATGAAGGTGTCCGTTGCGCGGGGGTATTCGCCGGTGAGATATGCGATCTTCATGTCTCTGCCTCTTGCGACGCGCGAATTGCGGTAGGAAGTCTGGTCAGCGTTTCGCCCAGCATCAACGCCTGCATGCCTGCCGTACTGTACCGGACCGGCATCATCCGCGCCTGCATGATTGCTGGGTGCAAAAGCCCCGGTTTAGAGGAAAACGGCATGAGGTGCCCCAGGAAAGACAGCAAGCGCCACGGCAGCACGATAGAAGGTTTGGTCCAGCCAATCGCTTGCAAATACTGGGCACGTGTCGGCGGGTCTGGGTCAATCAGGTTGATCGGGCCGTCTGCCCCGGCCTCGCAGGCCTTCACAATCGCCAAGGCGCAGTTTTTCACGTAGATTGCTGGCAGCTCACCCCCATTCGTAAACTGCACCAGAACCGGCCCAGCTGGCACACCAAGATGCACGTTCCATAGGGCATTTGGCCCATAGACAGCCCCCGGTCGCAGGATCGTCAGTGGCAAGCCAAAGGACGATGCGATCTGTTCCTGCAACAGCTTGTTCTGGCAATAGATGTCACGCTTCTCTGGCACGGCCTCCAAGGCTGATGTCTCATCAATCATGCCACCCTCGGCGACCGCGTCATGCGCGTAGGCGGAGATGGAACTGACCAGCACCAAACGCGGCGTCGATGGCAGGGCGGTCATCGCCTCGCAAAGGGCGTTGGTCGCGTCTACCGTGTCTCGCCTTTGCCGGGCTGCGTCACCGCTGATCGTGGCGGCCAGATGGACGACCGTGTCAGCGTCATCAAGCACCCCTGCCAGCGCGTCCTGTTGCAGCAAGTCGGCAACAACGGGTGTAACGCCATCATCCCATTCAGAAAGGATTGCATCCTTGCGCCGTACAACCGCGTGCACATGATGCCCGCGCGCACGGGCGCAAGCGACAACTTCGCGCCCGATGAAACCGGCAGCACCGGTTACAACAATCGTCTGTGGGGCCATCATTTGCCCCCTTTCAACGCCTGCGCCCAAGGCTGCGGCGCTGGCGGTACACAGGTGGTTTGCATCACCTGCGACCCGCTATGTTCGCCAGCATTTTGCAGGGCAAGTGTGACTTCGTTGACGTGCAACGCCATTTGCATCGCCGGTGCGGGATCGGTACCTGCGGCGATGTCCTTTAGCATCTGATCAGGACCAAGGAAGAAGTTCATCGTTGCCGCACCGCCCTTGGCAGGCACCGGGGGCAGGTCCTTGCCGGGCAGGCGCATTTTCTGCGTCAGTGGCAGTTCCAACAGGCGTCTGCGAATACGCATCCGCTTGCGGAACCGCACAGGGGCAAGGTTGTCCCAACATTCATCCAGTTCCAGCACGCCCCGGTCACCGACGATCCTGATCGCGTGGTTATGCGGAGCAATGATTGAGCAGGTCAGTCGGGTCACCACCCCAGAGGTATGAAACAGCGTCCCGATTGACAGATCATGCGCCGCGGGATCATCGCCAGTCAGCTGGGCAGAGGCGGCAACAACCGTGCGCACAGGGCCGAACATCTGGATGAGCCAGGTGAGGTAATACCCGGCATGTTCCATCGTACAGCCGACCTGAAATTCATCCTCGGCGGGCCAAGGCGCGCCAGTTTCGCTTTTCCAGTGCTTGTAGGGGGCCTGCCGGATGTATCCATCGTCAATCTCGGCATAGGCCAGACGCACGTTACCGGGTTTAGCGCTGCGCACAGCAGCCCAAAGGGTTTGGGCGGATTGCGACAGATAACTGCACGGGGCGGCACCCAGATGCAGACCAAGCCCAGAGGCCAGATCTGCCAACTCTGTGGCTTGCGCCATGTCCATCGCCAAAGGTTTTTCGGAATAGACATGCCGCTGCGCCATCAAACAGGTGCGCGATACCTCAAAATGTGCGTCGGGGTTTGTCAGGTTCAAGACCACGCCGTCGGCAGGTAGGGCTGCCAACAGCTCTGCAACAGATCCAAAGGTGGGCAGCTTCCAGTAGTCACAGAACGTCGCAAGGCGGGTGGCATCCAGATCATAGGCCCCGACGATATTCAGATCAGGATATAGAGCGATAGATTTCATATAGAAATCAGCAACAAATCCGGTCCCAATGATCGCGATAGAGGGTGTGTGCAATGCGTCCATTAGGGTTCCATCAGCCCAAGTAGATACGCGCCATACGCTGTCTTGGCATAGCGTTGCGCCAAGGTGGTCAGTTGCGCTTCATCGATCCAGCCTGCGCCAAAGGCAATCTCCTCGGGGCAGCCTGTTTGCATTCCCTGACGGCTTTGCAAGGTGCGCACGAAATTACCCGCATCCAGCAGGCTGGCATGGGTGCCGGTATCCAGCCAAGCATAGCCACGGCCCATCCGTTCGACAGTCAGCGCGCCCTCATGCAGGTAACTTTCCAGCAGGGTCACGATTTCCAACTCACCACGCGGGCTTGGGGTGATCTTGCGCGCGCGCTCAGCGGCGGTGCCATCAAGAAAATAAAGACCCGTCACGGCATAGTTTGAGGGCGGCACGTCAGGTTTTTCGATGATTTCGGTGACACGATCATTCGCATCCATGCCAACAACACCGTAGCGTTCGGGGTCCGCCACGCGGTACCCAAAGACGGTGGCCCCGTTGGGTTGTGCATCAGCTGCACCCAGCAGCTCTGGCAGGCCGTGGCCAAAAAAGATATTGTCACCAAGGACCATCGCCGATGGTTCGCCGTTCAAGAAATCTTCTGCAATCAGATAGGCCTGCGCCAGCCCGTCCGGGCTAGGTTGCACCAGCCAGGTGATCTGCACCCCCCATTGGGTCCCATCACCCAGAAGGTTCTGAAACTGCGCTTGATCCTGCGGCGTGGTAATGATCCCGATCTCGCGGATGCCGGATAGCATCAGGACCGAAAGCGGGTAATAGATCATCGGCTTGTCGTAGATCGGCATCAATTGCTTGGACAAACCCTGCGTGATCGGCCAAAGCCGCGACCCTGTCCCACCAGCAAGAATTAGTCCCTTACGCGTACTCATCACTCTTTCCTATAGGCTCAATATGGTTGTGTTATGACGGCTCGAACATGTCATCCAGGGCGGCCTGCCAATCGGGGCGGGCAATGCCAAAGGCGGTTTGCAGTGTTGTGCAGTCCAGCCGCGAGTTTGCCGGGCGTGCAGCAGGCGTCGGGTAGTCGGACGATGTAATATCCGTGACAGACACCTGACGACCCGCGGTCGCAAAAATCGCGCGGGCAAAATCGGCCCATGACACTTCTGGCGCGCCACTGAAGTGATATATGCCGCTGGAACCTTTGCCTGCTGCCAGCGCCTTGGCTATCGTCAGGCAGGCATCCGCGATTGCTGCCGCTGGCGTTGGTCCACCGATCTGATCACTCACCACCGTCAGCGCATCGCGTGTTCCTGACAGGCGCAGCATGGTAGTGACAAAGTTCTTGCCGGTCCCGTCAAAAACCCAGGCCGTGCGCAGGATCGCATAGTCACCGCCAGCTGCTGTGACCTGCTGCTCGCCCGCCAGTTTGGTGCGGCCATAGGCGCCAAGCGGTCCGGTAGGCGCATCCGGCGTCCACGCAGGGCCCTCTGCCCCGTCAAAGACGTAATCGGTCGAGATATGCACAAACGGTATGCCCTTGGCCGCCGCTGCTCGCGCCATTGCGCCGGGCGCATCTGCGTTGATGACATGGGCGGCTGTCTCTTGCTCTTCCGCGGCATCAACTGCGGTCCAGGCGGCGGCGTTGATGACGGCATCAACCTCCGTATCTGCAATGACCGCAGCGCAGGCTGCCGGATCGCTCAGATCAGCGCCATCACGTCCCACTGCAATGACCTGCACGCCATGTGCCGGGCCCGCCGCAATCAAGGCGCGCGCAACCTGTCCGGTTTCGCCAAACACCAGAACCTTCATGATGTGCCCAACCGCGTGCCAACGCCGTCACGGTCCAGCAAAGGCTGCCACCAATCAGCGTTATCCAAATACCATGCCACCGTTTTGGCCAGCCCTTGTTCCAGCGTGACCGATGGGCGCCAGCCCAACTCATCACGCATCCGGCTGGGGTTGATGGCATAGCGCAGATCATGGCCCGGGCGATCCGTGACGTAGGTGATCAGATCCGCGTGCGGGGCAGCATCCGGGCGGTGTTGATCAAGCAGGGTGCAAATCATCTGGACCAGATCAATGTTGCGCGCCTCATTCTCGCCGCCGATGTTGTAGCTACGACCGACTTTGCCCTTTGTCAGCACGGTGAGAAGCGCATCGGCGTGATCTTCGACATACAGCCAATCGCGAACATTTTCGCCTTTGCCATAAACCGGGATCGGCTGGCCATGCAGGGCATTCAGGATCACGACTGGGATCAGCTTTTCAGGAAAGTGATAGGGACCGTAGTTGTTTGAACAATTTGTCAGAACAACCGGCAGACCATAGGTCTCGGCCCAGGCGCGGACCAGGTGATCGCTGGCAGCCTTGGTGGCCGAATAGGGGCTGCGCGGATCATAGGCAGTGTCTTCGGTAAATTGCCCGGTCGCGCCGAGTGAGCCATAAACCTCATCGGTTGAGATATGGTGGAACCGGAACCCATCGGGTTTGCCCTGGGCCTCCCAATAGTGTCGCGCGGCCTCTAGCAGGGTGTAGGTGCCAGTGACGTTTGTCTGGATGAATGCGCCCGGCCCGTCGATAGAACGATCAACATGGGATTCTGCGGCCAAATGCATGATGGCGTCGGGTTGATGATCCGCCAGAATACGGTCGAGCGCACTGCGATCGCAGATATCGGCATGCTCGAACGCATAAAGCGGATCATTGGCGACGCCGGCCACATTGGCCAGGCAGGCGGCGTAGGTCAGCGCATCAAGGTTCACAATCGCATGGCCCTGGGCCACAGCCTGCCTGACGACCGCCGAGCCAATGAAACCGGCACCACCTGTGACGAGGACTTTCACGCTGTGGGCTCGTAGACAAAGGGTGTTGCAAGATCAGCAAAGGCCGGAGCAGCGGCATCCTTATCTGACAACACCGCATCTTCCGCCTTGATACCCCAGTCGATTGCCAGATCAGGGTCGTCAAATCGCACCGACCCTTCGGTTTCGGGCGCATATGTGGCCGAGCATTTGTAGGCAACAATACAATCGGGCGTGCGGGTAACAAAGCCGTGCAGGAAACCTTCGGGGATCAAAAGCTGATTGCCCTTTTCCGCCGAAAGCTGCACCCCGAGCCATTGGCCAAAACCGGGTGACCCCTTGCGTACATCAACGGCCACATCCCAGATCACACCCTGAATGACGCGCACCAGTTTGGCCTGTGCGGCGGGGGGGGCCTGAAAATGCAGGCCGCGTACGGTGCCGATATCCTGACTGTAGGATTGGTTGTCCTGCGAAAACTGAAAACTGATGCCATGTCGTGCGAGCGTATCAGCGTTATAGGTTTCGCTGAAATGGCCGCGTGCATCTGCAAACCGCCGGGGCGTGATCTCAATGACACCTGCAAGGGCGGTTTCTTCAATCATCGTTGGCGACACCTAACACTCTGAACATACTTTAACTTATCATGGCTCTTTAGGCGATTCAGGTCATGAAATCCATCCCCGGCACTCATCGCTGACGTGAACCTATCTGGAACAGCGCGAAAGCCGCCTTTCCTTGCTTCGCCGCCCAATACACGCAGACTGACGGGTACATGAAAGTTGGCCGTGCGGCTGCATCCTTGGCGGTTGGTGGGGAATGCGAAATTTTCTAAGCAGTTGAACCAGTCAAGACGACGCCATAGACCACCCCCAGGAGGACCTCAAAAAACATGGGTCTTAGGCGGTATTTCCATTGTATACTATTGTCTACCGAATGCAGAGCGCGTATGCGGAACCGGAATTCAACGTCAAACGATAGCAGATGACCAAGAGGGGACAGCCAGATGTCAGACTCCAATCTTCCCGATATTATCTATACAAAGACCGATGAGGCCCCACAGCTTGCGTCGGCTTCGCTTTTGCCGATCTTGCAAAAGTTTCTGAAATCGCAGGGCATTCGTATTGGCACCAAAGATATCTCACTTGCCGGGCGCATCCTGGCGGCGTTCCCCGAACACCTGAGCGACGACCAAAAAATCGCTGATGATCTCGCCCTATTGGGCGGTGTCGTCAAAGAGGCCCGCGCAAATGTGATCAAACTGCCCAACATCTCGGCCTCGGTGCCGCAGTTGATGGAGGCCATAGCCGAATTGCAGGGCAAGGGCTTCAACATCCCCGACTATCCTAATGATCCGCAGACAGATGCCGAAAAAGAGGCGCGCCAGCGTTACGACGCTGTGAAAGGCTCTGCGGTGAACCCGGTGCTGCGCGAGGGCAACTCTGACCGTCGCGCGCCATCCTCCGTCAAAGCCTATGCGCGGGCAAACCCGCACCGGATGGGCACATGGTCCAAGGACAGCAAAACCCGCGTATCGACAATGGGTGCAAATGATTTCCGATCCAATGAAACCTCGGTGACACTGACCGCTGCACAGGCAGACGGTGCCCTGACGATTGCCTTAACCGGCACAGATGGTGCGGTGACAACGCTGAAAGACGGTATCTCGATGCCTGCAGGTACCATTGTCGATGCGACGTTCATGTCAGCAAAGGTGCTGAAAGCGTTCTTTCACGAGCAGATCGAGGAGACCTTGGCCCAAGGCACGCTCTTTTCCTTGCATATGAAAGCGACGATGATGAAGGTCTCTGACCCGATCATCTTTGGTCATGCGGTTGTAGCTTACCTCCAGCCTGTTTTTGATAAATACGCTGACGATTTTGCCGCCGCCGGGATCAGCCCGAATGCAGGATTTGGGACATTGTTTGACACGATTGATGCCATGCCAAACGGTGCCGCGATCCGGGCCGAGGTTGATGCGCTTCTGGCAAAACGTCCGCCGCTTTACATGGTCAACTCAGACAAGGGGATTACCAACCTGCATGTGCCATCCGATGTGATCATCGACGCGTCCATGCCTGCGGTGATCCGGGCGGGCGGCAAAGGCTGGGGGCCCGATGGCAAAGAAGACGATACAAACTGCGTGATCCCCGACAGTTCTTACGCGCCCGTCTATGAGGCCTCCGTGGATTTCTGCCGTGAGAATGGCGCGCTGGACCCGGTCACCGCAGGCACCGTCCAAAACGTAGGCCTGATGGCGCAGAAGGCCGAAGAATACGGCTCACACCCAACCACCTTCGAGATCCCACACGCAGGCGTGGTGCGTGTAACCGCCGGCAACGGCGATGTACTGCACGAACACGCGGTTGAAGCAGGTGACATCTGGCGGATGGCCTCGACCCGCCGCGCGCCCATTGAAAACTGGGTGCAACTGGCCATCGACCGGATGGCAGCAACGGGATACGAGACGATCTTTTGGCTGGATCGGAGCCGTGCCCACGACGTGCAACTACTGGGCTATGTCGAACCCCTGCTTGCGAAGGCTGGTTTGACCGACAAGGTGCAGATCATGGCACCCAAAGAGGCAACGACCCGGTCGTTTGAAATTATTACGAAGGGTGAGGATACGATCGCGGTTACCGGCAACGTGCTGCGAGACTACCTGACCGACCTGTTCCCGATCCTCGAAGTGGGTACGTCGGCCAAGATGCTTTCCGTGGTGAAACTGATGCAGGGTGGCGGCCTGTTTGAAACCGGTGCCGGTGGCTCTGCGCCCAAGCATGTGGAGCAATTGGTGGAAGAAAATCACCTACGCTGGGACTCACTGGGTGAGTTTTGCGCATTGGCTGAAAGCCTTCGTTTCCTGGGTGCGGCGCAGGGCAAACCTGCGGCGACAATCATGGGTGATGCGGTCGATACCGCAACAGAAAAGCTCCTTTCCGAAGGGCACTCGCCGCAACGCAAGGTGGGCCAGCCAGACAACCGGCACAGCCACTACTGGTTTGCCCGTTTCTGGGCCGAGGCCCTGGCGGCCCAATCGCAGGACGCAGAGCTCGCGGCGCAATTTGCACCCTTGGCCCAAGCGCTGGCCGTAAGTGAGGATGCTATCGTGAGCGAGCTTTCCCAAGGGCGCGCGCAGTCGGTCGACCTTGGCGGCTACTACCATACATCAGATACGCTCGCTGCCGCTGCAATGCGGCCATCGGCAACGTTGAACGGCCTGATTGATTGATCAACTTGTGATCTAACGTAAAAGAGCGCCCAATTGAGGCGCTCTTTTTGCATCTGTCATTCGTCGCGGTGCATTTGGCTGGGCCGTTTGTTGACGGCAGGGCCAAAAATAGTAAAACCGCTTACTCGCATCTTACATCAACTGATCACAAAAGGCCGGGTCTTCAGCCAAAACTCGGACGCGCCCTTGGTACCCCTTTACACGGGTTGACGGAGCGGCGGCGCAGCCCCAGCAACACGAGACTGCTACCGCCCATAGGCCCAATACACGGCAAAACTTGGTACTCATTACAGCCTAACTTAGACCCTCTGATTGTGTCAGCTTTGGGAATATTTTGACTGTACCTTTGGATAGGGTTGACACATTTTGGACTTAAAATGTGTTGCATGGCCTTGATAAATGGCGGTTTATTGACTTGCGGTTGAAGTTTCAGGGCTGTTTTGCATTGACCATGGGCGATCTGCTTGCGCTTAACTTCTGAAACTGTGCCCTCTAATCACAAAGTCGCTAACTGGGCCGCAACAGCGGGAAAAATGCAATCGGTTGATCCCACCCCAGTATCACAGCAGTCTATTGCCTTTCCCAATTATCATTTCCTCAACCGCGATTGACGTCGCTGTACCATTGCGTGACAACGAGGAACAGTTTTTCGGCATCATAGGGCAGTTATGCGCACTGTATTCATCACCGGGACGGCAGGGTTTATCGGCTTTCACTTGGCGCAAGTGCTGCTGGATGAGGGGTTCCGTGTGGTAGGCTATGATGCCATGACGGACTACTATGATGTGCAGCTTAAGCGTCGCAGGCATCAGGTACTTTTGCAAAACCCGCATTTCAGTTGCACCGAAGGCTATCTTGAAGACATGGAGACGCTGCGACACGCCGTGGAAGCGGCCAAGCCCGATGTGATTGTCCATCTCGCCGGACAGGCGGGCGTACGATATTCTCTGGAGAACCCGCGCTCTTACATTGAAGCGAATGTAGTAGGCACATTCAATGTCACCGAATGCGCGCGCATTCATCAGGTGGATCATCTGCTGATGGC
This sequence comes from uncultured Alphaproteobacteria bacterium, assembly GCA_929200255.1. Taxonomy (GTDB): domain Bacteria; phylum Pseudomonadota; class Alphaproteobacteria; order Rhodobacterales; family Rhodobacteraceae; genus Yoonia. The sequence goes on along the minus strand of CAKMYZ010000003.1, from coordinate 23,173 downwards.
CTCCACATCGTCTGTCTATGGCGCCAACACGCAGATGCCATTTGAAGAGACCCAGAAGGCTGATCTGCCGCTGACACTCTATGCCGCGACGAAGCGGGCAAACGAACATATGGGCCATTGCTATGCGCATCTATGGAACATTCCTACAACGATGTTCCGTTTCTTCACCGTTTACGGGCCATGGGGACGACCTGACCTCGCGCTGTTTAAGTTTGTGAAGGCGGGGCTGAATGGTGAGGCCATTGATGTCTATAACCACGGCAACATGGCCCGCGATTTCACTTATGTGACGGATCTTGTACGTGGCATCCGCCTGCTGATCGATACACCGCCACAAACCCCTGCGGATCCCACAGACATTCCGCCCGGCGACAGCCTGAGCCCTGTTGCACCCTTCCGTGTGGTCAACATTGGCAACGGCACCAAGGTGCCCTTGATGGATTTCATCACCGAAATCGAAGCTGCGCTAGGCTCAGAGATTAAGAAGAACTTTATGGAGATGCAGATGGGAGACGTGCATGAGACATGGGCGGACAACAGTCTGTTGCAGGACTTGACTGGCTATGCGCCAAAAACGGATATCCGTACTGGTGTACACGCCTTTGTGGCATGGTATCGAGATTATTACCGCACCTAGAACCCCATGATCTATTAACTTTGTTGGCCTAACGACAACCACGTTCAATCGAAAAGAGACCTTGATGAAAATTGCAATGATCGGCACCGGCTATGTTGGTTTGGTATCTGGAGTGTGTTTTTCAGACTTCGGGCACGAGGTTGTCTGCGTTGACAAGAATACCGACAAGCTTGCCCTGTTGCGCGAGGGACAGACGCCGATCTTTGAACCGGGTCTGGATACACTGATGGAGCGGAACATGGCAGCCGGGCGATTGTCGTTCACTGACAATCTGGCAGCGGCGACAACTGGCGCCGATGCCGTCTTTATTGCCGTCGGCACACCCAGCAGGCGGGGTGATGGCCATGCCGACCTGAGCTTTGTCTTTGGTGCGGTCAAAGAAGTGGCCCAAACGCTGAAGAAGTCTGCAGTGATCGTCACGAAATCGACCGTACCTGTTGGCACAAACCAGCAAGTGGCAGAGCTCTTGTCCGAGATCCGCCCTGATCTGGCTTGCGATGTTGTATCGAACCCGGAGTTCCTGCGCGAAGGCGCCGCCATTGACGACTTCATGCGCCCCGACCGCATCGTTGTGGGCGTGCAATCGGATCGCGCGGCAGAGGTTATGGCCGAGATTTATCGCCCCCTTACCGCGCGTGACTACCCCCTGCTGAGGACTGATCTGGAAACGGCAGAGATGATCAAATACGCCGCCAATGCGTTTCTTGCCACCAAAGTGACTTTCATCAACGAGATCGCGATGTTGTGCGAACGGACCGGCGCGGACGTTAAGGATGTGGCCAACGGTATGGGTTTTGACAGCCGGATTGGCCCGAAATTCCTGCAAGCGGGCCCAGGCTATGGCGGATCGTGCTTCCCCAAGGATACCAAGGCGCTTGCCCGCATTGGTCAGGACTATTCCCGCCCGCTGCAAATTGTAGAGACCGTTATCAAGGTCAATGAAGAGGTCAAACGCATGATGATCGACAAGATCACCGATCTGTGCGGCGGGCGCTTGCAGGGCAAGACGATTGCCGTGCTTGGCGTGACCTTCAAGCCCGACACGGACGACATGCGCGACGCGCCTGCGCTGACGATTGTGCCCGCGCTTGTCGGGCTAGGCGCGGACGTCCGGGTTGTTGACCCGCAAGGCTACCGAGAAGGGCAAACACTTTTACCCAATGTAAGCTGGGTTGATGATGCTTACGTGGCCGCCGACGGCGCGCACGCGGTCGTCTTGCTGACGGAATGGAATGAATTCCGCGGGTTGGACTTGCGTGACATGGCAGGTCGGATGATGTCACCGCGCATGGCGGACCTGCGCAACATCTACTCCTGCGACTACGCGCTTGATGCGGGGTTCGAAGTCTATACTGCCATGGGCCGCAAAACCGCCCTACCTGATCTCGATTAACATCGCGGTACTGGCGACCCCGGCAGGATTCGAACCTGCAACCTGTCCCTTAGGAGGGATGCGTTCATAGCGCTATTCCTTTTGTGATTTCTGCTGCTTGGGCGTTTGTACAGTGTCATCCTGTACATGGTTTGTACGAAAACGGGCTCTGATGTCGGCCTCATCTGTCTCGGCGTGGGCATAGATGCGCATGGGCAAATTGGGGTCTGACCAGCGGCCAGCCTTGGCTGCAGTGACCGGATCAACGCCCTGACGGACAACTAACTCCGTGAAGAAGCCGTGCCGTCCTGCGGGGTGGGCAGAAAGGTATGGGATGCCCGCGCGCTTGCAGATCGTTTTCCAGCGCGTGTTATAGCCTGTCGAGCTGCCATAGCCGAACACGCAGGCTTTCATGAGCTTGCCGGTCTTGCGGTTCTTGGGACGTTTGGGCGGCAACGCGAGAAGCTCGTCCATCATCTGAGGTGAGACAGTGATCCAACTCTCCGGATGGCCCTTCTGCGCTTTCACGCGAACTTTGTTTTCGTGCGGCCGAAGGTCATCAGGCTCCAATGACACGGCTTGATCAATCCGTGCCGCCGTTTCGAACATGAAACGGACCAGCGCGGCGTTGTACGGATCAGCGGCACGGCAAAATGCCTCAATCCATTCCTTATCTGCTGGCGTGCGCTCGACGCGGCTAAGCTTCCCGCGCCGCTTGTCCTGCGCGATCCGCTCGAACTTGTCGTAGGGCTTCACGCGGATCAGCGGCGTCCCCTCCAGTTCGTGCGCATTGTTGATGACCGCACTCGCGGGCGTCACGATTTCGCGCCACCAAGTATCGGTCGACGCTTTGGGTTTCAGTTTCGGCCCAAGGCTCTTCAATAGCGCGCCAGATATCGCACCTAACGACAGGTCGCCGATTGCTTCGACAATCGGGATCAACTGCTTCGCTGCTTTAGGCGACGCGTTGTAGAGCATAATTGCATCGGAGAACGTCTTGCTCGGTTCATCGCCAACGACATAGCGACGGATCTGACGTTCGGTCTCATGGTTTATCCAGTCCCGTGCGCCCTCTTCTGAAGATGCCTTAGTGCTTCGCCGGTATGGGCCGGCGATTGGCCTGCCGTTGTATTCAATCCACCCCTTGGCCCAGTAGACACGGCCCCTCTTGTAAATTTGGAGCGGCATGACTGGCCTCCTTCAAAAATCGTATCAATCTGCGCGGGCGTTATCAGCATGGTTCGCCCAAGGCGATAGAATGCGCCTGTCTCATTTGCCCGCTCGCGCAATGTGCGTTCTGAAATATCGATCCCCATCCCGGCCATGACTTCGACCCACTGAGCGGGCGTTTTCCCAAGCCCTAGGATCTGAGAGCTGTCTGAGTAGTTGGTCTCTGCCATTTCAGTCGTCCTTGTCCGCTTAAGTTGAATCGGTGACACGCATGGAATCGCTTGTTCTGCACCTTCTGACGTGGTCAGATGTGATTAACTGTAAATGTTCGTCATTTTTTGCAAAGTTCGCGAATTTCGGCGAAGTAGTCAATTGGAAAATTCAGATGCCGCAGAAACATGCTGATCTTTTTGCTTCAATGGGTGCTCGTCTCACCATTGCTCGCAATGAAATCGGCTTCTCACAAGCGGCCATGGCGGAAGCTATCGGTGTCTCACCGCGCGCGTATCACAGCTACGAAAAGGGCCAGCGCGGAATGCCTGTAGAAGCCCTAGTCGCGATGGGTGAGCGGTTCGAGGTGGACGTGCCGTGGCTGCTACTCGGCACCAAATCCATTCGGGCTGGACATGATTTCGAGGCCCTCAAGCACATCGAAAGCTCGCTGGATAAGCACCTCAACGAAGAGGGTATAAAAATCAAAAGCGAAAAGCGCGGGGCTATCGTCGCCCGTTGGTATCAATCGCATGTTGAAGGCCGTGAAGTGACGGATGATGACGTGCACACATGGATCGAGCTGGTAAGGGAGTAATCTGGTGAACAAGACAAGCAAACGCTGGAACATGTTGCGACATTCGGTCTTGGAGCGCACCCGTCGTGAGGTGATTGAACCTTTTGGCCCGCTTTACCTGATCTTCCTGGGAACCAGTGTGTTCTATCTGATTGGTTTGGGGCGACTATCATTGGCACAACAGACCGCCGAATACTCGGTTTTGGCCACTATCATGATTTTTGCCATCGCAGCGGCTGGCTTAGCACTTCCATTTTTGACAGGTGCGGTGCTGACCCTACGCGCGGCCGATCGAAAACTGGAACGCCTCCAACGCGGGTGATCCGATGGCCTTCGGTATCTTCATCCATCGCAGCGACTCGATCTACGACGACATTCCGTCGGAGCGGTATCAGTTTCCCAAGCAATACCTATCGCGTGCCCAACAGTGCGAAGGGGATTGGATCGTCTACCTGGAGCCAAGCAAAGTCAAAGAGACCAAAGGGTACTTTGCTGTCGCTAAGGTCCAGGAGATCATTCCGGATCCTAGGAAGCAGGACATGTTCCTGGCGGTGATCGAGCCAGGAACGTATCTTGATTTCGGCGACCCTGTTTCATTCCGAGACGAGAATTCAATCATCGAAAGAGGATTGCTGAACGATCAAGGCAAGATATCCGGACGCGCGCAAGCCGCATTAAGAACCCTTTCAGCTGAAGACTTTGCCCGAATAGTCGAACGTGGTCTTGGACGAGATGAGGACATCCTGCCTCGCGTGGGCGACACGATGCAGTTGCCAGGGTTCCAGGACGCGCAAACAACTTTCCAGCACATGCCTGCTCGGGAACGAGTCAACCAACTAACCAATCGCGCGGTTCGCGACCGTAATTTCAGGAAGAACGTCCTGCGCGCCTATGGGGAGCGCTGCGCCATAACTGGTTTACGCCTGATCAATGGCGGTGGCCGAGCTGAAGTGGAAGCTGCTCATATCAGACCTGTAGAGCATGACGGCCCTGACATAGTCAGCAACGGGCTCGCCCTATCCGGAACTGCACACTGGATGTTTGATCGCGGCCTAGTTGGGTTAGCAGACGACCTAACTATTCTGGTTTCCCGCCAGAGCAACGATATCGAAGCCGTGACATCGATGATCAACTCGTCCGGAAAGGTCTTGGTGCCGGATCGCCTCGCTAACCGGCCAAGGACTGAGTTTGTAACCTGGCACAGAGAGAATTGTTTTAAGCAGTAATGGCCTATCTATTTTTGGACGACAGTAAGCACCACAGATCCGGATTTTCACTTGCAGCATTCGCCATTTGTGATGCGGATCCTACCGCGGAAATGGGCACCCTTTTCCGCAAACACGACTTCGATCCGAGTACGTTCGAGTTCAAATCTTCAGCGACAATGAAAGATGACAATGATCTTCAAGCGCTGCGCGATAGCTTGAAGCACTTTATCGCTCGCAACTGCAAAATGGCCCTATGCGTTGTAGATAGTGCAGAAGACACTAGGAAATTAGGCCCCGCTTCGCTGACGCTTTTGCGTAGCGCACTGAAGCATCCCCGGCTCGAGGGCCAGCAGCACGAGGTCTTCTTTGATGAAGGCCTCTTCAAACATAAAGGCGCGGCTGAGGCTTTAGTTGCGAGCGATCCGGAGCTCCAAGGCTGCAACTTCCACTTTGAACAGGATTCCAAGGCGGTAATGGGTATCCAACTTGCGGACATCATGGCCCATACGTGCAGCATTATGCTGTTGGAAGCACTCGGTGATATTACCAAAAAGGTGATCGTCAACGCCCCAGGGGACAGCGTATATGATGGTCTCGAGGTCGAACTCGGCTTCGAGATGTGGGCCGGGATCCGCTATGCATTTCTCAGCCAAAACAAGCCGAATCCAAAAGATGATTTCGACCTAGCGAATGTCGACGTTTATCCTTGGGGGCTATTCATTGATGAAAGCGTCAACGAGCGGGTCGCACCAATTGTGATGGAGCGTTTTGGAGAAAACTACTTAGGTTGTATTCATTGACGACCCAGAGGGTAAAATCTGGCAGAATGGCAAAGCTTCTGGCGAAAGAAAGCTATATTTGTTGGACTGCGATCGACCTGAACACCAGCGACTGCAGTAAAAAGATCTATTCAATTTAGTGGCGAGTTTTGAAAATGAGCGTAGATAGGACCGAGGTTAAGAGATTTCTCACAAATTGGGCAAACACCAAATCAAAACCCCATTTTGCGGTGTTAATCGAAGGTCGTTGGGGCTGCGGAAAAACCCACTTCGTAACGAAGCTTCTGGAAGATGATGCTTTTACTAACCGCAAACCCATATACCTTTCGGTCTTTGGCATTGCTGACATCCAATCTCTTGAGACCAGTCTCTTCTATGCCAGTGCCAGCACGGTCACCAAGACGTTGCACAAAGGGGTTGGGCTTGCGGGGTCAGTATTCAGCGGGGCGCTTACGCTGGGTACAGGCGGCATCTTGGGAGGAACCGCGAACCTCAACAAGGTGGTGGATGCGGCTACTTCGCAACTCGAACAATCGGCCAAGAACATGGACGGGGCATTGTTGGTTCTCGATGACTTGGAGCGCTGCCAAATCCCAATGTCAGAACTATTGGGCGTCGTGAACCGATTTGTGGAGCATGGTGATACACGTGTGATTCTATGTGCGAATACCGATGATTTGCTTGACGACCATTTTATTGCTTTCAAAGAGAAGGTCGTTGGGCATTCCTTCTTGTTGGAAAGTGATCCCGAAAGCGCGTTGGCCTCATTCGTGGCGGAGATTATACAGTCCGAAGTCAGTGAGCTTTTATTGCACTACACGAACGACATCCTCGAACTCTACGATAGATCGGGATACCACAACCTTAGAGCGTTGCGGCAGTTCGTTTGGCAGCTGGCCTCAATTCTCGAAAAAATGAACGAGGGCTACCGTAAGAACCACAAACTGGTTCAAAATCTTATCATTCAGTTCTTCATTTTCTTCATCGAGTTTAAACTCGACCTTTCGGACGAAACAGCCGATCTGACACCTTCGGATTTGTTGGGCAAGTATGACAATGGCAAAGAGGAAGTTCGGCACGTCTATGAGTTCTCATTCGACAAAGATAAGGAACCGACTCCTAAAGAGCGCGTCTTTAGGAAATACGAACAACACAACGGGATCACGACAGTCGTAACTGTCCAACAGTGGATTTCGATCCTTACGTCTGGGGTCGTTGATGGGAATCGGCTAAATGCCGAACTAGCCCAATCAAACGAGGTGGCTGGCGTCGCGTCTTGGCCGTCCTGGAAGAGGTTGTGGCACCTCTATGACTGGGATTTCTCGGATGGTTCGGAGCATGAGTTCTGGTCCGATATCGAAGATATGCAATCACAACTGAAAGGCGGCAACTACATCGAAGTTGGAGAGTTTCTTCATGTCGTTGGCGTATCCCTTATGCTGGCGGATCACGAACTGATTGATCAAACAGTTCCCGATACGATTGCAGCGATGAAGACATACATTGATGAAAAGTTCGTCGCACAGCTAACAGATGAGCGTTGTCGTGGTGTCACCGAGAGGTTTGGTCGTCACTTAGACTCGTATGATGGCCTTGGCTTCATTGGGCGTGAGGACGATGAATTTAGGGAGGTACTGAACTATCTGGTGGAGAAGATGGACGCATGGCACCAGGCTTGGCTGAGTGGAGATGCTGGCAAACAACTTCTAGAGTTTCTCACTGAAGATTGGATACGCTTCTTTGGAAACCTTACCGTTATCAATCACGCACCTGAGCAGCGCTATTTGAATGTGCCGATACTAGCGACCATTGACGCAGCGACCTTTGTCGATGCCTGGTTCAGTCTATCACGCCACGACGAACGGCTCGTCGTTGGAAGCATTAAGGATCGCTACGAATCCCGGCCAGAACTTTTGGATGCTGAGGGTCCGTGGTGGAGAGAAGTCCAAGTTGAACTGAAAAATCGGGTTGCAAGATCAAAGAGCAAGCCGAGGAATGTCCAAATCAACAACCTGATAGACCACATCAACTCAACAATCATCGAGAAGTGGGAACTACGGCAGTTTGAAGAGTTCACAAACGGAAATTCAACTGACCTTAGCTGGATGACGCGAAAGCGGGTCAATAGCCAATGAGATTTCACGCAAACGGTCCAATCATCCCTGATGTCTTACTGGAACGCAGTGATGCGGGCCGGGTTGTTTTCCTCTGCGGCGCTGGTGTTTCATTGCCATCTGGTATGCCGAGCTTCATCGGCCTAACTCAACATGTTATCGACTTCTTTGATCCACCTGAGGAGTCCGAAATCATGCGGGCATTCCAACCTTGGATTGATGATCCGACTGGCACAAACATGCCGCTGGACCAAATTTTCAACCTGCTTCACCTGGAGTACGGGCGCGATGAGGTGAATGCTCTCGTCACGGAACGCCTTCAGGCTTCGGCAGGAAGCGGTCCAGTTGGTCATCACCACAGCTTGGTCAAGCGCATCTCAACCAGTCCTAACGGCATAGCACAGATCGTTACTACCAACTTCGACCTTCTGTTCGAACTGGATAGTGATTTGCCAACATTTGTACCTCCAGCCTTCCCTGACCTCGCATTCGGACGCTCGGTTGAGGGTATCACTTATCTCCATGGACGGCTCGCCAACGAAGATGCTGAACAGCACCCGTATGTACTAAGCAGTGCTGATTTCGGTCGCGCATACCTTTCGGAAGCCTGGGCCACGAATTTCATACGCAATCTACTAGAGCATTACACGGTGGTGCTGGTCGGCTATCAAGCTGAAGATCCACCGATCAAATATTTGCTGCAGGGCTTGAACCATGATGGGCAGTTTGATCGCACACGAATCTACGCTTTCGACAAAGGAGCACCCGAAGACATCGAAGCCAAGTGGCGTGATCGTGGTGTCACGGCAATTGCCTACTCCGATCATCCTGACCTTTGGCAGACCATGGAAGCTTGGGCAGATCGAGCAGACGATCCTAGGGACTGGCGAAGGGCGGTAATTGCGACAACAGAGCAGGACCCGAAGTCACTGCACCCGTACCAACGAGGTCAGGTCGCGCATGTGGTGCGCTCCGTACCTGGTGCCAAGCTGTTGGCGGATGCTGAACATCCAACACACCCAGAATGGGTGTGTGTATTCAGCGGTTTCATTCGGTCGGCGAAGCGGGTCAGTGGCTATGGTGATGATGCCGAGGTGTTTGAGCCGAATTTGGCATACGGATTGGACGATGATCTTCAGAACCTTACCGATGACGACTACCGCCGAGGAATCTTCAACGAAACCTTGCTGTCGTGGCAACATGGCGATGAAAACCCAACTGATGCACATCGACTTGGTGGCAGAACACCCGACGGCCACACCAACGTCCCACCACGTCTGTGGCATTTGTTGAGATGGATCGGGGATCATCTATCCAGCCCTGTTATTGCTTGGTGGGCCATCAAGCAGAATGGTTTGCATCCGCGTTTGCTGAACCACATCGAATGGCGTCTGGATCAGAACAAGGAACTTGATGACAAAGCTCGGCACATCTGGAGCTTGATCATTGATCATCACAAGGACCCTCGGAACCGCGAATGGGATGGCGACTGGTTTGACTTAAAAAGACGGGTTGCAAATGAAGGTTGGTCCCCAAGCGTTCTGCGTGAGTTTGGTCGTGTTGCTGCACCAAAGTTGGATATCAAACCACCCCACAGCTTAGCAGGTGCGCGTCCTCCTACAGCGAACTGGCCAGACATAGAACTTGGTCATCTGGGACATTTCGAAGTGAAGTTCTTAGAACGCCACAAAGATGACCTGACTGTACCCGACGAAGTGCTTCCTCAGGTGTTTTGCCTACTCGAAGGCGCGATGAAGGCCGCTTCAGGGATGCTGTCAGATATTGGTACGACCTATTTTGTCACGCCAACCTGTTACCCTGATCGTGAGGTGGATGGGAAAGATCGGCACAACGAAGCCGCCGACGCGATGGAGTTCTTCGTTGAACTGTTTGAACGACTGGTATTGGCGGCACCCGATATTGCACTGGGGCATTTCCTGACGTGGCCAATTGAAGACCAATTCTTCTTCAAGAAACTGGTCCTCTACGCTTTGTCAAAAGAAGACTTGTTCGGGCCTGAAGAGGTTGGACAGCGTGTCCTTGCACTTCGCCAGGATACTTTCTGGGATATCGATGTAGCGCGGGAACTTATCTTTCTTCTGGTTGACAGGTGGTCGGCGTTTGCAGAGCCGCTTCGCGATCAACTTGGTGAACGGCTTCTCAGCGGGCCAGATCAAGAAAGCTACTGGTCCGATGATGTGTATCCGAGCAGGCGCGACGAGTTCATTGCAAGATATGCACGTTACTTGGAAATGCAGGGATGTGAACTTGTGGGGGATCAAAGTGAACGCCTTGCTGCTGTCATTGATACCTTTGAGAACTGGAGCGATGGGTGGGCGACCTCCACGGTCACCGAAAATGGTTCTCATGTTGGGTGGGTTGGCACGGATGAGACACCCGATGCAGTAGTTGACCTCGCCGTCGATGAGATCATTCCACGTGCTAAAGAGGACCTGCAACGGGACTTTGGGAGCTTCACAGAGAAGCGCCCCTTCACGGGTCTGGTTAAAGCAAACCCACGCAAAGCTCTATCTGCGCTTTCGGTTGCGGCAAGAGAGAACGATTACCCACAGGTGTTTTGGTCAGCCATGATCAACGAGATTCCTGCTGATATCGCACCGAGGCTCCGAAGGGTGTTTCTGCACCGTCTAAGCCACCTTCCTCCTGCTGTGATCGTGGAATTGAGACACACTGTCTGTCGGTGGTTGGAACAGAACATCACAAAGCTGATCGAGTTCGATGGCGAACTTGCTTGGGCCGTGTTTGATAGTGTCGTGGACGGCGTTGTCGGTGGTGGTGACAACGCCACCGAAAGCGGGATCGGAGAAGTAAGTCGTGGCGGTGAGGTTATCCCCCAATCACGTCGCACATACCAACACGCCATTAACGGGCCTCTGGGAATGTGTGCAGAGGCTTTGTTCCATGCCGTACCTGGTGAAAAGCAGGAACAAAACTCGCTGATCCCAGACTACATCAAGAACCGCATTGAACGCCTTTTCGCGTCACCGGGTGAGGGTTCCGACCACGCTGTTTCAATTACCTTCAGCAAGCTGAATTGGTTGATGTACGTTGACCCAGCGTGGGTCGAACATCGCCTCATTCCTATGCTGGCATTCGATCACACCGCCGCTGAACCAGCTTGGAATGGGTTCCTGTGTAGCAATCGAGTTCCGTGGTCACCTCTGGCAGTCCTTGTTAAGCCATTCCTGTTGCAAGCTGTGCCATGGGTTGAGAACCAGACATGGGATCGCGATCTGGCAAAGGTCGCCACTCAATGGTTGGGTTTCTTGTACCTGTTCAAACGTGATGAGGACGACGGTATCAGCAAACAGCAAATGCGTCGTGTGCTTCGTGAGATGTCTGATGATACACGCAACCAATTCATCTGGTGGTTAGGAAGAGTTGGCCAAGAGAATGACGACGGCTGGGAGGGGCTAGTAGCACCTTTCTTGAACGAAGTCTGGCCGAGAGAACGCATCTATCGCACCGCTTCATCTGTCGAGTCGTGGATTAGTATGCTGGACGATACTGGACCCAGTTTTCCAGTGGTGTACGCCTCAGTGAAGCGTTTCTTGGTCCCAGTCGAAACTGACCGTTATCCGTTCTACCGTTTTACCAGAGAGGTCGGTGAAGACGAACCGATCACAGCGCAGTTCCCAGCGGAAACACTCGATCTACTAGACACTGTAACACCACAGGTCCCCAGCCGAATTCCCTACGAGTTACCGAAAATTCTGGCGTTAGTGAGTGAAACATCGCCTGATCTAAGGGCGGATCATCGTTACCTGAGACTAATTGAATTGGTTGAAGGGATTTAGGTGAGTCCAATACCTCAACGTCCGTTCTTTGGGATTGCATAGGGTGCATTCTCACTGAAGAAAACATCCGAAACGATGCTAGTTATTCATTCTCCACCACAAACTCTTCCCCTACTTGTATCTGCTTCGCGTTCAAATCTAGCTCACGGATGATGTACTGACCCGCACTGCAGGTGATATGGCGACGATAAGTTTGGCCATACTGATCGATGAATAGACAGCGAATGTCGTTCTAGTCGCCCTAGACGCCAGCGATGGCCATTAGTGGGATTGACCTGCCCCCCGAGGCTCCCTCATTCATAACGAGAGTCTGCGGGTCTGGTTTTCATAGTCTTCGTCGTTGGTTTGGGCAAGCGATCGACTTTTTCATGGTCGCGATAGTCGATGCCGTATTCTAGGGCTTGCCGGAAACCGAGCGTGAATTGGGTGTGGTCGAATTGCATGTTGTGCCTTTCTGCGGCTTCGAAATTCGTCAAAGCGAGTGTCCCGCGCTGCGGTGGTTCTCACGGGCATCTAGCTCTCGGTCAGCCGCTTCTCGGCGTCTTTCGCTAGTTTCCAGCTGGTCTCTAATCCCGCCCGAAGCGTCTCGTAATTCTGCTCCTCGCGCAGCAAGTCGGCCAATGTGGTGACGGACGTGAGATGTGATTTCATCAATAGCGCCACGCAATGCGCCAAGCCATTCACCTTGCTTTCGATCCTGCTGGTCGAGCGTTTCTCCAAGGCGTGCAATTCCTTGGCTGAGCTCTCGCAGGCCGTCACCAACCGTTCGACGGATTCTAGCAATTCGCGCTCCAAAGCTGTCAGAGGTGTTGTCGGTGGATTGGTCATCTAAGGCTCCTTGATCTCGATGCAGATGATCGGCGTCCCGGCCATGGTGCAGGTCTTCAATTCGGTCCGATTCGGGTCCAGCGTCACCCATGTCTGCCCGGACTGTTCGATCCGTGTCAGGCCAAGTTCCGTCATCTCCGAATGCGCCATCAAACCCGTCCAAATCCAACTCGCCATCAGCACTGTCGCGATCCAGACTGAGATCATCCCCGCAATCACCCAGGGCGAGATCGTCAGCCAGCGCCGGATCGTTTCGCTCCGCCTCTCCAACTCGCTCTTGCTGTCGCTGAGAAAGAACCTGATATCGGTCTCGATTGTATGCAGCGCGCTGGTCGCAATGCTGCTGAAATCGCTCCTGAAGCTCTCCAACTGAGATGCCATCAAGGCGGCGTGGTCCCTCCGGATTGTCTCCAGGTCCGCGTTCAATTTCTCTGCTAGGCGGTTCGGTTTGCCAGTCGTCATGGAAAATCTCTCCTTTCAAACGCCAGCGCTCGCCGGTGTCGGGGTCTTTGGCGGTGATGTAGTTCTTGCTGGTCCGGGGAATTTCGAAGCCTGCATCGGCCAGAGCGTCGATCATGCTAACGCGGTCGGTGATTGTGCCGACGCTGATCTGATCGAGGATCCAATCATGTAGCGCCTCGCGCCCTTGCGCACGTGTTGAAGCCTCAATTGTCGCCCGCACTTCGCGGGCGCGTTCTGGGTCCAAAGGGTCTGCCCAACCGTGCGTCTTGTTCATCAAATCGCGCAGGCTGGAAAAGGCGTTCTCATGGCCTGGCGGTGCGATGTTCAGCGCCTTGCCCGTGCTGAGCTCAAGGCGTGGCGCGCAGAAGTGCAGCTCGACATTGCCTTCATGCGAGTGGCGCACCCAGAGACAATCGTATTGATCCCTGTCCAGCCCAGCAAAGGCCAGAGCCTCAAATAGCTCAATGGCCTCTTGCTGGGCGGCGGGACTGGGATCATCGCTGTCGGCAAAGCTGATCACGCCCGCCGTGTAGCTCCATTTGTTGGAGCTCGCATCGATCAGGTCGCGGGTCTGATCGGGATTGCCGTGCAGCACCTCGGGCAGCGGGTCGCGTATTTTGGTTTGGGGCTCACCGTTGTCATCGCGGATTAAATTGCGGTTCTCGTCGTAGGCCAGGACTTCGCGTGCGGTCAGGTAGCCAATGGGGGCGGCACCGCCACCGGTTCCACTAGAGAAGAACGAGATGATCATGCGTCACTGCCAGTGTGTGCTGCCACGATCTGCGCCAATTGCCGCTCGATGACCACCAGCTGAGCAGCGACCTTGAGCGCATCGATCTGGCTTGCGCGGCCGGATTTGACCGCGCCGTTGATCCAGCGTGACAGCTGATTGAGGTTGCCGCCGACGCGGGCAATCGCAAAGGTCAGCTTCGGGTCAACACGTGGGACGGGCTTGCGCCGACGTGCCTCGGTCAGCCCCAAGGCCTCCCGCATCAGCGTGGCATTGGGTAGACCAGCGGCGCGCGCTTTGGCCACAAGCGCTGCCTTTTCCGACGGGGTGCATCGAAAGATCACGCTCTCGGAAAGGCCCTCTTTGACGCCGCTTGCGCGCGTCTGGTTGGGGTTTGAAGGGGAGGCTTGCCGCCCCTCACAAGTCCCACCGATGTAATCGGTGGGTAACCTTGCTCTCTGCTCTTTGTTGGGGTCGGTCGCGTTCATGCTCTGAGCCCCGCCGCCTCGATCTCGAACCGGCTGACAAGCTTTGCGGCCAGCAAAGCGGTCACTTGGCCGGGTGTGATGTGGCGGCACAGTGGATGTTTGTCTGTGACCCAGTCGGCCAAACCTTTCAGCAATTCCACCTCTTTGGCTTTGCCAGCTTCTCGTGCCTCCTCAACGTCGTGGAGGTATTTCAGCCAACGGCCAGAAGTGAACCAGTTGTCGGAGAAGCACACCTTGGATCGGGTGAACCCTTTGCTCTCGGTGGCGTAGGCACGCACGGCTTCCTCGAGGTCTTTGGCGTCCACTCCGTCGACCAACGCTTGGCGGATTTGTGAGAGACAAACCGCTTTGCCGCGAATGCGATCCTCGGGATAGGTGGACAAAATCTTTTCTGAAATCTCATCCTCTACCGCCGCCTTCGCGTGCGAAGGATTTGGTTTTTGATATGGTTTATATCTGTTCTTATAGGATTTGCCCTCCGGGGCAGATGGCTTGCCCTCAGGGGCAAATGCATCATTTTCCCTGTCGGTCGGGTCGATTTGCCCATTTGGGCAAATGGAGTTGCCCAGGGCATACCAGCAGGTCCGATCATAACGATCGTCGCTGAAATTGCCCTTGATGATCAATTCTGAACTAACCAGCTTTTCTAGCGCCGTCCGGATCTGCTTCTCACTCAGATAGGGGAACAGTTCACCAAAAGCCGAGATCGAATTGTAGGTCCAATACCGCCCGTCGCGTAGGTTACGGTGGTTGGCTTGGTTCTTCTCAATCCAGAAGGTGATGTTCTGGAAAATCACCGCTGCATTGAGACCGACACGTCCGGCGATTTCGGGGTCAAAGCTATGGCGGCTCATATCTGGCCCCCAAATTGCGCACAAACGTGCGGATTTTGTACAGGTTTTGTACGAGAAATCGGCCGTTTCAGCCGATCTCGGCATGAAAGCTGGCGGGACTTTCTGCAGGCTTCCGCACAAAACCCTGTAAATAAGTCATATTTTTCAGGCAGTTTTGGCGACCCCGGCAGGATTCGAACCTGCAACCTGCCCCTTAGGAGGGGGCTGCTCTATCCAGTTGAGCCACGGGGCCATCTATTTGATTTACAAAGGTAAATCTTATTTTCTGAGTTGAGCACATTTGCTCGGGGTAGCGTACGGGGTAGCAAATTTCACATTCCGGTCACTAGCCCCTTGTGCCTTTTGTGCCGCATCGGGTCAACATTTGCGAACCCTTCTACTGGCGTTACAACCTTGGCCTTCGGGAGACAGGGTTCGTGAGTTCGAACCACGCCATTCCGACCAATGGTTTCAACTACTTAACAGGAACCCTTATGCTGCGCACTTCGACTGATGTGTCAGGTGATGTGTTTTATGCGGAATGCCGATGGTGGAGTTACGGAATGCGCCTATAGAAGTCGTGAAGACCAAAGCAAACATGATCTTGGAATTCGGCCTCTGCTTTCATTATTGCGTCACGCATTGGTTTGTACTCCTTAGCTTTCTGGGCAAAAAACACGCACCCAGCGAGCAATAGCGTTGCTGCCCCTATGCCAGTCTGCAATTGCGCATATGCACCTGCAACGCCGCCTACCACACCAGCGCCGAGGGCCTTGGCGCTGCCTTCGACAACATCGCATCTAATTGAAAAACCGAGCTGCTCACGTTCAGACACCAAATCGTCCCAAGTCTTGCGGTAGCCAACAATTTCTTGCCTTACCGCACGGTCAAACTCTTCCGTTGAAGCGCAATTCATCGCAAGTTCGGCAGCAGAGCTGAGCAGACTATCTCGTGCTTCTGCCTGCTCACCCCATGCTTTTGTCCTAAGAGACAAAACATCGTCGACAGAGAGCGCATCCAGCACCTCGTCGTTAATGTACTCGCTGTGAGCAACCTCGAGCACTCTATTCCGCATTGTAAAGTGAGGGTCATCTTCCGCGATGGTGTCAATCGTGTTTACCGCCCTAGTTGCTAGGTGATTAAGAGCATTGACGTAGTTTCGATTGTGAAACGTCGGCACAAGCTTTTTCGCCGCACAGTACCCGACCGACCTTAATACGGAGGCAAGCCTTGAGCGGGCAACTTTGCTGATCTCGGTCCGCAAGCCTGATCTTGCCAAGTCACCTTCAATCTCAGGCAAGTGTGGATCTTGATTGAAACCGCCGTCAGCGATGGCACGGTCACCGGCAATATCCGTCAGCGCCTCAGGGGTACAATTTGCAAGCAAGGGGTCTTCGTGCACGGCCTTAACCAAAGCCTCGTTGTCGCGTGCAAGGCTTCGATATGCGCCTAGCATGAAGCTGGGGTTTAGCGGGTATCCGCCCGTAGGAACCGCTCCGATCGTCATACGATCTTGATGTTCGCGATCGAATAAACTTACGACATCGATAACGCCATCCCGCCGCGCATAATTTAGTTCCTCCATAAGCCGATCAAAATCATCGTCGTAGTTCGGTACTTTTCCGAGCGGTCGGATTGGCCCCATATTCATGCCCAAAAGGGGTATGCCCATCATCGCCTGAGTAATCATTTGTGGTGGGAATAAATCTCTATCCGCAGGGTCTGCGATCAATATTTTATCATAGGTTAGCAGCGCTCTTTTGATTTCGAGCGATGAAGGTGGGGCCTCGGACGGTGCTATATATGTCTGATACACGGACCCTTTTCCCCTGGGATGAGAGATGCATTCGCTCACTCTAGGTTGCGCTTGCAATGCACTTGTGCAAGGCATTACTTGCGTGGGAGTTCTCCCCCATTCGACGTGGCAATTCTCCTCTCTATTCGGTTCAGACGAACGAGCCGGGTCGAAAGCTGGGAAGCCGAAACCAACACTTCCGGCCAGGCCCAACACACAGGGGACATGGGCTTCCCTGTGGATCAGCCACGCAGGGCGAAGGACCGCCGCGCGTGGCGATGCTGTTAAACGCGGGCCATGCCCTTCAATTTTCCCAAAGCTGCGTTGGCATCGCGTTCATCCTTCGGGCGATACACATCCGGGAATGACGGCCTTCGGTCGATACCCTTGGTCAACGGCGCGGATCATCTGGCATTTGTGGCCGATGCTGTTTAAGAATGGGCTGAGATTTTGCAGGATGACCCATTTGACAAATGCCCCGAAACGCCCGCTGACCCTGCGTGATGTGTCCGAAGCATCCGGTGTAAGCGAAATGACGGTCAGCCGTGTGCTGCGCAACAAGGGCGACGTCAGTGCCGCCACTCGTCAGAAGGTGCAGGACGCTGCCAAGAAACTCGGCTATGTGCCCAATAAGATCGCGGGTGCCCTGGCCTCGCAACGGGTCAACTTGGTGGCCGTCGTCATTCCCTCGCTGGGCAATATGGTCTTTCCCGAAGTGCTTTCTGGTATCTCCGAGGCGCTGGAGGGCACCGCCTTGCAGCCTGTTGTCGGTGTCACCAACTATTTGCCCGAGAAGGAAGAGAAGGTCCTCTTCGAGATGTTGTCGTGGCGCCCGTCTGGCGTGATTATTGCGGGGCTTGAGCATTCAGAGGCGTCGGAAGCGATGCTGCGACAGGCAGGTATTCCGGTTGTCGAGATCATGGATGTGGACGGCGAACCTGTAGACCACTGCGTTGGCATCTCTCACAGGCGTGCGGGTCGCAAGATGGCCGAAGCGATCATTGCCGAAGGATACAAACGGATCGGCTTTATGGGTACCAAGATGCCGCTTGATCATCGTGCCCGCAAAAGGTTCGAAGGCTTCACCCGGACGCTTGCCAAATCAGGGATCGAGATTGCCGATCAGGAGTTTTATTCCGGCGGATCGGCTTTGGCCAAAGGTCGCGAGATGACCGAAAAGATGATCGCGCGGACACCGGACATCGACTTCCTGTATTACTCGAACGACATGATCGGGGCGGGTGGCCTGTTGTATCTGCTGGAACAAGGTATTGATGTGCCGGGCAAGATCGGCATCGCCGGCTTCAATGGGGTGGAGTTGTTGGACGGTTTGCCCCGTCAATTGGCAACAATGGATGCCTGCCGGCGGGGTATCGGGGTTAAGGCCGCAGAGATTATTGCCGCTCTCAACAGCGGTCAGAGCGTTCCTGACGGGCCTGTCATCACGTTGTCACCAACGCTGACTGCGGGCGAAACACTTCGCCGTAAATGAAGAAGGCGCTGACGCCCTGGATGAAATGGGTCCTGACCCTAAATCATCCGAATGACATCTTTGTCGATCGATAGAACATAGCCTTTACGCGCGATGTTCTTGACCAGAAGCTCGCTCATCATCTGGTTACCCAGCGTGTCCCGCAGTCGCTTGATTCGGGTCGCTCCTGCGGCCTCGTCACAGTCGGCAGCGTTCCGGCCAGAGATCACGCCTTCGATCTCTGCACCGGTCAGCACCTCATCATCCATGCGTGCTTCGGCCAGTACTGACAGCGTTTCAATTGCCGCATCGGTCAGTTTGAATTCGAAATCATTGAGGTAGACCGCCTTTTGGTCGCGGCTGATCGTGAGCGAATTCACTTCGATACCTTGCCGTTCAATCCGACCCATGCGCCGGTTCAGCGCGATCAGCATCACGAGAAAGGCCACCGCGGCAACCAGAAGGGCCGTTGCAAAAATCAGCAGCACAAAGATGACAAAGCGGTAGGACGCAAGTGTGTCTGAGAATGCTGTGCCGGACCCCGCCAGGATCTCTAGCAGCTTGATCTCGGCATTGCTGGTCAGATTGTCGTTCTCCACGAACAACTGTTCGACACGGGCGTTGAATGCATTGGCGTCTGGCAGATTGATAAAAAGCAGCACAGCCGCAACCGCCAGTATCAGGACAATTGCAGCAATCCCTGCGACAACAATCCGACTGCCGATCTCACGGGTCTCAGAAGCGGAGGAAGTACTCACCTGCACTGTCCTTTCTTTCATCCAGCCCGGCATCGTCAAAGACGCCAAGCACATTCAATAGCTGCCAGCCACCCCCGGCCAGCCGGTCGCCAAGTTGCGATTCTGCCGATCCGACGGAACAGTCGCCATTGATCTCCGCCACCCCATAGTGGAGCCGCAAGGGGTTGTCTTGCTTGGCCTTATAGTCCGCGTAGCAGGCGGCTTGCAAAACCGTGGTGCTCAACATCAGAGCCATGAATGAGAGAGAAAGTTGTTTCATGTGCTCACCTGATCCGGGCGGGTCCTGATATTCAATAACGCCTCATGTTATCGCGATGGCAATCGCATAACCATCCCTCGTTATTGTTTGGCAGTGTGGATCGCGCCCAGATTTGGTTCATCGCCTTAGCAAGGCCCCTGAACCGAAAGGATACGTCAATGCTCAAACCAATGATCGCTGGGGTGACCGCCTTGTCGCTGACCCTTGCCACCGCATCGCCGCTGCAGGCGCAGGGGCTCGATCGCGAGGATGCGGGAAAGCTGCTGTTTGGATTGGCGGCAATTGCAATATTGGGCGCGGCACTTGATAGCCGTGACCGCCGCGGGCCCGAGGTCGAAACTGTGTCGCGCGGCATTGACCCCAATCGCAGCTGGTCCGACCTGAATCGTGAAACCCGATATGACAACGCGCGTTATACATTGCCCGGACGATGCCTGCGCAACGTTGACACCCGGTTCGGCAGCCAACGCATGTTCGCCCAGCGCTGTCTTGAGCGGAACTACCACGACACGAACAGCTTGCCCGCACGCTGTGCGGTGCGGATCTACACCGATAACGGGCCTCGCCGAGGCTTTGATCCACATTGCCTGCATGAGCAGGGCTATCGATCTGATCGGCGCCATTAAGACGTTGAGCAGTAGCGCGGATCCAACGCCCCGGTTACCGCGCCACCTGGGGTGTCTGATCTTGCATCAATTGCGCTGAGTGACGCACAGCAGGTCATGACACCTACACGGGGCAGAGAGATTGGACATGGCTCTCTGCCCCCTTTTTCCTTGCAGTCGCAGGATGCATCTGGTGACTGACCTTATGACAAAACCTGACTTTAGTTTCGAAGCGGCCGCGCTACGGCGTGGCTTTACCCATGTGGCTGGTGTGGATGAGGTCGGGCGCGGCCCTTTGGCCGGCCCGGTTGTTGCAGCAGCGGTGATCCTTGATCCCGCACATATTCCCGATGGGTTGAACGACAGCAAGAAGCTGACCGCAAAGCGGCGTGATGCGCTTTACGACAAATTGTTGAAGGTCGCGGATGTCTCTATCGCCGAAGCAACAGTTGCAGAGATTGACGCCCACAATATTTTGCGCGCGTCACACATCGCGATGGTGCGCGCCGTTGCGGGACTGCTCCGAACGGCCGATCACGCGCTGATCGACGGCAACTTGATCCCGCGTGATTTGGCGATTTCTTCAGAGACCATGATCAAGGGTGATGCCCGGAGTGTGAGCATCGCTGCGGCCTCCATCATGGCTAAGGTGTGGCGAGATCGCCACATGGTGGCATTGGCGCAACAGCACCCCCACTACGGCTGGGAAAAGAACGCGGGATACCCCACAGCCCAACATAAATTGGGGCTAGAGCAGTTCGGGGTGACGCCGCATCATAGGCGTTCATTTAAGCCGATACACAACATCTTGTATCAAGATAAAAACCTAAGTGATTGAATCAATAATGCTTTTGACTTGGAATCACGGCTGACTCACATTGGGCTTAACCAAAGAGCGGGATCACCTGCCGGGGCTTAGAGGCACGTTATGAAGACCAAGACCAAAGCAAAGGGGGCTCAAGCGCTCCCACTCAATACGATTGTCGATGGCGATTGCATCGAAGTGATGAACGGCCTGCCTGCCGGCTCTGTCGATCTGATCTTTGCGGACCCTCCCTACAACCTGCAACTGAAGGGTGATTTGCACCGCCCCGACAACTCCAAGGTCGATGCCGTCGATGATGCATGGGACCAATTTGACAGCTTCAAAGTCTATGACAGGTTCACCCGCGAATGGCTTGCCGCCGCCCGCCGACTGCTAAAACCCAATGGCGCGATCTGGGTGATCGGCAGTTATCACAATGTGTTCCGCATGGGTGCAGAGTTGCAGAACCAAGGGTTCTGGATCCTCAACGATGTGGTCTGGCGCAAATCCAACCCGATGCCAAACTTTCGGGGCAAGCGCCTGACCAACGCCCACGAGACACTCATTTGGGCTTCGAAGGAAGAAGCCAGCAAGTACACCTTCAATTACGAAGCGCTCAAAGCCCTCAATGAGGGTGTGCAGATGCGGTCGGACTGGGTTCTGCCCATCTGCACCGGTCACGAGCGGCTGAAGAATGACGAAGGCGAAAAGGCGCATCCCACGCAAAAACCGCAGTCCCTCTTGCACCGCGTCCTTGTTGCCACCACGAACCCCGGAGATGTGGTCCTTGACCCCTTCTTTGGGACTGGCACCACGGGCGCGGTTGCAAAAATGCTGGGCCGCGACTTCATTGGGATCGAACGTGAAGAGGCCTACCGCAAGGTCGCTGAAAAACGCATCAAGAACACCCGCAAGTTCGACAAAGAGGCGCTAGAGGTATCCACCTCTAAACGTGCCGAACCCCGGGTTGCATTCGGTGTGCTGGTGGAACGTGGCATGCTGCGCCCCGGTGAAGAATTGTGGAGCATGAACGGCCGTCACAAGGCCAAGGTCCGTGCCGATGGCACGTTGATCGGTGACGACATTAAAGGATCAATCCATCAGGTCGGGGCGCATCTGGAAGGCGCGCCAAGCTGTAACGGCTGGACCTATTGGCAATTTAAACGCGAGGGGCAAAAGGTGCCCATTGATCTGCTGCGTCAGCAGATCCGCTCTGAGATGGCGAAGCATTAAGTTTCACCAAAGTTGATACCGCCGGTGCCTGCGGCAAGCCTCTCCAATGGTGGAAGGTCCGCGAGCACTAACTTGTCCCCCGCCATCCTATGTGATGGCGGGGCTTTTTCGTATGGCAGAGGGTGGCTTACAAGGGACTGTTGCGTTAATTGACGAAGCCGTCATGGATTACAGTGTTGTATGCGGGCTATTCGGCGGCGGGGTCGAACAGTCCGTTGATGAACGCGATCTCTCCCGTGACCCCTGGTTGTTTGTGATGGATGTGACCGCGTTTGATCGTTCGTATCGTCTCGAGCCCGCTTAGGGTTGCCTTGGCCGATCGCAAGGATCGAAAGCTCTGACGGTATCCAAGGATCCGTTTCATGGCCGCGTGATCGCTTTCGATGAGATTGTTGCGCCACTTCTTGTCCATATGCCGGATACTGTCAAAATGTGGGTCATAACGGCAATTGATCTCCCGGATGACGCGACGATAGGTCGGAGCTTTGTCTGTGGCGATGGTTACCGGGCGATGGAGTCCTACACGCTCAATCGCTTTGTTGAGAAAGGCCTTGGCCGCCTTGGCATCTCGCCGCGCAGTCAGGCGGAAGTCTGATCATCTGACCGTTTGCATCGACAGCCCTCCAAAGATAGCGCCACTTGCCACCGACGCGGATGTAGGTCTCATCGACATGCCAGTCGACGCTCCCCCGGCGTAGATGCTTCTCGGCGCGCTTGGTCAGTTCTGGGCCGAGCTTCTGGACCCAGCGATACACGGTCGATCGGTCGATCACTATGCCGCGCTCGGCCAAAAGATCGAGCACACCCTGATAAGACAGCGGGTATCGCAGATACCAGCGCACGGCACACAGGATGATCTCACGTGGAAAACGATGGTGCTTGAACGGTGATTTGCGCGGCATGCTCAACCTCAAAAACCGCAACTTTCCCAAGAACTGCGATCAACGCAACAGTCCCAAAAAAGGTGATAGCAGCTGATTCCTATGCCGGCCGGCTGCTATCGCTCTTATCTGATCTCAGT
>CAKMYZ010000002.1:351058-354972 GCA_929200255.1 uncultured Alphaproteobacteria bacterium | reverse complement strand
CCGCCAGTTCCAGAAACCCTGCTCAAAAGTGGCCCATAGAAATGGGGCTGGACAGCGCAAGTCACCAATCCGGTCATTCGTGGACCTCGAGTTCATCCGACCCGAGCCCCCGCTTTCGCTGCAAGCCGACCAGACCATCGAGACGCGGGACAAACCCGAATTCTATTTTCGACACTTCGCTGACGCAGCATCCTTTGCAGTTGCGGCAGACTGGTCACTGTCTCGTAGCGATTGTCACCTAGCCAAGACTGCAGGAATTTGGCTAACAACCGCCTCGCCCAACTTCCTAAACAGGCCTTGGTTGACTTGGAGCACAACGCCAAAGAGGCAAAACAAGATCAGTTGATCCCCTTGTCGACCACCCGTCAATCGCCTGCGGCCACCCCTAACGCGATTGCGTATACGATTGCTTCGTCTTCACCGTCCAGCCCGATCAGCCGGTTAAGCTGGGCATCGTGGTAGCCACCTAGACATAGGCTGGACAGTCCCAGTTCTACTGCGGACAGACATAGATTTTGCGCGACATGACCAGCCTCTAGCAGGACATAGCGGTATCCGCGCGGTCCGTATTTGGACTGGGTTCGCGCAAACGTTGCCCCCAGGCATAAAATGACGGGAGCGTTCTTAATGGCTGGCCAAGATAAAAATGCATCCGACGCCTGCTCCTCCCAAGGGGTGGTGTCGATGGCCTCCAGCGCATCGCCGACGGCATCATAGTGATAGATGCCCCTCTGCAATCCCGTGACATTGCGGACAAGCGCATAGACCTCCAACGGGTATAGCCCCCCGGCCGATGGTACGGGACGTCGAAGCAGCCTTTGCCCATTCTCCAAGACATCAGGGCCAAGTGCGGCATAGCCCGAACGTATCAATGCCGCGAAATCATCCAACCCCGGCGGTTCATCCCGAAAGGCGCGCATCGAATGGCGTGAAGCCGCCAACTTGTCCAAAACGCCGCCGTCCGTTTCAGGCAACGCGACCCGTGGCACATCGACATAGCTCTTGGCCTGTTGGACTAGAGGTGGCGGTCGCCCAGCCTGTTCGTTCAGCCATGGCTCTGAATTGAGGTGATAGAGACGTGAAAGACCCGTCTTGTCACTTACACTACGGCTCATTTTTTAGGCCAGCGGATGAGGGCATTGATTCAAGCTCGATTCGTCAAGGGGGGTGGCATGGAAACCCCATTTTACAGGCGCTTCATAGAGGCGCGCGCCTCCCAATCGTGCCTGCCCAGCCCCAAAATGGATTGGTTGCAATCCTGTGATAATGACCCGGACAACACGCGGACCCAGCGGTGCAATATCGGGGGTGGTGATGTCGGCGTAGGCCATCCGCGCGCCAGTTTCAGCAGCTTTCTTCGAAATTAGTGCGACCGCATCTTCGTGCGAAGCAGTGTCTGATCCAGACAAGTCATCCAAGTCGCATTCAGCGCCTGTCTGGGTCAGGAAATCAAACTCAGAGCTATGCTCAGGCATGGCATGGAAAAGCGGGTGGTCGTCAATGGTGCGAACGGCATCATAGCTTGTGAGCCGGGTTTTGTAGTCGTTGGCGTGCATGCGGCTCGTCACTCCCGGACGTAGCTGGCAGAGTTCAAACATCGCTTTGTCCACCGCTGCTACCGGTTTGATGTCGCACCCTAGTCCCACCATACGGAAAACACCGTCATTCGATGGATCGTCCGCAACAGCCATGACCACATGCGGCGCTTGATCAGTGTATAGTGTCAATAGTCGGATTGCCACGCCAAATCTGTTGTAGTGCCGGATGATTTGCGCAGCGGCGCATCCCTTCTGAGGGTTTGTGATTGTCGTTGCGGGCAATTGATTTAGCCACGTCAGCATAAAGGCATCGCGTTCGATGATTTCATAAGCGCCGCCAAGGATGGCATGCGACAAGTTCTTTCCGGCGGCCAATCCGTTGGAGGTGGTGGCAGTGAAATAATCTTCGACCCGGGGTGGTGCGCCCATCAAATAGACAAGCGACGCTGGCAGCGCTACTGGGGTGCCGAACTGCAGTTCCGTCCCTGCGATCCAAGAGGTCGGATGATCTGGCGTCCAAGGTCGGAATGGTAGTCCGGCAGCGCTCTGTGCGTCCGAATAAAGCACGCATTCTGGTGGGCTAATGTGTTGGTCAGGTGCGGGCCCGAGATAAATCCGGTCCCAATCCCATTGTTGGGCGCAATAGCGTTCAATGGCCTCCCCGAGGGCAGAAAGCTTTGCCGCCGCCTCCGTCAGCCCTTTGCCTCCGGTCAGCCGCGCCGTGAGCGGTGAATTCTGTAACCCCTGGTGGGCCAGTGTAGCGTTCCACAGATGCGGTGGAGATGGTTCAGTTGGCCCCCGCATCTGAGGTGACAGATCGGTCACAATGCCGGATCGGCGACTTACCAACGCGTTGATCAACCGGGCTGCGTCTGCCTCGTCGGTCATTTAGTTGACCCAGCAGCGGGACCACAAACCGGGCAACCTGGTTTACGCAACACCGTGTGTTTTTCCACGCGCAAGCCCGGCAACCCAACTGTCAAGAAGCGCCCATCAAGGTTGGGTCCACTGCTTTCGGTCAGCCATGTCAGGGCTTCGGTTGCTAACATACCGCCAACGATATCAGCTGCGGATGCTAGGTTTTCGCGTCGCCCGGAGATATCCGAGCGAAGTCCATCGAGGTGCATCTCCAACGCGAGCCGCGATTCCGGATTGGCGGAACCTGATATTTCTCGCACGCGCCAGCACGTGTAGCAAGGCCCGTTGTCACCACGGAAAAAGCCAGGGCCGACGACCAGTTCTGTCCCCTCAAGGGATGCCGCGATCCAGTTCACCCCTGCACTGCGGCATGCCAGGTTCAGCTGCTGCGCAAGGTGCAACTCTCCAGAATCAAGGCAGCAGAGAACTAGCGATGCACCGGTGATCAGCGCGAGTATATCTTGCGAATCCTTGGGCCGGTCAGATTGGCTTTCTAATGCTGTGCCGCCTTCTGATGTTAGCAACCTTGCAGCCAGCGCATCGGCGCGATTTGTCTCCATATCATCCAGAGAAAACAGCCCCGAGAAGTATAGGTCACTCGGCGCGACATGTGCCGGATCAACAATCGTGAGCTTACCAATACCCGCCGCAACTAACGACCGGGCAACAACCGCACCGTGAAGCCCAGCCCCAAAAACAACGACGTGTGCATCTACCAGTTTCTGTTGAGCCTGACGCCGATCCGGTGCGACCTCGGACAGCCAACCTGCCTGCGCTGTCAGACCCGGACCGATGGTCCCGTGCTCACTACCTTCGACAAGGATGCCCTGCGACGCCAGCATATTCAGGGCGGCAACCAGCTCATCCCTGTGGAAGACGTCGGCGACCTGTTCACTTATCTCATCGACGGTCAAACGGCCGGTCAGAAGCGGCAGAACCTCCGCCTCAAACTCACGAAAGGACGTTCCCTTCAGCGTCAAACTGCGACGCCATGAGGACAATCGAAAGACGTCTTCGTCGTTCACACCCGCAGCTTCGGTCCAATGCAAAAAGCATTCAGGCAGCATTGGTTTGTGGAGGGGCATAATTGTTCTAACTTAGCTCGCCCCGATATCGGCCCATTCAGCAAATAGACGCCGGGGTGGTTTGCGGAGGTTCCAAGAACGTAGGATGGCGGGCCCGACAAGACTGGCGGGCCGCAACCGCCAAGGTGCATTAACTATCCTTGTCTTTGTCCGGTGCTTGGCACGCGCCGGGCTGGCACGCTTGAACAGCTGGGAAGCAGGCGAGCGGTGCCTGTGCGTAACACGCGGGCGGCGCAACCTGTGAGTAGCATGCCGGGATCGCCACTGGCTGACACGCCCCGATGGTTTGACAAGCGCCAACCGTCTGACAAGCACCAACCGTCTGGCAAGCACCAACCGTCTGGCAAGCACCAACCGTCTGGCAAGCACCAAC
>CAKMYZ010000002.1:246147-350958 GCA_929200255.1 uncultured Alphaproteobacteria bacterium | reverse complement strand
CCGTCTGGCAAGCACCAACCGTCTGGCAAGCACCAACCGTCTGGCAAGCACCAACCGTCTGGCAAGCACCAACAGATTGACACGCTGGAATCGGCGCGGTTTGGCATGCACCTAACGCGGTGGCGACCTTACGGTATGTTGCCAGTTCCTCCTCCGTAAAACACACGCCCTCAAGCTTGTCCTCCAAATCCGCAATGCGCATTTCGAGGCTTTTTGAGTCATTATCTTTCGTCACAATATCACTTCCAAGAGTTAGCTCTGCTAAATTGTTGGCACATAATGGTTTATCGGTCAAACTCTATGCGGTGTTGCCTCTCCTTAAATTCGATGGCATCCCTGTTCTAGTGGCAGCGGGTTGCATTTGTTATCGAAGAGGAACTTGATCGAACTGGTTGAGGGCCTTGCTCTCGTGCTAGGGATTGCACCACAATTGGTTCAATTTGGGCAGGTTTGCCTGGTGGAAGTGAATTTGAGGGCTTGATCCGAATGCCAAGCATTGAAGATTGGTTGGCTGAAATCGGCTTGGGGAAGTACGGGTCCGTTTTCGAAGAGGCCGAGATAGACTTTGACACGCTGCCAGGCCTGGTCGAGGATGACCTGAGAGAGCTAAACCTACCGGTGGGTCCGCGCCGAAAAATCTCGACGGCTATCGCACTTTTGGCCCAGTCCAAATCCACCAATGGCCAGCGCGTCCGCACACTCCATGAAAGCCTGACAGAGGCAGCAAAGGCGCAAGCTGAACGTCGGCACATGACGGTGATGTTCGTTGACCTAGTCGGTTCAACCGAAATGGTCATGCGGATGGACGCCGAAGATATGCGTGCGATCATCACAGAGTATCAACAGACCGTCGCAAGCGTCGTTGATGAATTTGATGGGTTCATCGCAACGCTTTTGGGCGATGGTATGCTCTGCTACTTTGGTTGGCCTCAAGCAAACGAAGATGACACTGAACGTGCTGTTCGGGCCGGGCTGTCGATTATCAAAGCGACAAAAAAGCTGACCACGCCGGATGGTGACACGCTGGCATCTCGGGTCGGTGTTGCCTCGGGTGTTGTCGTCGTGGGTGATTTGATTGGCGGTGGCGCCAAGCAAGAGGCGGCGATCGTCGGAGAAACGCCAAACCTTTCCGCCCGGCTTCAAGCGGTTGCCGCGCCCAACCAGCTGGTCGTTCCAAGTGAAGCGTTACCGCTTTTGGGTTCAACATTCGATCTGGTGTCACTAGGCGAACAAAGGCTCAAAGGTGTCGGCCGCGCAGTAGAGGCGTTCGCGGTGAACGGCGAAACAACAGTCGAGAGCAGGTTCGCTGCACGTAGGTCGGGTGTGCTGACGCCAATCGTGGGACGGGACCGCGAAATCAACAAAATACTCGAAAGTTGGTCTTGCGCCCAATCCCGTCGTGGCAATCTCGTCATCGTAAGCGGTGAGGCTGGCATTGGGAAATCCCGTATTGTGTTAGCGGTGGTCGATGCGGTCGCGACCGACGAGCATACCCGCGTCACTTATCAATGCTCGCCTTATCACACTGAAAGTGCGTTCTACCCCTTCATCCAGCAGTTAAGCTACGAAGCGGGATTTGCTGCAGACGACACAACGCAACAGCGTCTTGCAAAGATGAATAAGACGCTAAACATCGACCGTAAAAGCAAGGCATCAATCGCGCTGCTATTGGGTCTCGACGGGACGGCGCTTTATGACCCGAGCGATGCCGCTCCTGCCCAGCAACGCGCCGAACTTATGCAGGTTTTGATCGACCTTTTGCTTAACAAAGCCAAGGAAAAACCGCTGCTATTGGTCTTCGAAGACCTCCACTGGATTGACCCAACATCGTTGGAACTACTTGAAATACTGTCAGAGGCTCTGTCGGACCATCGGATCATGATCCTGGCCACGACACGCCCATCATTCGATGGCGACTTCGGGCGGAACGCAGCCGTGAAACGGTTGACACTGGAACGGCTCGACAAAACCATGACCTATGCAATCGCGGGCAAGTTGACTGGCGGCAAAGCACTACCGGACGAGATAATGAAGATTATCGCACGCCGCACCGATGGCGTACCGCTGTTTATCGAAGAGCTGACAAAAACCATCCTAGAATCTGGGGTGTTGAAGGAAGAAGCGGACACCTATCTGGTGGATGGACCGCTGAGCGATATCGCGATCCCAGCCACCCTGCATGACAGTCTGATGGCACGGCTTGACCGGTTAGGCGACATCAAGGAGGTCGCCCAGATCGCCGCATGTATAGGACGCGATTTTGACCACGCTCTGATGTGCCAGATTAGTGGATTTCAGGAAGAAGAGTTGGAAGACGCGTTCGATCAACTTATTGGGGCAGAGCTGATCCATCGAAAGAGCTTCGCGCCTTGGGCACTGTATTCGTTCAAACACGCATTGGTCCGCGATGCGGCGTACGAAAGCCTGCTCAAAGAACGCCGACGCAACGTGCATGGGCAGATTCTGGAAGTTCTGGAAACTGACCCGAGCACTGCGCCAGAACTTCTGGCCGCTCACGCTGAAGCAGCCAGACAAACCGATCGTGCGGTGGAATTGTTGGAGGAGGCCGGCATTGCGGCAATCTCTCGACCGGCCTACAAGGAGGCCGAGGTACATCTGCGCCGAGCGCTTGCCTTGAACGCGCCAAAGGTTGCTGCAAATGATCCAGCCGCCATTGAGAAAGCGATGTCACTGCATGTTCAACTGAGCCTCGCTTTGACCCCCGTCACCGGCCTTTGGTCGGATGAGGTCGTCGCGACACTGGAACAGGCCCTGACACTCGCGGACAAAGTCGGTGAAACGCCAGTGCGTGGTGACATCAGCTATGGGTTGCTGGTCGGCGAATACTTCCGTGGAAACCTTGTTCGCAGCATTGCGCATGCGGATGAACTGCGGGCGCATGCGGTTGGCGCCAAGGACGACGCCCAACTACTGGTTGCGACCCGCCTTGCCGCGGTTGCACGGTTAAATTTTGGGCAGTTTAAGCAGGCGGAGCCGTACTTCGAAGAGGCGGAAAAGCTGTGCAACCAGCTTGAAGACCAGGATTTGGCAAAGCGGTTTGGCCATGATCCGATCGTCGGCGTGCGGATTTATCAATCCCTCAGCGCAACATTTCGCGGACAAACCGCGCGCGCCGGCCACTACAGGGCCCAAGCAGAGAATCGAGTCGAAAAACTATCGCACACCAGCACCGCCTGCGGTTTTTATGGGCTGGCGGCGGTTTGCGCCCATGTTGCTGGTAACATTGACGCAGAACGACGCAGCCTGGATATTTTGCTGCCGTTAATTGCGGAACACAACGTTGTTTCATCGCGGCTTTGGGCCGAGGGCACTTTCGCCCTTTTGAAAATGGCTGATGGCGACAAAGCGGGCATTGAGGCCTACCGCGAGGCGGACAGCCGCATGATCGACACCGGAATCCGGCTATTGCTACCTGGTTATCGTGCAGTGGCGGCGCGACGGGCCTTTGCTCTGGGGTTGATCGATGAGGCACAAAAAATGAGCGATGCTGCCCAGGCTCTAATGCATGAAACGGGTGAGAAAAGCTGGCTACCAGAAATTCACCGCCTGTCTGCGGCCTTTGAACGGACTGAGGGAGGTTTTGGCGAGGCGGAACAACACCTTAAGAAGGCCATTGATATCTCGAGGCGAGATGGCGGAGCGTTGTGGGAGCTTCGCGCAGCAATAGATCTTGCCAAGCTGTATGGTACGTCAGGCCGAAAAGACAAAGCAATCGCGACGCTTACCACGGTCACAAAAAACATCAAAGAGGGCGATTGCCCGCAAGAGATGAACGTGGCCAGAGAGTTGCTGCGCAGACTTGGCATGCGGACCTAGCTATCGTCGAACTTGAGCTTTGCCGAATGAAGGCATTCCGAACCCTCCGGAATACCGAGGTAGCTCGCAATCGCATGATTTTGCCTTCACCTCTTCGTGCCCGTTCGGTGAAGTTGCTCTCAAAATCCAAAATCTGGTTTGTCCGCGACCTGTGAGTTGCCGTGACAATCCGTGCTGCGCGATGTACGAACGGCTGCAAACACTGCCGCCACGCAGCGCGGTGATGAGAGCAGCTGCGGCAGTTTTCGTGCTGCGTGCGCGTGCAGCATGACTTGAAGACTTCCGGAATGGGCTCAAAGCAGACACCCATTCATCCAGTCCCAGAAGTATCTTCCCGAGACCTGTCAACGGCGGTGGACTCTTGTTGAAAAACAGTATGCCTCTGACTTCTAATCAGCAGGTTGCGGGTTCGAGTCCTTCTCGGATCACCATTTTATCAAAAAATTCAATCACCTATTTCCCACATTCGAAATCTCGCCCCAGCCTGTTTCGCCGGATGCAGTCGGATTGTTTAGCAAAGGCATCCCAAAATCTCGGCTACCACCAAAGTAGATTCTTGCTGGTTTTCAGAGGTGGTGACAATGCTCGCCGTTCAGGGACCCAATGGGATTGATCTCTTTCTCCCAAAGCGACGAGCTATACACCAACGGCAACTACCGCCCGGCTTTCACGTACCATCGGATCTATGCCTGCGCTACACTCTGTATAGATCAAGCGCTTTGATGGGACTGAACAGCCATGAGAAAAGCAGCCATACTTGCAACCGGAGTTCTACTCGGTCTGGCAGTTTTGCTATTGGGCCACGGCGCCGTTGGATTTTGGGATGCTGTTCGGCAGTCGGATGAATACGGTGCCCGTGCAAACGCCCTGATTGCCAACGGCCGAGGGCCAGAAGATTTGGGCGCGGAAAGGCTCCGCCAGCTTATTGTCGTGCAAGATCCTGGCTACATGCATCATGCCGGCATTGACCTGACGACCGATGGCGCCGGACTGACAACCGTTTCTCAATCACTTTCAAAACGTCTCGGCTTTGACGAATTCCGCCCAGGCATCGGAAAGATACGTCAAACTGGCTTTGCCTTTGGTTTGGAGAGCCAGCTCACCAAAGAGCAGATACTTGCGCTTTGGCTGGATACCGTCGAAATGGGTCGCGGTCCCGATGGATGGATGACGGGTTTTTTCCAGGCAAGTCGCACGATCTATAGTCAAGCGCCCGCTGAGCTTTCTGATCAAGAGTATTTGCGCCTTTTGGCCGTGTTGATTGCCCCGGGTAAATACCGGCTCCTTGAAGGTGGTAGATCGCTTGATGATCGCGTTTCTAGGATAGCGAGGCTGATATCTGGCAGTTGTCGCCCGGAAGGACAGAGAGATGTCTGGCTGGACGGTTGCGCATAATGCGCTTGCCATTAGACAGGGCTAAAAACCTCTGATGTTGACCGATGGCGGACGTGCGACGAGTGATCCATGGGGCGCTTTGTCCCGCAAGGCAGGCCTTCGGAGACAACTGCCCCCGGGTTTTGAACAATAGTGCAAGCCATTGCATATTGGTGTGATCCTGTCGCTGGAATGGCAGGAAGCATTGTGGGACAAGTTCGCCACTGGGGTGCCATGTCACCTTAACGATTTGTTCCTGATTTTCCCCAATTTGTTAATGAAATTGGCTGGTTTTGTCTGTCAGGCGAGGACTTAGCCTGCCTGGTTGCCTTAAAATTAACACCTCGTTAACCGTTCGCCACATATCTCTTAACCATAAGGTGCCTTTTGCATTGAGGGCATCACCTAAGGTTGAGAGTGCGGCGATGTTCGATTTGCATGAGAGTGATTTTGGTGTTGACGAGCTCCCGTTGAGTGAGGCGGTCTACAAATCGAAGGTCCGGCCAGAGAGTGCCGCAAAGATTGTTTTTGACGTTGCTCTTGGTTTGCTCTTGCTTATTCCGTTGTGTTGCGTGGCGGGGGTTCTTATTTTACTGAATCCGTTCTTCAACCCCGGCCCCGTGTTCTTTCGCCAACGCCGCATGGGCCGCGCCTGCCAGCCCTTTGTGGCCTTCAAGTTTCGCACCATGCGCGCAGCCACACCGGATGCCCGCGGTGCTTTTGATGCGCTGGAGACAGATCGCATTGGCCGGTTGGGTCGCTTCCTGCGTCGCAGTCGGTTGGATGAGTTGCCGCAGATCCTTAATGTACTGCGCGGCGAGATGAGCCTGATTGGCCCGCGTCCGGACGCCTTTGAGCACGCCTGTGTCTACCTGCGTGAAATTCCGGGCTATGCCGCACGCCATCAGGTGATGCCGGGCATCAGTGGTTATGCCCAGACCGAAGTGGGTTATGTTGATGGGCTAGGTGGTATTCACCGCAAGGTCGCGGCGGATCACTATTATCTCAAACATGCCAGCTTTGCCCTGGACCTTTGGATCACATGGCGCACCATCGGCGTTGTTCTGACCCGTCAGGGAAGCTGAAGAACCTCAGCTTTGCCGGGTGATACCTTCACGGCTGACAACACCCCGCTGCGGCAGGCCTGAGTGTCGATGGCGATGCGCCCATGGCCAATTTCGACCGCCTCCACCGGGGTGTGCCCATGGACGATCCATTGGCCGTCTTTGCGCGGTTTTGTCAGAAAATTCGGATGCCCCCAGGGGAATGTGATGGGTTTTTGGTCTGCCAGGCCCGTGTCCGGGTCTGCGCCTGCGTGCAGAACACTGACGTTGCCGCTTTGCCAGATGTAGGGGAGATTTGCGAGCCACTCTCCCAGTCCTGGCACGGCATCAAGCAGGGCGTTGCGCGCCTGGTTGCATTGGTAGAGTGCGGGGTGTTCGGGCAACTCTGTGATCCCGAAATCAGTCAGCGTCTTGTGCCCGCCAAAGCGCAGGAACGCCCGTGCGAACCGCCGAGGGCGGCGCAGGAAGCGTAACAGCAGCTCT
The DNA here is from genome assembly GCA_929200255.1 of uncultured Alphaproteobacteria bacterium. Classification (GTDB taxonomy): domain Bacteria; phylum Pseudomonadota; class Alphaproteobacteria; order Rhodobacterales; family Rhodobacteraceae; genus Yoonia. The sequence continues at coordinate 344,200 of CAKMYZ010000002.1, read as the reverse complement.
TCGTGGTTGCCGCGGAGCGTGACAATCTGATCGTTCCCCGCCAGATCCATCAGCCGCCGCAGGGTTGCCGCACTATCCGGCCCTTTGTTGACGTAGTCGCCGACCAGCACAATTGGCAACCCTTCAGGCATCAGCCGCGCGAGCATCGCACCCAAAAGATCGTCACGCCCATGCACGTCCCCGATGGCCCAGAACGGGGTGCCAGGAGCAAGCGTACTAGTGTCGTTCAAATCCGTCATTCCTGCTCATAGCGCGACTACCCCGCCTTTGGCCACATGCTGTTGCGCCCACGAGCGTGCGCTGGGCCAAGTGGTTGGTAAGCCCAGCAAGTGTATCCAAGTCCCGATAATCTAAACCGGAGTGAGTTAATGCCTGATCCATTTGATACTGACTATGTAAACCTGACGTCCCCTGCCGTTGCACATTACGTTATCAGTCCCGATGATGCCGCGGACCTGCCGGTCCGCCCCCGTGCAATCTATGTCAATACGCCCGGTACGGCCGTGTTGGTGGACAATGACGGTGAAGCGGTGAGCTACGAGGTGACAGCGGGTGCTGTTCTGTCCATCCGTCCCGTGCGTGTGATGGCGACGGGAACGAGCGCCCAACTGATCGCGTGGTACTGACCCGTGATTGGGCTAGAGCTTTCGCCAGGCCACAACCTTGGCGCACGTCCCGGTGCGCTGCCGCTTGCCGCGTTCTTTCGCGCGGGTAGTGGTCAGCATGTCGCGGTTGCCGCCGGTGCCGATGACAGTCTGACCCTCTGGTCGGAGGTTGGCCAGAACCATGCCGCCTGCCTGCGGCTGGACAACGATGACCCCACCAGGCGCTATTCCTGGCGCGAAACGTTGATCACGGAATTGCGCAACATCTATGCGGTGGGGGAAATGGCCTTGACCGGATCGTGGTCGCAGTTGCAGTCGTCGGGTTCTGGCCTTGCGGGCAGTTACACGGGTAACCGTGCGATCAGCACTAGTTCGCTTGCTGCCAAGGCTGCCGTCACCGTTGATCGGGCCGCACCATACGATGTTTGGGTGCACTACACAGGCCGTACCAACGGGGCCTATCTGCGTGTGGACATTGATGGCGGGCAAACACGCGTCAACGAGATCACAGATCCTGGCGATCTTGGGTTTAAGGCGTTTTCGACCCATCACGCAAGCGACTTGACCCGCCGCCAATCCGTCAAGGTCGCCAGTGGCCTGACCGGTAGCCATCTTGTCGAGGTCAGTGTTGGTGGCGTTGCCAGCCCCGGCGGCAATGCCATTATGCTTGAGGCGATTGCGATCTCTGGTGACCTGTCTGATCCCCGTGTCCTGCCTCCGCTTTGGGCATCCAACACCAGCTATAGCATGGGTGATGAGGTGCAGTGGGGCGGGGTATTTTATGCAGCCCGCGCCAATGGTGTCAGCGGCACGGTTGCCCCGACACATAGTGGCGGGATTGCCTCGGACGGCGCCTTGGATTGGCGGGCTGACAACCGCCCGACATATCCGCAGTTTGTTGCCATCGACTATGCGTCCGAGCGTGAATATGCGCTGCGGTTTGACGTGGATGGTGCGTTTACTGACCTGGGCGGCCAGACCCACGGCAATGAGGTGCTTGTGGCGCGCAATGTCGAGTTGGACGGCGCGACCTGGACGCCTGCGATAGCCGGAAACGGGCTTAGCGTGGGGACACAACTGACGGTGACGGAGGATATGAGTTGGCAAACGCAGGCTGGTACCTCCCTTGGCAATTGCCAGTTGGTTCGCAGTATCACGCCGGGCAGTATCCGCCATGACGTTGCATTCACAGCCACCGGGCCGCAGGCCGATGTGGCGTGGTTTTATGCTGGCATGTTGCCAATGGTGCATTGGGATGGTGAAAGCGCCAGCACTGTTGTGGCCACGCTGGACGCGCCAGAGGCGATGGTCACCTTGGCCGATTACGCAGGGGTGAACCCACCCAACATCAATTTTTCCGGTGCCAACCGCCTTGGCGTGACCGGGTCTGTGCTCGGGCAGGATCTGCATTATGGGCATGAGGCTGGTGCTGTGCCTGATGCAGCCAACGTGTTGGATCAGTTCAACGCCTTCCTGCGTCCGAATTTGAACGCCAGAACAGCAAGCGGCGGGCTTGATTGGGCTGCTAAGGCATATGTGCAGGCGGATATTGGGGCCGGGCTCAGCTTTGGGTCCGGTGACGTGATCCGCTTTTTCAACCGGCATGTGATGGTGATGGAGTCCTGAGCTTAGCCAAGCGCGGGCCTGCTCCAAAGCCGTGTTGTGTTGTGTTGGCCTTCGCGGATCACGCGCCGGTTCACTTTGGTGAGCACAAGACCGGTCACTGGCGCACCGGCATCGCGAAGTTTATCCAGCCCTGCTTGCACCATCGCAAGCGGGGTTTTGGACCACTGCACCCCATAGATCACCGCATCTGCCAATTGCGCCCAAAGTGCTGTTGTGGGGTCCGTCATCACGGGGGGCGCATCGATGATGATGTGATCGTAGCGTTTGCGTAACACACCGCAGAGACTGTCGAGGCCGTCTGATAGAATGGGATCATCTGACGTGCTACTATGGCGTGCCAGGAGCAGATCAAACCCAAGCGGCGTATTGTTGACCAATGCGTCCTGAAGCAGCGCTTCACCTGCAATCATATCGGCAATGCCGGCGGTCGGTTGTAGGCGTAGGTGTTTGACGAGGTCGGGATTTGCCAGATCGGCACCAAGTAACAGCACGTCCTTGCCTGCTTGGGCCAATGTATGGGCCAGTGCGACCGCATGGTCCGTCTTGCCCTCACCGCCGTGGCTTGCCGTATAAAGGATCACCGCGGGAGTGCGGCCGTTTGCTGCCAGCATTAACCCGGTGCGAATAGCCCGCATGGCTGGTGCAAAGTTGGCCATGGCGCGCCGCAGATGACGCAGATTGTGGATATGGATTTGGCGGGTCTGTGCAAAGACCGGCAGACCGGTGACACCTTGCAGCTGTGTCGGGTCATTGACTCCGCTACGCAGGGTGTCCCGCAGGATAACCAGCGACAGGCCCATCAACGCACCCAGTAGGGCCGCGATTTCAATGATCAGCAGCTTGCGTGGCCCTAGGTATTGGGCCGAGGTGGCCGCTGTGATCACCTGACTGTTGGGGTTTTCCAGCCCGCGCTGGACGCGGGTCTCTTGCAGGCGCGTCAAAAACGACTGGTAGAGGGCGCGGGTGGCGTCGGCCTCGCGTTGCATTTGGTGCAGGCGTCCGAGCCCTGCGGACTGCGCCGTCAGTTGTGCGCGCAACCGGTCGCGTTGCGCGCCAATCTCGGTGATTTCGGACTGGAGTTGGGCGAGAGCGGCCGATTGGCGTGGGCTTATCGGGGCCGAGGTGGATTGCAGCTGTGACAGCGCGTCTTGTGCCACATCCAATTGCTGTTCAGACAGAAGGATCTGGTTGCTCAGACCGTCAAGTTTGGCGTTTTCCTGGATTTGCGCCGTTGCAATCAGATCGTTCACAGCCATTTCCTGTGCGCCAAGCTGCGCTTCCAGTGCCTGCACCCGCGTGGCCAGCCAGTTTTCGGCCGCGCGGGTTGCGGTATCTGTCAGGCGCTGCTGATCGGCGACATAGGCGGCGGCTGTGACATTGGCCAATATGATGGCTTTCGCGTCAGAGCGGCTTCGCGCGCTGATTTCAAAGATGTAGGTGTCCGCTGGCCGGGTGGCGGTCAGGGCACCGCGCAGGTTCTGGATGGTCTTTTCGTAAATCGCCGTCTGATCTGGCGCCGTTGGTGTGGTCCCGGCGACAAGATGTCTGAGCCGCCCCCGTATCGCCGTTATTGAATAGGGTGACGGCGTTTGTAGATACCGGTTGAATTCCGGGTCCTCCAGCAGATTCAACTGATCGACCACCTGCCCGAGGATGCGGTTCGAGCTGAGCGTGGTCACTTCGGTATTGAGGCTGGACGGATCCGTATCGGGCCCGTTCCATTGTTCGGTCACACCGCGCAGCGGCGTCGCAGTCGTGTCGATCTGAAGCGTTGCAGTTGCCTGATATCGCGGGCTGGTCATGTGAAACGCGTAGTAGCCACCCAGCAGGATTGCGCAAATCGTGGTAAATAGAACCAACAATTTGCCACGCCAAAGCGTAGATAGCAGGCCCAGCAGATCAAGCGGCGCAACGGGCACATAACGCTCGGCAGGCCGCGCGTCGTGTCCTGCCCCGTGGGTAACTGATTGATATGTCATCACACCCGCATCCTTTGGTTCGGCAGACTTGCGTTTGCAAAGGACCACAAAGGGGTTAACCAAAATTTAATCTCAATGAATGACCACTAAAGCGGTGGTGCGGTTTGGTTAATCCGTGCGGAGTATTGTGGTTTGAGATCAAGACAAAAGATTGCACGTCTGGCAAAGGCCGCCGCCGCTGGCACCATGGTGGTGCGTGCGGGTATTGTTGGCGTCAATTTTGCGGTGATGATGGGGCTGGCCTACGCCCTTGGTCTGGACGCCTTTGGCAGGTTGGCCCTTTGGTGGAGCATTGCCCTGGTTGCCGGCACCGCCTTTTCCCTGGGTGGTCCCTTGATCCTGCTACGGGGGATGACTGACGGCAGCGGCATTCATTTTGCGGGCATCTTGCGGGTTGCAGTGATCTATCCTGCAATGCTTGCCGCGCTGGGCTATGGCCCGCTGCAGGTGATGTGGCCCGCTTTGCCATGGCTGACACTTGTTGCTGTTGCCCTGGGCGTCAATCTGCTGAGTTGTTTGGCCAGCGTTCTGCGCGGCTTGGGCAATGTGCAGGGGTCCATGATCTTGCGTGATGCGGGGCCGCACTTGGCGCTGGGTGCGGCACTACTGCTGAGACCGGGTGATGTGCTAGCCGGGTTTGCCACGGCGGCGCTTTTGATGGCGCTGGCTGCTGGCCTTGCGATGTTGCGGATCACCTTGCCGCAGGGTGATGCACAAAGGGCCTGGCCCAGGGACGCGGGCCCACTTTGGGGCGCGTCGATGCTGGGCGTCGGCGTGGCGCAGGCTGATTTGATCGTTGGCGGTCTGTTTCTACCGCCAGAGGTGTTCGGGCTTTATGCCATCCTACGTCGTGTTGCCAATTTGATCGCATTGCCGGTCACCGTGGCCACATGGGTAAGTGCCGCACCGATCTCTGCCGCTTTTGGTGCGGGCGATGTGCAAGGCTTGCAGCGCGCCAGTGCCGGGGGCAGCCGCATTGCCGTCCTCTCAGGCGGGGTCATCTTTACGGCGACGATAATGGCACTGGCATTGGCACCGCTTGTTGTGACGCCGGCCCAACTACACATCGCCCAAGGTGTTTTGGCGCTTCTGGCGTTGGGCGGGTTTGTGCAGGTCTGGTTTGCCTCTGGGTTTACGGTCGCCACGCTATGCGGTTTCGCGCGTTATGCTGCTTTAGCGCGGCTTGCCATGGTGGGGCTTTATCTGGCGGCGGCTTTTGCGTTGGGTCCGGCCCTGACGGCCTTTGCCAATGCGGCGATCTACCTAGGGGCCACAAGCATTGGCAGTGTTGCGTTGTGGTGGGCCCTGCGCCGCGCTGTTGGCGTCGATACCTCGGCTGCGGTGCTCTTGCAGGGGAGGGTCGCGCGATGGAGAACTTCCTGATTATCGCGCTAGCCGCCTTTTGCACCGGGCTGCCACTTTGGATGGGGCGGCGGTATGGGGTTGTGCGGATTGTGTCGCCGATGCATTTGCTGGCCTACTTCGCGGGTTTCGGTTTCCTGATCAAAGTCACCGCCTACAGTGCAGTGCCGGAATGGGCGTTTTATGCGCGGTTCGTCTCAACCCCCGGTGCGCAGATGGTGGGTGCGCTCTATCTTGTCGGATTTATCCTGTTGATATGCCTTGGCTATCGCTGCGCGGTGCGCCCGGTGTTGACCACGCCCCAAACCGCTGATGCACGGTTGATCGCTGCGGGTGTCGTCCGGCAGGGCTGGCTTTTTGGGGCTGCCTTTGCTGTGGCTGCCGTGACGATCATGCTCTTGATCCGTGCGCGGGGGGCTGATGCGATGTCGCTTGATGTGTTGACCCAGTTGAACACGGCAAAGCAAATCAACGTGAACAGCAACGGTGTCGGTGCGACACTGGCGGGGATCAAGACCCTGTTTATTGTACCTAAATTCGCCTTTGTCCTGCTTTTGGGGCAGGGGCTGGTGTTGCGCCATCGGTATCTTCTGGCGCAAGCGGCTGTTCTGGCGACACTTGTCGCATTCATCGCATTGATGTCGGGTGACCGGTTCGAACTGGTCGAGCTACTGGTCTTTGCCGTCGCCAGCTTTGCCATTCTGGGCGGACGCATCGATGCGCGCGCTGTGGCTTGCATCGGCATCGCCGCGGCGGGTGTCGTGCTGGGCTCTGCCTACATGACCGCCCTACGTGGGCAGGATGCCGGGTTGCTGCACCAGATAGTGGGGTCGACCTATTTTCTGGATATCAATGCGTCCGTGATGGTCACTGACCGGGTGAGGGCGCCCATGTATCTGTTGGGCGAGAGCTATGGCTGGTGGAGTTTCGGCTGGGTGCCGCGTGCGTTCTGGATCGACAAGCCTGCCATTGATCTAGGGGTGTTTTTCAAACGCGATGTGATGGGGTTGGACACGGGTGGTGCGTTCAATGTGACCGGCCCCGGTGAGGCCTTTATCAACTTTGGCTGGGCGGGGATATTGGCGGGCTTTGTGTTGGGGTGGCTCTACCGCAGGGGGGAAGTGCTGCTTCTCGCGTCACCTCATGTGCTGCGTTATGGGGCGTTTTGGCTGTATCCGCTACTGTTCTACCCCTTTGTGCAGGCCACCCTGCAATCATCCATCAGCGCCTTTGTCGTCGGTGCCGCTGCACAAGCGGTGATCCTCGCGGTGATGCTGGCCGTCTTTGTGCCGCGCTACTGCGTCAGGCGCCCTGTTCATTCCAGACGGAGGTATTGTGATGCTGTTTAGAGCCATTCACTTTGTGCTGCGCGCCAGCAGGGCCTTGGCCCGGCGCCTTGGCGCGCGGTTTGCCACGCGGCTGCACCACGCGGCATTGGGTGGATTGGGTTCGGGGGCGGTCATTCAGACCGGTGTGTCACTTACGCCGCCCGGCAATGTGCAGATAGGCAGTGACTGCTATCTGTGGCGCGGTGTGCATGCCACTTCCGAGGCACCCGGTGGCATCCTGAAGATCGGGAACCGTGTCCAGATCAACCGCGATGCGCATTTAGATTTCACTGGCAACCTGCGGATTGGCGACGATGTCATGATCTCTGAGGGGGCTGTGCTTTATACCCATGATCACGGGCTGGACCCGCGTTCAAAACCCGCGCAAGTTTCCAAATCAGTGGGTGCGGGCGTTTGGGTCGGTATGCGTGCGGTCATCTTACCGCAGTGTCAATCGATCGGGGCGAACGCGGTGATTGGTGCCGGGGCGATTGTGACCCGTGATGTGCCGGCCGGGGCCATTGTGGCAGGCAATCCTGCGCGGATCATCGGGCAGCATGACGCGGCGGCGGTGGCCGCATGAGGATCCTGCACGTCACCCCGTCATTCTACCCCGCCACCTATTGGGGCGGGCCGATCTGGTCGACCAAAGCGATCTGCGACGGGATGGCTGCGCGCGCCGGTATCGCGCTGCGTGTCTTGACAACTGACGCCGCCAGCCCCGATCTAAAAGACCGGGTCGCACCCGCCGCACTGCCCTATCCCGTCAGCTACGCGCGACGTCTGGCAGGTCATGCGATGGCGCCGGGGCTATTGGCGCGTTTGCCTGCGGCTGTGGCCTGGGCTGATGTCGTGCATCTGACGGCCACCTACAACATGCCCACCTTGCCCACGCTGTTGCTGGCGCGAGCCTTTGACAAGCCGGTCGTCTGGTCGCCGCGTGGTGCCTTGCAAGCCACAGCCGAGTGGGAGGATGCGCCGCGTCGCGCTGCCAAACGGATGTTTCCACGCGCTGCAAATCTGATCCGCCCATGCGAGACGGTGTTGCATGTCACGGCCACCAGCGAAGCAGTCAGCAGTGTCGGTCAATTGGCGGGGATCAGGACGGTTGTCATTCCCAATGCTGTGCATGTTCCACGGCAGATCAGTCGCCGCCGCCTTGATCACACGGCTTGCCGCCTGATCTTTCTCGGCCGATTGCACCCAAAGAAGGGCCTATCGTTCCTTTTTGAAGCGATGGAGCGACTGCCAAGCGGATTTGTGCTGGACATCTTTGGAACGGGCGATGTCGCTTATGTGGCCAAGTTGCAGAAAGCCGCAAAGCGCTTTCACGGGCGTGTCACCCTGCATGGTCATGTGGAGGGCACTGCCAAAGCTGCGGCTTTTGCCCGTGCTGACCTTTTCGTTTTGCCCTCCCACTCAGAGAATTTCGGCATCGCTGTGGCCGAGGCGCTGGCCCATGGTGTGCCAGTGATCACGACGACCGGAACGCCCTGGCATGATGTCGAAAGGATAGGTTGCGGCAGATGTATCGATCTTGCAAGGGATGATCTGACGACCGAGATTGCCCGGCTAGCGCAGGCTGATTTGGCGGCGATGGGTGCGCGCGGGCGGGCATGGATGGCGCGCGATTTCTCGCCTGCTGCGATGGTGGATGCCTTTGCCGACCTCTACGCTTCGTTGTGTCGGCCAGCGGCGCCTATTCAGGTGCCTGCATGACCACCCGCGTTGATGTGACAGCAAACCGTGCCGCCACAAGCTGGAGCCGTCGCGAAAAGCTGGGGCGCGTGCTGTGGGCTTTGGTATATCCGCTGTTCCGCCTCAGCCCGCGCCCGCTTTGGGGCTGGCGTCGATGGGTGCTCCGCCTATTCGGAGCGCAGGTTGGGGTCGAGGTTCACGTCTATCCAACAGTGCGCATCGCCGTCCCATGGCATCTGCGTATCGGTGATCACGCGGCAATTGGTGACCGTGCCATCCTTTATGCGCCTGGCCGGATTGAGATCGGGTCGCGCGCCACGATTTCCCAAAACGCGCATCTGTGCGCGGGCACCCACGCCTGGCGCGAAGCTGCAAGGCCGCTGGTCCGCGCGCCAATCACGATTGGTGAAGATGCATGGGTCTGCGCGGATGCCTTTGTGGGGCCGGGTGTGCAGATCGGGGCAGGGGCGGTGCTTGGTGCGCGCGCGGTTGCGATGCGCGACCTGGCGGCGGGGCAAATCGGTGTGGGCAATCCGATGCAGGTTAGGCCTGCGACATGACGGATTTGACGGTGATTATCCTGACCATGAACGAGGCGCGGCATATCAGTCGTGCTATCGCATCGGTTCGCGATGTTGCAACGCGCATTCTGGTTGTGGATAGCGGGTCCGAGGATGACACGGTGGCGCTTTCCAAAGCCGCAGGCGCGGACGTGATGTACCACGCATGGACCACCCACGCCGCACAGTTCAACTGGGCGCTGGACCAGATCGCGGGTGTGCCCGGTTGGGTGCTGCGACTAGATGCAGATGAGGTGCTGACACCGGCGCTGGCGGCCGAGATTGCGGCGGGTCTGCCGGATATGGCGGGCCTTTATCTGCGCCGGCGTATCTGGTTCATGGGGCAGCCGGTTCGCTATGGGGGGGTCTTTCCGGTGCAGGTGATGCGCCTGTTCCGCAATGGGGCAGGCCGTTGTGAGGACCGTTGGATGGATGAGCACATCGTTGTCGAGGGCCCCACAGCGACGTTGCGGGGTGAGTTAGTCGACGACAACCAAAACCCGCTGGATTGGTGGATCGCCAAGCATAACCGTTATGCCAGCCGCGAGGTCATCGACATCCTGAATGCGCGCTACGGATTGCCGCAGCAGGGCCCGAGCCCGCAACAGGGCGGCCTGAAACGATGGATGAAGACGGTGATTTATGGTCGATTGCCGTCCGGGCTGCGGGCAGGGGCGTATTTCTTCTATCGCTATGTGCTGCGCTTGGGGTTGTTGGATGGTGGTCAAGCGCGCAGTTTCCATGTCTTGCAGGGGTTTTGGTATCGCTATTTGGTGGATGCCAAACTGGCGGAGGTCAGTCGGTACATCGCTGAGACTGGTGCCGCCCCCGACGTCGCTATCCGCCTTGTGTTGGGCGTTGACCTGACAATCCACCAAGAACACCACCGAAAAGGTGCTGCATGAAGATTTCCATCGTTACCGCCGTTCTAAATGGCCGGGCGACCCTGCCCGATATGTTGCAAAGCCTAGGAGAGCAGTCACATGCGGACATTGAACACGTTGTGCAGGATGGCGGGTCAACTGACGGTACATTGGGTTATCTGGCTCTTGCAGGGCACAATGCGATGACCCTTCAATCGGCACCCGACAGCGGGATCTATGACGCGATCAATCAGGGCGTTGCCCGTGCAACCGGGGATGTGGTGGGCGTTCTGCATGCCGATGACCAATTGGCGGATAGGGGTGTGCTGGCGATGATCGCCGCGGCCTTCGACGATCCGACGGTGGATGGTGTTTATGGCGATCTTCAATACGTCGCCCGCGATAATCCTGACCGCGTGATCCGGCATTGGCGCGCGGGTACGTTTGAACCTGTGATGCTCAGGCGCGGATGGATGCCGCCACATCCGACGCTTTATCTGCGGCGTGCGGTTTTTGAACAGGCAGGGCTTTATGACACCAGCTATCGGATTTCTGGCGATTACGAAGCGATGTTGCGCTATCTGACGTCCCGGCAGGTTAGACTGGCCTATCTTCCGCATGTTATGGTGCGCATGAAAATGGGCGGTATCAGTAACCGGTCTTTTGCCCATATGATCCGCAAAAGTCGCGAGGATTATCGCGCAATCAGGCGGCACAGGGTGGGCGGTGTCGGTACCCTGCTGGCCAAGAACCTGTCCAAGCTGGGCCAGTTTGCGATCCGGGGCTAGCCGTAAAAATACACCGTGAGCATGTAAAAGATGGGGGCGGCGAAGATCACGCTGTCCAACTGATCGACAAAGCCGCCCTGACCGGGGATCAGGTGTGACCAGTCCTTGACGCCACGATCCCGTTTGATTGCTGCAACCACCAAATTGCCTAACATGCCGACAAAGGATGATATTGCTGCCATCAGCGCTGCTCCGATCAGGCCAAACGGTGTGATCCAGTTCAGCATCGCCCCGATGGTCGCAGCGCTGGCCACGCCCATCATCACACCTTCCCATGTTTTGGGTGACAGGCCGGGGGCCACGCGCCTGCGTCCGATCCGCCTGCCAAAGAAGTATTCCAGCAGGTCGCCGAATTGCACGACCATGACAAGGAAGGCGATCAGCAGCAGTGACCGGTCGCCATAGCCATCAACCTCAACCGACATCAGCGCTGGCACCAGACTGACGCAGTAGACGGCGATCATCAGCGCCCACTGGGTTTCCGCGACACGCACCAGAAACTTCTCTGGGTTGCCACGCAGGGCCGAGACCATGGGGAGGAACAGGAAGGCGTAGACGGGGATGAAGACATTGTAGAGGGTCGCCCATTCCATGCCGACAAAGACGTATTGCAGAGGCAGAACCACGAAAAAGGCCAATGCCAGTGAGAGGTGATCGGCCTGTGCCTTGGTTGTCAGCGTCAGGAATTCACGCAAGGCCGCGAATGAGGCAAAGCCAAACAGGATCATCACACCCGGTTTGCCCAAAAGCAGTGCAATGCCGATAAAGGCGACCATGCCCCACCAACTTTGTACGCGGGTCATATAGGTATCGAGAACCGGGTTGTTGCTGGCGGGGTCTTCGCGGGCGCGCAGTACCTCGCCCACAAATGTCAGGGCAATCAGAATCCCAAAACTACCACAGGCCAGCAGCAGAATGTCGGTCATCATCGGGCTCATGACCGCACCTCTGGGCGTAGCGCCAGCAAAGCATCGGAGGCGCGTTTGAGGAAATCATCCTTACTTTCTCCCTCTTTCACATGGATCGGTTCACCAAAGGTCACAGTGCAGATCAGGGGCAGGGGGATGATTTCGCCTTTGGGCATGATTTCGGTCAGGTTGGCGACCCATGTAGGGACCAGATCAACCTCTGGTCGGGCTATCCCCATGTTATAGAGGCCCGCCTTGAACGGCAGCAGCGGGTCGTCGGTCATATTGCGGTTGCCTTCTGGAAAGATGATCAGCGATGACCCTTCGTCGAGTGCGGCAATGATCTTGTCCATCGGTTTGTCTTTCACCTCTGGGCGGCGGTCCACCAGTACGCAGTTGAACACCTCTGGCCCTACAAAGGCGCGCAGCTTGTTCTTTAACCAGTAGTCGGCGGCAGCCACCGGGCGCACGGTGCGGCGCATTGCAGGCGGCAGGACCGACCAAATCATCGGCATATCGGCATTGCTGGTGTGATTGGCAAAATAGACGCGCTGGCGCGGGACCGGTTCGATCCCTTTCCATTCGGCGCGCACGGCGGTGATCGCACGGGCAAAGATGCGGATGGATTGGCCCACAATACGGGCAGCGAACTGGCGCAGGTAACTCATGGGTGTAACTCTGACGATCCAAAGAGGTTTTGAAAAGGGCGAACCCCGTCCATCAAGGATGAACGGGGTTTTAGGGGTGTGACAGATCAGAGATCTTTTTCACCGCCTACGTATTCGGACAGCAGCTTTTCGTTTCTGGCGTCTTCAATGCGCTGGATGCGATCCTCGGACATTTTGTCGTCAAACCGGTATTTGACGAAGTTCACCAACGCGAGGGTCAGCATCATCACCGACATGGCCCAGAAGCCCTTGGTGGAAAGCGGCACATCGGTGGATAACCACAGCGAGATGGCCAACATGCCGTAGGCAACACCGACGCCTAGCAGGTTCACAAACATGATCAGGCCGTTATCTGAATTCTTGTTCAACATTGGATTTCCTTTCAGGAAGTGGTTTTGGGGGGATGGGTTATTTCTTGGATGACTTCAGGCGGGCAAGTACATCGTCCGCAGTTGACCGTGTGGCACTGCCAAAGCCCGCGTCAGCCATCCGGTCGGCGATGCTGTCGCCGTCCAGTTCACGGTTGATGTCGGCCAGAATCTCGGTCCGTTCAAACGGGTCGTCGCGGCCAATGACGCGGGAAATCAGTTCTTCGGCTTCTTCCACACTGCCCGATTGCACACCGGTTTTGACCATGCGCATCTGGATATTCTGTTCGCGGCGCACCGCGCGGGCCTGAATGGCGCCTTGTTTGAGGTCGATGATCCGGCGGTGACCGCTTTCGATTGACGATCGCAGGCGGATCACCTTTTGGTCCAAACGATCCAGCGTTTCGCGGCGCACGGTCAATTCGTTTTCCATGGCGGCAATGGCGCGGGCGGCCTCCTGGGCCATGTCCTCGCGATCATTGTCCAGCGCTTCCCTAGCGCGTTTGGTCAGGTCTGCGATGCGCGATTTGAGCGCGCCATGCTGATTGTCCTCGGACCGCTGACGCTGGATCAGGCTGGCAAGCGTCGCCTTGGCGGCGCGCAGGCTGTTTTCACTTTCGCGGATTCTCTGGTCGATCAGTTCGATTGCAAAGGCATCGCGCACCCGGTCTTCGGCGCGTGCGTTTTGCCCGTTAATCAATGTGGCGAGTGTCTTGAACATTCGTTTCTCCATTTGTGAACATCGTTCATAAATGGAGATAGCGACACTGATCTTGGATTGCAAGAAGAAATTGAACATTGTTCAGAATAAATTACTCTGACGTTGTGATTTGCCTTAAGACAAGGGCGATCATACGGTCGATATCGTCGGACGGAACGCCTGCGCTGGCCTCATCCAGCCCCAAAAGCACGATGCCATGTACCGATGAAAACAGCGCACGGGTCATGAGGGCGATCTCCGTGGCGTCCTTATCCGGGAAAATCACCGCCAAAGGGTCAGAGATATAGGCGAATAGTCTTCCCATTTCTTGCAAGTACCAATCGGGCGCTGCCTCGCCCGGCGCACGTTCCACGTCAAACAGCGCCCGCCAGCTAAAGTGGTTTTGTGCGGCAAAGCGATGATAGGCCTGCGCCATGATGACCAGCTGTTCAACCGGATTTTGCGGGGCATCGGCGAGGGCTTCAGCCACATCGGCACCTAGGCGGTGAAACGTCCGCGCGTTCACCGCCAAGGTCAAATCGGTCAGATCGCCAAAGACGTTGTAAATGGCCCCGACGGCACATCCTGCCTCCTTGGCCAGATCACGGGCGCGCAATGCGCCAAGGCCATCAGATGCGATCGTGCGTTCGGCGATGATGACCAGGTTGTCGCGCAATTCCTTGCGGCGGCTTTCGGTTTTGCGTGCCATTGGGTGCCTCTTGGTGAACGTAGTTCAGTGATAGGGTAAGATGGCGGGGTTGGGAAGGGGTGCGTGGGTTTCACCCACCCTACGTCTTTATCGGCGCACCACCCGCAAAACTATTCACCCCATGATACCCGATCGGGTCTTCCTGCATTTGCAGGTGCAGCCCGCCGCCCTCATAGGGATGCGCGCGGGCGAAGTCTTCGTCAAAATCAATGCCTAGTCCCGGCGCGGTCGGCACGGGGATATATCCATCCTCAACCGTGATGCTGCCTTTGATCAGGTCGTGATGGAACGGCGTCTCAATCGTTTCGGCCATCAGGATGTTGGGGATGGATGCGGCGAGTTGGATGTTCGCGGCCCATTCCACCGGTCCGGCATAAAGATGCGGGGCGATTTGGGCGTTGTAGACCTCTGCCAGCGCGGCGATCTTTTTGGTTTCCCAGATGCCGCCGGACCGGCCCAGGGCGGGTTGCAGGATCGTGGCCGCTCCGGAGCGGAGAACAGGCGCAAATTCTGCCTTTGTTGTCAGCCGCTCACCTGTTGCGACTGGAATGTTCACCGCTGCCGCGACCTTGGCCATTTCAGCGACGTTATCGGGTGGGATCGGTTCTTCGTACCAAAGCGGGCTATAGGCCTCTAACGCTTTACCCAGCCGGATCGCGCCCCCGGTGCTGAACTGCCCGTGGGTGCCAAATAGCAGATCGGCGCGGTCGCCTACTGCCTCTCGGATCGCTTTGCAGAACGCAACCGACAAGGAAATGTCGTGCATCGATGGCATATGCCCACCGCGGATGGTGTAGGGGCCCGCGGGGTCGAACTTGACCGCCGTATAGCCTTTATCAACCATATCCACCGCGACCTCTGCCGCCATATCGGGGCTGGTCCAGAAATCTGGCAGTGGATGGGCGGGGCGCGGATACAGGTAGGTATAGGCGCGGATGCGGTCATTCATCCGCCCCCCGATCAGGGCATGCACCGGGCGGTCGCGATCTTTGCCAAGGATGTCCCAGCAGGCCATTTCCAAACCCGACCATGCACCGATGACGGTCAGATCGGGGCGTTGAGTAAAGCCCGCAGAATAGACGCGGCGGAACATCAATTCGATGTTTTCGGGGTTTTCATCTGCCATGTGCCGTTCGAACACATCCCGGATAACGGCGTTCATCGCCTCGGGCCCGACAGAGGATGCATAGCATTCCCCGTAACCTATAACACCCGTATCCGTTGTCACCTTGAGGATGACCCAATAGCGCCCGCCCCAGCCGGGGGCCGGTGGGGCCGTGACAATCACATCAAGATCAGCGAGTTTCATGGGCGTATCCTTGGCAGGAGATGTGTTATGTCTGACCCAATCACGTTGTGCAGATTAGGTCCAGATGATCTGGAATTGCTGATGGCGGTGCAAGAGGGGCTTTTTGACAAGCCCGTGCGCCGCGATCAGTCTGAGGCGTTTCTGAACGACCCGCTGCACGAGATCATTCTGGCGTTTGACGGCGATAGTGCGGTGGGTATGGCCAGCGGGCAGATCATGCTGCACCCCGACAAACCGCCTGCATTTTTCGTGGCAGAAGTCGGCGTGCGCGACAGCCATCTGCGGCGGGGCATTGCCCAGCAGATGTGTGCAAAATTGCTGGGCATCGCGCGGGCGCGTGGATGTCAGGGGATTTGGCTGGCGACAGAGACTGACAATGTCGCGGCGCGGGCGCTTTACAGATCACTTGATGCGCGCGAGACGGGCGGGATTGTTGTCTATGACTGGGATGGGGCGATGGATGATTGATTGGCTGCTTCGTGCACTCGCTGCGCGAGAAATGCGGCATCAGAACAAAGCCTAATGCCGCTGTGCAACGGACACGTGGCCCTTCTTGCAAATGGTAGCATTTGTAAGGTGTCGAGTGGCAAATCGTGAGGCCAAGCAGGCATTCAGAACGGGAGCAGGTTCAAAAATGGACTGAGCCCCACACGTGATTGGAGCGACGAACGAGAAGGCGAAAGGCCTGTTCTCCAAGCGTTTCAGCCGTGCCACGTCTGACAAACGCTCGCTCGGAATTTCTTAAAATTTTAGTATTGCTAAAATTCCTTGACTCAGTGCGGTAGGCCTGGCTACGTTTTAGTCATGCTAAAAAATACAACCAAAACAAATGACCTTGCACTCGGCGCTACGATCCGGACGCGTCGCAAGGAACTTGGCCTGACAATGCAGGAGGTGGCAGAAGGGGCGGGTCTCTCGGTGGGCTTTATCAGTCAAGTTGAACGCGACATTACAGCACCTTCGCTCGGCTCCTTGGCGTCGATTGCAAGAGTACTGGACACACCGCTGAGCCGATTTCTTGACCAGCCCCAACAAGTGGCAGAAACAACCCGACACGACTTGCGCCAAGCCTACGCGATTCCGGGCGCAGAAATGACCTATGAACGATTGTCGAACGTGTTTGCTGGCTCACGGCTGCATTCCGTAATCGTGCATGAACCACCCGGTCACCGGCTCGAACCGATCAGCCATCGCGGTGAAGAGATGTTCTATATGCTCGCCGGGTCGATCACGGTTGAGATCGAAGGTCAAAGCCAGACTCTGCGTCAGGGGGACTCGATCCATTTTGACAGCACACGCATCCATTCAACGTGGAACCATTCCGATACCACAGCTTCTATTTTGTGGTGCGGAACCATGGATGTTTTCGGCGATGCCCCGGCCCCAATCCATAAATCTAAAGCGGACCAATAACCGCAAACACAGGTCAACAGGAGAGACCCCATGATAAAAAAAGCTCTATTTGCGGCCGCCTTCGCTGCAACCACCGCATTGAGTTCGGGCAGTTTTGCCGAAACCGTTTTGCGCCTTGATGAGGTCGCCGTTGGCGAACTTGATCCGGCAAAGGCATCTGACTACGCCGACAGCATTTTGATGTTCAACGTCTATGACACGCTGGTGCTGCCCAACCAGGGTGGGCCGGGCCATTCGGGTCATCTGGCCGAAAGCTGGAGCGTGGATGGCACGACCTACACCTTCAACTTGCGCGACGGCGTGAGTTTCCAGTCAGGCAACCCGCTGCGTGCAGCTGATGTTGTCTATTCGCTGGAAAGGATGCAGGCGCTCGGGGCCGGTCTGAGCTATCTTTTTGCCGGGGTCACGGCCGAAGCTGTCGACGAAAGCACAGTGACCTTTACGCTTGAGGCGCCTTATGCGCCGTTTATCGCATCTCTCGTGCGCTTACCCATCGTGGATCAGGTGCATGTCGCCGCGAATTCCGACGATGAATGGGGTGAAAGTTTCTTGAGCGCAAATGGTGCCGGTACAGGTGCCTATTCGGTGACGAGCCACAATCCGCAGGACGAAACCGTAATGGCGAAATGGGACCAGTATTTCCTTGGCGTTGCCGATGTCGCTCCCGATACGGTCCGCCTGCGATATGGTCTTGAGGCGGCAACTGTTCGCACGCTGATTGCCCAAGGCGAACACGACATTGCGAGCCAATGGCTCCCGCCGGAGGTTGTTCAGGCGCTGGCCAAGGACGGTGCGCAATTGTTCACGGAAACCGGAACCGGTGCATTCTATTTCAAGATGAATACCACTAAGGCTCCGCTGGATGACGTGAACTGCCGCTTGGCGCTAAGTCAGGCGTTTGACTACGCGACAGCTGTTCAGATGATTGCGATCAACGATGATGTTTCCGCAGGCTCGCCCGCTACGGGTGCGATCCCTGTTGGTATGTTCGGGGCCAATGGTGCTGAAATGGCCTTGTCGCAGGACTTGGACGCTGCCAAAGCTTCGCTTGAGGCATGTGCCTATGATCCCGCAGACATGGATATCGAAATTAGCTGGATCGCCGAGGTGCCGTTGGAAGAACGCTTTGCCTTGCTGATGCAGTCTAACTTTACCCAGCTTGGCATCAAATCGCATATCACCAAACTGCCATGGGCCTTGTTTGCGGAACAAGTTTCTACGCCTGAAAACACGCCACACATCAGCCAGTTGTTTGTAAACGCTGTCACCGGCGACCCTGATACACTGCTCTACGGGATGTATCACTCATCTACGCCCGGCACATGGCAGTCGCCGGAGTACCTGAATGATGTAGCGGTAGATGCTGCACTTGAGGCAGGGCGCGCAGCCACAGATGAGGCCGGACGTGAAGCCGCGTATGCTGCACTCAATGCGCGCCTGATGGAGATTGCGCCAACGATCTATGGCTTTGATCGCCAGTCAGTCTTTGCCGCCTCAAACCGTGTGAAAGCACCAGCGCTGAGCGACCCGGCACAGGCGTTTGGTCTAGACGGGATGGGTTTTTCCTTCCGCCTGATGGAAATGGTTGAGTAGACCAGCCTCTTGGCGGCGGGCCTGCTATGGATCCGCCGCACTCTCTTTTCTTCTTCCGAACGGAACCCCCGATGTCCCCCATCCTGCGTTTGTTGCTACGGCGGCTAGGTATCTCTGTCATTGTGTTGATCGGCGTATCAATGCTGATTTTTGTGATTGCGCGGATCATCCCCGGTGATCCTGCCCGCATCGCACTTGGCCCCAACGCCAATGCCGAACAGATCGCCAACTTGCGCGCCGAGATGCACCTTGATGACAGCCTGCCGGTGCAATACGCCAATTTCGTCGTGGATGTGCTGCGAGGGGATCTGGGTACGTCGCTTTATACCAATCGCCCAGTGACGTTGGACATCGCTCAATTTCTCCCAGCGACGCTGGAATTGGTGCTCTTGGCCGGCATTATCATGGTCGGCGTAGGTCTGCCGCTGGGTATTCTGGCCGCGCGCCACCGCAACCGCTGGCCCGATCATCTTGTGCGTATCTTGTCACTGCTGACAGTCTCCGCCCCCAGCTTTGTCTGGGCGGTGATCCTGATGTTGCTGTTTGCGTTTTATCTGCCGTTGTTCCCCGTCGCGGGCCGGATCAGCGATGTTTATGAGATTGAGCGCGTCACCGGTTTTCTGACCATCGACGCGCTGCTTATGGCTGACTTGGCCGTCTTTGCCGATGCGCTGCATCACCTGATCCTACCCGCCGTCGCTCTGTCGCTATCGGGGATCGGGCAGGCCGCGCGCCTGACCCGCGCAAATATGGCCGAGACATATGAAAAACCTTACATTGAGATGGCACAGGCTTTCGGGTTCTTTCCCAACCGCATCGCGCGCATCTGGGCGTTCAAGCCGTCGCTAATCCCATCGCTCACGATCATCGGACTGGATTTTGCGGCGATGCTTGGCAATGCCTTTCTGGTGGAAGCGGTGTTCGCCTGGCCCGGCCTGAGCCGCTATGGCGTGAACGTTATACTGCGCAAGGATCTTAACGCCATCATGGGCACAGTGTTGATCATCGCGCTGACCTTCCTGATCGTGAACATCATCGTGGACCTGCTTATTGCGCTGCTAAACCCACGCATCCGCCATTCCACACGCGGAGGTGAGGCATGATCCGAACGATCCTGGTCCTGACGCGCAATCCGCTGAGTTTGCTCGGGCTGATCCTTGTGGGGCTGGTTATCGTCGCGGCGGTTTTCGCGCCCTGGCTTGCCCCCTACCCAACCCACAACGGAGCCGTCGTCGATTTTCTCAACAACAATCGTGCGCCCTCAGCGCAGAACTGGATGGGCACGGATCTGGTGGGGCGGGATATCTTTAGCCGGATTCTCTATGCCTATCAGATCTCCTTAACGCTTGGGGTTGTCGTTCTGGTGATTGCGACGCCGATTGGTACGATCATTGGTCTGCTGGCCGGCTATGTTGGCGGCTGGGTTGAGGCGGTTCTGATGCGCGTCGTTGATGTGTTTCTGTCGATCCCCCCACTGGTTTTGGCCATCGCCATGATGGGTGTGCTAGAGCCAACGCTGACAAACGCCATGCTGGCCGTCACCGCGATGTGGTGGCCATGGTACGCGCGGCTGGTCTATGCCATCGCGCGTTCGGAACGGGAAGAAGGCTACGTGCTGGCTGCCGAGGTGATCGGTGCGGGTACGCCGCATATCGCCTTTCGCGAAATCTTACCCAACTGCCTGCCCGCGATCATCACCAAGATGACGCTCGACATGGGCTTTGTGATTATCATCGCTTCGTCTCTGTCGTTTCTGGGGCTCGGTGTCCAACCTCCGACGCCCGATCTGGGGTCAATGGTCGCTGAAGGCGCGCGCTATCTGCCTGACAGCTGGTGGCTGACGGTTTTCCCAGGTCTCGCCATTCTGATCGCAGTCTTCGGATTCAACCTGTTGGGCGATGGCCTGCGCGAAGTGTTGGAGATCGATGGATGAGCGTTCTTTCAATCAATGACCTGCGCCTGTCCTTCAAAGGGCTGCGTGGCAAAACGGATGTGTTGCACGGCATTGACCTATCTATTGCCAAAGGCGAACGGGTCGCGCTGGTTGGCGAAAGCGGATCGGGCAAATCCGTAACAGCGCGGATCGTGCTGGGTTTGTTGCAAGAGTTGCGCAACGCGCGGATCAGCGGCGATGTGTTGTTTGAAGGGCAAGCGCTTGCGGCGATGACCGCTAAGTCGCGCGCTGATTTGCGTGGGACCGACATGTCGATGATCTTTCAGGACCCAACGTCGGCGCTGAACCCCACCTTTACCATCGGTCGCCAATTTGCCGAAGTGTTGCGGCGGCGAGACAAGACCCTGAGCGCAGAAACCTGCGCCACGCGCGCGGCCGATGCCCTTGCGGAAACAGAAATCCCAGACCCAGCCCGTGTGTTGGCCAGCTATCCATTCCAATTGTCGGGCGGTATGAATCAGCGCGTGATGATCGCGATGGCGCTTGCTAACCGGCCCAAACTGTTACTGGCCGATGAGCCGGGGACCGCGCTGGATGTATCAGTGCAGGCGCAAACGCTCAAGCTGATGCACAGGCTCGTCGCGGACCACGCCACAGCGGTGCTGTTCATATCGCACAACCTTGGCGTCGTGCGCGAATTCGCCGACCGTGTCTATGTGATCTACCGGGGCCGCATCGTAGAAGACGGCCCGACCGCTGCGATCTTTGCGCACCCGCGCCATGCCTACACCCGCGCCTTGCTGGACGCCGTGCCACGCATCACGGGCGCTGGCCTGCCAGATGTGCCCGAAGTCAGCGATGCCTTTCTCGCCCCCCATATCAGCCATGGGAGTGGGTCATGAGTTTGCTGTCGATTGCGAACGTCTCCAAGACGTTCCAAACACCTGGTGGTCCCGTGCATGCCGTGAAGGATGTCGAAATAGATGTTCAACCTGGCGAATGTCTGGCCATCGTTGGTGAAAGTGGATCGGGGAAAACAACCCTTGCGAATATGGTGCTGGGCATCCTTGGCGCAACCGAAGGTACCATCAGTTTTGAGGGCGCTGCGCTGCCGATTAAGCGCTTGCGGGATCATCGTCGGATGATCCAGTTGGTGCAACAAAATCCACTGTCGGCGTTGAACCCGATGCGCTCCGTCGGAGCCGCGATCCGCCTTGGGTTGGATACCTATGGCATTGGCGCGCGCGCCGATAGATGGGGCCGTGTCGAGGCTGCGCTAGAGGCCGTGGGCCTGCCCGCTGAGATGCGCAACCGTGCGCCAACCGCGCTGTCCGGCGGGCAGCGCCAGCGCGTCAGCATTGCGAGGGCACTGGCCGTTGAACCCAAGCTGGTGGTGCTGGATGAACCGACCTCGGCACTTGATGTCCTGGTGCAGGCCCGCGTGCTGCGCTTGCTGAACGATCTGCGTCGGGATCGGGGATTGACCTATATCTTCATTACCCACGATCTGGCCGTGGTGCGCAATGTGGCCGACCGCGTGGCGGTATTTCAGTCGGGGCAATTGGTCGAACTTGGTGCAACGGCCCAGATTTTCACCACGCCACAAACCGCCTATGCGCGCAGCCTCATTGGTGCGGTGCCGGTGGTTGATGATGCAGAACTGGCTTTACGAAATCAACTGGCGGAGGGCGCATGACAGATTTTATAGCCGCATTAGCGGCCCCAAACCAACCCGAAGCGACGTTTCGCACGCTTGAAGGGCTCGTGGATGAAACCATTGGAGTCAAGCTGTTCACCCTGATGCAAATCGACCGCGCGCGGGGGGTGGCATGGCGCAATTATTCCAACATGCCGGGCGCCTATCCGACCAGTGGCGAAAAACCGATGCAGGATAATGTGTGGTCCGAACAGGTTGAGGGGCGTCATGAGACCTTTGTCGCCAACACGATCGATGACATTGCCGCCGTATTCCCTGATCACGAACTGATCCAATCGCTTGGCTGCGAAAGCTGCATCAACATTCCCATCGTCGTGGGGGGGCAAGTCATCGGCACGCTCAATTGCTTGCATGTGGCCGGGCATTACACGCCTGAACGGGTCGCGGCGTCTGAAACCTTGAAACAACCCGGCGCAATTGCCTTCCTGCTTGCTGCCATGACGGAGACTACATCATGACTAAAACCTTGCGCGTTGCCACCGATGTAGGTGGTACATTCACCGATCTTGTGGCCTTTGAAACCGGCCCTGAGGGGATGAAGATCACCACGGCGAAATCCGACACCACGCCGCCAGACTTTGAGAACGGCGTTTTGAACGTTTTAGCGAAGGGGGGGATTGCGGCCAGTGACGTGGATTTCATGGCCCATGGCACGACTGTCGTCATCAACGCGCTCACCGAACGCAAAGGCGTGAAGGTCGGTCTGATCACCACCGAGGGTTTCCGCGATACGCTTGAGATTGCACGCGGTAACCGGCCTGATTTCTTTAACCTGCACTATGAGAAACCCGAACCCTTTGTGCCGCGCTACCTGCGCGCTGAACTGCCGGGGCGCATAACTTATCAAGGCACGGAACGCACGCCGTTGGATCTGTCGGGCTTGCCGGACATCTTGAATGGTTTTCGCAATGAAGGGGTCGAGGCCGTCGCAATTTGTATGTTGCACGGCTATGCAAACACCACCCATGAGGAGGCGACGCTGGCCGAAGTACGTGCGCTTTGGCCCGAAGTTTCTGTAGTGGCGAGCCATCAGATCACCCGCGAGTGGCGCGAATATGAGCGTACGAATACGACTGTTCTATCGGCCTATGTGCAACCTGTTGCGGCGCGTTACTTAGGCAAATTGAACGACGCACTTATGGCCCAAGGTGCCAGGAAAAGCCCTTATATCATGCAATCCAACTGTGGCATCGACAGTCTTGCCGCAACCTCGACCACGCCGATCACCATGGTTGAAAGCGGCCCGGCGTCCGGTTTCTGGGGTGCGGCGGAACTGGGAAAGTTGATCGGAGAACCAGACATCCTCGCGCTCGACATCGGCGGCACCACTGCGAAATGTTCACTGATCGAGGGCGGCGAAGTGCGCATCATGACGGACTATTGGATCGAACGGTCACGCAAATCAGCGGGCTATCCGATCATGGTACCGGTCGTTGATTTGGTAGAGATCGGCAATGGTGGCGGATCTATCGCCTGGGTCGATGATTTCGATAAATTGCATGTGGGGCCGCAATCGGCGGGCGCCCTACCGGGGCCAGCAGCCTATGGCAAGGGCGGCACCCAGGCCACGACGACGGACGCAAACCTTTGGATGGGCCGGATCAACCGGGACTATTTCTGTGGTGGCGCGATTGACGCGGATATGGTGCAGGCTGAAGCCGCGCTGAAGGCCGTGGGTGACAAACTGGGCGTTAGCACGGACGAGGCGGCACAAGGTATCGTGCGCATTGCCAACAACAACATGGTGAACGCGCTGAAACTCGTCTCGCTGAACCGGGGGCACGATACGCGCGACTTTACTTTGTTGGCCTTTGGCGGGGGTGGTGCCATGCACGCGGTCGCCTTGGGCCAGGAACTACAGGTCAAAAAGGTTGTGGTGCCGGCGGCGGCATCAGTCTTTAGTGCTTGGGGTATGATGATGTCCGACCTGCGGCGGGATTTCTTCGTCACCCAATTGATGGATCTGGACGCCGGTGCGGGTGCGCGGATTGAGGCGGTGTTTGCCGAGGCCGAGGCCAAAGCCAGCGCCACCTTTGAGGCTGAGGGCGTGGATGCCGGTAAACTCAACTTTTTGCGCTACGGCAAATTCCGCTATCAAAACCAGGAACACACAACCGAGGTTCTGTTGGCAGGCCCTGTCACCGATGAGGCCCTCGATCAGATCGCCGAGGATTTTCACGCCGCGTATGAGCGCGAATACACCTACCGACTGGACGCCCCTGTTGAGATGGTCGGCATCCATCTGGTTGCACGTGCCGAGGTGGGGAAACTGGAAATGCAGCCCGCCGCCTTGGGTGATAAAGATGCAAGCAGCGCCCAGAAAACCACACGCGAGGTGGACTACGCGCTGGAGGGCAAACACACCGCCGCGATCTATGATGGGGAGAAGTTGACCCCTGGCATGGCCTTCACCGGCCCTGCAATTGTTGAGGACAGCGGGACCACAGTCGTGATCCACCCCGGCAACAGCGTCCATATGGACGCCTACCGAAACCTACACATCGAGATCGGAGCCTAAACCATGCAAGACGATCCTATCACGCTCGAAATCATCCAAAATTCCCTGCAAGCCGCCGCTGATGAAATGTTTGCGGCCATGCGCAAGACGGCGATGTCCTCGATTATCTACGAGGTGCTTGATATGGGCACCGGCATTACAGACGCCGAGGGACGCATTGCGTCTTCTGGCGCAGGCATCCCTGCGTTTGTTGGTGTGCTTGATAAATCGGTGCAGTTCATCCTGTCCAAGCACAACGACATCCGGCCCGGCGATGTGTTCATCACCAATGACCCGTGGCACGGCGGAGTGACACACCTAAATGACCTGGTTTTGGCGATGCCCGTGTTTTCAGGGGGACAGCTGATCGCCTGGACTGCAAACATCGCGCATAATTCGGATGTGGGCGGCATGGCACCGGGCTCCTTGTCGGGTGAGGCGACGGAGATATTCCAAGAAGGCCTGCGCCTGCCTGCTGTCAAATTGATCCGCGAAGGCGAAACCGACCAAGCGGTGATGGACATCATCACATGCAACAGCCGGATGCCCGATTTCCTGTTGGGTGATGTCTGGGCTGCAATTGCCTCTGTTCGCATCGGTGCCAAACGGCTGGAGGAGTTGGCTGAAAAATACAGCGTGGCCACCTTTGCCGCTGCGATGGACAGCTTTATGGCCTTTGGAGAGAAAACCGCCAAAGCGGAGTTGGCCAAACTGCCCAAAGGCACGTTTGAGTTAAGCGAAGAACAAGACGACGGGCGCACCTACAACGTCAAGATCACGATCACCGACGATGACATGGTGGTCGACCTGCGTGACAATCCTGACCAAGACCCCGCCTGTACCAATACGTCGCGTGATGGCACAATTGTCTGCGCGCAGATGGTGTTCAAATCTGTCACAGATCCGGACACACCTGCCAACGACGGCTCCTTCCGTCCGTTGAAAGTGCTCACGCGCGAAGGATCAATCTTTCACGCACAGGAACCTGCCGCGATCGGGTTTTACTTTGAGACCGAAGTGCGGGTCTATGACCTGATCTGGCGCTGTCTTGCACCACATGTGCCCGAACGCCTGCCTGCCGGGCATTTCAGTTCGATCTGCGGGACGTTTGTAGGGGGTATTCACCCTGACACAGGTCGCCAGTACACGATCATTGAACCTCAGATCGGCGGCTGGGGCGCTTGGGAAGGCCGCGACGGCAACCCGTGTATCTTCTCCGGTTTTCATGGGGAGACCTACAACACACCCGCTGAGATATCCGAGGCCCGCAATGGTCTTTTTGTAGACCGGATGGAACTCAACACTCAACCCGGTGGTGAAGGGCAATGGAATGGCGGGCGCGGGCTGGTGCTGGAGTACCGCATCCGCACCGAAAGCGGATTTTTGACAGCCGGCTATACCCGCGCCAAGATCAAACCCTGGTCACTTGAGGGGGGTGAGGAAGGCTCTGGCAATTACGTTGAAGTGATTAAGCCTGAGGGCACAGAGACATACACGTTTGTCTCGGGCCTTGATGTGACGACCGACGATGTGATCCGGGTCGTCACATCATCCGGTGCGGGTTACGGCGACCCTCGAAACCGAGACAAGCTAGCGGTGGAAGCGGATATCAAGAACGGGTTCATCACAGCTGCGCGCGCCAGCGAAATACACGGTGCCTAGCGGGTTGCGCAAAACAGGAGACGGATATGGACAGATTGGATCAACTACGCGCGCGCATGAAGGAAGAAAACGTCGATCTGGTTGCCCTTGCACCCGGTGCGCATATGGCGTGGCTGTTGGACGTGCATCCCCATGGCGACGAACGGCCGCTGTTACTCTGCGTCACGGTCTCGGATGCTGGTTTTCTGATGCCCGCGTTAGAGGCCGACAGCGCGCGGCAATATACTGACCTGCCATTTTACGAATGGGATGATGCCGATGGCCCAACTGCGGCATTTGAACGGCTGTTGACGGATTTTGGTGCAGGCAGTGCGCGCTCTATTGCGCTGGATGAATCTATGCGGGCGGATCACGCAGGGCTCGTGCAGGATCGTCTGATGAACGCCAGGCGACAGTTTTCGGAAACAACGGTGGGTGCCTTGCGGATGCGTAAGGATGCGGATGAATACGCGGCCCTCAAACGTAACGCCACCAGCGCAGACACGGCGATGCAGGCCGCATGGGCAGCAATGCAACCGGGGATGAGCGAGCGAGAGATCGCCCAGATCGCCCGCGACAGCTTTGCAAGCCAAGGCGCCAGGCCGCTGTTCACCATCATTGGGGCGGCGGGCAACGGCGCTTTTCCGCATCATCAGACCGGTGAAACTGTCTTGAAACATGGGGATGCGGTCGTGATGGATATCGGCGCGGGGATGGAGGGCTACTCTTCTGACATCACCCGCATGGCGGTGATGGGCGCAGCACCCGAGGGGTTCGCCGAGGTCCACGCCATCGTGAATGCCGCTGTAGAGGCCGCAATGATCGCCGCGAGCCCGGGGGCCAAAGCCCATATGGTGGATGATGCCGCGCGTGGTGTGATTGCGGATGCGGGATACGGTGAGTTTTTCGTGCACCGCACCGGGCATGGCCTGGGGACGGAAGTACATGAACCACCCTATATCTCTGCCTCTTCCCAGACCGTGCTGGATGAAGGCATGGTGTTTTCCATTGAACCGGGTATCTACCTGCCCGGGCGTTTTGGCATACGGTTGGAGGAAATTGTGATCCTGCGTAAGGATGGCCCCGAAATTCTGTCCGACTTACCAAGAGATGTGAGGGTCATTGACTGACCGCTTCACCATATCCGTTATCGAGGCTGGCCTTGATGCCGCCGCGCAGGAAATGTTCGACACCCTGCGCAAAACCGCGATGAGCCCGATTATTTACGAGGTGCTTGATGTGGGCACAGGTGTGCTGGATGCAGACGGTGCGCTGGTCAGTCCTGGTGCTGGTATACCGGGGTTCATCGGGGTGCTGGATAAATCCGTCAAAGCGATCATCGCGCACGAAGGGGCGAGTATCGCAGAGGGTGATATCTTTGCGCTGAATGATCCCAACTTTGGCGGGGTCACTCATCTGAATGACATCATCATCGCGCAGCCTGTATTCCATGGTGGGCACCGCGTTGCATGGGTCGCGTCGATTGCGCATTGGGGTGATATTGGCGGACGCACGCCGGGGTCTATGGCGGTGAATGTGAGCGAGATTGTGGCCGAAGGCCTCCGCTTGCCGCCTGTGAGGCTATACAGCGCAGGTCTGCGTAACGATGCGATCTTTGACATCATCGCGACCAACACCCGGCTCCCGGATTTCGTTCAGGGTGATCTGGCGGCACAAATCGCTGCAGGGCGGCGCGGCAGTGCCAATCTGGCACAGCTTTACGCCCGTCACGGTGCAGACCTGGTTCAGAGTGCTTTGCGTGCCGGGTTTGCCGAAGGGGAGGCGCGCGCGCGGTGCGGTCTGGCACAATTGCCAAAAGGGACGTTTCAAATTGATGCAACCCAAGACGACAGGGCCATTTGGCGGGCCTCCATTTCAATCACGGACAGCGATTTCACCATTGACCTGCGTAATGCCCCGGATGAAGTTGCCGCCCCCCATAACACCAGTCGCGACGGTGCGATGGTCGTATGTCAGATGTTTTTCAAGGCGCTGACGGATTCAGAACGCTACGCAAATGCGGGTTCTTTGCCCCCCTCAAGCTCCTCACGCGGCCCGGCTCTATCTTTCACGCGGGGCCTAGCGCGCCACAGGGATATTACTTTGAGGTCCGCATCCGGCTCTTTGATTTGCTATGGGAATGTATGGCGCGTGCAATGCCGGGCCGTTTGCCGGCGGGGCATTTTGCGACAATCTTTGGCACGGTGATTGCTGGTGCCCACCCCGATACCGGGCGCCGTTACACAATGGTAGAGCCACAAATGGGCGGGTGGGGTGCAACCTGTGGTCGGCCCGGCACCGGACCGCTTTATTCCTCTAGCCACGGGGACACCTTCTTGTGCCCCGCCGAGATCGCGGAAGCGCGCTATGGTTTGGATGTGCTTGAAAGATCGCTGAACTTACCCCCCGATCCGACACATCGCGGCGGGGCTGGGTTGAAAACACGCTATCGTGCCCGCGGGTCTGCTGTTCTGTCTGTTGGAATGTCACGGGCCACACAACCAGTTTGGTCGGCGGATGGTCGCCCGGGCGGAACGAATACGCTTTCTGTCAAAGCGGCAAACGGCAAAGCGGAAGCATTGCGCTTCGCCAGCGGCTACCCCCTCGGCACCGACGACGAAGTCGCAATCATATCCGCCTATGGTGGTGGTTGACGAGGGAACTGTCAAAGCCACCTGCAAGCGCCTAACGAGATCAATCAATGAGGCGATACCTGCAGGTGTCCGGCGGCTTTCGGAGAATCCGATACGCCGCCAATCGCGCGTCGCCGCAGCTGCGAGGGCATGCTGTGTCAGCACTCGCTGTAACTGCGCAAGTCTGCTTTGTCCCGCAAAGCTTCCTCACTCAAACACAATCACATTCCGCTTTGCTGATCCGGTCTTCGTATCCGCTATCGCCTCATTGATCTGCTCCAGCGACCAGCGGCCTGAGATCAGTTCATCCAGTTTCAGCCGCCCCTGTTTGTACAAGTCCACCATCCATGGGATGTCACGCGCGATCACGACATCACCCATCTTGGATCCGATCATGCCTTGCCCGGTCGCCGCCAGCATCACCGGTTCATAAGATGACATGGCGCCAGAATGTGGCATGCCCACCATGATCACCTTGCCGCCATTGGCCAGATATCGCGGTGCGGTGTCATAGGCGGGGATCGCGCCGACGGTCACGAACACCGCATCTGCCCCGCGCCCCATTACTCTCTTCGCCAAACGCCAGGGTTTATCTTCGGTCGCCAGAACTCCGTCCGTTGCGCCGAATTCTTTGGTAATGGCAAGCTTTTCTTCTGACATGTCCACCGCGATGATCCGCCGAGCACCCGCAATCCGCGCCCCTTGGATTGCGTTCAGACCCACGCCACCAGCACCAATGACCACCACATCCTGACCGGCGCGCAAAGCGGCGGCATTCACCACAGCCCCCACGCCGGTGATCACACCGCAGGCCAGCAAGGATGCCACATCCATCGCAATGCCGTCAGGCAGTTTCACTACCTGACTTTGGTCCACGACGACCTTTTCGGCAAAGCCACCGGTGTTCATCGCTTGTTCCAAGGCTTCACCGTTCCCGCCGGTCAGTGGCCCGCTTATCATATCGCTTTCGCAGGCCACCGGTTTGCCCCCCGCACAGGACGGGCAGGTGCCACAAGACCGGATCAGGGTCACGACGACAGGATCGCCCACCGCCACGCCGCGCACACCGTTGCCAATAGCTGTGACATGCCCCGCAGCCTCGTGCCCATAGACCGCCGGCAAGGTGCCGCCCCATGCACCGTCAATGTAGGAAATGTCAGAATGGCAGATGGCGCAGGCTTTCAATGTGACCTCAACCTCGCCCATTTCGGGGGCGGCCAGATTGATGGTTTCGATAGTAAGCGGAGCGCCAAATTGGCGGCAAACGGCGGCATTGATCTGTGGCATGGCGATGGTCCGATATCAGTTGCTGACGTCCAGCTTGGAACGTGGGCAATTCGCGTGCAAGTCTGAACGCGACCTTACGCGGTACGTGGGCGCGTCGGACGCGGCGTTTGTACGAAGACGAAAATGCAGCCCATGGTCAACACGGCTGACAGCAGGAAGGGTGCGCCAGGCAAATAGACAGGTGCGTCGGTCGCTGTGAAATACCAGAAGGTCTGCGTGACCATCAGCGGGGCCAAAATCGTGGCCACGGCGTTAATCGAGGTGACTGTCCCCTGCAATTCGCCCTGTTGGTCGTCAGGGGCGGTGCGCGACATGATCCCCTGCAGGGCGGGACCAGCGACAGACCCAATGGCCGTCAGCGGTGTCAGTGCCAGTGCGGCCCAGCCGTTGGTCACAAAACCCAGGGCGACAAAGGCCAGCACATCAAACCCCAGCCCAAGGATCACAGCATTGCGTTCCCCGATCCTCGCGATAATCGGGCGGATCAGCAATCCCTGCACGACAGCGATGCCGACCCCGAACAGGCCCAGCGACAACCCGATCATCCCCGGGCCCCAGTCAAACCTTTCGGCCCCAAAATAGGCCCAGACGCCGGGATAGACGAAGAACGCGATCGTATAGGTAAATGTGATCAGCAGCAGGCGCTTCAGACCGGGCAACGATCCGATGTTCCTGAACGCCCCCAACGGGTTCGCCCGCCGCCACGCAAAGGGGCGGCGAATGCGGTCAGTGACGGTTTCGGGCAAGACGAAATAGCCAAAGGCCGCATTGGCTGCGGCAAGGAATGCCGCGGCCCAGAACGGCGCGCGCGTCCCAAATTCCGCCAGCACACCGCCCAAAAGCGGCCCCAACACAAATCCCACACCAAAGGCCGCCCCGATCAGACCGAAATTGGCGGCTTTCTCATCCGGTTCTGAGATATCCGCCATATAGGCCGCCGATGTCGATTGTGTCGCGGCGGTGATACCACCAATAAGCCGAGCGATGATCAGCCATGTGATCGTACCTGCTACGGCCATCAACACATAGTCAAAGGCCATGATAACAAGCGATCCAATCAGGATAGGGCGGCGGCCATAGCGGTCTGACAGGCTGCCCAGCGTTGGGCCAAACAGAAATTGCATTGCCGCAAAGATTGTCGCAAGGATACCACCCCAGACGGCGGCGGCGCCAAGGCCTTGCCCCTCGACCTCTTGGATCAGGTCGGGCATCACAGGCATGATTAAACCGATGCCCATACTGTCGAGCATGACGGAAATCAGGATAAAGGTGATGGCAAGGCGTTTGTTCATCGGCGTAGAATTAAACTGTTTAGTTTAGTTTTCAAGTGGCTGCGCGCATGACTTAGGTATGACCGGTCGCCGCAAGGAAACTGTTGATGTGCCCGGCATAGGCTTCTGGCACCTCGACGCAGGGCAAATGTCCGGTTCTGCGGATCAAGGCGAACTGCGACCCCGGCACCAGATCAACGGTTTCGCGGACCAGATCAGGCGGGGTTGACGCATCCTCTGATCCTGCGATGCCCAGCAAGGGGATACGCAGGCCGCTGGTAGGGGTGTAGAAATCAGTACCTGCAATCGCCGCGCAAACGCCACTGTATCCCGCCGTCGATGTCGCCTGAAGCATCGTCTTCCACGGTGCCATTGCTGGCGTCCCATAGAATGCGCGGCCGAACCAACGCTTGATCACCACGTCTGATGCAGCCGCCATCCCCTGATTTTGGATCAGGTCGATCCGATTTTGCCAAAATTCGGGATTGCCGATTTTGGCCGCCGTGTTGGACAGGACCAGCGCGCGAATGATCTCTGGCCGTTTGACGGCTAGCCCCTGACCGATCATCCCGCCAACCGACAGGCCCACAAACAGCGTATCCCGCAGGTTCAGCGCGTCGCAAACCGCCTCTGCATCGCTGACCAGTTGACCCATCGTATAGGGCGCATCAGTCACATCTGACCGCCCATGCCCGCGCTTGTCATAGCGCACAACCCGCAGACCAGGGGTCAGATAGGGCATGATCGGATCCCACAGGTGCAGGGTTGTGCCCAGTGCGTTGGCGAATACGATCACAGGGCCATCATCCGGCCCGTCCACCTGTGCGTGCAGGGTCACGCCATCGCGGCTGGTAACCTGATACTCAGTCATCCTCGTCGTCATCAATGACCATATGCGCCATGATCTGCCCATGGTCCGAGGCGAGCTTGTTATATGGTGCCTCTGGGTGGGATCCGTCCGTCAGGTGGTCGTTCAGGACACTGAAATACTCCATCTCGCCAATTCCATCATCGTCGCCAGTGAAGTGGCGTGACATCAGGATCTGGTCGATGCTTTCGAACACCCCGCCAAAGGCAGCCGTATAGACCATGTCGCGCAGGGATCGTTTCACGAACAGCTTTTCCGCTGAGAACAGGCGGACTTTGTTGATCTGTTCCTGAATGATCTCATTCTCATCATCGGAGTAGCGATCGCGCGGCGTCTGTGCGTCATGTTTGCGCATCCAGGCATAGTTCTTGAACGGGACTTCGCCGGTGATAATTTCGGAGGACACCGCATGTTCGCTGTCGTTGAAATCGCCCAGTACCATGACCGGGCGGCCTGCTTTCAGTTCCTTCAGAATAGCGGACCGCAGCACCCAGGCCTCTGCCATGCGGCGCAGGGCTGACCGCAGCGACCCCATGGCGCGGGCGGCGGGATCGTAATTCACCAGATCAGCGGCAGGCGGGAAGGGCGCGCCATCAGGGCGTTCCAACTCGCCCAGTTTAGATTTCAGGTGGCAGTTAAAGACCGTGACCACCGTACCCCCCACCGGGATGCGTGCCTTCATGATTGGCCGGCTCAGGCGGGACACCCGGTAGCTACCGCCATCGCTGCCGTCCAGATCACGGAACGGGATATCCAGCGGCTCATCCAAATCCTGCAACACCTCTGGCGGTTCGGCAAAGCCAAACCGCGACAGGATCGCGACGCCGGGGCGGCGTTGGCCCGGGCCACCGTCAAAGCTGTTGGGGGCAAAGGCCAACGCCGCCTCGGTATAGGGTTCAAAGGCCAGTTTGCGAAAAATCGCCTTGCGGGCATAGCGTTTGGAACGGTCGGGGATCACCGCCTCATTTGCGGCCTGTCCCAGTTCGTCCGTTTCAATCACCACATCACGCAATGCGGCCTCGCTGAAAATTTCCTGAAAGCAGACGACATCCGCATTCATCGTCAGCAGCTGATCGGCCAGCCATGCGCGTTTCCATGCGTATTCTTCGGGAGTGTATTTTTCGAAGCGGTAATATTCCTGATCGGCCTCGATCAGGTTTTTGACGTTGAAACTGGCGATGGTGAAACGGGTCACTTCATGGTCTCCAGGGCTCGGGCAAAGACGGTGGCATCGACGTTGCCACCAGTGGCCACAGCGATCACGGCGTCGCCCGTGAATGCGTCAGGGTGGAACAAGGCCGCCGCCAGCGCTGCCGCACCGCCAGGTTCAACCACAATCCGCAACCGTTCAAACGCAAGGGCCATGGCACGCAGGCATTCGTCTTCACTGACCACCACACCGGGGCCGCAGTGCGCCTGCATGATCGGAAAGGTCAGATCGCCCGGTTGCGGTGTGATGATCGCATCGCAAAGCGATCCATCCAGCCGGCTGTTGCGTTCAATTTTGCCACTGGCCAGTGACCGGGTGACATCGTCAAACTCTTCCGGTTCTGCCGGTCGCACCCGCAGGCCCGGCGCATCAGCAGCCAGGGCAAGGGCTATGCCAGAGGTCAGGCCACCGCCGCCGCAGCAAACCATCACATCGGCGTGCGAAACGCCAAGCGCGTTCATGTCCTCTGCAATCTCTAATCCTGTGGTCCCTTGCCCGGCGATGACCTGTGGTTCATCAAAGGGCTTAATCAACGTCAGCCCGCGTTCAGCTGACAGCTTCGCGCCGATCTCATCGCGGTCCTCATTCGCGCGATCATAGAGTATGACCTCGGCCCCCAATGCGCGGGTGTTTTCGATTTTCACGGTGGGAGCATCGGCGGGCATGACGATCACGGCGGGCGCGCCATGTTCGCGGGCTGCAAGGGCCACACCCTGCGCATGGTTGCCGCTGGAGAAGGCGATGACACCGGTCTTGAGCGCGTTGTCGGTCAGTGATGACACGGCGGACCAGCCGCCGCGGAATTTGAACGATCCTGTATGTTGCAGGCACTCGGCTTTCAGAAAAACACGCCGCCCGGCAATATCGTCCAGAAATGGCGAGGTCAGGATTGGCGTGCGCCGTGCGTGGCCCTTGATGCGGTCTGCCGCGGCACGGATCATGTCGATGTTCATTGAAGTTGCTCCACCCATTTATGCAGCGCATCCAGCGCTTGCGGTTCATCCAGAAACGGCACATGGCCGCGCCCCGACACATCGGCCCGGATCATGTCGGGCCTGCGGCGGGTCATTTCATCGGCTGTGCCTTTGGTCAGTAGGTCCGAATTTTCACCACGCACCAGTGCCAGGGGCAAGCTAGCAAGCGCATCAAACAAGGGCCACAGGTCCGGCGCAGGTTGTGCCCTGGTCGCAAGCAGCGCATCGCGCAGTTTTGGATCGTAGCGAATGATGAGACCGTCCGGCGTTTCTGCGTAATGCGCCTGCACCTCTGCCAGCCAGCGCTCCATCGGCACGCCTTCGAAATGTGCCCAAAGCTTTGCTCGCGCCTTAGCCGCCTCAGCATAGGTCTTCTGCACCGGATTGCGCCCGATGAAATTTTTGATGACGTCCAGACCCTTTTCATCAATCACCGGGCCGATATCGTTGAGCGCCACACCCAGCAACCGATGCTTTGCAGTAGCAGTCAGCGTCATTGCGATCAGCCCGCCGCGTGATGTGCCAAGAATCGCGGCTTTTTCAAGCCCCAGATGATCCATCAGGGCCACCGTATCTTTGGCTTCTTGGGGAATAGTGTAGGTCGCAGGATCAGCCCAGTCAGATTGCCCCCGCCCACGATAGTCCGGCCGTATCAGACGCACGGGCAAATGCGGGGCCACGTGATCAAAATCGGCACCATTTCTGGTTAATCCTGCCAGAGCGATCACAGGCAAACCCGTCCCTTCATCCAGGTAGTGCAGCCTGACCCCATCATGGGTGGTGAACTGCGGCATCAGGTGAACTCCGGGATTGTCGTCAGGTTCGGCAAAACGTGATGTGGCTTGGCGTATAACTTGTCCATCGGTTCATTCGCGCGGTTCACCCAGGCGGTCTGAAAACCGTACCCAGCAGCCCCTGCAGCATCCCATCCGTTGGATGAAACAAACAGCACCTCATCCTTGTCGCAGCCGAAATGCGCGCCCACCATGTCATAAACGCGGTCGGCTGGTTTGAAGACGCCCACGTCTTCGACGCTTAACACCGCGTCCAGATCATCGGCGATCCCTGCGGATGTGACCGCCCCGTTCAGCATATCAGGAGATCCGTTCGACAGGATCGCGGTCGCTTTGCCCGCAGTCTTGAGCGCCGACAGCATTTCGGGGACTTCCGGGTAGGCTGCAAGCTCCCAGTAAAGCTCGAGCAGGCGGGTTCGGGTCGTGTCACTGGTCAGCCCATGCGCTGCCATCGCCCAATCCAGCCCGTCCTGCGTGACCTGCCAGAAATCACAATGCCGGTGCGCGACGGCCCGCAGCCAGGTGTATTGCAACTGCTTGAGCCGCCAATCGCGCGCCAAGGCGGGCCAGACATCAGCCAATGCGGCATGTGCAGGCTCTTTCGCGGCCTTGGCTGCGGCGGCGTTCACGTCAAGCAATGTGCCGTAGGCATCAAAAATATAGGTGGTCACTGGCATTGCGTTCTCCATTGCTGCGCTTACCCTGTCATGGGCAGGAGGCGGCGAAAAGGGGCAAAGCGTTTGCAACCGGGGGCCGCACCACGTAGCGTCCGGCAAAATTCAGAAATGACGAAGGATAACGCGATGAGCGTAGCAAAAGCAGGCGACACCGTACGCATCAACTACACCGGTACTTTGGACAGTGGTGAGGTGTTCGACAGTTCCCAAGGGCGCGACCCGCTGGAATTTGTTGTTGGTTCTGGCCAGATTATCGCGGGCCTCGACGCTGCGATCCCCGGCATGGTGGTGGGCGACAAGAAGGACGTGAATGTACCGTGTGCCCAAGCCTACGGTGAAAGCAACCCAGATGCCCGCCAAGCGGTCCCACGCGAACAAATCCCAGCGGAAATCCCAGTAGAGGTTGGCACGCAATTGCAGATGCAAACGCCGCAGGGGCAGGTGGTGCCGGTGACGGTGGCCGAGGTGTCAGAGACCGAAGTGACTTTGGACGCCAACCACCCGCTGGCAGGCAAAGACCTGAACTTTGCGATTGAGATCATGGGGATCGATGCGGGGTAGACTGCATGTTGGTCGATTGATTGGGATGTTGCTGGAGCGATGGCGGCATTGAGTTCTGAGTGCAGAATTCTTCGCCGTGCTTGAATGTCTGCAAGGTTTCCTGAACTTAGATCAGATAGATGACAACCACTTTACCCGAGGAGGTCATGTTGGAAAAAGAACTCTGCGACATACTTGGCATTAATATTCCAATCGTTTCCGCACCCCTAGGGGGGGCAACCGGTCCGGCCATGACGGCAGCGGTGTCAGAGGCGGGGGGCTTTGGGACTATTCCGCTTTGGAGCGGCGGCGCAGAGCTGGTTCACAGCGGGATTGCAGCAGTTCGCGCTCTGACGGATCGGAATTTCGCCGTAAATTTGAACATGGACTTCTGTCGGGAAGAGGAGTTGCAGGCATGTGTTGACCAAGAGGTATGCGCGGTTTCATTGTTCTGGGGCGTCAAACCCGACTACATAGAAAAGGCCAAGCATGGCGGGCTTTTAGTTTTTTCGACTGTTGGTAACGCCCAAGAAGCGAAGATTGCCGCGGATGCTGGTGCAGATGTTATCGTCGCTCAAGGTTGGGAAGCCGGCGGACATGTTTGGGGACAGGTGGCAAGCATGGCATTGGTTCCCGCCGTCGTTGACGCAGTGAATGTTCCCGTGGTCGCTGCAGGGGGGATTTCGGACGGTCGTGCCATGGCGGCAGCTTTGATGCTTGGCGCGTCTGGTGTCTGGATAGGGACGAGGTTCTTAGCCAGCCATGAGGCGACGATCCACCCCGAATACCGACAGATGATTTTTGACGCGAGCGAGGACCAAACCCAATGGGCTAGCGAGCTTTACAATGGTTTTTGGCCAAACGCACCTCACCGGGCTTTGATGAATGAAACCTCAAGGACTTGGGAGGCCGCAGGCGGACCTGACCCAGGCCAACGTCCCGGAGAGGGTGAAACCGTTGGGCGCCAGGCAAATGGCGACGCTGTGATGCGATACCAAAGTCATACGCCAGGGCCGCATACAACAGGCGACATCGCCGCCATGTCTCTTTGGTCTGGACAGGGTGTGTCACAAGTCCGAAGCCCACAATCTGCTGCCGAGATTGTCGAAGAAATCTATCGTGAGGCAAGGCTTACAATTCAGGCAGCTCAATCGCGTTGGTGTAAATCAGGTTAAGCTGAGTGTGCCTGGAAGATCGCATTTCAAAGGTAGGCATGCCATCGGACATGATGGTCGTTCGCTCAACTACCTCTACTCAATCCAATCGCGGTTGGGCAATACAGTGATTGCCCCCACCAAAG
Source organism: uncultured Alphaproteobacteria bacterium (assembly GCA_929200255.1). Taxonomy (GTDB): domain Bacteria; phylum Pseudomonadota; class Alphaproteobacteria; order Rhodobacterales; family Rhodobacteraceae; genus Yoonia. Next base: position 306,420 of record CAKMYZ010000002.1, on the reverse strand, counting down.
ATCAGCCCTCACCACGGAGGATACCTGTCAGTACGGCATCTTTCCTAGCCCAAATGCTCTGGCTGGGGCATCCCCAGCACGTGGAACCCACCGTCAACGCGGATGATCTCTCCCGTTGTGCAGGCACCAGCATCTGAGGCCAGATAGACGGCGGTGCCGCCCACTGCCTCAAGGGTCGCATTGGATCGCATGGGCGCATTCTGATCTGTATGCTTGTAGGTCTTGCGCGCGCCGCCAATGGCGGCCCCAGCCAGCGTCTTCATCGGGCCGGGGCTGATCGCGTTCACACGGATACCTTGCGGGCCAAGGTCGTTGGCCAGATAGCGGGTGGCCGATTCTAGTGCGGCTTTGGCCACCCCCATGACATTGTAAAATGGGGTGACGCGGTTGGAGCCCTGATAGGTCAGCGTCAGCAGTGTACCGCCATCGGGCATCATTTGTGACGCGCGGTTGGCCACGTCGATAAATGAATAGCACGATATCGCCAGCGAGTTTTTGAAGTTGTCGCGACTGGTGTTGATAAAGCGCCCGGTCAGTTCGTTCTTGTCGGAAAAGGCGATGGCATGCACTACGAAATCCAGGCTGCCCCAGCGATCCTTGAGCGTGGCAAAGGCCGTGTCCATGCTGGTATCATCGGTGACATCAACATCCACCATGATGTCTGACCCTACCGATTGTGCCAATGGTTCCAGACGTTTCCCAAATGCTTCGCCCTGATAGGTGAACGCAAGTTCCGCGCCGGCTTCTGCCATGGCCTTGGCGATCCCCCATGCGATGGACCGTTCGTTGGCCACACCCATGATCAGCCCGCGTTTGCCCTTCATCGAGATTGTCATCACGTCTACCCTTTGAATTTCGACAGCAGCATGGAGCCGTTGGTGCCGCCAAACCCGAACGAATTTGTCATCACCGTATCAAGGCCCGCATCCTCAACCAGCTCAGTTGCGATTTCTTCGGGGTTCAGTGCCGGGTCGAGGTTTTCGACGTTGATCGAAGGCACAATGAAATCATCCTGCAACATCAGCAGGCAATAGACGGCCTCTTGCGCGCCGGTGGCCCCTTGGCTGTGGCCCGTCATGGATTTGGTAGAGCTGATCGGCGGTGTGGTGCCTTCGCCAAAGACCCGGCGCACGGCCTCAACCTCACCCACGTCGCCAACCGGCGTCGAGGTGCCATGGGCGTTGATATAGCTGACCTTGCGATCAGCAGGCAGGGTTTTCAACGCGCCGCGCATCGCCCGCTCGCCGCCTTCACCGGAGGGCGCGACCATGTCAGCGCCGTCGGATGTGGCCGCAAAGCCGGTCACTTCGGCATAAATCTTGGCCCCACGTGCCTGTGCGCTTTCCAAGCTTTCAAGCACAACCATCGCACCGCCACCCGCAATCACAAACCCGTCGCGGTCGGCGTCAAAGGCGCGGCTTGCCCGCTCTGGTGTGTCATTGTATTTCGACGACATGGCGCCCATGGCGTCAAAGAGACACGACAAGGTCCAGTCAAGTTCCTCACCGCCACCGGCGAACATCGTATCTTGGGTGCCCAAGGCGATTTGCTGGGCGGCCATGCCAATGCAGTGCAGAGATGTCGAACACGCAGAGGTAATCGAAAAGTTCATGCCTTTGATCTTATAGGCCGTCGCAAGGTTTGCGCTGACGGTGGATGACATCGCCTTTGGCACGGCAAAGGGGCCGATGCGTTTGGTCGCGCCAGTGCTCTTGACCACTTCATGGGCCGCTAAAGTTGCAGAGGTGGACGGCCCGCCAGACCCTGCAATGAGGCCCGTCATCGGGTTCACGATCTGATCCTCATCCAGCCCCGCGTCCGCAATAGCCTGTCCCATGGCGATATGCGCGTAAGCCGCGCCCGGCCCCATGAAGCGCAAGGTACGCTTGTCGACATGTTCTGTGATGTCGATTTTGAGCGTGCCCGCGATCTGGCTGCGGAACCCATGCTCGACCATTTCAGGCGAGGATTCGATCCCGGATTTCCCAGCTTTCAATGACGCCAGAACCTCATCAGCATTGTTTCCGATGGGTGACACGATCCCGAGACCGGTGACAACAACACGGCGCATAGGCACCTCTCCTTCATGTTCGTCGTAGATTGGTGGCCTAGTTTTCGGACAACGCAACCTTCATATCGGTGACTTGATAGATGACCTCACCGTCGGCCTCAACAATCCCGTTAGCCACGCCCATGGTCAGGCGGCGGGTTTGGATGGCTTTGGTGAAATCGACTTTATAGGTCAGCATCTTGCGATCCGGACGCACCATGCCCGTCAGTTTGACCTCGCCGACGCCAAGCGCGTAGCCGCGCCCTTGCCAGCCGCGCCAGCCCAGGTTGAAGCCGGTCAACTGCCACAGCCCATCAAGGCCCAGACAGCCGGGCATGATCGGGTTGCCGGGGAAATGACATTCAAAGAACCACAGATCAGGGGTGATATCAAACTCGGCCACCACATGACCCTTGTCATGCAACCCACCATCGCCCGAGATGTCGGTGATCCGGTCCATCATCAGCATAGGCGGGGCTGGAAGCTGCGCGTTACCTGCGCCAAACAGCTCTCCGCGGGCACATTTGAGCAGGCCTTCTTTGTCAAAACTTGTGGGATAATCCGCCATTACACTGGCCTCATTGTTGTTGACTGCGTTGCCTGACCTCTAGCACCCGGCGCTTTGTGAGAGCAAGTCCGCCGGTTTGCGGCGTGTTTTTATTTGATCATAACCCCCAAGTTCCCATATGAATGGCACCGTAAGGCAGCAGAAGAGCGACCATGACCCAGAGCGAAACACAGCGCAGCGCAGATTGGCTTGCCGGTGCAGGATTGCGCCCGACACGGCAGCGGATGACGCTGGCGACGTTGCTTGTTGGTGATGGTCAGGATCGACATGTCACGGCCGAAAGCCTGTTTGATGCAGCCTTCGATACGGATGAGAAAGTTTCACTTGCTACGGTCTACAATACCTTGCGCGCCTTTTGTGATGCAGGTCTGATGCGGGAAATCACGGTCGATGGCTCAAAGAGCTATTTTGATACCAATATGACGGATCACCCGCATTTCTACTGGGAAGACAGTGCAAAGTTGACCGACGCGCCTGCGGATCAATTGGAGATCAGGCATCTGCCCGATGCACCGGACGGCGCAGAGATTGCATCGGTTGACGTTGTGATCAGGTTGCGACGGACCTGATCAGTAAGGTGGATCATGATCCACCTTACGTTTTACGGCGCTTTATACTTCATTAACTTTGTCGCGCCACTCTGGCGTGATGTCGAACTATCGCCGCTTACGTGTGCCCGGAGGCACCTATTTCTTCACTGTCCGTCTGCAGGATCAGCGGTCCGATCTGCTGATCAGCCGTATTGACCTGCTGCGCGATGCCACGCGGCTTGCCCGCAAGCGCTGGCCGTTTGTGATTGATGCCGCGGTCATTCTGCCAAACAAGCTTCATATGATCTGGACCCTACCCGAGGATGATGCAGATTTTTCCAAGCGTTGGCGGATGATCAAAACAGCCTTTTCGCGAAATGTGCCTGCGCCGGCGTTCGTCCCGCCCGGCCATCGCAAACGGGGCGAAAAAGGTATCTGGCAGCGCAGGTTCTGGGAACATCTCATCCGGGATGAAGATGACCTGGCCCTGCACATGCATCTAATCCGCTCGGCTCCAATTCACGCGGGCCTTGTGCGCAAGCCAAGTGATTGGCCCTATTGCTCACTTCACCGTGCGCAGGCAAGCCAATCTGTCAAAACCATTGCCCTGGTTCCATCAGGCCCAGGTCCAAAAGTTGCTGGGATCGCCAGCTAAAACGTTCTGATTGCGGGCAGTGGAAGGTGTTGATCACATTGCGACTACCCGGATTGCGGCGCAGTGCCTTGGCTGTGCGAAACGATCCCACGGCGGCTGAGAGGTTGTTATGCCAAGGGCAAGAGAATGTGTTGAACTCTGCGATGTTGAAAGAGCGGTCGGGCAGCATCGCAAGCCCCGGCACCGCCCGAAAGAACGACACCCGGTTCAACCGTTGCCTTGCGCTGGTGATATGTTCCTCAAACCGCCAGCGCAGCCCGCCATAGACGTCGATCTGCCGATCAAGCGCCTTCCCAGCCGCATCTTCGCGCGCCAGCGCGTAATAGCCAGAGCGATCAAAATGCGCGTCTTGACGATCAACGCCACAAGGGTGGGCGGACAGGTTTGACGGATAAAGATCGACCAGATGGGTCATGACCGTATCGCGCCGCTCTTCGGTCATGAAGGCCAGCATTTCGCCGACACTGCGGTCTTCGCAGAATGGATAGTAAAGGTACTCGGCATTATAGCAGTAGTAAATCCACCGCCCCGGCAAGGCCCTGATCACGGTGTTGATCACCATGGGCAGGGCATCATCATCGGTCACTTCACAGTCCACCCGGTGCACATTTGGCGCCAAATCGCCCGGCATAGCCGTCTCCGGTGCGCAAAAGATGAGCAGATCGCCAAATCCCGCTCGCAGGTGATGTGCGATCGTGCTCTTCAACTCCACGTCATCGTCCATCAGGATTAACCCAACGGGCCCGCTGCCCAGTGACTGCCTGGCGTTCGCTTTGAGCATGGACAGGGATATAAAATGCATGTGCCGTCTGTTCTGCTGAGGTTTGCGCAAATTCGGCTAAATTGCGCCGCATTGCAAGCAATCCGCCAAGCCGCTAGAAGGCCACCAGTTCTCCAACCCAAGGTCTTTGCGATGTCCGCGCCCAAAAAGCTTTTTATCAAGACATATGGCTGCCAGATGAACGTCTATGACAGCGAACGCATGGCTGAGGCGCTGGGCGGCAAGGGGTATGTCGAAACCCAGACGCCAGATGATGCGGACATGATTCTGCTCAATACTTGTCATATCCGTGAAAAAGCGGCTGAGAAGGTCTACTCCGAGCTGGGACGCTTCAAGGGGCTGAAGGCCGAAAACCCCGACCTCAAAATCGGTGTGGCCGGTTGTGTGGCTCAGGCCGAGGGTGAAGAGATCATGCGCCGCCAGCCGATGGTTGATCTCGTTGTTGGTCCGCAAAGTTATCACCGTCTGCCTGCGATGGATGACGCCATACAGACTGGGGCCAAGGCGCTGGATACTGATTTCCCGGATGATGACAAGTTTGAGACGCTCAAAACCCGCGCCAAAGCCAAACGTGGCCCGACAGCGTTCTTAACCGTCCAGGAAGGTTGCGACAAGTTTTGCGCATTCTGTGTGGTGCCTTACACCCGTGGGGCCGAAGTTTCCCGCCCCGCCGATCGCATTATTCGCGAGGCACAGGAACAGGTGGAAAGCGGCGTGAAGGAAATCACGCTACTGGGCCAGAACGTGAACGCCTATCACGGGCATGAGGGTGGCTTGGCGGGCCTGATCTGGGCGCTGGACAAGGTTGATGGATTGGAACGCATTCGCTTTACCACATCGCACCCTAACGACATGGATGATGCGCTGATCGCGGCCCATGGTACCTGTGACAAACTGATGCCCTATCTGCATTTGCCCGTGCAATCTGGCTCTGATCGCATCCTCAAAGCGATGAACCGCAAACATACCGGCGAAAGCTATTTGCGGCTGATCGAGCGTATTCGTGCAGCACGCCCTGATCTGTTGTTGTCGGGCGACTTTATTGTCGGTTTCCCCGGTGAGACGGATGAAGATTTCGAAGACACCATGCAATTGGTCCGCGACGTGCATTATGGGCAGGCGTACTCGTTCAAGTATTCGACCCGCCCCGGCACACCGGCGGCGGAAAAACCGCAGCTGCCCGAGGATGTGATGAATGATCGTTTGCAGCGGTTGCAGGCCTTGTTGCGCGCACAGCAGCAGACAACACAGGCGTCGATGGTGGGTCGCGAGGTAAAGGTCCTGTTCGAGAAGGCGGGCCGCGAAGCCGGTCAGATGATCGGGAAATCCGAATATCTGCATGCGGTTTATGCTGATGCGCCTACGGATGTGCTGGGCCAAGTGCGCCGCGTGAAGGTCGTGCAGGACAGCCCAAATTCGTTGAAGGGTGAGCTGCTGTAGGGTGGGTGCAACCCACGTTACGCGCGAAAATTCCGATCAACCCCCTGACATTTGAGTTTGATCCCTTGCGCCTTGCGGTCCGACTTGCCACCATGCCTGTATCTAGACTTAAAAGGAGAGATGATTGGCCACTGGTGCCCTGACCCCACCCGCTGAAACTGCGACAGAAGCCCTGCTGGAATTTCCGGACAACTTTTTGCTGATCGATCTTTGCGGTGAATATGACCGCAACCTGACCACCATTGAAGATAAACTGGATGTGCAAATTCTGCGTCGCGGCAACCAACTTGCTGTGATTGGCGAGGATGACGCCCGCCATGAGGCCACACAAGTTTTGCAGGCGCTTTATGGCCGTCTTGAGGCAGGTCGCACGCTGGAACCCGGCGATCTGGACCGCGAATTGCGCATGGGTGCGGAACCGACCCGCCGCCCCGCGCACGGCGACGATCAGATCGAATTGTTCAAAGGTGAGACATTGCGGGTTGAGATCAAGACCCGCAAGAAGCTGATTGAGCCGCGCACTGATGCGCAGAAGGCTTACGTCAAATCGCTTTTTGAAAAAGAATTGGCCTTTGGTATTGGCCCCGCAGGTACAGGCAAGACCTATCTGGCTGTTGCCGTGGGCGTCAACATGCTGATCTCTGGTCATGTGGACAAGATCATCTTGTCGCGTCCCGCTGTGGAAGCCGGTGAGAAGCTGGGCTATCTGCCCGGGGACATGAAGGACAAGGTCGATCCATACATGCAGCCGCTTTATGACGCGCTGAATGATTTTCTGCCCGGAAAGCAATCGGCCAAGATGATCGAGGAAAAGGTCATTGAAATTGCGCCTTTGGCCTTTATGCGCGGACGGACACTGTCCAATGCTTTTGTCGTGCTGGATGAGGCGCAGAACGCCACAACCATGCAGATGAAGATGTTCCTGACCCGTCTGGGTGAGGGGTCACGCATGGTCATTACCGGCGACCGCACGCAGATCGACCTGCCGCGCGGTGTGAATTCGGGCCTGTGGGATGCCGAGCGGTTACTCAAGAACATTCCCAAGATCAGCTTTAACTACTTTACCTCCAAGGATGTCGTGCGCCATCCTCTGGTCGCTGCTATCATCGAAGCCTATGAGGCGGATGATCCGAAGTGACTGTGGATTGTATGGTTGAGGACCCGCGCTGGGCTGCGATTGAAAGCCTCGCCCAAGGTGCCACTGATGCCACATTGGCGCATTTGGGGCTAGAGCCATCCCTGTTCGAGATCGGCGTACTTGCGTGCAATGACGCGCGTATTGCCGTTCTGAACGAAGATTTCCGGGGTAAACTGCGTCCGACAAATGTACTTAGCTGGCCTTCACATGAGCGGGGAGCCGTGATCGACGGCGAGATGCCGATGATGCCAGAGGTCGGCGCAGACAGTGAATTGGGTGATATCGCCATTGCCTATGACACCTGCGCGCGCGAAGCCGCCGAGGCAGGGAAAACCATAGGTGACCACGCCGTTCACTTGCTGATACATGCCACACTCCATCTGTTGGGTTTCGATCACGAACGTGACCGCGATGCCACCCTGATGGAGGGATTGGAAACTGAAATACTTGGCAAATTGGGTATTGCTGACCCATATAGGAATGAGACGGGCCACTAGGCCTTTATAGGTAAGGAAAAAATGGGCGACACAGACGCGGGTCCATCTATCGCAGCGCAAAGCGCGCAACAGGACCAGACAGACACACAGGCAGGCCTTTGGACCCGCTTGAAACACGCCATTCGCCCGCCCGCACAGCCGGAACTGCTTCAGACGCGCCCATCAGAGCACGCGAAGCCAGCGGGCTCTGTTCTGGGCATGCTGAATCTCCGACGTATGCGTGTAGAGGATGTGGCCATCCCCAAGCCTGATATCGTGGCTGTGCCGGCAACGATCACTAAGGATGAACTTGTCGAAGTGTTCCGCGACAGCGGGTTGACCCGACTGCCGGTCTATGACGGCACGCTGGACACCCCGATTGGTATTGCAAACCTCAAGGATTTTGCCCTGCGGCATGGGTTTAACGGGAAAAGCACGTCGATGGATCTGCGCGAAATGCTGCGCCCGTTGATCTATGTGCCGCCGTCGATGCCGTTGGGTGTTCTGCTGACCAAGATGCAGGCTGAACGTATCCATATGGCGTTGGTCATTGACGAGTATGGCGGCACCGATGGGCTGGTCACGATCGAGGATGTCATCGAACAGGTCGTGGGCGAAATCGAAGACGAACACGACATCGAAGAAGCCAAAAGCTGGATCATGGAAAAACCCGGTTGTTATCTGGCGCAGGCCCGGACCGAGTTGGATGTGTTTCAGGCCGAGATTGGCATGGATCTGACGACACACGATCAAATTGATGAAGAAGAGATCGGTACGCTGGGCGGGTTGGTGACGATGCTTGCCGGTCATTTGCCTGTGCGCGGAGAGATGATCGCGCACCCTGATGGTCCGGAGTTTGAGGTTGTTGATGCTGATCCCCGCCGGATCAAGCGGTTGCGGGTGCGCCTGACGCCTTCGCAACGCAAACCGGAAAGACGGGATGCCTGATCTTTTGGTGCGGTTTACGCATGTGTCCGGGTGGGTGCGTTGGCTGCTGCTGGCAGGTTTGGGCGTTTTGGCCGCGTTGGGGCAGGCGCCCTTTGATCTGTGGCCGCTCACGATGCTGGCACTGGCCGCTGTCTTTGTGATTGCCCCCACAAGTCGGACTGCCCGCCAATCGGCATTTTTGTTTTGGTCATTTGGCTTTGGCTATTTTGTCTTCAGCTTGCACTGGATTGTCGAACCGTTTCTGGTGGATGTGGCTCGTCACGGCTGGATGGCCCCTTTTGCCTTGCTCATGATGGGGGGCGGTGCCGCCCTGTTCTGGGCGCTGGCGGGGTGGGTGTCGCACCGGGTTGCCCCGCAGAGTACCCTGATGCCGGGCCTGATGCTGGTTGGTGCAGAAGTGTTGCGCGCATTGATCCTGACCGGGTTTCCCTGGGTGCTTTTGGGGCACGTCTGGCTGGCCACTGGCATTGTGCAGGTGGCGGCTTGGGGTGGTCCGCATCTGCTTAGCCTCTTGGTTGTGCTTTGCGCCTGGGCTTTGGCCGCACTTCTCGGTTCTGCCCGATTGGTTGGGCTGGTTGCGCTGGGCGTGTTGGTGGCGCTGAACTTTGTGGCACAGCCCGGACCGATGCCCACCGCTGATACCGACGCGCCGCTGGTGCGTCTTGTGCAACCCAACGCTCCGCAAAACCAGAAATGGGATCCCGCCTATCGCGATCTGTTCTTTGCGCGCCTCTTGCGGTTGACTGGCGAGGGGGAGGCTGCTGATCTGGTGGTCTGGCCCGAAACCTCTGTTCCTTATCTGCTGAACACACTGGACGCAGAGTATCCCCTCTTGGCAGATGCCACCCGCGGGGCACCGTTGGTGTTTGGCATCCAGCGACTGGACGCGGAACTGCGTGCGTACAACAGTTTGGTTGTGATGGGGCCGGGCGGTGATGTGCAGGCCATCTATGACAAGCGGCATCTGGTTCCGTTTGGGGAATATGTGCCCGGTGCGGCCCTGATCGGAAGGGCAGGGGCCACGGGACTGGCGCGCAGTCTGGGCACAGGGTTTACCCCTGGTGCTGAACCGGGGCCGGTGACGATACCCGGGATCGGCGACGCGGTGCCGCTCATCTGCTACGAAGGCATCTTTGCCGAAGAGATCAACTATGGCGACACACGCCCACGGATGCTCTTGCTGATCACAAATGATGCCTGGTTTGGGCAACGGGCAGGGCCGCGTCAACATCTGGCACAGGCCCGATTGCGCGCCATCGAACAGGGGCTTCCCATGGTACGGGTCGCCAATACAGGGTTCAGCGCGATGATTGATGCCCGTGGCCGGGTGACGGCGGCACTGCCAATGAATGAAGAAGGGGTCGTGGATGCGCGTTTGCCTGCGGTACTGCCGGAAACGCTTTATGCAAGATGGGGCGATCTACCTGCCATAATTCTGCTCCTACTGTTCATGATACCGGGTTATCTGATGGCGAAGCGCGATAGCGATTGACCTCAGACTGCCCACCCCCTATCCGGGGTTGTAATTCTGTTACAACGGCTTCCTGACGTGGCAGAGAATTTTCAATGGAGCACTTCCCCATGGCACGGCAAAACTACATTTTTACCTCGGAATCTGTTTCTGAGGGTCACCCCGATAAAGTCTGCGACCGGATTTCAGACGCGATCCTTGATGCATTCCTGGCAGAAGAACCCGAAGCGCGGGTCGCCTGCGAAACCTTCGCCACCACAAACCGCGTTGTGATTGGCGGTGAGGTTGGGCTTTCGGACCAATCCAAGCTCAAGGACTATATGGGCCGGGTCGAGGATATTGCGCGCGCCTGTATCAAGGATATCGGTTATGAACAGGACAAGTTTCACCATGCGACCTGTGAGGTGACGAACCTGCTGCATGAGCAATCCGCGCATATCGCTCAGGGCGTTGATGCCGCCAAAGACAAAGATGAAGGAGCGGGCGATCAGGGTATCATGTTTGGCTATGCCACAACCGAGACCGAGGCCCTGATGCCGGCGCCGATCCAATACGCGCATGCGATCCTGCGCCGCCTGGCCGAGGTGCGCAAATCGGGCGAAGAGCCTACCTTGCGTCCGGATGCCAAAAGTCAGATTTCCCTGCGTTATGTGGATGGTAAACCGGTTGAGGCGACGCAGATCGTGCTGTCAACCCAGCACCGTGACGAAAGCCAAGGCAGTGAGGATATACGCGCGATTGTAGAGCCTTACATTCGCGAAGTGCTGCCAGAGGGGTTGATCACACCCCAAACCGAATGGTGGGTAAACCCAACGGGGACATTTGTCATCGGCGGTCCCGACGGCGATGCCGGGCTGACGGGGCGCAAGATCATCGTTGATACCTATGGTGGTGCAGCGCCGCACGGTGGTGGTGCGTTCTCGGGCAAGGATCCAACCAAAGTGGACCGTTCGGCCGCATATGCTGCGCGCTATCTGGCCAAGAACGTCGTGGCTGCGGGCATGGCAGCGCGCTGTACGATCCAGCTTAGCTATGCCATCGGGGTGGCCAAACCGCTGTCTATCTATGCTGACACACACGGCACAGGCGAGGTTGATCCGGTTGCCATTGAGCAGGCCATCGCGCAGGTCATGGAGCTGACACCGCGCGGTATTCGTGAGCATCTGCGGTTGAACCGGCCAATTTACGAACGCACTGCGGCCTACGGCCATTTTGGTCGGGAACCTGATGCTGATGGCGGGTTTAGCTGGGAACGTACTGATCTGGTTGAGGCTTTGAAGAAGGCTGTTTGATTGGCGTAAGGTGGATCATGATCCACCTTACATGTCGACACGCTCGCGCTGAAAATAACTGGCCGCTGGCGATGCTCGCCTTTAAGCTGCATGTTGAAGTTTTTCGGAGATTGCATGATGTTGCGAGAGTTTTTCTTGGTCTTAGGTCTGCTGGAGGGCGCTGCCACACCACTGTTTGCTGAGAAACTCACAACAACGACCGACATGGTGGAAAACACGGCAGAAGCAAAATTCTCGGTTGATGGTACAACGCTGATCTACAACAGCCAAATCGAGATCAACGGCGTTTATGCCGAGATATCGGAGGGGGATGCTGGGCTGCTTGCCGAACATCTGCGGCAAAACAAGGATATCGCAGTTCTGCAACTGACAAGCAGCGGCGGTGCGGTTTGGGTCGGGGCCGAAATGGCGCGAATCGTGCAGGACTATGCACTGGACACCCGTGTTGTTGACGAATGTAGCAGCGCGTGTGTCACCGTATTTCTTGCGGGTGGGCGGCGCGAGATGACCCGCGGCTCCAGGATCGGGTTTCACCAGAACAGCTGGCATGCCGACGATATACGAGATTACTACAAATACTGGCGCGAACAGTCCCACTGGCACACGCCCTGGGATTTCGCGACATGGCTTTATGGCGACACGCAGCATACAACAGCCGAGCAGATTGCCTATATGCTGTCGCGCGGTGTCGACCCTGCCTTTGCCGTCGAATCCAAGATATACCGCCCCGGTATGTGGTTCCCAACGCGCCAAGAACTGGAAGAAGCCGGCGTTCTACGCGAGTGAGTGTTTGCGCCGATGGGGCCAGCTTGCTAAAGCCTCTGAATGAGCAAGACCAGCCACCCCTCTGGCGCCCCATGGCGCAACTTCTATGGCCGTTTCAAAGGCAAGACGATCCGTGCGTCGCAACATGACTACCTTGAGAACGACCTCGCACCATTGTCGCCCGGCCCGGTCAGCTGGGAGGAGAACCCCAACCGCGTGCCCCTTGATCTGCGTTCGGTGTTTGGCGCCCGCGATATCTGGTTGGAGATCGGCTTTGGCGGTGGGGAACATCTGTTGCACATGGCCGAGATCTACCGGGATGTTGGCCTGATTGGTTGTGAGCCCTTCATCAATGGCGTCGCCATGCTTTTGGGCAAAATCCGCAAGGCTGACGTGTCCAATCTGCGTGTCCATCCCGGCGATGTCCGTGATCTTTTTGATGTGTTGCCCGATGCCACGCTCAGCAAGGTGTTCCTCAACTACCCTGACCCATGGCCCAAGAAACGCCACCACCGACGCCGATTTGTCACGCCAGAGCATCTGGCCCCGCTACACCGGGTGATGAAGCCGGGGGCGGAACTGCGGGTGGCCACCGATATCCCCGATTATGTGCGCCAGACACTAGAGCAGGTCCCGCGTCATGGCTTTGAATGGCTCGCGCAAGCGCCTGCGGATTGGCGCACGCCCTGGCCTGACTGGCACTCCACCCGTTATGAGCAGAAAGCCCTGCGCGAAGGCCGTACCCCGCATTACCTGACCTTTCGCCGCGTTTGAGTGCCGGAACCGCAGGCGCGTGTTTTTCCCGGCCACGACGAAGCAGGGGAATGGACCCTGCAGCGACCCTGCGCTATCAGCGGCGCAAGCGAGAAGGAATTCCTGATATGTCCGGCCATGGCACCCCGATCCCGATGACATCCCGGCCCTGCGGCCCTTTGAAAGGCATAGCGCATGTGCCCGGCGACAAGTCGATCTCGCATCGCTCATTGATCCTGGGGGCGCTTTGCGTTGGTGAGACCCGGATCACGGGTTTGCTGGAGGGTGATGATGTCCTCGATACCGCCAAGGCCATGCGCGCCTTTGGGGCGACAGTGACCGATCATGGGGGGGGTGAGTGGACGGTTTCGGGTGTTGGTGTTGGTGGGTTTGCGGAACCTCAGAACATCATTGACTGCGGCAATTCCGGCACCGGCGTGCGGTTGATCATGGGTGCGATGGCGACCTCACCCATTACGGCGACCTTTACGGGTGACGCATCGCTCAATGGCCGCCCGATGGGTCGGGTCACTGACCCGCTGGCGCTGTTTGGCACCCAGGCCGTTGGCCGAGAAGGTGGCCGTTTGCCCATGACCCTGGTGGGCGCGGCAGAGCCTGTCCCGGTGCGCTACACCGTGCCTGTGCCATCGGCGCAGGTGAAATCGGCGGTGCTTTTGGCGGGTTTGAATGCGCCGGGCCAGACCGTGGTGATCGAGAAAGAAGCGACCCGCGATCATACGGAACGTATGCTGCAGGGCTTTGGCGCGACATTGCATGTTGAAGAAACCAGCGAAGGCCGGGTGATCACGCTGGATGGCCAACCAGAACTGATCCCGCAGACCATCATTGTCCCCCGTGATCCATCATCTGCGGCGTTTCCGGTCTGTGCCGCCCTGATTGTGCCCGGCTCTGATGTGCTGGTCCCCAATATCGGGTTGAATCCAACCCGTGCGGGTCTGTTCACAACCTTGCAAGAGATGGGGGCTGACCTGACCTTTGAGAACATGCGCGAAGAGGGTGGCGAACCGGTCGCCGATCTGCGCGCGAAATTCTCACCCGACCTTCAGGGCATCGTGGTGCCGCCTGCGCGTGCGGCCAGCATGATTGATGAATATCCCGTTTTGTCGGTGGTGGCCGCATTCGCAGAGGGCGTGACCGATATGCAGGGCGTCAAGGAACTCCGCGTGAAGGAAAGCGATCGCATTGATGCGATGGCCAAAGGATTGCGCGCTGCCGGTGTGCAGGTCAATGACGGCCCCGACTGGTGGCAGGTCACCGGGCTGGGTCATGGCAATGTGCCCGGCAGTGCAACCGTGGCAAGCGAATTGGATCACCGCATTGCGATGGCCTTTGCCGTCATGGGGATGGCCACGCAAAAGCCGGTTCACATTGATGATGGCAGTCCGATTGCCACCTCCTTCCCGATCTTTGAGGGGCTGATGGCCGACCTTGGCGCACAGATCGTGCGCAGCAATACATGAGCTTTACTATCGCCATTGATGGCCCTGCCGCGGCGGGTAAGGGCACGATCTCCAAGGCGGTGGCGGCGCATTTCGGATTTGCACATCTGGATACAGGGCTGCTTTATCGCGCTGTTGCGGCCAAGGTTTTGGCGGGGGGGGACCCTGTTGATGCAGCACGCACACTAGATCCTGTTGACTTGGAAAATGGCGCTTTGCGCACGCCTGCCGTGGCACAAGCAGCCAGCGAAGTTGCGGTGCTGCCCGAGGTGCGCCAAGCATTGGAGGCCTTTCAGCGTGATTTTGCCCGCAAGGGTGCTGGCGCCGTTCTGGATGGCCGCGATATTGGTACGGTGATCTGCCCTGATGCCGAGGCCAAGATATTTGTGACCGCCAGCCCCGCATGCAGGGCCGAACGCCGGTTTCAGGAATTAGTTGGCAAAGGCATGGAGATCACGTTTGAAACTGTGCTGGCTGACGTCAAAGCCCGCGACGACCGGGACCGCAATCGTGCGGCGGCCCCCTTGGTGCCTGCTGCCGATGCCATCATGCTGGATACCTCTGATCTGAGCATTGACGCGGCTGTTGCCCGCGCGATTGAGATTATTACAGCCAAGCGCGGCTGACGCGCGCGATATTTCAACTTTTCACCAAAGCTTGCTTTGGCTGTGTGGTGCGTGCCTTCTAGGCTGATGGCAAAGGAGCACCCCGATGATCCGTTGCCTTGTCCTGATCGCTTTCTTTCTGCCTGCGACCGTCTCTGCGCAAGAGGCGGAGCCTCATATGACAATGGAGCGTATGGCCCAGATTCTGCGCGCGATAGATCCAGAGGCGGCGATTTCTGGTCCCGGTTTCACTCTGACCGTGGATGATATCCCGATTCTGATTGTGACGGATGTCGCGGCCAATCGGATGCGGGCCATGGTCCCCATTCGTTCCGCCGAAACGATGACCGCGGAAGAAATGCAACGCGTCATGCAGGCGAATTTCGACAGTGCACTGGATGCGCGCTATGCGGTGGCGCAGGGGCGCCTTTGGGGCGTGTTCATCCACCCGTTCAGAGAATTGGAACGGGACCAGTTTATCTCGGGCATTGCCCAGACCGTGAATATCGCGAAGACCTATGGGTCGCTCTACACAGGTGGTGCCGCCCAGTTTGGCCGCGGTGACAGTGGCGACCTACAACGCCAGTTGATCGAAGATTTGCTGGAGCGCGGGCAGGATATTTGACATCCTTGCGGTATGACCTGTCACATTGTCGATCTTGAGAATTGGCCCCGCGCTGCGCAATTTCATTTCTTTCGCAGCTATGAAAAACCGCATTATGCTGTCACGAGCCGATTGGATTGCTCGCATCTGATGAAGCGCAAGGCGCGCGGCATGTCGCCTTATCGCGCCTGCCTTTATGCGATCGGCTGTGGGCTGCATGCGGTGCCGGAGCTTTGTATGCGCTTTCGCGATGATGTGGTTGTGCGCCATGATATGGTTACCCTGTCCATGACTGTGCCCACTGACGCTGGCAGTTTTGGCTACGCCTATGTGCCGTTTGTATCGGAGTTTGCCCGGTTTGACGCGCAGGCCATGGCGCTGATCGACGCGGTGGCAAAAGGTGGCGCGCTACAGGCCAATAGCGGCGCGCGTGATGATCTGGCGTATTTATCCTGCATGCCATGGCTGGACTACACATCCATCAACAACGCTCTGCCGGGCCCTGATGATTGCATCCCACGCGTGACCTGGGGCAAGTTTGTGGATCATGGTGGGCGTTGGGATATGGCGATGACACTAGAAGTGCATCATGCTCTGGTTGATGGGGCGCAGGTGGGGGCGTATTTTGCTGCTGTGCAGATGGCATTGAATGACCTCTGACACCACAGTCCACAGGGGATCACACCGGCCCATCAGTTTTTTCTTTCGCCAAGCCATTATTTCTACTACCGGAATGATATGACGGGGAAGAAATTAGATACGCGTAGCTTGGGCCTTGATATCGGGCTCACGTTTTCGAAATGGCTCACAGGGGCTGAAAATCTACACTATGGCTACTGGGACGGGCTCGATGTTTGCGCGGCCAATTTTGGTGCGGCGCAAGCGGCTTACACGGATCTGCTGTTTGAGCGATTGCCGGACAGACCTTGCCGTATCCTTGATATCGGCGGTGGCGCGGGTGAGACGGCGCGGAAACTGTTGGCACTTGGTCATCAGGTCGAGATCGTGATCCCCAGCGCTTTTCTTGCGGGGCGTTGCCGCGAGAACGCACCGCAGGCTGTGGTGCATGAGGCTACTTTTCAGGATGCGCAGCTGGAGGGCACATTTGACGTCTGCGTTTTCTCGGAAAGCTTTCAGTATATTCCCCTCGATATCGGTATGGCGAAGTGTTTGACGCTTTTGGCACCTGAAGGGCGCATTGTGATCGCGGATTGTTTCCGCAGCGCGCAGTTCCAGTCTGATGCGGTGAAAGCCACAGTCGGTGGGGGGCATGGCATCGCTGCGTTTCGTGCCCGCACCGAAGCCCTTGGGCTTGAAGTAAGCCAAGAAGTGGACATTACCACGCAGGTGGCCCCGTCGATTGATCTCGAACAGGGCCTTTTCAATGTGATGGGCTATGCCACCCGGCGTGTTGATGAAGAACTGGCCCGGCAACGGCCACGTCTGCGCCGCTTTGGACATTGGATGCTGCGCCGCCTGATCAGCCCGCGCAAACGGGCGCGTTTAGATCAGCGTCTGAACCAGCAATCTCGCAATGCCGCACATTTTGCGGCGAACAACACCTACTTGATGCTGGTACTGACGCCGCGTTGATGGGCTGCAACGGCAACCTTGATGCGTTGCTGAACTGTTTGCTGTTCCGTCAAATGAGACGAGTTTCACTTAGAACACGGATGCCGCCCGTTGCGACGCTTCTCACCGTTGCGCTGACCGTCAAAACCCCTTGCATATAGGCCCAATGCGGCCTATACGCCGCCCTGTCGAAGTGTCGAGACAGGCGCGGACGTGAGACTTGAGCGGGGTCGGTAATCTACCGGCCCTGTTGTTTTATGTTCCGCAATGGGGCTTGCGACCAATTGAAACCCGTCCCACCCACGGTGGGCAATCATCTAAAGACCGGCGGACACAACCGCTCGGCCCGTATAAAACCAAACGTTAGGAAAACGACGCCACATGGCTAACACAATGGAAGAGTTTGAAGCGCTCCTTAATGAAAGCTTCGAAATGGACACACCCGCTGAAGGGTCAGTTGTCAAAGGCAAGGTTATCGCGATCGAAGCGGGCCAAGCCATCATCGACGTCGGCTACAAAATGGAAGGCCGCGTTGATATCAAAGAATTCGCAAATCCCGGTGAAGAGGCTGAACTGGCCGTTGGTGACACTGTCGAAGTGTTCCTGCGCCAGGTTGAAAATGCCCGCGGCGAAGCTGTTATCTCTCGCGAGATGGCGCGCCGTGAAGAAGCGTGGGATCGTCTGGAAAAAGCATATGCGGACGAAGAGCGCGTTGACGGCGCAATCTTTGGTCGCGTCAAAGGTGGCTTCACCGTGGACCTTGGCGGCGCTGTTGCGTTCTTGCCGGGCAGCCAAGTGGACGTCCGCCCAGTGCGTGACGCGGGCCCATTGATGGGTCTTAAGCAGCCCTTCCAGATCCTCAAGATGGACCGTCGCCGTGGCAACATCGTCGTGTCCCGCCGTGCGATCCTTGAAGAAAGCCGTGCAGAGCAGCGCGCCGAAGTGATCGGCAACCTGACTGAAGGTCAGGAAGTTGACGGCGTCGTCAAGAACATCACCGAATACGGTGCGTTCGTTGACCTTGGCGGTGTTGACGGTCTGTTGCACGTCACTGACATGGCATGGCGCCGTGTGAACCACCCATCCGAGATCCTCACCATTGGTGAGACGATCAAGGTGCAGGTCATCAAGATCAACAAAGAGACCCACCGTATCAGCCTTGGCATGAAGCAGCTGCAGGATGATCCATGGGATGCGGTCGAAGCCAAGTTCTCACTCGGTTCCGTCCACCAGGGTCGCGTGACCAACATCACTGACTACGGCGCATTTGTTGAGCTGGAAGCCGGTGTTGAAGGTCTGGTTCACGTGTCTGAGATGTCCTGGACAAAGAAAAACGTCCACCCCGGCAAGATCGTGTCTACGTCGCAAGAAGTCGAAGTCATGGTTCTGGAAATCGACAGCGCCAAGCGTCGTGTTTCCCTTGGTCTGAAACAGACCCAGCGCAACCCATGGGAAGTCTTTGCAGAGCAGTTCCCTGAGGGCACTGAGGTTGAAGGCGAAGTCAAGAACATCACCGAATTTGGCCTGTTTGTTGGCCTCGAAGGCGATATCGACGGCATGGTTCACCTGTCTGACCTGACATGGGAAGGCCGCGGCGAAGACGTGATTGGCGATTTCCGTAAGGGCGATGTGGTTCGCGCTAAGGTTGCCGAAGTTGACGTTGAGAAAGAGCGTATTTCGCTGTCCATCAAAGCACTCGATGGTGACCCATTCGCCGAAGCTGTTGGCGGCGTGAAGCGCGGTTCGGTGATCACTGTTGAAGTGACTAAGATCGAAGATGGCGGCATCGAAGTGGACTATGAAGGTGCGAAATCCTTCATCCGCCGCTCTGACCTGTCCCGCGATCGTGCCGAGCAGCGCCCAGAGCGTTTCGGCGTTGGCGACAAGGTCGACGTTCGTGTGACCAACATCGACAGCAAGACCCGCAAGCTGGGTCTGTCAATCAAAGCACGCGAGATTGCAGAAGAGAAGGAAGCGGTTGAGCAGTATGGCTCCAGCGATTCCGGCGCATCTTTGGGCGATATCCTTGGTGCGGCCCTGAAGGGCGACGATTAAGTCGGTCCTGACGTTGTAGAAAAGAACCCCGCTGCAGTTCTCTGCGGCGGGGTTTTTCGTGCCTTTTGGTCAGCCGCAAAGGTTCAGGCGGCTGGGCGTCAGAGCGAATTGGACGCAGCGATACCAGATCCATAGCGGTCGCAGAGGCAAACAGAACGATCAAATCAGGGCGCTGTTAGGGCTGCGCGAATCGTTGGGATTCTACGGGCTGCGGATGCGCCCAGGCGGCCAAATTGTTGGCACAATGATTCAGATTTGCGAAGATTGGCACGCGGAAACCATGTAATTTGCATGGAAACGGGTGAATCCCGCTATTTCGCCGCAGGACCAAAATGCCTATAGTCGCGCGCAAAGCGGGGCAAACCCGTCGTTTTTTCTTGTTGGTTGGGAGGCCAAAACATGATCCGTTCTGAACTGATCCAGAAACTCGCCGACGAGAATCCACATTTGTATCAGCGGGATGTCGAACGGATCGTGAATACGGTATTTGACGAAATCATCGAAGCGATGGCCCGAGGCGACCGGGTTGAATTGCGGGGCTTCGGCGCGTTTTCCGTCAAGAAGCGTGATGAGCGGATTGGTCGCAATCCACGCACCGGTGAGGCTGTGAAGGTTGAAGAGAAGCATGTGCCGTTCTTCAAGACCGGCAAACTGCTGCGCGATCGTTTGAACGGGAACTGAACGAGTAATTTCCCATTGCAGGCGGCACCCAGCAGACTATCTTCCTGACTAAAGGCAGTTCGGCCCAAAGGGCTGCACGCCACGCTGCGCGAGGAGGGTGCGTTGAAAACGATCCGCTATACATTCTGGGCCATCGTCGGTCTTTGCCTGATACTCGTCGGATTGGCCAACCGTGATTTTGTGACCTTGCGCGCCATGCCGCAGTCTATGGCAGATCTTCTTGGCATCTCTCCTGACATGAACTTGCCACTTTTTGTTGTGATCTTTATTGGCGTTGGTATTGGTTTGATGATCGGGTTCCTTTGGGAATGGGTACGTGAGCATCGTATGCGTGTGGACGCCCGTAGCAAGACCCGTGAGTTGGAAAGCCTGCGCCGTGAAGTCCAGCAGCTCAAAGGGGCCGCTGCCGGGGCCAAGGACGATGACGACGTGCTGGCGCTGCTAGAAAAGACCTGACCAATGTCATCGAAGACACGTGTCAAGATCTGCGGGCTGCGCGACGCGGCGACGCTGCAGGCTGCAGTGGATGCCGGTGCATCTTATGTTGGGTTGGTGTTTTTTCCCAAGTCCCCGCGTCACGTGTCGATATCATCAGCCGCGCAATTGGCGGCAGAGGTGCCGGTCGGCGTTGCCAAAACTGCTTTGGTCGTGAATGCCGATAATGCTTTGTTGGATGCCATCACCGACGAAGTTCCACTGGATCTTTTGCAATTGCATGGTGCCGAAACGCCGGAGCGCGTGGCAGAAGTGCGCGCGCGCTATGGGCTGCCGATTATGAAGGCTGTTGGCGTCGCTGATGAAAGTGACTTGCAACAGTTAGAGCGTTACGCGCGTGTCGCTGATCAGCTCTTGGTTGATGCCAAACCACCCAAAAATGCGGAACTGCCAGGTGGCAATGGCTTGGTCTTCGACTGGCGCCTTATTGCGGATCGTCGCTGGCCTGTGCCTTGGATGCTGGCCGGTGGGCTGACACCGAAGAATGTGGGCGATGCGATCAGGCTGACAGGCGCCACACAGGTAGATGTGTCGTCGGGTGTGGAAAGCGCGCCGGGTCAGAAAGATGCGGATTTGATAGCCGCCTTTTGCGCGGCGGCACGTGCGCGTTAAGGCTGTATTTACCAAGCTGTGGCAGCATGACGTGATGAGCCCATTACCGATGACCTCAGAGGCCTGGTTTCGCCATTTGTTTGCTGCGCAAGCTGCCCGTGATGGTGGCGTGGTACGCCGCAAGGTACGCGATATGGAGCGTATGGTGGGCCGTGATGTCTTCTCCGCCGAAATCGCGCGTCGCGGTTATTCTGCTGTGGAAAATGCTGGGCAAATTGTCGTCTTCTGTAACGCCGAACCAGTACGCGTCGTTGTTTCTTAGCCAATTCTTGGAACAAGAATTGGTAGCAAATCCTCTAAGAGGATTTGTATTCAGACTTTCCATGAAAGTCTGCTGCTTGTAGGTCGCTTTACCTCACCCGCGTCCCGCGATACTGCTGATTTGCACGAGAACAGCAGGTGTCCCATGGCCAACGATCTTTTCAACAGCTTCATGACCGGTCCCGATGAAAAGGGCCGCTTTGGCGAATTTGGCGGACGGTTTGTGTCCGAAACCCTCATGCCGTTGATCCTTGAATTGGAAGAGCAGTATGAACATGCCAAGACGGATGAGTCCTTCTGGGCCGAGATGCACGATCTGTGGACGCACTACGTTGGCCGTCCCAGTCCACTTTACTTTGCTGAGCGTCTGACAGAGCATCTGGGCGGTGCCAAAATTTATCTCAAGCGCGATGAATTGAATCACACTGGTGCTCATAAGATCAACAACGTTCTGGGGCAGATCATTCTGGCCCGCCGTATGGGCAAGACCCGGATCATCGCTGAAACCGGTGCCGGGCAGCATGGTGTTGCCACGGCGACGGTCTGTGCGAAATTCGGTCTGAAATGTGTGGTGTATATGGGCGCGCATGATGTGGAACGTCAGGCGCCGAATGTATTTCGGATGCGCTTGCTTGGCGCGGAAGTTGTCCCGGTCACATCGGGACGCGGCACGCTGAAAGACGCGATGAATGATGCACTGCGCGATTGGGTCACCAATGTGCGCGACACGTTTTATTGCATTGGAACAGTGGCCGGGCCGCATCCCTATCCAGCCATGGTTCGCGATTTTCAGGCCATTATTGGCAAGGAAACCAAAGAACAGATGCAGGCGGCCGAGGGTCGTTTGCCCGATACCCTGGTTGCCGCGATTGGCGGCGGTTCAAATGCCATGGGCCTGTTTTACCCTTTCCTCGATGACAAGGATGTCAACATCATTGGGGTTGAGGCGGGCGGTAAAGGTGTGAACGCCAAGATGGAACACTGCGCATCCTTGACGGGCGGCCGCCCCGGCGTCTTGCATGGCAACCGTACCTATCTGTTGCAGGATGATGTCGGGCAGATTCTGGAAGGCTTCAGCATCTCAGCCGGCCTTGACTATCCCGGCATCGGGCCAGAGCATGCCTGGCTGCACGAAATCGGCCGCGCGCAATATGTCGCGATCACCGATGTCGAGGCCCTGGAAGCCTTCCAGCTGTGCTGTGCACAAGAGGGGATCATCCCGGCGTTGGAACCATCACACGCATTGGCCCATGTGATGAAAATCGCGCCTGAATTACCCAAGGATCATCTGCTGGTGATGAATATGTGCGGCAGGGGTGACAAGGATATATTTACGGTCGCAAAGCACCTCGGGTTTGAAATGAACAGCGAATAGGGCGCTAGGCCCGCTTGCGGGGAGCTCTCTGCGTCAGACTGAGCCGTTGATACGGTAGCTCGGGCCGGTTCGCCCGCGTCCTTTTGTTGTATTGGCCAGCATGGTGCGGGCCAGCGCCCCTGAAGGATTGCGGGATGAAGAGGCCCTGCTCTCTACAACAGTTGATATTGCAGCGATCGCAGGGGCAGCTTGGCTCGCCAGCGGTGCCACCTGTCTTGAAACCCTCTTTGAGTCATATCTCATATGTATCATCTCCTTCCATTTAACGACACACATGTGGGAATTGTTCTTCTTTTGTTCGGGTGATCTTAGAACATTTTCTTTCACCTCCTTTGACAGCCTGTCATACTGAGCCAAAGCAAAGAATGAGCAGTATCATGGCCGACAATCTCTTTTCCGGGGGGGGCCCGGACGACTACAATGCCTCCTCAATTAAGGTCCTCAAGGGGCTTGAGGCAGTTCGCAAACGTCCCGGCATGTATATCGGCGGCACGGATGAACGCGCTTTGCATCATTTGGTTGCCGAGGTCCTCGACAACTCCATGGACGAAGCGGTGGCTGGGTTTGCGAGCCGGATCGAGGTTGAGCTACATGCAGACCATTCCATTACAATCAAAGATAACGGACGTGGTATTCCCGTTGATCCACACCCGGATGAGCCAGACAAATCTGCTTTGGAAGTGATCCTATGCACGCTGCACTCCGGTGGTAAATTTGAAGGCAAAGCCTACCAGACCTCGGGTGGTCTGCACGGTGTCGGCGCCTCTGTGGTCAATGCGCTGTCCGATAGCCTTGTGGTGCAGGTCGCGCGCAACAAGGAAATCTACGAACAACGCTTTTCGCGGGGCATCCCCCTTGGACCCGTCGAAAAGGTGGGCAGCGCGCCCAATCGGCGGGGCACGACCTTCACCTTCCACGCTGATGCGGAAATCTTCGGCTCTCACCGTTTCAAACCGGCGCGCTTGTTCAAATCCATCCGCTCCAAAGCCTATCTGTTCTCTGGCGTCGAAATTCGCTGGAAATCCGAAATCGACGATGGCGAAACCCCAACCGAGGCGACATTCCACTTTCCCGGGGGGCTTTCTGACTACCTCAAGGAAACGCTGGGTACGGCGACCACCTATGCTGACAAACCCTTTGCAGGCACCGTCGACTTCAACGAAAAATTTGGGGAACCGGGCAAGGTCGAATGGGCGATCAATTGGACGCCGGTGCGCGATGGATTTATCCAATCCTACTGCAACACCGTACCCACGCCCGAAGGGGGCACCCATGTCAGCGGCTTCTGGGCGGCGATCCTGAAGGGCATCAAAGCTTATGGAGAGCTGTCGGGCAACAAAAAGGCCGGACAGATCACGCGCGATGACCTGATGTCGGGCGGCTGCGCGTTGGTGTCCTGTTTCATTCGTGACCCCGCTTTCGTGGGGCAAACCAAGGACCGGCTTTCAACCGAAGCCGCGGCCAAAATGACCGAAGGGGCGGTGCGCGACCACTTTGACAACTGGCTGGCGGCGGATACAAAATCCGCCGGCGCGATCCTTGATTTCCTTGTCCTGCGGGCCGAGGAACGGCTGCGCCGCCGTCAGGAAAAGGAAACCGCCCGTAAATCAGCGACCAAGAAACTGCGCCTGCCCGGAAAACTGACCGATTGTACATCGAAAGACCGCAAAGGGACTGAGCTGTTCATCGTCGAGGGCGACAGTGCGGGCGGGTCAGGCAAAGGTGCGCGCAACCGGGTCAATCAGGCGCTGCTGCCGCTCAAGGGTAAGATCCTGAACGTGCTGGGGGCGGCCTCTTCCAAACTGTCGACCAACGCCGAAATCAATGACCTCTGCGAGGCATTGGGCGTTGGCATGGGCACCAAATTCAACGTCGATGACCTGCGTTATGACAAGATCATCATCATGACGGATGCGGATGTGGACGGGGCGCATATCGCCTCGCTGCTGATGACATTCTTCTTCACCCAGATGCGGCCATTAATCGACCAGGGGCACCTCTATCTGGCCTGCCCGCCGCTTTACCGGCTGACGCAGGGCGCGAAACGGGTCTATGTGGCCGATGACGTCGAAAAAGACGCCGTGATGGCCAAAGGTCTGGGCGGCAAGGGAAAAATCGACGTGCAGCGTTTCAAGGGCCTGGGTGAGATGGACGCCAAAGACCTCAAAGAAACGACAATGGACCCGACAACCCGCAAACTGATCCGGGTTACCGTGCACGATGACGAGCCGGGGGATACCGCGGATCTGGTTGAACGGCTGATGGGCAAAAAACCGGAATTGCGGTTCCAGTATATTCAAGAGAACGCGCGGTTTGTGGAGGAGTTGGATGTTTGAGTGGAGAAAATCAATGTTGGCTGTGCAAGGCAAACACGCCGCTTTGTGACAGCCACATAATCCCAAAATTCGTCTTTCGATGGCTTATTGAAACTGGCGGAACGCCATATCTGCGGCAAGGCAGTCAGATCAATCGCAGAGTACAGGATGGCGACAAGCACAAACTCTATTGTGAGGCCTGTGAACAACTAATTTCCAAATTTGAAGGCAAGGCACGAGTCAAGTTGTTTGCACCCGCCACAAGATCAGAAAAGCTTTCTGGTTGGTACGGGCCTTGGCTTGCCGGGTTTGCTGCATCTTTGGCGATACGAACGATACACTCATTGCAGTTCCGCTCTGTCTCCATTGAGCGCCCTTTGGAGTCATCGAAGGTGGGAAGGGTCGAAACGAACTGGCGCAACTATCTCCTCGGTAAGGCTAAATCTCCCGGTCTCAATAGTTTATACTTACTGTACCCGGGCTACTTCACGAATTTTGACGCAGAAGGCCTTCCACAGAATTGGAACCGCTTCATCCATAGAGTAGTCGAGCGCGACCTAATATTTTCAGAGTCTGGATCTTTTTGCGCGACTTATACTAAGTTGGGGCCTCTAATCATTTTGGGTAAGGTCGCTAATCCAGACAATTACCTCTCCTGGAATAGGATTGCGTGTAGCGAAGGCCGCTTCACGCACCCATTTCCCGTGAATGGAACACTATGGAACTTGTTACTGGATAGAGCGCGCAACGCCAGATCACTCTTGGATGGGCTCTCAGACGCACAAGCCAATAAAATCGATGCTCAGATTGCCGCCTACCCAGATCGTTTTTTGGAGTCCGACACAGCCCGGCGCATGTTGGGCGACATTGAGCAAATCAACATTTCTAAGCCAGAGAGATAGATTTGGAACGATCAGTTAAACATGATCGTAACCATCGGCCGGCACACGATCCATGAAGGCATCGGCAATAGGCGGGTCGCCAATGTAGTCAGCTTTGCCATACTCTTGCCCGATTGGCCGGTCAGCATTGCCGCGACTGTCAAAGAGGAGTGTGCATAGTGAACCGTCTACATTTTGCAGGAGCTTTGATCATGATCGCCGGGTTGGCGGCGTGTTCTGGCCCGACACTGTCATCCCAATCCTACCCCGGCCGCACAAATGTCGAAGTGATGAGCGCGGATGGTGTCACCCTGCGCAGCTATGCCTGCCAGTCCACGTCAAATGCCGCCGCAGCGCACCGCTATGTCGATGGTGCCATCCTGGAAGCGCAAAACCGCTTTGCCCGCGAAAGTGGCGGTGGGTTTGCCGCTGGCCTTGGTGTTCGGGCAGAGGTGAACGCTGAAATCGCGCGTATCTCACGGAATGTCGAGGCCGAGTATGGTTGTGCATTGTTGGGCAGTCGGGACAGCCGGCAAATCAATCCATTCGGCTAGCCCGCCTTGGATGATCAGCCCGTGAAGATGCCGGGCCTCTGGCTGGTTCTGCGATCATTGCTTGAGCGTCTCAGGGGGCATCGCACCGAGCTTCAGCTGTACTGGCTTGAAGATATCGCAGAAATATGTGCGCCAGAGCGCTTCTGCTGCGTCTTCAGGAAGATCAGGTTTGGGCTGGCCGGGGTAGAAGGACAGGTTCCCATCGACGAATTGTGCGGTGACATCCGGTGTTGCGATCATCCAATCCATATCGGCAAAACGCCGAGCAAAATAAGGGGCGGTGGGCTCAATTGTGTGGTGGGTCGGCTCAAACCATGCGGCAAAGCTGCGCCGCGTGCCGCCCTGGCGTAGATCTCTGAAACGCAGGCAGGCCTTCATCTTGTGCTTGCAGCGCTGAACGCTCTTTTCCATCTGACGCAATTTGGCCAGTTCTGGGTCTGTCCGGTCGTGCATCAGCCCGGACTCGTGCCGCAATCGCCAGAGCATTGCGTAAAGCCGGGCAAAGCGTTTCGGCTCCTTGTGCCAGACCACAGTATTGGCCAGGCTGACAAAACTTTGCGGTGCCTTGATCCTACGGGTGACGGGTGGCAATGGAGTCGCAGTGGCAAAGAGTTCCCCCATTTCTGCGCCAAAGTCCCATAGGACATCCGTAGGTGAGATACCGGCGCCAATCAGGCGCTTGGCGGCATCACGCCAGGCAGCATCTGTGCCGACCCGGGGCAAGGGAACTGTGTACATCAAAAGAGGCTCATGTGTTTGCGTGGCGGGGCAAGACGGGCGCGCGGGGCTTTCGTGTCTGTTGGCGCGCAGGTCGACCAATCATGGGCAGCGATGAAGGCATTCACCTTTTTCAGGGCGGCCCCGATCCACCTCGTGTTTTCCATCATACGGTTTTCTGGGTGGATGACGCCTGAAGATGAGAGGAGCCTCTCAACGTCGTTGCGTCGACAGAATGCAATGGCTAGATCCACCGAAAACCGTGCGCGCTGCGCGTTGATGGATGTGCGGTTGATGCAAAACGCATCGTCAGAATTATAGAAACTAGTTATCAGGGTTTTGAGCAAGCTGATGCCATGGTCATCGGAGAGGTAGGTGTGACAGATGCCTGACCCTTCTGTTGATCCCAGCTTCCCGCCATCGCGGATGTCACGGCGCGGCGTCCTGCTGGACGCGCAAACGGCATCATCGTGGGCGGAATCACTAAGGATGGTGAGCCTTTCTGAGAGGGCGAAGCGTGGCATATGTTCATGTTATGTTCTCATTTAGCGTGGTGCAAGATGAGAACTTGTCAGCCCTGCGCGACAGGACGCCCTAACCCTACACCTGGCGATCTTCAGGATGATCGGAAAAGGTTCGTGCCATGAATGCCGCAGTTTCGTCGTCTCGCACCATGCTTGCCGATGCCGGTCTGCCGCGCATGTTTTTCCAGGATGTTGAAATGCTCCTGCAGTGATAAAACAAATAGTTGCGTGATGCCGGGAATAGGCGCCGGTTGACGCCTTCAAGCGAATGTATGGCCCAAGATCTGCGCCCCATCACACTGTTCGGAACGACACAGTACTTGCTGGGGCAGTGCTGTGAGCCTGGATGGGCATAGATGTGATCTTTGTGATGCACAGGGCCATCTTGTTGCCTGCGATAACGCCATTGACCAGCAAAGCGCGTAAACTTCAGTCTAGATTCGGCAGTATGGTCGAAGATACTGCGGCCATTGTTCGCCACCACCAGTTCATCTACATCACATAGTATGATACCGCGCGCGTGGCACATCCAGCGGTCGTGTACAATGTTTTGCAATGCCGTTTGTAGGAACGTCTGTCGACCGGCATTGGTTGCGGCGCGTGGCAACGGGCCATAGCGCAACGGCACGTCAATCACGTCTGCCACAGCAATTCCATCGATGTCGGCAATAGTTTCACGTAGTTTTCCGCTGGTGTAGTTGGCGCTGTTGTTGTTCCCGATCAGAACCGCGTCAACGCCATGGTTGTGCTGGTGGGCGAGGACCCAACTGCGTATCCACACTAGGTCGTCATCCTTGATTTGGGTATAGAGCACATTTCGGCCCGCGAACCGGCCATAATCCGCACGGTTCACCATGATCTGTTGCACATGATCAGCGAGGCAAAGCTCCATTTTGTTCGGATGGGTATCGCAGGGGATATCGAGGGTGTCATAGACCCCGTAACGCCGTAGGCGCTTGGACCTCTGCACTTTGCTATCAATCTTCCAGGTTGCCGCTTGAAGAGGTGACTGAAACGCTAGCAGTTTGGGGAAAAACAACCGCACTACCTTATCCTGTTCAAGCCAGATCGCATCATAGATCAGCGTGTCATTGTCATATTGGTCCCAAAACACCGGGTCTTTCACCGTGACATTGCGCGCAATGCCCCGCTGTCCAAAGATATCGGGGTTGGCGCGATAAGACGCGAGGGTGTGAATGGCGCTTTGCAAGACCTACCTGCTTTCTGGCGAACGGTGGGTGCTTTAACCCAAAGGCCGATGTTTTGGGATGATCCGCCCCCTACGCAACAGCCATGCGGCCCGTCGAAAGTAGTTGGCGGCTTTCAAGCGATAGTGCGGCATGCGCTTGTACCATTTGAATTTCTGCACCAACGCAAATCCTGTCCCGGTGATGGAACTGACGTCGCCATCATCAACATGGGACGAAAACGGTTCCAGCCCGAACTGGCGGAAATCATGGCGGAAGAAGCGATTGAGTTCATGATCAAATGCACGTGTCTGTGGCCAGAGGTTGGGCAGTATCCGCCGCGCGACCTCTTTCTTGAGCAAATAGGTGGCATTGCCAGTGAAGGGCCCCGCGTAGGCGTTCAGCGTATATTTTCCGACTTTTCCCTGACTTATTGGTAATTTAGCACGGATACAATTGAAGCGCAGAGTGTCCCAGTGATCAGCAGCAGTCAGCGCCAGATCAAGACTTTCCAGAAAGTCATCGTGGAACACCACGTCGTCTTCGAGGATCAGCGCAACCTTGTGACCCGAGGCTAGGAATGCCTCCCATACAGCGATGTGGCTTGCGTAGCATCCCATTTTTCCGGGCAGGATCGGGCTGCCCATGTTGCGGGCATATGCGTTGGCATCCGCGCGTTTCAACAGATCTTCGGTGTGATCCTTGCCATAGATTGCAGGAAAGCGGGTGTAGGGCAGGTTGAGGTTGTCCAACTGCCGCTCCATCTCTGTACGCCTGTTGATGTCGCGATCTAGGTTGATCAGCCACACGCCCAGATCCGCACGCGAAAGTGGCTCAGCCATCAAGCGCGTCCCAGGTCAGTTGGGTGTTTCGTTTCACCGCTCGTTTCAGTTTTTTCCCAACCACCTTGTCAAAATCATACCCCGCGATCTGGCCAGAGCCGGGGCGGCGGGCCCAGATATCGGCCTCGGTGATGACATGGCCCGCAGGCAGGTCCCTGTCTGCGACGACGGATGCGCGGGCAAAGCGGTAGACGTCCTCTTCGGCGCTTGTGCGTTCTTTGGGGTTGTGCAGCGCAATGTGGATTTCGCGCGAACGGTCGATCAGGTGGCGTAGCTCAGCCGGGTCCATCGAATTGATGATGTCGGGGCCCTTGCGATAGCGGGTGTCGGTGTAGTGCCGTTCAAGGATACAAGCCCCCAGTGCGACAGAGGCCAACGCCATCTCGGGCCCGATGGAATGATCAGAGAAACCTACCACGGCGTTGGGGAACGCGTCTCTTAGGTCTGTAACACCTTGCAAAGAGACAATTTCGGGCGGTGAGGGGTAAAGGTTCGTACATTCCATCAGGGCGTATTCAACACCGGCGCCGTCCAATATCGCGACCGAAGCTTTTATCGCCTCGATGCTTTGCATGCCGGTGGACATGATCACCGGTTTGCCCATCCGTGCGATATGGCGGATCAGCGGTAGGTTGTCGGCCTCACCCGATCCGATCTTGAACGCAGGCACGTCCAGTTCATGCAGGAAATCCGCAGCCGCCCGCGAGAAGGGGGTAGAGATCCAGATCATGCCAAGGCTTTCGGTATAGCGTTTCAGCTCTGCCTCATCCTCAAGCGACAGGGCGCATGCGGCCATGACATCCCAGATCGACACATCAGCATTGGGCGGAAAAATTTCTTTGGCCTCTTCGGTCATTTCATCTTCGATGATGTGGGTCTGATGTTTGATCATCTCGCAGCCCGCACCGGCGGCAAGGCGCACCATGTCCTTGGCCACGGCAAGGTCACCACCATGGTTGATCCCGATTTCAGCGATGACGAGCGGGGGGTGCTCTGGTCCGATCTTGCGGCCGGCGATCTGCATATTCACGCTCCTGCTTGCAGTGGTTGCCTGTGTTTATGAGGTTTCACACGGGCAGGCAATCGTAGGTTCACCATTGCAAATGGGCGGTCCATGGTCCAAGTCACCGGCAGCGTTATTGATGGTACAAAATGATCCGTAAAATCCTCAACACACTGGACGAAAAGGAACGCGCGTTGCGCAAGTCTATGGGGAGAAACATCACTGACCCGGTCGAACGGAAACGTGCGCAACGTTCCATGACATGGCTGGATCATGGAATTCTGCGGGTTTGCTGGCACAACTTCGACAAGGTGGCAGGCGGAGTCTATCGGTCCAACCAACCAGACCACAAACGGTTCGCGGCCTATGCCAAGATGGGCGTCAAGACGGTGCTGAACCTGCGGGGTGGGTCAAAGGAGGCCCATTATTTATTCGAGGAGGAAAGCTGTCAGAAGCTTGGACTCAATCTGATTTCGATCCACATGTCGGCGCGCCAGTCCCCCCATAAAGAGGCGTTGCTGCGGTTGTTTGCGGCGTTTGAGACGATGGAGCGCCCCTTTTTGTTGCACTGTAAATCAGGTGCGGATCGCACCGGTTTGGTGGCTGCGTTGTATCTGATCGTGCATGAAGGTGCCTCGATTGCTGTCGCGCGCAAGCAGTTGAGTTTTCAGTATCTGCATATTCGGCGGTCATCGACCGGGATTCTGGACCACTTCCTGGAGGTCTATGAGGCCCGCAATGCACAAGCAGAGATCGGGATCATCGACTGGATCCGCGATGAATATGACCGTGATGCACTGACCGCGAGCTTTGCTGCCAAGCAGGCAGCGCTGAAGCCGTGGCAAGGCTGGCGCTAGTCGCGCAGCCCTTCGGCTATCTGCTTGCCCAAAAGGAAATCGATCACGTCCCAGTCAAAAGGGCTGTCGACATCCAATCCGCGCTCATTGGGAACGATCAGCGGGATCACGTGACCTTCGAACAACCGGCTGGCCGTGCGCAGGTAACGCGGCTTGACCACATAGACCAATCCCACATGATCGTAGACCATCGGCGCCTGTTGGCGGGCGACAACGCCGTGGGGCAGTGGTTTTGAGACATGCAGCGCGCCCTTCGCATCCGTTTCCAGCATGTTGAAATAGGGGTTTTTGCGGCTTTCGCAGCAGGACATGACCATGTCGGGTTGCGCATCCTCAAATAGGTCGAGGCCTGCGTCGATGTCCCGGGGCAACCGCAGCGGCGAGGTGCAATCGAGGTCAAGAAACGCATCCGCTGGCCCGACCTGAACCTCAACCTGCGCCAAAGCATGTTGCCACACATCCCATTTGGCCGCCGTGTCCGTCGCCAGATGCGCAGGGCGTAACCCGATATCCAGCCCCCCCCGTTTGAGCCCGTGTTCGTAGATTTCGGGCGAGTCGGTGGACACAACAACATGATCAACACGGTCCGACGCAATCAACTGATCCAGCGACCAGTCGATCAGATGTTTGCCATGCAGCATCCGGAAGTTCTTGTTTGGCACTCCCTTGCTGCCCGCGCGTGCCCCGATGTGCCCGATGATCATGCCCGTTACTCTCGCGTGCCGGCGAAGCGCTCGGCCCATGCGTCACGCTCTTCATCGGTGATCTTGCGGAACAGGTTGTCTGGCACGGTAAAGGCATGGCCTGCTGGCAGGGCCTCAACGGCTGCTGCGACATCTTTGGGCCAGCCGTCATCATTGGTTTGCATCGCATCAATCATCACTTGCGATGCATCAGGAATAAACGCGGCGGACAACACCGCATAGATGCGGATCAGGTTCAGTGCGAGGCGGACCTGCATCGCGGCGGTGTCCGGGTCGGTCTTGAAGGTCGTCCATGGGGCGTTGGCTTGCAGGTATTCATTGCCCAGCACCCAGATGGCGCGCAATTCAGCGGCTGATTTGCGGACCTCTATTGCGTCCATGTGCCCTTCATACGCCCGCAAGCGTGTAGTCAGGTCGGCGATCAGTTTCTCTTCGGCAGGGCCGTAAGCGCCGCCTTCGGGCACGGCTTCACCAAACTTGGAGCGGCAAAACTTAGTAATTCGGCTAACAAAGTTACCCAAGACGTCAGCAAGATCTTTGTTCACGTCAGTCTGGAAGTTTTCCCAGGTAAATTCAGCGTCTGACGATTCTGGTGCATGCGATAAAAGCCACCAACGCCAGTAGTCTGGCGGCAAAAGCTCCAGCGCCTGATCCATGAACACACCACGCCCGCGCGACGTGCTGAACTGGCCACCATCATAGTTCAGATAGTTGAACGACTTGATGTAATCGACCAGCTTCCAGGGCTCTTGCGATCCCAGAATGGTGGCCGGAAAGGACAGCGTGTGGAACGGCACGTTATCCTTGCCCATGAACTGGGTGTAGGTCACATCCTCGGCACCCTGATCGGTGCGCCACCAGCGCGCCCAATCGGTGCCTTTACCTGCATCTTCCCATTCCTGCGCACAGGCAATGTATTCTATGGGGGCGTCAAACCAAACATAGAATACCTTGCCTTCCATGCCGGGCCAATCGGCGTCGCCCTTTTTGACCGGGATGCCCCAGTCAAGATCACGGGTGATGCCGCGATCCTGCAACCCGTCACCGTCGTTGAGCCACTTCTTGGCAATGGAGGTCGTCAGTATCGGCCAATCCCTTTTGCTATCGATCCAGGCCGAAAGCTGGGCGCGCATCTGCGATTGGCGCAGATAGAGGTGCTTGGTTTCGCGGACCTCCAAATCGGTCGAGCCGGAGATGGTAGAATAGGGATTGATCAGATCCGTGGGATCCAATTGCTTTGTGCAGTTGTCGCATTGATCACCGCGCGCACTTTCAAAGCCGCAGTTCGGGCAGGTGCCTTCGATATAGCGGTCCGGCAGGAAACGGCCATCCGCCTTGGAATAGACCTGCTCCTCCGTGACCTCCCGGATCAGGCCTATCTCTTCCAACCGCCCGGCGAAAGCCTGTGTGAGTGCATGGTTTTGCGGGCTGGAAGACCGGCCGAAGTGATCAAAGGAGAGCCGGAACCCGTCTGCGATCCTGGACTGCACCGCATGCATTTCAGCACAGTATTCGGCGACGGGTTGACCGGCCTTCGCCGCGGCCAGCTCTGCCGGTGTGCCGTGTTCGTCCGTGGCACACAGAAACAACACCTCATGCCCGCGCTGGCGCAAATAGCGGGCGTAAAGGTCGGCAGGCAGTTGGCTGCCGACCAGATTCCCGAGGTGTTTGATCCCGTTGATGTAGGGAATGGCGGATGTGATCAGGTGGCGGGCCATGCGCGGGTATCCTTGATGGGTTTGGCCCTATCTAGCTGGGGTGCGCGGCAGATGCCAGATGTTGCGTGGCAGGGATCGGCGGCTTAAACACGGCTTGAATGCCACCCATCATTGGAGAGAGCTGATGAAAACCCTCGCAGTCGCCCTTTTTGCCGCCACCCTTGGCACCGCTGCTCAAGCGCAAGAGATCTATGTCGGGGGCGGTTTTGACTACATGTTCCCACATTCCGGTGACGCCCAAACCGTGACCTCTGTCATCGCTGGATTTGGGATTGAAACAGGGGGTATGGGGCTTGGGGCGGAAATCGACGCAGGCGCGCGTGTTGCAGGGAGCAACGACTATGAAACGCTGCGGGTGCGCATTTTGGCCAGCTACGACTGGAATGACTACACAATCCGGGTCGGCGGCGGCGTGACCGAATACTACTTCGGCGATGATACGTCCGGTGGCTACAATGCCGGATTTGGCGCAGAGCGGGCGCTCACACCAAATATTGCCCTGCGTGGCGAGCTTATCCGCGACTTCATGGACAACACGTTTACCGCAGCGATCACGACCACACGGGTAGCGGTGCTTTATTCCTTCTGATTCTCACGACTGCGCCCCAGTAAACGGCCGACCCCAAAGCTGGTGCGCGGGGCGTAGATATATCGCGTGCGCGCTTCGGGCGCGCCGCGCACGCGCATTCGGGTGAGGCCGAAGACAACCAGCAGCACGTGCCCCGCCGAGATGAAATAGAACAACGCCGCCGCACCAAATGCACCAATCAGTGCCGAGGTGGTCAAAGGCGCTGCGATTGCACCTAATGCGAAGAAAAACATCAGCGCGGCGGACAGTTCGACCCGTTGATCTGAGGTTGCAAAGTCATGGGCGTGGGCGGTGGCCACCGAATAAATCGGGAAGGTCGTCAATCCAAACAGGAACGCGGCGGTCAGAATAATCGTGGTCCCCTGGCCTGCGGTTGCGACGGTGAAGGTACAGGACAGGATCGCCGCCACGGACAGCCAGATCATCACCCAGCGGCGGTCGTATTTGTCGGCGAGCCAGCCCACGGGGTACTGTGCAATCGCCCCCCCGGCCACAAAAGCCGCGAGGAACGAACCGATTTGGTTCGCCGTCAACCCAACCTCTTGCCCATAGATCGGGCCAACCATGCGGAAGGATGCGCTCGACATCGCGGCGACCAACACAGCGGCAATTGCCAACGGCGAGCAGGCCCAGGCAAGGGCAGGGCGTAGCCGCGTCGCCTTTGGGGTTTCGGGCTGGGGCACGCGGGTGAGGGCAAGCGGCAGAAGGGACGCACAACACAGGATCGTCAGGACGTTGTAGGCAATGTAGGTTTCCAGATTGGCCAGAGCGCCAATCATGAACTGCGCAATGAAAGAGGCACCGGTGTCCGCAATGCGGTAGCTGGCCATGGCGCGGCCGCGCGTCTCATTGGTGACTTTGGCCTGCAACCATGCCTCGATCACCGTGTAGCAGCCCGCGATGCAAATCCCTGATCCGATGCGAAAGAAGGCCCAGAAATAGGGCTCTGTGATGACCACATGGGCGGCCAAACCAATGGCTCCCATGGCCGTGAAAGTTGCGAATGCGCGGCTGTGACCGACGCTGCCCATCAGGCGTGGTGCCCACCAGCAACCGATGAAGAACCCCAAGAAATGAGCAGAGCCGAGAAAACCCACCTGAGATTGAGAGAACCCAAGGCCGAGCCCGGTTAAGGCATCAAGAGGGCCGACGCCACCGGACGACAACTGCAACAGGGCAACCGACAAGAACAGAGCAGCGAAGGAGATGATCATACGCATGGGGCAGCTATGCGCCTGTTGGTCGTGAGTTTCTAGGCCATTATCGACGTTGCTCATGTCGTCTTTGGCCCCTTGCCCTTCCCTTCACGCACATTAGGGTCTGGCACGAAATTGATTTGAGGTAGAACCGATGCAGAAACTCGCCCTTGGCCGCACCGATATCATGGTCAGCGAATGGTGCCTTGGCACCATGACCTTTGGCAATCAAACACCTCAAGAGGACGCGCATCGTCAGATCGATATGTCCCTGGATGCTGGGATCAATTTCCTCGACACTGCCGAGATGTACCCTGTCAATCCGATCCGTGCCGAAACTGTTGGCTTGTCGGAACAAACTATTGGTAACTGGATCACCAAGACCGGGCGGCGGGATGAGGTTGTTGTGGCCACCAAAGTTTCGGGCGACAATCCCGGGTGGGTGCGGGATGGGCGCGGTTATGATGGGGCGGTCATTCGCGAGGCGGTCGATACCTCGCTCAAACGCCTGCAAACAGATGTGATTGATCTTTATCAGATGCATTGGCCGATGCGCGGCTCCTACATGTTTCGACAGAACTGGGCCTTTGACCCCTCTGGCCAGAACCGCCAGCAGACGATGGACCATATGATGGATGTGCTTGAGGCGCTGAATGAAGCGGTCAAGGCGGGCAAAATTCGCGCCATTGGTATGTCGAATGAAAGCGCCTGGGGCATGACAAAATGGATTGATCAGGCCGACAAGGCAGGTCTGCCACGTATGGCATCGGTGCAGAATGAGTATTCCTTGCTGTGCCGTCTGTATGACACCGACATGGCTGAGATGGCAGTGAATGAAGATGTGACATTGCTGTCCTTCTCGCCGCTGGCATGCGGCCTGCTGACGGGGAAGTACCGCAATGGCGCGGTGCCGGAAGGCAGCCGCATGTCGATTAACGGTGATCTTGGCGGGCGGGTGACGGACCGGATGTGGCCAGCCTTGCAGGCTTATCTGGAGGTGGCCGCAAAGCATGGGCTGGATCCGGTGCATATGGCCATGGCGTGGCAACGCACAAGGCCCTTTGCGGTGTCGGCAATTTTTGGCGCGACAACATCAGAGCAGTTAACGCAAATCCTTGCGGGCAAGGATACTGTCTTGCCGGTTGAGGTGATTGCCGAGATCGATGCCGTGCATGTGGCGCACCCGATGCCCTATTAAGTAAGGTGGATTTCAATCCACCTTACGCTTGGCATCCATCGCGATTTCAAACCGGGGGCCGGGCTGTGTTGTGATCTCTGCCAGCCCCATGGCCCGATACGCCGCTGCGGCACCGGGGTTCACTGGTGATGTGCCAATGACCAGCCTGTACGCGCCCGACTGGCGCGCGTGGGCCTGCGCGGCCTTGATCAGTGCTTTGGCCACGCCGCGTCCGCGCATCGCCTCTTCAACAAAAAGATGGGCGATGTCATGCAGTGGTCCGCGATGCATCGGTCGCCAATGTGGCTCAATGGCGGCGTAGCCGACCGGACGCCCGTCCTGATGGGCAATGAAGCCCGTCAGCGGCCCATCGATGAACTGGGCTTGCGTATCGGCCAATCCCATCACGCAGGTATGACTATGAAAGGCGCAGAGCTGGCGGATCATTGCCAGCAAGGCGGGAATGTCTTTCGGGGTGACTTTGGAAATCTTGATCATCGTGTGTCCTTTGCGTGTGGCCCGCAAGGACAGATGAAACAGAGCCAACCCTTACGGGCGGCTGTTGGTATGAGGTATCAGAAAGGGGCCAGCCGCCGTGATATGGCGCTGGTAAAATAGATCACTGCGGTGCGCATAGCTCTGGTCATGCAGCGCTTGTGGCAGAGCTCCCACCCGCCTGTCAAGAATTCCGCCTTGTGCGGTCCGTTGATTTCAGCAAATGTCGCCGAAACACTGCGTGCCAACGAACAGGAGAGCGCCGATGCCACTTGAGATGAACCGCGAGGTCTTTATCACCTGTGCTGTAACCGGCTCTGGCTCCACGCAAGACCGCAGCCCGCATGTGCCGCGCTCCCCCCAGCAGATTGCTGACAGTGCGATTGATGCCGCCAAAGCGGGCGCTGCCATCGTGCATTGCCACGTGCGTGATCCTGAAACTGGCGTGCCGTCACGCGATTTGGCTCTATACCGCGAAGTGACCGACCGTATCCGTGATGCAGAGGTTGACGTGGTGCTGAACCTGACCGCTGGCATGGGCGGTGATATTGTTTTTGGTGGCACCGAAGCGCCGCTGCCGCCCGCGGCTGGTACAGATATGGTGGGGGCGACCGAAAGGGTTGCCCATGTTGCTGCATGTCTGCCTGAAATCTGCACGTTGGATTGCGGCACGATGAATTTCGCCGAAGCCGACTATGTGATGACCAACACCCCCGGGATGCTGGTTGCCATGGGGCGGATGATGACCGATCTGGGGGTGAAGCCAGAGATCGAAGCCTTCGACACTGGCCATCTGTGGTATGCCAAGCAACTGGTCAAAGATGGTGTGCTGGATAGCCCCGCATTGGTTCAGCTTTGTATGGGCGTGCCTTGGGGCGCCCCTGATGACCTCAACACCTTTATGGCGATGGTCAACAATGTGCCCGACGACTGGACCTTCTCTGCTTTCGGTTTGGGGCGCAGCCAGATGCCTTATGTTGCGGCCTCTGTGCTGGCGGGCGGCAATGTGCGTGTCGGGCTGGAGGATAACCTGATGCTGGACCGGGGTGTGCTGGCGACCAATGCGCAATTGGTCGAGCGTGCCGCCGGGATTGTTGGAAACCTTGGGGCCAAGGTCATCGGCCCGGCCGATGTGCGCGCAAAGCTAGGCCTGACCAAACGCGCCCCGGCGGCCAAGTGAGGGCGTTGGCGCTGATCGTACTGCTTGCTGGCTGTGCGACGCAGGACAGCGGCGGGCTGTTTTCGGTTTACCGCGATACGGATACCCCAATTGCATCCA
Source organism: uncultured Alphaproteobacteria bacterium (assembly GCA_929200255.1). GTDB lineage: Bacteria > Pseudomonadota > Alphaproteobacteria > Rhodobacterales > Rhodobacteraceae > Yoonia. Next base: position 267,795 of record CAKMYZ010000002.1, on the reverse strand, counting down.
AAGCGGTCTTTGATCCTGCCCGTTACTTAGGTCAATGGCATGAGGTCGCCCGCTATCCGGTCCCATTTGAGGCGGGCTGCGTTGGCGTGACCGCTGAATACGGCCTGCGTGAAGATGGGACGCTCTCTGTTCTCAATATATGTCGCAACCCCGATGGCAGTGAAAAATCACGGATTGCAGGCACAGCAAAGATCGTTGGCCCCGGCAGGCTTGAAGTGCGCTTTGCGTCGGTGCCTTTTGTGGTCGCTGATTACTGGGTGCTCTGGACCGACGAAAGCTACCGAACAGCGGTTGTTGGTGCGCCCGATGGGCGGTCCGGTTGGATATTGAACCGCGACCCGGCGATCCCGCCAGACCGGTTGCAAGCAGCACGTGATGTTTTGGAATTCAACGGCTATGATCTCAGCCGACTAGTGGAGGTGCGGCAATGAAGCGCATGATTTTGGGAAGTGTTCTGGCCTTGGCAGCCTGCGAAGGCACAGGGGCGATGGTCGGCGGCGGCTCTGGCCGACAGGAATATATGGTGATCGGCAACCGCATGACGTTCGAGCAATGCCGCGCGCGCGGCGGGCTGATTATCCGCGACAGCAATACGGCGATGGTGGCCTGCGACCCGACGATCCGGCGTGAACCGGTGCCAGCGGATGAATTCAACCACCCCAGTACCAACACATAAGGTCAAACATGACACAGCAGACAGCAGCCATCATCGGCGGTGGTGTGATCGGTGGCGGCTGGGCCGCGCGGTTTTTGTTGATGGGCTGGGATGTGCAGGTTTTTGACCCCGACCCAGACGCCGGTCGCAAGATCACCGAGGTGCTGAACAATGCGCGACGGTCCTTGCCGGGGCTGTCTGATGTGGCGCTGCCAGCGGAAGGTACGCTGACGTTCCACGACACCATATCGGCGGCTGTCGCAGGTGTGGACTGGATTCAGGAAAGCGTGCCTGAGCGGTTGGAGCTGAAACGCAAGGTCTATCAGACCCTGCAAGAACATTGCCCCCATGATGCTGTGATCGGCTCCTCGACCAGCGGCTTTAAACCATCAGAATTGCAGGGCTGTGCGACACGCCCGGCGCAGATCGTGGTCACGCACCCGTTCAACCCGGTGTATCTGCTGCCGCTTGTCGAACTGGTTCCAAGCGCAAAGACGGCGCCGGCAATCATCGACAAGGCGAAAGAGATACTGACCAACATCGGGATGCATCCGCTGCATGTCCGGGCCGAGATTGACGCCCATATCGCGGACCGCTTTCTTGAGGCTGTCTGGCGCGAGGCGCTTTGGCTGATCAAGGATGGCATTGCCACAACCGAAGAGATCGACGATGCAATCCGCTATGGATTTGGCCTGCGCTGGGCGCAGATGGGCCTGTTTGAGACCTACCGCATTGCCGGCGGTGAAGCAGGCATGCGCCATTTCATCGAACAGTTTGGCCCCTGCCTGGAGTGGCCCTGGACCAAACTGATGGATGTGCCCGAACTGACGGATGAGCTGATCGATAGAGTTGCCGATCAGTCTGACACCCAATCGGGCAAGTATTCGATCCGCGAATTGGAGCGTGCCCGTGATGACAATCTGGTCAGCATCCTGCGCGGGCTCAAGGCGCAGGACTGGGGTGCGGGCAAACTGCTGAACGCGCAGGACCGCCGTGTCGAAGGCACGGTTGGGCTGCCTGACGATCTTGGTCAGCCGATTGTGACTGTGGAACGCGCGGTGCCGTTGGACTGGACCGACTACAACGGTCATATGAACGAGGCGCGCTATTTGCAGGCCTTTGGCGATGCCACGGATCGGTTGATGATGCTCATTGGTTGCGATGCGGAGTATATCGCAACCGGCGGCAGCTACTTCACCGCAGAGACGCATATCCGGCATCTGGACGAAGTCCATGCCGGTGCCGTGATCCGTATCGAGACGCAGGTTCTGGCAGGGGTCGGCAAAAAGATGCATCTGTTCCACCGCATGTTCGCGGGCGACCGTGAACTGGCGACAGGGGAACATATGCTGATCCATGTTAGCTTGGAGACCCGGCGTGCGTCGGAGCCAGCACCAAAATTGGCAGCGATGCTGAAAGAGATCGCCGACGCTCACGCGGCTTTGCCGCCCCCAGAAGGTGCGGGCAAAGCAATCGGTGTGCGGGGCTAGGTGATCCGCCGGATCAGGCGATCAAAGTAGGTGGCCAGGTCTTTCTGGCTTATGCTGGCCGCGCGTACCAATGCATCAAAATGCGTGGTGATGGCCGCCACCCGTTCGGTGTCGCGAAACACCAGGTAATTCTGCCCAATGTAGATCACGGCAAGCAGCGGGCCGAAAACGGTGACTGGCGCGGAATACAGCTCGCGCTGATCGAATAGGTGCAGGCGCAAGCTGGGGTACAGCTGCGCGTGCAGGTCACGAAACTGCAGCAGCTGCGCCTTACGCAGTTCAGAGGGCACACCAGCATAATAGCCTTCGGCGCGTGCGAAGGCTTCGACTTCTGACATCGGGATCGCAATCTCGTAATCAGAACGGGAACCGCGCATCCAGTTCAGCCGGTCGGTGCTGGCGCCAATCGCCTGCTCAATCGTTTTACCTAAGGAGGGCGCGTATTCCCAACGCAGGATATCCACGGTCTTGAGCATATCGGGCAGCGCGGCTGGTACATGGCGGATTTTGTAGCCCGCAGCCTCCTGATGCCAGGCAAAGATCTGGTCATCGACCATAGCGCGCGGTGCTTGGGTCATCGAAATGGCGGTCGCGACCAGGTCGGCGGCCTGTTCAGGGCGGTCGGACAGGCCCAGTAGCCAATCCGCACTGACGCCAAGGGCCGCGGCGCATTCGGCGACCAATTGCGCGTTGGGCAGTCTTGCCCCTTGATCCTTAAGCAGTTGCGACAGGGTGGAGCGGTCAACGCCAGCCTGCCGCGCCAAACCACTTTGTGTGGCATTGGTTTGGGTCATAGCGGCGATCAATCGTTCCCGAAAAAGATGCGCACGATCGCGCTTGTCAATTTTTATCACCATTGGGGACTAATATCATGTACCGGTATTTTTGTGAACTACTGTCCGAATGGTTCACGGATGCGTGATCACATAGCCTTATGTCTATGAGTCAAAGAATTACTGGCGCGCGCGCAGGCATCGCGTGGCCCACCGTTTGGTTAATCATAGCATGTTATCTGGCTTGGGGTCTTGCCCTTTGGGCCATGCCGTTGTGGTTGGGTGTTGTTTTTGGTGGCGTCGCAATCGCGTTGCACGCATCGTTGCAGCACGAAGTTATTCACGGGCACCCATTCACGCAGCAATGGCTGAATGATTTGCTGATCTGGCCGCCCTTGATGCTGGTCGTTCCCTACGCAAGGTTCAAGGCGACCCATCTGGCACATCACCACGACGAGGTGATCACCGATCCCTATGATGATCCCGAAAGCAATTTTCTGACGGCTGAAGTCTGGCGCAGTCTGCCAGCGGCGGTCCGTTGCATTCTGCGGATGAACAATACATTGGCGGGGCGTCTTTGCATTGGCCCGCTTGTTGGCATGATCGGCTTTTTCATATCCGAGTGGCGCGTGCGCGATGCCTCGGTCCTGCGTGGTTGGGCGTGGCATGTCCCCGCGTTGACCGCTGTGCTGGCAGTTGTGGGCGCCTCGCCCATGCCGCTTTGGTCCTATCTGATCGCGGCCTACGTCGGCATGTCGATCCTCAAACTGCGTACTTATCTCGAGCACCGTGCGCATGAGCGTGCCAGTGGACGTTCTGTTATTGTAGAGCGTGGAGGGGTCTTTGGGTTTCTCTTCCTCAACAACAACCTGCATGTGGTGCATCACATGCACCCACGAGTGGCCTGGTACAGACTGCCTGCCCTCTACCGATCGCGCAAAGATCACTATCAACAGCGTAATGGTGGTTATGTTTATGCCTCCTACGCAGAGGTCTTTATGCGATATTTCTGGCGCGCAAAGGACCCCGTTGCGCACCCGCTCTGGCGGCGGTAGCCGATTAGGGGCATAGATGCCCCATGGAACCCTGGATCCTTATCACGATCGGCGCCGCCACAGCGCAAACATTGCGCTTCATGCTGCAAAAGCGGCTGAAGGGTATGGCGCTTTCGACAGCAGGGGCGACCTTCGCACGGTTTGTCTATTCGTCGCCTTTGGTGGCGATGATTGCCGTGATCTATGCCAACAGTACAGGGCAGGGCTTACCCAGCCTGCCTATGTCCTTCTGGCCCTATATGCTGGCCGGGGGCACATCTCAAATTCTGGCAACAATGTGTGTGGTCGCACTTTTCAGCCATCGCAACTTTGCCGTTGGGATCACCTTCAAAAAGACCGAGGTGCTGCTAAGTGCGCTGTTCGGGTTCATCATCCTGGGCGACACATTCACCGCGCTGACGATCCTTGCAATGCTGATCGGCTTGGGGGGTGTCCTGCTGCTGTCTGATCCGCCGGGTGGCGCGGGGCCTTGGCATCAGCGCATCTTTAACCGGGCGACTGCATTGGGGCTTGGGGCGGGGGTGCTGTTTGGCATTTCGGGCAACGGCTATCGCGGGGCGTCGCTCTCTTTGGCGGACGGCGATGTGTTTTACCGCGCCATTGTGACACTGGCCTGTGTGACGGCGTTTCAGACCATCGCCATGGCGATATGGCTGGCATGGCGGGAACGGGGCGAGATTATGCGGGTCTTGTCGGCATGGCGTGTTGCAGGCCTGGTGGGGGTCACCAGTATGATCGGGTCGATCTGCTGGTTCACAGCCTTTACCCTGCAGAATGCGGCCTATGTGAACGCAGTCGGGCAGATTGAACTGCTTTTTTCGCTGCTGATTGGCGCCTTTGTTTTTGGGGAAAAGGTGACGGCACGCGAATGGCAAGGATTGCTGTTGCTCACGCTCAGCATCATCATGCTGGTGCTTTTGCTCTAAAGTGGGTTGCGACCGCCAAGGCGGCTGACCAGATGGGCCTCATCATCGTTGCGGAAAAACGGCACGCTGGCGGGCGGGCCACCGCGTGCCAGATGGCGAACCAGTTCGGCCAGAACGATTTGCGTGATGAATGGCAGGTCAAATGCCCGCGCGTCAGATAATGGGACCCATTGCAAATGGGCAAGCTCGTCCTCGGCCCCCGAAAAATCATCAGGGTCGCCAATCAGCTCCGCTGCATCGGCCAGAAAAAACCGAGCGTCAAAACGCCGGGGCCGTCCAGCTGGCGTCACAGCGCGGAAGAAGAATTGCAAAGCTGCTCCGTTTGGGATGTGCCCGGTGGCGGCAAAGCCACGCCAGCCTTGCGGGGCGTTGGACCAGCCCTGCGGATGACCAAGCATCTGTCCGGTTTCCTCCCAAAGTTCGCGAATGGCGGCTGCGGCAAGGGTGTTGCTGGCGCGTGTGCTTTCCTCGGCGAGGCGGATTGCGTCCAGATCCGGCAGAGGGGCAAGTGGTACGGCGGCGTCGTTGTCATCAACGGCACCACCAGGAAAGACGAACTTGCCCGGCATGAATGCGGCTTTTGCGCCGCGCTGGCCCATCAGAACCGCGGGCGCAGTGCCTGCATCGCGCAGAAGGATCAGTGTTGCCGCGTCGCGGATTGCCGATTTGTCCATTTCGACCTAACCGTTGTGCCCGAACCCATGCATTCGCCGGGCCCATTGAATGGCGACAACCATGCCCTTCATGCGCGGCAAAAGAAAGAGCGACAAGGCAACCGCGCCAACGGTGAGTGTCGTCGCCATCACCCAGGGCTCTGGCCGGAAATATACCCAGATGAAGTGGATGGCGAAGCCAAGGATATGCCCCACCAGAAGGATGGTCAGATAGGCCGGACCATCATCAGCGCGGTGATGAAACAGCTCTTCTTCGCAATTTGGGCAGGTATCGGCGACCTTGAGGTAGGTCGTGAATAGCTTGCCTTCACCACATTGAGGACAGCGGCAGCGAAGCCCGCGCCAGACGGCAGGTTTGGTTGGGCGGTCATCGATCTGGAACTCTGCATTGGCCATATTCATGCTCCGGTTGTTGAGGCTGGAATGGACTATTGCCGCGTCCATTGGAAGAGGGTGCGCTGATTTGACCAGTAAAGTTTTTCCGCAAACACGCGACGGAAACGATTTGCCGCTGCGTTCAAGGAGGGTCAGCAGCGCAGACGACTGCGGATTATGATAAAAGGGAAAGATAAAATGAAAACTAAGATTTCGATGGCAGCACTTCTTTCAGGCTTGGTTTTGACCGCAGGTGCCGTCTCTGCTGAAAACCACCGCGAGCGTCCTGACTTTGCGACATTGGATGCAAATGGCGACGGTGCTTTGACAGTGGATGAATTGCACGCACGCGGCGCGGCACGCTTTGCCCAGGTGGACCTCAATGGTGACGGTTCCTTGTCCACAGAGGAAATGGTTGCCGCCGCTGAGGCACGCAGCGCTGGTCGCGTGGCCCGGATGATCGAACGCCATGACGAGAATGGTGACGGCTTGTTGCAGCAGGATGAGTTGCCCACACGTGGGCGGGGTCGCGCAGAACGCATGTTTGAACGGGCAGACGCCAATGACGATGGTACGATTTCTGAGGAGGAGTTTGAGCTGATCAAAGAGCGGGTACGCGCGCATCGAGGCAGCGGCCGCAGAGATCGCGGGTGAATGCTGGGTCGGCAGGGGCGCCTCTTCCCCTGCCGATTGCCAGCAATCAGCAATCGGGCTAGCAATTTCCACAATGACCTCTTCGCCAGACCCTTTTGCGGATGCGTCCGACGCTGCTGTCCTGGTTGCTTTCGCCAATGGCGATGGGCAGGCGGCGCGAGTCTTGACGACGCGACTTTTGCCGCAGGTGCTGGCGCAGGCAACGCGCTTGCTGGCTAATCCGAGCGAAGCCGAAGATGTGGCACAGGATGCGATGATGCGCTTGTGGAAGTTTGCACCAGAGTGGCGGCAGGATGAGGCGCAGATCAGTACCTGGCTTTACCGTGTGGTGGCGAACCTCTGTACGGACCGTTTGCGCAAAAGGCGCAGTGTGGCCCTTGATCAGGTGGCCGAGCCCTTGGACGACAGCCCCAGTGCGGCAACCCGAATGCAGGTACAGGCGCGGATGCGCGCGCTGTCAGATGCAATGGCGGCCTTGCCAGACAGGCAGGCGCAAGCGGTGTCGCTGCGACACCTTGAGGGGCTCTCGAACCCTGAAATCGCGCAAATCATGGACATCAGCGTGCGGTCCGTGGAAAGTTTGACAGCACGCGGAAAACGGGCCCTTGCAGAGGTTATGGAGGGGCGAAAGGCAGAACTGGGGTATGACGATGACGAACCCGAATGACGACATGCTTGATGATCTGTTTGCACAGGCTCGCGCGCAGCCACCTGGGTCGCCAAGCGATGATTTGATAGCGCGCGTGTTGGCAGATGCCGCCGGCGTTCAGCCGGCACCCTCTGCCCATGTGATCAGTCAGCCCGGGCTGTGGAGCCGCATCATGGATACCATTGGCGGGTGGCCTGCGCTGGGAGGGCTGGCTGCGGCGACTGTTGCGGGGATTTGGGTTGGTGTCGCGCCGCCGACCCCGGTCAGCGATCTGACAGCGCACCTGATGGGAGATGTGGTGACGGTTGATCTTTTCTCAGCAACATTGTTGCTGGATACGGAGGCGTTGGGTGATGGTTGAGAATACGCTGCCCCCGACCAAGCCGCGCCGCGTGTGGAAAGTTGTGCTGGCGCTGTCACTGGCGCTGAACCTCGCTGTTGCCGGTATTGTCATGGGATCTATCGCTTCGGGTCGGGCCGGACCTGATGGCCCGCGCAGTTTTGATCTTGGGATTGGCCCAATGACCCGTGCGCTGACACGGCAAGAGCGCCGCGCGATTGGACAGAGCTTGCGCGAAAGCCGCACGTTGCGTGACCTGAACCCGCGCGAGCGTATCGGCGGGTTGGTTGCGGCTTTGCAGGCCGAGCCGTTTGATCCCGACGTATTGCAGGCGCTGCTGGATGCGCAGTCGCAAAAGATGGATGACGTACAGATGCGGGTGCAGGCCGCATTTTTGGCGTTAGTGACGGATATGACGCCGGAACGTCGCGCTGAATTTGCAGCTCAGCTTAGCGAAGCTTTGTCGCGCCCACGTCCGTTTCGGGATCGGTCGTCAGGCGGCTGATTTGCTCATCGCGACCTGATTGCGGCCGCTGGATTTCGCCCGGTAGAGCGCCTTGTCGGCGCTGGTGCATATTTTGCTTATCGCGGGGTTATCCGTGGCACATGGCGTGCTAACAGCAACCCCGACAGAGATCGTCACACTGATTGGGCTTCCGTCGTCGGCATGGGCCAGAACAGAGCCGTCGATCAGATGGCGCAGCCTGTCGGCGGCAAGACGCGCCTGTTTCTTCGTTGTGCCGGGCATGGCCACCAAGAATTCTTCCCCACCCATGCGCGCCACCAAATCAATCGCGCGCAAATTGGCGCGCAGATGCGCCGAAAGTTGGCACAACACCGCGTCACCCGCAGGGTGCCCGTAGGTGTCATTGACTGACTTGAAATAGTCGATATCGATCATCATCACCGCAAAGGGTTGTCCTGTGGCCGCCGCCTGCTCGGCCATACGCGCCAGATGTGGCTCGGCATAGCGCCGATTGTAAAGCCCGGTCAGCGGGTCGGTAATGGCGGCCTGCAAGCCGCTGCGCACCGTATCACGCAGCTTGTCCTGTCCAAGTTTGCGCTGGATCAGTGCCCGTGCCCGCAGCTTCAGTTCACCTTCGCAGCAATCAGCGGGCACCACATCGTCTGCACCCAGATCAAGAAACATCGATGCCATATCGTGTGCGTCTTTTGGCACGGCGATTAACTGCGCAGTCCAGCGTGTTTCAACCCGTGCACGCAAGTCTGACACAAGCCCAAACAATGTGCTTTGCTCTTGGTCGCAGGCATCAATGACAAATAGATCTGGGGCTGGCTCTGCGCCGGCATCGGCCAAAACCGATGCCGGGTCTTGTTGCCGTACATCCAAGCGTAGCCCGTCTTGGAGTCGGTGACAGAGGGACAGACCACCATCCGGCTGCCCCGTCAGCAACGCGACACGCGCTGCGGGTGCAAAGGGGGTTGCTTTTTCATCAAACCCAAGGGCGCGGCTTGTACTTTCGCGCAAGGCAAGCTCTTCTCTTGTGCTACGCACCCGCAAAAGACTGCGGATCCGTGCCAGCAATAGCGTATCATTTATAGGCAAAGGCAGGACATCATCAGCGCCGGCATCAAGTGCCGCAAACCGGGCCGTTGCGGTATCTGCCCCACCAATGGCGATGATGGCAATGGTCGCAGTTTCCGGGGAATGACGCAGTTGTCGGCAAAAATCATACCCGTTTTCAGAGGGGTTGCACAGATTGATCAGGACCAGGTCAGGCTGCGTTTGTGTAATCAACGCCTTCGCGTCCTTTACTGTGGCACAGGCATCGACGGCAAAATGGGCCGCCAGCATTTTGACCTTCAACACAATTCTGTTTGTCGCGACTGCGTCGATGATCAATATACGCCCAGACATGGCTTGCTCCTACGTTGGGCCTTCTGGCCCGGTCCCGGTGCCAAGTAAAATCGCTATGTTTGGTTAAGAAAACGTTTCTCTAGGTGTAAGGAAGGTAAATGTCCCCTGAACAAGCTGAGTTAATCGCGCTCAAAGGGCTGGCTTGGTTGGCGGCCAACGAAGAGCTTTGCCCTGTCTTTCTTGGGGCAAGCGGCGGAACTGTGGATGATATGCGCAACCGGGCGACCGATCCTGCGTTTCAGGCGGCCGTACTGGATTTTATCACCATGGATGACGGCTGGGTCGTGGCATTCTGCGACAGCATCGATCTGGGATATGATCAACCGCTGCGCGCGCGCTATGCCCTACCGGGGGCCGAATCTGTGCATTGGACCTAGGGTCAGGACCCTAGAGGTCGATCTTCAGCGTGTCGCCGGGGTTCTTGGCGCGGCTTTGGCATAGAATAATCTGACTTTCGCGTTGCGCCTTTGACAGCACGAAATCCCGGTGCTCAACTTCTCCTGCCACGACGCCGCATTTGCACACACCGCACAAGCCGTCCGCACATTTCACGTCTACATGCACCCCGGCAGCGAGCAGTGCATCTGACGCGGATTGATCGGCGGCAACGGGGATTTCGCGCCCGTCTTGCAGCGCGAGCGTGAAGGGATGGTTTTCATACTCCGGCTGCTCTGGCACAGCAAAATACTCAAGATGTCGGGCATCTTCGGGGAAACCATTGGCCTCTGCCATGTCCATCACAGCAGCCATAAAGATATCGGGTCCGCAGGTGTAGACATGCATGCCGGGCTGATAACTTGTGAGCGCTGCAAGATCGGCGCGGCTGCCTTCGGATGACACATGCAGGTGAACCTTGTCGGCCCATGGCACGTTTGTCAGATCGTCCAGAAACCCGGCGGTGTCGCGTGATCGGATGCAATAATGCAATGAAAACGCAGCCCCAATTGCATGCAAGCGATGCGCCATGGCAATCATCGGTGTGATGCCGATCCCCCCGCCGAACAACAGCGTTCTGCTGGCGGTCTCTTCCAACGGGAAGTGATTGATCGGTGGTGAGATGAAAACCCGCCGCCCTTCGGTGAAGATGCGGTGCATCAGCTTGGAGCCGCCGCGCCCTTCATCTTCGCGCAGTACGGCGATCTGGTATTTGGAGCGGTCAGCTGGATCGCCGCTGAGCGAGTACTGCCGAAAGAACTCCGGCGCTACAACAACGTCGATATGCGCCCCGGCTGTGGCCGGGGGCAGGTCGCCGCCATCGGGGCGCGAGAATTCGTATTTCGTGACTCCCTCAGCCATCTGTTCAGCTGCGCTGATGACCACGGGAATGACCGGGGCGTCACCCGGAACTGGTGTATAGATATGTTCGAGTGCATCGCCCTTGGCCCGGCGGCGTTTATGTTCATCTGCCGGGATCATGGCCTCGTAGGCGGCGATGCCCGCCTCGCGGTCCATTGGTGCGGGCCAGGGATAGGGCGGCGGGGCAAGTGGGGCAGGGTAGACGGCAAGCGTTTGGTCTTCGAATTTCAGATCAAGGTCGGTTTGCAGATCGCGCGCGTTCACCGGATGCCGCGATGGGCGGTAGGCGCCGTCGTCTTCCATCTCCAGGTTCCACCACCATTTCTTGACAGGGTTGATGGATCCTTTGCCCAGCTTGTCATCAAGTGCCGCGAGCGTCTTGGCGGCCTGCGGCACGGTCATGGCGAGTTTGCGAAACGGTGCTTCGGCAAACAGCCCTTCTAAATTCCATGGGCAGGTTTTCATGCAGCGGCCGCACATGGCCCCGTTTTTCTGGCTGACCCGATAGGTCGTGCATTTCTGGCTGTCGGATTTCCAGATTTCATAGCCGTTGAACATCAGCTTTGGCCCAGCGGTGATGGCCCCCGAAGGGCATTCGCGGGCGCATTTGTTGCAGGCATCGCAGAATTTTTGCAGGCCAAAATCAATCGGCTTGTCATGGGTCATCGGCATGTTGGTTGTTACAACGCCGGATTTCAGGCGCGGCCCAAGGAAAGGGTTGAGGATCACCTCGCCGATCCGGCTCACCTCGCCCAATCCGGCAAGCAGCAGGAGCGGCGGGTGCAATACTTCTTCGTCCATGACAGAGTGGACGCGCGCGGTATAGCCAAGGTTACGCAGATGTTGGGCCAACACCCCGCCAAGCAGCGAAAACCGCAGATAGGCCCGCATGGATTGGGCACAGGCGATCCAGTCATCACCTGATGCCCCTTCCATTGTTTCATGCCCCTGATCAATGATCATGGAAATGGCGTTGTCGTGGTAGGGGGTGATCGGCTCACCGGCTGCGTCATGGCTGTAGTAGGTCCAGTCCGGGCAGGCAGAAAGCCCAACTGCATCAACGCCCAGGAAATAGAGGGCCGATTTGATGTTGGCAGCGTTATTCTCTGGCGTATCTGTGGTTTCTGCGCCTTTCGCTTTGCCATCCTGCAACAGGACGAAAGCACCAAGCGATGGGCGGAACGCATAGGCCGCCGCGGATTTGCGCACGTAGTTGCCGTTCTTGGTGGCGTCTTGGACGTGTTTGCCCATGTCGCCAAACAGCGCCCGTGCAAAAAGGTTGGCACGCTTGGGCACACGGGCGACGTTGACGCGGTCGATATAGGTGGTCGGTTCATCCACCCGTTTGAGCGTTTCAAACGGGTGCGGTCCATCGGCGTAGTTGCGTTTGGCGTAAGGGTCGCGGGTACGGGCAGATTTTGCGTGGTCGCCCAACCCGGTCTGATAGCTGCCCGGTGGTGTCTGTCCTGCGGCGATCGGTTGATCCGGTGTCATTGCCAGCGTGGTAGTGATAGCCGCCAGTCCGTATTGGTCACCGGTAAATGGGTTCAGTAATATGCCGTCTTCAAGCGCCACCAATCCGGCGCTGGCGGCAAGCCCCCCCAAATGCACGTCGGATGCGGCCATTGAATGCGCCCGCGCATCATAACCCAATGTGCGAATGTAGCTGGCCATGGTCACAGCGGTTTCCATGCCGCGCAGGCAGGCGCGGTGGGGCAGGGCATCTGCGATCCAGTCTGCCCCCGGTTCGTCCGCAGTGGGCGCGCGCGGGTGATCATACAGAAACACCAGTGCATGGGTGTGGTGCTGGCAATCTTCGGGCGGCAGGGCCATGCTTTCACGCAGGCCCGCCATGATCACGTCAATGCCGGCAGCAAGTGTTTTAGTCTGCATGGTGCGCAGCTTGTCGGCCAAACGATCAACATCGGGGTTTACCAGAGGCGCTTCCAGTCGGGCCGCCTGTGGGATTTCGCATATACCGACCATGCTGGCATCACAGTAGTATCCAAAGGCTTTCAGGTGGTTGGCGCGTTCGGTCAGATCTTCGGGAATCTCCGCAACTTCTTTTTTCACCATCCCGTCGCGGGTGGCATCCAACATTGCCTGATAGTCCTGCATCGCATTGACGATACTGCGCGGGTTATCGGGTCTGCGAAATGACAGGCCTTCCATGGGGGGCAGGTCGGACAAATCGACCGCCGCCTGACGGCGCAGTTTTTCAAGTGGGAAGGGTCCGAAGTGCATCGGGCGGGAGCGGTAGGAACGGAACTTTAACATCGGTTGACACCGTCCTTTGTGTGGGGTCCGGTGTCAATGCAACAATAGCGAGGATCGCCGTGATCAAGGGCATTATTTTTGACAAGGACGGCACGTTGTTTGATTTCAATGCGACATGGGGCGCATGGGCGCGCACCATGCTGGAGGTTGAGACGGAGGGCGACCCGATATTGTTCGCGCAATTGGCTGATTCTTTAGGCTATGATGTGGCTAACGCACGGTTTTTCCCTCACAGTCTGGTGATTGCGGCCACCGCTGGCGATGTGGCCGACCGGATATTGACCGTTCTGCCCGAACTTGATCGCAGCGCGCTGCTGAAGCGGATGAACGCAACAACCGCAGAGGTCGAACAGATCGAGGCGACCCCCCTTGTCGATTACTTTGCGGCCCTGCGCCATGGCGGTTTCCATCTTGGGATTGCGACCAATGATGCAGAGATGCCCGCCCGCCGCCATCTTGAGCGTGCAGGCGTCACCGAGTATTTTGATTTCATCGCGGGCTATGACAGCGGGCATGGCGCCAAGCCGGAGGCCGGGCAGTTATATGCATTTTGTGATGCCACCGGCCTGACACCTGATGCCTGCGCTATGGTTGGCGACAGCACGCATGACCTACACGCAGGGCGCGCGGCTGGGATGCGGACAATCGGCGTTCTGACGGGCCCTGCACCGATAGAGGAACTTGCCCCTTTTGCGGATGTTGTTCTGCCGTCCATCGCCGAAATACCCAACTGGCTGCGCCAACAAACGGGTGTCTGATCCTGTTTCCGACAATGAATGTCGGTTTCCGGTCATACTGCCGCGCTGACCTTTGACATCCTTCAACGTGCAAGCGGAAGGATTTGACGATGGCGGATACAGGCAAACCACGACGTCGCGGCGGCGGGCGTGCAGGGGCGGCGACGCGGCGCGGCACGGCTGTGATCGAACAGATGCCATGGCGACTGCCTGTCAACACGGATCGCCCAACAGAACCGCTGGACGGCGACGGTGTGCAGGCCATCCACGATGGTGCGATGCGTATTCTTGAAGATGTCGGTATCGAGTTCCTGAACGAAGAAGCGCTGGCGCTGTTCAGGCAGGCGGGCTGCACTGTGAGCGGTACCAATGTGCGGATGGGCCGCGACTGGGTGATGGAAATGTTGAGTGCGGCGCCTGCGCAATTCGACATCACGCCACGCAACCCCGAAAGAAAGATCACGATTGGCGGCAAGCATACCCTATTTGGGAACGTGTCCTCACCGCCGAATTACTACGATTTGGAGATCGGCAAAAAGGTGTCTGGGACCCGCGCCCAATGTGCAAACCTTTTGCGTCTGACCCAGTACTTCAACTGCATCCATTTCGCAGGCGGCTATCCGGTTGAACCGGTGGACGTGCATGCCTCTGTCCGCCACCTTGATGTGGTTTATGACAAGATGATCCTGACGGACAAAGTGGCCCACGCCTATTCGCTGGGCAAAGAGCGGGTCGAAGATGTGATGGAGATGGTCAAGATCGCTGGGGGCCTGAGTGAAGAGCAGTTTGCCGCCAAGCCGCATATGTACACCAACATCAACTCCACCTCGCCGCTGAAACATGATGTGCCGATGATTGACGGCTGTTTGCGTTGCGTGCGACGTGGGCAGGCGGTTGTGGTGACGCCCTTTACGCTGGCGGGCGCGATGGCGCCTGTGACAATGAGCGGGGCAGTAACCCTGTCCATTGCAGAGGCGATCAGCGCGATTGCATTGTTCCAATATGTGCGCCCCGGCACGCCCTGTGTGATCGGCACTTTTACCAGCAATGTCGATATGAAATCAGGCGCACCTGCCTTTGGCACACCCGAATACATGCGCGCGACGCAGATGACGGGCCAGATGGCGCGGTTCTACGGCCTGCCGATGCGGTCGTCTGGCGTTTGCGCGGCCAATGTCCCTGATGGGCAAGCGATGTGGGAAACATCAAATTCGCTCTGGGCTGCGGTGCAGTCGGGCACAAACGTTGTCTATCACGCGGCCGGTTGGCTTGAGGGTGGGCTGATCGCCAGCCCTGAAAAATTTGTGATGGATTGCGAAGTCCTGCAAATGATCCAGCGGTATATGGAACCTCAGGTGGTGGCCACTGGCCCCGATGATATCGCGATTGAAGCGATCAAAGAGGTTGGCCCCAACGGTCATTTCTTTGGGGTCGAGCATACACAGGATCGCTATGAGGATGCGTTCTATCAGCCGTTCCTGGCCGACTGGCGCAACTTTGAAGCCTGGGAAGCTGCAGGCGGCGTCTGGACGGCAGAGCGCGCGCACCACAGGTTCAAGGATATTGTCGCCCAGTTTGAAAAGCCGCCAATGGACGAAGCGGTCAAGGAGGAGCTCACCGCCTTTGTTGACCGGCGCAAGGCCGAAGGCGGTGCGCCCACCGATTTCTGATCACTCCGCCAGGCAGCCCTCAAACGACGTGCCAAGACGTTCCATCAGATCCGCGTAAAGCGCAGGACCTGCCGTCAATCCGACGCCAATCGCATCAAGTCTGGCAGTGTTGGCGTTGGTGCCCTCTGTCAGAATGGTTGCCCAACGGTCACCGATAGCACGATCACTGAAGACGCAATTGATCCCCTCTGCAGTCATTTTATCTCGCAGGGCTGCGACCTGTGCGGGTCCCGGCGTGCGCCCATCGCCATCGGCCAATGCGCCAACGGCCGTCAGGCCATAATGCACCTCAAAATATTGATAACCGTCATGTGGCAGGATGTAGTTTTTCCCTGCCAGCAGTGTCAGGCGGGCGGTCAGCGTGGCATCAAGTGACGCGATGTTGGCCTGCGCGGCCTCTGCGTTGGCCAAATAGGTTGCTGCATTGTCGGGGTCAATCTCGGACAAGGCCGTTGCGATATGCCCCAGCCAAACCTGAGCAATGTCAGGATCACCCCACGCATGTGGGTCAAATTCGCCGTGGTCATGTGCGTCATGTCCATGTGCATCGTGACCGTCGTCTTCGTCATGATCGTCGTGGCCATGTTCTTCATCATGGTCATCATGGTCGTCATGGTCATCCTCGTCATGCCCGTGATCGTCTTCATGGTCATGATCATCCTCGACACCGATCTCCTTCAATTCACGGTTTTCAAGCGTCTCCCACCCGTCCGTTTCCAGCAACTCCAGCTGCGTTGCTGATGGTGCAAGGACCTCCAGCGGTTCTTCCAGCCATGGCGTCAGCCCGTGGCCCACCCAGATCACCAGCGCTGCGTCACTCAGACGATCCGCATCACTGGGCCGCAGGGCAAAGTCATGCGGGTCAGCGCCGGGGGGGAGCAACAAATCCGGCGTGCCTAGATCACCCATCACTTGCGCGGTCAGGCTGTGGATCGGGGCAATATCCGTCATCACCTTTGGGACCTCAGCATAGGCCGTCAATGGAAGTAGCGTGATTGGGGCGATGTAGCGAATCATGGTGGAGTCCTTGTCCTTTGAGAGCGCCGATCATATAACTCGGATGTTATAACATAACAAGAGTTGCCTATGCCTCAGGATACCCCCGGTTTCACCACCCATGATCATGCAGCCTGTATTCGGTCTGCACTGTCGACTGCGGATGCTGTATGTGCTGCGCGCTCCGTCAACCTGACCCCGGTGCGCCGTCGTGTGCTGGAAATCCTGCTGGAAAGCCATGCCGCTATGGGGGCCTATGATGTGCTGGCCCGGCTGGATGCTGAAGGGCTTGGCTCCAAACCGCCCGTCGCTTATCGTGCGCTGACATTTCTGGTGGAACAGGGCTTTGTGCATCGCATTGAGTCCCTCAATGCCTTCATCGCCTGTATGCATCCGGGTGTGGCCCATGATCCGGCTTTCATGATTTGCCGCAGTTGCGGGGCTGTTGAGGAAGCGCAGGTTGAAGCGGCATTGGGGGAAACAGCCACCCAAAGCGGGTTCGTGGTCGAGCAGACGGTGGTCGAAGCCGAAGGCCTGTGCCCGCACTGCCAGCCGGAGGCCGGGTTATGAGTCTGATTGATGCGCGCAACATTGATTTTGGCCATGGTGGTCAGACTGTGCTGCACGGGGTGAGTCTGTCGCTGGAGCCCAGAGAGATCGTCACGATTGTCGGCCCCAACGGGTCTGGCAAGTCAACGCTGCTGCGGGTCCTGATCGGGGCCTTGAAGCCGCGCAGGGGCACGATCATACGGGCGGCGGGGTTGCGCATCGGCTATGTCCCGCAAAAACTGCATATTGATCCGACACTACCCATAACGGTGCGGCGGTTTCTGAATTTACCAAAGGCGGTTGACCGGGCCGCCGCCGAAGAGGCCTTGGAAAAGGCCGGTGTCGCGGGACTGACCGAGCGGCAGATGGCGTCGCTGTCTGGCGGGCAGTTCCAGCGGGTGCTGTTGGCGCGGGCGATTTTGGGGAAACCGGATGTGCTGATGCTGGATGAGGCAACGCAGGGTCTGGACCAACCGGGCTCTGCTGCCTTTTATCGCCAGATTGATGCGGTGCGCCGCGATCTGGGGTGTGCTGTGCTAATGGTCAGCCACGAACTGCATGTCGTGATGAGCGCATCGGACAGGGTGATTTGCCTCAACGGTCATATTTGTTGTGAAGGCACGCCGGAGGTTGTCTCGGCCACGCCAGCCTATCGCGAATTGTTTGGCACCGGGACCGGGGGTGCGTTGGCACTGTACCGACATGAACACGATCATGATCATGACCACACGCATCACCATCACGAGGCAGCCGAATAATGCTTGACGATTTTCTGATGCGCGCTGCACTGGCGGGGGTGGGCACGGCCATGGCGGCGGGGCTGCTGGGGTGTTTTGTTGTCTGGCGGCGCATGGCCTATTTTGGTGATGCAACCGCACATGCGGCCGTACTGGGCGTGGCCCTTGCGCTGCTTTTTGGCACATCGATCACGCTGGGCGTTGGCATGGTCGCCTTGGCCATGGCCTTGCTGATCCACGGCCTGAGCGGGCAGAGGACATCTGTTGATACCATGCTGGGTGTGCTGGCCCATGGCGCGTTGGCGTTGGGGTTGGTTGCTGTGACCCTGATACCGGGGCAACGCATCGATCTGGATGCCTATTTGTTTGGTGATGTGCTGAGTGTCACGCGGATGGATCTGGCTGTGATCTGGGGTGGCGGCGCCATTGTCGTGGCGATCCTGTGGTGGCAATGGCAAGCGATGCTGACAGCGACGCTCAGCCCAGATCTGGCCTATGCGGCCGACCTCAACCCGCGCCGCGCGCAGTTGATACTGACGCTGCTTCTGGCCGCGGTCGTGGCAGTTGCGATCAAGGTTGTAGGGGCGTTACTGATCACCGCGATGCTGATCATTCCTGCGGCTTCCGCGCGCAGCTATGCCACCACGCCTGAACGGATGGCGCTGCTCTCTATGGCAATCGGTGCGCTTTCGGCTGTTGCAGGGCTACGGCTTGCGGTGCTCCTGGACGTGCCGGTTGGGCCTGCGATCATTTGCGTGGCTGTTGCGGTTTTTGCAGTCAGTGCGCTGGGGCGGACCTTGCGTCAGTTGGCCTAGACGTCCAACCAGATGGTGACGGGGCCGTCATTGGTCAGGTTGACGGCCATATCCGCCCCGAATGACCCGGTGGCGGTCGGAATGCCCAAGGCATCGATATCTTGCACAAATTGTTCATAAAGCGCACGGCCGGCGCCGGGCTTAGCTGCCTGCGAAAATCCCGGCCTGTTGCCGCGTGAGGTATCGGCAGCCAAAGTGAACTGGCTGACGATCAGAGCGGCACCCCCGGTATCAACCAATGATCGGTTCATCTTGCCCGCCTCATCGGTGAAGATGCGCAGCTTGCTGATCTTGGCGGCCAGCGCTGCGGATTTATCGGCGTCGTCGCCCTCCATCGCACAGACGAGGATCAGCAGGCCTGCGCCAATCTCTCCGATCATAGCGCCATCGACGGTGACAGAGGCCTTGGTCACCCGTTGGATCAGGGCCCTCACAGCTCTGACGCCCAAGGCGGATTGGCCCCTGCACGGCTGACCGTGATGGCCGCGACTTTGGCCCCAAAGGCCGCAGCGGCGGGCAGGTCGGCAGAAGCAAGGGCCGCCTTGGTCAGATGGCCGGTCTTGTGCAAATGCGCGAGGAAACCCGCGCTGAACGTGTCACCCGCGCCAACTGTGTCGACAACCGTGGCCTTTTGCGCGGGCACATCGATCGCGCCTGCCTGTGTCACAACACGGATGCCCTCACCGCCACGGGTGAGCAGGACGACCTGCGCACCGGTCTGTGCCAACAGCGCCTGCGCATCTGTGTTTCCCGTGATCCATGCCAAATCTTCGTCAGATGTCTTGATGATATCTGCGACATCCAGCAGCCGGGTTAGGCGCGCGCGATAGGCGTCTTCATCAGTGATAAATGACGGCCTGATATTCGGGTCGATCATTGTCAGCCGCTGCGGGGCCTCGCGCAGTATCAGCGCTTCATAGGCGGCACCACAGGGTTCAGCGACAAGGCTGATACCGCCAAAGAACATCGCATCAGCAGTCACATGCGGTAGATCAGCGAGGGTCAGCATCCGACCGGCTGTGTTTTCATCGTAAAACGCATAGGAGGCATGGCCGTTGGTCAATGTCACAAAGGCCAGTGTTGTGGGGCGGTCAGAGATGGCGGCGGGGGTGCTGTCCACTTTGGAGGCGGCCAACCCGTCGCGCAGCACATCACCGAAGAGATCAGACGAGAGGCCAGTGAAAAACTGGGCGGGTGCGCCCAGGCGCCCAAGTGCAATAGCTGTGTTGTAAACGGATCCACCGGCATGCGGCGCAAAGGTGCTTTCACCCGCTACCGTCTCGTGCGGCAACATGTCGATCAGGGCTTCACCGCAGCACAGGATCATCGCGGGATCTCCTTCAGAGTTACTGGCTGTTCGCGATAACGAACCCAGCGATAAGCGCAAGGATGAGGCCGGCCAGCACAGCGAAGGCGATCTTCCAAGCTGAGTATGGTCGTTCACCCTGCACGCGGCCCGTGCGCCCGTTCACCACAAACCGGTAGGTTTTGCCCCGATATTTATAGGCGGCCAACCAAACCGGAAGCAGAATATGTTTGAAGGTGACATCGCGCACGTCGGTATCAACACTGCCGATGCGTTGATCGTCTCCGCCGATGTCGTATTTCACATCGCGCCGGATCATCCGATCCATAAAGGCGCGGGCCTCATCAAAGCCATCTGTCAGCTCAACCTGGTACCCTTCGGCCCGGAACCCGGCGAGGTATTCGGGCTTGTAGGGTTCCAGCGCGGACAGGTCCCACGGCTCGAGCCCATCGGTGTATTTTTTTGGTAGTGAGCGCGAGGCGAGCACGAGCACGTCATCAAAGAAGCGCGCCACCCGGCCAGATACGCGGCGCCAACGGGTTTTTCGCACGCGGACCTGCTTGCGTTTGCCATCGCGTACGACCGTCTTTGTTTCATAGTAGTGCGTACCGCGTTGGCCGGTGTATTGGCTTTTGGTGTCAGCATCGAAGGTCCAGTAGGGCACATAGATACCGTTCATTTTGCGGCCCTTACGGGCGTAGTCGGTCAATCCGTTTGGTGCAAACCACAGGCTGCCCAGCCAATCGACAAGGGCACTACGGGCCAGTTTTTCATCCAGCTCGAAAGGCAGTAGACCGCGTGGCTTGATATGCCGGTGCGCGCCGGTATCGGTTACGACGGGTGTGGCACAGAACGGGCATTCGGCGGCATGGATATCGGGGTCAAACTCTGTTTGCGCGCCGCAATTGGGGCATTTGTTGACGCGAGTTTCCTCGATGTCCGCATCTGCCAGACGTTCTTCAACAGCTTGGCGAAAGTCCAGTTCGGTGATGCTGCCTGTCCAGGGGCCGGCACTTTCGATCTGTTCGATATTGCCACAGTGGTCGCAAATCAGTTGATGATCGCCCGGATCAAACCGGAGATCCGACCCGCAAGTGTCGCAGGGAAAACGGTGTTCGGCATGTGTGCGCTGTACTTGGGGCATTTACAGTATCTTATGCATGAAACACGCGATCATAGGAACTTGTGCCATTTTTTGGGGGCCATGATGCGTAAGGCATTATCACGCAGCCAGACATGTCGCCAGATATGAAAGCCTGCGTGGGCGGCAACAACCAAACCAAGGATATAGAATTCGTAGATATGGAACGTGCCGATGATCTTATGCGCTTCCGGCAATCCCAATGGTGGGGCGATGGGTAAAAACCCGCCAGCCTTGAGCAGTTTGTTTGAGGTCAGCCCCAGCAAAAAGCCGGTGATGGCCACACCAATCAAACCCCACACGATGGCTGTGTGCAAGACCCGATGGGCAAGCCGTCCCTTTGGCCCCAGCTTCGGGCCAGGTCGGCCTGCTAACCCACGCCGCATGTAATCCGCCATCCAGATCAGCGAAACCGTAACAAAGACCAACGCAAGAACCGAGTGAAACTGGAATGCCGCCTTGCCAAAGGGCAAGACGTCATCCGGCGTCACGACAATGAACCAGATTAACAAAGGGATCATCAGGCCATGCCCCAATTTGAGGCATGTGCGCCGCTGTGGCAGGTATCTCGTCAATCTCCTGATGCTCATGACTGATAACTTAGGGCGCCGCCTTGTCAGGTCACCCAAGCCGTGATCACGTTCCCGGTGGCGG
>CAKMYZ010000002.1:0-246047 GCA_929200255.1 uncultured Alphaproteobacteria bacterium | reverse complement strand
CGGTGGCGGCGGTGGCATGACGGTGAATAGCTGGGCCAGCTCGGTCACATCGCCAGCCTTCATCCATCCATCCTGCCCTTGGGTCCAGACCATGCTGTCGCGGTTCAGGCTGCCTTCGGTGACCATGCGGCCTAGTTTGGCCTTGGAATAGGGGCCTGTGACGTTGCCCGCATCAGCGATATGCCAGACATGCTCAACCGGTGGTGGTGGCGGAGGAGGGGTAGGGGATTGTGGCGCTTGCGGCACGGCTTGGCTCCATGGGCTGTTCATCTGACCCATTTGCATGCCAAGGCCAGCCCCCATGCCCATACCCATCGCATTGCCAGCGGCAGAGCCTTCCATGGTCATGGCCTCCGCTGCCTTCCATTTCATATGCTCATCAAGATTGCCCGCAACACCGCGAGATGTGCGCTCATCCAGCGCCTTTTCAACGGCGGGCGGCAGGCTGATATTTTCGATATAAAGCTCGGGGATCGTCAATCCGTATTGCTTGAGCGTTGGATCAATGGCACTGGCCACCAACTGCCCGACCTCTGCGGTATTTGCCGCCATGTCGAGAACCGGAATGCCTGATTTTGCAATTGCGCGGCTGAATTCCTGCACGATGATGTTGCGGATCTGATAGCTGATCTCGTCCATTGTAAACTCACCGTCGGTCCCTACGATCTCGCGTAGGAACACCGCCGCGTCGGATACTTTGACAGTGTAGGTGCCAAAGGCGCGCAGACGTGTCGGCCCGAATTCAGGGTCGCGCAGCATAATAGGGTTCTTGGTGCCCCATTTGAGGTTTGAAAACCGCGTTGTATTGACGAAATAAATCTCGGATTTGAACGGGCTTTGAAAGCCATGATCCCAATGCTGTAGCGTGGTCATGATCGGCATGTTGTTGGTTTCCAACATGTAAAGGCCGGGGGTAAAGACATCCGCCAGCTGGCCTTCATGCACAAAAACCGCCGCCTGACCTTCGCGGACCGTCAGCTTGGCCCCATATTTGATCTCGTGGTCTTCACGCTCAAATCGCCAGACCATGGTGTCGCGGGTGTTGTCAGTCCAATGGATGACGTCGATAAACTCGCCCGTCAGAAAATCGAAAATGCCCATGTTGTGCTACTCCAAACTGTATTGACGTGTTATATCGTCTTCCAGAAAATTTAGCCAATAAATACAATTCTGAGAGAGCTATTGCCAATGATCAACATCGCAGCAGTCGATGATCTAACATCCGATAAAGCGAAGGAAATCCTCAAAAAGATTTTCAAAGATAGCACAGAGCCCGCATTCGGCGTCTTACCCGCGCGAGAGCGGGATATAAAGTTGTTCGAGGCCCTGCGCGCCGCGGGGGTCGTGTCAAGGGATGCCAGCCTCTATGAGTTGATGTCACAGTTGAAGATAACGCGGGCGAAAGCGCGCAATCTGCTGTTCGAAGTCGACATGAGGGAGGCAACAAATGCTGAGGCGAACCTTGATCGCCGTGCGAAGGATGCATTGTCCAACCCGCGCGGATTTGTGCGGGACGGCGGCTACCTTGTCTTTGGTGTCGAAAATCCGGTTGTTCAGGCGCATGTGAAAGAGCAGGTCAACAAACTTGGTCACATCACGGACGCCAGCTTTGATACTGCTTTGATCCGTATAAAGCCCGATGCACTACCGGTTCTGATCGAAGCACTGATGTCCGAGGATGAGAAGGCCCAGTTCAACGAGGCGATGATTGATGCCGGTTTGAGCAAAGACAAAAGCTTGCAGTCGGCGCTTTCGGGTAGTCTCAAGTTCATGAGCACCAAATATCTGGGTGAGGATGTAACAGATATCGCCGCAGGATACCTGGATGATCTGACCAAACTCATGATGCCACCCGCCCAAAAGGCAAAGGGGGCGATCACGGATTTACTGAAACAGGCATTCAAGAAAGAAGACGTCAAAGAGCCCCGGATTAAGTCGCTTTAACAGAGTGGTTAACTTGCCCCTGCGGCCAAAACGTCTCGTGCGATCTGTCTTGCGATTGGTGCTGCAACTGCCGGGTCCATGCCCGCTTGCAAGCGCGGATCATAGAGCATCCGCAGCAAGAGTTCGTCGTGACCTGTCAAAAGAGCAAACTCCTCATCATCATTAAAGATCGAAGGGCGTGCACCGGGGCTATCATTGGCCAGCCCCATGCCTTGCGCCAGTTCTTCGTGGATACACGCACTGCGCATCAGATTGGGATGCTCGGCGCGGATCATGGCGACTGCTTTGGTATAGGTGGATTGCCCGGCAGCAAAAGTACCGATTACCACGCAAAGCTGCTCGCGCGGCAGGTTCACGAATGTGCGCACTGTCGCGTCCGAGATATTGGGGATCAGCGCGCGCAGCGTATCACCATAGGCCCGCCTGTCGTCCTCTCCCAGAAACAGCACGTGAAAATTGGGGTTCTCATCCGTGATTGTGACGAGAACGCCAGTGTTGCGCGACAAGCGCGCGGCATAGCTGGTCACGCTGATCAGATCAGCATCGCGCTGGGCCAGCGGGACGGTGTCACCAAACTCCACCGACATGCGAATGGGGCTGCCCCAGCGGCGCAACTTGGAAACAGTTGCTTGCGGTTGCTGGAAATCACTGTCGTCACGGTATTCGTTGAACAGTGCAATGCGCACAAAGTTGCGGGCCAGCTGCGTATCCGTAAACGGCGTATCCGACCCGCCACCGTCACCGCGCAGCAACCCCTGCCCCAGCAGGTCGTTTTGCAAACGCCTGTAATATGTTGCCAGGTCACGGCTGGCCTGGCTGGGTGGGGTCACAACAGGTTCCGCCGGCGGCGCTGGTGCCTCTGGTAAAGGTAACGGCGCCGGCGGGACCGGAGGCATGAACAGCTCACAACCCATCAGCCCTGTCGCGCAGGCAAGCATGATGGCACGCCGCTGAATGCCCCCAAAACCCATGGCTAGTCGGCGCCTGCTGCGGTGCCGATAGCGTCGCCTGTGCCCGTCTTGCGGGCCTTGGCAGCGGCGAGCGTCTCTTTCAACTCGTGCTCCATTTTCTGCAACTCCACCTCAGCTTCGGCGCGCTTGCGCTTGCCTTCATCGGCGATTTCAAGGCTTTCGTTGATGGTGGCGATCAGGTTGGTGTTGGCCTCTTTTACGGCATTGATGTCAAATACGCCGCGTTCCATTTCTTCGCGGATGGTCTTGTTGGCTGTGCGCAGGTTTTCGGCATTGGCCTTAAGCAATTCATTGGTCAGGTCGTTGGCGTCGCGCACCGCTTCTGCTGCTTCGGCAGAGCGTTGGATGGTGACGGCCTGTGCCAGTTGTGTTTCCCAAAGCGGAACAGTGTTGACCAGGGTGGAGTTGATCTTGGTTACAAGCGACTTGTCATTCTCCTGCACCAGTCGGATCGACGGCAGCGATTGCATTGTCACCTGACGGGTCAGTTTCAGGTCATGGACCCGGCGTTCCAGATCATCGCGGGCGGCGCGGATGTCGCGCAGCTCCTGCGCTTGCATCACGGCCTGATCTTCGGCTGCGGCCTGCACTTCGGCCTCTTTCGCGGGGATGGTGTTGGTATCAAGATCGGCCAGTTTGGCTTCACCCGCGGCAATATAAAGGCCCAGTTCATCATAAAAGCTAAGCGTCTTGTCGTAGAGCATATCGAGGCTTTCGATATCCTTCAGCAGCACATGCTCATGCTTGAGCAGGTCATCGGTGATATGGTCAATCTGGCCTTGCACTTCTTCAAAGCGGGCGGCGAATTTGGCCATGGGCGCGGCACGGCCCAGCAGTTTTTCCCACCAGCTGCGTTCGCGGCGTACGTCCAGTTCAGAGATCGAGAAACCGCGGACCGTTGTTACGATGTTGCGCAGGCTGTCACCTGCGGGGCCGACGTCTTTGTTACGCACCCCGGCCAGCATGGATTGGCTGATTTCCTGCAACTCGGCCTGCGCGGCAGAGCCGAATGAGACGATAGAGTTGGTATCGGACATGTCCAACTCAGCCACCCGTTTGTTGATCTCTTCGCTGGTGGGTGCATCGGCCTTGTCCAGTGGGACGACGTCGCCCTGAGGTTCGGCCAAAACAACGGCGGTGATCTTTTCAACGTCAGCCAAGGCGGCTTCGGCTTTCTGGCGTACAGTTTCAGACATTAATCATTCCCTTTTGGTTTCAGGCTAACGCCTTCCCGCTGGAGGCGGTCGCGCAGCACGTTGATTTCCACATCCATATCGCTGCGGTCATCCAGCAGCATTTTTTCGGTGCGGGCGGCGAAATTTTCTTCCAGATCAGCCAGCAGCGCGGCGTAGTTTGCGCGCGCATCGGCATCCTTGTTTCGACTATAGAGATCGACAAATTTGATCGTCGCATCGCGGGCACCCATCAGATAGACGCCCAGGAATTTACGCGCGCCGGTCAGGTCGCGCGGGTCTTCTTCGACGGTGCGGATCATGCGACGGGCGATGGTTTGAAAATCTGTCACGCGATCCGTCAGGCGACGGTCCGATAGCCCCTCGATTTGTGATTTCATCACATCCAGGTAGATTTCAGCCTCATCCACCACACGGGCGACGCGATCCTGTTGGAAAGTATCGACACCTTCCATCCGTTTGTCGGTCAGCGGGTCGATACCGAAGGTGGCGACGTGCAAGCCAGCGGCGGCGATCCCGTAAAGGCCGGAGGCCACCATCCCGCTGTCACCTGTGAAGGCTGCGACCGCCACGCCGATACCGGTCAGGGCAGACGCCATCATTTTGCGGGGCACCGCAGGGCGGCGGGCGATTTTGCGGGCGTTATAGGCGGCTTCGGCCGCAATCCCTTCACCCAGCAACCATGCGGCAAGGGTGAGAATAGCCGCACCGATCAAGGCGAGCACGAGCGTCGCGGCCCCATTGTTCAGCGATGTGAACGCCAGCAGGATTGGCGGCAGGTAAAGCAGCTTGATCGCTGCACCACCCGCAACAGGCTTGGTCGCCTGCACCCTATCGCGTGGCCTTGCGCTTTGCCCGTCGGGGCTGAATTTCCCGCCAAACCGCTTGGCCATTACGCAGCCCCCAACAGGCCGGAGGTCACGCCAAGCATCAGCAAAATCAGCAGAAGGTACGTGATCCGTCGAAATTTTTCGGGCATCGGTGTGTCATCCTTTCCGTTTGCCGCCTGCGCGACCGCTTGCAGTGTTCCCAGCATCGTCATGACGGCAATTGCAACCACCGCCACAAAGGTCATCAAGAGGATCAAACGCATCATTTCTTCACTCACTCCTTCAGGGGTTTGGCCTTTCAGGTCGGGATGAGGGGCGTCAATTAAGAGGTTCTCTGATGCGCCGCGCGCTCTGCATTGAGCTTGCGGCTATAGCCGGATTGAATGATTTCCACCGCAACCAGAACGACAACAGAGAAGTAGAAAGTTGATTTTGACATCGGGATGATGTCCTGACCCAAGACTTTGATCTGCAAGGCATCATCATGCATCGCGTGGGCGGCAGCGGGGCCGGCTTCACCCAGCAGAACAACACCAACAATCAGCAAGATAAAGAGGCCGAGCACCTCATACATCCGGTTCTTCTCAAGGAACCGTGTCACACCATCGGCCAGGAGCAACATGGCCACGCCCGAAAGAATGATCGCAAAGGCAAGGATCGGGAACACATCGGTGATGGCCAGTGCGGAAAGCACGGAGTCGAAAGAGAAAATAAGGTTCATGATGACGATCAGCATGACAACCTGCACCGCTGATTTTCCGGATTTTCCATTCACGTCATGGTCCAGATGTTCCACTGACAGCATATGCGCGATTTCCTTGACGGCCGTGTACATGATGAAGATGCCGCCAAAGACAAAGACGATGGTGGCAAAGTTCACCGCTCCTTCCAGCACGCCCTCCCAATCCATGATAAAGAAAGGTTCGGCCAGCGCATCAATCAGGCTGATCATCACGAAAAGCAAAACGACCCGCAAAACGACCGCGATGATGATCCCCCACATGCGCACGGCCTTTTGGTGCGCAGCGGGCGCGCGTTGGCTTTCGATCGAGATATAAAGCAGGTTATCAAAGCCCAAAACAGCCTGCAAAAAGCACAGCATGATCAGATTTGTTGCGTTTTCCAGTGTAATAAGGTCGGCCAACGTCGTAGTCCCCCAGTGTTTTCTCTTGCCACTACCATGCATAACGGCATTGACAGGACAAGGTTCATCGTGACGACTTTTTCCCCGTCGGGGCCCTATTGGTAGGTTTGCGTATGCGTGTCGGGGTGGGTTTGCCCGATAGTCCCAGTTGATCGCGCACAACGCGCTGGCGGATTTCCTCGACCTCGCCCTGCTTGAGATTGGCAAGTTGGAACGGGCCATAGCTGACGCGGATCAGGCGGTTCACGGTCACGCCGATTTCGCCCATGGCGCGGCGAATTTCGCGGTTCTTGCCTTCACGCAGACTAACCGTCAGCCAGGCGTTGGCCCCTTGCTGGCGGTCAAAGGTGACGACCATCGGTTGATAGGTGATGCCCTCGACCGTGATCCCCTCGCGAAGTGCGTCGAGCTTTGCCTCGCTGACTGATCCGTTGATGCGCACGCGGTAGCGGCGCAGCCATCCCGTTGACGGCAGTTCCAGCTTGCGCTTCATCTCGCCGTCATTGGTCAGCAGCAGCAACCCTTCGGAGTTCAGATCAAGCCGCCCGACAGACATGACACGCGGCATGTTTTCAGGGAGCGATCCGAAAACGGTTGGCCGGTCCATTTCATCCCGTTCGGTTGTCACAAGACCTGCGGGTTTGTGATACAACCACAGGCGCGGTGCGTCAGGTGCGCCGACCTGTTTGCCATCGACAACGATCCTGTCATCGGGTGTGACGTTCAGCGCAGGGCTGGTGATGGTTTTTCCGTTCACACTGACGCGACCAGCTTCGATCATACGCTCTGCTTCGCGGCGGCTGGCAATGCCTGCACGGGACAGGACCTTGGCGATGCGATCGCCTGGAGGAGGGGTGTCAGACATAGGGGTGGGTTTAAGGTTGTGCGGCGGGTGGCGCAATCGGCTTCTTGCCCGATACACTGCTGGCACAGCCAAAAAAATGCGCTCGATAGGTGACTTCAAGACCCTCCGCCGCCAAAGCTTCGGCCATATGTGTGCTGCTGCCAAAGTTCCGAGTGTAGGTACCAATCATGCTGAAATCCTGCGCGCCTTTCAGGAACAACCGCTCAACCCACGGCAACATTCTATCAAGGTAGGTGCGATACAGCGGTCGCAGGACCCACCCTTTTGGATCGGATGCCTCTATCACGGAAAAGCTGCCGCCGGGTTTCAAGATGCGCGCTATCTGCTTAGCAAGTATCGTCTGCTGATCGGGATTGAAGGTTTTCAGGCCAAAGGTGGAGACAAGCATATCTGCGTGATCTGTCGGGAGGTCTGTTTGCAGCGCATCAGCCTCAAGATGCTCGATCTGATCAGTGCGGTTCTTGTGTAGTCGTTCCACCGCTTCAATATGCATCCGGGGCGAGATATCCACCGCAAGAATTACGCCTGTATCAGGAAAGCGAGAGAGCAGATGCGGCCAAATCTCACCAGTGCCGGCCATTAGATCGACAATCACTGGTTTTTTTGTGGGTGGCTTTGCAAGCAAGCCGACACATTGCTTGCGCCAGAGCCAGATAAAACCCAAAGAACTGATCAAGCTCCATCTGCGGTAGTTCGAAGAACAGCGATCAAACAGGTTTGCCACGAAGACTGGGTCATAGATATCTTGGGTCATGGAAATTCCGAACATGGCTTTGGTCTTGTCTGACACAGCGGCAACCGCCATGAAAGTAGTATGATCTTTCGATCGCATATGAATATTGCCCTTTTTGAGGCGCGCGCAGCCGCCGCGCGGGGTGAAGTCCCCGTGGGTGCGGTGGTCAGTGGCCCCGGTGGCGTGATCGCACAGGCCGGCAATCGCACGCGGGAATTGAATGATCCCACGGCCCATGCTGAGATCCTGGCAATCCGTGCGGCCTGTGCCGCATTGGGGCAGGAGCGGTTGGCAGGGTATCATCTTTACGTCACGCTGGAGCCTTGTCCGATGTGCGCGGCGGCAATCAGCAACGCGCGGATTGCGCGTCTGTACTACGGGGCTGCTGATCCGAAATCTGGCGGCATCGCCCAGGGGCCGCGCGTGTTCAGCCATCCGCAGTGCCATCACGTACCAGAGGTTTACGACGGTCTGGATGCGCGGGCTTCCGAGGCGTTGTTAAAGGACTTCTTTGCGCAAAAACGCCAGTAGCTGAACGTTCCGGTCACGGCGCAGGGGTCCTTTGCGATGTCTGACCGCATGGCCCAGATTTCAACCGGCATGTGCTGAACGGGATCACACCGGGTTGGATGATCCATGTTTACACCCGCCATATGCTTGCGACCGGGCGCACAGATCGCTAAAGCAATCCCAAGTTTTACCCGGAGACGCCAAATGTCGATTGACACCGAAACCGCCCGCCGTGTGGCCAAGCTGGCCCGCATCAAGGTCGACGACGAAGCCCTGCCTGCGCTGGCGTCTGAGTTCAGCGCGATCCTTGGGTTTATTGAACAACTCAATGAGGTTGATGTCGACGGCGTGGAGCCGATGACATCCGTGACCCCGCAGCGCCTGAAACGGCGCGAAGATGTGGTGACCGATGGCAGCCAGCAAGAGGCTGTTCTGAAGAATGCCCCTGACGCCCGTGAAGGGTTTTTTGCTGTGCCGAAGGTGGTTGAATAATGTCCGAACTTAGCAAACTGACCATTGCCCAGGCCCGTGACGCGATGCGCAAGGGCGACACTACCAGCGCTGAAATCACGCAGGCCTGCCTGACGGAGATTGAAGGCGCAGGCGCGCTGGGTGCGTTTGTTCACAACACACCCCAGATTGCCACCGAACAAGCCAAAGCCGCCGATGCCCGGATCAAGGCGGGCGATGCCCCCGATATGTGCGGTGTTCCGCTGGGGATCAAAGACCTGTTTTGCACCAAGGGCGTGCCATCACAGGCCGCATCCCGCATTTTGGAAGGGTTCAAGCCCGAATACGAATCTACAGTGACAACGCAACTGTTCGATGCCGGTGCTGTCATGTTGGGCAAACTGAACATGGATGAATTTGCCATGGGGTCGTCCAATGAAACCTCTGTCTACGGCAATGCAGTCAACCCATGGCGGCGCGGCAATGACGATGCGGCATTGACGCCAGGCGGGTCTTCTGGTGGATCGGCCAGCGCCGTGGCTGCTGACCTTTGTCTGGCAGCGACCGGCACGGATACCGGTGGTTCCATCCGCCAGCCAGCCGCATTTGTTGGCATCGCCGGAATGAAGCCAACCTATGGGCGCGTGTCCCGCTGGGGCGTTGTGGCTTTTGCGTCGTCATTGGATCAGGCGGGCCCAATGACCAAAGACGTGCGCGATGCGGCGATCATGCTGGAAGCGATGTGCGGTCATGATCCCAAGGATAGCACCAGCGCCGATCTGGCTGTGCCGAATTTTGAGGCGGCGCTGACCGGTGACATCAAAGGCAAGACCATCGGCATTCCCAAGGAATACCGCATGGAGGGGATGCCCGAAGAAATTGAGAAACTCTGGGCCGATGGCACCGCCATGCTGAAAGATGCAGGCGCCAGGGTCGTAGATATTACACTGCCACACACGAAATACGCACTGCCTGCGTATTACGTGATTGCCCCGGCTGAAGCATCATCCAACCTTGCCCGTTATGACGGCGTACGTTTTGGCCACCGTGCCAAACTGGCACAGGGCGACGGCATCACCGAGATGTATGAAAAGACCCGCGCCGAAGGTTTCGGGGCGGAAGTGCAGCGCCGTGTCATGGTCGGGACATATGTTCTCTCGGCGGGGTTCTATGACGCCTACTATAACCGGGCGCGCAAAGTGCGGGCGCTGATCAAACAGGATTTCGAAACTGTCTTCGCCGACGGCGTTGACGCGATCCTCACACCGGCGACGCCGTCCGCGGCCTTTGGTTTGGGCGAAATGGCAGACGCCGATCCGATCCAGATGTATCTCAATGATATTTTTACGGTCACGGTGAACCTTGCCGGTCTGCCGGGCATCGCTGTGCCAACCGGTGTGGATAAGCAGGGCTTGCCGCTGGGTCTGCAACTGATCGGGCGGCCTTGGGAAGAAGCGGAACTGTTGAATGTGGCTTACAGCCTTGAGCAATCTGCCGGATTTGTGGCCAAGCCTGCAAAGTGGTGGTAGGCTGCCCGTCAAAGAAGACGCAGTGCAGCAGGTGAGACATCATGAAACCGGGCATTCTATTGGCCGCCGTGGCCCTTGGGTTGGCTGCTTGCAGTTCTACCGAAGTGCCGCGTGAGCGTGGTATCGGCTTTGATGACTATTCACAGTTTGAGTTGGAGCGGGCCCGGCGCGAGGCTGCGCTAAGCGGTCAGACCGCATCGATCGTGCCGCCGCCACAGGTGAATTCATTGCCTTCCAGCGGGCAGGGAACCATCCCGCGCAGCGCGCTGGCACAAGCCGGGATCGGACAGGCCGCACCGCAGCCGGCCGCGCAAACCCCGCAGGCCACCGCGCCCAATCTGGGGAGTGACCCGCTGCGTACGCAAGGTATTGATGCCTCGCCCAGCAACCCCGCACCTGTGCTTGCAGGCACCACTGGTCTGTCGGACGAACAGAGCTTTGATGCCGTGTCGGGTCGCGAAACCATTGAAAGCGATGCTGAGCGTCGTGCAGCCCAGGCCGCAGCACGTGAACAGATCACCCCCACAGCAGTGCCTGAGCGCCCGGCAAATACCGGCCCCAATATCGTCGCATATGCGTTGAATGCGCCCAACGTGAAGGGGCAGGAATGGTACAGCCGCTCTGTTCTGTCCGGGCAGGGCAGGTTCCGTCGCAATTGCGCTGAATACCTGACGCCGGATGATGCGCAGCGTGATTTTCTTGCGCGCGGCGGGCCAGAGCGTGATCGGCGCGGCCTTGATCCAGATGGCGACGGTTTTGCCTGCGGATGGGATCCGGCGCCATTTATTCAGGCAATGAACAACTGAAACTGACCACCCGACAATCGCCCAACCAAGGGCCGCGTCGCGACGGTGCGACGCCTGATATGGTGGTCATTCACTATACGGCGATGGCATCTGCGGCGGCAGCGGCGGAAACGCTGTGCAATCCAGAGACCGAGGTGTCCGCGCACTACCTGATAGCGGAAGATGGAGAAGTGCTGTCACTGGTGCCTGAGGCGATGCGGGCCTGGCATGCGGGCAAGGGGCAGTGGGGCGGCGTCACAGATGTGAACAGCCGCTCTATCGGCATTGAACTTGCCAACACCGGCTTTGTGCCATTTGCAGCGGCACAGATGGATGCACTGACTGATCTGTTGAAGGGGATCAAGGCACGTTGGGGTATCCGGCCAGAGCGCGTGATTGGCCATTCGGATATGGCACCGGGGCGCAAGATCGATCCGGGGCCAAGGTTTGACTGGCGCAGGCTGGCGCTTGAAGGATTGTCGGTATGGCCCACAGACTGGGTTGCAGAGGATCCTGTGCGCTTTGTCCCACTGATGCGGAGTTTTGGTTACACGGCGACAGACGAAGAAGATCTTCTCTTGAGCGTTTTCCGTTCGCGCTTCCGCCCACATGCGGCAGGGCCACTTGATGCAACTGACGCCGGTATGATCCAGAACCTTTCGCGACGTTTCCCCGTTGACGTGAACGCTGCTTGGGCCTAACCCCGGATTTGCGCGGATGGCTGGATGGCTGCGGCAGCAATGTCGAGGAAAGTCCGGACTCCAAAAAGCACGGTGCCGGGTAATGCCCGGCGGGGGTAACCCCAGGGAAAGCGCCACAGAGAACAGACGGCCACGCATGCGTGGTCACGGTGAAACGGTGGGGTAAGAGCCCACCGCGCAAGCGGCAACGCAAGCGGCACGGCAAGCCCCACCGGGAGCAATGCCAAATAGGGACCTCGCGTCGCAAGACGGGGATGCTTGAACCCCAGGCGGTCCGGGTTGGCAGCTAGAGGGTGCTTGGCAACAGGTGCCCCAGATGAATGGTCATCCATGTGTGGGCAACCACGCGGGACAGAATCCGGCTTATAGGCCATCCGCGCATGATGATCTTAACGGGTGCATGCCAAAGCGTGCCCCGCCGCTAACAGACAAATTTGTGTCCGTTGCATTGCGGTTATAATCCGGTTACCAGATGACATCATTGCACAGGGGGTAGACCGCATGATTGCCTATGTCACTGTCGGGGCCGATGACATCGCGCGGGCGAAACAGTTCTACACGGCGTTTCTGCCGGCCCTTGGATACGGGCTAAAGGAAGGGCCCGAGGGGCTCAGTTATGCGTTGCCGGTCGCAGCGGGGCAGCCCCTCGTGCTGCCTGATTTTTACGTGAAGCCAACCTTTGACGGGCGCCCCGCGTCAGCTGGGAATGGTGCCATGGTCGCATTTGAGGCGTGCAGCCAGCGCCAAGTGCGCGACCTTCATACAGCTGCCGTTGCCGCAGGCGGCTTTGATGAGGGCCAACCGGGCTTCCGAGACGCATATGGCCCATATTTCTATGTAGGCTACCTGCGCGACCCTCAGGGTAACAAGATTGCACTGTTTTCGAGTGACCCGAATGAACCGGGGCGGGATGGGTAAGCCAGACGACAGCCCTGCAAAACATGTGACCGTTGCTTCATTCTTGCGATATGCAACCCGAACCCTCCACAATCCTGCCATTCCCCCACCTTTGCGGTTGACTCGGCCCCATGCCAGAGTAAAAGGCATCTTCAACGAGATTCACGCGATGCGCCGACCACGGCCCGCAACCAGGAGAGATGAGCCATGGCGAAGCCTACCACCATCAAGATCCGCCTGAACTCCACTGCGGGGACCGGGCATTTCTACGTCACCAAAAAGAACGCACGTACAATGACCGAGAAGATGGTCATCAAGAAGTATGACCCCGTTGTGCGCAAGCACGTCGAATACAAGGAAGGCAAGATCAAGTAATTGATCAGCTGACCGGACGATGATTGGGCCACGCTTCGCGCGTGGCCTTTTTCGTTTGAGTTACTCTGGGGCGTCGCCTGGCGTGCCGTCCAGATGCTCATACCGGCGCTTTCTTGTTGTTCGGTCGAAGATCAACCTGCGGTCTTTGTCGGGGTAGGTGACAACATCCTTTGGCGCGCGAGTGCCGACCACAAGATAGGTGACATCCTCGGCACTGGCGTTTTCCAGACAATGACCAACCTCTGCGCCCGCGGGAAAGCAGGCCGCGTCACCAACCCCGATTTCAGTGCTGGTGTCACCTTCGTGGACGATGACGGTGCCCGCGATCACAAAAATGAATTCATCTTCGGTTTGATGCCAGTGCTTGTGCGACGACCTTGAGCCGGGGTGCAGCGTCTCAGTAAAGGCGCCAAACTGGGTCAACCCGCCTGCATCACTGAACAGCCGGGCGGTGAAGTTGCCAAGCGTATCCGGTATGTCGGGGCTGTCTACAGGTGCGTCGTCTTTACGAATGATGGGCATCTTCTTAGCGCAAGATCGTGATGGCGAGGGTTACCAGCAGCCCGATTTGCGCCCAGAGTGTCAACATCATTCCATAAAACCGAAAGCGCCAATGTAGGCCCGTCAGGCCAAAATAGATCGCGTGCAGGCTGCGGCCCAGGATGAGGATGGCGGCGATGACGGCCAAAATAGATGTGCCGGCGCCCTGAAGCTCTGCCAGACCCATCAGGATCAGTGCGATGGGGAATTGCTCGGCGGCGTTGGCATGGCCGCGGATCGCTTTGGTCAGTGTGCGGTCGCCATTGTCGCCCAGTACGACACGATCCCTGCGCCGTAGCCTGACGACATTGATTGTCAAAAGCAGGATCAGGGTGCCTGCGGCAATGGCGGTTATCGATGTGATGGGCAAAGAAATCATGAGATGGCCTTGAGCAAAAGAAAAAGGGCTGATGTTGCCATCAGCCCTTAGTTCTTGGATCAATTCAAGATCTATTCGCGGCTGCCGAACAGCTGCAGCAAGAAGATGAACATGTTGATAAAGTCGAGATAGAGGTTCAGCGCGCCCATGATGGCGGCCTTGCCCAACCACTCGCTATCGCCATGTGCGGCGTGCGCGATGTAGTCGTTCTTGATCTTTTGGGTGTCATAGGCCGTCAGGCCAGCGAAAATCAAAACGCCAATCGCCGAAATCGCAAACATGATCGCTTCCGATTGCAGGAAAATATTGACGATCATCGCGACCAGCAAACCAACCACACCCATGATCAGGAATGCGCCCCAACCGGAAATGTCTTTCTTGGTTGTGTAACCCCAGAACGACAGACTGGCGAAAGCGATCGCCGTGATCAGGAAGATCTGAATGATCGAAAACCCTGTGTAGACAAGGAAGATCGAGCTAAGCGAAAGCCCCATGACTGCGGCGAAGACGTAGAAAACCGTTTGCGCTGTTGCAGCAGACATGCGGTTGATCATCGCGCTCAGGCCGAAGACGAAGGCCAAAGGTGCGAACATGATGACCCACTTCAGCGGTGAGCCGTAGATCAGCGCGCCAAGATTTGTCAGCATTTTGCCGTTTGCCAGTTGTGCAACTGCCTGCGACGGATCCGTTGTCGATGCCAGCCCGGAAATTGCCCATGCGGCAAGTGCAGTGATCAACATGCCTACGGACATTGTGCCGTAGACTTTGTTCATATGGGCGCGCAGACCCTCGTCGAT
The DNA here is from genome assembly GCA_929200255.1 of uncultured Alphaproteobacteria bacterium. Taxonomy (GTDB): domain Bacteria; phylum Pseudomonadota; class Alphaproteobacteria; order Rhodobacterales; family Rhodobacteraceae; genus Yoonia. Next base: position 231,404 of record CAKMYZ010000002.1, on the reverse strand, counting down.
TTCGGCCGTGCGTACCCCGCCGACCGTTCTTACGCTATCAAATTGAGCCATCAAGACCTCCAGATTGAAACAGTGGCGCCGCAAAACGGCATCCTTGCTGCCAATATTGGCCGTTGACGCCTAATTTTCAAGGTAGAAGCGGGGTGTTAACCACAATTCTGATTGAATTGGGCAGGATTATTGCAGGTCCTGCCCGGATCGCGCCTACTTGTGCCAATGTTCAGGGACATCCCAAGCCGATTTGCGGCTTTCAACAAAAGCTTCGGTGGGCGTGACGCCGATATCATTGAGAAGATGCTCATCAAGATTGCTCAGACGCTGCCGCTGGCGTCGCAGTGCAAGGCACTGTGCAAAGTACCGCCACAGCGAACGGGGCTTCGGTTGGCATTCTGCATGGATGCATTTTGTCCGAACAGAGATCATCATGTCATTCCCTTTCGTGATGCTTCTTTATCCTCGTATCTTCATGCTTGATATTTAGAGGGCGTGATGACATTATGAAAATGAATACTTTTGAATGATATCATCAAGGAGTGTGATGTGCCCCGAAATCTGGACCTGACCGCCTTGCGCTCTTTTGTGTCTGTTGCTGATGTTGGTGGTGTCACCCGTGCCGCGGGTATGCTGAACCTGACGCAGTCAGCGGTGTCGATGCAGCTCAAACGGTTGGAAGAATCGCTGAACGTCGCACTGTTGGACCGTTCTGCGCGCACCATTGGTCTAACCCCCGCAGGTGAGCAACTGTTGGGCTATGCGCGTACGATGCTGAGAACAAACGACGAGATATTCAACCGACTGACTGCAACAGAATTTGAGGGTGAGCTGAAGCTGGGTGTTCCGCATGATATCATTTATCCAGCGATTCCTGCCGTTTTGAAGTGCTTCGCGGCTGATTTTCCACGCATGCGGGTGCGCCTGATTTCAGCCCCGACGCGCCGATTGCTTGAGATGTTTGGGCGCGGTGAGGTCGATTTGATTCTGACAACGGAAGAAGATTGCGGTCCAGAAGGTCAGGCACTTGTCGAGCTACCTTTGCTCTGGATCGGTGCGTTGGGCGGCGGTGCGTGGCGTAAGAACCCTTTGCCTGTCGCGTTTTGTGGGAACTGCATTTTTCGCAGCGGCGTGTTGCAGGCGCTGAATGAAAAGCAAATCGACTGGTTTATGGCGGTTGATTCAGAGCTGGACAACGCGGTTGAGGCTGCCGTTAGCGCCGATCTGGCGGTGCATGTTGCCCTTGAAGGTAGCTTGCCGCCGCAAACCGAAATCATCGATCATGGCGGTATGCTGCCAAGGCTGCAGCCGCAGAACATCAATCTGTATGTGCTCAAGCCCGAAGATCACGCCAGCAAGGCAATGGCTGACATCATCCGGCATTGCTACGTTAAACCCAAGGCGGTTCCTCAGCTGGTTACGGCGTGACGACAACCTTGCCAGTGGATTGGCGGTTGCGCATTAACGCCAGCGCCTTGTCGGCCTGATCCAATGGGACGATGTGGCTGATATGCGGGGCAAGCCGTCCTTCGGCGTGCCATTCCATCAGCTCCGCAAGGCTTTCGGTTAATGCGGTTGGGTTGAACTTGAGGTAGCCCCCCCAGTAGAAACCGATGACCGAGATGTTTTTGACCAGAATGATATTCGCCGGGACTTGCGGAACATCGCCACTGGCAAAGCCGATCACGATCACGCGCGCTTCGCGGTTGCACGCGCCCAACGCTGCCCTGAACACATCGCCACCAACCGGATCATAGACGACATCGGCGCCACCCAGTGCCTTAACCTCTGCCTTGATGTCATCTGCTGTGCTGTCAATCAGATAATCTGCCCCGGCGGCCTTGGCCACCGCCAGCTTGTCTGCACCACGGGCCACAGCGACGACCCGGGCGCCCATGGCCTTGCCAATTTCGACGGCCGTTAAGCCGACCCCACCGGCGGCGCCGAGCACCAGCAGCGTTTCGCCCTGTCGCAACTGCGCACGACGCGTCAGCGCGAGATGTGACGTGCCATAAGCGACCATAAACCCCGCGGCGGTTGCATCGTTCATGCTTTCAGGAATTGGGCGGCACAGTGCCGCTGGAAAGACGCCCTGCTCTGCCATTCCACCCTGACCACCAAAGACGACGACACGGGTGCCGACCGTGGGCGAGGTGACACCAGGGCCCAGTGCTGTGACGGTGCCTGCGACTTCCATTCCCAAAGTGAAGGGCACAGGTGGTGTGTCCTGATACGCGCCCGTCGCCATGAGAAGGTCGGCGAAATTCAGGCCACATGCCGTGATCTTGATCAGCACCTCGCCTTTGGCGGGTGCTGGGATGGGAACGTCTTTCAGCAGTGGAGAGCCGTCATATGAGGTGACCTGAAAAGCGCGCATGTGAAACGAATCCTCGGTTGTGGGGGCTTGTTAACCACCATCTGGGTACAATGATAGGGCGGGATGGACCTTGATTGCTTCACCAGCGGCGGAAATCGTGATACCGTTATCCTGTACTTTTAGGCAGAACTGTCGTCGTTTATACGTTTTGAACCTGTCTTAAAGGGCAGGACGTGCGCTGCAACCGTTGCGTGTCCTCGCTGAAGAAGTCATGGACGTGTTCAAGCACGCCCTCAGTTTGTTTTTACTTCGGTGTGTAGGTAACATGGAAGACTGTCGCGCTGTGCGTCAGCTTTCGGCATGATGAGGATAATACTATGAAGCACCCAGTCGACGTTCATGTTGGGAAACGCATTCGTCACCGCCGTTGGATGAACGGGACAACGCAACAGCAACTTGCTGAGGCGGTTGGAATCAAGTTTCAGCAGATTCAGAAATATGAAACCGGCATGAACCGGGTCAGCGCCTCTCGTCTTTGGGATATCGCTAGCGTATTGAGTGTGGATGTTTCGTTCTTTTTCGAAGGGCTTGAAACTGTGCCATCCGGCGGCGCGGCTGCATCCGATTTGCCCGGCGACATTCTGACCGACAAAGAAGCGTTGGAACTGCTGCGTTCTTATTATGCGATCCCCGAGAATCAGCGCCGCCGCTTGTTCGATCTGGCCCGGGTTCTCAGCGAAGCCGCTTAGCTGAAGACTTGACCTTCTTGTTTGCGTCAGGCTACCGCCGGGGGCGATGCAAGTCGCAAGAAGGAACACCCTCATGCCCGTTGACCCTTCAACCTACGCGGAACTGATCCGCGTGGCGCATGCTTTGGCCGACACCGCGCGCCCCGTCACCCTGCGCCATTTTCGCAGTGCGGCATTGACCTCAGAAAACAAGATGGCAGGCGGTTTCGATCCGGTCACAATCGCGGACCGCGATGCAGAGACCGCAATGCGGGCAATTCTGGCGCAAGAACGCCCGAACGATGCCATACTGGGTGAAGAGCACGGCCATAAGGCGGGTACCTCTGGGCTCACCTGGGTGCTTGACCCGATCGACGGCACGCGCGGATATATCAGCGGTACGCCCACGTGGGGGGTGTTGATCGCGGTTTCGGATGACAGCGGGCCGCTTTTTGGGATTATCGATCAACCATACATCGCCGAACGCTTTCTCGGCGGCTTTGGCCAGTCCAACGTCATCGGACCGATGGGCAGCGCTGCGCTGAAATGCCGTGCGGCGCGGTCCTTGTCGCAGGCAACCGTCGTGACGACCTTTCCCGAAGTGGGCACCAAAGATGAAGGCCGCGCCTTTCATGCTGTCGCGGGAAAAGCCAATCTGACCCGCTATGGTATGGATTGCTATGGCTATGCCATGCTGGCGGCGGGCCAGATCGATCTTGTGATCGAGGCGGGCCTGAACCCCTATGATATTCAGGCGCCCATCGCGGTGATCGAGGCTGCTGGCGGAATTGTGACTGATTGGTCCGGCGGGCCAGCCCATGCCGGTGGTCGGGCGATTGCGGCAGCCAATCCTGAGGTCCATGCCGAAGCTCTGGACATCATAAATGAGACCATAAATGGCTGACACATTGATCAAACATGCTGATGTCATCCTGACCATGGATGATGACCGCACAGAGCTGCACGGCGCCGATATTCTGATCCGCGACGGTGTCATCGCGGCCGTTGGTCATGGGCTCATACCAGACGGGGCAGAGGTTTTTGACGCCGCAGGCAAGATCGTCACGCCCGGCCTCGTCAACACCCACCATCATCTGTACCAAACCCTGACCCGTGCGGTGCCCGGCGCGCAGGATGCGCTGCTTTTTGGTTGGCTTCAGCGGCTTTACCCGATTTGGGCGCGGTTTGGACCAGAAGAGATGTTCGTCTCTGCGCAGGTGGGCCTTGCGGAACTGGCCCTGTCAGGCTGCACGATGACCTCGGATCATCTTTATCTTTATCCCAACGGTGCGCGGCTGGATGATACAATCGCCGCTGCGTCTGACGTTGGCTTGCGGTTTCATGCGACCCGCGGGGCGATGAGCATCGGCGAAAGCGATGGCGGTCTGCCGCCCGACTCTTTGGTCGAAGACGAGGCCGCAATTCTCAACGACAGCATTCGCGTTATCGATGCGTTCCACGACCCGAACCCCGGTGCGATGGTGCGCGTGGGTGTCGCTCCTTGCAGCCCGTTTTCGGTCAGCCGTGATCTGATGCGTGACGCTGCCCTATTGGCGCGTGACAAAGGTGTCATGATGCACACCCATCTGGCTGAAAATGACGAAGACATCGCCTATTCATTGGAGAAATTCGGGTGCCGTCCCGGTCAATATGCCGAAGACCTTGGTTGGACTGGTGATGATGTTTGGCATGCGCATTGTGTGAAACTTGATGGGCAAGAGATTGACCTGTTTGCCCGCTCGCGTACCGGTGTCGCCCATTGCCCCTGTTCCAATTGCAGGCTGGGGTCGGGTATCGCGCCAATTCGCGCCATGCGTGACGCGGGCGTGCCTGTGGGGCTGGGCGTGGACGGATCGGCCAGCAACGACATTGGCAATCTGGCGGGCGAGGCGCGCATGGCAATGCTCTTGCAGCGGGTGCAGAACGGGGCTGACGCTATGTCGGCCCGCGAAACGCTTGAGATTGCCACACGTGGCGGGGCGCAGGTGCTCGGGCGCGATGACTGTGGGCAAATCGCTGTTGGAAAACGCGCGGACCTGGCGATCTGGGATGCGCATAGCGTCGAAAGCGCCGGGTCCTGGGACCCGGCGGCGCTTTTGTTGGCGGGGCCATCGCGTGTGTCGGCCCTTTATGTCGAAGGGCGCCAGATCGTGCGTGATGAACATATGCAAACGCTCGATATGGGCAAGGCAATCGCCCATCAGAATAGGCTTGCGAAGAAACTGGCCGCGTGTGGTTAACCGCCAAACTTTTGCCGTCTTTCAAAGCTCCACTGGGCGCAATTGCCCACATTTGTCGATTGGTCCACTATGAAGCTCATCTTTGCTGCGACAACCCTCGCCCTGTTTGCTGCATGCACCGCAACGCCACCTGCGCCCACCCCCTCGACGGGGGCGGCAACCGCGGTGGCGCCATCTGATGCCTCATTTACCCAAATGCTGAACAGCTTTCGCGCCGCCCAAGGTCAGGGCCCGGTTCGCGCAAATCCGGCATTGACCCGTGCCGCGCAAGCCCATGCCGAGGATATGCTTGAACGCAACTATTTCTCTCACCGTGCGCCCAATGGCCCCAACGGTGAAACCTTCGGCCAGCGCGCCGCATCGGCAGGGTGCGCGATCCAATCCGGCGCTGAAAACATCGCATTTGGCCAGTCTTCGCAGGCAGAGGTGTTTACGGGATGGCAGAACTCAAGCGGACACCGGCGCAATATGCTGGGGCCTGATTACACATCTTTCGGGTTGGGGCAGGCCGAGAATATCTGGGTATTGAAGTTGTCGTCAGGCTGCTAAAGCGATCGCATTACACTTGAAGCATCAGCCGTTGCCTTGCGCTTGTCGCGCAAACACAATTGACGAAGCAGGATGCCTCAAACCAAGTTCGCAACGTCATCGGCTTGCCGTACGCCTGCAATCCAAACATCCCTGATGGCCCGATCATCCCCCATCATGATGGTGGGAAAGAGCGCGTCCCAAATCCCGTCGGCCCGCGCGCTACGCTGCGCGATCGCCGCAGTGGAATGCAGGTTCAGCACCGTGATGTCGGCCATGGCACCAGCGCCCAGATGCCCGATCTGCCCGGACATCTTCAGCGCCCCGGCAGAGCCTTCGGTGGCCAGCCACATCAACTGGGCTGGATGCAGCGCAACCCCGCGCAACTGGCCAATCTCATAGGCGGCGGCCATTGTGCGCAGCATTGAAAAGGATGACCCTCCTCCGGTGTCTGTCGCCAAACCGATGGACACGGCTGCTTTTGCCAGCCCCATGACATCAAACAGGCCCGAACCGATAAACGTGTTGGAGGTCGGGCAATGTACCACCGCAGCGCCGACCTCGGCCAGCCGGGCAATCTCGCGCGGATCCAGATGGATGGCATGGCCGTAAAGGCCACGTTCGCCCAGCAGGCCAAAGGCCTCATATGTGTCCAGATAATCGCGGGCATCGGGGAATAGCTCTTTCACCCATGCAATCTCGGGGTGCTGTTCGCTCAGATGTGTCTGCATCAGACAGTCGGGATATTCCCCCCACAATGCACCAAGCGCGGCCAGTTGATCAGGCGTTGATGTCGGTGAAAAGCGGGGCGTTATCGCATATTGCGCGCGACCCCGCCCATGCCATTTTTCCAGCAAAGCCTTGCTGTTGTCATAGGCTGTCTTGGCGGTATCCGTCAGATTGTCCGGTGCATTGCGATCCATGCAGGTTTTGCCAGCAATGACGGCCATATTGTGCGCCGCTGCGGCCTCAAAGAAGGCATCAACGCTTTGCGGATGGATCGTGCAAAAGCTTGTCAACGTTGTTGTGCCATGGGCCAGTGCCAGATCAAGCGTGCGCCCTGCCACATCATTGGCATAGGCCTTGTCACCAAAGCGGGCCTCTTCGGGGAATGTATAGGTATTGAGCCAATCAATCAGTTGTTTGCCCCAACTGGCAATCATTCCGGTCTGCGGATAATGCATATGGGCATCGACAAAGCCCGCGCTGATCAGCGCATCGCCATAGTCTGTCACCTGCGCTTGCGGGTGTGCCGCTCGCAGAGCAGCGCCATTGCCCACGTCGATAATCCGCCCCCCGTCAATCAACACGCCACCGGCGCTGTCAAACTGCACCGCGTCCGCCCAATCCGCCGTCAGAGGATTGCCGGAAAAGCTAAGGGTTTGGCCCAAGAGTAACTGCATCGTCATATCGCGAACCTACGCTGCCACCGGCACCGGGTAAATCGCAGAAATCCGCGTTGTGCCACAGGGGCAATGGATTATGTTGCAATATAGCAGGGGGATAAATGGCAGAGTCAGAAAACATCATCGAAGACGAAGCATTCGGCGTCACCGACCGGCTGGTCAGCGATGTGATGGAGGCCGTTCAGGCGACTGACCCGATTTCAATCCATGCTGTGCTTGACCCGCTGCACCCTGCCGATATTGCCCACCTGTTGGAACAGATTGACGCCCGCGACCGGCGTGACCTGCTGACTATCTGGTCAGGCGGCGTTGATGGGGATGTGCTGTCCGAGTTGGACGAAAACCTGCGCGAAGAGGTGATTGCACAGCTGGCGCCGTCCGAACTGGTCGAAGCTGTGCGCGATCTGGAAAGCGACGATGTCGTTGATCTTGTCGAATATCTTGACGATGCCCAGCAGGAACAGGTGCTTGAAGCACTAGAGGCGGGCGACCGCGTCGTCATCGAACAGGCGCTTACCTATCCCGAGGAATCCGCGGGCCGCCATATGCAGTCCGAACTGGTGCGCGGACCAGAGCATTGGACCGTGGGCGAGGCGATCGACTATCTGCGCTCGGATGTTGTGTTGCCCGATCAGTTTTATCACATCATTCTTGTTGACCCCCGGCTCAGGGCCGTGGGCTATGTCACGCTTGGACGGGTGCTCAGCCATCCACGCGCAATGCCGCTCAAGGACCTGACAGAGGACACGTTCCGCACCTTCCACGTCAATCAGGACGTGGAGGAAGTGGCGCAAGCCATCAACCACTATCACATGATTACCGCCCCGGTGGTGGATGATGCCGACCGGGTTGTCGGTGTGATTACCATTGACGACGCCATGGCTTTTCTTGAAGAAGAAGCCGAAGAAGACATCCTGCGCCTGGCCGGTGTCGGCGAGGGGAGCCTGTCGGACCGTGTGATTGAGACAACGCGCCAGCGTTTTCCCTGGCTGGCGGTTAACCTTGTAACCGCAATTCTGGCCTCGATGGTTATCTCTCTTTTTGAGGAAACGATTGCGGGGCTGGTGGCACTTGCCGTGCTGATGCCGATCGTGGCCTCGATGGGGGGCAATGCCGGTACGCAATCCCTGACCGTCGCGGTCCGCGCGCTTGCGACCCGCGATTTGACCACCGCCAACGTCTGGCGGGTGATCCGGCGCGAGGTGCTTGTGGGCCTGATCAATGGGGCGGTCTTTGCGGTTGTGATGGGGCTTGTGGGGGTTGTCTGGTTTGGGTCGCCGATGCTGGGGCTGGTGATTGCCGTGGCGATGGTGATCAATCTGGTCATTGCAGGGCTGGCGGGTACGGTGATCCCTGTGGTTCTGGAGAAAATGGGGATCGACCCGGCGTTGGCTTCAGGCGCATTTGTGACAACCGTGACGGATGTCGTTGGTTTCTTTGCCTTTCTGGGCCTTGCCGCAGCGTGGTTACTTTGATGGATAAATCAGCAGCACGCGCCGCTGCCTTTGCGCGCCGCAAGATCGCCCATGACATGGGTGGTGCAACAGCGGGCTACCTCAGTGAAGTCCTTGCAGGCTATCGCGGTGTGCCATTGGCGGGTTACATGGCGATGCGGACCGAGATTGACCCATCACCCGCGATGGAAGAAACCGCGGCCCACGGCCCCGTTGGCGTGCCAGTGATCATCGGGGCCGGCCAGCCATTGCAATTCCGGCTGTGGGAGCCGGGATGCGTGCTCATCAAAGGTGAGTTTGGCGCGATGATCCCTGAAAGCGGGGAGTGGATGACACCGCAGATTGTCGTCGTGCCGCTGGTGGCCTTTGACCGGAAAGGCGGGCGTTTGGGCTATGGCGGTGGGTTTTACGACCGGACGCTCGAACAACTGCGGGCAGCGCAACCAACGATGGCAATTGGCTTTGCCTATGAGACGCAGGAAGATGCGGCACTACCGTTAGAACCTACAGATCAGCCACTTGACCTGATCGTGACCGAAAACGGGATCATCACACCCTAGCTTCTATTGTTCCAAGATATCTACCTTGAACCTTCGGTCAACATCTGACAACAACGGTATCAAGGGCATTGAGCGTAGAGACCTCAAATACCGGAATGCTCAATGTCCTTGCGGGTTCTACGAAGCCGCCGTTTGAACAAAGCGCGGCGGAGGCAATGAAAACGCCTATACCGGACATGTCAAATCTTCGCTGCATGCGCGCGCAGCACGACCAGTGCGGCGATGTTGACTGCGTTGTTAAGGTGACCGAACACGTGCCGTTGAAACTGGGCGAGAACGCGCATACGCTTGTATAATTTGCCACTAAGGCCGCAAAATCAGGGCTCTTGTGTTAGATCGAAGGATACGCCTCATGCGACAGAAGTTAATCATAAGGATATCAGCGGCGCTTGTTCTTGGTGCTGCAGGCGTTATCAATTGGATGACAACAGAACCAGATGCTGCACGAGAGCTGCCGTCATGGGCATTCCCGCCCGATGAAATCAGCGACGAAATCATTGCCATGCGCGGCTGCATCGAAGGTGTCGATCACGTATCGGGCAAAGATCTTACTAACTTTGCTCAGATAGTTGCATGTGATGACCATGTTGCAATCGCGAGCGACAAGGTATCAGCCAGGTATTGGCGTGCCCTTCACTTGCACGAAAACGGCATCACTGATGCGCATCACGAACAGGCCTATCAAGACTACACCTTTATCATAGATTCGGGCCAGAGCAGGGCAGTTGCCTTTGCGAACCGTGCTATGCTGACGATGCGTCTTCGTGATGCCCCGCATGAGGCTTTGGCCGATATGAACACAGCGATCGAGTTACGTGAAGAAAATCCGCGCGCATCATATTTTCGGCGGCGCGCTGCTATCCTGTTAGTGATAGCGTGGGAACAGAAAGAAGAAGCCCGCGCCCATCAAGCGTTAGAAGATTTGCGCAGGCTGGAGACGCTTGACCCGGATAACCGTGACGTATCTGCGCTAAAAGAAGCGGCCCACGATTTATTGAGGAGTTTGCACATTGACGAGGGCCAGGATGTTCAGAAAGGTTAGAAACGATTAAAAAGCTTAGTCGGTCTTATCCCGCTCGTTACCAATTCCACTTGTGTGCCGCGAAGGTCTGAAAACGTCATGCGGGTACAGGTCGCTGCGCTGGTTCTCCCGTCTTCCGCCCAAAATTGGCCGATGGCCCTTCATCGCCCTTAGCTTTCGGCGAAGGCGTCCATGACGGCGTCGGCGGCTTCAAAATTGGCCGTGACACGCTGAATGTCGTCGTCTTCCTCCAGCGTATCAAGCAGTTTCATCAGCTTGGTGAGGCCATCCAGATCCACCTCGGTGGTCATATTTGGCTTCCAGATCAGTTTGGTGGATTCCGACTCGCCCAGTTCCGCCTCAAGCGCCCCCGAAACATCATTAAGGTCGGTATCCGCGCAATAGATGACATGGTTTTCATCATCGCTCTGGACATCTTCGGCGCCTGCCTCAATCGCGGCCATCATGACGGTATCGGCATCAGCAACGGCGGCGGGATAGATCACCTCGCCCTTGCGGTCGAACATGAAGCCTACTGATCCAGTTTCGCCTAAATTGCCGCCATTCTTGGAAAAGGTCGACCGCACGGTCGAGGCGGTGCGATTGCGGTTGTCGGTCATCGCTTCGACAATGACGGCCACGCCATTGGGGCCATAGCCCTCATAGCGGATTTCGTCATAGTTCTCGGCATCGCCGCCCTGCGACTTCTTGATCGCGCGGTCGATCACATCCTTGGGGACAGAGTTGGATTTGGCTTCCTTGACGGCCAAACGCAAGCGTGGGTTCTTGTCGGGGTCCGGGTCGCCCATCTTGGCGGCAACGGTGATTTCCTTGGCCAGCTTTGAAAACAGCTTGGAACGCAGTTTGTCCTGCCGCCCCTTGCGGTGCTGAATATTCGCCCATTTGGAGTGGCCAGCCATCTCAAACCTCGTTTGTCGCGGTGTAAATCGGGGTCTCTATAGGGCATCGGCCCGGTGCCCCGCAACCCCGCGTCACGGCGGCCAGATGAAGGGGATCACAAAGGAAACGATTGGTGCCAGTGACAGGTTCAATGGAATGCCGAATTTCAGAAAATCCGCGAACCTGTACCCGCCCGGTCCGTAGACAAGCGTATTGGTCTGATACCCGATAGGCGTAGCAAAGCTGGCACTGGCCGCAATCATCACTGCCACAACCAAGGGGCGTGGGTCTACACCCAAGGCCGCAGCCAGCCCGATGGCGATGGGTGTCATTACTACGGCAACCGCATTATTGGACACAAGTTCCGTCAAAATGCTGGACAGCAGATAAACCGCCAGCACGATAAAGAAGGGCGGCAGCGCCAGCATCACGGGCGACAGCGTGTCGGCGATCATCCCCACGGCACCGGAGGACTGCAAAGCAGAACCAACCCCCAGCATCGCAAAGATCAGGGCCAGTAGCCGCCCATCAACAAAGGAAAATGCCTCATCCGCATCAATGCATCCGGTGACCAGTACCAGCGTCACGCCGATCATCGCGAGCATCAAAATCGGCGCCACGCCAAGGGCTGCAAGCATAACAACACCCAGCAACACCCCCAAAGCCACCGGCGCGCGGTCGCGTCGGAACGCGCGTTGCGACAAGGCCGAGACATCACCAAGGTTCATGTCTACAGCGAGCCGTTGAATATCCTGCGGCGCCCCTTCCAGCAGCAAGGTGTCCCCAACCCGCACAATCACATCATCAATCTGCTTGCTGATATTGGCGTCGCGCCTGTGCACGGCCAGCGGGTAGACCGCGTAGTGGCGGCGCAGGCGTAACGCACCCAGCCGGCGGCTGACCATCTTGCAGTTTGGCGTGATCAGGACTTCAACGGTTGTGGTCTCCACCGCAGAAAGTTGGTCAACGCGCCGCAGCTCCTTGTTTTTTTGTAGCGATAACAGCTCCGTCATTTCGGTGCGCAGGACGACGCGGTCGCCCATCTGCAAGACGACGTCCTTCAGATTGCGCCGCAAAGATATGTCGCCACGCACCACATCAATCAGGCGGACCCCGTCGCGTTTGAACAGTTGCACGCCTGTCACTTCACGTCCGATCAAGTTGCTATCAGGGGGGATCACCGCTTCTGAGAAGAATTTCTTCTTTGAGCGATCAGAGAGCATTGTTGCCATGCTTTGCCTGTCAGGCAGCAGACGGGGCGCCATGAAATAAAGGTAGGTGAAGGTCCAAAGGACAACGACAACCCCAATCGGAAAGATTTCAAGAATGCCAAAGGGGCGCATCCCTGATGCCCGCGCAACCCCGTCCACCAACAGGTTGGTCGACGTCCCCAACAAGGTCATCGTGCCGCCCACGATGGCGGCGTAACTGAGCGGGATCAACAGCTTTGAGGCTGATGTGCCCAGCGTCCGCGCCAATTGCACAAAGACCGGGATCATGACGACAACCAAAGGTGTGTTGTTCATGATGGCACTGGCCACCGCCACAAAAAGCAGCCCGCCACCTATGGCGCGCGCTGGGCTGACCTTGGCCTGCCTTTCGGCCATCTGTGTCATGGCATGCAAGGCGCCGGTGCGCACCAATGCCCCGACAATGATGAACATCGCCGCAATCGTCCAAGGGGCGGGGTTGGCCAAAGCAGCAACCGCGTCCTCATAAGGCAGCACACCGGCGGCCAGCAGGACCGATACCCCCACCATGGCAACGACTTCTGTCGGAAAAACCTCGCGCAGGAACATCAGGAACATGGCGACCACAACCACCATGGTCAGCACAGCACTTTGTGTTTGGGTCAGTTGGAACAAATCAGCCATAGGTCAGAGTGTTGCCCAAGGGCAGACTGCGAGCAAGAGCACCCACCGCATTATGCAGGCCCGGCCTGCGCCAGCCGCCCGCCCTGGCGGACCATCTCAGCCCGTGTGGCCTTGCCCGTGCGGTCGTCGGTTTCCACGTAGAGGCCTGACAATGTTGCTTCTTCCGCCGCAGGCGTGAACCGCGCCTTGGGCATGCCGGTGATAAAGCGACGCAAGGGTTCGGCCTTGTCCATCCCGATGACCGAATTGTAGTCGCCGCACATGCCTGCGTCGGTTTGATAGGCCGTGCCGCCAGGCAAGATCATCGCATCCGCAGTAGGTACATGGGTATGCGTGCCCACGACAATGCTGGCGCGGCCATCGCAGAAATGGCCGGTTGCCATCTTTTCCGATGTGGCCTCGCAATGGATATCGATCAGGCTGGCATTAACTTGGCCACCCATCGGGTATTGGCGCAGGATGCCATCAAGGGCCGAGAATGGATCATCAAAGGGGCGCTTCATAAAGACCTGACCCAGCACCTGTGCCACCAGAACCTTGCGCCCGTTTGTTGCGTTGAACACGCGCGCGCCCACACCGGGGGCGGCTTTGGAATAGTTCAGCGGCCGGATGATACGCTGCTCTGACGCGATAAAGGTCAGCATATCCTTTTGATCAAAGGCATGATCGCCCAGCGTGATCACATCCGCACCCGCATCCAGCAGGATCTTGGCGTGATCACCCGACAGCCCCATGCCAGAGGTTGCATTTTCGCCATTGACCACGACAAAGTCGAGCCGCCATGCCGCGCGTAGCCGGGGCAGGTGGGTCGTGATAGCGGCGCGGCCAGAGCGCCCCACAACATCGCCGAGAAAGAGTATCTTCATATCGTCTAGTTACGGGGTGCGCGGCCATTCATCCAGTGGTTTCTGCGCTTGCTATCGCGGGGCGGTGGTGCGACTGATTGCGCATGGAACCTTTACAACAGTCCCGGCCTGTTGCTGGCATCTTCTGGATGCTGGTCACGGGTCTGATGTTTGTGGCCGTGACCGCGGTCGTCAAACATGTCGGCGATGATGTGCCCGCAGCTCAGGCGGCGTTCCTGCGCTATGTGCTGGGGCTGGTGTTCCTGATCCCGATGATCAAACCGATCCTGGCGGCCCATCTGACGGGGCGGCAGAAGAAGTTATTCTGGGCGCGGGGTTTGGTTCATACGCTGGCGGTGATCCTGTGGTTCTTTGCCATGGCACGTATTCCCATCGCCGAGGTGACGGCGATGAATTACCTTTCGCCGATATATGTCTCGCTAGGGGCGGCGCTTTTCTTGGGTGAACGCCTGCCGCCACGCCGCTTGGCGGCGGTGGTTATGGCGCTGATTGGTGCGATGATCATCCTACGCCCAGGCGTGAAGGCGGTTGAACTGGGGCATATCGCGATGCTCGGCACCGCCGTTTGCTTTGCCGCCGGATATTTGATTGCAAAGCAATTGTCGGGCGAGGTGTCGGCCCCGGTTGTTGTTGGAATGCTGTCGATTACGGTGACTGTCGGGCTGGCCCCATTTGCCTTGGCCGTATGGGTGGCACCGACCCTTCCACAACTCGGCTGGCTTTTCCTTGTCGCCTGTTTTGCGACGGCGGGGCATTATTCCATGACGCTTGCCTTTGCGGCGGCCCCTTTGACCGTCACCCAGCCGGTGACATTCCTGCAACTCGTCTGGGCCGTGCTGCTGGGCGCTGTGGTCTTTGGAGAGGCGGTAGACGGCTGGGTCATCTTTGGTGGCGCCGTGATCATGGCGTCTGTCAGCTTTATCACATGGCGCGAGGCCGTGGCCCGACGTGCCGTCACGCCGATTGTGACAGCAACAAAGGTTTAATCCGAAGCTGGTGCCAGTCGCGCAATCAAAGACGCCTGCGTGACCTTGCCGATGGGTTCCCCATTCTCGGTCACCTGCAATGCGCTGCCATCAATCTGGCCCATGATGTCCTGCACGGGTGTTTCCGCATCGATGGATGCGCCATCCGCGCGGCCCTCGGTCATCACGTCGCGGGCGGTCAGCACGCCAAGCGGGTTCATATGGGCCACGAAGTCGGTCACGTATTCATTGACGGGATTGCTGAAAATCTCACGCGGTGTACCGCATTGCACGATCCGCCCACCTTCCATGATTGCGATACGGTTGCCCAGCTTGAATGCTTCATCCAGATCGTGACTCACAAAGATGATCGTGCGACCACGTTCCTTTTGCAGTTCCAGCAGCTCATACTGCAAACGCGTGCGGATCAGCGGATCAAGGGCCGAAAACGGTTCATCCATCAGCAAAACTGGGGCGTCAGTGGCAAAGGCGCGGGCAAGCCCGACGCGCTGCTGCATCCCGCCCGACAATTCGCCGACCAGTGCATCGGCACGGTCATCAAGGCCGACCATTTCCAATTCCTGATCCACACGTTTGATCCGTGCAGCATTGTCCATGCCCGCCAGTTCCAGCCCGAGGCCCACGTTGTCGCGCACGGTCCGCCATGGCAGCAGGCCAAATTGCTGAAACACCATCGACACGCATTCACGGCGCACCCGGCGCAGGTCAGTAGCCGTGGCGCTGCCGACATTGCATGACCAGTCACCATCGTTGATGCGGACCTCGCCGCGGATGACCGGATTCAGCCCGTTCACCGAGCGTAATAGCGTCGATTTGCCAGATCCCGAAAGGCCCATCAGCACGAGGATTTCGCCGACCTCAACATTCAGCGAACAATCATGCACGCCCAATACCTGGTCGGTCTTCTCGCGGATTTCGGGGCGTTCCATACCTTCATCCATGAGCGGCAGAGCGGTCTCTGGCCTGCTGCCAAACACAATCGAGATATTGTCAAATTCAACCGCGTTCATGATGTGTCCTTTGTCGGGGTAAAGCGCAAGATCCCAGCATCCAGGTCTTTGCCGGTATCATTGGGGTGGTTTTGCCCGTCATGGACCAGTACCTCGGCCAGAAAGGGTGTCTGGCCCTCCAGACAGGCAAGGTTCACGCCAACCTCATCCGGGTTCGACCGACGTCGATGGTGCGTGTAAATCCCGCAAGTCTTGCAAAAATAGTGTTCGGCTACTTTGGTATTGAATTGATAAAGCGTCAGGTTCTCGCGCCCTGCGGTATAGGTGATGTCATCCTTTGCAGCCGACACCGCAACCGCGCCGCGACGGGCGCAAAGCGAGCAATCGCAGCGCCGCGCACTTGCGATCCCATCTGACAGGGTGACAGTGAATTGCACTGTCCCGCAATGGCAGCTTCCTCGCATCGCCGTCATTTCTGTTTCACCCGCAACATCCGATCCAGCATGATGGCCACAACCACAATGACAAAGCCGCTTTCAAACCCCAGTGATGTATTCACGGTGTTTAGCGCGCGGATTACGGGCACCCCCAAACCACTGGCGCCCACAAGCGCTGCAATCACCACCATGGACAGCGACAGCATGATCGTCTGGTTCAGGCCTGCCATGATCTGGGGCAGGGCGCTGGGTAATTCGACTTTAAACAGCACCTGCCGTTTGGTGGCGCCAAAGGCCTGGGCAGCCTCCAACAGCGGGGTGGGTGTCGACGATACGCCGAGATAGGTCAGGCGGATCGGCGCAGGCAGCACAAAAATCACCGTGGCAATCAGCCCGGGCACCATACCGATGCCAAAAAATACAATCGCGGGGATCAGATAGACAAAGGTGGGCAGCGTTTGCATCAGATCCAGCACCGGCACCATCGCGCGGTAAAGGCGCGGGCGATGGGCGGCGGCGATGCCAATCGGCACGCCGATCCCCATGCAAACGACACAGGCCGACAGGACCAGCGTGAGCGATTGCATCGTCTCTTCCCAGTAACCCTGGTTCAGGATGAAAAGAAAACCCAACACCACAAACAGCGGCGTCTTCCATGTCCGTTGCATCGCCCATGTGAGGGCGGCAAATCCGGCGATGACAAAGAAGGGATGCGGCGTTTCCAGCACCCAGAGGATGCCGTCAATCAGCGCTTCCATCACATCCGACAGCCAGTCGAAAAAAAAGCCAAGGTTGCCGTTCATCCAATCAAAGATGGTTTCTGCCCAATCCCCGACCGGTATCTTGTTGTCTTCGAGCCAGTCCATGCGCGCCCTTCAAATTCTTGTGTTGGCGGACCCAACTGAGAGGGCCCGCCAAGAGAGGATTACATCCCCAGCGAGGCCTTCACAGCCGCAACCGCATCACCACCATCCTTTGTGGTCACACCGTCCAGCCAGCCCATGAAGGCATCGGGGTTCGCTGACAGCCACGCGGTGGCCGCGTCGCCAGGCTCTTCTCCGTCATTCAGGATTGCGCCCATGATCTCGTTCTCCATAGCGAGCGAGAATTCGAGGTTGCCCAGTAGCGTGCCCACATTCGGGCAGCTTTCAGCATAGCCGGCGGATGTGTTCGTGAACACTGTTGCGCCGCCGAAGTCAGGGCCAAACCAATCATCGCCACCTGCCAGATAGGACATCTCAAAATTGGCATTCATCGGGTGGGGTTCCCAGCCGAGGAAAACAATTGGTTCATCCCGGCCAGAGGCGCGGTCAACCTGGGCCAGCATGCCTTGTTCAGAGCTTTCCACAACTTCAAAGTCATCCAGACCAAAGGCCCCATCCGCGATCATATCCATGACCAGGCGGTTGCCGTCATTGCCCGGCTCAATCCCGTAAATCTTACCGTCGAGCGCATCTGCGTTGGCGGCGATGTCAGCAAATGTGGCGATGCCCATCTCGGCTGCGGCCATGTTGACGGCCAGCGTGTATTTTGCGCCCTGAAGGTTCGCACGCACTGTATCGACGGTGCCCGCTTCACGATAGGGGGCGATGTCACCTTCCATCGTTGGCATCCAGTTGCCAAGGAAGACGTCCACATCGCCTTCGGCCAGTGAGATGTAGGTCACAGGCACGGACAGGATCTTGATGTCGGTCTCGTAGCCGAGCGCCTCAAGCACAACAGTTGTGGCGGCAGTTGTGGCGGTGATGTCGGTCCAACCGACGTCAGAGAATGTGACCGTGTCGCAATCGGCAAGGGCCGGGGCCGCGGCACAAATGGCCAGTACGGATAAGGTTGATTTTAACTTCATGTTGGTCTCCCAGGGTTTTTCTTGATTGACGAGTCAATAAAGAACAATTTAACTGCTCAGGTCAACCGAAAGGGGATCAGATGCCGAAGCTTGGAATGGAACCTATCCGCCGCGCTGCACTTGTCAAAGCCACGATTGATGAAATTGGGGCCGTGGGCAATCTGGACGTGACGGTGAGCAATATTGCCAAACGTGCGGGCATGTCGTCGGCGCTGGCGCATCACTATTTTGGCGGCAAAGAGCAGATTTTTCTGGCCGCAATGCGGCACACGCTTGCTGTCTATGCCGCCGAAGTGCGTCGTGCGCTGAAGGGGGCGACCGGCCACCGCGCGCGACTGGAGGCGGTGATCCGCGCCGGTTTCGCCTCTTCGAATTTCCAACCCGAGGTCATCGCCGCTTGGCTGAATTTTTACGTGCTCGCGCAAACCTCCAGCGCCGCCCATCATCTTCTGCGTATCTATCAACGTCGGCTACACAGCAATCTGATGCATGACCTACGCCCCCTTGTCGGTGACAGCGCGGGCGGGACCGCCGCCCGTTTGGCCGGGCTGATCGATGGTCTCTATCTGCATCAAGGCTTGTCGCGTTGTCGGACCGAACAGTCCGACGCGACCGCGCAAGCTCTGGCGCTGCTCAACATAGAGCTTGGGGGGCGCGCGCAATGACCAAACCGAATATCCTGATCATTATGGTTGACCAGTTGAACGGCACCTTGTTTCCCGATGGTCCGGCTGACTGGCTGCATGCGCCTAACCTTAGGGAACTCGCAGCACGCTCAACGCGGTTTGCGAACGCCTACACTGCGTCCCCGCTGTGCGCGCCGGGGCGGGCGTCGTTCATGTCGGGCCTGCTGCCTTCACGTACCGGGGTCTTTGACAACGCTGCCGAATTCACGTCATCCATCCCGACCTACGCGCACCATCTGCGGCGCGCGGGCTATCAAACCTGCTTGTCGGGCAAGATGCATTTCGTCGGCCCAGACCAGTTGCACGGGTTCGAAGAACGGCTGACCACAGACATCTACCCGCCCGATTTCGGTTGGACGCCCGACTACCGCAAACCGGGTGAACGGATCGACTGGTGGTACCATAACATGGGGTCGGTCACCGGGGCGGGGATTGCGGAAATCACCAACCAGATGGAGTATGACGACGAGGTTTGCTACAATGCGACACGCAAGCTCTATGATCTCTCGCGCGGCCATGACGACCGACCTTGGTGCCTGACGGTCAGTTTTACGCATCCGCATGATCCTTATGTCGCGCGCAAGAAATACTGGGATCTTTATGAAGACTGCGACAATCTTATGCCGCAGGTTGGGCCAATCCCATACGCGGACCAGGATGCCCATTCCCAACGCATCCTTGACGCAAACGACCGTGACAACTTCGAGATTACCGATGATCACATCAAGCGCGCGCGCCGTGCTTATTTCGCCAATATCTCCTACCTCGACGACAAGATAGGCGAAGTGCTCAAGGCGCTCGAAGGCGCGCGGCAGGACGCGACAATCCTCTTTGTCTCGGACCACGGCGATATGCTGGGCGAGCGTGGCCTTTGGTTCAAAATGTCCTTCTTCGAAGGGTCGGCGCGCGTGCCCTTGATGATTTCAAGCACCGAAATGGAGCCGGGCCTGAACACGACCCCGGTCAGCAACATCGATGTTGCCCCGACGCTCTGCGATCTGGCGGGTATCGACATGTCAGAAGTGGCGCCATGGACCACCGGCGAAAGCCTCGTCCATCTTGGCCAGGGCGGCATCCGTGATACGCCTGTTGCCATGGAGTATGCCGCCGAAGGCAGCTACGCACCTTTGGTCGCACTGCGCTACGGCAAATGGAAATACACCCGCTGCCTGCTGGACCCAGACATGCTCTTCGATCTGGATGCAGACCCACATGAGTTGACGAACCTTGCCGAAGTGCCCGCACATCAGGGCACAGTCACCCAGCTCCGCGCCAAATCCGAAGCGCGCTGGGATCTTGCTGCATTTGACGCCACCGTGCGCCAATCCCAAGCCTGCCGCTGGGTCGTCTACGAAGCCCTCCGCAACGGCAGCTACTTTCCATGGGACTACCAGCCGCTGCAAAAGGCCTCAGAACGCTACATGCGCAACCACATGGATCTCAACGTTCTCGAAGAAAGCCAGCGCTTCCCGCGCGGTGAATAACCCTGACTTTCTATGTCCAATCAAACTTCCGCCGGAGGCATCCCGCCATGTCCACACAACCCACAGCCAGCCATTTCATCAATGGCAAATACGTCGAAGATGCAGCAGGTGAAGACATCCCCGTCATCTACCCCGCGACCGGTGAGGTGATTGCGACGCTGCATGCCGCAACACCGGCCATTGTGGATCAAGCCCTTGCCGCAGCCAAAGCCGCCCAGTCAACATGGGCCGGATGGAGCGGGACAGAACGCGGTCGCGTGTTGCGCTGTGCGGCCGATATCATGCGTGAACGCAATCACGACCTATCGGTGCTGGAAACCTACGACACGGGCAAACCTTATCAGGAAACCAGTGTGGTCGATGCGACCTCTGGCGCCGACGCTTTGGAATATTTCGGCGGGTTGGCTGCCGCGATCACAGGTGAGCATATCCAACTTGGGGATGACTTCGTCTACACGCGCCGCGAACCTCTGGGCGTTTGCGTTGGCATTGGCGCGTGGAATTACCCCACACAAATCGCTTGCTGGAAGGGGGCACCTGCGCTGGCTTGCGGCAATACGATGGTATTCAAACCCTCTGAAACCACGCCGCTTTGCGCGCTCAAAGTCGCGGAAATCATGATTGAGGCTGGCGCACCGCCGGGCGTGTACAACGTGATCCAGGGCTACGGCGCTGTCGGCGCCTCTCTCATCACTGACCCGCGGGTTGATAAAGTTTCGCTTACCGGTTCAGTGCCAACAGGCAAGAAAGTCTATGCTGCCGCGGCGGAAGGCGTCCGGCATGTGACAATGGAGTTGGGCGGCAAATCCCCCTTGGTCATCTTTGATGATGCCGATCTGGAAAACGCGGTCTCTGGCGCGATCCTGGGTAACTTCTATTCCTCTGGGCAGGTCTGTTCGAATGGCACGCGCGTCTTCGTGCAAAAGGGGATCAAAGAGGCCTTTCTGACACGCCTGACCGAACGCCTTTCAGGCGTAAAAATGGGCGACCCACAAGACCCTGACGTGAACTTTGGCCCGATGGTATCCGAACGCCAACGTGACATCGTCGAAGGTTTCATTGCCAAAGGCAAAGAGGAAGGCGCACGTTTGGTGACTGGGGGCAACGGTGTGGATAGGCCCGGGTTCTATCTTGAACCGACCGTTTTCGCAGATGTGACTGACGAAATGACAATCGCGACAGACGAAATCTTTGGCCCTGTCATGTCTGTTCTCGATTTCGACACTGAAGAAGAGGTGCTGCGCCGCGCCAATGCAACGGACTTCGGCCTTGCTGCGGGCGTGTTTACCGCCAACCTGACCCGTGCGCACCGCATGGCGGCAGGGTTCGAGGCAGGCACATGCTATATCAACACCTACAACGATGCCCCGGTCGAGGCACCCTTTGGTGGGACAAAACAATCCGGTGTGGGCCGTGAAAACTCCAAAGCGGCCATTGAACATTACAGCCAAATCAAAGGCGTCTACGTCCGCATGGGCGATTTGGAGGCGCCATTTTGATGCAGGCTGACTACGTCATCATCGGTGCAGGCTCTGCGGGCTGCGCCATCGCTTACCGTCTGGCCGAGGCAGGTAAGCAGGTGTTGGTCATCGAACACGGTGGCTCTGACGCTGGGCCATTCATCCAGATGCCTGCCGCACTCTCATATCCTATGAATATGAAAATGTACGACTGGGGCATGAAGTCCGAACCCGAACCGCATCTGGGTGGGCGAGAACTGGTCACGCCAAGGGGCAAGGTGATTGGGGGATCCTCCTCGATCAACGGGATGATCTATGTACGCGGCCATGCCTGCGACTATGATCACTGGGCGGAGAGTGGCGCGCATGGCTGGTCCTATGCTGATGTGCTGCCCTATTTTAAACGGATGGAGCATTGGCACGATGGCGGCCATGGGGGCGACCCGGCGTGGCGCGGTAAGGACGGGCCTTTGCATGTGACCCGCGGCCCCCGCAAGAACCCGCTGACGCGCGCATTTGTCGAGGCGGGGCGACAGGCAGGCTACCCTGTTACCGGCGACTACAATGGCGAACAGCAAGAGGGGTTCGGCCCTTTCGACGCCACCATCTACAAAGGCAAACGCTGGTCGGCGGCGGCGGCATATATGCGCCCCGCACTCAAACGCCCGAATTGCAATATTACTCGGGCCTTCGCCCGTCGCATTGTCATCGAAGATGGGCGCGCCGTGGGGGTTGAGATCAGCCGCGGTGGCAAAATCGAGGTGATCACTGCCAGCAAAGAGGTCATTGTCTCGGCGTCATCCTTGAACTCGCCCAAGCTGTTGATGCTCTCAGGTATCGGTCCCGCAGCGCATCTGCAAGAACACGGGATCGAAGTTGTCGCAGACCGCCCCGGCGTGGGCCAAAATCTGCAGGATCATCTGGAGCTTTACATCCAACAGGCCGCGACCAAACCGGTATCGCTTTTTTCCTACTGGAACATACGTGGGAAGGCTAAAATTGGCCTGGAATGGCTGCTGTGGAAGAGCGGCCTTGGCAGTTCCAACCAGTTTGAAAGCGCAGGTTTCATCCGTTCGCGTGCCGGTGTGAAATACCCCGATATTCAGTTCCATTTCCTGCCCATCGCGGTCAGCTATGATGGCAAAGTGGTCCCCGACGGGCATGGCTTTCAGGCCCATGTCGGGCCGATGCGCTCGAAATCGCGTGGCGAGGTCACGTTGCGATCTGCGGATCCCAATGCGCATCCTAAAATCGTCTTCAACTACATGTCTGACCCGCAGGATTGGGAAGATTTCCGCAAATGCATCCGCCTGACGCGCGAGATTTTCGCGCAGCCCGCCTTTGATGAATACCGTGGGCGTGAAATTCAACCGGGCGAAGATGCCCAAAGCGATGAGGCCTTGGACACGGTGATCCGCGAACATGCCGAAAGTGCCTACCATCCCTGTGGGACTTGTAAGATGGGCGATTCCGATGATCCGATGGCCGTGGTTGATCCTGAAACTCGTGTGATCGGGGTCGAGGGATTGCGTGTCGCCGATAGCTCAATCTTCCCGCAGGTGACCAATGGGAACACCAATGGCCCTTCGATCATGGTCGGCGAAAAGGCGGCGGATCATATTCTGCAACGCAACCCGCTGCCGCCATCCAACGACCGGCCCTGGATTCATCAAGACTGGGAAACAGCGCAGCGGTGATTGTCTTATCACTTTCTTGACCTTGGGTAACAAAGTCACCTGAAACCATACCACAACGCACCCTAGGGTCAGACCCCCGTTGATTTCGGATTGAGTGCGTGGTGCACAGCGCAAACCAGCGGTGAACATGCCTGATCTCTTCCGGCTGGCGGGTGCGCAGATGGCTTCTTTGTTGCTGCTGGCAGTTCTGTAAGAAACACGTAACATCACGTGGCAACTGAACTTGAGGAAAATCTCTCATCCCGATTCCCGTTGGCTACAGTGAAGCGATAGAAACGCCCAAAGCCGTCCGCCGCATTGAGACGATGTGGTCGTTTTGTGCAAGCACCTCGGGCAGCGCTGTCGTTCTGCCTGATGGGCGTTGCGACATCATTGTGCGCAACCATGCCAGCACCCCGCATGAAATTAAGCCGGTCATCACTGGGCCCGCGACGCGGCCTTATCATGTTGATTTCGATGCCGGTGACCAGTGGTTTGGCATCCGCCTGCGCCCCGAACACGGTGCAGCATTGTGGCAAGGCGATCTGGGCAATGCGCCTGACAGCGTCTTAAGAGGGCCGGAGGCGCTGGATCGCTTGCCCTCGCTCTCCGCGCTTCATGGGGTACCCCTAACGCGCGATGCTTTGGCGCAGATTATCCCCTCTCTAACCTGGCCTCGTGTCGATCCGAGGCTTACCCGAGCTATCGATATACTGCATGCGTCTGGCGGGCGGCTTCGCATCGATGCTTTGGCTGAATGCGTTGGATGTACTTCCCGACACTTGAACCGTGTCTTTCGCCGAAACGTTGGCCTTTCCGCGAAGACCTATGCGCAGCTCATACAGTTTCACCGAACACTTAAATTGATCACAAGTGGCAATGTGCCGATCATCGCCGCTGCGTTCGAAGGTGGGTATTCCGACCACGCACATATGACCCGCACCTTTCGCCGTTTTGGTGGTTTTACGCCAAGTGGGATACC
Source organism: uncultured Alphaproteobacteria bacterium (assembly GCA_929200255.1). Classification (GTDB taxonomy): domain Bacteria; phylum Pseudomonadota; class Alphaproteobacteria; order Rhodobacterales; family Rhodobacteraceae; genus Yoonia. The sequence goes on along the minus strand of CAKMYZ010000002.1, from coordinate 207,009 downwards.
AACAGATTTGTCGTTGCCGGGCATTCCTTTCAAATAGGTCCGATTTATTCAAGACGGACGTCTCAGCGTGGGATACGCTCATTTTATGAAACTTGGATACACAATAATTTATGTAGCAGATGTGCCCAAAACGGTCGCATTCTACGAAGCCGCCTTCGGGCTCAAGCAACGCTTTATTCACGAAAGCAATCTCTACGGAGAGATGGAAACAGGTGAGACGATCCTGGCTTTTGCAGGGACCGAAGCCGCCGAGATGAATGGACTAGCCATTTTGCCGAACAGTCCAGACGGACCTGCTGCCGCATGGGAAATCTGCTTTGTCACGGATGATGTGGCGGCGGCTTATGAGCGGGCGCTATCAGAGGGTTGCCAGCCAGTCGGCGCTCCAAGTGAAAAGCCATGGGGGCAGATAGTGTCCTATGTCCGTGATCTGGATGGCTGCATTGTCGAGATTGCCTCTCCCATCCAAGGTTCAGCGTGACATGGACGATGCGACGAAGGCGGAGATCGTCAACAGCTTGGAAGAAATGATTGTTGAGCTGGCGCCCGATGCTCACCTGCGACCAATGTATGGCGGCACGGTAATCGAACTTGAAACAGGTAATCCGAAGAGCCGCATTGGCGGCTTCTACGTCTATGCTGACTACGTGTCACTTGAGTTTGCCAATGGTGTCCAACTCGAAGATCGGAACGGTGTACTGGAAGGGACTGGAAAGTTCAGACGGCATGTCAAACTTCGCAGTGGTGACGATATAGGGGGCAAAACCTGCAAGCGCTTTCTAAATCAAGCTGTCGCGCTGTCCCAATCGACCTGAGCAGACATGATGGCACGCCTTGGCCAGAAACGTTGTGATATGTGAAGTTTGCGCGTTTCCGGCGAATGCCAAGTGCGTATATGCCTTTGCAATGGATGCTGAGCCCGGCGTCAAGCGCGTGCCGAACCGAATTGTAATGCGCATAGGGTCAATCGCGCCATTCACCGGGCTGATGCGGGTGTCGGACCCGCTGACGACCTGCCTATGACAGAGCTCCGCAAGGCCCGGCTCAATCTGAAGGTTCAGATCAGCGTGGCCCTGCGTCAGCCGTAGATCAGGCCGTGTCGTTGCCCTCGACAGTGTCCTGAAAACGTTCAAAGAACTGATCGGCCATCTTGCGGGCGAAACCGCCGATGATTCGACTACCGAGCTGCGCCAACTTGCCGCCAACTTTGGCTTGCACGTCATAGGTCAGCTCTGTACCGCCATCCACGGCCATCAGGGCAACATCTGCGCCGCCTTTGGCAAAGCCTGCGACACCTCCCTTACCTTCCCCGGTAATCGTGTAGCTTTTGCCCGGCGTGACGTTACTCAGTGTCACCTCACCCTTGAAAGTGGCTTTGACAGGGCCGACCTTCTGCTTGACGACAGCGCTAAACCCCTCTTCGGGTGATCCGGTCAATTCTTCGCAGCCCGGAATGCAGGCCTTGAGCGTTTCAGGGTTGTTGAGATGCGCCCAAACGCTATCGACGTCTGCTGCAATCACCTTTGTCCCGCTAAGTTCCATCCTGCGCTCTCCTTCATTTTGTTGGAACAGTGCAACCCGGATGCCCGCGGCTAGTCAAGCTGATACGGCAGGATTCCTCTGCGGTCAGGGTCAACGCGCAACTGCCGCTCAAGCGGCGGAACAGAGCGTTGGTGGCATTGCCGCCGTTCGCAGATACGGCAGGAAATGCCGATGGGTACATAGGCTTCGGTTGCAGAGATATCCATGTGATCGGCATAGACGAGGGCAGGGGCGTGTTTGACTTCGCACCCCAGCCCAATGGCGTAGCGCCGTGTCGGCACCGCATAGGCCCCGCCAGATTTGCTAACGTCCCTGGCCAGACAGAAGTAGCGCACACCGTCCGGTGTTTCGGCAAGTTGGCGCAGGAATTGCCCCGGTAACTCGAACGCCTGATGCACATTCCAAAGCGGGCAGGCCCCACCATAGCGGGCGAATTGCAGGGTGGTAGCCGAATGTCTCTTTGTGATCGTGCCCGCCTGATCGACGCGCACGAAAAAGAAAGGGATGCCTTTGGCACCGGGCCGCTGCAGGGTGGACAGCCTATGGGCTACCTGCTCGATTGATGCGCCAAAACGGGTCGCGAGGATTTCAAGATCGTGCCGGGTAGACTGAGCGGCTGACAAGAAAGCGCCGTAGGGCATCAGGGCGGCCCCGGCAAAGTAGTTGGCAAGACCTACCTTTCCAACACTGCGCGCCTCTTGGGACTGGAACCGTGCCAGGTCAAGCGTGGCCTCTAGCAAGGATTCTTGGGTGATCAGTGCAATCTGAAAAAGCAGCTGAAAGGCCTGCGTCGCAGGGTTTGCAAATTGCGAAATCCGCAAGGTCTTGCTTTCGGGGTCATAATACCGGGCGTCGGGCGCATCGACAAAGATCACGCGGATATCATGGGCGTTCAGGGCGCGCACAGCCGCGGCTGCCATCGTCTCGCCGGGATCACAGCGGTTGGCGAAGCGTTCCGCGCTGCGATCCACCGCGTCGATGTAGTTGTCACAATAGTGGAAGAAATCGCGCACCTCTTCCCATGGGCTGGGTTGCGGGCGGGCATCTGCGCGTCCTAATGCTTCATCCAGTGAGGCCAATCGTTCGTGCGTTTGCCGGTAGGCTGCATGCAGGTCCAGAAACGCGCGCGCCAGTGCGGGGGCGTTTGCGGCGGCAAGCCGCATATCAGCCAGTGCAGGTGGCGTGCCAGTAAAGACGGGATCGGCAAGCGCCTCGCGCATATCGCTGACCAGCCGCGCCTCATCACCCGACTGCAGCTCTGTCACGTCAAAGCCGAATTCCTGCGCGAGCCCAAGAACCACCGCGGTTGAGACAGGGCGGTTATTGTTTTCCATCTGGTTGAGATAGGGCAACGAAACCCCCAGCTTCTCGGCAAAGGCCTTTTGCGTCAGCGACAGGCGCCCGCGCAATTCACGCAGCTTTGCCCCCGCATAGAGTTTCTGGATCGCCATACAGTCCCTTTGCAAATTTGCTGGCTGACATTAGCCGCTGCAAAGCGTGGGTTCAAGTGATCCGCTTTTCCCGCCAGATGACAAAGAGGACCGACAGCATCGAAAGGCCAGACACGCCCAGCATGATCAGTTGCAGTGGCATCGTGCCGGTTTCCAACGTCAGGATGCTGCCCGCGAATTGTGCCAGTGCTGCCCCGCCTGCAATCATGATCGCACCACCCAATCCGCTGGCTGTGCCGGCAAGATGTGGGCGCACCGAAATGGACCCGGCCATCACGTTTGGCAGCATGATGCCATTGCCCAGCCCAAGAAACGTGCAGAAACCAAAGAAGTTGAGTGGATGATTGATGCCGCCAAGCGTCAGCAGTGCAGACAGACCCAACCCGATTGTTGTCACGCCGGTACCAATCAATGCCATCCGGTTGATACCGATGCGCACCGAATACCGGCCCGAAAAGAAATTCCCCACAGCATAGCCGATTGCTGGCGCGCCAAGGGCAACCCCGCTCCACAATGGTGACAGGTCAAAGATTTCGCTGGCAACAAAGGACGTCCCGCCCAGAAGCGCAAAGAACGCGCCAGATCCAAAGGCAGCGCACAGTACATAGCCCCAGAACCGTGGCGAACGCAGCAGCTCGGGATAGGTGCGGAGTTGGTCGCGAAAACTGGTGCCTTCGCCCTGCACCGTTTCGCCAAGATCGAAGTAGGCAATCGCCAGCGAGATGATACCTGCGATCGCCAGAAACACAAAGGTGGACTGCCAGCCAAATGCTTGCTCAAGCCCGCCGCCGATCATCGGGCCCACCATTGGCACCAAAGCCATACCCATAGTGACGTAGCCAATCATCGATGCGGCCTGGGCCTGCGGGACGATATCGCGGACAATCGCGCGGCCAAGCGCCATAGAGGTCGCCACGGCTGCCTGTAGGATACGAAAGACCAAGAAGGTTTCGACCGTTGTGGCCATCAGCGTACCAATTGTCGCAAGCACAAAGATCGTCAGCGAACCAAGCACCATGATCCGCCGGCCATAGCGGTCAGAAATCGGGCCGATGAAAACCTGCAACACCGCTGTTGCCGCCAGATATCCTGACAGAGCAATCTGCATGATGGCGTAATCCGTCTGAAAATACTGCGTCATCGCCGCAAGCGATGGCAGGAAAATCGACATATTCAACGCGGACATGCCTGTAATCAGGATCAACGTCAGGATGTGTGGTGGTGTTGTGCGGTCCAGAAACCGGACCAGAGGAGCGGAGGTCATTTGCAAAGGTGTAGGATGGCTGGCGGTGGTTGTCCATCGACATCGATGAGAAAAAATTTGCAAGTTTGCAAAATGCAAAATCAGCAAATCACACAGTTTGCAAATTTACCCATTCCCCCTTATGCCCCACACAGGCTAAGACCTGCGGAAAGTACTGGGAGGCATGATTTTATGGATGTTTTGCAAGAGCTGGAAACCCGGCGCAATGCGGCCCGATTGGGCGGCGGCGAAAGGCGGATTTCCGCGCAGCACAGCAAAGGCAAGCTGACTGCGCGTGAACGGGTGGAGCTGTTGCTTGACGATGGGTCATTCGAAGAATTCGACATGTTCGTCGCCCATCGCTGTACCGATTTCGGGATGGAGAATGAACGCCCCGCCGGTGATGGCGTCGTCACGGGCTGGGGGACGATCAATGGCCGCCTGGTCTATGTATTCAGCCAGGACTTTACAGTGATGGGTGGTTCGGTGTCGGAAACCCATGGTCAGAAGATTTGCAAGATCATGGACATGGCAATCCAAAATGGCGCACCGATCATCGGCATTAATGACAGCGGTGGTGCACGCATTCAGGAAGGCGTTGCCAGTCTTGCGGCCTATGGCGAGGTCTTTCAGCGCAACATTCTGGCCTCAGGTGTGGTGCCGCAGATCAGTCTGATTATGGGCCCGACGGCGGGCGGTGCGGTATATTCGCCTGCGATGACCGACTTTATTTTCATGGTCAAAGACAGCTCTTACATGTTTGTCACCGGCCCGGATGTTGTGAAGACCGTCACAAACGAACAGGTCACCGCCGAGGAATTGGGGGGGGCGTCCACCCACACCAAGAAATCATCTGTGGCCGATGCAGCATTCGAGAACGATGTTGAAGCACTGGCCGAGGCGCGCCGCCTTGTGGACTTCCTGCCGCTCAATAACCGCGACAAGGCACCCGTGCGTCCGTTCTTTGATGACGTGAACCGGGTGGAGGAGAGCCTTGATACGCTTGTGCCCGATAACCCCAACATGCCCTACGACATGAAAGAGCTGATCACCAAGCTGGCGGATGAGGGTGACTTTTATGAAATCCAGGAAGAGTTTGCCAAAAACATTCTAACCGGGTTTATCCGCCTTGAAGGCGTCACCGTCGGCGTTGTCGCCAACCAGCCGATGGTGCTTGCGGGATGTCTGGATATTGATGCATCGCGCAAGGCTGCGCGCTTTGTCCGCTTTTGTGATGCGTTCGAAATTCCGATCCTGTCGCTTGTTGATGTGCCCGGCTTTCTGCCTGGCACCAGTCAGGAATACGGTGGCGTGATCAAACACGGTGCAAAGCTGCTCTTTGCATATGGTGAGGCGACTGTGCCCAAGGTCACGGTGATCACGCGCAAGGCTTATGGTGGTGCTTATGTCGTGATGTCATCAAAGCATCTGCGCGGCGATTTTAACTATGCATGGCCCACCTCAGAGATTGCAGTGATGGGCGCCAAGGGCGCGACCGAGATTATCCACCGCGCCGATCTGGGTGACCCAGAGAAGATCGCAAAGCACACGCAAGATTACGAAGACCGCTTTGCCAATCCCTTTGTGGCCGCCGAAAAAGGTGTGATCGACGAGGTCATCATGCCTCACTCCACGCGCAAGCGTGTCTGTCGGGCCTTTGCATCCCTGCGGGCCAAAAAGACGCATACGCCGTGGAAAAAACACGACAACATTCCGCTGTGACGGTGAAATATCTTGCTTCATCCAATGCGCGGAAAGGCGCGCGTGGCCGATCGCTACATATCGGCGCGCCATTGGCCCGTGCTCAATATCTGGACGCAGCCCCGCAGTTCTGCGCGGTTTTTGGCACATTGCCGTCGAATCGGATGCAAAGCGACATCCAGCCCTATGACCTCAAAGCGTTTTTTGTTAGCTCTGCCTTATGCGACGCAAAGATCGCACAACGAAAGGGCCAAGGCGGCACAGATCGCTCAGGGCCCTTACAAGTAAGAGGCAGGCAATCACGATGTTCCACGGGTTTTTGGCTTTTGGTGTCGCAGCGCTTATGGCGCTTGTGGCAATGTCAGGCAGCTATGATCGCGGGGCGGTTCGTGTCACATCTGACACGGCAGCCACGCAAGGTTTTCAGCAGATCAATTAATACGATATTGCGGCGGGCCTTTGGGCCCGTCGGCACCCCAACCATGCGGGAGCGTTTGCATGGCTAATCTTCCTTACATGGACAAGCATCGAGGCTTTCCGGGGCGTTTGCCGGGCACGGATTTCCAGTTCACGCTGCGTCGCGCCAACAAGGATGGGGCAACACCACTAAGTGAACGGGCCCGCTATCCCGACAGGCGCCCTGCCGATAAGAGGGCGGATGCGGGTTTCATGCAGGCACTGTGGGAACAGTTCGGTGAAGAGCCGTTTGTGCGCGGCAATCTGGATGCTGGCCGTCTGAGTTGGCTTTTTGGCCGCGAAGTGATCCCCGCCGAAGATCCGTTCGACACTGCAAGCTACGAGGCGATGTTGCGCATCGATGCGGCTGTCGCCCGTCGAAATTTCCCCGATGTGGTGTATTGAGCATGTTTGGGTCTCGGGTGAGTTCATTGACGTTCACGCAATCTAGGCGGGATTCCGCCGATAGCCTGCGGCGTGCATTTGGTAGCTTTGCGTTGGCAACCGAATGCGTCACTCTGAATGTAGAAGAGATGGTCATCAACAAGTCCATCGCTTCTAATTCTCTACACCGTTACCCTTCCCCCAGTCGGCCTGCTTACTCACCAAGCAGGCCGATGACGGTTTTTTGCTTATGGGCGGGGAATTGGGGGGGTGATATTGGATATCATTGCGATCTCGCTATTGATCAGCGCACGGATTGCGTCACTCCTGACGCGACAGAGACAACAACGATAGGCGTGAGATTATGCAAAAGACATCGATCATCCTTGCGACAGTGGCAGTATTTGGTTTGGCAGGTTGCCTTGAGGGCGACGCAGAGCGTGGCGTCGCAGGCGCCGGTGCTGGCCTTGTTGCCGCAGAGATTCTTGGCACTGACCGCACAGGCACAATGCTCGCTGGTGCGGCTGCTGGCGTGCTTTGTGACGACGCGGGCATCAACGGCTGCCGTTAAGGCAAAGACACCCGCCCACCACGGGCGTATCAATTTTGGAAACCGCCATCGGGGTCAATCCCCGGTGGCGGTTTTCGCATTCTAGGGGCAAAAGATCATGTTCAAGAAAATCCTTATCGCTAACCGTGGTGAAATCGCCTGCCGCGTTATCAAGACCGCCCGCAAGATGGGTATTCAGACAGTTGCGATTTATTCCGACGCGGACCGTAATGCGCTGCATGTAAAGATGGCTGATGAGGCGGTACATATTGGCCCGCCGCCCGCCAACCAATCCTACATTGTGATCGATAAGGTGATGGATGCGATCAAGCAGACGGGCGCTGAGGCCGTGCACCCGGGCTATGGTTTCCTGTCCGAGAACCCTAAATTTGCCGACGCACTTGAAGCGGCCGGCGTCGCCTTCATCGGCCCACCCAAAGGTGCCATTGAAGCAATGGGCGACAAAATCACCTCAAAAAAGATCGCCCAAGAGGCTGAGGTGTCCACTGTTCCGGGCTATATGGGGCTAATCGAAGACGCCGAAGAGGCGGTCAGGATTTCCAATCAGGTTGGCTACCCGGTGATGATCAAAGCCTCTGCCGGTGGCGGCGGCAAGGGCATGCGCATTGCGTGGAATGATGATGAAGCCCGCGAGGGGTTTCAGTCGTCCAAGAACGAAGCGGCAAACAGCTTTGGCGACGACCGCATTTTTATCGAAAAATTCGTGACCCAACCGCGTCACATCGAAATTCAGGTGCTGTGCGATGGCCATGGCAATGCGGTTTATCTGCACGAACGTGAATGTTCGATCCAGCGCCGCAATCAGAAGGTCATTGAAGAAGCGCCAAGCCCGTTTCTGGATGAGGCGACACGCAAGGCGATGGGAGAGCAATCCGTCGCATTGGCGCAGGCTGTGGGTTACACCAGCGCCGGGACGGTGGAGTTCATCGTTGACGGTGATCGCAACTTCTACTTTCTGGAAATGAACACCCGATTGCAGGTGGAACACCCCGTCACCGAACTGATCACGGGCGTTGATCTGGTAGAACAGATGATCCGCATTGCTGCGGGGGAAAAGCTGCCGTTCGCCCAAGGTGATCTGAAGATCAACGGCTGGGCAATGGAAAGCCGCCTTTATGCCGAAGACCCCTATCGCAATTTCCTGCCCTCCATTGGCCGTCTGACCCGCTATCGCCCCCCGACCGAAGAGGCGACACCAGCCCGTGCAGTGCGCAACGACACCGGCGTTTTTGAGGGCGGCGAGATCAGCATGTACTACGATCCCATGATCGCAAAGCTTTGCACATGGGCCCCGGACCGTGCGACCGCTATTGAAGAAATGCGTCTGGCGCTGGATGGGTTTGAACTCGAAGGCATCGGGCATAACCTGCCGTTCCTTGCCGCTGTCTATGACCATGAAAAGTTCACCAGCGGGAACATGACCACGGCCTTTATCGAAGAAGAATACCCCGAAGGCTTTGAAGGTGTGACGCTGGATGAGGCGGTTTGCCAACGTATTGCAGCCGCAGCCGCTGCAATGCACCGTGTCGCTGAAATCCGGCGCACCCGCATTTCGGGCCGCATGGACAACCATGAACGCCATGTGGGCGAGGATTGGGTCGTGACCCTGCAAGGTCATGCGCATGACGTCAAGATTACTGCCGACAAAGAGGGCGCAAATGTCGCCATAGCGGGCAACTCCTTGCGCGTGGAAAGTGATTGGACGCCGGGCGATCCACTGGCGCGCCTGATGGTGGACGGCGCGCCTTTGGTGCTCAAGATAGGGAAGATTTCAGGCGGGTTCCGCGTACGCTACCGCGGCGCTGACCTGAAGGTGCATGTGCGCACCCCACGTCAGGCAGAATTGGCCGCACTCATGCCAGAGAAACTGCCGCCTGATACATCCAAATACCTGCTCTGCCCGATGCCGGGTCTGATCGTAAAGATTGACGTGGCCGAAGGCGATGAGGTGCAGGAAGGGCAGGCGCTTTGCACCGTTGAGGCGATGAAGATGGAAAACATTCTGCGCGCCGAGAAGAAGGGCACGGTCAAAGCGATCAAGGCGGTGGCTGGTGACAGCCTCGCGGTTGATGACGTGATCATCGAATTCGAATGATTGGCTATTGCCCAAGCAACCTGCGGTCGCTGATTTCCTGCTGTCGCAGCGGCATCTTGTCGATGGAGCGTGACAACTCGCGCACACTCCACGGTGCGGGCTTGCGCAGGGCCACGCGCCCGTCCTTGCCGATCAACGTCATCATATATCCGCGTGGGCGCAACGCTGTGCGCAGGTCGGTCATGGCGGCACGGTCCGTATCAGTGATCAGAATGACATCGCGTTCGGCTAGCAGCTCGACCTCAGCCAGCAATAAATCCATCTGCTGCCGGAAGCGCGGATCATTGGGTGTATCAGCAAAGATCACCAACGGACGCGCTACCCAGTTAAGCTCATCCAATGTAATCTCGGCGCCGTCAAAAACCTGCGTGCGGTCTTCTTCCCAGCGTTCAATGACGGTTCGTTCCTGCGCAGCAGCGGGCCAAGCGACCAATGCGGCAAGCGCGATGTTCATCAATAACTTCATGATCATAGATATAGAGGCGCTTGCGCCAAAAGCTAAGGGGCAACTGCGGTTTGCTGCAAACAAATCCGTGTTCCGACGCCAAATTACTGCTGGAGATGTCAATGTCCGATAAGAAAACATGGGAAGAGATTGCCCGCAAAGAACTGCGCGGCAAGCCTCTGGAGGCGCTCACATGGGATACGCTGGAAGGTATCCCCGTGCAGCCGCTCTATACAGCAGATGACATCGACGGGCTGCCACATATGGGCGGTATTCCGGGCGAGGCCCCATTTACACGCGGTGTGAAGGCCACGATGTATGCAGGCCGCCCCTGGACGATCCGGCAATATGCGGGGTTTTCAACGGCCGAAGAGTCGAACGCATTTTACCGCAAGGCGCTGGCGGCTGGTCAGCAGGGCGTCTCTGTTGCCTTCGATCTGGCGACCCACCGTGGCTATGACAGCGATCACCCCCGTGTTGAGGGCGACGTCGGCAAGGCCGGTGTCGCGATTGACAGCGTCGAGGATATGAAAATCCTCTTTGATGGCATTCCGCTGGATAAGGTCAGCGTGTCTATGACCATGAACGGGGCGGTTATTCCGATCCTGGCCAATTTCATTGTCGCCGGGGAAGAGCAGGGGCATGCGCGGGATGTGCTGTCGGGCACTATTCAGAATGACATTCTGAAGGAATTCATGGTGCGGAATACCTATGTTTATCCGCCAGAACCGTCGATGCGGATCATCGCGGATATCATTGAATATACAACGAATGAGATGCCCAAGTTCAACTCGATCTCGATCTCTGGCTACCACATGCAGGAAGCGGGCGCGAACCTTGTCCAGGAACTTGCCTACACGCTGGCCGATGGCCGCGAGTACGTCCGTACCGCAATTGCGCGCGGTATGGATGTGGATCAGTTTGCTGGGCGGCTGTCGTTCTTTTTTGCCATTGGCATGAATTTTTTCATGGAGGCGGCAAAGCTGCGTGCCGCCCGTTTGCTGTGGTCGCGGATTATGGCCGAGTTCGCCCCCAAGAATCCCAAGTCATCGATGCTGCGCACGCATTGCCAGACCTCTGGTGTGTCGTTGCAGGAACAAGACCCCTATAACAACGTGATCCGCACGGCCTATGAAGCGATGAGCGCGGTGCTGGGCGGCACGCAATCGCTGCACACCAATGCGCTGGATGAGGCGATTGCCCTGCCAACCGAGTTTAGTGCGCGGATTGCACGAAACACCCAGTTGATCCTGCAGGAAGAAACTGGCGTGACCAATGTGGTTGATCCGCTGGCTGGGTCATACTACGTCGAAAACCTGACGCATGAATTGGCCGAGGCCGCTTGGGCATTGATCGAAGAGGTCGAGGAAATGGGCGGCATGACCAAGGCTGTCGCATCCGGTATGCCCAAGCTGCGGATCGAAGAGACGGCAGCAAAGCGGCAGGCTGGCATTGATCGCGGAACAGAAGTTGTTGTCGGCGTGAACAAGTACCGCAAGGACAACGAAGATCCGATCGATATTCTGGATATCGACAATGATGCGGTGCGCCTGTCGCAGATCGCACGGATCGTGGCCACGAAAGAGGCGCGCGATGACGCGGCATGCGACGCCGCACTTACAGAACTTACCCGCCGCGCGCATGAAGGCGGCAACTTGCTGGAAGCGGCAGTCGAAGCCTCCCGCACCCGCGCCACAGTCGGAGAGATTAGCATGGCAATGGAGAAGGCATTCGGACGGCACCGCGCCGAGGTAAAGACTTTGGCAGGCGTCTATGGTGCCGCCTATGAAGACGATGAAGGTTTCGCTGCGATCCAATCCAGCGTTGCGGCCTTCGCCGAGCAAGAAGGGCGGCGTCCACGCATGTTGGTTGTGAAGATGGGGCAGGACGGGCATGACCGCGGCGCAAAGGTGATCGCGACTGCCTTTGCCGATATTGGCTTTGACGTGGATGTGGGGCCGCTGTTCCAAACCCCAGCCGAGGCGGCACAGGATGCCATCGACAACGATGTGCATGTGATTGGGATCAGCAGCCAGGCGGCAGGTCATAAAACCCTTGCCCCCAAGCTGGTACAGGCGCTGAAAGATGCTGACGCCGAGGACATCATCGTCATCTGCGGTGGTGTGATCCCGCAGCAGGACTATCAGTTCCTCTATGACAATGGGGTCAAAGCGATCTTTGGGCCCGGGACGAACATTCCCAAGGCCGCTGAGAATATTCTGGACTTGATCCGGGCCGCGCGCAGCTAGCATAGTGCGGGCATGTTGAAACTCGACCATCTTGCTGTTGCCTGCACCTCGCTTGCGGAAGGAACCACATGGGTGGAGGAACGCCTGGGGGTGCGGATGCAACCGGGCGGGCAACATGCCCGCTATGGCACGCATAATACGTTGCTTGGGCTGGCAGATGGTCTTTACCTTGAAGTGATCGCTGCTGAACCCGGAGCCGTGCCAGAGGCAGGGCACACTTGGTTTGATCTGGCGCGGTTCAGCGGGCCGCCGCGTTTGGCCAACTGGATTTGTCAGACCGATGATCTGGACACCGCACTGGCGACGGCCCGCGCAGATGTCGGGACACCGCGCGCGCTGACACGTGGTGATCTGTCATGGCAGATCACAGTGCCCGATGACGGCAGCCTGCCATACGGCGGTGCGTTTCCAACGCTGATCAGATGGGCCGATGGCACAGATCATCCCGCAGAACGCTTGCCATCCAGCGGGTGCCGCTTGATGCAGTTTGAGGTCATGCACCCCGAGGCGGAGCGACTGCGCAGCTTGATGGTGGTCACGGATGACCGGGTCACGCTTCGCGCGGGCCCGTTTGCCATGAAAGCCACATTTGACACACCAAGCGGTGTCAGAACCCTATGACGATCCGCCCCGCCGACGCCCCTTAGATTGCTGACATCTGGAACCCTGCCATCCGCGAGGCTGTGATCACCTTCAACCCGGTCGAGAAACCCGTTTCTGAAGTCGCCGAACTGACCTCCGAGGACTGCCTCGTTGTGGAACGTCACGAACCATCGACCCTTTTGGTGGCAAAACTCCAAGAAACATGCAAACCGCGTCGTTCAATTCTGACCCAGATCAAGAAGCAGCCGTTCGTTTTGCGTGCGGCGAAACCTAACTGCGAGCCCAAATCGCATGATGCTGCGCGGTCTATGAACGGCCGCAAAGACCGCAAACTGATTAGCTCACTCGGCTCTAACCTCTTCAATCTTTGCCGCTAAGCATTCACTAACCTCCGCAATTTCTCCAATGCTTGCCACGAACTCCCATAAATCTGTGCGGGCAAGTGCCGCACGGCGCATCGCCATGTTTTGAGCACGAAGGGATCCAAGAAAACGAGACTGTGGCAAGACTGTCTCCGTAGGCGTATCAAGCCGAATTGCTCCATAATATCCGTCAGACAAACCCAACATCATGAATGCACAATCACTAGAGTCCAGCGGGCAGTTCTGGTCGCAGTAGGCCTGAATAGGTCGGACATAATCAGCCGTTCGCAGCCAGTCATCGACGTAGGGTCGAAATTGGTTGTCGTTTGAACCAGCTCCGAACTGCTGGCCAAACGCCAAATAGTTGGCCATTTCACGCGCTTCCTGGTTATCGAAGTCTATCTTCAATTCCGGGTCGGCGGCCACATGCCTCAAAGCCGAAAACCCGTGCGCCAAAGGTTCTGGCTCACCTTCCAAAAAATCAAAGAATGGTATCAGCCCCTCGGCAATCGCCCCCATCTCGGCCAAGGTCTGTTTTTGTGCCTGATCTCCATAGAGCGCAACTAATCGGGCGGCATAGTGTGTGGCTTCCAGCTCGCCCAACTCAGCCAATGCAAGCACTCTTTCCGGATCGGGGACAGCAATACGTGATGCTAAAAACGCGTTGGCCAAAGGGTCATTTTCTTTTGCGAGCTGTTGAAGCCACGTTCGCCCCAAAGGACCGGTGCCTTCGAACGTCCTGAACAATTTCCGACTTTCCCTTGCGCTCAACCCCCGTCGATATGCAGAAGGTCCAAGGTCCGCATGTTCGAGCCGCGCAAGGAACAGTTGCGCATCGCGATGTCCTAGGCCCGCTAACTGAGCGAATTCTGGCAAGCTGTCTTTGTCATTGTCTGAAAGCCAAATTTCCAACGCAACTTCAAAGCGCTCGCTAAGGTTTTCTTCTGCAAGGACATTCGTCGGGATTTGAAGCAGGCAGGCTACGATAAGCCTAAAAAACAGACGCATTATGGTCTCCGTTCATAGTTTGGGTGAAAATATAGTGGGCATAATTCTCTAATCGATAGGCAATTTTAGAGTATAATACTGCAAAAACGCAGGTGAAAAAATGCTGGATTGGGATAACTGAAGAACACATGAAGCGTGAAGTGGTCCGGCAAATTTGGACAGCGTGCTAAGGTGTATCCAACACGAATGAATGGATACGAGAATGACGAAGCGACGGAATTTTTCAGACAAGGTTAAAGCTGCTGTGGCGCTAGAGGCGCTGCGCGGTGACAAGACGGTGCAGGAGATAGCTGCGAAGCGCCAGCTGCATCCCACGCAGGTGAGTACGTGGAAGCGGCAGGCGATTGAAGGCATGGCTGTCAAGGGCGGCGCAAAATTGGGCCAGTAGGGCGGCGTAAAAGGGGTCGTTTGCAGGAGGGGGCGAAATGACACTCTAAGCCCTGTTCGGGTTTGCTGCCGTTCGTTCCCAACGCGGCGAAAGAGGAAAAAGAGCCCAAAGTCACCGATGCCACAACCATCATGAAGGGCTGTTTTCAAGTTGCGCCCTACCTGCGAAAGAGCCGTTTGATGTTTAATCTTGTTGCCATTACGATAATGATAACGCAAAGAATATGAAGCTAAATTTGACGGAAACAATAGACTTGATACTGACCCTCTCACTCACGGTGCTCGTCACGATCTGCCTCTTGCTCAAGCGTCCTTGGGGAGTAGTAGCTGTTTTGGCAAGCATTGTTTTCGCATTTGTCAGTTCATCCCCATTGAATCTTGTTTTTGTCTGGTGCGTCGCGCTGTTTGCTGCTGCTGCCTGGGTCACTATCTTTAGAAAAAGCTATCATGCAAAAAGGCAGGCGATAGAAAGTCAGACCCAATCGCAATCTCCTAAGCGGACTGGTAGCACAAAAATCGCTGAACCGATCCGCGTGCTACTTCAAAAGCGGGTTCCAATACGGGACAGCACCAACCCCAGATCGTGGTTGGGCGGTTTGCCACGTTTGCCTGAAGATGTCGTGTGGCCAAGGCGACGTATTGCGTCGGATGAAACCCCGGAAAACGCCCCGTTGCACTTTATGGCCCAGATAAACTGCGCTGACTTACCTGATGACCTTTGGGCTGGGCTTGGACCGCGAGAAGGATGGCTTGTCTTTTTCATGGATGCACGTGACCCAGGCGTTGAAGACATCGAGGAGCAGGGTGGTGTTCGTGTTCTGCACGTTCCATCAATTGGTCCTAAACGCCAACCACCAGACGACATTTTGCCTGTATGGAGTGGGAATTACAGCTCTGCTTATTTTGACAACAAGCAACCTGTTCCTTCCGTGTTCCCTGAGTTTCCTGTAGATATCACCGTAGTTTCAAATACTGGACCACGGACAGAGTTGGATATACCTCACGCTATGGGCGGATATCGCGATGATGTGCAAGACGAAGAGCAGGACGATACGACATCCAACCCGTTGTTGATGCAGTTATATGGTGATGACGATCTGCTGTGGAGTTGGGGCAGCGCAGGCATTTGGTTCTTCATGGTGCCAGTGGATGATCTCGCTGAATCCAACTTTGAAAATATCACTGCCTGGCATCAATGCCAGTAGCTTCTTTTTGTCCAAGAGCCTCACATTTCTGATCATCAATGGTTGGGGCAAGGCAAAGCAGCCGTTCGTTACGTCATCCTCAACGACAACTAAGTCCGCAACTTGTAATTCCAAAGCCAGATCCATGCTGCAAGCCGCACCAATGGCCAATTTTCTCGCTGCACGGTAGCATCCAAATTCTCGCTTGCGCAGCACTTCTGACGCGACGAACACTGTCGTGAGAGACTAAGGCTTCTGCTATGGGCACGTCGCGCCCCATTCGCGGCATTGATCACAAAGGGCAGCTTTCACCTTAGCGTAGGATTCTGCCCCCTCCGGCATTCGACCCCTATCTGCCCCAATCAGGGTTCGCGGCAGGACGGCATCGCGTTCGTCGCCTGATGGGCATCATGGGGCTGCAGGCTAAGTGGTCTGCTCTTCTTTATGTTGCCAGGTGCGGAACGTTGTCTGGGGCTGCGACAGAACTGAAGCTGGACGCTACCACCGTCGGGCGGCGTATTAAGTTGCTAGAAGCCGAGTACGGTCGTGCATTGTTTGCCAAAAATGGAAGGACGCATCTCCCGACCGCATTTTGCAAAGACATTTTGGTGAATTTGGAAAGTGCAGCAACATCTATACAATCTGCTCAGCGCAAACTGGCCGATGGATCCGCTGAAAAAACCTGGGGGAACTTAAAAATTTCCGCGCGCCCCTATATATCCGATCACATTCTCGCACCCGCTCTTCCTGACCTGCTCAAGAAGCGGCAATTGCGAGTGGAGTTGTTACCGCAATCCAGTTCGTTGGCGCTTTCACAAGGTGCCGTTGATCTGGCTATAAAAATTGATGACCTGCCGAAAGGTATCACTTGGGACGTTAAACGCGTTGATGCAGAACCAATCGGCAAGCTGACGTACAGTGTTTATTTCTGCCGCGACCAAAACCCTACAACCTTGCCATGGGTTGCGCTTAACGAGGTGCCAGAAATGCGCACGGGGACTGCGATGATGGACAAACTGGCTGGCAAAGCAGGGGTCCAAATTCGCGTAAGGCATTTTGAAGCAATGGCTCAGATATTGGCCAGCGGGTTGACGAAAGGTCTCTTGCCGGACTGTGTCGCCCGGAGGCACCCTTTGCTTGTTCCTGCTACAGGCGCCCTTTTGGCTCAGCCAATTGTTGCACTTTCAAGGCGAAACGAAGCGCATTCTGGATCCCTCGAAAGGTGCAAGAACTGGGCCAAAGATGCGCTCCTGAGGGAATTGTAGCCGAGCTAGACTACGAACCAGCCCGACTTTAGCTCCATTCGTAAGATTTTCAGTTATGTCGTGCGTTGAAATGCAGACATTTGCGCAGCCGTACCGAACGGAAGCTCTGTCCGCGACCTGTGAGTTCAATCTCTAAAACCGAATGACAACAATTGTGCCGGGGCTGTTGGCCCCGCCACTCTTATTTCCTTGGGCCAGTGGGATTTGGACAAGCCAAACGCCCCTGGCCGTCAGGGTGAGGGCGCGGTCCTCCCCCTCGGGCAATCCTATTTGACAGGGCCGTGTCTTGGGCTGCGCCTGCCGGCCGCACCACCCCTGTCGAATAGCATTGCCTCGCCCCTCCCGCGTTCGTCATGTGGCAGATCAGTAGGAACAGGAGGCTTCGCCGTCTGACCTGAGCATCGGTGCCAAACTGATGGGCGCGCTTTTCCAGCATGCAAAGGGGCAGGCAGGCATAGCATGTTTGCAGGGTGCAGCGCCGAAAATGCCAGCGCGGTGCAGTTTCACGCCCATCTGGGTTTTCAAGAGGTTGCAACACTGCCCGAAGTGGGGTTCAAGTTTGGGGGTTGGCACGATCTTGTTCTGATGCAGAAGATAGTTTGAAAGGCCCCGCCCGATGTCGATCTGGTCCCGCATGGCCGAAGCGATCGCCGCCCTCGCCAACGGTGAAGGGCTGTCCGCAGTCTTTGAAAAGCTGCGTGCGTCGCCGGATCGCACGGTTGCATTTGCGATCGCAGTGATCGCGCTTGGGGCAAAGATGGCCAAGGCCGATGGGTTAGTGACCAAAGATGAGGTCGTCGCCTTCCGCGAGGTTTTTCTGATCCCACCAGAGGAAGAGGCGAACGCGGCCCGTGTGTTCAACCTCGCCCGGCAGGATGTGGCGGGTTACGAAACCTACGCGCGTCGGATCAAGGCGATGTATGACACGGATGATCGCCCGCTTTGTGATCTGCTGGAGGGGTTGTTTCACATTGCGGTGGCCGATGGCGTCTACCATCCCAAAGAGGATGATTTTCTGCATGAGGTGGCCGAGATTTTTGGCTTTGACGAGCGGCGTTTTCGTGGCATCCGCGCACAGTTTGTGGCCGAAGCTGATCGTGACCCATATGATGTGTTGGGGGTCGATCCTGACGCGCCAATGGGTGACGTGCGTGCCGCCTGGCGTCAACTGGTGCGGGAAACGCATCCTGATCAGATGCTCGCGCGCGGTGTGCCCGAGGAAGCCATCAAGCTTGCCGAACGGCGCATGGTGGCGATCAACCGGGCGTGGGAAGAAATCCAGAGCGGGCGGGCGGCGTGAGGATCGCCACCTATAATGTGGAGTGGTTCAACAGCCTGTTTAATGATGATGGGCAGTTGATCGACGATGACAGCTGGTCATCGCGCTGGGATGTGACCAAGGCCCAGCAAACCGCCGGGTTAGGCCGCGTTTTTGCGGCGTTGGATGCCGATGCAGTGATGATTGTCGAAGCGCCCGATACCAGCAGGCACCGCAGTACGATTGCGGCCTTGGCGCATTTCGCCGCACGTTTTGACCTGCGGGCACGGGCGGCCCTGACAGGTTTTACCAACGACACCCAGCAGGAAATTGCCCTGCTTTATGATCCCGATACGATCACCGCCCGGCATGACCCCAAAGGCACCCCCGATGCGCCGCGCTTTGATCGGCAGTTTGCGATGGACGTTGATATTGACGCCCATCCCGATCCGATCATCTGGTCCAAGCCACCGCTGGAAGTGGCACTGGAAACGCCCGTTGGCCCGCTGCGCCTGATAGGGGTGCATGCGAAATCCAAGGCCCCGCATGGCGCAAGAGATCAGGCAGAAGCGACGCGGATATCGATCCAGAACCGGCGCAAGCAATTGGCGCAGTGTATCTGGCTGCGCCGCCGCGTGGCCGATCATCTTGCAGGCGGTGACGACCTGATCGTTCTTGGCGATTTCAACGATGGCCCTGGGTTGGACGAATATGAAAAGCTCTTTGGCCGCTCTGGTGTAGAGATTGTTCTGGGTGAAGACGAAGGCATCCCCCTGTTTGATCCGCACGCGCGCATGGCGCTGGGGCGGCGCATTGGCGCGACGCCCACAACGGCCCGCTTCAAACGCAAGGGCGAGCCGTATCTGCAGGCGCTTCTTGACTATGTGATGGTATCGCCGGCCGTGCATGCGCGTGCACCGCTGTGGCAAATCTGGCATCCCTTTGACCACCCGGATTGTTATGCCGACCCGGTGCTGCGCGATGCGCTTCTGGCAGCGTCAGATCACTTTCCGGTCGTGCTGGACCTTGCGCCGTGATTTGAAAACGATGTCCGATCGTTCGAGGGGCCTCCCCCCGTATCGACGGTATGTGGCAGCCCTTCCTGGCTGAAAGAAGGCGCACGCCCCGGCGGGTCAGTTTTTGTAGAACCGCTGGCCTCGATACCAATACGCCTTGCGCCGCGCGCCTTCGGCGAGCGCATCCTCGTGATCGTCTTCGTTCTCAGATACAGGTGGCGCTTTCTCATGGAGTATCTTTTCGACCTCAGGCTCCTTCGGCACGGGTTTCTTTGGGACGATGCGCACGATCCGTGACGAAGGTTTGCGTTCTGCGACCTCATCAGGGGCGGCGGCCAGCACCGGTTTGTCAGCGATATCAACCGCGATGGCCGGTTCCTGCAAGCTGACGCTCACTTTGATAACCATGCAGGCTGTGTTGTCCTGCTCGGGGTCATTGAGTTCTTCAATCTCTTCGATCAACGCATTGGCGATGTCGACGCCGCGCCCGGCCTGCGTTTGCTTGAGCGTGCGGGCAATCACCTCATTGGACAGATACTGAATACCATCGCTGGCAACGATCAGGATATCATCAGGCTGCAATGCGATCGGACGCTCTGGGCAATCGATCTTCTGGATTTTGCTGCCGGTAATGGCCGACGTCAGTGTGTTGCGATCCGGGTGATTGCGACCAACCTCTTCGGTCATCGCCCCCGCTTTGACCATCATGTCAATTTCCGGTGCCATGGAGTGGTCTTTGTTCAGCTGATGCAGCTCGCCACCACGAAATAGCAGCAAAGGTGAGTCGCCCACAGATATCCAGAAAAGCTTGTCTTGTCTGATCACAACCGACAACAGCGTTGAGCCCATCCCGTAGGCTTCGTCATGTGTGTCAGCGTATTCTGACACGCGATTGTTTGCAGCTTCAGCAGCAGTCTCCAGGGCTGTCGGGATGTTTAACAAGCCCTCATCAAGCATCAGGTCCTGCATCTTGAGTTGTGCAAACATTTCGGCGACGACCAGCGTGCTGGCAACATGCCCAGATGTATGGCCCCCCATACCATCTGCAAGGACAGCGAAACCGGTGTCCTGACCGAGTGCAAAACTGGAAATGAGGCTATCTTCTTGATAACTTCGGGCGCCTTTGAGGGCCACCGTGGATACATCAAAACTCAGAACTTCTGCGTTCACCTGACTACCGTCCAACATAACTATTCAACCTAACACGAACCATGGAACCAAACGCGGGCACGATACGCAACATGTACCCAATATGAATATAGTAATGGAAGCCCTCGAATAATGGCAACATTCTGTCGTGCGTACGGCGTAATTGTGTCCGTATTAGGAGTTAATGGCGTGTTTTTGCGGATATTCAGCCTGCTTTGTGGATAGTTGACTCAAATTCATGTGTCGGCCGCCGTCATTTGGGGCGCTGCATCACGAGATTGTCTCAATCCCGGTAGGCATGATTCCAAATGGTAAGCGATGATCTATTTGGTGAACTTCACCGTTCCGGTTGCCCCCATCGCTGTGGCCAATGCCGCAAACCTTGCCTCGGCCACTTCTCCGAATAAGGGGCGCGCGTGGTTCGTCAGGCTCAGTGTCAATTCGCGCGATTTGGGTTTCCACTTCAGCGTGCCGGGTTCTTCGTCAGCGGTCAGCCAGAGCATGGTCCCAAGCCGCATCGCCCGGCCAAGGACTTCGGCCTCCTTGATCTGGGTTTCATCCAGCATCTCAAAGAGGGGATCAAATCGCGAGTTGCTTGTCTTGCTCGTGTAGCGGTTCATCAAGGCGAGCCCCAGCAAGACCCTTTCATAGTGCTTCAGCCCGCCCAGATTGGCACGGGTAGCGTTGTCAAATGTCACCTCTGCCCTGTAATCGGGATGCGCACGCCAACTTACATCGTGCAAGAGGCAGGCCGCCTTGATGATACGTTGACGTTGCCAGTTGGCACGCGGAAATAGCGGTCTGACAAAGTTATAAAGCACCCGGCCAAATCCCGGCAGGCGCGCGTCTTTGGCCTCGGCAAAGCGGCAAGCCTCAATCAGCGGGTCACGTTCGCGCAATTTGCGCGGCATTTGCTCGTACAGCATGCCTTCGCGGATGCCGTAGGACGACAGGGCAACGTCTTTGGGTTTGAAGGCGCGGATCAATTCCTTAAGGACAATCGAGGCCAATGGCACCAACGACATCCGGCTGTCAGAGATATTGCAGCGGCTGCGGAGCTTTTGCAGATCTGATTTGCGGATATACTCGGCCGTTTTGCTGATTTGCCGCGCCGACATCCGGTATTCGTGCAGGACAGTCAGAGGATAGCTGCGCCTTTCCATATCGATGCGGGCGATGGCACGCCACGATCCACCCACCAGAAACAAGCGCATGCCGGTGACATTGTTCATCTCGTCATGCAGTTTTGCGATCACCTCGCGCACATGGGCCTTGACGGCCTTCTTGCCGCCCTTGATTTCGCGAAGCTTGAGCGGGCCAAGCGCGGACGTGACGCGCCGCCCGACGCGGCCTTCGGCAAGATCGGCCAATTCCATGGATGAGCCGCCGATGTCGCAAACCAACCCATAGCTGCCCGGCCATCCCAGAAGAACGCCCTGGGCCGACAATCGCGCCTCTTCCTTGCCATCGATGATCCACAGCTTGATGCCGGTTTCGCGCAGCACATGGTCCTGAAAATCCTTGCCGTCGGATGCCTCGCGCACCGCAGCGGTTGCCACAGCCGTCAACGTGGGCAGCCCCATACCTTCGGCCAGGGCGGCGAACCGCCGGATTGCGGAAAGGGCACGCAAACGGCCTTCGGGGTTCAGGTGTCCGGTTTGGGTCAGACCCGCACCCAGCGCACACATGATTTTTTCATTGTAGAAATAGGCCGGCGAACGCGCCGCGCCATCAAAAACCACCAAACGCACAGAGTTGGAGCCAACATCGATCACCCCAACCCTGCTAAGACCTTTGGCTGCGGCGTCTTCAAACAACGGGCGTCCGAACGGGCCCCAGTCGATGGTTTCAACATCTGATGATTGCGTCATGTGCTCGCAGCTCTTACCCCGTGACAACAATGAGCTTTTGGACAATCAGCGTCAATCGCCGGGCGGGCAATTATTACGCTTGCCAGAAGGCTGGGTTGAAATCATGGTCCAGGCGGCGACAGTGACAACACGTGACTATGGGCAGAACCAGACAGAGAATGCACCCGGTACTTCAGAAATACGACGATCTTGAAATCGTATCGCGTGACCTGACCAATGCGTCTGGCTTTACGCTGTCAGCACTCGTTCACAATGAGAAGCATTTCCTGCCTCCGTTTCTGACGCATTATCGCAAGCTTGGGGTGCAGCGCTTTGTATTCATTGATGACAGATCCACGGATGGCACAGCGGCCTATCTGAGCGCGCAGCCCGACGTGACGCTTTTGAAAAGTCATCGCAAATACGGCGATAAAATTGAAGCAAAGGATGCTCAAGCGCTTAGTTTACCGATCAGTCGTATGGAAGTGATGTGGCGGATGCTTCTGGTTGAGAAGTTCGGCTTGAACCAATGGTCGCTGCATCTGGATGCCGATGAGTTTTTGGATTTGCCCGAGGGCTTGTCCATCCAGGACTTCACGGCAAAGCTGGATGACACCGTTGATGAATTTGTTTGGGGCGCCATGATCGATATGTACCCCGCCACAGTTTCGGATCTGGCGGAGATGGCCGGCGATCCCGTTATCGACCTGGACAAGCCATGGTATTTTGATGGTCAGCAGCATCTGCGGATCAGGGAAGGAAAAACGCCCAAGATGCGGCACGCAGGAAGCCGCGCCCGGCTCCTCCGGAAATTTGACCTTAATCAAAAAAGATCATGGATCGAGACCAAGGCGAGAAAGCTGCTGCGCTTACCCAGTTCCCGCTACAACGCCATCCGCAAGCCGGTTTTGCTGCGTTGGCGCAGCGGTCAGATTTTCCAAAGCGCGCATGATGTCAGCGGCGCAGCCTCCCCGCATTTCCTGCTGCCCATCAGGCATTACAAATTCAACGGCCCGATCCATGACCGCATTCACCGGGTCACCATGACCGGTGGCCATCCTGGAGGGGGCGCTGAATACAAAGACCTCGCACGGCTGCTTGCCGCGATGTCAGAAAAGGACGAGAGTTTTCTCTATGTAAAATCAGTGCGTTACACCGGATTTGAAGATTTTCGGAGAACAGGCAATGCGACAGGTTTTAACAACATGGGCGTGATTAACCGTTCAGGGCGTTCAACTTAATCCAATCCACAAACAGGTTTGCGGCCTTTTGTGCATAGTGCCGTTCATTAAACAAGAAGTTCATGGAACGGAACTGACTTCCCGATGGGAAGAATGTGCTTTTGGAAAGTTTGGTCAAAGAACTTTAGTCCGGCCTCACACACAAAAGCATCCCTGCTGTGTTCGTCAAATAGAATATCGTGAGCCACGAAACATGGGCCAATAGCATCGTTCATGCTACGTGCAATTTGCTGCAGCGTCTCCTGCTGATCATCGACTAGCTTTTGTTGCAGATGCCCAAGCAGTTTTGGATCAAGCGGAGTGTTCTTGCTATGCACACTAGGGTTTTCATCTTCCACAGTGCGCGCGCGTACCATGGCGTGAACGATCTGGTCCGCAACGCACATCAACCGCACGGTGGTATGATATGACCGGCCTTCAAACGTCTGAACCGTGTTTATCATAGCCCGATTGTAGCGGCCCTCGTCCAGCTCCTGCGTGCCTGAGACCAGACTTACTGTCCTTGCAGTCCCGGTTCGGGCGTTGCTGAAAGTCACCCCATCCGCGCTGGGCTTCGGTGGCATAGGGACGCCGAACTTTGTGAAATGCTCCAGTGAGCGCTGTTTGTCGGCGATAATCGTGCCCATCTTCGCGCGATTGAACACCGCGGCTGTCTTGTTTTCGAGGTGGATCATCTGCGGTGACGCGATGTCGTTGTGATCTTCGCCAAAGATATTGATGAGGATCGCCACCTTGGCCTTGTCAATGCGGTGCTCGATCTGACGGTGTGAGGTGCAGATGTGGGTGGCAAAGCCAAGTTCACGCAGATTTTGGCAAAAAGCCGGGAATAGTTGTTTGGAACCTTTGCCATTCGCAGAGAGACCAGCGGGTGTCAGGCACCCCAAGATGACATGCGCTATTGGGTTCTGGGGTTGCGGGTGGCCGCCAGCCTTTAGGTTTCCGACACGTTTTTGAAAAGCGAGTGCCTGAAGTCGGCGTTCGATGAAATTCATTGCGGCTCTTATTGGCTAGCACTGGGTTTGCAATTCAGACCACAATTGCGTTGCGCAATCAACGTGCCTAATCATCCTCGTGTGTCAACTGCGGTACATCAGATGCACCCGCTGATCCCCGCCCTGACAGCGATGGGTTTTCCATAAAGAAGCGGTGACAGTTGAATGCAAATGCGCCTTCCTCCACCGTGCCCCGCTGAAAACTGCCATCGGCTGCCATGACCCAGCTTTGCGCCACATCAGCCATGTTTGCCGCGATGATCTGGCGCACGATCTGGGCTTTGACGGTGGTGTTCTTGATCTCGACCAGGGTTTCGACCCGTCGGTTAAGGTTGCGCCCCATCCAATCGGCCGAACTCATATAAACCTTGGCCTTTTTGGAAGGCAGCGCTTGCCCATTGCCGAAACACACAATGCGCGAATGCTCCAGAAAGCGCCCCACGACAGATTTGACGCGAATGTTCTCCGACAACCCCTTCACACCGGGCCGCAACCCGCAGATGCCGCGCACGACAAGGCTGATCTGCACACCTGCCTGACTGGCTGCATAAAGCGCATCAATCACATCGCTGTCGATCAGCGAGTTCATCTTGGCCCAGATCATCGCGGGTTTGCCCGCCTGGGCATTTTTTGCCTCTGCCGCAATCCTCTCAAGCAGGGTTTTCTTCAGTGTGAGTGGCGATATCGACAGGTTTTCAAGGCCCTCTGGCTGGGCATAGCCGGACAGGTAGTTGAACACCTTCGTGGCGTCGCGCCCAAGGTTTGCATCACAGGTGAACAAACTCAGATCGGTGTAGATCCGGGCCGTGATCGGGTGATAGTTGCCAGTGCCAAAATGGGTGTATGTCACCAGTTTGTCGCCCTCGCGCCGCACAACGGTGCTGATCTTGGCATGGGTTTTATAGTTCAGGAAGCCATAGACCACATGCGCGCCGGCCCGTTCCAGCCGCCGCGACTGGCGGATGTTGGCAGCCTCGTCAAAGCGGGCTTTGAGCTCGACCAGAGCTGTGACAGATTTTCCGTCCTCGGCGGCCTCGCATAGGGCTTCGACAATCGGGGAGCGTTTAGAGGTGCGATAGAGCGTTTGCTTGATTGCCACTACATTGGGGTCGCGTGCTGCCTGGGTCAGGAAACGCACAACCATATCGAAAGTTTCATAAGGGTGGTGCAGCAGCATGTCCTTCTGGCGGATCGCCGCAAACATGTCCCCGTCGTGGTCCTGCACACGCTCAGGTACGCGCGGTGCAAATGTGGGCCAAAGCAATTCGGGTCGGCTGTCCAGCACCAGTTCACCTAGATCGGCAATGCCGATCAACCCATCAACCTCAACCACCGTGTCTTCGGTCACATGCAGCTCGGACATGATCATTGACTTGAGCGCGCTGGGCGCCCCGGCTGACAGTTTCAAACGCACGACTTCGCCACGTCGGCGGCGCTTCAGGGCGGTCTCAAACTCGCGCACGAGGTCTTCGGCCTCATCCTCAAGTTCAAGGTCACTGTCGCGCAGGACTTTGAAAGCGCAGCTGCCCTTTGACTTATATCCCGGGAAAAGCCGAGAGATATTCAACAACAGCAATTCTTCGAGTGGCAGAAACCGATGGCCCTTCTCAGATGGTAATGCCACAAACCGGTCGATCTGTGCAGGCACCGGCAACAAGGACCGCAACTGGCGTTTGTCGCTGGGCCGCTCCAACTGCAGGGCAAGTGCAAAGCCTTCGTTGGGTAGGAAAGGGAAGGGGTGCGCAGGATCGATTGCGAGGGGGGACAGAACGGGGAAAACCTGCTCGATGAACACATCTTCCAAATATTTGATATCGGCGTCGCTCAGGTGTTTTTGTTCAAGGATGTGGATATTCTGCTCGGCCATTTCGGCCTGCAGGGCGATAAAGACCGCCTGCTGCCGGGCCATCAGGTTGCGGGCATCCAGATCGATGACGGTCAGTTGTTCGGCTGGGGTACGACCGTCAAGGCCGGGGGTGGCATTGCCCTCATTCGTCAGTTCCCGCAGGCCTGCAACGCGGACAGTGTAGAATTCATCTAGGTTTGTGGCCGAGATCGACAAGAACCGCAGCCGTTCCAGCAAGGGCACACGCGGGTTCTCGGCTTCTTCCAGAACACGCCAGTTGAAGCTGAGCCAGCTCAACTCGCGGTTCACAAAACGCGCGGGGCTTTTGATATCAATATCGAGCGTTGTGGGGGGAGGATAATCCCCTTCAAGAAAGTCAGCGTTAGTCATGGGGCCTTTTGGACCGCCTTTGTTGCGGTTCTGTGACAAGTATCAGGGGTTTAGGCGGGCTTGTCCAGTAAGCGCGCCGCGAGACCCCGGTTGATGCTGCGCCCTTCTGCCAAGGCAGCTGCATCCAAACGGGCCACGATATCACAGGCCGCGGCGAATGATCGCTCGATCCGCGTGGCCAGATAGCTGACCAGTTCCGGTTTTGGCATGATCTGCCGGTCTGCAAATAGTTTCATGATCAGTGCCGACAACAGCGCATCATCGGGGTCTTCGATCTGGACTACTGTAGCAGCTTCCATCCGGCTGCGCAGATCGGGCAGGGCGATGGGCCAGCGGCTGGGGGGCGTTTGCGCTGTCATCATTAGGGTCCCGCCTCCTGCACGCAGGTTGTTGTGCAGATGGAAGACATGTTCTTCGACGGCGCGTGGAAGATGCTCCATATCTTCGATTACAACGACATCGCAGGGTGGCAGATATGCGCAGGTCACATCACGGGCATTGATCAGTGACGCCCCGGTCTGATCTTGAAAAACCCGCGCCAGATGGCTTTTGCCGCACCCGGCGGGGCCAGTGATGACCAACTTACGTTCGGGCCAGTCGTCGGGTGAGGCCATCAATGACGCCGCTTTTTCATTTGCCGCAGAGATGAAAAAGTCATCCGGCCCAAGGGCCACACCAGTGGGCCAGTCAAAAACAAGCTGATCTGCCATTCAGGATTGTCCGCGATACAGCAGGCTTTGCCTGTATTGCACAACGCCCCAACGGGCGACCACGCCGATCATCGCGGCAATTGGCACCGCAACAAGCATGCCAACAAAACCAAAGAGCGACCCAAAAACCGACAGGGCAAAAAGCAGCCAAACAGGGTGCAGGCCCACAGAGCCCCCCACCAGTTTCGGTGTCAGAATGTTGCCTTCCAAAAATTGCCCAACACCGAAAATGCCGGCGACAATCCCGATCCGCAGCCAGTTGGTGGCATAGGTGACGGTGTCACCATCGGTGACCTCGACCGCGCCCCAGAATTGGAACAGGGCAAGACCGATCGCAAGCGCGCCACCCACCAGCGCGCCGACATAGGGGATGAACGTAATGAGTCCGGCAATGAACCCGACAATCAATCCAAAATTCAGCCCGGCAATCATCAGGGCGACGGCATAGTACGTACCGAGGATCAGGCAAACGGTGCCCTGGCCCCGAATAAACGACGCTAGTGTTGCATCAATATCGCGCGCGATGCCCCGGATCGTCTCAACATGGTCGCGGGGCAGCATCTCATCGATCTTTGCCGTCATATTGTCCCAATCCAGCAGCATATAGATGGCCACAACCGGCACAATCACGACCAAAACAATGATGTTAATCAGCCCCAGTGCCGAGGACAGAACCCCATTGACCAATTCGCCACCTCTGGCCTGAACCGCCTCGCGCAACGCGACAAGTTGTTGATATGCGGCGCTTTCTTCGTCAAAGAGTTGTGGAAAGCGTTCTCTCAGCCCGGTACTGACGGTATCAAACAGTTCCGGCGCGGTGTTGATCAGCAGTGTTGTCTGTTCCACCAGATTTGCAACAATTAGAAACAACAGCGGGATAAACACTAAGACGGCTGTCAGTGTGATGATGGCGACCGCGGCAACACGACTGCATCCCGCCCGTTCCAGCCTGTCCGCTATCGGGTCAAGGCAATAGGCAATGGCCCCGCCCAGTACAAACGGCAAAATCACGTCGCCCAGAAACCAAAGCGAAATGAGGAAAACAGCCGTAGCGATGCCCCAGTACTTTGCTTGTTGTCCAACAGGAAGTGCCATGTTTCATCCCCAGCAGCTTACCTCAATAGATGCGGTAAGCAGCCTGCTCCTGCAAGGGGTGCGGGCAAATTACTCTGCTCGGACAACACGTGCCGCGATATCGAGCTTGATCATGTCAGCGACAAGGTCGCGATAGCCATTCGCCCCAAACGCAGACCGATCAATGGCCCCGCTGATGCGAAAGCTAAGTTGACTGAGATCACCAGCTTCGGTGCCTTGCTGGCGAAACAAAGAAGCATCGAGTGTGACAGGTCGGGTCACACCGCGGATTGTCAGCAGGCCATCGATCTTGCCACCCGCCGACAGATTCCGCAGATCATTGGGGCGGATCGCGGTGGATTGAAACCTGATTATGGGGTGGTTGCGGGCATCCAACACGCTGCCTACCTTCAAGGCTTCGGTTGCAAAGATTAGGTCTGTACGCGCGCCGCGCACATCGACGGAGACGTCAACTGATGATGCCGTAAACGTATCGAAATCAATCAGGATCCTGGCTTGCGAAACCGGCATGGTGCCTCGGCTTTCCACGCCCGAAAGCCTATAGACAAAGGCAACTTCGGAACGGTCAGATTGCAGGGCATAGTTGACCGGGGCGGCGTCGGCCAAGGCGGGAAGAAGCAGCCAGATAGCGAGAGCGGGTAGAATGCGCGACATGAGAGGTCATCCTTTGATTGGGTAGGTGTTGCAGGACCTACGTCTGAACTCGGCGATTTATTCAGCCTCATCGCTTATGTGTGATCTGAGTGCTTGCGAGGACCCGCAGCCCGGCTTACACAAAACACCAACATTTGCTTTCCATAAAGGTCAATCCGATGCGCCTGAGCCGCTATTTCCTCCCTGTTCTGAAAGAAACCCCCCGCGAGGCGCAGATCGTCAGCCACCGCTATATGTTGCAGGCGGGCATGATCAAACAGGCCAGCGCGGGCATCTATTCGTGGCTGCCGCTGGGCTTTAAGGTGCTGCGCAAGATCGAAAATATTGTGCATGAGGAACAGGCGCGCGCGGGGCATATCGCGATCCAGATGCCGACTATTCAGTCCGCAGACCTGTGGCGTGAAAGTGGGCGCTATGATGCCTACGGAGAAGAAATGCTGCGGATCAAGGACCGGGGCGGGCGCGACATGTTGTTCACGCCGACGGCTGAGGAACTGGTGACGGATATCTTCCGCGCCCATGTGAACAGCTACAAGGACCTGCCGCTGACCCTCTATCAGATCCAGTGGAAATTCCGCGATGAAGTGCGCCCGCGTTTCGGCGTGATGCGGGGCCGCGAATTCTATATGAAGGACGGCTACAACTTTGACCTGACCAAAGAAGACGCGCTGCACGCCTACAATCGTCACCTGGTCAGCTATCTGCGCACTTATGAACGGATGGGTCTGCAAGCCATTCCGATGCGCGCGGATAGTGGCCCAATTGGGGGCGATGACACGCATGAGTTTCTCGTGCTGGCCGACACTGGCGAAAGCGAAGTATTTTATGACAGCGAGATCACCGATCTGAAGTTTGGCGACCGTGAGATCGACTTTGATGATCATGCCGCCTGTCGGGCTGTATTGGAAGAGTTCACCTCGCGCTACGCACGCACAGACGACACCCATGATGAGGCGCTGTTCAATAAAGTCCCCGAGGGACGCCGCCGCACGGCGCGCGGCATCGAAGTGGGGCAAATCTTCTACTTTGGCACCAAATATTCCGCAGCGATGGGGGCTGAGGTCGATGATGGCAAAGGTGGCAAGGTGCCTGTCCATATGGGTTCGCATGGGATCGGTGTGTCGCGCCTGTTGGGTGCGATCATTGAGGCGAGCCATGATGACAAGGGGATCATCTGGCCCGAAGGCGTCACCCCATTCCACTGCGGTATTCTGAACATGCGTCAAGGGGACGAGGCTGCCGATGCGGCCTGTGACGCCCTTTATGCGTCATTGACCGCCCTGGGTCTTGAGCCGCTTTATGATGACCGGGATGAACGTGCAGGCGCCAAGTTTGGGACCATGGACATGATCGGCCTACCATGGCGGATCACAGTGGGGCCACGTGGCCTGAAAAATGGTGTGGTCGAACTGACCAGCCGCCGCACAGGCGAAAGCGAAGAATTGCCACCCGAAGAAGCCGTGGCCAAAATCGCCAAGATTTATGAGGGCATCGTATGAGCCTGACAGAGGTCGACTGGCTACTGATCCCCGCGCCATCTGATGATGGCAAGGCGGATCATCTGGAAGGTGAAAACCTGCCCGACCTCAGTTTGCCGAGCACTGCAGGCGGAACAGTCAACATCGGGCAATTGGATGGGTTGGCTGTGATCTATGTCTATCCGATGACAGGTCGCCCGGACCGGGATTTGCCTGATGGATGGGACCAGATCCCCGGCGCGCGCGGCTGCACGCCGCAATCCTGCGCGTTCCGCGACCACTATGCCGAGTTGCGAGAATATGGGGTGAAGCACCTCTTTGGCCTGTCGACACAAGATCAGGCTTATCAGCAAGAGGCGGTAGCGCGGTTACACCTGCCGTTTGCTTTGCTGTCAGACGCTGATCAATCGTTGGGCAAGGCGCTCAAGCTTCCGGGGATGGTGGTTGATGGGATGCATCTGCATAAGCGCCTGACAATGATCATCCGCGACGGGGTGATCATGCGCGTGTTCTATCCGGTGTTTCCGCCTGATCAGGACGCGAAGAATGTGATCGACTGGCTACGCAAGGACGCGGAGAAACGCGCATAGCGGTCAAGGCCGTTCCTCCTTTCACGATTTTCTGCTATCAAACGGGCAAAACAAAATGTCACGAGGCAGCAGATGACACTGAATTTCCCCAAAGGGGCGCTGATATGATCAGGGCCCTTTGCTTGGTTGGCGGGCTTACCGGGGCGGCGGGCCTGTCGCAGTTTCCCGAATTCTCGCAGCAATATATGCAGCGACTGGGCGGTCAGGTGGACGAACTCACCCGCGCCGTTGTCGCGTTTGATGAAACCGCCCTGGCCGATGGTCTGGGCCGCGAAGAGATGTTGCAGGCCATGGCCGCGACATCTTTGGTCGAAGGTCAGGTGGTGATGTGGCGTGCCACCTTTGCGCGTCATGCACGGCTAAGCGAGAACCTGATGATCTTGCAGGCCGCCAGCCCCGTTGAACGCTTGATGATGCCGCATCGCCTAATGGATGGGGCGACAGCGCGCGGGGCCTGGGCTGACTTCACACCGGCGATGCCGCTGAGTGCGGCTGGTGCCGTCTCGGCGGGCACTGGCTTTGTTGGGGGATGGCTGGCTTTTGCAGCTGTGCTCTCGGCGGTGCTGTGGCCGTTTCGCAAAGTCACGTCGGTGCGCAAGCCCACGCCCACACGCCGTGCCCCGACCGTCAAGAGGGACCCACCCGTGACGCGCCCGCAACTGGTATCGACAACTCCAGACAACCGCCCCCGTCTTGCTGGCGTGCAACGATAAATCACGCAGCGGTCGTACTGGGCGGCATCAATAGTCGTTTCACCCTCGTAAATCACCGGTGACGCAGCAGAACGCTTGACCATTCCGGCCTGCCGCCCCACCTTGCGCGCAAATGACATGCAGGAGCCGCCATGGCCGAGGTGAGAACCACCAAACCCTTTGCCAAATTTGAATGGATGATCGCCTGGCGCTACATCCGTGCGAAACGGGCCGAAGGTGGCGTCAGTGTGATGACCTGGATCAGCCTGATCGGCGTGACCCTCGCGGTCTTTGCCTTGATCGCGACGCTGGCCGTACGGTCGGGTTTTCGGGCAGAGTTTATCGACACGATTGCGGGGGCCAATGCCCATGTCACGGTCGTGCGACCACGCGAAGTCATCGAAGATCACACAGGTATGGCCGAACGTATCATGACCATTGCGGGGGTACGCTCTGTTGCACCGCTTGTGCGCGGGCAGGCCATGGCATCGGCGGGTGGCCGGATTGGACTGGCGGATATCTATGGGATCAGATTGGAAGACCTCAAAGCCTCTGACGCCATCGTGGATAGCGAACGCACTGTCGGCAACATTGATGATCTGCCCAATGGGATCGCGCTAGGGTCGGAACTGGCCAGCCGGCTGGGCCTGACCATTGGCGACCGGATCGAGATCACCACACGCTCGGGTGCGGCCACGCCGATGGGGCAGGCAACACGGCGCAATGCCTATGACGTGGTGTTCATCTTTTCCACCGGGCGGTTTCAGATTGATGAGGTGCGCGCCTATCTGCCCTTTGAGGTGGCCCAACTGATCTACAACCGCGATGGGGTCGCGGATGAGCTGGAAATCAGGCTTGATGATCTTAATCAGTCCGAAGAGCTCAAACAGACGATTGCCAACGTCGCCGGCCCCGGCCTTTGGGCATATAGCTGGCAAGACCGGGTCGGGCGTTTCCTGCGCGCGCTGACGATTGAGGACAATGTGATGTTCATCATTCTGTCGATCCTCGTGCTGGTGGCCTCGATGAATATCATCAGCGGGTTGATCATGCTGGTAAAAAACAAGGGCCGCGATGTCGGCATCCTGCGCACGATGGGGCTAACCGAAGGGTCGATCCTGCGGATTTTCTTTATCTGCGGGGCAGGGATCGGCACCATTGGCACGGCTTTGGGTGTTGTGCTGGGCTGTCTCTTTGCGATCTATATCGACCAGATTTTCAGCCTTGTGAACTATGCCTCAGGCGGTGGGGTCTGGGACCCATCGATCAGGGGCATCTACAACATTCCCGCAGAGCTACGGTTGGCGGATGTGATCAAGGCCATGTCGCTGTCGCTGGGCCTGTCGTGGATCATCACCATCTTCCCCGCGCGCCGCGCCGCCCGCATGAACCCGGTTGAGGCTTTGCGTTATGAGTGATCACATCTTGCAGGTCTCAGGGCTGACAAAATCCTACAATGCGGGCAAGCCCAATCAGGTGAACGTGCTGCAAGGCGTGTCACTTGATGTGGCCCCCGGCGAAGTTGTGGCATTGGTGGCACCGTCCGGTGCAGGTAAATCCACGCTGTTGCACATCGCGGGCCTGCTGGACACTCCTGACAGCGGCACGGTGATGATTGAGGGCACCGATATGACCCATCTGTCGGACCGTAAGCGGACCGCCGTGCGCCGGGCAACGGTCGGGTTCATCTATCAGTTTCACCATCTGCTGCCAGAGTTTACAGCGTTAGAGAACATCGTGCTGCCACAACTGGCCAATGGGGCGAGTGACAAACAAGCACAGGCACGTGCTATGGCCCTGCTAGAGCGGGTCGGCATTGCTGAACGTGCAGCCCATCGCCCTGCGGCGCTTTCGGGCGGTGAACAACAACGGGTGGCCTTTTGTCGGGCACTGGCGAATGAACCGTCATTGCTTTTGGCCGATGAACCGACCGGCAACCTTGATCCTGAAACATCGGATCGCGTCTTTGATGCGCTGATGACGCTGGTCCGCGACACCGGGCTTGCAGCTGTGATCGCAACACATAACCTTGAATTGGCGGCACGCATGGATCGACAGGTCCGGCTGAACGCAGGTGTATTGGAGACCTTATGAGCATTTCCGTAACTGAGATTGAAGAGCGTAGCCGCGCGGCCCTGCTGGCCCATGGTGCTGGCGAAATGCAGGCCGCGGCGGTCGCCAAGGCGGTGGCGCGGGCAGAGGCCTTGGGCAATGTGATTTGTGGCCTCTATTATCTGGAAAGCTATTGCACCCAACTGGCGTCGGGCCGCGTCAACGGCACCGTGACGCCTGTCGTTTCGCGTCCCCGTCCCAGTGCGGTGCTGGCAGACGCGAAACTTGGCTTTGCGCAACCGGCCTTTGCGATGGCCTTGCCCGAAGCAGTCGCGGCAACGCTGGAAAATGGGGTTGCAACTCTGGCTGTGGCCCATGCCCACACCTGCACTTCGCTGGGCTATTTCACGGAACAGATTGCAGCGGCGGGACTGATCGGTCTGGGCTTTACCAATGCCTCGCCTGTCGTTGCACCACCGGGGGGCAATGCGCGAGTGATTGGCACCAACCCCATAGCGATGACCGTGCCGGGCGAGGATGCACCAGTGATGCATTTTGATTTCTCAACCTCTGCCGTGGCTTTGGGTAAGATCACAATGGCCAAGGCGGCGGGTGAAACTATACCGCTTGGCTGGGCGGTCGACAGCGACGGCCAACCGACCACAGATCCTGATGCGGCCCTCAAAGGCGCATTGGTTAGTGCGGGTGGTTACAAGGGCTGGGGTTTTGGCCTGATGGCAGAGCTGCTGGCAGCGGGCATGACCGGATCGGTAAACTCGCTGGATGTCTCCGGCCTGAAAGTGGCAGAGGGCAAACCACATGATCTGGGGCAGTTCTATATTCTGATGGACCCCGGCACCTATCACGCCGATTTCGGCGCGCGCTTTGCCCGCGTGGCCGAGGCCGTCGCCGCACAGGAGGGCGCACGCATACCCGGCGCGGACCGCCATGTGATGACCGAGGTAGATGTGCCAGAGGCGCTTTGGGCGTCGGTTCTCAAGCTTTCTGCGTAACAAAGACACCCGCCGCCATGAGCGCGATGCCTGCTGCACGGGTCAGTGTCAGCGGCGATGGCTGTGCCATGAACAGGCTAAAGTGATCAATGGCGGCGGCAGAGATCAGCTGCCCCAGCAATACAAAGAACACGGCATTGCCGACACCCATCGTTGGCGCGATCCAGGTGATGGAAAGCACGTAGAAGGCAACCAATGTACCCGCCAGAAACAGGTGCTTTGGGGCCGTGGCGAGCTTGGCAGCGGCTTGCGGGTTCGTCAGCACAGCAACGATGGCCGATATGCTTAATGCCACAATGAACAGGACCGTCGCGGCAACGGCCGGTGATCCGATATGACGACCAAGCGCTGCATTCAGCGCGGCCAGTAGCGGCACGCCAATGCCGGCGGCGAGCATGATCATGATGTTGACGTGCATGGCAGATCCTTTGCGTCGTTTCCATTGCCAATGTGATGCAGATCAAGGCAGGGCGCCACTCCTGTTGTTAGTGTCAGGCTTCATTCCCAGTTGCGATGGCACTGCGGACGAAAGGCCGCGATTGGTGTTTCAAGTGTAATCCGAAACGCGATAGGATGGGGAAAAGCAGGAGGCAGAGCATGAGATACCTGATTATTCTAGCGACCCTTGGAGTGGCCGCATGTGTCGAAAAGCCCATAGATGGGCGCAGCGCCTATCTGGAAAATTGTGCAGCCTGCCATGGTGCAGATGCCATGGGCGATGGCCCCGCGTCACGGGGGTTGAGCGTTACACCGCCGGACCTGACAGGACTTGCGGCCAGCAACGGCGGGGTCTTTCCGCGCGATGCGGTGATGAGCACCATTGACGGGCTGGACCGAGGCACCCACTTCAACGCTGCAATGCCAGAGTTCGGAGCCGGTGATCTGGGAGAGACAGTTGTGGTCGAAAACGACGGGCTGGGCACGCCGGTGCCGATGACCTTGCTGTTGCTTGCTGACTATCTGGACAGCATCCAGCAGTAACCAAGCCTGACATTTGCGTGAAATCATTGCAGCAAAGCTTTCCTGAAGGCCGGAGTGGGGTAGGTGATACCTTAACAAAACTTTCAAGGAGCCACTCATGCGCATCGTTCTTTCTGCTGCCCTCGCCCTGTCCGCTGCTGCCGCGACCGCGGGCCCGATCAGTTTCGCAAACGGCTGGCAGGAACAGCGCCTGTCGCTGTTTAGTTCCAACGACTACAGTTTTGGGCAAAACCTCGGGCTGGTGTCTGACGGATCGGTGTCAATCGCATGGAGCCGCGTAGGGCGTATGGATTGGGACGCAAGCGGTGCGGCCTGGAGTTGGACCGTGGAACAATCGGTGCCTGCCACGGACCTGAGCCAAAAGGGCGGGGATGACCGCAATATTTCGCTCTATTTTGTATTCGTTCCCGAAAGCATCGCACCCAGCCTTGAAGGGGCGAATATCCGCAGCCTTCTTGGCAATGACGATGTGCGCATCATGCAATATGCATGGGGTGGCAATCACGGGCGCGGGCAAGTGATCCAGTCACCATATGGGCCGCGCGGGCAGGGTGTGACGATTGCCTTGCGGCAAGCAGGTACGGGTTCTTTCAACGAAAATGTGGACTTAGGCGCAGATTATGCCCGTGCCTTTGGCGGCGAAAAGGGTGCGCTGGTGGGATTGGCTGTGTCCGGCGACAGTGATGACACCAACACGATGATCCGCGCAGCAATTGGCAGTCTGAGCCTGCGTTAGGGTTGATTTGCATCAACACGCCTGACCTTGCGCACTCTAAGGTGGGTGTCAGAGATCAGGGAAGGCGTGATGCGATCTATTCCTTTGGTAACACCTTGGGCCTTGTTGGCCCCGTTACGGCACAGGGTGCCCTGCTGGGCGAGGCGATTTTCAGCTACTATTTCACCACCTGCCATGGCGTCGCCGCCCCTGGTGGTGCCAGCGGCAGATCTGACAACACTGGCTGCGCGCAACGGCGACGTGTTCCCGGCGGTGCGTGTTATGATATGGATTGATGGGCATGATGCGTTGGTCAAC
Source organism: uncultured Alphaproteobacteria bacterium (assembly GCA_929200255.1). Classification (GTDB taxonomy): domain Bacteria; phylum Pseudomonadota; class Alphaproteobacteria; order Rhodobacterales; family Rhodobacteraceae; genus Yoonia. Next base: position 170,023 of record CAKMYZ010000002.1, on the reverse strand, counting down.
CATAGCTGTATGATGCCGGTTTAGGGGGGCAACTTGGTGGCCTCTGGTTTGTGCCGCCAAGCGGAATAACTAAAGGTGAAGGAAGACAAACAATGCCTGATCCGACCCCGCCGATTGCTGTGATGGATGCCACTTGCGCCCTGTGCAGTTGGGGCGCACGGGTGATCCATCGGTTGGATCGCGCGGGTGAGATCAAGATTGCGCCAATTCAATCGCAAACAGGGGCGCGGTTGATGCGGGACAACGGGCTTGACCCGTTGGACCCCGATACCTGGCTGTTTATTGAAGATGGCGCCGTCTGGCGTGACTTTGATGCGCTGATCCGGGTGGGGCAGCGGTCTGGCGGGGTCGGGCGTGGCCTGATCGTGCTGAAGGTGCTGCCGAGTACCTTCCGTAATTGGCTTTATCAACGGATCGCGCGCAATCGCTATGCGATGTTTGGTCGGGGTGACATGTGTGCGTTGCCTGATCCGGCGTTTCGCGCCCGGTTTTTGCCATGAGGGTCGTCGTTCTGGGCGGCTATGGTGTGTTCGGCGAACGGCTGGTGCGCTTGCTGCTGCGCGACGGGCATCAGCTGGTGGTGGCCGGGCGGTCGCTTGCGCGGGCGGAAACCCTGGCGCAGGCTTTGGGTGCGGATGCTTTGGCGGTGGACCGGGGTGGTGACCTCACCCCGATTTGGGATGTGCAACCTGACGCCGTTGTGGATGCCGCAGGCCCGTTTCATGCCTATGGCGATGCCCCATACCGACTGGCGCAGGCGGCGATAGCGCAGGGGGTGCACTATCTAGATTTATCTGATGATGCGGCGTTCTGCGCCGGTGTTTCTGCGCTTGACACAGAGGCCAAGGCGGCCGGTGTCTTTGCGCTTTCGGGGGTGTCGAGCGTCCCTGCGATATCGTCGGCTGCTGTTGCCAAGCTGGCGGGTGGCGCCAGGCAGGTCGACACCATCAGCAGCGCCATTCTGCCCGGGAACCGTGCGCCGCGGGGCCGGTCGGTTATTGCCAGTATTCTGAACCAATGCGGCCTGCCGATGCAGATGCCAATGGATGGGGTGCAGGTGGCAGAGCGGAGTTGGTCACGCTCTAGGGTATTTGACCTGGGGCTGGGGATCAGGCGCAGGGGCTGGATGATTGCGGTGCCTGATCAGCGCTTGTTCGGCCCTGCCTTTGGCGCGCGGTCGGTCTTTTTTCGTGCAGGGCTTGAACTGCCCGTGATGAACCGCGCGCTTGCCGCGTTTTCGTGGTTGCGCAGTTGGTGGCGGTTTGCTGTGCCAGACCGGTTTGTGACGGCTATGTTGTGGATCGCGGAGCGGCTCAAGCCGTTTGGCAGTGACCGAGGCGGGATGTCGGTTGCCGTAACAGCACAATATGCAGACGGCTGGCAGTGCCGCAGATGGCGTTTGGTTGCACAGGCGGGTGAGGGGCCGTTTATTCCGGCTGTTGCCGCACGCGCAATCTTGCGTGATCCGCAGGCGATTGAACCGGGCGCGCGGCCTGCGGTGGCCGTTGTCGGTCTTGATCAGATTGAGGCCGCGATGAAGGATTTGGCGGTCACGACAGAGGTGCTGCGTAAAGACTTGCTGTCAATATTTCAGACTGTTCTGGGAGAGAGTTTCACCAAGTTACCGGAGAGTGTTCAAGACGCCCATCTGGTCTATGGTCCGCGCCGCTGGGCGGGACGGGGCAAGGTAACCCGCGGCGCCTCGGTTTGGGCGCGGTTTGTGGCGGCTGTGTTTCGGTTTCCCAAAGCGTGTGATGATATCCCGGTCACCGTCAGCATGACCCCGCAAAATGACGGCGAGCTGTGGGAGCGTTGCTTTGACGGGCAATCGTTCAAGTCGTTTCTGCGCCCCGAAGGCGGCAAAATGACAGAGCGGTTTGGCCCGCTGACGTTTACGCTCGGGCTGCATGTGGTTGATGGGCAATTGCATTATCCGGTTGATGCCGGGCGCATGGGGCCGATCCCGTTGCCGCGGTTCCTGCTGCCCCAAAGCATCGCACATGAATATGAGGCAGACGGGCGGTTCCATTTTGATGTGGCGCTGCTTGCGCCTTTCTCCGGGGCCCCGATGGTGCATTATCAAGGGTGGTTGGTGCGCGAGGCCGCGGAATCAGGCCTCAGCGATGGAGATCAGCAGGTCGTTGAGCGGCCATAGGTTGCGGAAGGTGTCTAGTATCTGATCGCTCAGCGGCCCGTTGCCTTTGAGTTCGCGGCTTGCGGCCACCCCCTTCATCCGCAGCAGGTCACCTGCCGGGTGATCCTTGTCAAAGGGTGGCGGCACACGCTTGAGGGCGGGATCGCGGAAGTTGAAGCCTTGGTCCCTAATCTCGTCCACAATCCCGACGACCCGGTCCGTGTCCAGATCAACCATCTTGCGCCAGTTCATCAGCACAGGTTTATCGAACCCCATCATGCCCGCACCGGTGGTCACGTAGTCCAAACCGACGCCAAAGTAGAACACCGGGTTCTGCGGCGCACCTGCGTTCACCTGCCACATCATATGCAGATGCGTGTTGTAGGGTGTCTTGTCCTTGGAAAACCGCACGTCGCGGTGCGGGCGGAAAAGTTTGGATGTGACAGGGCTTTCAGTCAGCGTTGACAATGGCGCGCACAGATCGTCGAGCAGCGTCAGTGCTGGCGCTTTCAGCTGATCATCATAGGTTGATTTGTTGTCCTGCCACCAGTCCCGCGAGCTTTGTCAGAAAGGCACGGGCGTTTGGAATCAGTGCATCATAGGTGGTCATGGCATGCTCCGGTGTTTGGGGTGTAGTCTGGCGGGCCGTGATGCTTCTGTCCATGGTTCTGCTGACAGATGCCGACAAGGGTTTACCCCGGCCAAAGACGGGCCTAAGCCTTGTACCATGCAACCCGTCGCACACACATATCAAGAGCACAGCCGTGCCATCTGGACCCTTGGGATGCCGCTGATCCTCAGCAATCTGGCGCAATTCGCGATCCATATCACGGATACGGTGATGCTGGGGTGGTATGATGTGACTGCATTGGCCGCCTCTACCATCGCAGGCACGATGTTCTTTGTGATCTTTATCGTGGGGGCCGGATTTGCCCAGGCGGTGACCCCATTGGTGGCCGCGGCGGCAGAGGAAGACAACGACGTGCAGGTACGCCGTGTGACCCGCATGGGGCTGTGGTTGTCGATTTTTTACGGGCTTGCCGTGACGATCCCGTTCTTCTGGGCAGAAGATATCCTGATTGCCATGGGGCAGGATGCCGAAGTTGCGACCATGGCGCATATCTATTTGCAGATCATCATCTGGCAGATGGTGCCTGCTCTGGTCATCATGACCTTCAAGGCATTTCTGGCCGCGATGGAACATACTGCAATTATCCTGTGGGCCACTGTTGGTACTGCGGTGCTGAACGCATTTGTCAACTACGCATTGATTTTCGGCAATTGGGGTGCGCCGGAAATGGGGATCAGAGGGGCGGCAATAGCGTCGCTCACAGTGACGGCTGTCACGGTGCTGATCCTTGTGATCTACATCATGCGCAAGCTGCCGCAGTTTGAGTTGTTCAAAAACTTCTGGCGCTCTGACAGTGAGATCTTCAAGCGGGTGTTCATGCTGGGTTGGCCCATTGGCCTGACGTCATTGGCCGAAGGGGGATTGTTCAGTGCCTCTGCCGTGATGATGGGCTGGATTGGCCCGATTGAACTGGCGGCCCACGGGATCGCCATTCAACTGGCCAGCCTGACCTTTATGGTCCATATCGGTTTTTCACAGGCCGCTACCGTCCGGGCCGGCCGGGCCGTGGGCCGCAGGGATGAACCATCACTGCGCCGGGGCGGGATCACAGCGATTGGCATGTCAGCGGTTTTCGCGGTTGTGACCTCGGCGATCTTTTTGGCGCTGCCGGAAACGCTGGTGTCGTTGTTCATTGACCCAGATGAGCCGGAGCGGGCGAACCTTTTGCGCATCGGTGCAAGCCTGGTCATGGTTGCGGCGCTGTTCCAACTGGTGGACGGGCTGCAGGTGTTGGCGCTGGGCCTGCTGCGCGGGGTCCAGGACACCACCGTGCCGATGGTCATGGCCACGATCAGCTATTGGATTATAGGCTTGCCAATCAGCTTTGTGCTGGCCTTCCCACTGGGCTTTGGGGCTATTGGGCTTTGGCTGGGGCTGGTGATTGGCCTTGCTGTAGCGGCTGTTTTGTTGCTGTGGCGGTTCTGGGGGCGGTCAGTGCGGATCGCGCCACTGGTCACTGCAGAAAGCTGACCCTAGCCTAACAGTTCCAGATCTTGCAGCCGCAGACGCGGGTACGCAAGCAGACCAAAATCTTCGAAAGAGGTCTTGTGTGGGAACAGCGACAAGAAGGCCGTCAGGCCAGCGCCACGCAAACCCAGATCAAACGCTGTGCCGGGATGGAGCGATTCCACATCCAGGCCATTCACGTTCATGCAGCAATGCGTGGCAAAGCCGAACTGATAGACCGGTGTCGGATGCGTTGGTGTAATTTGCAGGATTGTGTTCCCATCCACGAACTCTGCGGCAGGAATAAAGGCCCGGTCAGATCCTTTGAGCCGCCTGATACCGGGAGCGCGGTGCAACACGCGGGCGGAGGGACCAAGGACAAGATCGCCCTCGGGACGATTCACCCCGTAAGTATCAGAGATTATGCGCGTCAGCTTTGACATGTTGGGGGCAGGTTCACCCGCTTCTTTGGGAGGTGAGAGCGTGATCTTGCCACGCCAGAGCAGGCGTTCGTAGCTGCCATCGCTGAGCCTGATATCTTCGCCCGGCCAGACATCCTCGACCGCGAGGCGGCCGCGCCGGGTTTGCACGATGGCGTTCGGACCAAGTGCGGCGAAGGCGCTTTCGACGGAAGGCAATGCGCGGGCCTGAACAGAGAACTCGCGTTCCTCTGCTTGCGGTGTGAGGTAGCATACCTCGTATTTACGCACTGGCGTTGAACTGGTGACGGGGCGCGCCTGCGGCACTTGCTGCTGGTGCGTCGTGGACTGGCTAAAGATGTCTGCCGATCTTACGATCGCAGTGGTCGTTGAATGGTCCATGCGAAGGCCTATCAGGTTTCACATTATCCGTTTCGCCCCACCCGGCAACTTCGGAAAAATTGTGATTGTTACGCTTGATCGCTCGGGGTGCGATCGATTGGTTGGTGACATCTCCGACGAACAACCCAGAAACACAGATTGGTTCTTTAAATGTCGGGGCGACGACCGTTGGAACTTTCAGGTCAGACGAACCCGAAAGAAGACGTAAGGGCAACTAGGCGCGGCGCGCCGAGACCAGGCGGATTTTTTGCCCGCTTTCAGTCTTTTGCTTGCGGCGTGCGATCATTTCATTGCGCATCTGACCGCGTGCCCAAGGCATGGGCGTGTCATAGGCTGCAACGGCTGCTTCAAGGGATTTTTGCCAGCGGCTTTTCATCTTGATACCTCTTATCTTGCTCGCCCCTATTCGGGGGCGATTAAACATATCTTCGGTGACCAACCTGGCAGCAATTTGACGGATTTCGGGTTTTGTCTACGCGCAACGTCCTAATGGGAAAGACGTCTTTAAGCGCTTGAAAAACATATGAAATAGATCTTGGGCGCCCGGGGTGTATGAACGGATGTTTAACCAACTGGGGCGCTCGCGCCTTATTCTGTTGATTTTTTCGCGCTCAAAGTCGGATCGCCGCGATCAGGCGCCCATAGTCTGCCGCTCTTTGATGAACGCTGCGCCGATAGCTGAAGAATCGGTTGGGGTTTTCGTATGTGCAGTGCCGCGTCCAGTTGGCGTGTTGCAGGCCGCTGCGTGTCAGTTGGGCCAGTCCAAAGGCCGGCAGGTTGAACTGAAAGCGGTCGTTCTGCCCTTTGAGAAAGAACCGATTGTAAGTGGGGTCAACGGTGAGGAACGTCTCGCGGAATTCTGCCCCGACCTCATAATTGGTCTGGCTGATCGAAGGCCCGATCACTGCGGCGATGTTCGGGCGCGTGGCGCCAAGCTGTTCCATGCCTGCCACTGTCGCCTCAAGCACGCCGTTAAGCGCCCCTTTCCAACCTGCATGTGCGGCGCCGATTACACCGGCGGAGCGGTCTGCAAAGAGTACCGGTTGGCAATCCGCCGTCAGGATCGCGAGCGCGATGCCGGGCGTTGCGGTGACCATTGCATCGGCCTTGGGGGCGTTGTCATGCGGCCCGCTGACCGTCACAACATCAGCAGAGTGAACCTGATGCACCCCAACAAGGTTTTGCAGCGGCACATCCAGCATCTTTGCCACACGGGACCGGTTCACCGTCACCACATCATGCTGATCAGAGCTGCCGTAACCGCAGTTCAACCCTTCAAAGACCCCTGATGATGCACCGCCAGCGCGTCCAAAGAACCCGTGTGAAGTGCCGTGCAAAAGCGGGTCGGTGATGATGTCGAGTGTCATGGGTCCAGTCCGGGGGGCGCGGTGGCCGATACGGGGTAGATACTGATCACCTTGAAAAGGTCACCCATTTCGTCCGGGTGGGTCAAGCGCCGATGTGCGCCGATATGCGATTTGAGCGGCTCACCGGTGAGCCCTCTGGCCAAGGTTTGCGCCCGCTGGGTAATGCCCAGCCGTTCCAGGAAGACGCCTTGCGACGCCATCGGACTGGTTTGGGCGGGGCGCGCCGCCGCCGCGATAGCAGCGAAATCAACATGGGCAGTCAGGTCAGCCATGCCAGGGTCGCGGAGCGGGTCCGTTTTTTGGTGATTCTTGACGGCCTGCAACGTGTTGCCCAGCGATTGCCAATCACCATAGTCGATGATCAGCGCCGCCCCGCCGTGGTTGGCGATCTTTTGGCTGATGCTCTGCACGACCCCCGGCAGCGCTGGGCAGTGTTCGACCAGATCGCCCTCTTGGGTATCGGGCAGCCGGTGTTTGAGCACGGCTAGCGGCACCGGGGCAGAGAGGCCGACGGTCAGCGCATCGTCGCTGATGCCGACCATCTTTTCGCGCCATGCATCGCCCGTTCTGACGAACTGGCGGATCGGCAACGCATCGAGGAATTCATTGGCAATCAGAAACAGCGGAGCGTCAGGCAGCCCATCTGCGGTGTCGTGCCATGTCGCATCCGGCACACGCTCTGCCTGTGCGGCGCGCAGCACGGGCGAGACTTCCACGAAATGCACGCGCAGTGCCGCATGAAACCCGGGTATCGCCTTGGTGGCCCGCAATGCGTCGGCCATCAGGGTTCCCCGTCCGGGGCCCAATTCGGCCAATGTGATCTGCGCGGGTTGCCCCTGGTCCAGCCAAGCCTGCGCCAAAGATAACCCGATCAGTTCTCCGAACATTTGGCTGATTTCTGGTGCCGTCGTGAAATCACCAGCGACACCCAGCGGGTCGCGCGTCGCGTAATACCCATGTGTCGGATGCAGTAGGCAATCAGCCATATAGTCCGCGATACTCATCGGCCCGGTCCGCGCGATGCGGGCGATCAGCAGATCACCCAGCGCGCTCATCTGCGCCGCGCCATCAGGATCACGGTGAGCCCTGCAAGGATCATGGGCAGGCTGAGCAGCTGGCCCATGGTCAGCCCATAGCCGTCGATGTGCAGGCGCAGGCCAAGCTCATTACCGACAGTGACGAATTGCGCATCCGGCTGGCGGACAAACTCCACGATAAAGCGCGCCAGCCCGTATCCCATGAAGAAAACCGCGGACAGCAGCCAGTGCTTCTTGGGTGCCCCAAAGCGGAAGGCAAGCAGAAGGAGGATTGTGCCCAGCAGCAGCCCTTCAAGCCCTGCCTCATAAAGCTGAGAGGGGTGGCGTACGCAAGGCGCGCCCACAGTTGCGCAGGACTGTGCGGCCGCACCGGGAAAAATGACACCCCAAGGCAACTCTGTTGGCCTGCCCCAAAGCTCTGCATTGATGAAGTTGGCCATGCGTACCAGCAGAATTGCGGGCGTGGCTGCAACCGCGATGATATCCGCCAGGTCGGGCAGGGGCACCTTGTGGCGGCGGTGAAACAGGTAGACGCCCAGCACGACGCCCAGGAAACCACCATGGAAGGACAGCCCACCTTCCCAGATTTTGAAGGCATCCAAAGGAGCGGCCAGAAACTCCTCCGGTTTATAAAGTAGCACATAACCCAGACGCCCGCCGCCAATCACGCCAATGACGATATAGGTCAGCAGGTCTTCGAGTTGGCTGGTTTGCATCGGTGGCCCGGCCCGCCACAGATGTGGCCGATTCAGTGCCAGTTTGACAATCTGCCAGCCAATCGCGATCCCCACGACATAGGCCATTGCGTACCAGCGTAGCGCAATCTCGAACCCGAAGACGGTGAATGAGAAAATCTCGGGCGAGATATCGGGGAAGGGGATGGCACCAAACATGCCGCCATTCCTTGTCTGGCGCTGCGGCATTGTCAACCGGTGCGCGTGGGTTGTGATCGGACCGATCAGCCCCCATATGAAGGAGAACGCGAATGGAGGAACCCATGCAGAGCAACAACAAAATCTTCGACGACCTGAGCCAGTTGATGACCAACGCCATGGGCGTCGCACAAGGGGCCAAGGATGAGGCACAGACAGCGATGAAATCCATGATGGACCGCTGGCTGGCCGACCGGGACTTCGTCACGCGCGAAGAGTTCGACGCGGTGCGCGCGATGGCACAGAAGGCGCGGGAAGAGAATGAAGCGCTGAGCGCACGGATTGCCGCGCTGGAAGGTAAGAAGTAGTTCGGGGCCTGCCCCGAAGTTTGCCAAGATGTATTGGCGGCTCACGTCCGCCTGCACTCAACACCGATCAAATTCACAGCCCTGGTAATGTACTTCGTCGGCTGTGCGTTCGCAGCGGGTGTCTTCATCAAACCCACTGTGATCGATGCTACGCGCTGCATGAATGTCGGCTTAGCTGAAGTGGAGCCGGCGCCGCCCAAGTTGAGTGGCGCCGGACCTTTTTAGGTTAGGCTATGTCGCAATTTTGGCAGTCGAGATAGGATCAAGGTATCGAACGTAAGTACGGCAAGCAAAGCTAGGCCCGCCATAGGAAAGGCCATTGATACACCTAGCCCGACCAAAGCCGCACCTTGCCAAAGTGGTAGTTCTTTCGGCATCGGTGGCGCCGAAAGACGTCCGGCGTTGGCAGGACGCCGTTTCCACCACAGAACGACTGAACTGACGCATAAGAACAGGACCAACAAACAAACAACCGAATTGGCAAGAACGCTTAACAAACCCAATGTGCCCATATGCAAAGCAATCCCCACGGCCATAGCCTTGCCTGCCAGAGAATAATCTTCGTATCGGACATCCGCCAGAATCTTGCCTGAGTATTGATCGACGTGGACGGTTCGGTCGGACATTGGATCCGTGCTATCTGTACTCATTGAATCCCGGCTAATCGTCCAGACACCAGCGTCAGCCTGTGGCACGTTGAGTTGATAGCGGGCGTCAAATCCGATGTCGCGGGCAAGAGCATCGACAGTATCAATTGTGACGATACCCCCCTCGACACCGACTGCCCCTATATCACTGCCTGATGCGGGCATTGGCGTTTGTTCAAGCGCCCAAGGAACCTCGCGACGGTCATGGTTCATGCTTGCATGGGTTTCGTCTGACAGCGGGACATTGTCCCATTTTTCTGCTGGAAACTGGCTCCAGGCCTGCACCATCTTGCCGCCCCAAATACCAGCCCAAGCCAGCCCCGAAATGAGGAAGAAAACCAGAAACAAAGAAAGCCAAATGCCAACCACGCCATGCAGAGATTTCCACAAGGCCCGCCCGCGACCGAAAGTAGGGACCAGCGCATGCCGCCATCCAGCTTCTCTTGGCCACCACAAATAAAGGCCGGTTGCGATAAGAACCAACGTCAACGAGGCAGCTGTTTCAAGCATCCTATCCCCTGTAACGCCTAACATCAGGTCGCCGTGAATGCCGTCAACAAAGTCGTACCATCCACTGCGACGCGGGAAGGTCTGAATAACCTGTGCGGTGTAGGGGTCTATTGCGATCATTGTGGCATCCCCATCCGCGTCTACGCGAAACAGCGCTGCAACATCATTTGTGCGTGGCGCGATGTACTGCTTCAATACTCCGTTAGGGATAGCGGACACGGCTGCGTCAGCTTGTGCAGAGATGGGCTGCACGATGGCTTGCGGCGCGACTTCGGTGCGCTCTCCATCGCGTCCATCGATCCATGCGATCCAGAGCATGGCCATGCCCGTGATAGCAAGAACAGTCAGAAAAGGAATAACGAACAGCCCGGCGTAGAAATGCCAGCGCCACGCTGCAAAATAGAGTTTGTTTGCACTGCCGTCGGGCTGTGCATTGATTTCGGTCGATGTCATGTTTTGGCTCCAAGCCTTTTTGGGCCCGCATAGTCGCGGACGATATTTGAATTCAGATTGTGGAATTCAAACTTTGGGTGGAGCGCGTGTCAGACGTGTTGGATCAAGGGGGTGAGTGCGATGAAGCCGTTTGGCCACAAATGCAAAAATGCGGGTATGGTCGGATACCGAAAGCGGCGCACCATGACAGTTGCGCGGAACAATCACTGCCCCAATTAAGCGGCAGACCTCGCACCTTTGGCCATTTGCCTTGTCTTGTTCGTCCGATCGCCCACAGATATCTGCAAGCGACCCCCCTGCTGCAACATAGGCGGCAAGCTCTGGTGATAAGGCTTTCCGCGCACTTGAATGCGCAAAACCAGATGCAGCCATCGCGAAAATCAACGCGAAGGATATGAAAAATTTGCACAAGGTCGAAAGCATGTTGCCCATATGATGTTTCTTAGATTGTTTTGCGATCCCACACCAGAAGGTGCCCAAAATGACGTCTCTGTTTTAAAAACTGAAAGCACCTATTGATGCAGTGTCCCGAAGGGCTACAAATCCCGCAAAGCAGCCATTCCCGCTAGAACTCTTCTAAATACGCCACCAGAATATCCAGCGCCGCTTGCAGGTCGTCTTTTGCGATCATTTCGGTCACGGTGTGGATATACCGCGTCCCCACAGTGATCCCCACGGCCCGCGCGCCTGCGGCTGCCTGCTGGGCTGCCGCGCCGTCTTGTCCGCCAGAGGCCAGCATGGTTCGCTGGTAGGGGATCTTTTTCTTGATCGCGAGGGCTTCGATTTCGCTGACCAGTTTTTTGTCGGCGATGAAAGAGCCATCGCGCACGTGTAGCCCGAAGCCCTTACCTTGGACTGTCGTTGCGTCTTTGTCGGGGATACCGGGTGTGTCGCAGGACAACGTCACGTCGATACCCAGCCCAATGTCCGGTTTGATCGCATAGGCAGCGGTGCGCGCGCCGCGCAGGCCCACTTCTTCCTGCGTTGTGAAGGCCACGTGGATTTCTGCGCCGCGCCCCTTTTTACCTAAGGCCCGGATTGCTTCGATCCCCAGCCAGCAGGCGACACGGTTGTCCAGTGCTTTGGAAACAAACTTGTCCCCCATCTGAAGGAAAGGTTCGTCCATCACTACGTAGTCACCGACCTTGACGATATCCTTGGTGGCCTCGCCCATGCCGAGGTCGATGAAGAATTCGCCGACTTCGGGGACCGTCTTGCGGTCTTCGGGTGAAGAGATGTGCACGGGCTTGCCGCCGGAGTTCATCACGCCCTTGATGTCACCTTGATCAGTGCAGACCAGCACGCGGCGGGAAAAGAGGTTGCGGGGATCAAAGCCACCGACGGGCAGGACGTAGAGAAAACCGTTCTTATCGATATGGCTGACCAGAAAGCCGATCTCGTCCATGTGGCAAAGCAGCATGATCTTGGGCGCGCCCTTTGCCTTGGCATCGCGGCGGCAAAGCAAGGTGCCCATCGGATCCGTCGTTACGCTGTCAAAAAGCCCTTCCACCTCGGATGTAATCAGATCGCGCACGCGCTCTTCATGGCCGGGCACGCCAGGCATTTCGCATAATCGTTTGAGTAGGTCAGTGTTCATCGGGGGGCTCCTGTGTTTTGCATAGAGTGCGGGCATGGGCAGAGTTTGGCAAGGCGGTGGTTGCGTCTTGCTTCGCAATCTAGTTCCATGCCAGAGACGCCTGATGCAACGGCGTGCGGTGAAAGGCATTGGCCCATGACATGGCCCATTCAATCAAGAAGGCTCGACACGCCTGGCTCGTTGCGATGGGATGTTTGGCCAATTCTTTTGTATATTGCTGCGGCGCTAGTTCTGCTTGGCACGTCCGCCTTTCTGTCCGCTTTCAACATGCTGCACGAACAGCCTAATCGCGATATATGGCAACATGCGGCGGCTCTGCGCGCACTGATCGAAAACTTGGAGGCACCGCAAAATCCCTTTGTACCAGGGGGCGAGACCAGCCGGCATTTTCACCCGCTTTGGGTCGGCGTTGCGATGATGGCTCGCGTCTTCGATCTGTCTGTTTGGCAAGCACTGAGCCTTTCAGGATTTATAGTTGCGACGGTTCTTGCCATCGGCATTTATGCATTTGCGCGTCGCTATTTTCAGATGCGATGGGCCCCGGTTGTATTGCTCGTAACGATGTTGTTGGGATGGAGTGCCCATGTTGAACACACGGGGATGCACTCTTTGAAAACACTGTTGTTCGGCTCAGCATATCCGGCGACACTTCTGGTAGGTCTGTCGCTGATACTATGGGCCGCAACCATTCAATCATTTGTCAAACCGCCCTATCTGGCTGGCATTGCCCTATTGTCGGCACTGATGTTTTCCACACATCAGTTGGGCGCCGTTCTGGGTTTCATCGGGGCAGGGAGCTTTGCCCTCCTGTGGCCCGAAGGCGGCTTGCGCCAGCGCGCTGCAATCATCATCGCGCTGTTTCTTGGGATTGGGGCCGCTCTTTTCTGGCCTTACTACAATCCGCTATTGATGATGTTGCAACCTGGGTCGTCTCGATGGAATGGTGGCCAGGATTTCTATTCGCTGGGCTTTCTGACCTGGCCCTTCGTCCCTGCCGTCTTGGGGGTGCTTGGCTTGCGTGATGCCAAGTCGCGTCCGCTCGTTCTTGCTTTGGTGCTATATACATTGGTCTATCTGGTCGGCTTTAGTGGGTTGCTGATCGCCGGCCGGTTCTTATCCGGGAGTTTGCTGGTTCTGCATATTGGTCTGGCGGCCATTATTCTAAAGCTGTTTCAAGACCGGGCAGCAAACGGATTGCCCTTGAGGAATACCGTGATTTTGGGCGGCATTACTGCTGTGTTCTTGTTTGGCTTTGCTGTGTGTGAGTTTCAGGTTCGACATTTGAATAATCGCGCTATCGCGCCGGATATCTATGGAAACGCCTTGGCTTTGACTGTGGACATTCCCGATACAAAGCCCGTCGCGGCGTATAGCTCGACTGCCTGGCCGATCGTTGCGACGGGACAACGTGTGCTATCTGTACCGTGGCCAGAGCCGGGAATCACTGATCTGGCCCGACGGCAAGACCAGACAAACGATCTTTTTGATTCGACGTTGTCATCGGACGACCGCCGAACTCTTGCGCGACAAGTTGGTGTGACCGTTCTCATTGTCGATCGGCGTTTCCTTTCGGAAGCTAGGCTGGCGCAACTTGCGTCAGACGCAATCATCGTGACGGATGAGGGGATGATGCGTCGTTTTGACTTGAGGCCCTGACCCCGTCAAATCGTGCCGCCCCAAATTGATCAGTTTGGCAAGCCAAACAATGCACCGCGCTGCTTATCCACATGAAATTGGGGCGCCCGCGCGGTTATCCCCAAGAAATTGCTTTACAGCCACGCCTCGTTCGGGCCACGATATCTAGTAGGGGAGAACGGTGAACAACACCGCCCCTAGAGCAGGCACCTAGCGCTTGGGCACTGCCATGACCCATGCGCCAACGCAGTGAGGCCGAGCATATGGCATTGTCCGAACATTACTTTGAGGCTGATGATCTTCACCCCATCGATCTGGTGGAGCACATCGCAGAACACCACGCGTGGGAATTTGACCGCATTCATGATGACCAGATTGCCATGGCGGTAGAAGGTCAGTGGCGCACCTATTCCATCACCCTCGCATGGTCTGCCTATGATGAAACACTCCGCCTGATCTGCACCTACGAGATGGAGCCGCCCGAAGGCCGGATGCCGGCCCTTTACGAGACGTTGAACACTATCAATGACCGCTGCTGGGCGGGTGCGTTCACCTGGTGGAACGAGCAGAAGTTGATGGTGTATCGCTATGGTCTGATGTTGACCGGCGATCAGGTGGCGGGCCCGGATCAGATTGATACGATGATTGGGGCCGCAGTGGCCGCGTGCGAGCAATACTACCCTGCCATGCAATTGGTCACATGGGCCAACCGGACACCGGAAGAGGCTGTTCAGGTTGCCATTGGTGGTGCTTACGGGCGCGCGTAACTGTGCCCGCACGCGCCCCATCGGGACTAGCCTTGTTTATGCCGCTTGCGCAGTTCCACGCTGAGGAAATCTACGAACCGCCGCACACGTGTGGTTTTTCTGAGATCTGAGTGGAGGAGTATCCAAAGCCATGGCCCCGGCGTGACCTCTGTTCCGGGGACGCGCTGCATGTTGGGAAATGCGTTTTCAAAAAGGACCGGCATGTGCGACATGCCCAGATCAAGATTGACAAGGCGGGCTCGCATATGCCCGTCCGCGACCTCGTGACGTATATCTGCCTGTGGAAAGGGCGAGCGAGACAACCAGATTTTTCTGTCGGTCTCTTGTGGTAATCCTATCCAGGTGAGGCCCGCGCCCTCTGATCCAGCCTTTGGGAAGGTGTCGTTGATGTAGCCCTTGCCTGCGTAGACCCCGAGTGAAAGCTGGAAGAGCTTGCGTGCGACGACATCATCAGTGATTTTGGTGGCGGCGCGCAGGGATACATCTGTTTCGTCATTGGTGATCGATTCGACGTCTGGGGTCAGCCTGAGTTCGATATCGATGGCGGGATACTTTGCGCTGAACCCGGCGATTATCGGGGCGATAATATCATACGCCAATGTTGGGGTTAGCGAGAACCTGATCGTACCTGTCTCGCTTTTGTCCAGACCTTCGACGCGTTTGCGCGCAGCAAAGATTTTCTGCTCGGCTTCTTCAGCTGCGGGCATCAGGGCCTGTCCATACTCCGTCAGGGAGAACCCCTTGCGGGAGCGGTGGAACAGGCGAACGCCATAGCTCGCTTCGAGGGCCTGAATGCTACGATTGACAGTG
Source organism: uncultured Alphaproteobacteria bacterium (assembly GCA_929200255.1). Lineage (GTDB taxonomy): Bacteria > Pseudomonadota > Alphaproteobacteria > Rhodobacterales > Rhodobacteraceae > Yoonia. The sequence continues at coordinate 154,928 of CAKMYZ010000002.1, read as the reverse complement.
CCGTAGTTGGCACCGATCAACCGTGCTGCGGACCGCAGACTGCCAGCGCGCGCCACGGCGAGGAAGTGAGGCAGGAGTTCCCAATCGAATGTCCGCATGTTTCTCTGATGTAACGTAACGTCTGAATTGTTTCGTATCAGACCTTGCGCAACTTTGATAGGTTTTACGGCGTTCACTTACCTCAGCCAGCATGCCCATATCTGCCCCTGCTGCCATTTGGAGTATAACCATGAAACGCTATCACCCCTTGCTTGTTGTTTTGCATTGGCTTCTTGCAGCCATGATTCTGATTGGACTGCTTGTTGGCGGCCCCGCTCTGGAAGAGATCGACAACGACCATCCCGATAAAATGTTTGCGCTGACCGGCCACATGATCTGGGGGCTTGTGATCGGCAGCTTGATGATCGTGCGCCTGATCACCCGTTTGCGTTCAAGTGCCCCACCCAGCGCGGATGCGGGACATGCCATGCTGAACACTGGCGCGAAACTGGCGCATTTGGCCCTTTACGTGCTTGTCTTTGCCATGGTTGGCAGTGGCATTGGTATCGCAATCTCAGTGGATCTGTTTGCGATTGCTTTTGCCGGGGCTGAAACGCCTCTGCCTCCTGATTTTGATGGGATAGCGGCCCGCGCGGCGCATGGGATTGCCGCGACACTGCTTCTTGCGCTGATCGCATTCCATGTCGCGGGCTGGGCCTATCATCAGTTCTTTCTGCGTGACAGGTTGATCGGGCGTATGTGGTTCGGAAAACGCGCCGACTAACGCGTTTCGATTTTGACTAGACACACCAGTATCGCCAATCGTGTTTGAGCCGCGGGCAAAAGGCAGCGATTGGCGATGCAGGTTCAAGTCGAAATGCTCTAGCGGTGCCGTTCACACGGGTCGCGGTCGCCGGCGTCGCAGTGTCAGGCTGGGCCTTTTGGGAACAACGCGGAACACATTGCCGTCGTCATCAAGTTTGATGGGTTTGGCCGTGATGACGCTTGTCATGAATGCGCGGTGGTCAAACCCGCTCCGGTCGTTCTTGCGCTCGATCGCTTTGCGCAGGGCGCGGTTTGACAGCGCCTCTGTCATACGGTCGATCAGCGCGAGCCGTGCCTGATCAAGTTGCTCATCAAAGTAGCCGTCAGGGATACTACAGGCGCTGACTTGAAAGTCGAACCCAATACTTTCCAGGAACATGCGAATGGGCGCCGGCGCGTTTGCAGCTGCATCAGCTGTTTCTTGATAGCGAAACCGTACGACTGGAAGGGCCCCACGTCCCTCGCGGTGACATGGTTCGGATGTGGTTTCGTCCCACGTGAGAGAAGCCTCCCAAATATCAAAATCGTACAACAACTGGCACCTACTAACGGCATACGTAATAGCGCCGCTTTCCTAACTTTTCAAACTTGGCGTAAAATAAAAGCCGATACGTCAATAATGCGCTCGATTATTAACTTATTGTTAACGTAGCGCAACAATTGATTGATCTGCGCGGCGGTTTTGACGTGCTCAGCGGTGGTGCTGACATGCGTATCACGCGACATATCCGGGTTTTATCTTGCTACACCTTTGACTAGCCTGTTGAAAACGATTCAAGAGGTGCAAGCATGAATATGACTGATGTGGCGGCCCGTGGGCTGGTCTTGTTGGGCTGTGGCAAGATGGGCTCGGCGATGCTGGAAGGATGGCTGCGCACGGGGCTGCGGCCGACGTCGGTCTGGGTGATCGATCCGAATCCCTCCGATTGGCTGAAAGAGCAGGGCGTCAACATTGGTGGTGATCTCCCGCCTGACCCTGCCATTGTCCTCATCGCGGTCAAACCACAGATGATGGGCGCGGCGTTGCCTGAGATACAGAAATACGGCAGTGGGCAGACCCTTTTCATTTCGGTCGCCGCGGGCACACCGATTGCAACATTTGAGGACATACTGGGCGCAAAAACCCCGATCATCCGCGCCATGCCAAACACACCAGCGGCCATTGGCCGGGGTATTACCGCCCTGATTGGCAATGATCATGCGCAAGAGGCTGATCTTAATCTGACCGAGGCCCTTTTGATTACAATCGGTCAGGTTGTCCGTCTGGAAAGTGAAGATCAGATGGATGCTGTCACTGCGGTGTCCGGGTCTGGACCGGCTTACGTCTTTCATCTGATCGAAACCTTGGCCGCCGCAGGTGAAGCGTCAGGCCTTAACCCGGAGCTTGCCATGCAACTGGCCAAAGCGACAGTTGGCGGGGCAGGGGAACTGGCCGAGGAGGCTGACGAAAGCCCTGCGCAATTGCGCGTGAATGTGACCTCACCCAATGGCACGACACAGGCTGCGTTAGAGGTGTTGATGGATGCCGAAAACGGATTTCCGCCATTGCTGCGCCGCGCTGTTGCGGCCGCCGCGGCCCGCTCAAAGGAATTGGCAAATGACTGAGGCTACCTTTGATGACTTCCTGAAAATTGATGTGCGTGTCGGCACCGTTTTACGTGCAGAGCCGTACCCGGAAGCCCGCAAGCCTGCCATCAAGCTTTGGATCGATTTTGGCACAGAGATTGGTGAGAAAAGGACCTCTGCCCAGATCACCGCGCATTATCGACCAGAAACGCTGGTTGGCCGTCAGGTGATGGCTGTTGTGAACTTTCCGCCCCGCCAGATCGGGAAATTCATGTCCGAGGTTTTGGTGCTTGGTATGCCTGATGAGAAAGGTGAGGTGGTGCTGGTGGGGCCTGATCACACAGTGCCAATCGGAGGGCGACTGCATTGAAAAATCTACTAGTTACCCGTGTTCTGCCTGATGCGAATCTGGACGCCGCCCGCGCCAGATATGATGTGACTGTCCGCGACAGCGCGGAGGGGTTGACCGTGCAAGAGGCTGCCGCTGCTTTGTGCGACTATGATGCGATTCTGCTCACTTTGGGTGATCAGTTCACGGCTGAGGCGTTCACCGGTGATATCCGCTGCGGTGTGCTGGCCAATTTTGGCGTCGGGTACAATCATATTGACGTGGCCGCTGCGGCGCGGGCGGGTGTTGCTGTGTCGAATACGCCTGATGTCGTCACTGACGCCACGGCTGACATTGGGATGACCCTGATCCTGTCGACTTGCCGCCGTGCGGGCGAAGGCGAGCGGTTGGTCCGCGCAAACAAGTGGGGTGGTTGGGGGCCAACCCATATGCTGGGTACACATGTGACTGGCAAAACGGTGGGGATCATCGGCATGGGCCGGATTGGTCAGGCCGTAGCGCGGCGCTGTCACTACGGGTTTGAAATGCCGGTGATCTACTTCAACCGTTCGCGCAAACCTGTGGACATACCCGCCACCCAGGTTGAGACTTTGGCAGAGCTGATGGGAACGGCGGATATCGTTGTGGTCACCGTCCCCGGCGGTGGCAGTAACACCGCGATGATTGATGCCGCAGCTTTGGCGGCGATGAAACCCACTGGCGTATTCGTGAATATTGCACGTGGCGATGTGGTGGACGAACCGGCGCTGATTGTCGCCCTGCAAGAGGGCCGGATCGCGGGCGCTGGTCTGGACGTCTTTGTCAATGAACCTGGTGTCCCGGACGCCTTTTGCGCGATGGAGAATGTCACGCTCTTGCCGCATCTGGGTACTGCCGCGCTGGAGGTGCGCGCGGCCATGGGTCAGATGGCGTTGGACAACATCATTGCATGGGATGAAGGTCGCCCATTGCCCCAGGCAATCTGACAGAATGCCGCGGCCTTGGGGCTGGCGCATTCTGCGGCACCCACATATATCAAGGCTGACATGCGTATCCTGACCGCCACCTTTGCCAAGCTTAGCCTTGTCGCAGCCCTGCTGGTTGCGCTGGCCAGTACCGACTTTGCCCATCGGGCCATCCCCCTTGATGTGGACGATAATCTGATGCGCTACCTCGCCGTGGGCGGGTCTCTGGGAGAGATTTGCGGCGACGCGAGTGGCGACCATGTTGGCCAATCCTGCGATGCTTGCCGTCTTGTTGATGTGGCCTCTGTCCCGTCTGCCAGTGCGCAGGCGCTGTCAGCTGACTGGCACACTGGGCCGGCTCTGCCGGTGTTTGTTGGTCTCTGCCCTGCGGGCAGTGTTGCTGATCCCGCACGTCCCGTGCGTGCGCCACCGGTTGTTTGATCTTTACCCCCCCCTTTTGAGATCAAACAAATGCGGCCTGTTCAAACGCTGCCCAAGTGGAGACATCCGATGAAATCCTATTCCTTTGCCGCCTTGGCCATGCTTGCCTTGGCACCGCCTGCCGCTGCCCATGAATTCAAGATCGGCGACCTTGTCATTGATCATCCCATCGCTTTTGAAACCACCGCCACCGCGATATCCGGTGCGGGCTATATGACCGTCACCAACACGGGCACCACCGCCGACCGGCTTGTGGCCGTTGAGGCGGCATTTCCGCGCGTCATGATCCACACAACCACAATGGAAGACGGTGTCGCATCGATGAGCCATGTGGATGCTGTCGATATTCCCGCAGGTGAAACGGTCTCCCTTGCCCCTGGCGGGTTCCACGTCATGTTCATGGGGTTGGACGGTGATCCGTTTGAGGTTGGCGAAACTGTGCCTGCAACGCTGGTGTTCGAGAATGCTGGATCGCTTGAGGTTGTCTTTAACGTAGAGGCGCGCGATGCCGCCGATATGGGCGAGATGGATCACAGTGCACATGGCACAGACCACTGATCCATGGGGGCAGTTGTTCGGGGCAGGATGATCCTGCCCCGGCGCTTATCTGCTGCGACTGATCCTGTCGGCTTTCTTGCGCACCAGAACGCTGCGTAGATCATGCATGGCCAAAAGCAGCGCGTCGGTGACCTCTTCCAGAGCTTGGTCACTTGCCTTGGTTTGTGCCCAATGCGCCGTGAGGTTGAGTTGGTCAACAGCGCGGTGAATGTCATCCAGGGTGCGATCCGCCAGCAGCGCGACACGCTTCTCTGTCCAATCTTCGATGACGGCAATTTCTTCGGGACTTAGTGTGTGATTGCCCTGCGCTTTGAAATCGCCCCGGTTGGTGTTCACGATTGCAATCTGATCCATCTCTAACCGCCGGTCCCGGTTTTCGGCGTCTAGCCGAAACACCGCCGCCCCGTTGTCGCGGATGCGAAAATAAAGCTCTGGCAGCGTGCTCATGTCGTCAGGCTCTTGCAGAAAGTGATAATGCGCTGGCAAGCCTCTTTCAGCGCGGCATCCGACGTTGCATAGCTGACCCGGAAATTGGGACTCAGACCGAAGGCCGCACCAAAGACAACAGCGACCCCGGTTTCTTCCAGCAGTGCCGTTGCAAAGATTTCGTCATTGGTGATCTTTGTGCCCCCTGCTGAGGTCTTGCCAATGCATCCGGCAATCGAAGGATAGACGTAGAACGCGCCTTCGGGTGTTGGGCAGACGATCCCCGGTGCCTGATTGAGCATCGATACAACCAGATCGCGCCGTCGTTCAAACAGGGTGTTGTTGGGGGCCAGGAAATCCTGCTTGCCGTTCAGCGCATCGACGGCTGCGTATTGACTGACAGAGCAGGGGTTGGATGTCGATTGCGACTGGACTTTGCGCATCGCCTTGATCAGATGCTCTGGTCCTGCGGCGTAACCAATCCGCCAGCCGGTCATCGCATAGGCCTTAGATACGCCATTGACGGTCAGGGTGCGGTCGTAAAGCTGCGGCTCGACCTGCGCTGGTGTGCAGAACCGGAAGTTGCCGTAGGCCAGATGTTCGTACATGTCGTCCGTCATGATCCAGACATGCGGGTGGCGCAGCAGCACGTCTGTCAGCTCTTTCAACTCTGACCAGCTATAGCCCGCGCCGGTCGGGTTGGAAGGGGAGTTGAACAAGAACCACTTGGTCTGTGGCGTGATTGCCGCCTCAAGCTGTGCTGCCGTGATCTTAAAATTCGCTTCCAGCGATGCCGCGACCGTGACGGGTGTGCCGCCTGCCAGCAAAACCATGTCGGGATAGCTGACCCAATAGGGCGCGGGGATGATCACCTCATCGCCGGGATTGAGGGTGGCCATGAAGGCATTGTACAGCACCTGCTTACCACCGGTGCCGACGGTGACCTGTGCAGGGGTATAACGCAGCGCATTGTCGCGTGTGAATTTTGCGCAAATCGCCTCTTTCAGCTCGGGGATACCATCGACGGCGGTGTATTTTGTCTTTCCGGCAGCAATGGCGGCCACGGCTGCATCTTTGATGTTTTGCGGTGTGTCAAAATCCGGCTCGCCCGCGCCAAGCCCGATGACGTCGCGGCCTGCCGCTTTCAGCTCTGCGGCTTTGGTGGTGACAGCAATCGTCGGAGACGGCTTGACGCGGTCGAGTGTCGCAGAAAGAAATGTCATGTCTTTATCCGGTGGTATTGACGCACTGTCTTTGACATAGGACGTGGGTACCACCCATAGCAAGCGTGAAGGGGAACGACATGGCCGATAATGACGATTGGTTTAGCGAGGAAACAGCGACTTTCGGTGACAGACTTGCAGGTGCCCGCGAGGCGGCAGGACTTGACCAGAAAGGGCTTGCCGCGAAGCTGGGCGTGAAGCAGGCCGTGATCGCAGGTTGGGAAAATGACCTCAAAGAACCGCGCGCGAACCGTTTGCAGATGGTGTCAGGGATCCTTGGCGTGTCGATGAGCTGGCTTCTGACTGGCGGGGGCGAGGGTCCGGAGGCGCCCGAGGACCTGGGCGGCGTTAGCGTTGATGTTCTTGATCTGCTGGCCGAGTTGCGCGGGCTGCGCGGTGAGGTGGCGCAGGTCGGAGAGAAGTTGGCGCGCCTCGAAAAACGCCTGCGCGCCGCACTCAAGGACTGATATGTCCGAAACACGCGAAACGATGATCAAACGCCTGCGCATGCGCTCGATGCGGCGCGGGATCAAGGAGATGGATTTAATCCTCTCGGCCTTTGCTGACGCACATCTGGCCGATCTTTCTGATGACGGCCTGCGTCTTTATGATCAGCTTCTGTCCGAGAATGACCATGATATCTATGGCTGGATTGGCGGCCAGTTTCCTGTGCCAGAGGTTTATCTTGATCTGGTGACACAGATTGCTTCAGGCGCCCAAGGCGTGACCCGTCCGGCATAACTCTGCAAATTTGCCCTTAACTGAATGTTGTTTGTTTCGGTTTAGCTCTGCTTGCAAGGCAACGATGGAGGATCAGTGGCATGAGCATTCACGCAGAGATGGGCGACCCCAACGAAGACAGCACTGAAACCGATGGTATCGCGGATGCCCGTAGCTTGGCATTCATGAACACCTATCTTGATGCGCTGACACTGGTGGAGCGTCTGCATCGGTTGCTGCTGGACGTCATTAAGGATGAGTTTGAACGCCTGGGGCTGCTGGAAATCAATGCCGTGCAGGCGCTTTTACTGTTCAACGTCGGTGACAACGAGGTCACAGCAGGTGAATTGAAATCGCGCGGCTACTATCAGGGCTCTAACGTGTCATATAACCTCAAAAAACTGGTTGAGGCGGGGTATATGCACCATCAGCGTAGTGAGATCGACCGCCGGTCGGTGCGGGTGCGCCTGACCGAAAAGGGTCGCGGTGTGCACGCTGTCGTGGGCAAATTGTTCCGCACCCATTCCGAAGGTCTGGTTGAACGCCAGGTTGTTGATCACGATGGGCTTGAGGATATCACGTCGGCTCTGCGTCGGGTGGAACGATACTGGACCGATCAGATCCGCTACATCTACTAAAGCATCCTGACCGCGTGGGGTGACTGCGGGGATGCGTCGCCACTGGCGGTGTTTGCCAGCTCGTGCAGCAGCTTGGCCCGCGCCGATTTTACCCGGGCGCCAACCCATGTGTAGGATGGCGCTTCATGGTAAAGACAGGGTTATTACGCCAGATGCGCGAACGTGCCGTATGGGTGGCTCAACCGCGTCAACGGATCCCGAAACATCAGGCCCGTGGGCCGCGGCCTGCTGGCGGGCGACCTGCACCGGCCGCGGCAACATCAAAAGCACGGCGCGGAAGCGGATCATCCGTTTGCTCCACCTGTGTCGCTGGTTTGCCCAAGGATTTGCGCCGCCAATTCACGCAGCAGTTTCCGCTCCATCGTGGCGGCATAATCATCATAATCCAGCGCGACCTCAACAAAGGAACCGGGGCCGCGAATGACGTTTTCCAGATAGTAGTCGCGCAGCTCCTCTAGTGATTGTCGGCTGACCCGGTCCCCAAAGAAATTACCTGACCCCACCACAAGCCCGTTCACGATAACCCCTTCGGGGCGCAGATCATCACCGATCTCTTCGGGCAGGGGCCCTGTGTTGGTTTCCCCGTCTCCAGAGATGTCCAACGTGCGCATCCAGCAATCGGGCTGTTGTTCCAGATAGGTGAACCCCGCCAACATGGCCGAGCCGATGGCGGTATTGGGGGCCTTGGTCGTGCGTTCATGGGCGCGCAACTGGGCTGTGATGCGGGCAAGGTCGGCAGGGCTGGTGATGCGGGTCCAGGGGACAATAATGGTGTGATTGACCGGCCCACTCCATTCGAACACATGCAATGTGATTGGTGCTTCGGGCTGCAAAAACAGGATCTGCTGAACCGTCGGCGCGCTCAGTGCGGCGATCACCCCTTCAATCTGCAACTGGTATTCCGAATCGTCGACCGAGCTGGAGACGTCCAGTGCAATTGACAATGCCTGCCGGCATGCCGCCTGCGCAAGCCCGGGCAGGAGCAGGAGCAGGAGGAGAAGGCAGAGGCGGATCATCCGCTTGCACCGCGCGGGCGCGCGCGCCGCCTGATAATCTGGGCCGATAGCTCTCTGACGTGCTGACGCCGCGTTGCCGTTTCAATGTCAGCAGAACCGTTCGCGACTTCAACAAAAGCATGTGGGTCGTGGATGGCACCGTCAAGATAGTCACTTGCCATCGCAGTCGATCGCGCAGCGATCACGCGGCCAGTGATCGTCACGCCATCAAATGGAGAGGCTGCACAGGCCGGGGCTGAGGCCACCGCCAGGCAAAAACAACAAAGAGGTCCGGCCTTTACCAATGGCCAGTGTTTTCCATGCTGAGCCAAGGCTCTGCTGATGGCAGATCATCCCCGTCTTGCAGCAGCTCGATAGAGATATTGTCGGGCGAGCGGACAAAGGCCATATGCCCGTCGCGCGGCGGGCGGTTGATCGTCACGCCATTGTCCATCAGATGCTGGCAGGTTTCGTAGATGTTGGACACGCGATAGGCGAGGTGCCCGAAATGCCGCCCGTCCGACGGCAACCCATCGTCGCCGTCCCAGTTATATGTCAGCTCAATCGGGCATTCCTCTTGCCCCGGAGGTGCCATGAAGATCAGCGAAAAGCGCCCCGCTTCGCTGTCGTAACGGTGCGTTTCCTTCAGGCCGAGCAGTTCATAAAACGCAATCGATTTTTCGAGATCTTTGACGCGAACCATCGCGTGCAGGTATTTCAGGGACATCTGTTTCTCCAGTTTCATCGGGCATTGACCTGAGGTTAGCCCGCCGGGCCGCGCTGTAAAATACCCTGCGTGGAAATCTTGGGTGTGTGGGGCAATGCCGGGCTTGGCGCGCTGGCATCATCCCACGTGAGAGACCTCTGCTAGTTTGTACGACGCAGGCCCGTGTCAGCATCAAACAGATGTGCCTTGCCGGGTTGGATTGAAAATTGCATCGCAGTCTCTTCACCGCTGAGGATGTGAACACCGGGCAAGCTGACCGTAAAGCCAGCCTGTTCCCCCTTAAGTTCGCAATGAAGCAGCGTATTGGCGCCAAGTGGTTCGGCCAGTTTAGCGGTCACGTGGATTGGGCCCGGGTCATCTGCGATCACGTGTTCCGGGCGAATGCCGAATTTGACAGGGCCATCCGGGCCACGGGCCTCAGCAATGCGTTGATCGCCCAGCATCACCCAACCGTCCAATATCTGTGCATCCAGAATATTCATCGCCGGGCTGCCGATAAATTGCGCGGCAAACAGGGTGCGCGGGGTTTCGTAAACCTCAAGCGGTGTGCCGATTTGTTCAGCGATGCCAGCGTTCATCACGATCATGCGGTCGGCCATCGTCATCGCCTCGACCTGGTCATGTGTCACGTAAAGCGCGGTGATGCCCAGTTTTGACTGCAACTCTTTGATTTCCAGACGCATCTGCACGCGCAGCTTCGCGTCGAGGTTTGACAGGGGTTCGTCGAACAAGAACACCGCCGGTTCGCGCACAATGGCACGCCCCATCGCAACGCGCTGGCGTTGGCCGCCGGACAATTCGCGCGGTTTGCGGTCCAACAGCGGCTCAAGTTGCAGCAGTTTGGCGGCATTAAGCACTTTGGCGTCGATCTGATCTTTGGGTAGCTTGGCGATCTTTAGCCCGTACCCCATGTTTTGCCGCACCGACATATGCGGATAGAGTGCATAGTTCTGGAACACCATCGCGATGTCGCGATCCATGGGTTCCTTGTCGTTGGCCCGTTCACCATCAATGAGCACCTCACCTGCGGTGATCGTCTCCAGCCCCGCCACCATGCGCAAAAGCGTCGATTTCCCGCAACCCGACGGGCCGACAATGACAATGAACTCCCCATCGGCGATGTCGGTCGTGATGCCATGGATCACATCCGTGGTACCAAAGCTTTTCTTGATGTTTTGCAGGGAAACTGTCGCCATATCTATTTCTCGCTATCAACAAGGCCGCGGATAAACAGCCGTTGCATCCCCACCACGACGATCACAGGCGGGATCATCGCAAGGATGGATGTCGCCATGATCGTGGGCCAATGGGCAAAATCATCGCCGCTTGGGAACATCTGCTTGATACCCATGACGATGGTGTTCATCTCGGGGTCTGTGGTGATCAGAAGCGGCCAAAGGTATTGGTTCCAACCGTATATAAACAGGATCACAAAGAGGGCTGCGATATTTGTGCGGCTCATCGGCACTACGATGTCCCAGAAGAACCGCATTGGACGGGCGCCGTCCACGCGGGCGGCTTCGGCCAGTTCATCCGGGATGGTCAGAAAAAACTGACGGAAGAGGAAAGTTGCTGTGGCCGAGGCGATCAGCGGGAAGATCAGCCCTGAATACGAGTTGAGCATCCCAAAACCTGCCACCACCTCATAGGTGGGCACAATCCGCACTTCTACAGGCAGCATGAGTGTCAGGAAAATCAGCCAGAAGAAAAGGCTGCGACCGGGAAATTTGAAATAGACAATCGCAAAGGCGGATAGCAGCGAGATGATGATTTTGCCGACTGCAATGCCTATGGCCATGATGAGGCTGTTCAGGAGCATGGTCCCAACCGGCACGTTGATGCCAGAAAACAATGCGTTCTTGTAGTTGGTCCAAAGCTGATCACCCGGCCAGACAGGCATCGGCGGGCGGATGATGTCGGCCTGTGTCACGGTAGAGGCCACAAAAGCCAGCCAGATCGGAAAGAAAACCACCAAGACACCAAGGATCATGAACACATGGGTCAGCCACAGGCCTGCACCGCGCTTTTCGACCATCCCGTGCGTTTGGCGCGACATCAGTAATGCACCCGTTTTTCAATGAACTTGAATTGCAGCACTGTCAGCAGCCCCACGACGATCAACAGAATGACCGATTGTGCCGAAGAGGAGCCAAGGTCCTGGCTGACGAAACCATCCGCGTAGACCTTGTAGACGAGGATCGTTGTTGTCTGTTGCGGCCCACCTGTGGTGATCGTGTGGATCACGCCGAAGGTTTCAAAGAATGAATAGACGATATTGACGACCAGCAAGAAGAAGGTCGTTGGCGACAGCAGCGGCAGCACAATCGTCCAGAACCGCCGCCAGAAATGTGCGCCGTCAATGGCGGCGGCCTCGATCACCGATCTTGGCACGGCCTGAAGTGCTGCAAAGAAGAACAGAAAGTTGTAGCTGATACGCCCCCAGGCAGATGCAACGACAACAAGGCCCATCGCTTCACCCCCGTTTAGTACATGGTTCCAGTCATACCCCAGTTGCCCCAAATACCACGACACGACACCAACGCGCGTGTTGAACATGAAAAGCCACAGCACACCCGCGACGGCGGGTGCGACGGCGTAGGGCCAGATCAGCAGGGTGCGATAAACGCCGGATCCTTTGATCAGGCGGTCGGCCATTACGGCCAGAAACAGTGCGGGGATCATTGAACACAGCGTCACAAGGATCGAAAAGACGGCCGTTGTCACGAAAGATGCGCGATAAAACCGATCCGAAAGCAGGAATTCAAAATTCCCCAAGCCGACCCATTTCATCGACAGGCCAAAAGGATCGGGGATGAACAGCGATTGCCAGATTGCCTGCCCGGCAGGATAGAAAAAGAAGACCGCCGAAATCACCACCTGCGGCGCAATCAGCAAAAGCGGCAATAGCCAGCCGCGAAACTTGACCCGTTTTTCCATCAGCTCAGCCAGCGTGGAAGGCGGGGCGTCGGCCCCGCCTATCCATTGCCCTAACCGTTTGCGGCTTCGAACCGACGCAAGAGCGCGTCACCGCGTTCTTTCGCGCTGTCCATCGCTTCCTGTGCGGTCTTGTCGCCCGCCCAGATCGCTTCCAGTTCTTCATCGATGATCCCGCGGATCTGATCGAAAGACCCAAGGCGCAGACCCTTGGAGTTTGCTGTCGGCTCATTTGCTGTCATCTGTATGACTGCCACATCGGTGCCCGGATTGGCGTCATAGAAACCAGCAGCACGCGTTGCCTCTCCCGCCTCTGATGTAATCGGCAGATAGCCCGTATCCTGGTGCCACTGCGCCTGCACATCACTGGACGACAGGTAGGCGAGGAATGCCCCAACGCCAGCGTATTCGGCGTCTTCATGGCCCTCCATCACCCAAAGCGACGCGCCACCGATGATGGTGTTTTGTGGGGCGTTTCCGACACCTTCCCAATAGGGTAGGGGGCGCACATCAAAGTCAAACTCGGCCTCGGCTTTGATCCCGGCATACCCAGCCGAGCTTTCGGTAAAGAGTGCGCATTCGCCGGACCGGAAGTTCGCGCCACCTTCGTTGCGGCGTCCGGTGTAGATGAATTTGCCATCCTGCGCCCATTCACCCATGGCTGTCAGGTGGGCGACCTGTGCGTCACCGTTCAGCATCAGTTCTGTATCAAGCCCGGCAAAGCCGTTGTCCTGACTGGCAAACGGCACATCATGATAGGCCGAGAAGTTTTCAAGGTGAATCCAGCTTTGCCATGCTGTCACCAGCGGGCATTCCGATCCACCCGCTTTCAACGCGTCTAGCGTTCGGTCGACGTTCTGCCAGGTCGAAAGATCGGTGTCTGGGTCGACACCGGCCGCTTCAAATGCGTCACGGTTCACCCATAGGACCGGTGTGGATGAGTTGAATGGCAGCGAAAGCATCTCGCCATCGGTTGTGGTGTAGTAGCCTTTGACAGAGCCGATATAGGCACTTGGGTCAAATTCAGCGCCGCTCTGGGCCATAACCTCAAAGACAGGCCGGGTTGCGCCCTGTGCTGACATCATGGTTGCGGTGCCGACTTCGAATACCATCAGGATGTGAGGATGCTCACCGGCGCGGAATGCCGCGATACCTGAGTTGAGCGTTTCCGAGTAGTTGCCTTTGTGGCTTTGCACCACAACGTAATCGCTTTGACTGGCGTTGAATTCGTCCACCTGCGCCGCGACCAGCTCTCCCAGACTACCGGTAAAAGCGTGCCAGAACTGCACTTCGGTTTGGGCTATCGCAGCTGCGGGCGACAGCATTGTAGTTGCGGCAAGAGCGCCGAAAATTGAGTTCTTCATGAGTCCTCCTTTTGCACCCCAGCGGTGCTATGTCGTGACGCGCGGCGACTGATGCGCTGCGCAAAATATTCGACTAAGAAACGATACACCCCTTGTGAAAATTATCAAGAAACCCACATTAGGGAACAAATCGGTGCTGATCCTCGTCCTCGCCGCCATCTGCATGTAAGGAAATTTGGGTTGGTGTTCTGGCTTGCGCTTTAGATACCCATGATCAAATGTTGCCGCCCATAGGGAACTATGGCATCAAGCTCAAAAGCAAACTGAACGAAAGAGTTTAGATCGTGACCGACTATACCTCACGCCGCACAATGATGGTTGATACGCAAGTGCGACCCACCGATGTCACAAAGTTCCCGATTATCGACGCGATGCTTTCGGTCCCGCGCGAGGCCTTCGTGCCGGATCATCTGCGCGAGGCGGCTTATGTGGGCGAAAACCTTGCGTTGGGCCCGGGGCGGGTGATGTTGGAGCCGCGGACGCTGGCCAAGATGCTTGATGCGCTGGATATTCAACCCAACCATGTCGCGCTCGATGTGGGGTGTGGACTGGGCTACTCGACTGCCATTCTGGCAAGAATGTGCGATTTCGTTGTGGGAGTAGAAGATGATGAGGCGCGCGCGGAAGAAGCCCAAGGCATCCTTTCGCAGCATGGATTTGACAATGCCGCTGTGATGGCAGGGCCATTGGCCGAAGGGTCGGCCAAATCCGGCCCCTATGATATTATTGTTGTGCAGGGCGCCGTTGAAGAGGTGCCACCTGCCTTGACCGACCAGGTACGGGAAGGCGGACGGATTGCCTGCATCTTTTCCGAGGACACATTGGGTGTCATTCGCGTCGGCTATAAGATCGACGGTATGATGAACTGGCGGTTCTCATTTAATGCAAGCGCGCCTGTCCTGTCGGGATTTGAAAAACCCGCGGCGTTTGCGCTCTGAAAGCACAGCCGTTCTGCGGGCCGTGCAATGGATCAAAGTAGATAAGGTATCAGCATGCTCAGAACGAAAAGATTAACTGTTGTTGCATTGGTCTTGTCCACGTTTGCGCCAGCGCAGGTGCTGGCCGAAACCCTATCTGACGCGCTGACGTCAGCCTATGACAACTCTGGCCTGTTAGAACAAAACCGTGCGTTGTTACGTGCCGCGGACGAGGGTGTGGCACAGGCATTCGCCGCGCTGCGCCCAGTAATCAGCTGGTCGTACTCGGCAAGCCGCACATCAGTCGACGCCCCGATCGAAACCACGACGGATTCGGCAACGGCGCGGCTCAATGCTGATCTGACCCTCTACGCTGGCGGTTCCAACCGACTTGCCGTCGAGGCGCAAAAAGAAACCGTGCTGGCCACGCGCCAGTCGCTGCGCGGCGTTGAGCAGGACGTGCTGCTGCGTGCTGTGCAATCCTATATGAACTTGCGCAGTGCGCAGGAGTTCTTGCAACTGCGTCAGAACAATGTCCGCGTCATCACCCAGGAATTCCGTGCGGCACAAGACCGGTTTGAGGTAGGTGAAGTCACCCGCACTGATGTCGCATTGGCCGAGGCCCGCCTCGCAGCCGCACGAAGCCTTTTGGCTGCCGCACAAGGTGATTTGGCCATCGCTGGCGAAGAATTCCGGATTGCGGTGGGGCGTGCGCCGTCCGGTCCGCGCAATGTGTCACCGGCACCTGTGTCACGCAGTCTGAACGATGCCATTGCCTTTGCTTTGCGCAACCATCCCGGCATTTTGCAACAGCAACACTCGGTCGCGGCGGCAGAGCTGGCGATCCGCCGGGCAGAAGCCGCACGGTTGCCGTCGGTTTCGCTGAACAGTTTTATTGCGTCCGATCAGGATTCAAATGAAACGGCGCAAGTGGGCGTGACCGTTGGCGGGCCGATCTACAGCGGTGGGGCCATCCAGAGCAGCATTCGCCAGGTGCGATCAAGCCGCGATGCCGCCCGCGCCGGATTGCATCTGACGATGCTGGGTATCGAACAGCAGGTCACAAACGCTTATGCCCGACTGCAGGTCGCACGGGCGTCACGCGAAGCCTCTGATCGCCAGATCGCAGCGGCCCGCACCGCATTTGAGGGCGTGCGTGAGGAGGCAACATTGGGGTCACGGACCACGTTGGATGTGCTCAACGCCGAGCAGGAACTGCTGGATGCCGAGGCCAACCGGATTGCTGCGCAATCGGACGAAGTTGTGGCGTCATATGCTGTTCTTTCGGCAATGGGCCTGTTGACGGCGGACCACCTGAACCTGCCGGTACAACAATACGATCCCGCAGAGTACTACAATCTGGTAAAGGGCGCCCCTTCCATCATTTCTGAACAGGGTCAGGCGTTAGATCGGGTGCTGGAAGCAATCGGAAAAGATTAATCCTCTGGTTGTCTATTGTTTAAATTACGGCTAACAAATTGTTACTGGGTGCAAAATTGGGATGAGTTGGAATGTCCAAGTCTGCACGTACGGATGAGATCGATGCATTGGTTTCTTCCGTGCGGGACTTTGTGTCGCACAAAGACCTGCAAAAAGATCTGCCACAGGATACACCAGAACGATTGGTGCTGACGCCGGAACAACTGGTGCGTGAAAATGCGCCCGAGGGCATGGCGCCCGTGCCTGATTCATCAACAATTGCTGAACCTCCTGAGGCAGCTGTGGTTGATATCGTTCACCGGCTCAGGAGCGCAAAACCCGACGCGGTTGAGGGGTTGGAAGAAAAAGTTGCCGAACTTGAAGCGGCGATCACAGCGCAACCTGACGAATGGGAAGCCGATGAAGGAGAGGCTTTCGAGGATGAGGCATGGGCATTTAGTGCCTTTCAAGCACCGCCGGACGATTCGGGCACGCCCGACGAAATGCCAGAACCAGAGGTCGATGATGCGCCAGAAGTGGGCGAAAACCTGCCATCGGTTGACGGCGAGAATGACAGCCCGGAAGATGACGGCATCACCAATCTACTTGCCGCCGGAACTGCTGATGCTGTGGCCGAGGAAGCCTTGCGCGCAATGATCATCGACATCGTTCACGAAGAGCTGACCGGCGAGCTGGGCGAGCGTATGACGCGCAATGTGCGCAAGCTTGTGCGCCGTGAGATTAGCCGGGCCCTTCTGGGTCGAGAGCTTGGTCTGGACTAGCCTGCCAGCGAAAGCAGGGTATCGATATCAAGATGCGCTTCCAGATGATCGGCAAGCGCATCTAACGTGACCTGAACACTTCCCGCGTAATCGAACCCGTCAACGGGACGTCCAAGCCGGGCAAGATAGGCCTGTCGAAACGCGTCGGCGGTGAAGAGCCCGTGCAGATAACATCCCATCACACGTCCATCTGCCGATGCGGCGCCTTCCTTGCGGCCACCCAGTGAAAGCCACCCTTGGGCGCAGTCCGGTCCCTCTGTCGTGCCGATGTGGATCTCATAGCCACTGACCGCGTCGCCGGTAGGCAGATAGGTGGCCTGTGACAAGGCGAGGCGTTTTTCGGGCACCATGACCGTGCGCACGTTGAGCAACCCCAACCCGGCCACGCTTGAGGGCGGCCCTTCGATCCCATCTGGGTCTGCGATTTCCATCCCGAGCATCTGATAGCCGCCGCAGATACCCAAAACATGCCCGCCGCGCCGCAGATGCGCCTGCAGGTCGATGTCCCATCCTTGCGCACGAAAATGCGCCAGATCGGCGATGGTGGATTTTGAGCCGGGAATGATCACGAGGTCAGCATCGCTGGGCAGAGGCCGACCCTCGGTGATCATTTCGACGCTGGCGCCGGGTGTGGCCTTGAGCGGGTCCAGATCATCGAAGTTGGCGATGCGGTTCAGGCGGGGCACAGCGATTTTGAGCGTGCCGCCCTGATGGCTCGCGATATCCATGACATCTTCGGCGGGCAGTTTCCATGCGTCCCTGAACCACGGCACGATGCCCAGGGGCGCCCAACCGGTCCGGGTTGCGATAATCTTCATTCCGTCGGCAAAAAGGGTCGGATCACCGCGAAATTTGTTGATGGCGAAGCCTTTGACCCAGGCTTCATCATCAGAGGGTAATACCGCGTGTGTCCCGACAAGCTGGGCAATCACACCGCCGCGGTCGATATCACCGATCAGGACAACCGGCACCTCTGCCGCTGCGGCAAAGCCCATGTTGGCAATATCGCCCGCGCGCAGGTTGACTTCGGCGGGGCTACCGGCCCCTTCGACAATGACCAGATCGCGCCCTTGGCCAATCCGCGCAAAGCTTTCCAAGACGGCAGGCATAAGTGTTGCTTTGTGTTTGCCATAGTCGCGGGCTTTCATCGTTGCGTACCGCTTGCCTTGCAGGATGACCTGCGCGCCGACCTCGGACTCTGGCTTGAGCAGGACCGGGTTCATATCCACCAAAGGCTCCAACCCGCAGGCCAGCGCTTGCAGCGCCTGCGCGCGCCCGATCTCACCGCCATCGATGGTCACGGCGGCGTTGTTGGACATGTTTTGTGGTTTGAAAGGTGCAACCGACATGCCCCGCCGCACGCAGGCGCGCGCAATGCCTGCCACAAGCATGGATTTCCCCACGTTCGAACCTGCGCCTTGAATCATGATTGACTTGGTCATCGCTGCCCCCTCGTCTAACGTCATAGGGGCGCAAAGGGCGCGGGGAAAGACCATGAACACGCCGGCGCATCTGATTTTTGGCATGACGGCATTTGGCCGGGCCGGACAGGCGAAGGTGACTGCGGCGGCCTTTGCCGGGTCGTTGTTACCGGACCTGTCACTCTACCTGCTGGTGGGATGGCATTTGCAGGTTCTGGGAACATCACCGAATGTGGTGTTTGGACAGCTTTATTTTTCGGATGATTGGCAAAGCATCTTCCGGATGGACAATTCGATCATCCTGTGGGGCGTGGCCCTTGTATGGGCGTTCATGGCACGATCACCTTTGCTAATTGCACTCTGCGGGGCGGCGTTTCTGCACCTTGGTTTAGACTTCGCCTTTCATCATGATGACGGGCGGGCGCATTTCTGGCCGATCACCAACTGGATTTTCGAAAGCCCGGTCAGCTATTGGGACCCAGCGCAATACGGCAAGATCGTCGGGCCGGTTGAGGTCGCGCTGTCTCTGTTGTGCTGCGCAATCTTGTGGCGGCGATTTGAAGGGATATGGATGCGGGGACTGATCACCCTGCTGGGCGCGATAGAGTTTGCCCCTTTTTTGATCTTTGCAATCATGTTTGGCGGCGGTTGAACAAAAAAGACGCGGCCTCAAAGGGCCGCGTCTTTTTGTCAATACTCAAATGATATTCTAGGCGGCGCGTGCTTCCTGCTCAGCTGCATTGCGGCGTTCGCTTTCTTCGCGCGACAGGGCGACAGATGTACGTACACCTTTGCCAACGAATTCCATAAGGCCGTTCACGACACGCTCGTTTGGGTCAATACCGGCGCAAGACAAAACTTCACGTCCGTCACGTGATCGCGCCCAACGCGCGATCTGCTCTGGACCGTTGCCGTATTTCTTGTCGTCCGCAATCGCATCATCCAACGCGGCGAGGACGACGGCAGCAAAGAGCTTGCGGGCACGGTTGCCTTGTTCATTATTGAAGGCCGTACCGTCGACGAATTCTCTCATCATGTTTCCTTTTTTGCTCTTGTAGCTCCCGCGTGTTGGCCTTTATGCATCTTCTTGATCGATTCGGGGGCGCTCTTTTGGAATGGCAGCCATGCACACAGTGCATAGCTGGGTTGTGTGAATGTCCCCAGCTCTGATGCGCTTGTCAGGCTGCCATGCTGAAGATATAGCCTCGGAAACCCTTCATTCAACCTTGACCAAGAAGCTGAGACAGAGTGACCCATGCCCAAAATCAACGGTAACGAGATCCGCCCCGGCAATGTTCTGGAACATGAGGGCGGCCTGTGGGGCGCCGTGAAGGTTGATCACGTGAAGCCCGGCAAGGGTGGCGCCTTTGCACAGGTCGAGCTGAAAAACTTGCGCGATGGCCGCAAGCTGAACGAACGCTTCCGTTCGGCTGATAAGGTAGAGCGCGTGCGTCTGGATCAGAAAGATCAGCAATTCTTGTTTGAGGATGGCGATATGCTGACCTTTATGGATAGCGAAACCTATGAGCAGATCGCCCTGCCTGCCGATATTCTGGGTGATCGCCGTCCGTTCCTGCAGGACGGGATGACCGTCCAGATCGAATACTACGGCGAAGAGGCGCTGAACGTCAGCCTGCCGCAAAAGGTGATTTGCAAGGTTGTAGAGACTGAGCCGGTGGTCAAAGGTCAAACGGCTGCCAACAGCTTTAAGCCCGCAACGCTCGACAATGGTGTGCGCGTGATGATCCCGCCCTTCGTGGGGCAGGACGAAGATATCGTCGTCAATACAGAGACGTTCGAGTACTCAGAGCGCGCTTGAGCTTTACTTGATGCGGGTCAGGGTGGCATCACCCGCCTGCATCATACCCTCTGCCCGATCAAACCGCAGATAGGCCAGCCCGGTGTCGCCCGCGACCGTATGCAATGTGCCTGCCGGTTTGCCATCTGCCGTGACTGCATCACCAGTTTTCGCAACGCCTACGATTTTCACCCGTGCGATGCCCTTCTTAAGTGTCGTCTTGTGCTTCATCCGCGCGACAATTTCCTGCCCGACAAAGCACCCTTTTTTGAAATCGACACCGTTGAGCGCCTCAAACCCAGCCTCGAGAATATAGGTATCATCCGTCAGCTCAACGCCCGTGGCGGGGATCAGATTTGCAACGCGGATGGCGTCCCAGTCTGTCGGCACACTTACATCGCTGTCTCCATAGGCACGCCATCCAAGAGCTGGGTGGCGTGGGTCAGCGAAGGCGCCGTCAGGCATGTCGTCCGTCCCGCGCGAGACAACAAGGTCGGTCGGTTCAATCGTAACATCCGCGCGCAGCCGATACATCATCAGCCTCTGTCCGAGCATTTGCAGGTGCGATGTCGCCACATCGATCAAAAGCCGATCATCCTGACCCAGCACAAAAAAGTCCGCGATGAATTTGCCTTGCGGCGTTAGAAGTGCTGTGTAGATGATCCCGCCGTCCGCTTTGGACACATCATTTGTCACCAGCCCTTGTAGGAAGGACAGGCGGTCAGCGCCGCCAATGGCCAGGACGCTGCGGTCAATCATTCTTGTCGCTTTCGTCTTGTGAAAATTGCAGCCGATGCAGGTCTGCATAAATGCCGCCGCGCGCGATCAGCGTTTCATGGTCGCCCTGATCAACGACTTGGCCCTTGTCCATCACGACAATGGAATCCGCATTGCGAATGGTTGATAGGCGGTGCGCGATGACCAAGGTTGTGCGCCCCGTCGAAAGCTTCTCCAGTGCTGTCTGCACAATCTTCTCTGATTTCGTATCAAGCGCGCTGGTTGCCTCATCAAGCAGCAGGATTGGCGTATCCCGCAGCAAGGCGCGTGCAATCGCTACACGTTGCCGTTGTCCGCCGGACAGGTTTGAGCCGCGCGGCCCTGCCGGGCTATCCAACCCGTTGGGCAGCATTGGCAGGAAATCCGAGACATGCGCCGCATCCAGCACGTCTTGCAGATATGCATCATCAACATCCTCGCGCCCCAGCAGAATGTTGTCGCGCAGCGTTTCGTCAAACAGAGCGGCATCCTGGGCGACAACAGAGAAAAGTCCGCGCAATTCCGTAAGGTCAAACTCTGTGATCGGAATGTCATCAATCGTGACTTTACCCTCACTTGGCTCAATCAGGCGGGTCAGCACGTTAAAGACGGTGCTTTTGCCGGCACCGGAGGCACCAACAAGGGCTGTGGTCTTGCCAGCCTCGGCTGTGAAATTCGCGCCACGCAAGACCGGTAGGTCGCCATAGTTCATTTGCACATCTCGCAATGCAATCGCTGGCGAGCCAGACGGCACAGGACCGGCTTTTGCGGGGGACAGTATCGTTGGCTTGAGGTTCAGCACATGCTGGAGCCGCTCTACACTGGCGGCGGCCATTTGCCACTGCCCACTGACCAAACCCAGACGGCGCAGCGGATCAAAGGCCAGCGACATGGCAGTAAAGAACGCCATGAACTCACCGTTGGTCTTTTCGCCAGCGATGATTTCAGAACCGCCGTAGAGCATTACCCCCAGAAAACCGATACCCGTCATGATATCGATCATGGCGGGCACAGCGGCCTGCCCGACAGAGGTGCGCATGCTGGCGTCAACGCCTTCGCGGATCAGATCATCGTACCGCTTTGCCTGATAGTCCTCGAGGGAATTCAGTTTGACCGGATTAATGCCATGGAACACCTCATCCAGCCGTGTCGAAACACGCCCGGCGATTTCGCGCGAGTTGCGGGCCCTACGGCGGATATAGGCCTGAACCAGCAATGAGGGCAGGATGAGCAATGGAATGCCGACAACGGCAATCAACGTCCAGCGCCAGTCGATCCACAGGGCCACCGCCAGAAGTCCCATCAATGACACCAAATCGCGTGCAACGGCCGTCAGAATGCTGCTCCAGACCCCGTTGATCACACCGACGTCGCCTTGCACCCGTTCAATCAATTGTCCCGGCGGGTGTAACTGGAAAAACCCGCTGTCCAACGTCATCATGTGACGCAATAAATGCTTGCGCATATCTGCCGCGGCCAGAAGTTTGATCAGCGACATCAGGATACGTTGCCCCGATGACGTGAGTGCGCGCACAAAGAAAATGCCCATGATCGCAAAGCCCACAAAATACAGCGCGCTGCGGTCACCTTTTGCGAAAACATCATCAAACATGGGTTGGATCATGCGGCTGATCAGCGCCAGCATGGACCCTTCGATCATCATCAGCACGACTGCGCCAACCAAAAGCCATCTGTGATTGCGCAGGTAGTCACGCCACAGCCACCAAAAGAGGGTTGCTGCGGATTGATCTCTCTTGCTGCGGGGGGTTGGGGTGGGCGGGGCCATGAAAAGCCTTCTGCTGCGCGATTGAGTAAGGGTCTAATCGCAAATGGGGGCGAAGGGCAAGCGGGGCAAGGTTGACGCCGGGATGCTGCGCATTAATGTCCGACGAAAATCACAACCGAAAGCTCTCACATGTCTTTGTCCAACGGTCGCGCTTACCTGGCTATTCCTGGCCCATCCGTGATACCTGAAGCTGTCTTGCAGACGATGCATATGGCCTCGCCCAACATTTATGAAGGGGCGCTGCATGAGTTGACAGAGAGCTTGCCGCCAGATCTTAGGGCATTGGCGATGACACAGGCCAAGGTTGCAATTTACATAGGCAATGGGCACGCCGCATGGGAGGCCGCACTTGCCAACGTTCTATCAAAGGACGACACGGTTCTGGTGCTGGCGACGGGTCGTTTTTGCATCGGCTGGGGTGAAATGGCGCAAGGGCTGGGGGCCAAGGTTGAGACCATCGACTACGGCGCGCAGGACCCGGTGGATCTTGGGAAGGTTGAGCGGGTTCTTGCTGCCGACACTGCCGGCCGGATCAAGGCCGTCTTGATGGTCCATGTGGATACCTCGACCGGGGTCAAAAACGATGTTGCCGGCGTGCGCGCTGTGATGAACAGGCTCGGCCATCCGGCCCTGCTGATGGCCGATTGCATTGCGTCATTGGGCTGTGACCGATTTGAAATGGATGCCTGGGGCGTCGATGTGATGGTCTCTGCCTGCCAGAAGGGGCTCATGACCCCGGCTGGAATCAGTTTTGTCTGGTTCAATGACAAGGCGGATGCTGCGCGTGGTGATTGTGTGACAACCTATTGGGATTGGCGCCCGCGCAGCAATCCTGAGATCTATTATCAGTATTTTGATGGCACAGCACCGACGCATCACCTTTTTGGGCTGCGTAAAGCACTTGATATGATCAAGGCCGAAGGGTTCGATGCGGTTTTTGCGCGCCATGAGAAGCTTGCTCAGGTGATTTGGGCGGCGTTTGATTGTTGGTCCGCGGACGGGCCGATGCGACTGAATATTGCAGACCCTGCGCGTCGCTCACATGCGGTGACATCCATCGCCATCGGGTCACCCAATGGCGACCGTTTGCGCCAGTGGTGTGAGCATCGATGTGGCCTGACGCTTGGCATTGGTCTGGGGCGTGAACCGGCTGATGCATATTTCCGTATTGGCCATATGGGGCACGTCAATGCGCATATGATTATGGGTGTGCTGGGTACCATTGATGCAGGGCTGAAGGCCCTGGATATCCCGCATGGGGGTGGGGCGTTAGAGGCCGCAGCCCAAGCCTTGGCGCAACGCGCTTAGCGGCTACCGTCCCACAATCACTCCAGTTCGTCGTGCGCGCGTGCAGCGGCAAGGGCTGCGGGCAAGGCCGTGGCAAAGGCGTCAAGCTCTGCCGCGGGGCCGCAACTGATCCGAATGCAGCGGTCTTGGGGGCTGACGAATGGCATGCGCACAAAGATGCCGCGCGCCACCAATTCGGCCAAGACCCGGCGGGCAAAATCGCCGTCCGCGCCACAATCAATGGCGACAAAGTTTGTGGCCGAGGCAAGCGCCGTCAGCCCGTTGGCTTGCGCGATCTCTGCGATGTTGCCGCGCGCTTTGGCCACCTTGCTGTAAATAAAGGGCAACCAGTCTGCATCTTGCAACGCGGCCAATGCGCCGTCTTGGCCAATCCGGGACATGCCGAAGTGGTTGCGCACCTTGTTGAAGTTGGAAATGACATCTGACGGGCCTATGGCATAGCCCACCCGTGCCCCGGCCATGCCATAGGCCTTGGAAAATGTCCGCATCCGGATCACGTTGCCGGCCAAGGTGTCAAACTGCGGCGCTGTGCCCTCCGAGGCTAGTTCGATATAGGCTTCGTCCAGTACCATCATGCAGCCCGGTGGGAGCCTGTCTGCCATGGCCTGAATAACCCCGGCGCTGTGCCAGCTGCCCATCGGATTGTCGGGGTTGGCCAGATAGATCAACTTTGCATTGGTAACGGATGCTTTGCTGAGCAATGCATCGGGGTCTTCATGGTCGTCCTTGTAGGGAACGGTGTGCAGCGCCCCACCAAATCCGGCGACGTGATAGTTGAACGTCGGATAGGCCCCGGCAGAGGTCACAACCGCGTCGCCAGCCCCCACATACAGGCGCACCAGAAGTCCGAGCAATGCATCGATGCCTTCGCCAACCACGATGTTTTCGGGGCTGATGCTGTGATGTGCCGCGAGTGCCCGGCGCAGCTCATGGCTTTCGGGGTCACCGTACATCCACACGTCTCCGGCGGCCTGCTGCATCGCAGCGATGGCCTTGGGTGATGGGCCGAACCCATTTTCGTTGGCACCAAGACGGGCGGCGAAGGGATGGCCCATTTGGCGTTCCTGCGCCTCCGGCCCGACAAATGGGACAGAGACAGGCAGAGTGGCGGCGAGCGGGGTCAGAGCAGGTTTTGTCATGCTGTCAGATAAGCCTGCCCTTGAAATAGCTGCAACCGTTCATATATGAGAATCGTTCGCAACTAAGTATTTCGGCGGTCCCACTTTCAAGCCTGGCCCCGAATTGAAGCAATGGAGGCGCCCAATGAACATCAGTCGACGCGGATTTTTAGTGAGTAGTGGCGCCGCCGTTGCGGTACGCGCTGTGCCGCAGATCGCCAGCAAGACAAGCGGGCGGCGCATCTTGACGCTGGTTTATGACAAGGCGTTGGGCATGATGCGCGCGGTCGAGCGTGTGGTGCCGTGAGGATGCCTCCGGCGGAAGTTTGATTGGACATAGAAAGTGGAAAGGGGCGGTATCCGGACCGCCCCTGTTTTGTTTTAGCCGATCTCTTGCAGGCGCGCGATACCCGCTTTCAGTTGCGCCTCTTCGTTTTCGCGCAGGGCGAGGTTCGCCTTTGCCTCTGCCACAACCTCATCCGGGGCGGAGGCCACGAATTTGGGGTTGTTCAGGCGTCCGCGCAGGCCGCCGAGTTCCTTGCCCAGTTTTTGCAGCGTCTTTTCCAGTCGCGCGATTTCGGCGTCGACGTCAATCAGCCCTTCCAGCGGGATGCCGAAGGTGCCGCCCGCCATGGGGATGGTCACGCAGCCTTTGGGAAAGCTATCCACGGCAGTGAGGCTTTCGATGCGGGCAAGTCGCTGGATCAGGGCTGCGCTATTGTCCCACGCAGATTGCCCTTTGGCGTCCAACCCGGTGACCAGCAGCGGCACTTTTGCACCGGCGGGCACATGCACTTGAGCGCGGGCAGAGCGGGTGTTGTCGATCAGGTCGATCACCCAGTTCATTTCGCGATCGGCATCGGCGTCGACCAGATCAGCCGCCGCGTAAGTCGGCCAATCGGCGTGGACCAGCATTTTGGCGCGGCTGTCGGCGAGCCCCCAAAGCTCTTCGGTGATAAACGGCATGATCGGGTGCAACAGGATCAGGCATTGGTCCAGCACCCAGCGCAGGGTTTGTTCGGTCTCGGCCTTGGCCGCTGTATCATCACCCTGCAGGATGGGTTTGGAAAACTCCAGATACCAGTCGCAGACTTTGCCCCACGTGAAGGCATAAAGCGCATCAGCGGCGTCGTTGAAACGATACGCCTCCATCGCGGCATCGACGGTTTCGCGCACTTTGGCAGTTTCGCCGATGATCCATTTGTTCAGGGTTTGGCTGACATCGGGTTTTGCCGGGTCGCCGGGGTAGGGGATTTGATAATGGTCGGCAAAGCTAAACGCATTCCACAGTTTTGTGCCAAAGTTCCGATAGCCTTTGATCCGGTCCTCAGAGATTTTCAGCACGCCACCCAGGGCCGCCATCTGCGCGTTGGAAAAGCGCAGGGCGTCGGCGCCGTAGGCGTCGATCATATCCAGCGGGTCGATGACGTTGCCCTTGGTCTTGGACATTTTTTCGCCTTTGGCGTCGCGCACCAGTTGGTGCAGGTAGACGGTGTGGAACGGGTCCTTTTCCAGCACGGCCTGGGACATCATCATCATGCGGGCGACCCAGAAGAACAGGATGTCCTGACCGGTGACAAGCACGTCGCCGGGGAAGTATTTCATTGCCTCATCTTCGGCAGGCCAGCCGAGTGTGCCGAAAGGCCAGAGGCCGGAGGAGAACCATGTGTCGAGAACGTCGGGGTCGCGGTAGATGGCTAGCCGACCTTCTTCGCCCTTATTGCTTGCAACTACGGCCTCGCCAAAGGTTGCGTTGCTGAAGGCTGTCTCCCAACCTTCGCGCAATTCGGAGTCTGATGGTGGGCCGTCGACGACTATTGGCGTACGTCCATAGTAGTCTGTGAATTTTTGCAACGCTTCGGCTTCAGTTGCCGCGCAGAAGTAAGTTCTACCATTTAGATCAAAGGAGCGATTGCCATCATCATTGACCCACGATGTGACGCCATACCAAACCGGGATCTGATGCCCCCACCAGAGCTGGCGCGAGATGCACCATGGCTCGATATTCTCCAGCCAGTGGTAATACACCTTCTCGCCGCTTTCCGGCATGATCTTGGTGCGGCCTTCTTTCACCGCGTCCAGCGCGGGGCCGACGATTTTGGCGGTGTCGACGAACCATTGGTCGGTCAACATCGGCTCGATCACGACTTTTGAGCGGTCGCCGAAGGGCTGCATGATCTTCTTGGCCTCAACGTAAGGCACCGTGGTTTCCGCCTCTTCACCTTCGTCGTTTTTGACCATCTTGGTGGTCATCACAGCGTTACCTTCCGCCGTGATATCCGCCACCACGCGCTTGCGCGCCTCGAACCGGTCCAACCCGCGGTAGTCTTCGGGCACCATGTTCATCGCGGCGATCATCGCCTCGTCAAACGCCTGTTCGCCATTGGCAATGGCTTGGGCTGTTGTGGCCTCTTCGACGTATGGCTTCCCATCCGCGCGCATCGCACCCTTGGTGTCCATCAGGTTGTACATCGGGATGCCGCCACGTTTGGCGACCTCATAGTCATTGAAGTCATGTGCGCCGGTGATCTTCACGGCGCCGGACCCGAAGGTCATATCGGGGTAGGGGTCGGTGATGATCGGGATCTGGCGGCGTTGATCTTTCGGACCAACGGGGATTTCACACAGTTTGCCGACGATGGGCGCATAGCGTTCATCATCTTTGTGCACGGCCACGGCACCGTCACCTAGCATGGTTTCGGGGCGGGTTGTGGCGATAGAGATGTAATCGCGCACCTCCCGTAGGGTCACATTCCCGTCTTCGTCTTTTTCGACGTATTCATAGGTCTCGCCACCCGCCAGCGGGTACTTGAAGTGCCACATGTGGCCGTCAACTTCGATATTCTCGACCTCAAGATCGGAAATCGCGGTTTCAAAATGCGGGTCCCAGTTGACCAACCGCTTGCCGCGGTAGATCAGCCCGTCATTGTACATCTGCACAAAGACCTTGAGCACGGCATCGTGGAAGTTGCCGGGTTTTTCACCCTCAGGCGCGCTTTCAGCCCCCGACATCGTAAAGGCCGAGCGGGACCAGTCCATGCTGTCGCCCAGACGGCGGGCCTGCTGTTCAATGGTGCCGCCTTTGGCCGCTTTCCATTCCCAGACCTTTTCGAGGAATTTCTCGCGCCCTAAATCGGTGCGCTTGGGTTGCTGGGTTTCCATCAGGTCTTTCTCGACCATCAGTTGCGTGGCAATGCCGGCATGGTCCAGCCCCGGCTGCCAAAGCGTGTCATAACCCTGCATCCGTTTCCAGCGGGTCAGCATATCCATGATCGTGTGGTTAAAGGCGTGGCCGACATGCAGCGATCCGGTCACATTGGGTGGCGGTAGCATGATGCAGAACGTGTCATCCCGCGACGCATTTGCGCCCGCTTTGAACGCGCCTGCGTCTTCCCACATCTTGTAGATGCGCGCCTCTGCCTCGGCGGCGTTGAATGTCTTTTCCATGGCCATGTCTGCAACTCTCCTGCGCTTGGATCAGCAGATAGCGGAGGGTGGGGCGAAGGAAAAGGGTTTGCTGGGGGTTTGGGGTCTTCTAAACATATCATAACGCCCGGCAGCCAAGGCCTGTGATGAAAGAGATACCACCCAAACATGACCGGACAGAACCGCGTCCGTGGTTTTCCCTGTTTCGCGCGCGGGGCGGTTGGTTTGCGATTATCGCTGCCGTGATTTGCCTTGCGGTCACGTTATGGAGCGCCAGTCAGTATCGCGCTGCCGCCCGTTATGAGCTTGTCGGGGTCGTCACACAGGCCGAGGCCGTCAATCGGCGCATCAGGACAGACAGTGAGGGCGATGACGATCACTATGTGACCTATCGGTTTTTTGCGGGCGGGCAAGTCATCGAGCGCCAACGCAAGGTGTCGCAATCACAATACAATCGGTCCCCGCGCGGGTCATCACATGACATCAGATACTTACCGAACACGCCGACACAGTTCGAAACCTATGTTGGTGAGGCCCATGATGATGCGGTGGCGCTGCAATGGTTTGCTGCGATTTCTGGTATCGGGGGGTTGATTGTTTTGTGGTTTGTTGGCGGACGTACCAACCGTAGCGTGCTGACCCGGCGGTACGGGTATCGTACCGCGGCGCGCATTGAACGGATTGTCGAGACAAAGACGTCAGGGCGCCCATCGGGCCGGGGCTATCTGATTTGGCGCACCAAAGATGGGGTGCGCGGCGAAAGTCTGATGCATCGGATCGGCAAGCTGAATGCCATTGGGGTCGGCGCCGACATCAACGTCTATGTCCGCAAGGGCCATAGCGTCTGGGAGGGGGATGTGGGGCCGCAAAAGGTAGACGACAGCCGCTTGCCGCAGGTCCGACGTTAAGGCACAGTAGTAATGGCCCGCCCTGGGACGATGGGCGGGCCGGTACTCATAAAAACATGCGGGGAACAAGATTAGGGGCGGGCAAGGTGCCAGTTCCCACCAACGCCGTCACCTGTGGTGTCGCCGGGTTGGCGATCATTCACCCACAGGTAAAGGGGCTGACCTGCGTAGGCCCATTGCTTGGTGCCGTCGTTGCGGGTGATTGTCGTGAATTGACCGGTCTCATCGGCATCTGCTGGTGCGGTCAGCGGTGGCCAGTTGACGGCGCAGCCGCCATTGCAGGCAGATGATGTCGCGGTGTCGGGATCGAAAGTGTAAAGGCTCATACCCTGATCATCGACAAGGATACCGTTTGACTGGGCCACAGGTGCCGTGGCGTGACCACCGGCATATGCGCCACCGGCAGATAGGCCAACGACAAGGGAAAGTGCGATTGCTGAGAATTTCATCTGGAGTCTCCAAGGTTGGTATTCATCATGCTGCCGGATCATCCGCCAGTTATGAGGATTACGCAGGGGCCCTTGGAATTATTCGTGGTGCGCGTGAAAAAAACTGAATAGATACCCTAAGGTATTGAAAGGTATAAAGTAAATTTTCTCTAACCCTTCAGTGGTGCCCGTTCGCCTGCGCGGATCACCTCGGGATCGTAAGGCGTCCGGGCAAACACCTCTTCTACACGGGCGGCGAAGTGGGACAACGGAAGTGTATCATAGGCCGGATCAAACGCGCATTGGTCCCAACGCTCACAGAAAGTTGCACAGTCGTCGAAGTAGGGATGGCCTTTGTAGGCGTTACGTTTGTTGGGGTCGGCGCCCACATGTGCGCCGTAGTAAACCAGTTGGAAGTCACCGTGCTTCTCGACGACCCAAGTGACCTGTTCACGCACAAAAGGGCGCAGGATGGTGGCCGCATACTCATCGTGATTATGGGGTGCGTAGATATCGCCAATGTCGTGCAACAGGGCGCCAACGATCCAATCGATGTCGGCCCCATCCCGTTCTGCCCGTGTTGCCGATTGCAGCGAGTGGCCGAGGCGGGTGATCTGATACCCCGACAATCCTTCATCGAGGCTGACCATGGCCTTCAACAGGCGCGCCGCAGTGCCTTTGGTATAGGCGACCTCGTGTTCGGTCAGAAAGTCATAGTCTTCTTTGTCGCCATCTTTCATGGCGGTGAACTTGACGCGGTCCATGACACATGTATCTCCGTTGCATGCATTCCCAGATTGGCAGCGCGATTGCGACATGTCGCGCTTGACCGCGACAGCCGGTGCAATCCCGCTGGACAAGGCACGCGCCACCGCTAGGGTCTGCATCAACAAGCAGATGAGGACGCAATGGAAAAATTTGGCAAGAGCCAACCCGTCAAACGGGTTGAGGACAAGCGGTTTCTGACGGGGAACGGCCGTTACGTAGATGATATCGCACCCGACGGTGCGCTTTTCGCTTACTTCCTGCGCGCGACCGTGGCTCATGGCGAGATTACAGCCCTGGATGTGGATGACGCCCGTGAGATGCCCGGCGTGCATCTGATTGTGACGGCTGACGATTTGGTCGCCGCGGGGGTGGAGCTGGGCCTGAAGGGAGTAACCGTCAAGAACCGCGATGGCACAAAGGGGGCAGCCCCCCAGCGGCCACTTCTGGCGCAGGCCCGTGTGCGCCATGTGGGGGAGGCTGTGGCGATGATTGTCGCTGACAGCCCTGCGGAGGCCAAAGATGCGGCAGAGCTTATCGCTCTGGAGATCGATGATTTGCCGACGCATGTCGATTTGGCCATCGGCGGCGATCCAATCCATTCCGAAGCGCCAGAAAACATCGCGTTTGATTGGGGGCTGGGCAACGAAGATGCAACCGCAGTGCAGATCAACACAGCTGCGCATGTCGTCACCGTCGATGTCATGGATAACCGGATTATCTGCAACTCTATGGAGCCGCGCGGTTGTTATGCCGAGGTGGTGGACGGGCGGTTGCATGTGTCGGTGAGCGGTCAGGGGGTCTGGAGCACCAAGAGTGATCTTGTTCACCACTTCGGGCTGGACGCAGATGATGTGCGCGTCACCAACCCCGACGTCGGTGGCGGGTTTGGTATGAAGGCGATGCGCTACCCCGAACCGTTCTGCGTGGCCCATGCCGCCCGTGCGCTGGGCCGCCCTGTGCGCTGGATGTCCGAACGGACAGAAGCCATGCTGACTGATAATGCGGGCCGTGACCTGACAACGACCGCAACCCTGGCCTTTGATGCAGACCACCGCATCATGGCCTATCGACTGGATACAATCGCCAATATGGGGGCCTACAATTCGCAGTTTGCCCAAGCTATTCAGACGGACCTTTTTGCCAAGGTGCTGATGGGCACCTATGATGTGCAGACCGCCTATATGCGCACGCGGGGTATCTACACAAATACGACACCCGTGGACGCCTACCGCGGTGCGGGCCGCCCAGAGGCGATTTTCGTGCTGGAACGCACCATGGACGCGGCCGCCCGGCAGCTGGGTGTAGATCCCTGGGCGTTGCGGCAGAAAAACTTTATCAAGCCCGCCCAGTTCCCTTACACTACGGTCAGTGGTGTCACCTATGACGTGGGCGACTTTGCAATGGTGCTGGCAAGCGCTGCGCGCGCGGCCGACCGTGATGGCTTTGCCGTGCGCAAAGCAGCGTCCGCCAAACAGGGCAAACTGCGGGGGCAGGGGCTTTGCTATTATGTCGAGAGCATCCTGGGCGATCCGTCGGAAACCACGACGGTGGAATTCACGGGTGCGGGTGCAACCATCTACGTGGGTACGCAATCAAACGGCCAGGGTCACGAAACAGTTTACGCGCAGTTTCTGGCCGATCAAACAGGCATTCCCGCCGGTCAGATCACCGTCATTCAAGGCGACAGCGATCAGATCGCGACCGGTGGCGGAACGGGCGGATCACGTTCGGTCACGGTGCAGAATACCGCCACTTTGGCCACAATTGATGTGATGTTGGATGCTTTCACCGCTTTTTTGGCAGATGTGGAAGGTGCCGATGCCGCTGAAATCAACTTTGACGATGAGCGGTTCCGCATTGCCGGGTCCAACCTGACGCCGACAATCCTAGACGTAGCCGATATGGCCCGCGACGCAGGTCGCGAAGACCTGCTGCGCCACACCGCCCGTATCACGCTTGAAAACCGCAGCTTTCCCAATGGGGCGCATGTGGCTGAGGTTGAGGTTGATCCCGAGACAGGCGTTGTCAAAGTGGATCGCTATACGGTCGTAGATGACTTTGGTAACCTTATTAATCCTATGCTGGTCGCGGGGCAGGTGCATGGCGGCGTCGCACAAGGTATCGGACAGGCCTTGACGGAGAGGGTTGTGTTTGATGAAGATGGCCAATTACTCACGGCGAGTTTTATGGACTATGGGATGCCACGTGCCGATGATGTGCCCATGATCAATTTTTCGACCGAATGCACCCCGTCGTTGTACAACCCCATGGGAATGAAGGGCTGCGGTGAGGCTGGCACCGTTGGCGCGCTGGCGGCAATGGCGAATGCCGTTGTGGATGCGTTGTGGGGCTTGGGTGTACGTGATGCGCAGATGCCCTATACGCCGCACCGTGTCTGGCAGAAAATTCAAGAGGCGAAGGATAGTCGTGACGCTGCGTGACTGGTTCTTTGGCCTTTTTGGCCGGCGCGCCCGCACAGAAGAGGGCGGAGTGCGCAAACGCGGTCCGGCGGTCCATGCTGTCATCCTTGATGGAACTATGTCGTCGCTCTCGGAAGGTTGTGAGACCAACGCCGGTCTGACGTTCAAATTGCTGAGCGAGGTCAGCCGGACGGCCAACCTGACCGTCTATTACGAGGCTGGTATCCAATGGCGCGATTGGTCAAGCACCTGGGGTGTGATCACGGGCAAGGGGATCAATCGTCAGATTGAGCGGGCTTACGGTGTTGTTGCCTCGCGCTATCGCTCTGGCGATAAGATCGTGCTGTTGGGATATTCTCGCGGGGCCTATGCGGTGCGATCATTGGCGGGGGTCATCGACATGGTGGGGTTGGTCAAGGCCGATTGCGCGACGGTTCGCGCGGTGCGGCAGGCTTACCGACATTACCGTATCGGTGCGCGCAGTGGTACGATTCAGGCCTTTCGCGATCACTATTGCCATGCGGATGCGCAGGTTGAGGTCGTCGCGGTCTGGGACACTGTAAAGGCATTGGGCCTACGCCTGCCAATTGTCTGGCGCTGGGCGCAGGCGCAGCATAACTTTCACAACCATGCCCTTGGGCCACATATCCGCAACGGCTTTCACGCGGTTGCTATTGATGAACGCCGGGAAGCCTATGCGCCTGTGATGTGGGCCTGCCCTATAGGTTGGAAAGGGCATATGGAGCAGGTCTGGTTTCGCGGCAACCATGGTGACGTCGGCGGGCAGGTCTGGCAGCACCCCGTCGCGCGTCCATTGGCGAACATACCGCTGGTTTGGATGCTGGAGCGCCTGAGCGATTGCGGCGTGCCTTTGCCCGATGGGTGGCAGACCCGTTTTGAGCAAGATGTGACCGCCCCATCAGTGGGAAGCTGGCGCGGCTGGGCTAAGATATTCCTGTCACGCCGCAAACGGATCATCGGGCGTTGCCGGTCCGAGCGTTTGCACGACACGATCGCAGGTCAAATGCCAGAGGTGTCAGCCCCCGCGGAGCTTCATAATCAGACAAGTGGCTGATCCGGTGGCGTAAAGCCTATTCGTTTCGGCATCCCGTATCTCACCGTGGGCGACGCCGGTGCTTCTACCCGCGTGGTCGATGGTCCCGATGGCCAGAATTTCAGTGTCGATCGGGATCGCGCCAGTCAGGTTTACTTTGTATTCCAGTGTCGTATAGGCGGATCCCTTGGGCGTCTTGGTCATCACCGCGCAAGACATGCAGCTATCCAGCAAGGCGCCATACCAGCCGCCATGCACACCGCTTGCGGGATTGGTGTGTTTGAACTCTGGCGTGCCGCGAAAGACCACCTTGCCGTCTTCAACACTGTCCAGCGTGTAGTTCAGCAAAGCCGAAATTGGTGGGTGGCTCAGCTCGCCGCTCTGCATAGCATGCATGAATTCCAACCCTGACATGGACAATGTCGTGTCCAGATCAGGCATGTCTTTGGGGGAGGTTGCGATGAACATAGGGCCTCTGGGGTAATTTCCCGCAAACTGGCCCTTTAGGCGACGTTTTGCAACTGCCCTTTGGGCGTGACGCCGAGTGCATGACAAACATCGCGCGTCAGCTCGGGACGGTTGAGTGTATAGAAATGCAAATGGTCAACGCCGCCTTGCCGCAGATCGTCACAAAGCTCTGTAGCGACAGCAGTGGCAAGCAGCTCTGTGGTGCCATCGCGGGTTGCATTCTCAAAGGCATCGCAGATCACCTGCGGGATTTGCGT
This sequence comes from uncultured Alphaproteobacteria bacterium, assembly GCA_929200255.1. Taxonomy (GTDB): domain Bacteria; phylum Pseudomonadota; class Alphaproteobacteria; order Rhodobacterales; family Rhodobacteraceae; genus Yoonia. Next base: position 120,205 of record CAKMYZ010000002.1, on the reverse strand, counting down.
GCCACATTGACCCGCAAACCGCTGCGTGCCTGCCCAGCTTTCGATCGGCAGAATACCGGGGATGATAGGCGCGTCGATACCGGCCTTTTCACAGGCATCACGGAAACGGAAAAAGGTTTCGGCTTCAAAAAAGAACTGCGTGATCGCAGAGGTCGCCCCGGCATCGAATTTCCGTTTCAGGAATGCAATATCGGCGGCCTGGTCAACGGCCTCGGGGTGCTTTTCAGGATAGGCGCCGACGCGAATGTTGAAGTGCCCGGTTTCCGACAAAGCGGTGATCAGCTCAACAGAGCTTGCAAAGCCTTCCGGGTGTTGCCGGAATGTTTGGGCGTCCTTTGGGGCATCCCCTCGCAACGCGACAATGTCGCGCACGCCTGCCTTGGCATAGCTCTCGGCAATTGCAAGGGTTTCGGCCTTCGTCGCGTCCACACAGGTCAGATGTGCCGCCACATTGAGGCCGCTGGTCTTATGGATCGTTGTCACGGCCTCATGGGTCAGTTTGCGTGTTGTGCCGCCCGCGCCATAGGTGACGGACACAAAGGATGGATCAAGCGGGGCCAGCGTGTTCACGCAGTCCCAAAGCCGGAACGACGCCTCAAGCGACTTAGGCGGGAAGAATTCGAAGGATACGGATGGGGCGGACATGGCAAACCTCTTGCTTGATTTGTACTTGTCCCACCTCTATGGAGTTGAAGCAAATTCATATACTTCACCAAGGTAATGAGGATCTCTCATCATATGCATATCGAGTTCCGACACTTGCGTACGATTAAGGCAATTCATGACACCGGCGGGCTGGCGCGGGCTGCGGATCAGTTGAATATCACGCAATCGGCTCTGTCGCATCAGATCAAGGGGATTGAGGATCAGGCCGGGGTGGAACTCTTCGTGCGTCGGTCCAAGCCGTTGAAGCTGTCTGCAGCAGGTATGCGCATGTTGGCGGCGGCTGAGGCGATCCTACCGCAGGTCGCCGCCCTGGAGATGGAGTTTTCGGGGTTGGTCGCGGGCAAATCGGGCCGCCTGCATATCGCGATTGAATGCCACGCCTGTTTTGAATGGTTGTTTCCGGTGTTGGAGCAGTTCCGTAAGGCATGGCCGGACGTCGATGTTGATATACGTCCCGGTTTGGCCTTTGATGCGCTGCCTGCCTTGCGTAAAGAAGAGGTGGATCTTGTTGTCTCATCCGACCCCGAAGAACTGCCCGAGACGGATTTTACGCCACTTTTTGATTACGACCCGGTTTTTGTTGCCTCTGCGGCGCACCCGCTCGCGCAGAAAGATGTGATCGAGGCTGAAGATTTTCGCGGTCAGACACTGATTACTTACCCTGTCGATCGGGCACGTCTGGATGTGTTTTCCCAGCTGCTGACCCCGGCCAAGGTAGAACCTGCAGAGGTGCGGCAGGTCGAACTGACGGCCGTGATTTTGCTGCTTGTGGCCTCAAACCGGGGCGTTGCTGTGTTGCCCGATTGGGTGGTGCGTCAGGTGCGCTACAACTCAGACTATGTGACCCGCCCGTTGACGAAATCGGGTATCACACGCAGGCTGTACGCCGCCACGCGCGAGGATGATACCAGCCGCCCCTACATGGCCCATCTGATCAGACTGGCCCGGCAAGAGGCCGTCAAACTACAACGCGCCTGAGGCTCTTGCCTCCTTGGGCTTAGCGGCCTATACGCCGCGCTTGATCCCGAACCAAGGACACCTCGCAATGGCTGGCAGCGCAAACCTGAATGTAATGATGAAAACCGCCCGCAAGGCCGGGCGCGGTTTGCTTAAGGATTTTGGCGAGGTCGAGAACCTTCAGGTCAGCACCAAAGGCCCCGGTGATTTTGTCAGCCGAGCGGACAAGGCCGCAGAGGCGTTGATCAAAGAAGAGCTGATGCACGCGCGCCCCTCCTATGGTTTTCTTGGCGAGGAAGGCACAGAGATTGACGGCGAAGACCCCACGCGCCGCTGGATCGTTGATCCGCTGGATGGCACCACAAATTTCCTGCACGGCCTGCCGCATTGGGCCGTGTCCATCGCGTTAGAGCACAAAGGTCAGATCGTGGCCGGTGTCATCTATGACCCCGTCAAGGATGAGATGTTCTATGCCGAAAAGGGCAGCGGTGCCTGGATGAATGAAAGCCGCCTGCGCGTTTCCGGCCGCCACCGGATGATTGAGAGTATCTTTGCAACGGGTCTGCCGTTTGGCGGGCGCATTGATTTGCCGGAAACACTGCAGGACCTGGCGCGTATCATGCCGGTTTGTGCTGGTGTGCGCCGCTTTGGTGCGGCGGCTCTTGATTTGGCCTATGTCGCTGCTGGCCGTTACGATGGCTTTTGGGAACGTCACTTGCATGCCTGGGACATCGCGGCTGGTGTTGTCATTCTGCGCGAGGCTGGCGGCATTATTGAGCCGCTGAACCCTGAGGGCGACCTTCTTGAGGGCGGTGCACTGATCTGTGCCAATGAGCCGATTTTTGAAACCTTCGCCAAGGTCATTCGCAACACCTAGCGCCGCACCACAGGTATGTTGCTGCGCCCATAGGTTGCCTCTGGATGGGGTGGGTGCCCGTGTGTTTGCCGCCAATAGAGCCCACCGCCCAGTTTCAGCCAAAGCGGCAGCGTCAGGACAAACCCAATCACAAAGCCGCCCGTGTGCGCCCAATAGGCGACCCCATCACCTGTGGTGTCGATGCTGAAACCGTTGAACAGTTGCAGTGCAAACCACAGCCCCAGCATGACCCAGGCCGGGATCGGGAAGATGCGGAAGAACACAACAAAGAAGATAAAGACATCAACCCGCGCTTTGGGATACAGCAAAAGATATCCACCCATCACCCCGGCGATTGCACCCGATGCGCCCACCGTTGGCACCGCTGACATTGGGTCAGTTGCAAACTGCGCCAATCCCGCACCGATCCCGCAAGCCAAATAGAAGATGAGAAAGGGGATATGCCCCATGTCCTCTTCCAGATTATCCCCGAAAATCCACAAGAACAGCATGTTGCCTGCCAGATGCATAAAACCGCCGTGCAGGAATGTCGACGTGACTAACGCAGTGTAATTATCGCCCTGCGAAAGCCTGATCGGCAGCAGGGCGTAGTCGTAATAGAACTGCCCCAGCGCCCGGTCATTTTGCAGCAAGGCCAGCCCTGCAAGAAACACCACCACATTGATGGCGATCAGGGACAGGGTCACATAAGGCGTGCGCTCGGACGGGTTGTGGTCGCGTATGGGAAACATAGCGCGACCGTTGTCCATGTGGCCGGTTTGGTCAAGTCGAAGCTGATGTCAGGCGCCCGCGACTTCGGCCAAGAGTGCGGCATTGCCGCCTGCTGCGGTGGTGTCGATGCAAACATGGCGTTCGTGCAGAACATGGGCTGTATCAGGCAATCCGGTGATCAGCGCGGTGATCGGCCCCTCGCGTTTGCTCAGCGCTGCTTCAATCTCGCGCGCGGTATCGTCATTGCCCCACCAAATGACACCGCCAAGCGGGGTGAGTGTCGTCAGTGTCTCTGGCGCAAGGTCGCCTTCAGCGTTCACGGCGATACCGCCCAGGGCGGCTACGGCTGCGGCTTGTTCTGCCGCTGCGGTGGCCCCCGGTCCCATGCAGAGGATCGGGTCGCGCGCGTGCAGGCTGTGGCGATTGGATTCACCCGTTGGACCGGGCAGGTCGGTGGCGGGGTGATCCTGATCGGTGAATGCGGTTTGCAGTTGGGTTGTGAGGTCATCCCGATTTGCCGCATTGGCCCATTGCAGCGTTGTGGGCGCAACAGGCTTGGCCGTGAAACGGGGCAGATAGTGCGGGCCACCGGCCTTTGGCCCGGTCCCGGACATGCCTTCGCCCCCAAAGGGCTGACTGCCCACAATCGCGCCGATCTGGTCACGGTTCACATATAGGTTGCCCGCCTGAACCTTCTCGACGATTGTCTGTACCCGGTCATCGATCCTGGTGTGCAGGCCAAAAGTCAAACCATAGCCGGTGGCATTGATCGCATCGATCACAGCGTCCAGTTCTGATGCCTTGAAGGTCGCGACATGCAGGATCGGGCCGAACACCTCTTTGGTCATCTCGGCAATGCCCGACACTTTGATGGCGACCGGCGCGATGAAGTGACCCTGCGCCGGTGAGTCGACCTGGTGAATGATGCGGTCTTCCGCTTGCGCGACTGCGATGTGATCGGCGATGCCCTTGTGGGCCGCTGCGTCGATGACAGGCCCCACATCTGTGGACAGATGCCAGGGATCACCAACGCTTAGTTCATCCATCGCGCCTTTCAGCATGGTCAGAAGCGGCTTTGCGATATCCTCTTGCACATAAAGGCAGCGCAGGGCCGAACAGCGCTGCCCGGCAGAGCGGAACGCCCCGTTGATGATGTCGCGCACCGCGTGTTCGGGCAGGGCGGTGCTGTCGACGATCATCGCATTCAGCCCGCCGGTTTCCGCAATCAGCGGCGTGCCGGGAACGCAATGCGCGGCCATATTGGCCCGGATTTTCAGCGCAGTGGCAGTGGACCCTGTAAAGGCCACACCATTGATGCGCGGATCACCCGTCAGCGCCGCACCAACATCGCCCGCACCCGGCAATAGTTGTAACGCAGAGGCCGGAACACTAGCGGCATGCAGCAGCGCCACCGCGCGGGTCGCGATCAGCGGTGTTTGCTCGGCCGGTTTCGCAAGCACCGCGTTGCCCGCAGCAAGGGCTGCCGCAATCTGGCCGGTGAAAATGGCCAGTGGAAAGTTCCAAGGGCTGATGCAGGTCCAAAGGCCGCGTGCGGGCTGGTCCGCGCAGGCTTGCGCTGCATAGTAGCGTAGGAAATCAACGGCTTCCCGCAGTTCCGCAACGGCATCAGGTAGTGCTTTGCCCGCTTCGCGGCAGAGGATGGCAAACAGCTCTTCTGCATTTTCTTCATAAGCATCAGCAGCGGCGTTGAGTATTTCGGCACGCGTCGCGACATCCGCAGACCAGGGGCTGGCCGCATCAAGGGTCGCAGCGATATCTTTTGCTGTGGCGACCTGTACCTGCCCAACCTGATCACCCGGTTTAGCGGGGTTCAGCACGGGCTGCGGTGCATTAAGCGACGCGCGCGGGTAGGCGTGGTCGGCAGCAGTGAGCGGGTGGCCCACAAAGGACGATTTCAGCAAAGGTTCGCGTTCCTTTGCGATGGCATCCAAGGTTGGCCCATGGGTCAGATCCCAGCCTTTGGAATTGACGCGCTGCGGCTGATATAGGTTTGGGCCCGTCGGCAATTGCGGTCCATCGCCGGCGCTTTCAAACGGGCAGGCGGCCACGACCTCTGGGGGGACGTCTTCATCGACGATCTGATTGACAAAGCTGGAGTTTGCGCCGTTTTCAAGCAGGCGACGAACGAGGTAGGCCAGCAGGTCTTCATGTGCGCCAACGGGGGCATAGATCCGGCAGCGGGTTTGTTCAGCTTGCAGGACAATCGTGTGCAACATCTCGCCCATGCCATGCAGGCGCTGGAACTCAAAATCATCTTTTCCGCGCCCCATGCTTTGCGCCATGTCGAGGACAGCAGCAACCGTATGCGCGTTGTGGGTGGCGAACTGCGGGTAGATGCGATCCGTCAGGCCCAATAGTTTGCGGGCGTTGGCGATATAGCTGATATCGGTGTGATGTTTCGAGGTGAAAACAGGAAATCCATCGATGCCTTCAACCTGCGCGCGTTTGATCTCGGCGTCCCAATAGGCGCCTTTGACAAGGCGGATCATGATCTTACGGTCCAAACGCCCGGCAAGATCATGCAGATAGTCGATGACCAATGCGGTGCGCTGCCCAAAGGCCTGCACGACAACGCCAAACCCATCCCAACTCGACAGGGCAGGTTCGGACAGAACGGCACTGATCACGTCAAGCGACAAAGACAGGCGATCTGCTTCCTCGGCATCAATGTTGAAACCCATGCCTGCGGATTTCGCCAAAAGTGCAAGTGCACGGACACGTGGCACAAGCTCTTCCATCACACGTGCTTCTTGTGCCATCTCATAGCGGGGGTGAAGCGCCGAGAGTTTGATCGAGATGCCGGGGTTTTCGGCGACGGTGCTGTGCGTGCAATGCTCTGCAATCGCACTGATCGCACGGGAATACGCAAGGTGATAACCGCGCGCATCCGCGTCTGTGCGGGCTGCTTCGCCCAGCATGTCGTAACTGTAGGTAAAGCCCTTCGCCTGCATCCCTTCGGCGCGCTTCATCGCTTTGCCGATGTCCTCTCCCAACACAAACTGTCGGCCCATTTCGCGCATGGCGCGGGCAACAGCGGTGCGAATCACAGGTTCACCCAGCCGTTTGACCGCGCTGCGCAGGTGGCGTGTCATGCCCGGTTTTTCATCATCCAGCACCCGGCCCGTCAGCATCAGCGCCCAGGTAGATGCGTTGACCAAGGAAGAGGCTGAGTGACCCAAATGTTTGCCCCAATCTGAAGGGGCGATTTTGTCCTCGATCAGGTCGTCCATGGTTTCAGCGTCCGGGACGCGCAACAGCGCCTCTGCCAGGCACATCAGCGCAATACCTTCATCCGTCGAAAGACCATACTCTGCCAGAAAGACCTCCATCAGGCCGGGCTCCGAACTCCCACGAATCTCGCGGACCAAATCGGCCGCTCTGTTAGAGATGCGCGCGCGGTCGTCCTGCGACAGTGCGGCCGCCGCGACCAGGCTTTGCACGCTGGCGGCCTCGTCCTGATACATGGCAATATCGATTTGGCGGTGCAGATCGGTGCTGTGGTCTCTGATCATTGCAGGTTCTCGCTTTGGGTTTGACCTACCATATACCAGAATTCCCAGCTAAGATGACTTCAATATGGCAGAACAACAGGCAGTTCGACTTATTGAAGGGTAGATTTATGGCCGAAAAGATTTCTGATCTGGACACATTTGATCGCAAGATTCTCGACATCCTGACGGTTGAGGGTCGGATCAGCGTGACCGAACTCGCGCGCCGCATTGGGCTGTCAAAGTCACCGACACAGGCGCGATTGAGACGGCTGGAAGATCACGGTGTCATTCGGGGCTATCGTGCGATTTATGATGCTATTCGGTTGGGGCGCGATCACGTCGCCTTTGTTGAGGTCAAGCTATCGGACACCCGGGAAAGCGCCCTGGCGGCGTTCAATCGCGCCGTTCTGCGGGTGCCGGAAATAGAAGAGTGTCACCTGATTGCAGGAGCGTTTGACTATCTGCTGAAGGTTCGCACCGCAGGTATGCCGGGGTATCGCGCTGTTTTGGCAGAGAAAATATCGACCCTGCCGCATGTCGCAAATACATCAACTTACGTCGCCATGCAGGCGGTAAAGGAAGAAGGGCTGTCGCCCCTGTCGCCAGGCACGGGCTCGTGACTTGACCTTGGCGGGGGTCGCCTCAGATACTTGATGCATGAAATGGATATTACCTCTTTGCCTCATTGCAGCACCCGCTGTCGCCCAAAGCTGCCCAGCTGTCACCGATCATAGCGCGCGCATCGCCGAGATTGTGAGCGAGCTGAGCGTCTCACGCGGTGAGGGTGAGGCGCGGATGTTAAACCAGCAACTTTGGGAATTATGGGTTGATGCGCCGGATGCGCTGGCGCAGGACATGCTGGATCAAGGCATGTCGCAACGCACAATCTATGATTTCCTGGGCGCCCGCGAGACGCTGACGCGTTTGGTGGAGTACTGTCCTGACTACGCCGAAGGATACAACCAACGTGCCTTTGCCAGTTATCTGGCGCAGGATTTTGAGGCGGCCCTGGCGGATCTCAATATCGCCCTTGATATCATGCCTAACCACATCGCCGCTTTGTCGGGTAAGGGGCTGACTCTGATGGGTTTGGGGCGCGACGAAGAAGCACAAGAAGCCCTGCGTGCTGCTGTCGCGATGAACCCTTGGCTGCAAGAGCGTGCTCTTCTGACCGAACCGATGGGCACTGACCTCTGATCACCGCTTGCCGACCTTGGCTGCTGCGCATAGGAATAGCGGCATGCCTGCGTGGCGGAATAGTAGACACCTGAGGCTTAAAGCCCTTGTGTCTGCGCCAAGTTGTGCATACGAAACAAGGCGTTGCGGCTAAGAGACTGCTTTCAGTCCCAAAATAGGCCCGATGGTGAAAATTGAAGACAGCGCCGGATGCGGGCGTGATGGAATGGTAGACATACCAGACTTAAAATCTGAGGGGCGTATGCCCGTGTGGGTTCGAGTCCCACCGCCCGCACCATCTTTTCACCTAGAACTGCGAACTGATGGTGAAACCCACAGAAAATGTCGTCCGATCAAAGCGGCTGACGTTGCTGTCAACCTTGGACAGGTCAACGCGTAAACCGGGGGTGAAGCCGGCAAAAGAGACCTCGGGGAAGCCGATGTTGGCCTCGGCAAAAATAGTTTTGTCCTGACGCCCACCGGTAACTGGAAACAAAACCCGATAATCGGGGTAGTCGGCCCATTTGAAGCCGCCCCCGGCCGTCAGCGTCACCGGGCCAATCGGCTCAGACCAGCTATAGAGCACACGGAGGCTGTGGTCTTGCGATGTATAGTTATCCAGATCACCAACGCTATCGGAGAAAGAGTAGGACCCGGTGACACGATCACCACCTTCCAGCCCGTAGGTCAGGCTTGCGCCAAGCGTGTTGCGGTTCACTTCGCCAATGCCTGTGACCTCATAGTCCAGCAACTCACGCCCATAAGAAAGCGACAGGTTGGCCCGCTCACCCACAGGAATGCGGCGATCAAGACCGATACGCCAGATATCATAGGTTAGCTTTTCTGTGCGGCGGGCGCTCAGGTCCAGATCGCGATATTCGACAAGGCCGCGAGAGAAGGTCAGGCCAAGGGTGCCAGTGTCCAATACACGATCATGGCGCAGTGATAGTTGGGTTGTGCTGTTGTTGAACGCTTCATCGGGCACGATACTCTCTTCGGTGATCCACACGCGGGCAGTCTGATATTGCAGGCTGGCGATGGTCCGGCTCTTGGCGGATTCCTGAAGGCGATATTGGGTCGTAAACCCAAGCGATGCGCGCCAACCTTCCAGGGCGACAGCATCCTCAGACAAATCGCCTGTCGGGTTTCCCGGGGCGGAGGACTGGTCATCCTCAGCTCCGCCATTCACATTATTCGACGGCACAAGCGAAAACGACAGCTGTGTTGACCATGGATTGCGTCGGGCGACAGCGCGGGCATCGTTGATGGTGCGGGTCCGCTCGGCCTCATCAGGGGCAGAGATCAGCGCAAGGCGCAGCCAGAACGTGGCACGGGTAAGCTCTTGGGCATTGGCGGCGGCAAGGGCGGTGACGCGGGCGGCTTCATAGCGCTGGGCGGGAGTCTCTGACAGGTGCCAGGCACGCGCACCAGCCACGCGGCCAGCCTTCGGATCGCCCAGACGGGGCGAGGCGACCGCCAGCACAATAAGGGCATCGCGGTCGTCAGGGTTCTGGGCGAGGATTGCATTGGCAATCTGAACGGCCAGCGCGGGATCACCGCCCAAGGCGGCCTGCGCCATAATGCTCCGCGCCTGCGCGATCGGTATGTCAATCTGCGTTTGCGCATTGGCAGCACCGCAAAAAAGCGCGGCCGCCAATGCAAGAATGCTAGATCGCATCATGCGACCGGCAATGCGAAAAGCGGATCAGGGCTAGTCCTGATCCAACACGAAAATACCAAACTCACGTTCATTGCCATCGGCTCCTGGAATTGCCCCGTCGGAAAATCCGGCCCCAAGGGCAACGGTTCCGGCAACGGCAGTAGCACCACTGCCACCAAAGACACCAGCATAACTACCAACACCAGTTTGGTCGAGAAGCTCCACAGAGCCGGTAAAACTGCCGTCCGCGGCAATTTCGCCAATGGTCAGCACGACTTCCGGCAAGTCGGTCCCTGTCCCGTCGGGGCCATAGGTCCGGTTGTAGATATTGCCGTTCACGGCGTTGTCGGTAAAGTCAGCCTTGAAAAATACCTCGCCATTCACCTGCAACGAACGGTGTGGCGTTGAGGAATCACCTGGGCCGCTACCAGCGGCAGGGCCGAAGTTCAGCAAGCCAACATAGTCACCGGAATAGTTGGTGATCCCGCCTGCGGGTGCCGAGTAGGAAGCCTGGCTTGCGGTCGCCCCGCCAAAGAACCGGTTAAACTGCCCGCCATCCGATACAACCACAGCGCTTACGCTGCCATCGGTTGATTCACCGGCAAAGGCGGTGAAAAAGCGGTCCGTCATACTGTTTTGCAGCGTAAAGAGGTCGTAGTCGCCGTCGGGGGTTGCTGCGCCGTAGTCTTGGTTGAGGTCGTTGCCATCCAATGTGATCTGCACGACAAGGCTGCCATCACCCGCATCATATGTCGCGGCCTTCAGGTCACCAACCAGAACATTGTCGCTTGTGACCCCACCGGGGGGCGGGTTGCTGCCACCACCGCCGTTGTCGGTTGAATCAGCATTCCGTTGGTCTGTGCATGCCGCCAAGACGACGGCTGATACAGTTATTGCTATGAATTTGTTCATAATGAATCCCTTGGTTATCACCACAGTCGCGCGCAACTTCGTTTCGGCAACAACGCATGTCAACACGCAACCTACGATTTAATCGCATTGTTGCGGGGGGATGGAGGTTTTGTCACAGCCCCCCATTTTCTATAGTGGCGCGACTCAGACCCTGATCCCCGGAGACGCAGATGCCCATGACCCCCGAACAACAGGCCGAAATCGACGCATTGCGAAGCAACGCCCAGCCAACGCTGCGCACGGTTGCCCCTGGGATGGAGCAACATCTGTACACCGCCTATGACGTACTGGACCACGGGTTCATCCGGGTCATCGACTATATGGGCGATGACGCGGCAATCTGTCAGGCGGCGCGGGTGTCCTACGGCAAAGGCACCAAATCGGTGCAGAACGATGCGGGGCTGATCCGCTACCTGATGCGCCACTGGCATTCGACACCGTTTGAGATGTGCGAGATCAAGCTGCACGTCAAACTGCCCGTCTTTGTCGCCCGCCAATGGATCCGGCACCGGACGGCGAATGTGAATGAATATTCCGCGCGCTACTCGATCCTCGACCGTGAGTTCTACATCCCCGAGCCTGATAAGCTTGCCGCGCAATCGGTGATCAACAATCAGGGCAGGGGGGAGGCGCTGACCGGCGAAGAGGCCGCCCGCGTGCTTGAATACCTCAAAGGGGATGCTGCGCGCTGCTATGACCACTACGCCGAGATGATCGACCAGGAGGGGCAGCAAGGCCTCGCCCGCGAGTTGGCCCGCATGAACCTGCCCGCGAATATCTATACGCAATGGTACTGGAAGGTGGACCTGCACAACCTCTTCCACTTCCTGCGGCTCCGGGCGGACGCCCACGCGCAATACGAAATCCGGGTCTATGCGGATGCGATCTGCAAAGTGGTGGCCGACTGGGTGCCCGCAGCCTATGGCGCGTTCGAAGACTACCGGATGGGCGGGGCGACACTCTCGTCAAAGGCGATTGACTGCGTGCGACGTATGCTTAAGGGGGAAGACGTCACGCAGGAGAATTCGGGTATGTCGAAGGGCGAATGGCGGGAGTTTGAAGGGGTTATTGGGTGAGTGATTACAAAGCATTGGGCGACCTAGAGCGAAGAGCTTTTGTCGATCAACTAAATTTCTTTTGTCACCCGAGTGAGGAAGTGTCGAACCCAGATCAATTGATGGGCCGTGATCGGGCGCTGAATGAACTTCGCGACTCGTTTGAAACAAATGGAATGAATTCGTTTGTTTGGGGGCTTCGCGGAGTTGGGAAAACGTCATTGGTGCACACTGCCTGCGCAAAATTTTCGGATACGGTTCGTCTTGCCGCAGCGGTTGCATGTGAGAAAGGTTCATCGTCTAATGATTTGTTAAACGACATATTTAGAAGGGTCGTGAAGGACGGAAAAGTAGATATTAAAGACAAAAACCTTGCCGGGAAGCTCTCGCTCTACGGCCTGACGCTAAGCGGTTCTGGTGGAAAACTACGAGAAAGAGTCGAAATTGATAGTGTCAACCATGCGTCGGATTTCCTAAGCACCATCTTGACCGCCGATTTTGAAAGGCGAAGGGACTGGGTGATAGTAGTCGACGAGTTTGACCAACTTGAAAACCAAGATACGATTGACTTCTTTACCGCGTTAGCAAAGCAAATCTCAGTTGATAAGCTACCTGTAAAATTCGTCTTTTGTGGCGTTGCAGCCAATCTGAATGACCTGATCGGAAGTCATGAGTCAGTAGATCGATATTTAAAGGCGGTGGAGCTCAAACCACTACTAGACGGTCATATAATCGATATTTCCAAGTATGTTGCATTCAACATGAAGGTTGAATTGCATTGGGGTCAATTGACTAGAATTGCGCAGATAGCAGCGGGATATCCGCACTTTGCCCATGTCATAATGAACGAAATAATTAGAGCCGCGTATGAACAAACACCAGATGCCATTGATATTTCTGCGGAAGTCTATCGTTTCGGCGTGCAACGGGCAGCGAGTGGTGCAGCGACCCGGCTTCAAAACGCTTATGATGCTGCTACGAAAAAAGGAACAGATAAGTACATTGAGGTTCTTTGGTCTGTGGCTGACGGGCAATTGCTTGAGAAGCAGTTCAAGAGTATTCGAGATGATTATGCAAGGATCATGGGTGCCAGGGCTGATAGAAAGGCATTGTCTAACGAAACTCATTTTCGAAATCACCTTAACGCGCTTTGCAAACCTAGCCACGGATCGGTTCTAAAGCGCGGCAAGGTTGGCTGGTACAAGTTTGCTGATCCAATGCTCCGTAGTTACGTGCGCATGATTGCGTTTAGTAGTGACATGGATCTTGGCGAAGAAAGTTTTGAAAACTAAGTTAGTGGAGACTCGTCAGTCCGGGCCTGCCCCGACACCCCCCCCCAACACCTCATATCACCTACCGGATTGGCGGGTGCGCCCCCGCCCTACGCTTGCACATGCAAGGGCGAATACGGCCAATCCGTCGGGTCATCCGCAAATCCATGCTTCGCCGAGTTGATCAAATAGTAATTCATAAGTGCCGCGTAGTAGGCGCGCCCACCCCGAGGTCCGGGCGCTGTCTTCCGTCAATTATACCGTGCTTGGGGGGCGTTGATGGCCGCCGGGGTGGTCTTTCCCCGGCTTTGATCAGGCCCTGCCATGGCCCTTTGTGGGGCGCGTATGCGCGGCGAATGGCGCAGTTGACCACCAACTTGGGGTTGGGGGCTTCCTTTGCGGGCGTTGTCGCGCATAATCGGTGCAACCCAACGGCCCGGAGACCTGCATGATATTCCTGCGCGCGATTCCGTTTTCATTCTCGATCCTGTGGCGCTATGCCATTGTGTTGCCGGTGCTGATTATCGCCCTGTTTTTCTTTGGGATCGTGGCGATCATCCCGGTGCTGATCATCATGCTTGCATCCCCCTTAGCGGGGATACTTGTGGCCGCAGCCTGTGGTGCGGCGGCCGGTGTTGTGCCGATCATGGTGGGCATGCGTGTTGGTTTGCAGGCGAAAGAGGTTCGCCCGCGTAACACCTATCTTGGCCTGATGCTTCCTGCCATCGGCTATGGCTTTTTTGAGGCCTTCTGCGCGCTGATCATACTTGTTGGCGGCGTCGCGGCATTTGTGCTCACAACCCCGCTGACCCCTGCGGATTTTGCGGCGATTGACCCCGACAACACCGATGCTGTCATCGGGTTGCTGTTTCAAAGCAGCCCGATTTTGACGTTCGCGGTCGGCCTGATCGGCGGTGGCTTGATCATCGCGCTGCATGCCGCCCTTTTGATGCCTATGGCCGGGGCTGCTGTCGGCGCCGACCCCAGCGGGCGGCAGCACACCCCGTTCCATGGATTTGGCCGTGGCTTCTTTTCGTTGTTCTTTCTGGTCTTGATCTCGCAGATCGGGGCCTTGTTGGTCGTTCCGATTGTCACGCTGCTATCAATCCCTTTGGGCATCGCAGAGCGTTTGACCCAAAACCTTGAGCAGGTGGGAAACCTTGATTCCTTCAATGATTTTGCAACCTTTGGCACGGAGGGTCTGATTTTCGCAGGCCTGTGTGTGTTCTTCTACCTGTTCTTCTTTAGCTTGCAATGTGCGGGCGGTGCCCTGATCTACATGCGTTACAAAGATGCGGCCCTTGAGGAAGAAAACGCCTATGCCAAAGCGGTCGAGGCTGAATTGAGCGATATCCAACCCACCGCCGAGGATCTCGACGTGATGGCGCTGGTACGCCAACGGATGCAGAATAAAGATAGCTAAACGCGCGACCCGCGCAGAGGCCTACCCTAATTTTGCGATGTTGCCGGCCATTTCACGGCCATCACGCCCTGTGATCAGGTCAAATGTGACCTTCTCTTCATCGGCGAGGCCGGTCAGCCCGGATTGTTCCACCGCAGAGATATGCACGAAGATATCCGCGCCACCCTCTTCGGGGGCAATGAAACCGTAACCCTTTGCTGTGTTGAACCACTTGACGGTGCCAGTTGGCATTGTCTGCACTCCTTTTTGTGTCTTGAGGCCCGTGGCAGTGGACCTTCCTTTACTTGATATTCCTAAGGTTGAGTGTTTTATGCAAAAATCAAATGACAGATGGTCGCATATGGCGATCAGGCGAGATTTTGCACAACCTGGGGGCGATATGCAATTTATTGGCTTAAAAAACTGTGACACCTGCCGCAAAGCGTTGAAGTCTTTAGCTGTTGCCGGCCATCGGCCGGATGTGACCGATGTGCGTGCCGACGCCATCTCTGCCACTGACATCGCGGCAATTGTTAGCGCTTTCGGCGATAAGGCCGTCAACCGGGCCTCAACAACATGGCGTGGCTTGTCTGACGTCGAAAAAGAGGCGGACCCCGCCATCTTGCTGGCTGCCCACCCAACGCTGCTGAAACGTCCCGCAATTGAGCTTGACGGGGAATGGACCATCGGCTGGAAAGCGGATGTGCAGGCCAAATACCTTGGCACCTAGCCCTCGGGTACTTATGTCAGTAGCCAGAGCATCAAGGAGACCACCATGCGCAACGCGGCGATGATACTTGGCCTGATTGCAGGAGTAATGGGCATTTTCGTGGGGCTGTTTGGCTTCGGCTATTCGGAGTTGTCCTTGCGCTGGCCAGAGCTGGGTGACCTCTTTGGCCTCTTCGAAAATCCCGTTTTCACCCAGTTCGCGAGCTTTGTCGCACCTTTGCTGACCATTGCCGGTGGTGCAATGGCCAAGGTGCGCGCGTTGTGGGGTGGTATCCTGATGATCCTTGCTGCGCTATGTTTTTACACAGCGTTTGGGTTCAATGTCTTCACCATGTTCCCCATTGGGTTTGCCGCTTTGGGTGGCCTACTGGCCGTGGCCGCGGGCAAACCGGATGAGCCTAAGGCGCATTTCTAAAGAGACCGCGATCAACTGAAATCGCGCCAGCCCCTTTGAACACAAGAACCAGCAGGCAAAGCACCCAAAAGGCGCGCTGATCCAGTATGGCCGCGTCCGACATACGGTCGAACCATGCGCCGACGGTTGCGGCATGTTCAATCCCGCCATGGCCGTAGAGATCGGTTAGCGATTGCACGAAAATGAACCCAATCATACCCAGTGCGGCCAGGCGGGTCAGTAGCCCGATAACAATCAGCAAAGGCAGCACAAATTCAGCAATCGTGCCTGCCACAACGACAGCCCAGTGAAAGATGTTCATTTGGCTGATGTCGTAGCCCACAGCTTCCATTGCCTTGGGAAAGATCTGTCCATACGCGCCGACTGACGGTGAAAAGATGCCGAAAATTCCGTCGCCGATCTTAAGCTGGCCGGCATTCCAGAAATACTGCAGTAGCACTGCGGCAAAGACAAAGCGGGCAAGCAGTGGCAGGATCTGGTCGCCAGCACGGTTGAGTGGTTGTGCGAGATGCGCGAAAGGTGCTGTGATCATGGGGTGGGGCCTTTCAGTAAATTTCAGTGATCGCGCCTTGGGCCAATAACAACCCCAACACGGCACCCAGATCAAGGGTGTCATCCGCGGTGGCGATGGCCTCGCCCAGCGTATGCCCGTTTTGCAAAAGGCTGATCGCTTTGGCGGCGGCGGCATTGATGGGATGAATATCAGGATCAAAACCGGAACGGGTGATCAGCACGGCTTCGGCCTGCATCACCGGTTTGGGGGCGTCACTTTGTGTATTGGCGCGATAGATCGCGTGTATGGGGTAGTCGGAGGTCGCAGTCTGCACCGCAGGGGCGATGCGCAACCGCGTGCCCATCAATGCGTCGGGCGCGATAGCGCCAAGGGCGTCTGGGGGTGCAGGTGTCGCATCGGCTGCGTGATAGGCGTGGCGCAGGGCCAGCTCCATCGCGGCGATGTCGGGAAGGTAGGGGACGGTTTTGGCAGGTTCAAACCGGCGCAGGAACTGCGGCATCGCATCGCCATAGAACATCATCAGCGGTGACTTTGGCGGGTGCTTGCGCAGGTAAACCCCCGCCATGGCGCGGAAAAATTCATCACCGACCAGTTTGCGCACTACAGGAAAAGCCGCCTCAAGCGCGTCGGACAGGCCGACGGCCACATTGTTGCGGTAGACGTTGAACCGCTTGCTTGCCTGTGCCCCATCGGGGTTGACGATACCGGCGGGCACGGCGGCGTTGGGGTCCAGCATTGCGGTGCGAAACTGGGCCTGGGTGACGCTCATGCCGTCACCAATGACAGAGCCTTGTCGGCACGGCTGATCTCTTCGGCCAGGACGGGCCATGCGGGGACATCCGTATCCCATTCGGTCAGCAGCGGTTTGGGCCCGGATTTGGCGAGGGTATAGTCCAGCAGTGCCCAGACCGGATCAACCACCGCCTTGCCGTGGCTGTCGATCAGTAGCGGTGCGCCGGTTTCGTCTTCATCCTCATCATGGCCGCCAAGGTGAATTTCACCAACAGCCTCCAGCGGAAAGTCGTCGATATAGGCTTGGGGTGAGGTTTTGAGATTTGTGGCGCTGACAAAGACGTTGTTGACGTCAAGCAGCAGGCCGCAGCCGGTGCGTTGTGTCAACTCGCGCAGGAAATCTGTCTCGGACAGGGTGGATTCCGCAAAGGCCAGATAGCTGGAGGGGTTTTCCAGCAACATGCACCGCCCGACAGTGTCCTGGACTTCGTTGATGTGGGCGGCAACATGATCGAGCGTTTTGGGCGTGTAGGGCAGGGGCAGAAGATCGTTGAAGAAATGGCTGTCGTGGGTCGACCAGGCCAGGTGTTCGGAAAAGCTGGCAGGGTTCAGCCAAGAGATAAGGTGCTTGAGGCGGGCAAGGTGATCCTTGTCCAGATCGCCTTCAGCGCCAATGGACAGGCCAACACCATGTACCGAAATAGGGAAGCGTTCGGCCAGATGACGCAACTGCGCAATCGGGCGCCCGCCATCGCCCATGTAGTTTTCGGCATGGATTTCAAGCCATGCTAGTGGGCCGGGTTCAGCCATGATCGCCGAATAATGCTGAGGCTTGTAACCAACGCCGGGGCGGGTGGGGAGGGAAACAGCATGTGTCGCGTCAAGCATTGGAACAGCCCCGTGAGTGGTGTGACGTAAGGTGGATCATGATCCACCTTACACCGAGGATCGTTTATGCAGGGATATCACGCTCAAGCGCTTCGAGCGAGCCCATGCGCGCTGTGCCGTCGGCAGACGCTGGCAGTTCCATTGTTTCGCATGTTCCGGCTGGCACGAATGTCCAGGCGTTGCCCTGATAGTCAACTGTGGATGTCCCGGCGCATGTTGTGCCTGGGCCAGCTGCACAGTCGTTTTCGCCAGCGAGAGATACGCCGTAGCACTTGACGTTTTCTTGTGCGTGAGCGGCAGTTGTCAGGCCTGCAACAGCAGAGGCAACGGCGGAAGCAAGAACGAGTGTCTTTGTAGCGTTGGACATAAATAAGTTTCCTTGGTTTTGGTCAGTTTTGGATCGTCACCGTATCTCGGCGATGCCTAGACCCTAACCGCCCCGACCAGTCATCGGCTATTCACAGACCCGTGCATCGCAGCTCCGTGAGATGAAGTGAGCGAGGCTTTGCCGGAAGCGGGGGATAACAGCGGAAATTGCCTTAATAAACAATGCACCCGCCGATGTTCCCACCGGCGGGTTTGTTACAGGGTCCAGCGCTGGAATGTTACAAAAGGTCCGGTGGTGTCGCCTCTTTTCCAAGGATTGAAACAATTTCATCCAATGATGTTACAGATGTCTTGTTCTCACCCAGCCGTCGCACCGTCACTGTTTTCTCATCCACTTCGCGTGCGCCCAGTGCCAGAATCACAGGCACCTTGCCAACCGAGTGTTCGCGTACTTTGAAGTTGATCTTCTCGTTACGCAGGTCAGCTTCGGCCCGCACACCCGCGGCCTTCAACGCAGCCACAACTTCCATGGCATAGTCATCGGCATCCGACACAATCGTCGCGACAACCACCTGACGCGGCGCCAGCCAGAAGGGCAGTTTACCTGCGTGTTCTTCGATCAGGATACCGATGAAACGCTCAAACGATCCCAGCAGCGCACGGTGCAGCATGACGGGGCGATGCTTTGCCCCGTCTTCACCGATGTAGCTGGCATCCAGTCGCTCCGGCAGCACAAAATCCACTTGATGCGTGCCACATTGCCAGTCGCGGCCAATGGCGTCAGTCAGTACAAACTCCAGCTTGGGGCCGTAGAACGCCCCTTCGCCGGGGTTCAGTTCAGGCTCGATCCCTGCGGCGCGTGTCGCGGCAAGCAATGCCTCTTCTGCCTTGTCCCAGACATCATCTGACCCGGCCCGCATTTCAGGCCGATCCGAGAACTTCACTTTGAAGTTCTCAAACCCGAGGTCCTTATAGATGCGGCTGAGAAAGCTGATGAATTCCGCAGTCTCCGATTCGATCTGGTTCTCGCGGCAGAAGATATGCCCGTCGTCCTGCGTAAACCCGCGCACGCGCATGATGCCGTGCAAGGCACCTGAGGGTTCATACCGGTTGCATGACCCAAACTCGGCCATGCGCAACGGCAGGTCGCGGTAGGATTTCAGGCCTTGGTTAAATATCTGCACGTGGCAGGGGCAGTTCATCGGCTTGAGCGCGTTCACCGCCTTTTCGCGCGCGTGGTCCTCGTCCACTTCAACGATAAACATATGATCCTGATATTTTTCCCAGTGCCCGGAGGCTTCCCACAGCTTGCGGTCCACAACCTGTGGTGTGTTCACCTCAACATAGCCGCCCTTGCGTTGCTGACGGCGCATGTAATCTTGCAATTCGGTGTAGACGGTCCAGCCGTTGGGGTGCCAGAATACCTGACCGGGGGCTTCTTCCTGCATATGGAACAGGTCCATTTCGCGGCCCAGCTTGCGGTGGTCGCGTTTGGCGGCTTCTTTTAGCATGTGCAGGTGGGCTTTGAGCCCTTCCTTATTGGTAAAAGCTGCGCCATAGATCCGCTGCAACATCGCGCGGTCACTGTCGCCACGCCAATAGGCGCCAGCGATGGACATCAGTTTGAACCCATCGGCGGGGACTTGCCCTGTGTGCTGCAGGTGGGGGCCACGGCAAAGGTCCTGCCAGTCGCCGTGCCAATACATGCGCAGGGGTTCATTGCCGGGGATGCTTTCGATCAATTCAACTTTATAGGGCTCGCCCCGGTCCTTGTAGTATTGGATCGCGACATCGCGCTCCCAAATCTCGGTCCGCACAGGCTCGCGCTTGTTGATGATCTCTTTCATCTTTTTTTCGATCAGGCCGAGGTCTTCTGGCGTAAAAGGCTCTTTGCGGTCAAAGTCGTAATACCAGCCGTCCTTGATCACTGGGCCGATTGTGACCTGTGTTTCGGGCCAGATTTCCTGCACTGCGCGCGCCATAATATGCGCCAGATCGTGGCGCACCAGCTCAAGGGCAGGTTCTTGATCTTTCATGGTGTTGATAGCGATGCTGCTATCGGCCTCAATCGGCCATTGCAGATCCCAGTGCTGGCCGTTGACGGTCGCGCTGATCGCCTTCTTGCGCAAGCTGGATGAGATATCAGCAGCCACATCAGCTGCGGTCACGCCCACATCATAGCTGCGTGCATTGCCGTCGGGAAAAGTAAGGGAAATCTGTGCCATATTGGCTGTCTCCTCGTCTGTTTGGCGCCTACAAAACGCCCGGTTGCGGGTTATGTGAGTGGGCTAAATGCCGGGGGAACGGGGAATGGTCAAGTGCGTTGCACGGGTGGCTGCAAACAAAATGCCCGAACCTGCGCTGACTGCGATGTCTGGGCAGCGGCGCAATTACAGGATTTCTGTCGCCCCGAGGCAAATCGCGACGCCAGCGGGTTGGCCAGACTGTCGTGACTGTTCCCTGTTTCGTATCAGGGGCTTGCAGCCGATTGCCCGTTATGGTGCTTTGCAGGCATGGAAAATACACAAGATACGCCGTCATTTGTTACGCCGCAGGGCCGCCGTATTGCCTATCACCTGAGTGATGGCACCGGCCCGACTGTTGTCTTTCTGGGTGGGTTCAAGTCGGATATGGGCGGCAACAAGGCCGTGCATCTGGAACAATGGGCGCGTGAGGCGGGCCGCGCATTTTTGCGGTTTGATTATTCGGGCCATGGCGAAAGCGGTGAAGATTTCACTGACGGTGCGATTGGCGATTGGTTTGAGGATGCCTGTGCGGCGATCGGTCTGTTGTCCGGCAAGGTGGTATTGGTGGGCTCCAGCATGGGCGGCTGGATATCCTTGCTGGTGGCCCGCGCGATGCCTGAACGCGTCGCGGGCATCGTGACGATTGCCGCCGCCCCCGATTTTACCGAGGACAGCATGTGGGCCGGTTTCTCGGACGCGCAGAAACAGGAACTGATGGCCGGGCAGGTGGCTCTGCCTTCGGAATACGGCGAAGCCTACATCATTACCCGCCGCTTGATCGAAGAAGGGCGGGACCGCCTGGTCTTGCGCGATCCACTGCTGCTCCCATTTCCGGTGCGGTCGCTGCAAGGCACCGCGGACGTTGATGTGGATATGTCGGTGGCCTTGCGCCTGCTTGATCATGCGCAAAGCCCCGATATGCGCCTGACATTGGTGGATGGCGCGGATCATCGTTTTTCGAATGATGAATGTCTGGAGTTGATCGTGTCCTCAGTTGAAGAGGTTTTGGCGCGCACGGGGTAGGTGCGCGTGGGTTGGCACCCACCCTACGGTCTGATGCTGAGTTTCACTTTGGGGGCTGCATGCGCTTGCTCGATCTCAATACAATCGCGGCCGATCTGGCCCAAGCCGAGGCGCGGGTCCCGGCGTTGCGTTCTGGTTGCGAAAAGCGGATCGTCTGGGCCGGACGACCGGCGACAAAGACGGCCGTTGCCGTGCTTTATATCCATGGGTTTTCAGCGACCGGCGAGGAGTTGCGCCCACTGCCTGATCTGGTGGCTGAAGGGCTTGGTGCAAATCTGCATTTCACGCGGCTGTCAGGGCACGGCCAGGACGGACCGGCGATGGGCCGTGCAACGTTCGCGGCGTGGACACGCGACGTGGCCGAGGCGATTGCCATCGCACAGACCATCGGTGATGAGGTGATCATCATGGGCTGCTCAACGGGTTGTACGCTGGCGACATATGCATTGGCGGGCGGTGCGCAGGTCAAGGCGATGGTGCATATTTCGCCCAATTTCGGGTTGCGGCACCGGGCTGTGCAGTTCCTGCTGGATCTGCCCGGCGCACACCACTGGGCGAAATACATCGCCGGGCGCGAGCGGAGCTTTCCTGCAATCAATGATGCGCATGCAAAATACTGGACGATCAGTTACCCGACCAAGGCTGTGCACGCGATGGCGGATGCGGTGCGGGCCGCCCGGCGCGCTGCGCTGTCGCAGATTAAGACGCCTGCGCTGTTTTGCTTCAACGAGGATGATCAGGTGGTGCATCCTGACAAGATACGCGCAACGATGCGCCGTTGGGGTGGCCCGGTTGCAGAGATCACGCTAATCCAGACCCCTGACGACGACGCGATGGGCCATGTGATGGCAGGAGATGTGTTTTCTCCCGGCCAAACCTTGCCACTGGCCCGGCGCATACTGGCCTGGATCCACGGTTTACCTGCCGTTTGAGGGGCTTGCGCGAATGCCATTCGCGCGTCACACTCTCAAAAAAGCATCAAAAAGGTGAGCAGTTGTTAGGGCATAAGCGCCATGTCGCGTGATCCGTTGGTCTTTATTCCGCCGATACTCTGTGATGCGCGTGTCTTTGCGCATCAGATGCAGGACCTGTCGCGCGACCACGCCGTGACGCTGGCCCCGCCGACCTGTGGTGAGCGGATGGAAGAAATCGCAAGCCAGATACTATCATGGACACCTTCGCGATTTGCGTTGGTGGGGATGGGGCTTGGCGGGATGGTCGCGATGGAGCTGCTGCGCCGGGCGCCGGAACGCATTGCGCGCTTGGCTCTGATCAGCACCAGCCCGCAGGCGGATACCCCTGAAAATGCCGCAGCTCGCGAACCGCATATGATCGCGGCCAAAGCCGGCCGTTGGGATGATGTGCTGCAGCATGAGATTAACTCGACCTGGATGGCGCCCAATATTGACAAGGTCGAACTGGTCAGGCTGCTGACCGATATGGGCCATGCGATCGGACGCGACGCCTATATCAAACAGGCCCGTGCGATGCAGCGCCGCAAGGACCAGCAGGCCACACTCAGCAAGACGCAGGCCCCAACAGCGGTGATATGCGGACGACACGATGGGCAGTATCACCTCAAACGGCACGCGTTTCTGGCCGAGCTGATCCCTGACGCAAAACTGGATATCATTGAAGGTGCGGGATACCTGCCCACATTAGAAGCACCCGAGGCAACTACGGATGCGCTGCGCCGTTGGCTCAAGCTGCCGCTGATGTTGCGACAATAACCCGATAGCCTACTTCAGCTTTACGACTTTGGCGGGCTTGCGCTTGGGGGCGTCTGCGTTGGCGTCAATAAAGTCCAGAACCAAAGGCCGGATATTGTTGCGCCAGCTGCGGCCCGCAAAGATGCCATAGTGACCGGCACCCGGTTCCAGATGCGCGGCTTTCTTGTCATCAGGGAGCCCTGTCAGCAGATCCAGAGCAGCAAGGCACTGACCGGGCGCAGAAATGTCATCTTCTTCGCCTTCGACGATTTTCACGGCGACGGTTGTGACTTTGCTCATGTCGATCTTGTGGCCTGCGACCACAAATTCGTTACGCGCAATCTCACGGCTCTTGAATATCCGCGCGACGGTTGAGAGGTAGAATTCGGCCGTCATGTCCATGACCGCAAGATATTCGTCATAGAACGCATTGTGGCGGTCATGCTCAGAGGCTTCACCCTTGGCCACGCGAATGATTTCATCGTGGAACGAATTGGTGTGGGTTTCGGCGTTCATCGAAATGAACGACGCCAGTTGCAGCAGGCCGGGATAGACCATGCGACCCACACCATCATATTTGAATCCGACCCGTTGGATCATCGTTTCCTCAAGCTGGCCCATGGTCACCGAGCGGCCAAAATCTGTAACCTCGGTGTGGTTCGCCTCTGGGTCGACGGGGCCGCCAATCAGCGTCAGAGAGCGCGGTTGCGCATCTGGATCCAGCTCAGCCAGATAGGCGGTTGCCGCCAAGGCCAGGGGGACAGGCTGGCAGACAGCAATGACGTGAATATCAGGTCCCAGCGCACGCATGAAATCCATAAGATAGAGCGTGTAATCTTCGATATCGAACTTGCCTGCGCTGACGGGAATGTCACGGGCGTTGTGCCAATCGGTGACATAGACATCTGCATCCGGCAGCAGGCTGATCACTGTCTTGCGCAGCAAAGTGGCGTAGTGGCCGGACATCGGGGCGACGAGCAACACACGGCGTTTGCTGGGCTTGCGTCCGGGCATCGTGAAATGGATCAGATCGCCAAACGGTTTTTCTACCACGGTTTCGACAACGACGGGGTAGTCTTTGCCTTTCTCGCCAGACACCGGCGGGATGTTCCAATCTGGCTTTACGACCATGCGTGCAAATGTGCGTTCCGTCACCTCACCCCAGGCCTGTAGCCAATCCATCGCGGGATTGGCGCCCCAGGACATCATCGGATATGAGGCAAAAGCGCGCGCTGTGGCACCCAGCCACTGATTGGTGTTGCGCATGCTTTCCATCAGGTCATAGGTCATCATATACTTCATTGTGCCGGTCTCCGATGGGCGTGCAGAAATGCTGCACATGCAGCATATGCATAGGAGGATTGAGATGACAACAAAGGATTTGGGTTCTTCTGGCGCTGATAACGATCGTGTTACAAAGCTGGAAACAAACCTTGCTCGGGTGGAGGAATTGACCCAGCGTTTGTTGAAAATCATCGGGCAAGGGCGCCAGATCGCGCCATCGCTGCAAGGGCCAAGTCAGGAACTCTACCTCAAGGCGGCAACCGCCTATATGGCTGAAATGATGCATAACCCTGCCAAACTGATTGAGCATCAGCTGGAGTTTTGGGGTAAATCAGTAACGCACTTCGTCGAGGCACAGCACTTGTTGGCCCAAGGAAAGCTAGAGCCGGCGATGGATGAGACACCCAAGGACCGCCGTTTTGCCCATGAGCTGTGGGAGACCAATCCCTACTTCAACTTTATCAAACAGCAATACCTGATGAACGCTTCTGCGGTGCGGCAAGCGGTGGAAGACATCGACACGCTTGATCCCGAGGAAAAGAAGCGGTTGCGCTATTTCAGCCAACAAATGGTCGACATGCTCAGCCCGACCAATTTTCTACCGACAAACCCCGAGGCGCTTGCCCTGGCGGCTGAGACGGAAGGCGAAAGCCTTGTTGCCGGGTTAGAAAACATGATCGCCGATCTGGAGGCCAACAATGGCGATCTGGTTGTCACCCTGGCCGATAAGACGGCGTTTGAGTTGGGCGAGAACCTTGCCACAACGCCCGGTTCTGTCGTGTTTCGTAACCATTTGTTCGAGTTGATCCAATATGCGCCAAGCACAGAAAAGGTCTATGAAACGCCGCTGATCATCTTTCCGCCGTGGATCAACAAGTTCTACATTCTGGACCTGAAGCCGCAAAGTAGCCTGATCAAATGGGCGGTAGAGCAGGGGTACACGGTATTTGTCGTCTCTTGGGTGAACCCTGATGCCGGTTACCGCGAGACATCAATGACCGACTACGTCGAAGATGGTTACCTGACGGCCATCAAAGAAGTGAAGGCGATCTGCGGCGTCAAGAAGGTGAACGCGGTGGGCTATTGCATTGCGGGCACCACGCTTTCGCTGACCCTGGCCCTGATGAAAAAGCGCAAAGATCGGTCTGTGAATAGCGCCACGTTCTTTACGACGCTGACTGATTTCTCGGATAGGGGCGAGGTTGGGGTGTTCCTGGATGATGACTTTGTGGATGGGATCGAGAAGGAAGTTCAGGAAAAAGGGGTGCTCGATTCCTTTTTTATGTCTCGGACGTTTTCTTATCTGCGTTCCAACGACCTGATTTATGGTCCTGCGATCAAAAGTTACATGATGGGCAAGGCGCCGCCGGCCTTTGATCTGCTGTATTGGAATGGCGACGGGACCAATCTGCCCGCACGCATGTCTGTCGAATATCTGCGCGGGCTGTGTCAGGACGATCTATTCGCCACCGCTGGGTTCGAGATTGCAGGCGAGACTGTGCAGATCAACGATGTGACTGTGCCTCTTTGCGCTATTGCCTGCGAGACGGATCATATCGCGGCGTGGAAAAGCAGCTTTGCTGGCGTTCAGAAAATGGGGTCGAAGGACAAAACTTTCATCCTGTCCGAGAGTGGCCACATCGCCGGGATCGTGAACCCGCCCAGCAAGAATAAATATGGGCACTATACCAACCCAGAGTTGGGACTGACGGCCGACGACTGGCAAGATGCAGCAGAGCGGCATGAGGGGTCATGGTGGCCGCTCTGGGACGCCTGGCTGTCCAAAAAATCAGGCAAAAAAGTCACAGCAAGAGAGCCCGGAGATGCCAAACACCCTGTTTTGGCACCGTCACCGGGCACCTATGCCGTCGCTAAGTAGCTGGATTCACTGGGGAATACATACCTGAGAAAGGTTTTATACTGCAGTGCAGAATAAAACCTTGAAATGCTGCAACGCGGCATTCATATTGATGTCAGAACAAAGAAGCAGGCGATCCGTCTGCACCGCAAATTCACTGATACCTGAAAGGTTGATAAAATGGCGACTAAGACGCAAGATTTCACAGCGATCTTCAAAGATATGACAGGCGCTTTCCCCGTCGACACCAAAGCAATGGAAGAGCAGTTCAAGAACCAGACTGCCCTGGCCGAAAAAATGTCCGCAGTTGCAATCGACGCAGCCGGAAAATCTGCTGAGCTGTCTGCAAAGTGGACACAGGACACGCTTGCCAAGGTTGAAGCGATGTCGAAAGCAAAGGCAGAGCCTGCTGACTACGCAAAGGCAATGACAGATTTTGCTTCTGCATCTGCTGAGTCTGCAGCAGAGCATATGTCGGCTTTCGCTGAAATCGCGAAAAAAGTTCAGACCCAGACAATGGAACTGGTCCTGGCTGCTGGCAAAGACATGTCCGAGGACATGACAGCTGCTGCGAAGAAAGCACAGACAGAGATGACAGCCGCTGCAAAAAAGGCGACTGCGTCTGTTAAGTAAGTCTGGCTAAAATCGCCCTTGCCTCCCTGAGGGTTCGATTTTCCAAAACGGTCCGCATTTGCGGGCCGTTTTTTGTTGTCTGTTACGAAGTACTTTCTTTTTGCGCAGGCGCGGCATAGGATTCTCTGCACCGCAACATGTCTTGGGAGGGACGCCCGTGGCCGACACGAACAAACCACTGCTGATCAAGCGCTACGCGAGCCGCCGCCTGTATAACACCGAGACGAGTGACTACGTTACACTAGAGGATATCGCAGTGTTTATCCGTGAGGGGCGCGAGGTGCAGATTGTCGATCTGAAGTCTGGCGATGATCTGACCCGCCAGTATCTTCTGCAGATTATCACGGAACATGAAAGCCGCGGAGACAGTGTATTGCCCGTTGATGTGCTGACCGATCTGGTGCGCAGTTATACCAGTCAAGCCGCGTCTGTTGTGCCGCAATTCCTGCAAGCCAGTTTCGAGATGCTGCGCGAAGGTCAATCCAAAGCGATGGAGAATATGGGTAAAGCTAACCCCATGGCCGCTATGCCCGGGTTTGAGGCGATGCGCGCCCAACAAGAAGCATTCTTCAAGGCCATGACTGGCGGCATGATCCCTGGTAGTTCTGATGACGGCAAGGAAAACGGGGATGACCTGAGTGAGATCAAGGAACAGCTTGCCGCGTTACAGGAAAAACTGGCGAAGATGGGAAAATAGGGTAGGTATTTTGCCGCCCGTCTGGCGTTGCCGCCGTCAAAACCTGACCGCTTTGGCAGTGGCTGAGAGCTGTCGCAGGCTTGAATGTAATCTGCGCCCAAAGTGTCGGGCGTTTTCTTCCCAGCATCTCGGGCGCAGATGACGATAGAAACCGCGGGTGAACCTTCATCCACCCGCGCGGGTTTGTTACATCAGGTTTTGGACGTTGATACCAAAGGTCACAGCGCCGATCACTTCACCGGTTTCAGGATCCTTGATCGAAAGCGAGGCTTGCGACTGGTAAAATCCGGTGCTGTCATCAAATTCGACTTCACTGATGTGTAGCGCATCCGGGCCAACACTGTAGGTCTGCTGCCATTTGGATTCGTCACCTTGCCAGTAGTCGGATGTCTCGACACTTTGCGCGACGTTCAGCCCCTTGTTGTCCATCACAAAGACTTCTGTGACAAAGCCCGCAGTCTCGATTTGCTGCGCCAAGAGCCACTCTGAAACCGGGTGGCTAAGCAGTTGCGAAATCAGCGGGCCGCCGCCGTCTCCGGCCTCCGCGCGCCACTGTTGGTCAAGGGTGATGATTTCGTCTTCTGACAAATCAGCATGGCGCTCATTCTGGGCCTTGATCGCTTCAATCAACTCCGGATTATCTAGCCAGCCTGTCAGCTCATCCTGTGAATAGGCTTCCAACGGTATGCGGTAAACGCCATCCTGACCAGGTGTTGCGATCAGATAAAGCGTGATCGTGTTGTTCATCGCGACCGAGAGCTTCTTTGACAGGTCGGTTGCCGCAACGACGTCAGCTTCGGTTGGCGTGGCACCAGCCAATGCGGCATCGAACATAGCGCGATTTGCGATCCACAACTCATATGTTGCAGAGAGGCTGTTGGCGACCGCCTCATTTGGCGGTGGGTTGATGCCCACAGCGGGGAAGCCATCGCGTAGGGCAACCAGAGATCGTTCAAATAGGTCGACGGTGGTTGCCAGTTCATCCAGCGTGCCATTGTTCGCCGTCCCCGAGGCAAGCTCGCACATGGCGCGGGCCATACGGTAGCCCAGCGCTCGTTGGCGCACCGCAAAGTTCAGCACAGTCGCGTCACTTTGCAACAGTTGCTGAGGGTCTGCGTATTGGCCGGAAATGACAGCCGCCAGTTGAACTGTTTGCTCAAATAAGTCTGCATATGACTGTCGTATGACTTGCGCGTCGGCACTGCTGCCACCGCCATTGAGCAGATTCTGTGCCGCTACATCCATTGGGGCCCAGCTTGCAGAGGTCTGTTGGAGTGTATTGAGCGTGCGCATACGTGTTTCTGGGCCGGGCATGCCAAGGATGGCGCTCCCGTTTTCCAGACCATCCAAAATGCGCGCAAAGTCGTCGTGATAGGTTTCTAGATCGTGTCCTGCGGTGTCGCTGTCAAAGTTTGCACCGATCCGGCAGCTGGCCGCGGCGACAGCTTCGCTGAGCGAGCGTAGGCTGGCCGAGCGGTTCACGCGGGCCTTGGCGCCGTCGTAGAGGGTTGCGTCAAACTGCTGGGCATCGGCCGGGGTTGCAGTCAGGGTGAGCGCGGCAGGGGCAATCCCCAATGCGGCGCAGCACGTCATGCTTTTCAGAAGATGCGAGGTCAAAGTCCCGGTCTTCCTTTGGCGGAACGAATTGGATTTTCTTGTCTGCATTTCTTTTTCCATTTTCTGGGCCCGAACCTCAGCTCACTGCAAGGGATATGCGTGAAGACCTGAGTGGGCAGTCCAAGTTGATGTGGGGCTTGAGAGTGCCAAGTAGCCAAGGAGAGCTGCAACCGTTTCGCCGACAAATTGAAATTGGAAGGTTTGTCCCTTTTCAGTGTTTTGTCAGTGAGGCGAGATCGGTTGGATAAGCGATGCGCACGGTTCGCGTGCGCATCGCCGACAACCACTTAGCTTTCAATCGTGTTAGAAATCCACACTTCGACCCGACGGTTGATGGAACGGCCACGATCCGAAACATTGCAGGCGGATGGTGCGATTTCGCCGTAGCCGGTGGTGGCCAACTCGACGTTCTCCAACTGGCTGGCTGCAGCGTCGATGAGCAGATCCCGTACCGCATTTGCACGCTCGTTTGCCAGACGGCGGTTTGCCTCGAAAGCGCCAACGTCATCGGTGAAGCCAACGAAGGTCACCTTTGTGCCGGCAGGAACATCCTGAAGGTATTCGACCAGACGCGCCATATCGAGGCGGCCACGTTCATCGATCCGAGAAGAGCCGGTGCGGAAGCGGAATGTTGTGGACAGACGGTCGTTGTTGTCCATCTCGGCCAGCATTTCCTGCACGACTTCACCTTCGAAACCAGCGTCGTAACGTGCGGCTTCGTCGGTCAAAGACATGCGGCGCGTGTCGTTGCCATCCTGGCTCCGGCGCGAGATGCTCAGATCAATAAAGCCTGACTTCCCGATCACACCATCCGCCTCTGGTGAGACAGCGAAGTCAAGAAATGCCTGGCTGCTTGCATCAAGGTTGTCGGAACGGTTGTAGAGATACATCCGGCGGTTCAAGGTGTATTCTTCGGTTTTTGCCGAGAACGCGTCGGGCGTTGTGGCGATACCGCATTCATTGACCAATGTCATTGGCTTGGCGCCACGCTGGAAGGCGTAACCAAGATAGCCGATGGCGTTGCGGTCGTGGTAGATGATGTTGGACAGATCCTGATCATCCATAGAGATGCCCTGCGGCAAGAAATCTGGGCGATCATCACCATAGAGATACGTCATGAAGAATTCATAGCTGGCAGAGTCTGGCGCACGAGCGATGACGTTGATGTCACGATCCGGGCCACCCAGTTCAGACCAGTTTCTCAGCTGACCCGCGAAGATGCGACCCAACTGGTCTTTGGTCAGTTCCTGAACCGGGTTGGATGGGTGGGTCACGACAACCATACTGTCGACCGCGAGGATCCGTTCCTGATTGGGACTGACCATACTGCCAGCGCCATCTGCGCGCAGTGCGCGGGCTTCGTCCTGTGTGATACGGCGAGATGACATGCCAATCTGCGCGCTACGATCCAGCAACGATAGAAACGCATCATCATCATTTGTCGCAGACACAAGATAAGCGCCGATTTCGTCGCCAAAACCACCGTCATCAATAAGCGTTGCCAGTGTCTCACCCGCTGATGCGTTAGTGATCTCGGCGTCCGCATCCATTGACGCGGCAAAACCGGTCATCAAGAGGGGCATCATACCCTGGCCGATGGCCTCTGAACCGACAATCGTGACATCCGCCGTCAGATCATCAAACGACGGACAGGCGGCGCCTTCGCAGATCATGCTACTTGCGGCGATCCGCAGATCACCAAGCGCCGTGCGGATCACATATGTGTCGTCTTTCAGCTCAATGAACTCGCCTGATACGTTGATTGTACCGTCAGTTGATTTGAGTGTTATTTCTGCCGCGATCCCGGCAGATGGGAGCAACATACCGGTCGCCAATGCGATGGCTGCGGCAGATGTTTTCAGTTGTTTGTTGAGATTGAACATCAAAGTCTTCTCTCCTATCTAAATTTCTAAGGTTGGATGGACCCGTTGCCGAAGACCAAAAAAATAACAGTCAGAAACGCTACTCTCTAAGGCTGCCCAAAATTACAATTGGAAACAAAGCGGCCAAATTGGTGCAATTTGTGTCCAAATATTGTTTCTTTCAAAGGTATTTCTTGACGATCGAATCTGCCTTTTGTTTGCAATCAGATCGCCATATGCGATTCTAACATACTGATTTATAACTAATATATATCTGCCTTGGGTGAGATGCCCTAAGCCCAAAGGATGCCGACAGGTGGTACAACCCCACATTGTCGCCCCGTTTCAAGGAGGCTTGCGGATGTATCGCCCATATATTGCCTTATTGCAGAGATTCTGGTTTCAAAGACCGAGGCGATCCCGCATTGCATACCACGTCATGGCAAGCCGCAGGATCGGAGCTCGCAGCGCCGGGCCGCCGGGAAAACTGGGGACATTCAGCGCTTGCAGTGTATCAAATCGCCCCGCCTGACCTGCGATTGCCTCGGCCATGATCTTGCCGGCCAGCCCGGACAGGGCCACACCATGCCCAGAAAAACCCGACGCTGACACGACGTTTGGCGCGACTCTTTGCACGGCAGGCAATCGGCTTGTCGTGATCCCCAATGTGCCGCCCCAGGCGTAGTCGACCCGAACCCCGGCAAGTTGCGGAAACATGGCGATCATCCGGTCGTGCAGCATGGGGGCGATGTCTTTGGGGAAGGCGATCTGATAGCTGGGCCGTCCACCAAAAAGCAGGCGTTTGTCTTCGGACATGCGGTAGTAATTGAGCACGAACTTGCTATCGCTGACGGCAATGTCCTGTGTCAGCACAGTTGCCGCCAGATCACCCAGTGGTTCGGTGGCCGCAATGAAACTATTGACTGGCAAGATCTTGGCCGTGACCGCGCGCGCAATATTGGGCAGGTAGCCGTTGCCTGCGAGTATCACGTGATTGGCCTTCACGCGACCTTTAATCGTGCGCAGCTCAGCGGGGTCGCCATGCACGATGTGATGGACTTCGGCGCGTTCAAAAATGCGGGCACCTGCGGCCTCGGCCAATCGGGCCATACCAAAGACGAAGCGCAGCGGGTGAAGATGCCCGGCCCCCATGTCCAGGTGACCGCCAAAGTAATCATTTGTCTTGATCAACCCGCGCACAGCGTCGCGGCCAAGCGCGCTGATCTTGTCATAGCCATATGTTTCTTGCAGGTATTCCGCATTGCGGTGCATGTCCGCCACTTCGCCGGGGCGGGTTGCCGCCTCTGCCACGCCAGCGCGATAATTTGCCTCTGGCACCTCTGCGAGGCAAAGCATGCGGATGTCATCTTTGGCCTCTTCCGTCAGCGCCCAGAGTTGCGCGGCGTGATTGGTACCGTATGTCTTCGCCAAGGCCCGTTGCGGTGTGTTGTAACCGCTGCAGACCTGCCCACCATTCCGCCCCGAGGCCCCGAACCCCACGCGGTGTGCATCAAGCACCACCACGTCCAGACCTTTGGCCGCCAGATGCCGCGCGGCGGACAAGCCGGTAAAGCCTGCACCAATGATGCAGACGTCTGCGGTTGTATGGCCGTAAAGCGGGGGGCGTTCGGGTGGAATATCGGTGCTTGCCACATACCAGCTTTGGGGTAACTGCCCCGGACTGTCGTTGCGGTAGAGCGGATTTGCCATCAGACGTTCAGCAACAGGTGTTCACGCTCCCACGGGCTGATCACTTGCAGGAACTCGGTGTATTCGGCGCGTTTGACGATAGAATAGACGCGGACGAAGTCGGGGCCGAGGACATCATGCAACTCTGTCGCCTCATCGAACAAATCCAGCGCTGTCCAGAGGGATTCCGCAATGCCCGCTTCGCTGTCCTGCGCCTCTCCGCGCCAGCGCTTATCAGGGCGGATTTCATTCTTCATTCCCAGATAACCACAGGCCAGCGAGGCCGCAATGCACAGGTAGGGGTTGCAGTCCATGCCGGGCAGGCGGTTTTCAATCCGCCGCGCGGCGGGATCAGAGATCGGGATACGGATACCTGTCGTGCGATTGTCGCGGCCCCATTCGAGGTTCACCGGAGCGGCCTCGTCAGGCACATAGCGGCGATAGCTGTTCACGTAAGGCGCGATCAGGGCGATGGCGCTGGGCATATATTCTTGCAAACCACCGATAAAGTGGAAAAACGCATTGGTTTCACCGCCTTCTGGCCCGGTAAAGATGTTGTTGCTATCCGCATCAACAACCGAGTGATGCACATGCATGGCGGACCCTGGTTCGCCTTCGA
Source organism: uncultured Alphaproteobacteria bacterium (assembly GCA_929200255.1). Taxonomy (GTDB): domain Bacteria; phylum Pseudomonadota; class Alphaproteobacteria; order Rhodobacterales; family Rhodobacteraceae; genus Yoonia. The sequence goes on along the minus strand of CAKMYZ010000002.1, from coordinate 87,164 downwards.
TTGGTTTGGCCATGAAGGTGGCAAAGCAATTGTGTTTCAAGGCGGCCTCGCGGATCAGCCGTTTGAAGTAGAACACCTCATCCGCCAATTTGATCGGATCGCCGTGGCGCAGGTTGATTTCCAGCTGGCCAGCGCCGCCTTCCTGCGTGATGCCGTCAATTTCAAACCCTTGGATCTCTGCGTATTCGTAGATGTCATCGATCACCTGACCGTAGTCATCGACGGCTGTCATCGAATAGGCCTGCCGCCCCGCAGCCGGACGCCCGGTGCGGCCCATCATGGGGGAAATGGGCTTGGCGGGATCGGTATTGCGACCGACCAGATAGAATTCCATCTCGGGGGCCACGATGGGCGTCCAACCTTCTTTGGCATATAGATCACACACCCGGTGCAGCACGTTGCGCGGGGCAAAGGGGATCGGCTTGCCCTTCTGGTCAAAGGCATCATGGATGACTTGCAAGGTGCCGTCATGCGCCCATGGGGCCGCCGTGGCCGTTGACAGATCAGGCTTGAGGATCATGTCAGGCTCAAGAAAACCATCAGGCCCTGCGGCCTCACCCCAACCACCGGTGATCGTCTGAAAATAAATCGAATTCGGCAGATGCATTTTCTGCTGCTTTTCCCATTTCGCCGCGGGCACCGCCTTGCCACGGGCGATGCCCGGCAGGTCGGCGATCACGCATTCGACCTCATCCAGACGGTTGGCCTCAAGATAGGCGGCGGCCGCTAGGGGGATTTTCTTTGTCCAACTCATGCCAATGATCTTTCTTTAAAGAACTTTGCGATCTGGTCTGCGATCAACTGCGCGTCGATGGGGCGGGTGAGGTTGTCGCGCACGTCGGCCAATTGTTCATCAGGGACGACGCCGGGCCCGCGATGGTGGGCGAGCCCCTCAATAAGGATGGCGTCGAATTCGGGGTGCGGCTGGATGGTGAACGCACGTTTGTCATAGATCAGCGCCGCATTTTCACAAAAATGATTGCTGGCGACAATGCGCGTGTTCTCGGGCCGTTGCGTGACCTGATCCTGATGCCACGCATTCAAAGCAACCGGCGCGCCATCCCAGTCATATTCATGTCGACCAACGGCCCAGCCTTTGGCAAATTTTTCGACCTTGCCACCCATGGCCTGCGCGATGATCTGATGCCCAAAACAGATGCCGACCAATGGCAGATCAGCGGCAAAGATATCTCGGATCAACGCCTCAAGCGGCGGGATGAAGGGATGGTCTTCGTAGGCGCCATGTTTCGACCCGGTGATCAGCCAACCATCGCAATCGCTGATCGCGTCGGGAAACTGCATATCGACGACATTGTAGGTTGTGAAGTCAAACCCGTGCCCTGCCAGCAGTCGCCTAAAATGCACATCATAATCGCCCCGATCGGGCAAAAGCTCTTCAGGGGCGTGGCCGGTTTGCAGGATGCCGATCTTCATGGCGGGCTCTCTTTGAAAAACGCGTGTTGCCTAAGACTTACACAAGATCAAGGTAGTGGTCGATTTGTTCTTCCGGTGTCATCTCGGCAAAATGCGCCATCTCTTGCCGTTTGGTGCGGATCAGATTGTCGATCAGTTGCGGATCAAAGATGCGGCGGGCCAGTTTGCTGGCCTCAAAGGCGTTGATCGCATCATCCCAGGTGCTGGGTACCTGCGGCAGTTTTTGGTCATATGCATTGCCGGTGATTGGGGCTGGGGGCGTCATCCCATCTTCGATCCCGACAAGGGCCGACCCCAGAGCGGCAGCAAGAAACAGATAGGGGTTCACATCCCCCCCGGCCAAGCGATGTTCGATCCGCCGCGCAGCAAGGCTACCGCCGGGGATGCGGACCGAGGCTGTGCGGTTGTCATAGGCCCAGCAAATGCTGGTGGGCGCATGGGCCCCCGGCACCAGCCGTTCATAACTATTCCCATGTGGCGCAAAGATCAGCGTAAGGTCAGGGATGCCAGCAAGGCATCCGGCAATAGCGTGTTGCAGTAAAGGCGTGCCTTCATGCGTATCATTGGCAAAGGCGTTGTTGCCGTCCTTGTCGCGGATTGAAAAATGCGTGTGCAGCCCGTTACCAGCAAAGTCATCATAGGGCTTTGCCATGAAACTGGCAGCCATGCCGTGATTGCGGGCCAGCCCGCGCACCAGCATTTTGAACAGCCACGCATCGTCGGCCGCCTTCAGCGCATCGGGCACATGTTCGAGGTTCACTTCGAACTGGCCTTCGCCCCCTTCGGAAATCGCGGCCTCGGCGGGTATATTCATGGCGTCACAGGCGTCGTAGAGGTCGTTGAAGAACGCATCAAACCCATCCAGTGCCCGCAGCGACAGAATTTCAGCGCCTGCGCGGCGTTTGCCAGAGCGCGGCGATTTGGGCTGACGGATTTCCTTGCCGCTGTCATCGACCAGATAAAACTCCATCTCGGTTGCGACAACAGGGATCAGGCCATGTGCCTTGTATCCTTCAAGAACGCGGGCCAGTGCGTGCCGGGGATCGCCAGAGAAGGGCGTGCCGTCATCAAGAAAGGACCACAGCGGCAATAGCGCCGTTGGCGCGCTGAGCCAGGGCATCGGCACGTAACCCCGTTCGGTGGGCAGCAGCAGGCCGTCGGCATCGCCGGTTTCAAACACCAATGGGCTGTCGTCGATATCTTCGCCCCAGATATCAAGGTTCAGCACCGACAGCGGAAAGCGGGTGCCGTCCCTTTCCAGCTTCTGCGCAAACCGGCGAGGCACGCGTTTGCCCCGTGCCTGCCCGTTCAGATCGGCAGCACCGCAGCGCAAATTTCGAATTTCGGGGTGATCGTCGAGCCAGCTCATCGGATGATCTGGGGTTTTACCTTAAGGGCTCTGCGCCTGTCTTGCGGCAGGTGCCGGTTCAGGCGGGTGTTGACCAGCCCAAAGAGGCCAATGACGACAAGTGTCAGGATGATGAAGTAACCCGCCAGGATCGGGTAGGGCACAAAGGGGTTGAACGTCTTATCGGCAAAGTAGTTGGCATAATAGAGTGCATCACCGCGTTGCTGTGTGGCCGGAAAGCCTGAGAAAAAGACAAGCGTTGTCGCGTGAAACAGAAAGATCGCCTCGTTGGTATAAGCGGGCCACGCAAGCCGCAGCATCGTTGGCCAGACCACCCGGCGAAAGCGCGACCAACCGGATAGGCCATAGGCGTCGGCGGCTTCAGTGTCACCTTTCGGGATGGATTGCAGCGCGCCATAGAAGATCTCGCCTGAATAGGCGGCAGTGTTCAGGAACAGCACAACCAGTGCCCCGGCCCACGCGGATGTCAGCGGGCTGAAAAACGGATAGACGCCTTTGAGGCTGAGAAAAACGAAATAGGCAAAGAAGAACTGGATAAAGAGCGGCGAGCCGCGGAAAATGAAGATGAACCACTCTGACGGTTTGCGCAGGAGCGGGTTTTTCGCGGCTTTCCCCATCGCCACAGCCGTGGCCAGAAAGAACCCCGAGAGAAGCGCCACAGCGCCAAAGTAGATATTCCAGATCATTCCTGAGCCGATCAGGGTGAACTGTTGGCACAGGGTGAAATCCGTTCGCGGCAGGAGCCGCTCACCAATGCCTTGGCTGCGCAATGCGTAGTCAGCGATGGTTTCCCAGCAACTCATGCCGCGGCCTTTCGTTGGGCTTCGCCCGCGGCGGTCGCTTGGCCATGGGTTAGCTTTGCCATGATCCGGTCAAGCGTCATCTCAGAAACCTTTGTAAAGCACAGGTAGAACACCAAAAGCGCCCCGAAGTACCACATCCGCCAGTCGGGGTGGGGGTATTCGGTGAACTGCGGTTGTTTGGCCCCGCCCAATTCACGCGCCCAATAGACGATATCTTCGACGCCCAGCAAAAACAGTAGCGGGGTTGCCTTGATCAGCACCATCCAGAGATTGGAAAGACCGGGCAGCGCATAGACCCACATTTGGGGCACCAGCACGCGCCAGAATGTCTGGCGGCGGCTCATACCGTAGGCCTCTGCGGTCTCTAGCTGGCCTTTGGGAACGGCGCGCATTGCCCCGAACAACACATTGGCTGCAAAGGCACCAAAGACGATGGCAAACGTCAGCACGGCAAGCATAAACCCATAGGTTTCATGCATCCATTGTGGTGCATTGCCCAGAGGCAGCTTAGCCGCTGTACAGACGATAAAATCATTGCCTTGCCGCACGGATTCTTCCCAATCGGGGCATTTGATGCGGTGCCGTATGTATTCAAACGCCTGATCAAGCGCGATGACGAAGAACAAAAAGAAGGCAATGTCGGGGATGCCGCGCACGACTGCGATGTAGGTTTTGCCGATCCAGCGTAGCGGAGCAATCCGGCTGCGGGCAGCAGACGCGCCTGCAAATCCGAAGGCAAGTGCTGTTGGCGCCGTGATCGACAGCAGCAACAATACCGTGCCAACGGCATAGTACATCGACATATGTTTGATTGTGGTCAGATAGCAACTAAGCCATTCTATGCCTTCAAGGCTTGCCGGGTCGGTACAGAAGCTGAACATAAACTGCCTTTTGCGTTCGTGGGCGTATCCGTCTAACAAATGGCCTTGCGTGTCAACGTATAGTCTCCAGTATGACGATGTCGTTTCCAATCTGTGGCAATTGAGAACGGGGTGAACATGGCGCAGTCCGTCGTGATTGTCGGGGCTGGCATCATCGGTGCCGCCACCGCATTGCAGCTTGCAAAGGCTGGCCACAAGGTCCGCGTGATCAGTGCCGGCCAGCCAAAGGCGACACGCGCCGCCTTTGGCTGGGTGAACGCAAGCTTTTTCATAGATGATGATCATCACCACCTGCGGGCAGCGGGCATTGCGGCCTGGCATCGTCTGGCCACGGCCGTGCCGGTCAGTGTGACCTGGCCCGGCTGTCTGTGTTGGGATGTCGATGTTGAGGACACTCACGCCAAGCTGCGCGCCTTCGATTACCCGGTGGAAATCCTGACGAAGGCACAGATCGCTGCCCGTGAACCATCGCTGAAAACCGTTCCCGCGCAGGCCTTGTTCCTTCCAACCGAAGGGGCAGCGCATTCGCCTGATTTGTCAGGGCAATTGTTGAGAGCTGCGCAGGATCTGGGTGTCCAACTGATCAGCAATGTTCAGGTGAACGGGATCGCCATGCAGGGCGCGCGCGCGGTTGGCGTTGAGACGGTGGAAGGGCTGATCATGGCCGATCAGGTGATCGTTGCAGCGGGGACCGGCACATCAGCATTGGCGCAAACTGTCGGGGCGCAGGTGCCTTTGGTTTCGCGACCCGCCTATATCATGCGCACATCGCAGCAACCGCCGTTGCTGCGGCATATATTGGCGACGCCGGAAGGCGAGATCAGGCAAGAACCATCAGGTCAATTGCTGATGCCTGCAGTGCTTGGGCATCAGGGGGATCGCTCTGACGTTCTGACGCAAACGCCCGTGGCTGCTGCTGATGACGCGATGATGCGCCTGCGGCGTCTGATCGCGGGTCTTGAGGATGTGCAGTGGTCAGAGACCTTGCGCGCCGAACGCCCGGTGCCCGCTGATGATCTGCCCATTGTCGGTGCGCTTGCCGAAGGGCTGTATGTGGCGGTACTGCATTCAGGGATCACGCTGGGCCCTATTGTGGCAGAGCTGATTGCAGCGGATATCACGGGCAGCCTGAGCAACGCTGAAGCCGCGATGCTGGCCCCTTACAGCCCCCACCGATTCGTCTGCGCCTGAACGAAAAAGGGCCGCCCGGCTGGGCGACCCTTTCAAGGTATGACTTTCCCAGCTTAGAAAGGTGCGCCAACATCCCATTTTGCGATCAGGGCGTTCAATGAACCGTCTGCCTTCATGGAGGCAATCGCTGCGGAGAGTTTGTCGCGCAACTCACCGTCGCTTTCGCGCACACCCAGGCCAATACCGCCGCCGATCAGCTCTTCCTGATCCAGAAGCAATACATCACCGTCGGCGTCCGCGATCGGCTGAAGGTAGGATTTATCAGCAAGAACCGCGTCAGCTTCGCCAGATTTCACAGCGGCAACCGTTTCGTCAGGTGTTGCAAACTCCAGCAGTGTCGCGCCAGTGGATGCGACAAAAGCCGCCTGAATTGTGCCGGTTTGGGCCGCAATTACGCCACCTGCGAGATCAACATCAGCAGACAATGCAAGATAGCCGGACGGGTCAGGCTGCGTGTAAGCCTCGGAGAAGTCGATGACTTCGTCACGTTCGTCGGTGATGGACATGCCAGCGATGATGACGTCGTAGTTGCCTGAGACCAGGTTGGGGATGATGCTGTCCCATTCGTTGGTGACCCACTCACAGGTGAGCTCAGCACGGGCACAAAGTTCGTCACCGACCTCACGCTCAAAGCCGTCAACCTCGCCATCGTCGTTCAGGAAGTTGTATGGAGGGTAGGCACCTTCGGTGCCCAAGCGCACGACAGAGTGCCCATCGGCAAATACCATGGAACCTGCGACAGCAAGTGCAGCCGTGGTGAGGTAGAGGTTTTTCATCAATTTTCTCCTGTTGGTCGTTTATGAAACCGTCGCGGAGAGGAAACCCTGCAACCGCTCGGTTTTCGGTTTTCCGAAAAGGTCAGCAGGTGCGCCTTCCTCTTCGATTCTGCCTTGGTGCAGAAAGACGACATGATCGCTGACGTCAGCGGCCAGTCGCATGTCATGGGTCACAATAATCATGGTGCGCCCTTCGGCTGCCAGATCCTTGATAACTTTGACAACTTCCTGCTCAAGCTCAGGGTCCAGAGCGCTTGTTGGCTCATCAAAAAGCAGGGCCTTCGGCTCCATGCAGAGGGCCCGCGCAATCGCGGCCCGTTGTTGTTGTCCACCCGAAAGCTGGGCCGGATAGGCGTCACATTTGTCGCCGATACCGACCTTGTCGAGGTGCTTGCGGGCTGCTGCCTCAACCTCTGCTTTATCGCGCTTTAGCACGGTCACGGGTGCTTCCATGACATTTTGCAGGATGGTCATATGCGCCCAGAGATTGAACTGCTGAAACACCATCGACAGGTTCGTGCGAATACGGATCATCTGCCCATGATCGCCGGGGTGCCGGTGCGCGCCGCTGCCTTTCCAGATCACTGGTTCACCACAAAATAGGACGTCGCCTTGCTGGCTGTCCTCAAGCAGGTTGGCACAGCGCAACAATGTTGATTTGCCTGATCCGGATGATCCGATCAGTGACACCACATGCCCGGCAGGGGCCACGATATCCACGCCCTTGAGAACCTCAAGGGCGCCATATGCTTTGTGCAGGTCGCGAATTTCAATAACGGGAGCAGTGTTGGTCACATTGGGTACTTTTGTTGTTCGGCGCGGAGTAGTGCCGATTTCTGAGACATTTGCAACGGTCAGTTGTGGGTTGACCCCAGGTTGGTGGTCGATTGCCTAGACAGGGGGCGGCAAAGGTAATGCATAAGTGCTTGCAGACAGCGTGATGAGCCCCTTGAGATGCAGTGTGGCGCGGTCTTGGGGGGTGAGCATGGTGATGGCCTGTACGGTTGCGTCAAAGATTGCGCCGGCCGGTCCCGATTTGGCCGTGATATAGGGCAGGCCCGGCGTTGGTGTCGTCCTGTGAACGATCTTAAGACCGGCGGTTTCGCCAGCAGCTTCCAGATGCAGCCAGGTGACCGCATCGATCGTGGCGAAATCCGCGTCACCCCTGCACACCGCAAGGGCGGACAGCCGATGCCCGCCCGTACAAATGCGCGCCCCGCGCAAAACTTCGGGGGCCTCCAGTGCCAGTGCCGCCCAGCCGGATTGCGACATCGGATCATTGTAGGCGAACGGGGCGGTCGTGAAGGCGGAAAGCGTGCTGCGGGGATCATCTTTGCGGGCCACCACATAGCTGCGGTAGTACCCCGGTGGGCATCCTGCGACCCCATAGTCCGGGGTGCCGATCAACGACACGTCATCCATAAGAACCGCGCGAAACGGAAAGCCGCATGTCTGTGAAAACACCAATTGCGGATCCCGCCAATGCGCGATCAGATCCGATGGCGGGGGGCTGAGCGTTTCGGGCGCATCAATGCCCTGCGCGCGCAATCCATCACGGATCAAACTCCACAATCGCGCGTCCGCCCCCGCCGTCAGCGGGGTCGCGTACATCGGCAGGCTGGCGCTCATCCAGCCGCGACCTTAAGCCTTGCGCGGTGGCTGTCCTGATCAGATACCCCAAGTAGCGAAGCGGTCATGCGCATCATGCTGTCTTCTTCATCGTCCCGCACGCCGTCGGCCAGAACGACGGACCAAAGCGCCTCGATCACGCTGAAACGGTTGTCGTAGGATACGGCTGCTTTGATTGCGCGGGTAAAGCGGACGGTGTCGGGTGCTTCGGCTTCGAGGGTTTCGCATTCGGCGCGCAGGGCCGCAGCATCGACCGCAGACAGACCATAGCGTTTCATCAAGGCCTGATCGATCTGGGCAATCTCCACGTCGGCATAGTCGCCGTCGGTCCGGGCGATGCGCACCAAAAGCGCGCCAAGTGCCAGACGGGCGTCAAGGTCGGGAAGGGTTTGGGGTTCGGGGGCGGTCAAACGCCGGAGAAGGTCTTGAAACATGACATCTACATAAGGTGGGAAAGCTGGTCTTGAAAGAGGGCAGAAATCCGCGCGGCCTCTTCGGCAAATCCGTAAGGGGCATTTACCACGAAGAGACCGGAACCCACCATACGGTGGCCGGGCCGGGCCGGAGGAAAGCGAACTTCATGTGCCCCGGCGTCCGGCAGGGCGTCCTGCAATGCGCGGATCATGGGTTTGTGCGGCGCGTCCGTCAGGATTGGATACCAGAGCATGATGACACCGACACCCCATTTGCGGTGGATCTGGGTGATGGTCTTTGGGATGGTCTGGTAGTCTGCTTTGACCTCGAAGGAAGGATCAATCAGCAAAAGACCGCGGCGCGGCTCTGGAGGGCACTGGGACAGGGCCATGTCCCAGCCGTTCTTCTGGCGAAAGACACCGCCATATGGTGCCATATTGGCCTGAAGGGCTGCGAATTCCTGCGGGTGCAGTTCGGACAGGTGGATGCTGTCCATCGGGCGCAGCCCTTCCGCCGCGATCAGCGGCGAGCCGGGGTAGGCCGTGGGACCATGTACACTTGTGATGCGCGCCAAGGTTTGAAGGTAGGGGTGATCGGGTGCAAACCAGTCGCGCGCGATCTTGATGCCCTTGGCGGCTTCACCGGTTTTCAGGGCCGCGTCATCGCTGAGATCATAGAGACCCCGTCCCGCATGTGTTTCCAGATAGCTCAGCGGTTTGTCCTTGCGCGTCATGTACGACAGGGCCCATGCCAGCAGGCTGTGCTTATGCACATCGGCCAGATTTCCGGCGTGGTATATATGTTGGTATGACAGCATGGTCAGGCAGGCCCTTGGGCAAGTTGCAACATGCGCCTAACCCATGGGCGGGGGGCTGTCTATCGGGCTTGCTTGCGTGGTGAGCGGTTGTGCCCTTATGCTGGAGGACAGGAAGGACGCAGATTTGCTTCGCGTGATTACACTGACAGCGTTGGTTGCCTGTCCGCTTGCAGCTATGGCGCAAGACGGCGGCAATGGCGTGACCTTCCGCTTCGGGCTGGGCCCGGCGGTCGGCCCGGGATACTTCGGAGATGATGATGTTGATCCCGGTGTTGCCGCCGAATTCAAGTTGGAAGAACTACGGCTGGGCGGGCTGTCGGCCGGCAATGACCTTGATAGCTATGGTTTGGGGTTTGGCGGATCGGTCCGCTATATCGGTCCCCGGGATGCGGATGATTTTGAAGAACTGACCGGGCTGGATGATATTGACCCGGCGCTTGAAATCGGAGGCGGTCTGGAATTCACGACACCCGGGTACGAAATTTTTGCCAAGGTTCGCTATGGTGTGATCGGGCATGAATCCTTTGTGGCCGTGGTTGGTGGTGATCTGTTCTACCGGCCAACCGATCACCTGACATTGCGTGCGGGACCGCGGGTTTTATTGGGTGACAATGACTACGCGCAGACCTATTTCGGGGTCAGTGCAGCAGAGGGTGCGGCCAGCGGTTTTGATGCTTTTGACGCGCGCGGTGGTATCATCAGCGCGGGCGCCAAGGCCGAAGCGACCTATGCGATCAACGATGACTGGGAGGTCGTCGGCACATTGCGTTACGACCAACTGCGCGAGGACGCAGCCAGCAGCCCGCTCACGCAATCGGATGAACAACTCAGCGGCAGCATCGTATTGACCCGGAGGATCACGTTCGGGTTTTGACCTAGATCAGACCAGCCGCGAGGTCTCGACCGCGGCCCGCACAAAATCAGCAAACAGTGGATGTGGCGCGAAAGGCTTTGACTTTAGCTCTGGATGAAACTGCACGCCGATGAACCAAGGGTGGTCCTTCCATTCGACGATTTCGGGCAATTTGCCGTCAGGTGACATGCCGGAGAAGTTCAACCCGGCCTTTTCCAAGGTGTCGCGATACTTCACGTCAACCTCATAGCGGTGACGATGGCGTTCTTCGATGGCAGTGCCGCCATAAACCTCGGCAACCTTGGAGCCCTCGAGCAATGTGGCGTCATAGGCGCCCAGACGCATGGTGCCGCCTTTGTCATCGTCAGCCTTGCGGGCCACCATATGATTGCCCTGCACCCATTCCTTGAGGTGATAAACAACCGGTTCGAAGCGCTTCTTACCAGCTTCGTGGTCAAATTCCTCTGACCCGGCCTTTTTCATGCCCGCCACATTGCGTGCGGCCTCGATCACTGCCATTTGCATGCCAAGGCAGATGCCCAGATAGGGGATCTTTTTTTCCCGGGCGAATTGCGCGGCCTTGATCTTGCCTTCGGTGCCGCGTTCGCCAAAACCGCCGGGCACGAGAATGGCGTGGTAACCGTCCAGAAAGGGGGCTGCATCTTCGCGGTCAAACAGTTCTGCATCGACCCATTCGATTTTGACCTTCACCCGGTTGGCCATACCGCCATGGGTCAGCGCCTCGGCGATGGATTTATAGGCATCCTCAAGCTGGGTGTATTTGCCAACAATCGCGACCTTCACCTTGCCTTCGGGATTATGGATGCGGTCATAGACATCATGCCAGACATCCAGCTTTGGGGCAGGGGCGGGCGAGATGCCAAAGGCGTCCAGAACGGCCTGATCAAGACCTTGATCATGATAGGCCAGCGGGGCCTCATAGATTGATTTCAGATCATAGGCTGCCACGACACATTGCTTGCGCACATTGCAAAACAGTGCGATTTTCTCGCGTTCTTTCTCAGGGATCGGCTGTTCTGATCGGCAGACAAGGATATCCGGTGCGATGCCGATGGATTGCAGCTCCTTGACTGAGTGTTGGGTGGGTTTTGTCTTCAACTCACCCGATGCAGCCAGATAGGGCAGCAGCGTCAGGTGCATAAAGATGCACTGCCCGCGCGGCTTGTCATGGGCGAACTGCCGGATGGCCTCAAAGAAGGGCAGCCCTTCAATATCGCCAACGGTGCCGCCGATTTCACAGAGCATGAAATCAACTTCATCTTCGTCAATGGCGAGGAATTCTTTGATTTCATTTGTGACGTGCGGCACGACCTGAATGGTTTTGCCCAAATAGTCACCGCGCCGCTCTTTTTCGAGCACGTTGGAATAAATACGGCCCGAGGAAACAGAATCTGTCTTGCGCGCAGGCACCCCGGTAAAGCGTTCGTAATGCCCAAGGTCGAGGTCGGTTTCCGCGCCATCATCGGTGACAAAGACCTCACCATGTTCAAACGGTGACATCGTCCCGGGGTCAACATTCAGGTAGGGATCAAGCTTACGTAGCCTGACCGAGTACCCGCGCGCTTGCAGCAACGCACCCAGCGCGGCTGAGGCCAGCCCTTTGCCAAGCGAGGAAACCACACCGCCGGTGATAAAAATATAGCGTGCCATCGGTAGGGGACCCCCGTGAAATCTTCCAAAAACTGTGGGAAAGCGAACCCGAAAATTCGCATCATCACGGGATTTAAGCCTTAGCGGATTCGGGCGCTTTTGGCAACCGTTGACCCAACATCATGTTGCCGCAAACGAACTTGCTGCAACGCCTAGTGGTTATTCGCCAGATGGGACCAGTGGTGCATCATCCGAAGATGGCGGCAAAAGGCTTTCACCCAGATCGGGGATTTCGACGCCGTCTTCTGTTGCTTCAATCCCCAAACGATCGGCCACTGATGACCCCGCTGAATTGCGTGCAGAAATCAGCGTCAGTGAAATGGATGTACAGATAAACGCAATCGCCAGCAGCCAGGTGAACTTGCTCATCGCTGTGGGTGCGGGTCGTGAACTGGTGGCGCCCCCGCCACCGCCGCCCATACCAAGGCCACCACCTTCGGACCGTTGCAATAGCACGGTGCCGATCAACGCAAGCGCAAGGATCAGGTGGATAATGAGGACGACGTTTTCCATGTCAGGCCTTTCAGGGCGTTCGCGAACACGCGGTATCTAAAAGCTGCGCCGCCGTCCCGCAACCCCTTGGATGCGCCTTTATTCGTCGACGTCGTCCATGTCGGCCTGTCCGGACAAGCGCCTGCGCACAATTGACCATGACAAACCAATGGCCAGCACAACCGAAAGCGCGACAATCGCAATCCATGTGTTGATAGTGGGATTGTCGAGGCTGATGATACCCTGATCAAACAGCACCCAGAGCACTGTGCCAACCACAGCCAGCACCAGTACCATGCCAAAAACCCCGATCGAGCGGAGCGTGGCGCGCAGGTAGATTATATAACCAACAAGCAAAATCAGGCCAAAAAGAACTGTCAGCGATAGGTTTGTCTCGTAGTTGGCCAAGCTCCAACTGACATAGTTCCATTGTGTCGGATTATATGTTGCCGCCAGCAACAAGAACGCGAAAACCCACCGAATGACGAAACCCATGATTTGCCCCCTGTCCTTGACGTTGCCCAGACAATGCCGGGGCGCTTCTGGGCTGTCCAGCCCGGCATTGGCGCAAATTTGCTGTTTCCCCGGGCTGGGGGCAGCGATATAGGGGGCACGCACCCGAGCAAAGGAACGGATTCTTATGGCGAATGTAGTGGTTGTTGGCGCCCAATGGGGTGATGAGGGCAAAGGCAAGATTGTTGACTGGCTGTCCGAGCGGGCCGATGTGATCGCCCGCTTCCAGGGCGGTCATAACGCAGGCCACACTTTGGTGATTGATGGTGAAGTCTACAAGCTGCATGCGTTGCCTTCCGGCGTCGTGCGTGGCGGCAAGCTATCGGTCATTGGCAATGGTGTTGTGCTTGACCCATGGCACCTGCTGGGCGAGATCGAGACGCTGCGCGCGCAGGGCGTGACCATCACGCCAGAGACATTGATGATTGCGGAAAATACACCGCTGATCCTGCCGTTTCATGGTGAATTGGATCGCGCACGCGAAAATCAGAATTCAGTCGCCAAGATTGGCACCACTGGCCGGGGCATCGGCCCTTGCTATGAAGATAAGGTTGGCCGCCGCGTCATCCGTGTGGCTGATCTGGCCGATGACGCGACGCTGGAATTGCGTCTTGACCGGGCCTTGATCCACCATGATGCGCTGCGACGGGGTTTGGGGCTCGAACCGATTGACCGCGATGCGGTGCTGGCCAAGCTGCGCGAGGTGGCACCCGCTATTCTGGAATACGCTGCCCCTGTTTGGAAAGTGCTGAACGAAAAGCGCAAGGCGGGCAAACGCATCTTGTTCGAAGGGGCGCAGGGTGCACTTCTTGATATCGATTTTGGGACTTATCCTTTTGTGACCTCTTCGAACGTCATTGCAGGGCAGGCGGCCACGGGTGTGGGTGTCGGTCCCGGTGCAATTGATTTTGTTCTTGGCATCGTCAAGGCCTACACCACGCGTGTGGGTGAGGGACCCTTCCCGACCGAGTTGGACGATGACGACGGCCAGCGTCTGGGCGAGCGTGGCCATGAATTTGGCACCACAACCGGGCGCAAACGCCGGTGCGGGTGGTTTGACGCCTGCCTTGTTCGTCAAACATGTGCGACCTCGGGTGTATCGGGAATTTCGCTGACCAAACTGGATGTGCTGGACGGGTTTGAGACGCTCAGGATCTGTGTCGGCTATGAACTTGACGGCAAGACGCTTGACTACCTGCCCACAGCAGCGGACGAGCAGGCGCGTTGCACGCCAGTTTACGAGGAAATTGAGGGGTGGTCGGAATCCACCGAAGGTGCGCGATCCTGGGCGGATCTGCCAGCACAGGCGATCAAATACGTGCGTCGCATCGAAGAGTTGATCGACTGCCCTGTCGCGCTCGTTTCCACATCACCAGAACGGGACGACACCATTCTGGTAACCGACCCTTTCGCAGATTGAGGACCGATGACCTATAAAGCGCGTAAACGGCTGGCCATACTTGTGCTTGTGGTGGGCTTGCCCGTCTACATTGTGGTCGCGGTCACTTTGATGGGTCAGGCATCGCGCTTTCCCAAGGGTATTGAATTTCTGATTTATGTGGTGCTTGGCATCGGTTGGGCCTTCCCGCTGAAATGGGTGTTCAAAGGGATTGGTCAACCTGATCCCGACCAAGGTCAGTAGAAAAAAGGCGGGGATAAACCCCGCCCTTTGATTGTTTCGATTTCTCGTCTCTAACCCTGTGCGGCCTGTGCATCATCCGGGCGATAGTCAGAACTATCAGAGATGCGGAACCGCCCATTGCTGAGCTTCACGATCTTAGCCAGACGGAGCAGTCGGCCAAATGCACGCAATCCATCTTCGCGGCTGATCTCTTTCCCGGTCGCCACTTGGACCTTCTTCATAACCTGCGGGCGAGAGAAGTCATCCTCTGCCTCTACGTAGTAAAGATAGGCCGCCGCGGCTTCGATCAAATCGATGGTCTCGGCAGCGCCTTGCTTTGTTGCAAATTCGCGGAACCCGTCGCCACTGGTTGCGTCTTCTGGTGTTTCCTTGCGCGCTGCTATCTGGCGCAGACGTTGCGATGCGGCATCCACCGGTTTGGAAGTTGGCGCCTCTTGCGCGGTGGCTGGCGCTGGCGCAGGTGGTTCTTCAGCAGTTTGCTCAACATAGTTGGCAATCTCTTCGGGCGTTTCTTCCAGAACAACAGTCTTAACCAGCTTCAATGGCGGTGCCGAGGGAGGCGGCGTTTGGCTGCGTTCTTCGGCGTCATGTGCGCCCAGATCATCCTTGAACGCATCGCCTGCGCCTTTGGCTCCGGCCCCTTCGTCACCCAGTTGACGTGCGGCCTCGGTTGCCGCAACGGCAGCCTTGAGTTGGGCGAACGCGTCGCGGTGGCGCCGGCTTTCGGGTTGATTGAGGTGCTGATCGGTCTGCGACAGAATCCGGCTCATTGCATCGTCGACGCTGCGGGGCAGGCCATGGCGCGCAAGCTCATTGCCCTTGCGTGCGGCCAGTTCGGCGGCAACCTTTGCCACTTCGGCCTGAAGATCAAAGTCGTCGTCATCATCATCATTGGCTTTGGTTTTCGACGCTACGTCCTGCGCGGTTAAAACCAACGGGCCGGCCTCAGCTGCCTCGGGAACCTCTTCTGTGGCTTGCTCCGGTTCGGCCTCAGGTTCTGAAATTTGGTCACCGGCGCTTTCGGCGACGGCTGCGTCTTCCAGCGGTTCTACGTCATCGACGGCTTTCTCTGCTTCACGCTGCACGTCTGCTTCTGTAACAGTATTGATCTCCGGCGCAGTGGCAGCTTCTTCAACTTCTTCTTCAAAATCGTCAGCCGCTTCAACTTCCGCGATGGTATCTTCGACGACAGCCTCGACCTCATCGGCAGTGTCTTCAGCGGTGTCCGAAACTGGTGTGTCTTCCGGTGCTTCCTCTACGGCTTCTGCTTCGGCAGCCGCAGGATTGGCCGCTTCATCGTCTTCAAGGATCTCCGCGTCATCCTGCGCTACAAGGTCATCCTCTGGGTCGGCGGCATCCTCGGGTACAGCTTCCGCGACTTGTGCCGCCAACACGCTCAGCCGCTGGGACAACGGATCGGTATCTGCGGGGGCCTCTTCTGGATTTACCTCGTCTTCGGCATAAACCTCTTTGGTCTCTTCCACGGGGCCCCTATCAACAACGTCGCGGATGCGCCGGAGCTTGTCAGCAACGCTGTCTTCGGCCGCCTCTTCCTCCAGTGGATCATTTTCTTCCGCAAGCTCTGTCTCTTCGGTGGGCGATAGGTTCTGGGCAACCTCTTCCTTGTCGGCCTCTGCCACATCGCCATCGTCTTGCAGCGCGCCCACGGCAGCATCTGCCACGACAGCGCGCAGGCTGACGCTCTGGCCCTCGCCTTCGATCTCAACGGCAGTGTTGGATTGCTCTTCTGTGAGGCGCGCGAGCGTGTCCATGTCAGGGGCCTGCGGTTCCATATCCATAAAACGATCATGGCCCGCCAAGTCATGAAAGTAAGACACAACCGTCTTCATGGTTTCGACTGAATCCTCGAACCCCTCAAGACGACAGGAAAAGCTGCCATAGGTCACATCAAGAATCTTATTGGCATTATCCATGCGTATTCGCTTTCCCAGTTAATCAGCAGTCACCTGCTGGACAGACATTCGTTCTTAGTCAAGAACAGCAACACGTTCCATTCAGGCTCATTTTGTGACCCTTTTGGGGAATGTTTGTGAATTGAGGTGCAATCCGTGTCCTTTGAACCCATTGTTTCTACATCTAAACCAGTCTGCCTCATAGGGGGAGCCTCTGTCGCAAAAAAATCGATTTCGGCGGTTTTGCCCTTGGTAGGAGGGTTTATCGGCGCTGATGGTGGCGCGGATCATCTGCTGGGTGCAGGCCTGACACCTGTTGCGGTGATTGGCGATCTTGATAGCCTGTCCAGCCATGCGCGTGCCACATTTGCCGACCTGTTGCATCCGGTGGACGACCCATTGACCACGGATTTTGAGAAGGTGTTGCAGCGGGTCAGGGCCCCGATGTTTATTTGTTTGGGTTTTACTGGCGGACGCATGGATCACACGCTTTCGGTGCTCAACGTCATGGCCAGATTCGTGGACCGCACAATTGTCCTGGCTGATGGGGATGATGCGAGTTTTCTGGCCTCTCGGGGTACGACACACCTTGTCCTGCCCGTCGGTACGCGCGTGTCAATTATGCCATTGGGGGTGGCAACAGTCTCTGCACAGGGTGTGCAATGGCCCTTTACCGATCAGGTGATGACACCGGTTGGATTTACGAGCCCATCCAATGCAGCCAGCGAAGAGAACATCGCAATCACCACCGATGGCCCAGTGGTGATCACGCTGCCGCAGGAGCATCTTCAGGCTGCTTTGCAAGCCGCCGCTCGCGCAGGATGATGTAAAGCCCAGCCGCCACCGTGATGCAGATGCCGATGGCCGCCAGCCCATTGGGCAGGTCGGCAAAGATAAGCCAGCCAATTGCTGTGCCAAACGGGATTTCCAGATATTGCATCGGTGCGAGGGTCGAGGCAGGGGCGAAACGCAGGCTCCATGTCATAAAAAGATGGGCCATCGTGCCAAGCAGACCCAATGCTGCGAGAAGCCATAGCGAAGATGCTGCCAGCACGAGGGGTGCCGATCCTGCCAGATCGGGGCGCAGCATTACAACGACAACAAGCAAGACTGTCGCCTGCATCCCGCTGATCGCTTGCAATTTGATCGGGTCCAATGCGCGCGCAATCTTGCGTGTCACCAGCATGAACAGTGCAAAGATCACCGCCACACCCAAAGGCAGCAAGGCGGGCGCGCCGACGGCGACAAAGTTGGGTTGGATCACCAGCAACGTACCGATAAAACCGACAGCGCAGGCCAGCATCCGGTGAATGCCAACCTCTTCGCCCATCACAAAATGTCCTAAAATCAACATGATAAAAGGCATCACGAAGGCGATTGCCAAAGCATCTGCAAGCGGCAGGTAACGCAGCGCGCTGAACATCAACCCGATGCCCGCAATATGCAGGAGCGTGCGCAAAAGGGTCCACATCAGAAGGCCCGGCGGCAGGCGAAACCCTGCACCGCTCAGAGCAACAATGGGCACAAGGATCACAGCCTGAATACCAAAGCGGACACTTAGCAAAAGCCCCAGCGCGACACTGCCACCCAGCAGTTTCGCGATGCTGTCGGCCAAGGGCGCAAGCACACAAAAGGCCAGCATCAGCATGACCCCAACGAAAGGACGATCTGTATTCATGGCCACACCCTAGCCGCCACAACGATGCCCCGCAATTGGCGCGTGGCTCGTCTCACTATCTCTCTCGAAAATTCCTCTGGTCTGCCGATCACCCAAGGCTATCAACAGTTCGGCACGTTCACAGCCAAACCACCCAAGGCGGTTTCCTTGTATTTCTCACTCATGTCTGCGCCGGTCTGGCGCATCGTTTCAATGGCCACATCCAAGGCAACCAGATGCTTGCCATCGCCGCGCAACGCCAGTGACGCGGCTGAAACAGCCTTGATCGCACCGAGGCCATTACGTTCAATACAAGGGACTTGCACCAACCCTTTGACCGGGTCGCAGGTCATGCCCAGATGGTGCTCTAACGCGATTTCTGCGGCATTTTCGATCTGCTCTGTGGTGCCACCAAGAACGGCCGCCAGGCCGCCTGCGGCCATCGCAGATGCGCTGCCCACTTCCGCCTGACAACCACATTCCGCCCCCGAGATCGAGGCATTGAACTTGATCAACCCGCCAATCGCCGCTGCTGTCAGCAAGAACTCTGGCACTCGTGCCACCGTCGCGCCCGGTACATGATCCAGCCAGTAGCGGATGGTTGCCGGGACAACACCCGCGGCACCGTTTGTAGGTGCTGTCACAACCTGCCCACCTGCTGCATTCTCTTCATTTACGGCCATCGCATAGGTCGACATGTAATCGTTGATGGTATGCGGTGCTGTCAGGTTCATGCCGCGTTCGGCCAAAAGCGCATCATAGATGCTCTTGGCACGGCGGCGCACCTGTAGGCCACCGGGCAGAATGCCGTCAGTTTCTAGTCCGCGCGTGATACAATTGTTCATGACCTCCCAGATTCGGGCGAGGCCAGCGTCAAGGTCAGCGCCGGGCATCCGTGACAATTCATTGGCGCGCTTCATCTCGGCAATGGATTTGCCGGACCGTTCCGCCATATCCAGCATTTCCTGACCGCTGTGAAACGGATAGGGCACAGGCGCGCCTGTGTCGCTGTCCTTGCCGGCGGCCAGTTCGGCATCGGTCAGGACGAACCCCCCGCCGATGGAATAATAGGTGACTTGCGTAATGACATCACCCTGCCCATCAGTGCCGCGCAGGATCAGCCCATTGGCGTGGCCGGGCAGGGGTGGGCCGTAATCAAAGATCACATCGTCTTTGGGGTGGAACTTCAGCGTGCCGAGCCCCTCTGGCATCACCGTCCGTTCCGTCCGAATGCGATCCAGTTCGGCTTCAGCCTTGGCCGCGTCATAGTCGTCAGCCTGAAACCCGGCCAGCCCAAGAATAACGGCACGATCTGTGGCATGGCCCACACCGGTAAACGCAAGACTGCCGTGCAACGAGGCCTGCACACCGGCAACAGAGAATGGCTGTGCGCGCAGGTAGTCAAGAAACCGGGCGGCGGCAACCATCGGCCCGATGGTATGGGACGACGATGGGCCGACACCCACTTTGAACATATCGAAGACGGATAAGAACATGCTAAAGCGCACTCCCTTCAGGTGGATCGCAAGGCGATGGGGCGGAAAACGGTGTTGGGCCTAACCCTTCGGCACGTGCCACGGCAATAGTGGCCGCACGTTGTTCGGTGCGCTGGGCAAAGGCATGCAGGCGCGGCCATCGTTGCAGGTCAAACCATGTGTTGCCGCCACCATATAGGGCCGCCCATCGCAGCATCGGGCCCAGATAACAACCCGGCGCACTGGGCGCATCATGGTCGAGCCACGGCGCTGTTTGACTTGCTGCAAGCACATCAAGATGGGCTATCAGCCGCCCGGCTGCGCTCGGACGCAGTGCCGTGCCGTCACAGCCAGTGTATTGATCAGGGTAAAAAATCATCCGCAGCGTTGGATGCAGGGTGTTGGCCAGCCAGATCATCCATTGCAATGCGTTTTGCCTTTTGGGGGTATTTGGCGGGGGCATCAGATTGCCCTTCTGCTCGGCCAGCCACAATATGATCGCAGCCGTTTCGAACATCGGACCGTGGGGCGTTTCCAGCACCGGGATCAATCCGTTCGGGTTCAGCCGCAGAAACGCGGCCGATTTTTGGCCCTGCGCTGCGCGATCAACCAGTACCGTTTCATAAGGCAGGGCAAGCTCGGTCAAGGCCAGTCGCACGCAAAGCGAGGCATTGTCAGGGGCATAGTGAAGGCGTAGCGGGGCAGTCATGCGCGGACGCTAACCGATTGGGCCCCTGCCGTCGCTGCAAATCCGACCTTTCCCCCTAAAAAGGCGCTCAGATCGGGCACTTGTTTGTTTGTGCAGATTCTGTACTCGCGCCCCGCTGCAATCTTGCTTATAACCCGGCTGAAGTCTTTGCTGGAGTGGGCCCCATGAGTAGCGAATTATCCCCTATCGACACCGCAAAATTTATTGCGGCTAAACAAGCGACGGAGTACGTCGAAAGCGGGATGAAGGTCGGGCTGGGTACCGGATCAACGGCCGCCTGGCTGGTGCAGTTTCTGGGCGAGATGGTGCGCGAGGAAGGGCTCAAGATCAAAGGTGTGCCGACCTCTGATCGCACGGCGAAACTGGCGCGTGAAGTTGGCATAGATGTGGTCACACTGGACGAGGCCAGGTGGCTGGACGTCACGATTGATGGCACCGATGAATATGATGATGAGCTGACGCTGATCAAAGGCGGCGGCGGTGCGCATCTGCGCGAGAAAATCGTAGCAACCGCAAGCGACAGGATGATCGTCATCGCTGACGCTAGCAAAAAGGTCGATACGCTGGGTGCCTTCCCGTTGCCGATCGAGGTCGTGCCATTCGGTTTGCCCGTTACACAAGGTTTGATCGAAGAAACACTGATCGGGATGGATGTGCTGGGCCGGGATATCGCGCAGCGCATGGCCGGTGACGCACCTTTTGTCACCGACGAAGGCAATTTCATCGTTGATCTGCATCTCAAGCGCATTGGTGACCCGCGCCAGCTGAGCCTGATCATCAATCAGATCCCCGGCGTTGTCGAAAATGGTTTGTTCATTGATGTTTGCGATGTGGTCATCGTAGGTCATGGTGACGGCAAGGTGACCATTCGCGACATCACCAATGACACGTCAGAGGTTGTGCGTTTCGATGTGCGTGACGATGATAACATCTTCGCTGATATAGCAAATTGATCGTTTCCTCTAACAGATCTAAATCTAAATGGAGCCCGCCCGATGACTTTTGACTATGACCTTTTTGTGATAGGCGGTGGCTCAGGCGGGGTGCGTGCGGCGCGGGTTGCTGCGGCAACCGGGGCCAAGGTTGCTTTGGCTGAAGAGTTCCGCATGGGTGGCACCTGTGTGATCCGCGGCTGCGTCCCCAAAAAACTCATGGTGTTCGCCTCTGGCTATTCTGAAATGTTTGATGATGCCCGCGCCTATGGCTGGGACCTGCAAGAGGGTGACTTCAATTGGCTGCGCTTTCGCGACAAACTGCATGCAGAGCTAAGCCGCCTGGAAGGCATCTATCGTAAGCTGCTGGATGGCTCGGATGTAGCGATTTTCGATGCGCGCGCGACTGTCAAAGACCCCCATACGGTCGCATTGTCGAACGGCAAGGACGTGACAGCAAAGCATATTCTGGTCGCGACCGGTGGGCGACCTGTTTTGCCGGAAATTCCGGGTGCAGAGCTGGGGATCACGTCGAATGAGATCTTCCTGCTGGATGAAATGCCTAAGAATATCCTGATTGTCGGCGGTGGATATATTGCATCTGAATTTGCTTGCATCCTGAAAGGTTTGGGCGTGAAGGTGACGCAATTCTATCGGGGGGCGCAAATCCTGCGCGGCTTTGACGATGAAGCACGCGGCCTGGTGGCCGAAGGTATGCGCGCCAAGGGTGTTGATCTGCAACTTGGCACGAATGTCGTGGACATGCGCGCGGCCACTGATGGCGACCACAAAGGCATTTGGGTCAAAGACTCCAATGGTCAGGAAGCGGTTTACGACCAAGTGATGTTTGCCACCGGGCGTGCGCCCAATACTGGCGACATGGGCCTGCAAGCCGCCGGCGTCGAAGTGGGCCGTCAGGGCGAGGTTGTGGTGGATGAATATAGCCAAACCGCTGTGCCCTCGATTTATGCCATCGGAGACGTGACCAACCGCGTGCAGTTGACGCCCGTGGCCATTCGCGAAGGTATGGCCTTTGTTGAGACCGTCTTTAAGGGCAATCCGACGCCTGTAGACCATGCGTTGATCCCATCGGCGATCTTTACTCAACCCGAAATGGGCACTGTTGGCTTGTCCGAGGAAGACGCCCGCGCGCAAGAACCGGTTGAGATTTACAGCACCGCGTTCAAACCAATGAACCATGCGTTTGCAGGCCGCGATGATCGTGTCCTGATGAAACTGGTGGTCAGCGTCGCGACCCGCAAGGTACTAGGCTGCCATATCGTCGCAGACCATGCGGGCGAGATGATCCAGTTGGCGGGGATCGCCGTCAAAATGGGCGCAACAAAAGAGGATTTCGACCGCACAGTGGCGGTTCACCCGACCATGGCGGAAGAACTGGTGACAATGAAGGAGCCGGTGCGGACCGCTTGAATTTGCACCAATTAGCCACACATGGCATTGCAAGGCGCGGGCATGATCTGCGCACCGATGAAAAGGAAGCATAGGGAAACGATGGCAGGACATAACGGTGGCCCTTGGGGCGGCGGTGGAAATAACGGATCAGGCGGGGGCGACGACGACAATCGCCCAGGCGGCGGGCGCAGGCCCGATAACGAGGGCCCGAACATCCCCGAGATCGATGATCTGGTAAACAAGGGCCGCGAACAGCTGCGCGTGCTGATGGGCGGTGGCGGCGATGGCAACCGGCGCTCTGGCGGTGGCAGTGGTGGGCCAAGCGGTCCGCAACTGACACGCGGTACGGTAGCGCTGGGGATCTTCGGTGCCGTGGCGCTTTGGCTTTTTGCATCGTTATACACTGTGCGCCCGGAAGAGCGGTCTGTTGAACTGTTGCTGGGTGATTTCCTGGAAATCGGCGAATCCGGTCTGAATTTTGCCCCTTGGCCGATTGTGACGCGTGAAGTGATCGCCGTCACAACAGAACGCAACATCGACATCGGCACTAGCCGGTCAGGGATGGATGCAGGCCTGATGCTGACGGGTGATGAAAACATCGTCGATATCGACTTTCAGGTTGTCTGGAACATCAACGATCCAGAAAAGTATCTTTTTAACCTCGCTAACCCGCCGCAAACGATTGAAGCTGTGGCAGAGTCCGCGATGCGCGAGATTATCTCGCAATCCGACCTTGCACCAATCCTGAACCGTGATCGTGGCGCGATTGCTGATCGTTTGGCGGATTTGATCCAGTCCACCCTTGATAGTTACGGTTCAGGTGTGACGATCATCCGTGTGAACTTTGACAAGGCCGATCCGCCAGAACCCGTCATCGCCTCTTTCCGCGCCGTGCAGGATGCGGAACAGGAACGTGACCGGGTGCAAAACGTGGCGGATGCCTATGCCAACCGTGTTGTGGCCGAAGCCCGTGGCCAGGCCGCCCAAATTCTCGAGCAGGCTGAAGGTTACCGCGCACAGGTTGTCAACGAGGCGACCGGTGAAGCCAGCCGTTTCTCTGCCGTTCTGGCCGAGTATGAAAAGGCGCCAGAGGTAACGCGCAAGCGCCTGTATCTGGAAACCATGGAAAGCGTGCTGGGCGGTGTCGACATCATCCTGCTGGATGAAGGCGAAGGGGGCGGACAAGGTGTTGTGCCGTATTTGCCGCTGAACGATCTGCGTCGCAATACAACCGGAGGGTCAAACTAATGCGTAAGTCAGCATTCCTATTGCCGGCAGTTGCGGTTGCCGTGATTGTCGCACTGTCGTCGATCTTCATCGTGGACGAACGCGAAAAGGCGCTGGTCCTCCAGTTCGGTCAGATCGTCAGAGTGCAGGAAGAGCCGGGGTTGGGCTTCAAAATCCCATTAATCCAGGAAGTCGTGCGTTATGACGACCGCATCCTCAGCCGTGATTTGGAGCCGCTTGAGGTGACACCGTCGGATGATCGCCGTCTGGTTGTCGATGCCTTTGCACGCTACCGGATTGCAGACGTTGAACAGTTCCGCCGCGCGGTGGGTTCTGGTGGCGAAGAGGCGGCGGCGCGCCGTCTGGACAGCATCCTGCGCGCTGAAACACGTGAGGTTCTGGGTTCTGTTTCGTCAAACGATATTCTGTCTACGGACCGTGCAGCGCTCATGCTGCGCATTCGCAACTCTGCAATCGCAGAGGCAACATCACTTGGTCTGCAAGTCATTGATGTGCGTCTAAAGCGGACAGACTTACCGCCGGAAAACCTCAACGCGACCTACGAACGTATGAAAGCCGAGCGTGAGCGCGAGGCTGCGGACGAAATCGCGCGCGGTAATGAGGCTGCGCAACGTATTGAAGCGCAAGCCGACCGTACCGTGATCGAGCTGGTGTCTGAGGCAGAACGTGAAAGCCAGATCATTCAGGGTGAGGCCGACGCTGAGCGGAACGAGATTTTCGCAAACGCCTTTGGCGCTGATCCTGAATTCTTTGAATTCTATCGCTCTATGACCGCTTACCAACGGTCGCTGCGGCCGGGGAACTCAACGATGGTTCTGTCGCCTGACAATGAGTTTTTCAACTACCTGAAGTCCGATCAAGGTGCCGCGAGCGAGTAGGCTTGCGGTGAAAAGATACGAAAAGGGCTGGCGTTTTGCTGGCCCTTTTTTGTTTCAGTTCACGAAAAACACACCTCACACAGGCAATCACGGCCTATTGAGCGTTTGTGCCAGAAGTTTGCGTTGCACAATTTGCGCCCTACATAGAACATGATGAATTGATAGGATCGGCTCTGATCCGCCCCGAGACATGACAAAGGAGATTGGCCCGTGAAAGCCAAGGCAACCGCAATTCAACACCAAGAGACGCGCACACGCCATCTGATCATGGCGCTGGTGACGACCCTCGCTGTCGCCGTTGCGATGGTGCTGGCGCAGATCACAGCCGCTGCCGCGCAATCGCGCCCAGCAACATTCGCCGATCTGGCCGAGCAGATCAGCCCATCGGTTGTCAACATTACCACCAGCACAACAATTGCAGGCCGCACCGGGCCGCAGGGACTTGTGCCCGAGGGCTCTCCGTTTGAGGAGTTCTTTGACGACCTCGAGCGTGGGCCAGGCGATCGCACGCAACGTTCTTCGGCGCTGGGCTCTGGTTTTGTCATTTCTGACGACGGCTATATCGTCACGAACAACCACGTCATCGAAGGTGCTGACGAGATCCTCATCGAATTTTTTCCGGGCGGTGAACCCGGTGTCCCTGCTGAATTGGTGGGCACAGACCCCAACACCGATATCGCTGTGTTGAAGGTTGATCTGGAAGGCCTGCCATTTGTGGAATTCGGCGACAGTAACGCCGTTGGTGCCCGCGTGGGTGACTGGGTCATGGCCATGGGCAACCCGCTTGGTCAGGGCTTTTCGGTCTCTGCCGGTATCGTTTCTGCCCGCAACCGTGCGCTGTCGGGCACCTATGACGATTACATTCAGACAGATGCCGCGATCAACCGCGGCAATTCTGGCGGTCCACTGTTCAACATGGACGGTGAAGTTGTCGGGGTGAACACCGCGATCCTGTCACCCAATGGTGGGTCCATTGGGATCGGCTTTGCGATGTCTTCTGCTGTTGTTACCAATGTTGTTGATCAGTTGATCGAATTCGGTGAAACCCGCCGTGGTTGGTTGGGTGTGCGCATTCAGGATGTCACCCCTGATATGGTCGACGCCATCGAAGGTTTGGGACTTGCGCGCGGTGCCTTGGTCACGGATGTGCCCGCTGGCCCCGCCGAGAATGCGGGTATGCTGGCCGGTGACGTGATCCTGAATTTCGACGGGATCGAGATTGAAGACACCCGCGAGTTGGTCCGTATCGTTGGCAACAGCCCGGTTGGCAAAGAAGTGCCCGTGACCGTCTTGCGCGATGGTGACATGGAAGACCTGACCGTTGTTCTGGGTCGCCGTGAAACCTCCGAAGCTGTGGCTTTCCCAGCCTCGACCGAGGAAAGCGAAGAGCCGGAGCAGTCCGAGATCCTTGGTCTGACATTGTCCGAGATCACACCAGAGCTGACAGATCAGTTTTCCCTGTCGGTCGAAACTGGTCTTGTGATCACTGCGATCAACCCAGAGTCCGAGGCGGCATCCAAAGGCCTGCTTGAAGGTGATGTGATCACTGAAGCAGGGCAGGACCCGGTCGCAACCGTCGATGATCTGGCGGCCCAGGTCGAAGCGGCATCCGAAGCAGGGCGCAAATCGATCCTGCTGTTGGTCCGTCGCGGTGGTGATCCACGGTTTGTGGCGCTCGTGCTTGAAGAGTAACTTGCTCAATCGAGCAAAAGACGGGGCGGTCCCATCCGGGGCCGCCTTTGTGTTTTCTCAGGTCTCGTTTTGCGGCAACCCATCGGTGATGTCGTAGTAGTCACCCTTTTCCGACACAAAGATGTGCCGTGCGATTTTGGTATGTGTTGGCGTATCAAAGGCCCCCATCGCCACGGCCGTCCAATCCTGAAAGATGGGATCCCAAAACAGCGTTGAGCCGCAGGTCTTGCAAAACCCGCGCCGCACCTTCGCAGATGACTGATACCAGCCGATGTGTGCTTCGCCAGTGACCGACAGGGCGCTGCGGGGGATATCGACCGACACTTCAAAATGGCCAGACTGCTTGCGGCAGGCCGTGCAGTGGCAGGCGTTAAGCGGCGGCAGGTCACCCTTGATCACAAAGGTGACTTTCCCGCAAAGACAACTGCCTTGGTGCGTGTTCATGATAAGGCCTTTGCGTGCACCTGCCGCGTGCTGATGACGAACAGGCCGATCACCACGGCGGCCCCAACGAAGTTGACCAACAGCATTCCGGGCCAGAGACATGCCACCCCGGCCAGTCCCGATACGACACGCAGGCTAGGATTTAGCCGCGTCTCCATGCAGCCCTGCAAGGCCCCGGCAAGCCCGTAGATACCCACCACACCAAAGCCGAAAAGCACCAGCATGACAGCCCAGTCGCCCGATAGCAGCGGCGTGTAGGCCATCATCAACGGCACGATGTAAAGGCCCTTGGCCAGCTTCCAGCTTGCAATGCCTGTCGCCATTGCGGGGGCCTTGGCGATGGCCGCTGCGGTAAAGGCTGCCAGGGCAACAGGGGGGGTGACGTTGCTGTCCTGGCTTAGCCAGAAGATGATCATATGGGCCGATAGCAGTGCTGCAATCGCAATGTCCTGCGGAACGACCAGATCACGCAAAGGGGCCGCGATTTCAAGCGGCAAAGCGCGGATCAGGTCACGCGCGTCTTCAAAGTTAAGCGGGCCTGCCAGAACGGCGGGATCAGGGACGCCAATCATCAGGATCGCCTGGGCGGTTTCGGGCAGATTGCCGCTGGCCAGTGCATCAATCACAAACCTGTCGGCGATCATACCCGCAAGGGCCGGGGCGGACAATGTGGCCAGCACGATATAGGCCGCCGTCACAGGCAACCCCATGCCCAGCACAAGGCTGGCAATGGCCACCATCACAATGGCGATCAGCAGATTGCCACCGGCCCAATCAGCAATCATCAGGCTAAAGGTGTTTCCGATCCCTGCTGTTGCAATCACATTAACCACAAGGCCCACCGCGCACAGGAGGACGGCCGTCATGATCATGCCCTTTGTGCCCATCACCAGCGCCTCAAACACCGCGCGCGGCCCCATGCGGTTTTCTGTCAGCCAACTTGATCCGATCACCGCCAGAATGCCGTAGACGGCGGCATAAGCAGGCGTAAAGCCGGACACCAGCAGGGTGATCAGCAACCCAATGGGAATGACAAAGCTGGCACCGCCTTTCTTAAAGGCAGAGCCAACCGTTTCGCCTTCATTGTCCATTGGTTGCAGGCCCAAGCGGCGCGCCTCAATCCGCACGAAGAAGACGACGGACAGGAAATAGAGCAGGGCAGGCAGGGCCGCGACCGCGACGATGGTTTCGTAAGGAATTTGGGTAAAGCTTGCCATCACGAAGGCACCCGCACCCATAATGGGGGGCATCAATTGGCCACCGGTGGAGGACGCAGCCTCGACCCCGCCTGCGAATTTGGCAGGAAAGCCTGCCTTTTTCATCAAGGGAATCGTGATCACGCCGGTCGAGGCAGTATTGGCCACAGCAGAGCCGGAAATCGTGCCTGTGAGGCCCGAAGCAATAACGGCAACAATGCCCGGCCCGCCAACCAAACGGCCCGCTATCGCGCGGGCAATATTGATGACGAAATCGCCCGCACCCGAACGCAGCAAGAATGCACCAAAGATGATGAAGAGAAAGACAAAGGTGGACGAAATCCGTGCGATTGTCCCGAACATTGCGTCATCCCCAAAGATTGAGCGGAACGCGATGGATTCCCAACTCAGGCCGGGGAACGAAAATACGCCGCCAACTAACTGGCCCCACCAGCCCACGTAGGAGATCGCGATAATGATCAGGCAGGGGATGACCAGACCGGTCAGGCGGCGCGTCAGTTCAATCGCGCCAAGAATGCAGATCACGGCTGCGATCCAGTCCAACGTGTTGAATTTGACACTGCGGTCGTAGATGCCTTGCTCGGCATAGGGCAGGTATATGGCTGACACTGCAATCAATGTGCCCAATGCCAGATCAAATATCAGCATCGGCTTGCTGCGGGTTTTGCCCTTGATCATTGGGTGTAGCACAGCCGCCAAAAACGCAAATCCAGCAAAGTGAAACGCGTTGCGGTGAAACTCAGTCATGAGTTGGGGATAGAGGGCGACGACAATATGTCCGACGGCGACCAGAAAGCACAACACGGTCAGGGCGGTGTTGGGCAACCCGATGAATGCGCGCAAACCCGGTGCGTCGATTGGGGTTTCGTCTGACATGGGCGTCCCCTTGCACAAAGATCGGCCCGCACCAAAATGGCACGGGCCGGGCTGCGTTTAGTTGGCGATCAGACGCTCAGGGATCTCGATCCCCTGCTCCTGATAGAACCGGGCTGCACCGGGGTGCAGTGGCACCGGCAGACCCGCAATCGCGGCCTCGAGCGCCATGGCTTTGGTGGCCGGGTGGATCGCCTGCAGGAACGGCAGGTTCTCATAGATCGTCTTGGTGATTTGATAGACGTTTTCCTCTGGCAGATCCGCATGTGTTGCCAGGAAGTTTGGCTGCGCAATTGTGTTGATATCCTCAGCCTGACCCGGATAGGTGCCCGCTGGGATCACGTAGCGCGTCCAAAGGCCGCGATCGCCGTCCGCCATGGCCATCTGCTCATCGGTGAAGTTCAGCATGGTGACGCTGTCACCGGCAGCAGCCATCAACTGGCTGACGGCACCTGTGGGCACGCCCGCCGGTGTCCCGATGCCCTTGACCTGACCGTTTTGCAACGCCTCGGCGGATGGACCGTAGCCTGCAAAGACCAGCTCATAGTCAGTTTCGATATCAATACCGAAACCGGACATGATCGTGGCGTTTGACCCGATCGTGCCAGAGTTCTGGCGGCCCAGGGCCATGCTTTCGCCTGTCAGCGCAACCATATCCTCAATCGTGCCGGTGGTGGCCACGTCAGAGGTGACGACAAACTGTTCAACATTCTGCCACAGCATTGTCACGGACCGCAGATGATCTTGTGGTCCTGCATCTGCAACCGGACCAGTGCCCGAGGCTGCATAATAGCCAAAGAGGCCCTGCAGAATGCCAAACTGCGCTTCGCCTTCACGGATCAGGCGGACGTTTTCGCCAGAACCCGCAGAGCTGATCGCGGACATGCCGATTTTTTGGCGCGGTTCGAGCTTGACCTTTACAAGCGTAGAAAGGGCCACGCCGACGGGGTAGTAGGTGCCACCGGTTGAGGCCGTCGCAAGGATATAGCTTGCCTCTTCGGTGTCCTGCGCCTGTGCGGCAGGTGCAGCAACGACGATGCTTGCCGCCAGAACGGCTTTGGATAAAAATTTCATTGATCTCTCCATATGTTCCGGGCCTCCCCGACCCAACGTCCGCAAAAGGTAAATAGAATGTGGCGAATGTCCACAGTGCAGCGTCAGGTTCGCGCAATTGAAAGGTGCATTTGGGGGTAGCGAGCGTAAGAATCGTACACTACTTAGGTTTTCAGATCGGTGGATTTCAGAGGAACAGGAAAAATGGCCAAGATTACCTATGTTGAACACGGCGGCAAAGAACACGTCGTGGATGTCGCCAATGGGCTGACTGTCATGGAAGGCGCACGCGACAACGGCATTCCGGGGATCGAGGCCGATTGCGGCGGCGCCTGCGCCTGTTCGACCTGCCATGTCTATGTGGATGATGCCTGGGTGGAAAAGCTGCCGGCGAAGGACGCCATGGAAGAAGACATGCTCGACTTTGCTTATGAACCTGACGCCGCAAAGTCGCGCCTGACCTGCCAGTTGAAGGTGACGGATGCGTTGGACGGTCTGCGCGTGCAGATGCCAGAGAAACAGATTTGATCACACGGCTGCTTGCCTTTGTTATGATCTGCGCCGGTCCTGTCAGCGCAGATATTGTGGGGGCCGCGTACGGCAATCGCACGGATGTCTATGGTCACGGTGTCGTCCCGGGGGGCGAATACGAAGGGATTACCTTCCGCCTGGCCGATGGCCGGGTGATGGCGACCTCGGCGCTGGGCGTTGGCGCGGTTTATGAGGATACAGAACCGCGGTTGGTTGATCTTGATGGCGATGGCACCGCAGAGGTGATCACCGTCGTTTCCTATTTTGATCGCGGTGCAGCGATCCGCATTTGGGATGAGGTAGTAAGCGCCGAACATCCCCACGGATCGACTATTGCGCTGGTTGCCGAAACCCCTGCAATCGGCCGCCGTCATCGCTGGCTTGCGATGATAGGTGCCGCCGATCTGGACGGGGATGGCTTTGTTGAGATTGCCTATATCGACCGACCACACCTGGCAAAGACCTTGCGGGTCTGGCGGTTTCAGGGCGGCGCGTTGCACCCTGTCGCAGACTTGCCCGGCCTGACCAACCACCGGATCGGAGAGGCTGATATCGGCGGCGGCATCCGTGATTGTGGGCAGGGGCCAGAGATGATCACAGCCAATGCGGATTGGAGCCGGGTGATGGCGACCACGCTTGACGATGGCGAACTGACCACACGCGATATCGGCCGGCATGTGAACCGTAGCTCTTTTGCTGTCGCATTGGCCTGCGAAGCGCCGTCTTAGGGGCAGGGCTCATCGTGAATAGATACCCATCGCCCATGCCCCTTTTTTGCCCCTAATCTGGACAGCGTGCTATAGGAATTGAGGGGGGGGTGGCGTCGATCATGATGGTTTTCGTCTCACCGTGATCTTTAGCCAAGCTTATCATTCTCAACACGCAGATCCCTTCCTCGCACCACCGCTTCCAACGATTGTGCAGCGTCTTATGTGGCCTGCCCGGAAGGTCTGTGTGTTGCTACTCGGATCGCATTTGCGGAGCGTAAGTAGTGTTTAAAGCGAGCGGTCGATCGCTGCGCCTGCATTTGTGATATCCCGTCCAACCCCTTGCACGGTTTCGCAGGCGGACAGGCCAAGGACAGTCAGGACAAGGGCGATACGGATCATGGGGAACCTCTTTGTTCAATCTGATTGGCGCAGCCTAACGGGCGGTGCGTGGCAGGGCAAGATAGCGGTGCTGTACGTACGAGTATGTACGCTATCTGTGCAGGGTTTTTACGCCAGAAATGCCGCCACCGCCGCCGCGAACTCGCGCGGTTTTTCAGCGTGCAGCCAGTGGCCCGCGCCGGGGATTTTGGCAAATTTGGCTTGCGGGAACAGCGCTTTGATTCGGGGCCGCGCGTCGCGCTGCACGTAGTCAGAATTACCCCCGGACAGAAACAGCGTTGGCCCGCTGAATTGGCCTGACACCTCTGGGAACCCGATGATCTTATCCATCTCAGCGCTCAGTACATCCAAATTCAAACGCCAACGTTTCTCTTTCAGATCAAGGCTTTGCAGCAGAAAGTCATCCACGCCGGGTTCCAGTTCGCCTAACTGCGCCTTGGCCTCTGCCCGGCTGCTGACGCTGTACAGATCCACACTTCGCATCGCCTCAATCGGTCCCATCTGGGTGTGCCCGTAGCCCACAGGTGCGATGTCCGCGATGATCAGTTTCCGAACTTTTTCAGGGTTCTGCAGCGCCAGGACCATCGCAGCCTTGCCCCCCATCGAATGCCCGATCACATCCGCAGGCCTGTCCAAGACCTGTGCCAGATCGTTGGCAAGCTCTTGATACGAGTGGGTATTCTGCCAATCGCTTTTCCCGTGATTGCGCATATCCACGGTCACCACGGGCCGCTTCTCGGATAGCCGCTTGGCGATCACGCCCCAGTTGCGCGCCGAGCCAAACAGTCCATGTGCGATCAGCAAGGGCACGTCACCCGGTCCGTCATATCTTACCGTGTTCAACATGCATCTACTGGTAGCCTTCCGCGCGGGCAGGGGCCAGAGGGATTGAGCAATCAGGCCCAAGCAATTACCCGGTGGCCTATGGCGATGACGTTACAACAGATGGTGGACGAGGTGCAGGCGGCCTTGGAGAGCAAGCTCCGGGTGCGTGGGCGGTCACTGGATGCGCAAATCCGCAAGGCCGGACGTCTGCTGCCGCGCCGCGTGCGCGGTGATGCGACCTATCTGGCACAGGCGGTTGCCCTTTCGGAGAACCCCAAGCTGCAGCGCATGGTCGATATGGCACGGGCCAAGCTGGCGCACCGTCGCGTGCTGGATTTTGTGGAAGGTATCGATCTGGGCGCGCGGCGGCGGACGGCGGCGCTCAACATGATAGCGTCGATTGCTTTTGCCTTGCTGGTGACCGGCGCGTTGTTGCTATTTGTTCTGGTGCAGCGTGGGTTTGTTTAGCTGAACCGCGTGCGGATGCCCGGCCGGTTGGCCGGGCAAACTAAGCCTCAGAGGTTTAGATAAATCGGGAAGCGGTCGCAAAGTGCTTCGACTTCTGCTCTTACCTTGTCCTCAACTGCGCCATTGCCGTCTTCGCCATTGGCGGCCAACCCTTCGGTCACTTCCACGATCCAGTCCGCGATCTGGCGGAACTCAGCTTCGCCAAAACCGCGTGTCGTGCCCGCGGGTGACCCCAGACGGATACCGGATGTGACCATCGGCTTTTCGGGGTCAAATGGGATGCCGTTTTTGTTGCAGGTGATATGGGCGCGACCCAAGGCCTTTTCAGTGGTGTTGCCCTTCACACCTTTGGGCCGCAGATCGACCAGCATCACATGGCTGTCCGTCCCGCCAGTGACAATATCAAGGCCGCCCTTCATCAGTTGATCGGCCAGCGCCTGTGCGTTCTTCACAACCTGTTCCTGATAGGCCTTGAATTCGGGGCGCAGCGCCTCGCCAAAGGCGACGGCCTTGCCTGCGATCACATGCATCAGCGGGCCACCCTGAATGCCAGGGAAAATGGCAGAGTTGCATTTCTTCGCAATCGCCTCGTCATTGGTGACAATCATGCCACCGCGCGGGCCGCGCAAGGTTTTGTGCGTTGTGGTCGTGGCCACATGCGCGTGGGGGAAGGGCGACGGATAAATACCGCAAGCGACCAGGCCCGCAAAATGCGCCATATCAACCAGCAGGTAGGCGCCCACGCTATCTGCAATCTCGCGCATTTTCGCAAAATCAATGATGCGCGGAATGGCAGAGCCACCGGCGATGATCATCTTGGGTTGATGTTCGGTCGCAAGGCGCTGCACCTCATCATAGTCCAGCATGCTATCCTGCTTGCGGACGCCATATTGCACGGCATTGAACCATTTGCCGGACTGGTTGGGTTTTGCCCCGTGGGTCAGGTGGCCGCCTGCATCCAGCGACATGCCAAGGATCGTATCGCCGGGCTGCAACAGCGCCTGAAACACACCCTGATTTGCCTGCGAGCCTGAGTTTGGCTGCACATTGGCGAAGTCGCAGTTGAACAATTTTTTGGCACGCTCAATGGCAAGGTTTTCAGCCACGTCCACGTGCTCACACCCGCCATAGTAACGGCGCCCGGGGTAGCCTTCGGCGTATTTGTTTGTCATCACGCCACCCTGCGCCTCCATCACGGCGGCAGAGACGATGTTTTCCGATGCGATCAGTTCAATCTCTTTGCGCTGGCGTTTCAGTTCGGCCTGCATCGCGGCGTAAATTTCCGGATCACGCGTATCCAGTGTTTCGGTGAAAAAGCCGTCGTCGTGGACAGTGGCGTTCATCGGTGCATCCCCCTTGGGCGTGTTGTATCCTGTGCCCTCATAGCCCAGCGTGCGGGCGGGCTAAAGCACCAAAACGACCATGATCTTTATGAGTGCGTCACGCGGGGTTTCCGATCTGCGGCTTGCGTTTCGGGGCTGATCCCCGCACAACTTATCGGAACGAAAAGGTTATTTGCTTATGCCCCGCCCCAAGATCGCCTTTGTGGCCAGTCCCGTGCCTATCGCCCAGACCGCCCTGCGCGAGTTGGCCGCGACCCACGGGGATGTGCCACAGGCAGAGGCGGACGTGATTGTCGCCTTGGGCGGCGATGGTTTCATGCTGCAAACGCTGCACGCGACGCAGGGGTTGGACGTGCCGGTTTACGGGATGAACCGTGGCACTGTCGGGTTCCTGATGAACGCCTATGGCGATATCGATCTGCGCGCCCGACTGGACGCGGCAGAGGAAGAAGTGATCAACCCGCTGACCATGACGGCGCTGACGGTCGATGGCACGATGCACGATGCGCTGGCAATCAATGAGGTCAGCCTGCTGCGTGCGGGTCCGCAGGCGGCCAAGCTACGGATCACCGTGGATGGTCGCATGCGTATGGAAGAGTTGGTTTGCGATGGCGCGTTGGTGGCCACACCTGCGGGATCCACGGCCTACAACTATTCCGCGCACGGGCCGATCCTGCCGATTGGGTCTGATGTGCTGGCGCTGACGGCCATGTCGGCCTTTCGGCCCCGGCGCTGGCGCGGGGCGCTGTTGCCGAAAAAGGCGGTGGTGCGGTTTGATGTGATTGATCCGGGCAAACGGCCCGTGATGGCGGATGCGGACGGGAAATCTGTGCGGGATGTGGTGAGTGTGGAGATACACTCTGAACCCGCCGTGCGGCACCGGATCCTGTTTGATCCCGGACATGGGTTGGAGGAGCGGCTGATCAGGGAGCAGTTTGCTTGAGGTCGTCCAGACAGCTTAGCGGCGGAAGTGGCCCTCCGGTGAACATACCGAAGGTCCGCTTAAATAGAGTGGCTCTAGACCAACTGGCCTTCAGAGGGCGCCCTTAGGTGTATGGGAGCAATAGAAACCGCCTAGTTTTGTGGCGCCTCGCCGTTTCGACGATCTAGCCTTTGGTCGCTACAGTGCAGCTACTCAAACTGCCCATTCTCGGTATAGGCCTCTTTCGCGAGTTTGTAGCTGAGCAGGATGCCGACAAAGAATGTACCATGTTCCCAAAGCTCAGCCCGGTCGCCAAGTATGACGTCGAAAAAGGAAAAGCCGACAAAGATCAGCGTGCCGCAGACAAAACCCTGCTCAAACAGGAAACGACTGACCCGGCGCCCGGTGCATGCGGCCACGAGGACCATGATCAGCGGAATGGCGACGAGTAACTCAAGAATTCCGGTCGTGTAGAGGATCGGTTCAAGCAGAGATATCGGCATATCTGTCCTCTCGAGATAGCCTGAAAACTGCTCGGTGCGGTCTTTGCCAAACCACGTAAAGAGACCGAGATCCGTTCGGTTCAAAAACTTGTCCAGGCCGTTCATGATCCAGTAGATTGCCCAATGCAGTACGACCAAATTTGCCATGTTTAGCACGGATGTGGCTGCTTGATTGGTATCGTCGGAGGCGTTTGAGTAATCGGTTGTGTTCGCTTGCATTTGAATTCTCCCTGTTCGAGGCGCAGTTACTTTGCCACAGCATGAATTTTCACATGATGTTCACGTTATCGTGATCGATCAGTTTGTCGACAGGGCGGTAGAGCGATGGGCGGACTAACGCACACATTGGTAAATGCGATCACCTCGATGGAGCTGATCCGCAGCTGGCAATCTATATCGCCTAGCGCAGCTGCATTATTAAAATTGGTCGGAGCTTAGCCCCCGGGGGATCGTTGGAACTCAGCCAAGGTGACGGCATAATCGGGCACTCATATCCATTGCGGCATCGGTTGAATGCGCTCAGAACCGATGTTCATTCCCTAACTCCCCGCATACCCCAGCGGCTTCAGCGCGTCCTTGATCTCATCCAAAATCGCCGGATCATCAATCGTGGCAGGCATCTTGAACTCTTGTGCATCAGCAATCTTCACCATTGTGGCCCGCAGGATCTTGCCTGACCGCGTTTTTGGCAGGCGGTCCACCACAGCGACCAGTTTGAAGGCCGCCACCGGCCCGATGGTGTCGCGCACAGATTTGATGACCTCTTTCGCGATCTCCTCATGCGGTCTGTCACAGCCCTTGTTGAGGCAGACAAACCCCATCGGTAATTGCCCTTTTAGCTGGTCCGTGACGCCAATCACGGCGCATTCGCCGACATCAGGGTGACCGGCGAGCACTTCCTCCATCGCACCGGTTGAAAGCCGATGTCCGGCCACGTTAATCACGTCGTCCGTCCGCGCCATGATGTAGAGATAGCCGTCTTCGTCGATCATGCCCGCATCGCCGGTTTCATAATAGCCGGGGAAGGTGTTGAGGTAGGATTTGATGAACCGCTCTTCCGCGTTCCACAGCGTCGGCAACGTGCCGGGGGGCAGGGGAAGTTTGACGGCGATGGCACCCAATTCACCAGCTGGCATCGGGTGGCCTGCTTCGTCCAGGATTCGCACGTCATAGCCGGGCATCGCCACGGTGGGTGACCCTATTTTGACCGGCAGTGCCTCGATCCCCGCAGGGTTGCCAGCGATGGTGTAGCCGGTTTCGGTCTGCCACCAGTGATCGTAGACTGGCACGCCCATGACGCGCTGCGCCCATTCGATCGTGTCGGGGTCTGCCCGTTCGCCCGCCAGATACAACGCGCGCAGGTGCGAGATGTCGTAATCCTTGATCATTTCGCCCTCCGGGCCCTCGCGTTTGATCGCGCGGAACGCCGTGGGGGCGGTAAAGAATGATTTGACCTTATGTTCCTCAATGACCCGCCAGAACGTGCCTGCGTCGGGGGTGCCGATGGGTTTGCCTTCAAACACCACGGTTGTGTTGCCATGGATCAGGGGGGCGTAGCAGATGTAGGAATGGCCGACGACCCAACCTACGTCAGAGGCCGCCCAGAACACATCACCGGGGTCGACGTTGTAGATCGCCTTCATTGTCCAGTTGAGCGCGACCAGATGGCCCGCCGTCGGGCGGACAACGCCCTTGGGCGCGCCGGTGGTGCCGGATGTATAAAGGATGTAGGCTGGGTGATCGCCCTCGACAGGGACGCAATCGGCGGGGGTGACGCCCTTTTGCATGGCGTGCCAGTCGTAGTCACGATCAACGATAAGGGTGGCGGTGTGCTGTGCGCGCTGCAGGATCACACAGAAATCGGGCTTGTGATCAGCCAGTGCAATCGCACCGTCCAGCAGGGGTTTATATTCGACGATCCGCCCCGGTTCGATCCCGCAGGAACCGGCGATGATCGCCTTGGGCGTCGCGTCATCAATGCGCACGGCAAGTTCGTTGGCGGCAAAGCCACCAAAGACGACGGAGTGAATCGCACCAAGGCGGGCGCAGGCGAGCATCGCCTCGAGCGCTTCGGGGATCATTGGCATGTAGATAATCACCCGGTCACCTTTGGTCACGCCTTTGTCGCGCAGAGCCCCGGCGAGTGTGGCCACGCGGGTCTGCAATTCGGCGTAGGTGATGGTGGATTTGGTGTTGGTGACGGGGCTGTCATAGATGATGGCCGCCTGATCACCGCGCCCGTTTTCGACGTGGCGGTCCACAGCGTTATAGCAGGTGTTCACTTTTGCATCGGTGAACCAGCGGTAAAGCGGGGCGTTACTCTCGTCGAGCGCACGTGATGGCGGTGTGACCCAGTCGATTGACTTGGCCTGATCCATCCAGAACCCTTCGGGGTCATCTTTCCAACTGGCGTATACGTCGCGGTATTTCATGTGCGCCTCCCTGACTTGGGAATTTGTAAAGCAGGTGCAATCTGTTCAGCAACACAGGAATGCGTTCTGGGTCGGATCGCTGTAAATTTTTTCACAAATCAATCGCAATCATCCGTGCAATGGCGCACAGCATATCCTGCACAGCGGGCAACATGTGCTTAACGAGTTGTTTTGCAGGTGAAAAAGTGAATTCTTCTGCTGTTTGCAAATTTCGGTGAGCAGCATGTGATTTGCGACAACGCCGCCACATTCATAGCTGTGAGGTCGCATTCAATAACCAGTTCATTTGATCCGTTTGCCGGTATTGCGCGGCTTAGAAATACAAAGGAAATACCAAATGAAAAACCTACTGAAAACCGGCATCGCCGCTACTGCCCTTGCCGCAAGTTTTGCCGCAACCGCCTTTGCTGGTGAATTTGATGTCAACGTCACCAGCACCGATCTTGCACTGCGCGGGGTTGATCCGACATCGTACTTCACACAAGGCACGCCACAGCGAGGTCAGGTGAACATCACCGCTGAGCACAATGGCGCCGTCTATCGGTTTGCATCCGAAGAAACCAAAGCGCTGTTCGAGGCTGACCCTGACCAATACGCGCCACAGTATGGCGGGTTTTGTGCCTTTGGTCTGGCCAACGGGTTCAAATTTGACGGTGATCCAGAGGTTTGGAAGATCGTCGATGGCCGCCTGTACCTCAACCTGTCGCCGGCTGTTTCTGAAATCTGGCAGGAAGACATCCCCGGCCACATCGAAACGGCCGAGACCTTTTGGACTGACGTGAAGGATGCTGACCCAGCAGATCTGAACCCTTAAGTCCAAATCGCTGGCGGGGTTCTGTCCCGACCCCGCCAGCCCCTATTCGTAGTGCGCCACCGGTGTTCCAGCGACGGCGGACATATTCAGCAGCCCGCGTGTTGTGATGGACGGCGTCACGATATGACAGCGGTTGCCCATACCCATTAGGATTGGTCCAACCTCGAGCCCACCCGCCTTTTGCTTCAGCGCGTTGCGTACGCCGGATGCGGCGTCAGTGTTGGCGAAGACCAGCGTATTGGCGGCACCGGGCAGATGCGCGGCGGGGAAAACGCGGTTGCGCAACTCTTCATCAAGGGCTGCGTCCACATGCATTTCGCCTTCGTAATCGAAATCACGCGACGCGCTATCAAGGATTGCCATCGCCGCGCGCATGCGCCGCCCACTATCACTGTCGAGGTTGCCGAACTGACTGTGCGAACACAGGGCAATTTTTGGATCAACGCCAAAACGGCGCACATGGCGTGCCGCGCCAATGACCGCTTCGGCAATTTGTTCTGGTGTGGGTTCGGGGTGGACCTGCGTGTCAGCCACGAACAGGGGCCCATCTTCAAGGATCATCAGCGAGAGCGCGGCGACGGGGCGATAGGCCTCTGTGCCCAGAATTTCGCAGACGTATTTGAGATGCCAAAGGTACTGGCCGAATGTGCCACAGATCATGCTGTCGGCCTCTTCGCGCTGCACCATGACGGCGGCAATCGCGGTCGTGTTGGTACGCATGATCGCCTTGGCCAGATCTGGTGTCACGCCTTTGCGCGCCATCAGATCATGGTATGTCCCCCAGTAGTCGCGATAGCGCGGATCGTTTTCGGGATTGACGATTGAAAAGTCGACACCGGGGCGAATTTTCAGACCGGCCCGCTCGCAGCGTCGCTCAATGACCTCAGGACGCCCGATCAAGATGGGGAGGTCGGTGGTTTCTTCCATCATCGCCTGAGAGGCGCGCAGCACACGCTCGTCCTCGCCTTCGGCAAAGACGATCCGGCGGGCGGCGGTGCGCGCCGCGTCAAAGACAGGGCGCATGATCATGGCAGATTTGAAGACAGAGCCGTCAAGGTTTGCCTTATAGGCAGCCATATCTGCGATGGGGCGCTGGGCAACACCGGTTTCAATTGCGGCCCCCGCCACGGCGCTGGCAACGACACCCATCAGGCGCGGGTCAAAGGGCTTGGGGATCAGATACTCTGGGCCGAACGTCAGCTGTTCACCTTTGTAGGCCGCCGCAGCCTCGGCGCTTGTGGTTGCACGGGCGAGGGCGGCGATACCTTCGACGCAGGCAATCTTCATTTCGTCGTTAATTTCGGTTGCGCCGACATCCAACGCACCGCGGAAAATGAAGGGGAAGCACAGTACGTTATTGACCTGATTGGGAAAATCACTGCGACCGGTGGCGATGATGGCATCGGGATTGGCGGCGCGGGCATCCTCTGGATTGATTTCCGGGTTGGGGTTGGCCAGTGCAAATATGATGGGGCGGGTGGCCATTTTCTTGACCATTTCAGGTTTCAGAACGCCGGGACCGGACAGCCCCAGGAACAGGTCAGCGCCATCAATGACATCACCCAAGGTGGCCGCTGTGGTGCCTTGGGCAAATTCCGCCTTTTGCGGGGTCATATCCTTTTCCCGACCTTCGTAAACAAGGCCTTCGATATCGCATAGGTAGACGTTTTCACGCTTTACCCCAAGTTTGAGCAGCATGTTCAGGCAGGCGATCCCCGCTGCGCCGCCGCCGGTACTGACGATCTTGATGTCTTCGAATTTCTTGTCTGCGACGCGCAGGGCATTGGTCGCGGCTGCCCCCACAACGATGGCTGTGCCATGTTGGTCATCGTGAAAGACAGGAATGTTCATCCGTTCATTGCACAGTCTTTCGACGATAAAGCAGTCAGGCGCTTTGATATCTTCCAGATTGATCGCGCCAAATGTGGGTTCCAGCGCACAGACGATATCGGCCAGTTTTTCTGGGTCAGGTTCATTCAGTTCAATATCAAAGCAGTCGATATTGGCGAACTTCTTGAACAGGACTGCCTTGCCTTCCATCACCGGTTTAGAGGCCAGCGCGCCGATATTTCCAAGGCCCAGGACGGCCGATCCGTTGGTAACAACCGCCACCAGATTGCCCCGCGCCGTGTAGTCGCGCGCTGTGTCCGCGTTTGCCTTGATTTCAAGGCAGGCCTCGGCCACGCCGGGAGAGTAGGCACGCGCCAGATCACGGCCGTTGGCCATGGGCTTGGTCGCGCGGATCTCCAGCTTTCCGGGTTTGGGAAACCTGTGATAGTCCAGTGCAGCTTGGCGCGGGCGGTTGTTGTTATCAGTCATTCGCGTTCTCCCGGGATAGTTTAATATTAAACCATCTATTTGCGGTGGGGAAAAGCCCAATTTCGACTTGGTCGCCCGTTACCACCCTTGCAAATTTACTGCGGCAACGACAGGGTGCAAACCATGACTGACATGACAGATATTCGGGCCGAAGTGTGTTTGCCCACCGTTGATTTACGTGCCGATCTTGGGTTCTTTGGTGGCACATTGGGGATGCGGCTGGATATGATTTACCCAGCAGATGACCCCAGCGTTGCCGTCTATTCGGGGTGTGGCCTGCGTGTCAGGCTGGATCAGGCAGTGGGCGGTGCACCCGGCATCTTGCGCATTTTGACGGATGACGCCGGTTTTGCGGGGGGCGAAACGCTTCTGACAGCGCCCGGTGGGACACGTGTCGAGGTGCATCCGTTGAATGCCCCGGTAGAGATGCCGCAGACCGACCATGCCTTTGTTGTGCGCCGTCTGGCCGACCAGGCCCCATGGGTCATTGGCCGCGCCGGCATGCACTACCGTGATTTGATCCCCAGTCGTCTAGGTGGGTCGATCATCGCGAGCCATATTCGCATTCCTGATGGCGGCCCGGTCCCCGACATGGTGCATTTTCACAAGGTCGGGTTTCAGTTGATCTTTTGCTATCGTGGTTGGGTTGATGTCGTCTATGAAGATCAAGGGCCGCCAATCCGGCTGACTGCTGGCGATTGCTTTATTCAGCCGCCAGAAATCCGGCATCGCGTGCTTGAAGCATCCGAAGGGATCGAAGTGATCGAAATTGGCGTGCCTGCCGAACATGTCACAGAGATTGACCACGAAATGGAACTGCCCACCCCACACCTGCGCCCTGAGCGCGAATGGCAGGGGCAGCGCTTCGTTTTCAATGAAGCGGCAAAGGCCGATTGGCGTCCGGCCCGTCTGCCGGGGTTCATCGCGCGTGACACGACAATTGCTGCGAACACCAAAGATGTCGCCGGGGTTCAGGTGATCCGTAAGGGCGAAGGCGCGCCGGTTTGGGCCAGCCATGATGCCGACATTCACTTTACCTTTGTGATGGAGGGTACGATGACACTGGAGGGTGAGGGCAAAGACCCCTACGTACTGTCGCCCGGTGATGCCTTTGTCACGCCACCTGATATGCAGACGCGCTACAGTGATCCATCGGATGATCTTGAGCTGTTGGAGGTGGCGCTGCCGGGTGCCTTTGCGACAGCTCTCTAGGCACTTGCATCCTGCCGCGTCCCGTCACACTCTGCCAAAACCCTTATGACCGGAGGTTCCATGTCGCTGATCGCTGCTGCCCTTGCCGTGCGTGAAAATGCCCACGCACCCTATTCGAAGTTCAAGGTTGGTGCCGCACTGACGGCGGGTTCCGGCGCGGT
The DNA here is from genome assembly GCA_929200255.1 of uncultured Alphaproteobacteria bacterium. Classification (GTDB taxonomy): domain Bacteria; phylum Pseudomonadota; class Alphaproteobacteria; order Rhodobacterales; family Rhodobacteraceae; genus Yoonia. The sequence goes on along the minus strand of CAKMYZ010000002.1, from coordinate 44,536 downwards.
CTATGTGGGCTGTAACGTCGAAAACGTCGCCTACCCCGAGGGTACCTGCGCCGAAGCCGGTGCCATTGCCGCGATGGTGGCCGGCGGGGATACGACAATCAAAGAGATTGTCGTCATTGCTGACAGCCCCAAACCGGTAAGCCCCTGCGGCGGGTGCCGTCAGAAGATTGCCGAGTTTGCCGAAGGCGATGTGAAAGTCACCTTGGCTACAACGGATGGTGTTGTGCATGAAACCACAGTCGCTGCCCTGCTGCCGGGCAGTTTTGATGCCGATTATATGAGTCGCGCCTGACGTGGATGCCCGCGCCATCATAGCCGCGGTGCGTCGCCACCAAACGCCGAGCCTGGAGGAGTTGACGTGGTTCGCAGATGGTCTTGCCAAGGGGTTTGTCAGTGACGCGCAGGCCGGTGCCTTTGCTATGGCGGTGGTGCTGAACGGGCTGTCGGATGCGGGCCGCATCGCCCTGACACAAGGGATGCGTGACAGCGGCGATGTGCTGCAATGGGATTTGCCGGGGCCAGTGCTTGATAAGCATTCGACAGGCGGAGTGGGCGATTGCGTTTCATTGATTCTTGCCCCGGTTTTGGCGGCTTGCGGGGCCTATGTGCCGATGGTGTCGGGCCGCGGTCTTGGCCATACCGGGGGTACGCTGGACAAGCTGGAGGCCATTCCCGGTCTGAATATCAATGTCTCAGAGGCCCAATTGCGCCAGATCACCCGCGATGTGGGCTGTGCCATTGTCAGCGCCACGGGCCAGATCGCACCTGCTGACCGCCGCCTTTACGCCATTCGTGATGTCACCGCCACGGTGGAAAGCGTTGACCTGATCACCGCCTCGATCCTGTCCAAGAAACTGGCGGCGGGGCTGGAAAGCCTCGTTCTGGATGTCAAATGCGGCTCTGGCGCATTCATGAAGACGCCTCAGGATGCCTTGGCGCTTGCGCAGGCTTTGGTCAGCACGGCCAACGGGGCCGGGTGCAAGACAGCGGCCCTGATTACTGACATGAACGAACCGCTGGCACCTGCGTTGGGCAATGCGGTTGAGGTTGCTGTGTGCATGGAAGTGCTGGCGGGCAATACCGTTGCCGCCCCCCGTCTTTATGATCTGGCGGTGGTGCTATGTACAAAGCTGCTGGTCATGCAGGGCGAAGACCCGGTCGATGCCGCAGACCGGGTCACGGTTGCCATCAGCTCCGGCAAGGCGATGGAGCATTTTGCCCGGATGATTACGGCCCTTGGCGGCCCGCCCGATATGGCGCAGGACTGGCACACGCATTTGCCCAAAGCGCCTATCGTGGGCGATGTCACAGCCCCCGCCACCGGGCGGATCACCGCGATTGATGGTGAGGCGCTGGGGCTGGCTGTTGTGGGCTTAGGTGGCGGACGCAAAGTCGAAACCGACCCGATCAACCCCGCGGTGGGCTTGACCGAGATGGTGGGCCTGGGCGACAGCGTCACGCGTGGCGATCCGCTCTGCGTGGTGCATGCCGCCGATGAAGATGCAGCGGTTGCGGCCGCTATGGCTGTGCAGGCTGCCGTCACAATAGGTGATGACGCAACGCCGCCTGGACCGCTCATTTTGCAGGAGGTGACCTGATGCCGCGTGCATTTCTGATTGTGATCGATAGCGTCGGGATTGGCGGCGCGCCGGATGCCGCACAGTTCTTTAACGATGATCACCCGGATACCGGTGCGAATACTGTTGCGCATATCGCCCGCGATGCGGGGCTGTGCGTGCCTGTGATGGATGCGCTTGGCCTTGGGGCGGCGGTGACGCTGGCCTCTGGCGATGTGGCACCGGGGTTGGAGGCCACACCAAACGGGGCGTGGGGTGCGGCGACAGAGGTGTCGATTGGCAAGGATACGCCTTCGGGGCACTGGGAATTAGCGGGCGTGCCGGTGCCCTGGGAGTGGCACGTCTTTCCCAAGACAGAGCCTGCGTTCCCTGATGTTGTGACCAAGCGGATTTGCGCATTGGCGGGTACAGATGGCATTTTGGCCAATCGCCATGCGTCAGGTACAGCGGTGATCGACGAAGAAGGGCCCGCCCACCTCAAGAGCGGATGGCCGATTTGCTATACCTCAGCCGACAGCGTGCTACAGATTGCGGCCCATGAAGAGGCCTTTGGACTGGAACGCCTGCACAAGCTCTGCGCTGATCTGGCGCCGATGCTGCATGAGATGAGGGTCGGTCGTGTCATTGCGCGCCCGTTTGTAGGCGACACGGGGCATTTCAAACGCACGGCAAATCGCAAGGACTTTGCAATCGCGCCACCGGCGTCGACGCTGTGCGACTATGTACATGATGCGGGGCGCACCGTGCATGCGGTGGGCAAGATCGGCGACATTTTTTCGATGCGCGGGATCGATGATCTGCGCAAGGGATCTGACAAGGCATTGATGGGGCATTTGCACGATTTGATGGATGAAGCCGCAGATGGGGCTTTTGTTTTCGCCAACCTTGTGGAATTTGACAGTGAATACGGTCACAGACGAAACCCGCAAGGATATGGGGCACATCTTGAATGGTTTGACGCTGAGCTTGGCAAACTGCTGGAACGCGCGCGCGCGGGTGATCTGGTGATTGTCACTGCCGATCATGGGAACGATCCAACGTGGGTTGGAACCGACCACACACGCGAACGCGTACCAGTGTTAGTGCATGGGATCGGTGCGAAGGCGCTGGGCCAGTTGGGTTTTGCCGATGTAGCCGCCAGCGTCGCAGATCACCTGTCGGTGCCCTATTCCGGTGAAGGAGCCAGCTTTCTATGAGTTTTCAATCCATCCCCAAAGTTGAACTGCACACGCATCTTGAAGGCTGCGCGCCGCCTTCATTTATCCGTGGACTCGCCGCTGAAAAGAATATCGACATCAGCGGGATTTTTGACGATGGCGGCGGCTATGCCTTCCGTGATTTCGATCACTTCCTGCAAGTCTATGAGGCTGCCTGCACAACCTTGCAAACGCCCGAAGATTTCCGCCGTCTGACCATGGCAGTGTTGGAGGAAACCGCGTCGCATGGCGTGGTTTACATGGAGACCTTCGTTTCGCCAGACTTTTGCGGCGGTGGTGATTTGGCCGCTTGGAAAGACTACCTTGCTGCAATGAAAGACGCCGCTGATGAGGCCGAGGCCAAGCTAGGCATCACGCTGAAAGGGATCGTCACGGGTATCCGCCATTTCGGACCGGAGGCCAGCAAACCCGCCGCCCGTTGCGCGGCTGAAACCGTTGGCGATTTCATCACCGGTTACGGGATGGCCGGGGGCGAAATGGCGGGGCGTCCGGGTGACTATGCCTATAGTTTTGACATGGCGCGCGAGGCGGGCCTGCCGCTGACCTGTCATGCGGGCGAATGGGGTGGGCCCTCGATGGTGGCTGAGACGATCCGTGATTTGAAAGTCTCCCGGGTCGGACATGGGATAGGCGCGATTGAAGATCCGGCGCTGGTGGATGAGATTGCCGAGCAGGGCATCGTGCTTGAGGTTTGCCCTGGCTCAAACGTGGTGCTCAAAGCGGTGCAGGGTTGGGCCGATCATCCGATTGAAAAACTGCGCGATCGGGGCGTGAAAGTGACCGTATCAACCGATGACCCGCCATTCTTTCACACCACCATGACAGCGGAGTACGAGATGCTGCATCGCACATTCGGCTGGAACGAAGATGATTTCGCCACGCTGGGCCAAACTGCACTTGCTGCCGCATTCTGCGATGACGAGACCCGTGCCCGCGTGGCCAAACGACTGGAGTCTGCCAATGACTGAACACGTCACCCATGTTACCCATCCGCTGGTACAGCATAAGCTGACACTGATGCGCCAGACCGACACGTCGACCGCCAGCTTTCGCCAGCTGTTGCGCGAAATCAGCCAGTTGCTGGCCTATGAGGTGACGCGCGGCCTGCCCATGACAACCCGGCGGATCAACACCCCGCTGGAGCCGATGGATGCACCTGTGATCGACGGCAAGAAACTGGCACTTGTGTCGATCCTGCGGGCGGGCAACGGGCTTTTGGATGGTGTGCTGGAACTGATCCCTTCGGCGCGTGTGGGGTTTGTTGGACTGTACCGGGATGAGGAAACGCTTAAACCTGTGCAGTATTACTTTAAGGTGCCGACAGAGCTGGAGGACCGCCTTGTCATTGCGGTTGATCCGATGCTGGCTACGGGCAATTCTTCGGTCGCGGCGATTGATTTGTTGAAGAAGGCGGGTGCGAAGAACATCCGTTTTCTGTGTCTGCTGGCCGCCCCTGAAGGCATTGCGCGGATGAAAGAGGCGCATCCCGACGTCCCGATTGTGACGGCGGCGATCGACAGTCATCTGAATGAAAACGGCTATATCGTGCCGGGTCTGGGTGATGCGGGCGACCGGATGTTCGGCACCAAATAGATGGGTCAGTTGTTGCAGATATTCTGCAACGCTACCCATGCACTATCGTTCAGGATCAGCGGCACCGTTGCTGCATCAATGGGATCTGCACCAAGGTCAGGCATGGAACCGGTGCGTTGATCAACGGCATTCAGATAGGGCGTTTGCGGGATCTGCGTTTCGGTCATCAATGCGCGTAAAACCGTCGGATCAACCTCGGATGAAGGTGCGGAAGAGGCGAACTCTGTCGCGACGCTTCTCAGGATGTGATGGGGGATCTCTCCTGTTGTCAAAAGCCGGAATGTGACGCCGAGACCGGCATCCTCCAGCAGGTTTAGCATGGGGTCATCGCCCACGACCGCCGCACGGGCTGCCAAAACAAAGCCTGCGGCAACCGCCGGATCGTTGGCCTGCCCAAGCATCTGGCTGTCCAATGCGACCAGGCCTCCCGGCAAGGCGATGCTGCCGGCGGCGAGTTTGGGCAACACAACAATCTGTGTCATGGTGTCAGCACCAAAAAGCCGTACGGCCAGATCGCGGGTGGCCCGCTCTGCCATGGGCGCGCGGCAAGGGGCACCTGTGATGGCCTGCATGTGGCCCAGAATCGTCGTCCCAATCTCAATCCGTTTGGGTGCGGGCACGACGGCAAGGGTTTGCCGGGTCAACGCACCGGGCAGCCAAAAAATGGCCAATGCGGCGACAAGCAAGGTAACCGCGCCCGTGAGCAAATGGCGCAGCTTGCCGGGGTGCGGGCGAGACTTGGCGAGTGCTTTGCGCACGTCCTCGATGGCCTCGATCATCGTCGGCTCTGCGATCTCAAGAAGCTCGCTTGCTGCATCATCCGGCGCGTAGATGGCAGGTGTCTCATCTGGGTTTTGCCGGATCAGGGCGGGCAGTGACCAATGGGTGAGTGGGCGTCCGGCCCCGTCAGCAATCACCAATGTGGCGTCGCCAAAGGAAATCGTGACATCGCGCCGCTGCACATCGGGCCCCGCCCGCCACAACGCATCGCTTTCCAGCCGCACGTATCTGTCCAGTGCTGTCATTTGCCCAACTGCCTTTTCTTTCAAAGGTAACGCGGCGGATGCAGATTGTCATGCTGGAAACGATCTTGCACCCCAAGGGACATGCTGGAGCGACGGACCCTCCGGCGGAAGTTTGATTGGACATGGAAAGACGACGTTCGCATTGCCTTAACCAAGCAGCGTTAGATTGGATGGGCGGTACAGGCGGAAGCGTTGATGACCGTGACGTGGAAAGTCGCGATGTCGGGGGTCTGACCAGATCAGCCTGTAGCGGGCAACCCGACGGCGCGCATCCTTCATCTTTCCATGTCCAATCAAACTTCCGCCGGAGGCATCTCGGAGCGGGCTCACAGAGCCTTCGCCAGCTTTCTAAGCGCAAACTTCTGTATTTTTCCCGTCGATGTCTTGGGCAGTTCCTGAAACACTACCTTTTTGGGGCATTTGAAGCCAGCCAGCCGTTCGCGGGCGAAGTCGATGATCTCCGCCTCTTGGGCAGTGGCCCCATCTTTCAACTCAACAAAGGCGCAAGGCACTTCGCCCCATGTGTCATCGGGTTTGGCCACAACGGCGCAGAGATTGACGGCGGCGTGGTGCATCAATGTACCTTCGACCTCGACAGAACTGATGTTTTCCCCACCTGAGATGATGATGTCCTTGGCCCGGTCCGAGATCTGGATCGCACCGTCGGGGTGCTGGAAAGCGAGATCTTCGGAGTGGAAGTACCCGTTAGAGAACGCCCTTTGCGTCGCCTCCGGGTTCTTGAGGTAGCCTTTCATCACGGCATTGCCACGCATCACGATTTCGCCCTGTGTCGCACCGTCACGTGCGACTTGACCCGTATGTTCGTCCATCACGGTGACATCCTCCATCATCGGGAAGGCCACGCCTTGTCGCGCCTTGATAGCAGATTGGTCGTCTTCGGACAGCGTGTCCCATGCGTCATCCCAGATGCATTCGGTCACATGCCCATAGGTCTCGGTCAGCCCATAGACCTGTTTGACGTTGAACCCCAGTTTGCCAATTGCGGCCAGCGTGGCCGGGGCCGGGGGCGCGCCAGCGGTGAAGACCTCGACCACATGGTCAAAGCTGCGCCGTTCTTCTTCCTTAGCGTTCACGATAAGGTTCAGGACAATTGGCGCACCGCCAAAATGCGTCACCGCCTCGTCGCCAATTGCGTCATAGATCGCTTTGGCAGATACATCGCGGCAGCACACCACGGTGCCACCCAGCGCGGGCATCATCCAGGTGTGGTTCCAGCCGTTGCAGTGAAACAGCGGCACAATTTGCAGGTAACGCATGAACAGCGGCAATTCCCAGCTGATCGGTGTGCCCATGGTCATCAGGTATGCGCCACGGTGATGATAGACCACGCCTTTGGGCCGCCCGGTTGTGCCGGATGTGTAGTTCAGCGCAAGGCTTTCCCATTCGTCATCAGGTAGGAGCCATGAAAATGTGGGGTCGCCCGTGGCCAGAAAATCCTCATAATTCTGCTGTTCGCCCGTTGCGTGGACCCGGGCCTGATCGTCGGGAACCTCGATGATCAGCGGGGCTGTGCCTTCCATCTGGTCAATGGCCGCCATCGCGAGCGGCAGGAACTGACTGTCCACAAGGGCGACATTTGCCTCTCCGTGGTCAAGGATGTAGGCGACAGTATCCACATCGAGTCTTGTGTTGATGGTGTTCAGCACCGCCCCGCAAGCTGGCACACCAAAGGCGGCCTCGGACTGGGCGGGGATATTGGGCAGGATCGTTGCAACAACATCGCCGGGCGTGACGCCGACCTTGGTAAGGGCCGAGGCAAGCCGTGACACACGCCTGTAATAGTCAGCATAGCTTAGCCGGGTTGCGCCATATACAACCGCCTCACGATCGGCAAAGATCAGTGCCGCGCGCTGCAAATGCGACAGAGGCGTCAGCGGTACATAGTTTGCCGCGCATTTCCCCAAACCGGTTTCGTCTCGCATCCAACCCATGTCGCCCTCCCGCAGTCTGTGTCGCTTTGAGGGTTGAGTATTGCGTCATGTTGGTGACTTTGGAAGACAGGAAATGAGAGCACGCCAACCCAATGACGCAACACATCGCCCCAACCCGTGCCGCCCTGTGCATTCTGGCAGGTATGGCGGCTTGATGTTCTGGATCGCGATGCAGGCTGCGGGGACACTGATCGGCATCATGCTGTTGTTTCGCGGCTATCAGATTGGTGAGGCAAGTGCGGTGGCGGTTTTTGAGTTCTCGCTCCTGATCTTTGCCAGCGCATGGGCCTGGTATCTGTGGGGGCAGACGGTGCCGCCGCTTGGGTTACATGGTATGGCGTTGATTATGCTGTCCGGTGCCGCAATCGCCATACGCAGGCCCGCATGATTATCTCGCCCAAGCGCCGTTTTGTCTTTGTGCATATTCCCAAGACGGGTGGGACCAGCCTCGCGCTGGCGCTCGAGGATCGTGCGGCAGCGGATGATATTCTGGTTGGTGACACGCCAAAGGCCAAGCGCCGACGCGGGCGGCTCAAGATGCTGAATGCGCCCGGTCGATTGTGGAAGCACAGTAGTTTGCGCGATGTTGCGGGGCTTTTTGGAGCGGATTTTTTCGTGGTTACGCTTGTACGCAACCCGTGGGACCGAATGGTCAGCTACTACCATTGGCTGCGGGTGCAGCGCTTTGATCACCCGGCTGTCCAGTTGGCAAAGCAGTATGAATTTGCCGAATTTCTGCGCCAAAGGATGATCCAATCCACGCTCAGGCGGTCGCCATATGCCAGCTATGTCACCGACATCAATGGGGTGGACCGCTGCACGCTTTATGCCCGGTTGGAGCATCCGGAGGATCTTGCGCCATTTTGCAAACACTTAGGTTTTGAGCTAAGTATTCCGCATGTGAACAGATCGGAACGCAGGCCCGACTGGCGCAGCTACTATGACACGGAGGGGTTTGAAATTGTGCGAGAAATTGCGGCGCTGGATATCGAACGCTTTGGCTATCAAACAACGCTTTGATGTGGCGCACCCCGTTTGGGGATGCGCCACATGGTTTAGGCAGCTTTCGCATCCGTGCCAAAACGCTTGTAGAAATCCTGACCTTTGTCGGCCATTTCGCGCAGTAAGTCAGGCGTCCTGAAACGCGCGCCGAATGCCGCGGCCAGCTGATCACAGCGTTCTGCCGCATAGGGCGCGCCGATGATGTCGAGCCAGCTGAACGGCCCGCCTGACCAAGGCGCAAAGCCCCAGCCCAGGATCGCGCCAACGTCGCCTTCGCGGATATCTTCCAACACGCCTTCTTCCAATGCGCGCACCGCTTCGAGCGTTTGCGCAAACAGCAGGCGGTGCTGCACGGTGATCAGGTCAGGCTGTTCATCCGCAACCGGGTATTGCGCAGCGAGGCCATCCCAGAGGTTGCCACGTTTGCCCTTGTCGTCATAGCTGTAGAACCCGGCGTTGGATTTGCGGCCAAGCCGTTCCTGATCAAACATCCAGAACAGCACATCGTCGACTTCGCCGTCAGGATAGGCATCGCCCATCGCAGCGCGCGTGGCTTTGGCAATCTTCACGCCCAGATCAATCGACGTTTCATCAACCAGTTGCAGTGGGCCCAGCGGCATACCAACCAGTTTAGCCGCGTTCTCGATCATCGCAGGTTCGACGCCTTCTTTCACCATCCGAATGCCTTCGTTGATGTAGGGAATGATGCAGCGGTTGGCGTAGAAGAACCGTTCGTCGTTGACGACAATCGGTGTTTTCCTGATCTGGCGCACATAGTCGAGCGCCTTGGCCACGGCCACATCGCCGGTTTTCTTGCCTTTGATGATTTCCACCAGCAGCATTTTGTCCACGGGGCTAAAGAAGTGGATGCCGATGAACTTCTCGGCGTCCGCGGATGCCTTTGCCAGTTCGGTGATTGGCAGCGTCGATGTGTTGGTGGCGAAAATGCAGTCAGGGCCGGTAATGGCTTGCACTTTGGCGGTGACGTCAGCCTTGACGCTTACATCTTCGAACACGGCTTCGACAATCAAATCGCAACCTTTGAGCGCGTCATAGTCTGTCGTGGCGTTGATCAGGTCCAACACGGCCTCTTTCTTTTCCTCGGTCACCTTATTGCGGGCGATACCTTTATCAAGGTGAGCGGTGGTGTAGGATTTGCCTTTGTCAGCGGCTTCCTGCGTGCTGTCGATCAGAACCACTTCGATCCCTGCGAGGGCCGAGACAAGCGCAATGCCGGCACCCATCATGCCTGCACCAATGACGCCGACCTTTTTGACCTTTTGGTCGGGGGCGTCTGGGCGGTTAGCCCCTTTTTCCAACGCCTCTTTGTTGATGAACAGGCTGCGGATCATGGCAGAGGATGATGGGTTCATCAGGACGTTGGTGAACCAGCGGGCCTCGATCTTGATGGCGGTGTCGAAGGGGACAAGCGCGCCTTCATAGACGGCGGACAGCAGGGCCTTGGCGGCAGGGTAGACGCCCTGTGTCTTGCCGTTGACCATCGCAGAGGCGCCCACAAAGGTCATGAAACCGGCAGGGTGGTAAGGGGCGCCTCCGGGCATTTTATACCCCTTTTCGTCCCATGGTTTGACGATTGCAGGCTCTGACAGAACCCATGCTTTGGCAGCGGATAGCAGTTCATCAGCCGGGACAACCTCATCCACGACGCCAGCCGCCTTCGCCTTCTTGGGATCATTCAGCTTACCCTCCAGCAGAAGCGGTGATGCGCCCATCGCACCCAGCTTGCGGGACAGTCGCGTTGTGCCGCCTGCACCGGGGAAAATACCGACAAGGATTTCCGGCAAGCCGATCTTGGCCTTTGGGTTATCCGCGGCAAAGATGCGGTGACAGGCCAGCGGGATTTCCAAACCGATGCCAAGTGCGGTGCCGGGCAGGGCGGCGGCAATCGGCTTGCCACCTTTGTTGGTCTTGGGGTCCATGCCTGCGCGTTCAATCTTGCGCAGCACGGCGTGCATGTTCATCACACCTTCAAACAGACCGCGCGCGGGATCATCGCCGGCGCTTTCCTTCATTTTCGCAATGACATTCAGGTCCATACCACCCGCGAAAGACCCCGCCTTGCCAGAGGTAATGATCACACCCTTGATGGTGTCATCGGCCAAAGCCTGATCAATCAGCGCTTCCAGATCAAGAAAGCCCTGCTGGTTCATGACGTTCATGGATTTGCCAACAGTGTCCCAAACAATTGTCGCGATGCCATCCGCGTCCTTGCTCATGGTAAAGTCAGTCATCTTTGTTCATTCCTTCCTGACGGGCTGGGGCGCAGACGCTTCAGCAGCTTGGCCCATGGATATTTATGTTGATTGCTTGCGGTGCGATGCATCGGCGAGACCAAGCGCCAATGCATGCCCGTTTGTCGCTTCCAGCGCATATTCGCCGCGGGTGACCTTCCAGTTGCCACCCTTCTTTTCGAGAACTGAAAACACCGGATACGGATCATTGAGCCGCTCGCCATTCTTGACCAGCTCAGTAACATGCGTGGATTCGATGCGTGTTGGCGACGTGTACTCCGCTGCCACACATGCGCGGATGACTTCTGTGATCCCCAAGCCTTTGAAGTATTGATGCGTTCCATCAAAGGCCCGGCGCAGGTCGTCTGGTGTCTCCATGTTAATAGGACCCGCCATCGTGACGATGACTTGGGGCACGTGATAGACGGCAGCCAGGGCATCGAAGTCCCCGGACATCAGGGCATCGCCCGTGACTTCCAAGATGGCCTCCGCGATATCGGAAGCTGCGATGCGCGCCCGTGTCGGCATGTGACTATATCCGCTCGATGATGGTAGCTGCTCCCATGCCGGACGCGATACACAGTGTCGCAAGCCCGGTACCTTTGCCGGTGCGCTCCAACTCATCCAGCAGGGTGCCGATGATAATGGCGCCTGTGGCACCCAAGGGGTGCCCCATGGCGATAGAGCCGCCGTTGACGTTCACAATGCTGTCGTCAACATCAAAGGCCTGCATGAAGCGCAGAACAACCGATGCGAAGGCTTCGTTGACTTCGAAAAGGTCGATGTCGCTGATGCTCATGCCAGAGGATTTCATGATATGTTCGGTTACAGGCACCGGGCCGGTCAGCATGATGGTTGGGTCAGTCCCGATTTTTGCTGTGGCTTTGATCCGTGCGCGAGGTTTGATGCCATGCGCCTCACCCCATTCCTTGGAGGCGATCAGGACGCCAGCGGCACCATCCACGATACCCGAAGAGTTCCCGGCGTGGTGGATGTGGTTGATTTTCTCCAAATGCGGGTACTTCATCAGTGCGACTTTGTCGAAGCCGGGCATCACTTCGCCCATGGCTTGGAAGGCCGGGTTCAGGCCGCCGAGTGACTGCATGTCGGTGCCGGGGCGCATGTATTCATCGTGATCAAGAATGGCGAGGCCGTTCACATCGCGCACAGGCACGATGGATTTCTCAAACCGCTTTTCGTCCCATGCCTGCTTGGCGCGTTTCTGGCTTGCCATGGCAAGCTGGTCGGCATCATCACGGCTAAAGCCATATTCGGTTGCGATGATATCGGCAGAGATACCCTGCGGTACGAAATAGGTATCCATGGCGATGGACGGATCAACGGCAATCGCTGCCCCGTCGGATCCCATGGCAACACGGCCCATCATTTCGACACCACCTGCAATATAAGCCTGGCCCGCGCCACCTTTCACCTGGTTGGCCGCAAGGTTCACAGCTTCCATGCCGGAGGCACAGAAGCGGTTTATTGCAAGACCGGGGATCGATTGATCAAGGTCAGAGGCCAGAACAGCGGTCCGCGCAAGGCAGCCACCCTGTTCGGCAACCTGGGTCACATTGCCCCAGATCACGTCTTCCACGGCATGACCTTCGAGGTTGTTCCGCTCTTTGAGCGCGTTGAGCACGCCAGCGGAGAGCCGCGCGGATGTGACTTCGTGCAGGCTGCCGTCCTTGCGGCCCTTGCCGCGCGGGGTGCGGATGGCGTCGTAGATATAAGCTTCGGTCATGTGGTCCTCCAGTTCGGTTGCGTCACCCAAGGGCGCGCGGCATCAGGTCATAAGGGTGTTTCCAACCGGGTTGATCTGCAATTGCAGTCAGCCAGCGGTCGATATTGGGGTATTTGGTACGGTCGAAGGTGAAATCTTCGGTGTAAAACAGGTAACCGGCACAGGCGATGTCGGCGATGGTGATGTCATCGGCGGCAAGCCATGCTTGTTCGGCCAATTGCGCGTCCATGATCTTGAGAGCCGAGGCCAGACGCATGGCCATAAATGCGTTCACATCGGCATTGCGCTTGTCTTCGGGCAGGAAGTTCATGTTGAAACGCAAAGGCCCGGCAACGCCTGACACCTTGTGATTGTCAAAGAACATCCAACGCAGCACGTCGCGGCGTTCGGCGGCGGATTTACCGCCCAGCTTGCCTGTTTTGGAACTGATATAGTCCTGAATGACACCCGATTGTGTTAGGATCAAATCACCGTCTTCCAGGACAGGCACTTCGCCCATGACGTTAAGCGCGCGGAATTCGGGCGTGCGTGTGGCACCTTTGAAGAAGTCCACGAATACAGGCTCCCAGCTTGCATCGGCAAGGGTCAGGGTCAGGGCCGCCTTGTAGGCGTTTCCACTTTCGCCGAGGCAGTGTAATTTCATCATGTCGCGAAGGCCTCCCAACCTATTGTATGGCTACGGGAATAATAAGTAGCCGAAAAAGGCGCGCCGAATTGGGCGCGCCTTCGCCAAGCTTAGAAGTTTGCGGCGTCTAACGCCATGATAGTATCACCGCCGGTGTTGATGCGCGCGAGGTGCATCGATGTGGCGGGCAGTTGGCGCGCCATGTAGTAGCGGCCAGTCGCGATCTTGGTCTCGTAGAATGCGGTGTCAGATGCACCATCTTCCAGTGCTTCCATTGCCGCTTTCGCCATGCGCGCCCACATCAGGCCAAGGCAGACGTGGCCCATCATGTGCATGAAATCGTATGATCCCGACAGCGCGTTATTGGGCTTTGTCGCGTTCTGCATAAAGTACATGCCGGCGGCTTGCAGGTCCTTTGATGCTGCTTTCAGCGGTTCAAGAAAATCAGCGTTCAACGCCTCATGGCCTTCGTTTTCCTTGATGAAGGTTTTGATCATCTCAAAGAAGGCCATTACATGCTTGCCACCGTCTTGGCCGAGTTTGCGGCCCACAAGGTCCAGTGCCTGTACACCGTTTGCGCCTTCGTAGATCATGGCGATCCGGGCGTCGCGGGCGTATTGGGACATGCCCCATTCTTCGATGTAGCCGTGACCGCCATAGACCTGCTGGGCAGCTGTTGCGTACTCAAAGCCTTTGTCGGTCAGGAACCCTTTGATAACCGGCGTCATCAGGGAAATCAGGCCATCGGCCTGAGCGTCGTCATTCTTGTGCGCCCGATCGATCAGGTAAGCCCCCCAGTATGTGAACGCACGCGCCCCTTCGACAAAGGATTTCTGGTCCATCAGGTTGCGGCGAATATCGGGATGGACGATCAGCGGGTCGGCAGGGCCATCGGGGTTTTTGGCGCCCGTCACATCACGCCCTTGCAGGCGGTCGTTGGCATAGGCCACGGCATTCTGATAGGCGCTTTCAGCTTGAGCATAGCCTTGCAGACCAACACCCAGACGTGCCTCGTTCATCATCGTGAACATCGCCCGCATACCTTTGTGCTTTTCCCCGATCAGATAACCTGTCGCTTCGTCGTAGTTCATCACGCAGGTCGAATTGCCGTGGATACCCATTTTTTCTTCGATCTTGCCGCAGGCGACACCGTTACGCGCGCCTAGCGAGCCGTCATCGTTGACGATGAACTTGGGCACAATAAAGAGAGAGACGCCTTTGATGCCTTCCGGCCCGCCGGGGATTTTTGCCAACACAAGGTGAATGATGTTTTCGGCCATGTCGTGTTCACCGGCTGAGATAAATATCTTCTGGCCAGTGATTTTGAAAGAACCGTCATCGTTTGGCTCGGCTTTCGTGCGCATCAGCCCTAGATCCGTGCCGCAATGCGGCTCGGTCAGGTTCATCGTGCCGGTCCATTCGCAAGAGACCATCTTGGGCAGATATTTTTGCTTTTGCGCGTCAGACCCATGCGCATGGATTGCAGAGTAAGCACCGTGGGTCAGGCCCTGGTACATGTTGAAGGCCATGTTGGCGGAAACAAACGGTTCCTGCGCCGCCGTGTGCATGACGTAAGGCAGGCCTTGGCCACCATACTCTGGATCGCAGTCCATCGCGGTCCAGCCGCCGTCTTTCATCTGCGCGAAGGCGGCCTTGAAACCGGTCGGCGTGCGGACGACGCCGTTTTCCATCACACAGCCTTCGGTGTCACCCACCACGTTGAGTGGGTGCAAGACGTCAGAGGCAACCTTGCCAGCTTCTTCAACAACCGCACCGGTAAAGCCCCGGTCAAGGTCTTCAAATCCGGGGATGTCCTGTTCGCTGACCTTGAGCAGGTCATGCAACACAAACTGGATGTCTTTGGTGGGCGCATTGTAGATCGGCATCTGGGGTCTCTCCGTTTGGTCTTGTTGGGTGGTCGGGCCTGATTAGGCCGCGACCGTTTTTTCTTTGGCCAATTGGGCGAGCTTGTCAGCACCCCAGGCCATTTGTTCCTTCAACTCGCTGATCGCTTCTTCCAACTCGGCCCTTTGGGCCTCCATATCGGCAAGATGCTGTTCGGCAAGCACATACGATTTGGACAGCTGCGCGACTTGGCCGTCGTTCATGTGGTAGAGGTCGAGCAGTTGACGAATTTCTTCCAATGAAAAGCCAAAGCGTTTGCCGCGCAGGATCAATTTCAGGCGGGCGCGGTCCCGTTTTGTAAACAGGCGTTTCTGGCCCTCGCGGATCGGGAACAGCAGTTCTTTGGCTTCGTAAAAGCGAAGTGTGCGTGGCGTCACATCAAATGCGTCACACATTTCGCGAATGTTAAACGTATCAGTCGTCATCTTTTCATTCCTTCCTTATGCGTGTTTCGAATGGCCCGCACTTGTGGAGGTTGGCCCTACCTTACAAGCAATGCTTACGTTGACGTAAACGTAACGTGGCGTCACAAGCAGGTTGACGAAAGGTCAGGAAAAATGGGGCAGGTGTGACGCAATAAAAAAACTGGGAAAAACTTCATTTATTCCCCCTAAGAGCGTTTTTAAAGGGGTTTGGGACCGAGTGTAGGAGAGATTCCCAATGATCAATCCGGCGCGGTTCCCGGCTTGATCGCGCCGTGCTAACTCAGTTGTGAAGTGCGGAAGGCGCTAGCCAAGTGTCTTGGCTGTGTCATCGCGTAGAACCTGAAGCTCTGAAATCGTCTCTTCCAACTGCTTCTTTTGCTCTGCCAGTTCGACCAATTGGCGATCGGCAAGTGCAACCCATTCATGCATCTGAGCTTCAGTGCCTTCATTTTCGTAGATCAGCAGCCACTGGCGGATATCTTCAAGAGAAAAACCAAACCGTCGCCCACGCAGGATCAAGGTCATTCGTGCCAACTCTTTTGCGCCATAAAAGCGCGATCGTCCCTCTTTTTCGGGGCTGAGCAATTCGATGTACTCGTAGTAGCGTAACGTGCGTGGCGTTACGTCGAATTTCGCGCACATCTCTTTGAACGATAGGCGTGTGTCCGACATGTTCGTCTCCCTCAAGTAATCGTAGCGACTAGCATTGCAGTGGGCAACCGCGCGTCTAGCCAACTGACGGAAACAGATGTATCGCGGATGCAGGTCAATCAGGAGACGTCATGTCCGACGATCAAAAAAAGCGCCGCGATCTGCTGGCCCGCAAATTCATCGAGGCGATCCCACACGCGCAAGAGCTGGGGATGGAACTGACGGAAGTGGATGACGGCAAGGCGGTCATTGGTATGGACTATGATGCCCGGCTTGTGGGTGACCCGGAAACCGGCGTGATCCATGGTGGCGCTGTGTCTGCCTTGATGGACACCTGCGCCGGGGCTGCTGTGATGGCGCATCCTGCCGCTGCCCTTGCGACGGCGACGCTGGATCTGCGTATCGACTATATGCGCCCTGCGACACCAGGTGACCGCATCACCGCCACCGCTGAATGCTATCACGTCACGCGCACGGTCGCCTTCATTCGCGCCACGGCTGTTGATGCGGACCCAAGCCGCCCTGTCGCCACCGCCACCGGCGCATTCACAATCGAGAGGGGCAAGTCATGAGCCGCCGCCCAGAGCCGGTCCAGGTTGTCAAACAGCGTCGCGACGACACGTTGCAGACATTGGTGTCCGGTGTGCCCTATATCCAGTTTCTGGGGATTCAGATTGACCGTCGTGGTGACGAGCTGACTGCTGTGCTGCCCTATGCCGACAAGCTGATCGGAAATCCGATGCTGCCCGCCATTCATGGCGGCGTGACAGCCGCCTTTCTGGAGGTCACGGCCATTATCGAGCTCAGCTGGGCCATGGTCTGGGAAGATATGGAAGCTGGCAAGTTCAATGACGATGCACCCCGCATCCAGTTTCCCAAGACAATCGACTTCACTGTCGATTATCTGCGCTCCGGTCTGCCGCGTGATGCCTATGCACGCGCCCGTGTGAACCGCTCTGGCCGGCGCTTTGCTTCGGTCCATGTTGAGGCATGGCAGGACAATCGCAGCCGTCTGTTCGCGCAAGGCACCGGGCATTTCCTGATGCCGCAGCGGGATGGCTGACACCGCACGGCTGACACATAAACGTGTGCTGGCGATTGCACTGCCGATTGTGCTATCCAACGCCACGGTACCGATCCTTGGCATCGTCGATACCGGTGTCGTGGGGCAATTGGGCGAAGCGGCCCCGATTGGCGCCATTGGTATCGGTGCAATTATCCTGTCATCCGTCTACTGGATCTTTGGCTTTTTGCGAATGGGCACCACGGGGCTGACATCGCAGGCCAGCGGGGCAGGGGACAGCGATGAGGTTGATGCGCTGTTTTCGCGTGCACTGCTGATCGGCCTTTCGGCCGGCGTTGTGATGATCGCGGCGCAAGTGCTGATCTTTCGCGGGGCGTTCTGGATTTCACCTGCAAGCGCGCAGGTCGAAGACCTTGCCCGCGATTATATGCAAATCCGTATCTGGTCCGCACCTGCGACCATTGCCCTATATGGCATCACCGGCTGGCTGATCGCACAAGAGCGTACCCGCGCGGTCCTGATCATTCAGGTGGGCATGAACGGGGCCAATATTCTGCTGAGCTACTACCTTGGCCTGATACAGGGCTGGGGGGTAACTGGCGTGGCCTGGGCCACGTTTGCTGCAGAATGGGGCGGCCTGCTTGTCGGCTTGTGGATGTGCCGTAGCGTTTTTGCGCGCCCGGCATGGCTGACGGTGGAGAGGGTGTTTGATATCGCACGCCTGAAACACATGGCCGTGGTGAACATCGACATCCTGATCCGTTCGGTTCTGTTGCAGGCGATCTTTGTCAGTTTCTTGTTTTTTGCAGCGGACTTCGGCGATGTGCAACTGGCGGCCAATCAAATTCTCATGCAATTCCTGCAAGTCACAGCCTATGCATTGGATGGCTTTGCCTTTGCTGCCGAGGCGATGGTGGGGCAGGCGTTGGGGGCAAAAGCGCGGGTGGCGCTGCGGCGCTCGGCGATGCTCAGCAGTCTTTGGGGGGCGATTGTCTGCGCCATGCTCGCGATCAGTTTTGCCGTCTTTGGTGCCAAGGTCATCGACATCATGACCACTGCCCCAGAGGTGCGCGCGGCAGCGCGGGTCTATCTGCCTTACATGATCGCGGCCCCAATTGTCGGCGTGGCCGCATGGATGCTGGATGGCATATTCATCGGTGCCACGCGTACCAGGGACATGCGCAACATGATGATCGTGTCGGCGGTTGTATATTTCCTGACGGTCATTCCACTGATGGCACTCTTTCAGAACCACGGGCTTTGGTTGGCATTGCTGCTCAACTTTGTCGTGCGCGGCGGCACATTGGGCTGGAAGTATCCGGCGTTGGAGGCCGAGGCAGACAGGCCTGCCTCAGGTCCAGGCGCTGCGGCCTGACCCTACGGCATCGGCAACTGTGGCAAAGCCGTCGCGGGCCAGCAGATCATCAAGGTCCATGGCAATATCACTGGCCAATGAAATCCCGCCGTAGACAAGCGCTGTATAAAGCTGCACCGCTGACGCGCCTGAGCGGATCTTTTCATAGGCTTGTGCTGCACTGCCCACGCCGCCAACGCCGATGATCGGCAATGCAGTCAGCCCGGCGAGCTGCGCAAGGACGCGCGTTGATTTTTCAAATAGTGGCTGACCGGACAGACCGCCCATTTCGCCCTTGTGCGGCCCATGCAGCCCGTCGCGGTCAAGTGTCGTATTGGTCGCAATGATCGCATCAACGCCGGAGGCGTTGGCAACCTCGGCCACTTCGGCAATCTCGTCTGCGGTCAGATCAGGTGCGATTTTGAGGAAAACAGGGATGGGGTGCTGAAGGGCTGCGCGGGCCTCCATCACGCCTGCGAGCAATGCTGCGAGTGCTGCTTTGCCTTGCAGATCGCGTAGCTTTTCGGTGTTGGGAGATGATACATTGACCGTCGCGAAATCCACCTGTGGGCCGCAACGCGCCAGCACTTTGGCAAAATCGGCGGCCTTGTCGCCGCTGTCTTTGTTGGCTCCAAGGTTCAGCCCCATTACAGCCCCCGCTGGGCGCTGGGCGAGCCTGTGGGCAATGGCCTCCATACCGTCATTGTTGAAACCAAAGCGATTGATCGCGGCTTGATCCTGCGTCAGCCGAAACAGGCGTGGTTTCGGGTTTCCCGGCTGCGGGCGCGGCGTGGCTGCACCGACCTCCAGAAAGCCAAAACCGGTCGCGGCAAGCGCATGCAGTGCTGTGGCGTTCTTGTCAAAGCCGGCGGCCAGGCCGACAGGGTTGGGCAGTTGCAGGCCCGCCAAGGTGGTTTTGAGCCGGGGCGACGTCACTGGCCCGGTCTTTGGCCCCAACCCGGCGTTCAACGCCTTGAGCGCCAGACCATGCCCGACCTCTGGATCAAGCCAGCGTAGCGCGGTCATGCCAATGCGTTCAAGCGCCTTCATGCGAGGTTCGGAAACTGATGCATGCCATCAACACGTGGCAGCGGTTTGGCCCAAAGCACATCCTGCATCGTCAGCTTGCGATAAAGATGGGGAAACAGAACGTCTTTGCGGGCTGGTTCCCACTTGAGCGGGGTGAGCCCTTCGGTCTCTACCGCCAACAAGACAAGGCCGTCGATCCCGGCAAAATACTTGGCTGCGGTCTCAGCCACGGTCTGCGCTGTCGAGAAATGGATGTAGCCATCGGTCACATCAATTGGTGCGCCCGTGGTTTCACCTTCGGATTGCAACATGGCCCATTCATCGGCCCGGAAAATCTTGTAAATCAGCATGCGCCCCTCATGGCGGCTGCTCAAATGATGGTCAAGCGTTTCGATCACAAGATGCGTGACCTAGCGTCAGGCTTTCCCCGTTTGACTCTGCAGCGTGCCGCCGCCAAGCTGGTGGCATTCCAAACTTGGGGGACTTGATCCAATGACTTCACGCATTTTGACGACAACCTGCGCGCTGGCGCTTTGTACCGGTGCCGCACAGGCCGACTTCACGCTTAACATTATTCATATCAACGATCTGCACAGCCGGATTGAGCCGATCAACCGCTTTGATTCGACTTGCAATGCGGAAGACAACGCTGCGGGTGAATGTTTCGGCGGTATTGCCCGCGTCGTGACAAAGATCGGCGAGTTACGCAGTGACCTGGCTGGTGAGAACGTGATCGTGCTTGACGCTGGTGACCAGTATCAGGGCAGCCTGATGTACACGACCTACAAAGGCGATGTTGAGGCAGAGTTCGCAGAACTGATTGGTTTTGACGCGATGGCCGTGGGCAACCATGAGTTTGATGATGGTGACGAAGGCCTGCGCAAGCTAACTGACGCTGTCAGCTTCCCGATTGTGTCAGGCAATATCGATGTGTCCAGCTCCAACGTGCTGGCCGGTCAGGTAGAAAACCACATAGTGCTTGAGGTTGGTGGCGAGCGCATTGGTATCGTATCTGCACTCGCGGCGGATACGGTTGAGACGTCAAGCCCTTCGGACGCCGTCATTTTCACTGATGAAATCGAAAGCCTCAGCGCTGACGTTGCAGCATTGCAAGCGGAAGGGGTGACCAAGATCATCGCGCTCAATCACGTCGGTGTCACCATGGACATGGCCATTGCCGAGGCCGTTGCGGGGATTGATGCCGTCATTGGTGGCCATTCGCACACGCTGTTTTCGAACACCGAGGAAGGGGCGATGGCCTATCCAACCATGGTTGGTGATGTGCCGGTTGTGCAAGCTTATGCTTATTCCAAATATGTGGGTCTGCTGACGTTGGTATTTGACGATGCGGGCAATGTCACCTCTGCCACCGGGGATACGATCCTGTTGGATGCGAGTGTGGCGGAAGATGCAGCCGTGGTCGCCCGCGTTGCGGAATTGGCGGGCCCAATTGAAGAGATGAAAACGCGCGTCGTCGCGGAAGCCTCTGATGTGATCGAAGGTGATCGGTCTGTATGCCGCGCGATGGAGTGTGCCATGGGCAACCTCGTTGCGGATGCAATGCTGGACCGTGTGGCAGATCAGGGCATCCAGATCGCCATTCAGAACGGGGGTGGTCTGCGTGCGTCTATCGACGCAGGTGAAGTGACGATGGGCGAGGTGCTGACGGTGCTACCGTTCCAGAACACGCTTTCAACCTTTGAAGTGACCGGTGAGACGATTGTCGCGGCCCTTGAAAACGGTGTGGGTCAGATCGAGGACGGGGCAGGCCGTTTCCCGCAAGTGGCGGGCATGTCCTT
The DNA here is from genome assembly GCA_929200255.1 of uncultured Alphaproteobacteria bacterium. Lineage (GTDB taxonomy): Bacteria > Pseudomonadota > Alphaproteobacteria > Rhodobacterales > Rhodobacteraceae > Yoonia. The sequence continues at coordinate 23,362 of CAKMYZ010000002.1, read as the reverse complement.
TAGCGTGGATGCGTCGGCACCGGCCGGATCGCGCGTGTCTGATGTGTTGGTCGGTGGGGCAGCAATTGACCTGGCGGCGGTCTATGGTGTGGTCTCGAACAACTACGTGCGCAACGGTGGTGACGGGTACGGCATGTTTGAAGATGCCGCAAACGCCTATGACTACGGCCCTGACCTGGCCGATGTGACTGCTGAATTCCTCGCAGCACAGGGCCCATACCAGCCCTACACTGACGGTCGCATCACGATGAAATAGGGCCAAGCGATTGGTCTGAAGTGAGCGCCACGGCAAACCGTGGCGCTCTTTTTTCGTCGATTGTGATACCCGCGCTCAACGATCTGCTTGAACGCGGGTATGAACCCTAGGATCCCGACCCTAGCCGCCGTTCCTGACGTCTCGCACCCATGACACCAGTATCGCACGTGCCTCTGGGTCCATCTGCACGGCGTTGGGTGGGGGCATCGCGTGGCTCACACCCGCTTGCAGGTAAATCGCCTCTGCGTGTCGTGCGACATCACCTGGTGTTTCAAGATATACGCCCTTGGGTGCCCATTGCATGTCGCCCCAGACGGGTTCGCGCGCATGGCACATCGAACAATTGCTAATCACGGTATTGAAGGCGTCATCAAAACTTTCGGCGGATGCGAATTCCTGTTCATAGGAGGTTAAGGCACGGGCTTCCGCGTCTTGCCATGTATCGCCGGTGCGCACGGTTGAAAGCCACGCGATGATGATCATCAGCAGCACCGTCACAGCCCATGTCCAATGCGGCCCCTTGCCGGTTTTGTGCATGGTGTTGAAGTAGTGCCGGATCGTGACGCCAGTGAGGAAGATCAGGCTGGCGATGACCCACGCATATTGCGTGCCAAAGGCCAACGGATAATGGTTCGACAACATCAGGAACACGACCGGCAGCGTGAGGTAGTTGTTATGGGTCGAACGCACCTTGGCAATCTTGCCATATTTGGCATCCGGCGTGCGCCCCGCCTTGAGGTCTGCGACAACAATCCGCTGGTTTGGCATAATCTGAAAGAACACATTGGCGGTCATGATCGTCGCCGTGAAGGCACCAAGGTGCAGCAGTGCTGCGCGGCCCGTGAATATCTGGTTGTAGCCCCAAGACATCGCAACAAGGATTACAAACAGCAGGAGCATCAGCGCGGTCGGCTGCGCGCTCAGCTTTGATTTGCACATCGCATCATAAAGCAGCCAGCCGATCGTCAGCGATCCGCCAGAGATCAGGATGCCTTGCCAAAGCGCAAGGTCGGCCTTGGTCGGATCCAGCAGGTACAGTTCGCCACCGACCCAATAGACGATCATCAAAAGCGCAGCACCAGAGAGCCATGTCCAATAGCTTTGCCATTTGTGCCATGTCAGATGCTCGGGCATCTGGGCCGGGGCGACCATGTATTTGGTGGTGTGATAGAAGCCGCCGCCGTGAACTTCCCATTCTTCGCCGGATGCACCTTCGGGCATGTCCGGCGCAGGTTTCAGCATCAGATCAAGCGCGATGAAGTAGAATGAGGCCCCGATCCAAGCCATCGCTGTAATGACGTGCAGCCAGCGGACGGAAAAGGCGACCCAATCCCATAAAATTGCAAGATCATACATGGTGTATCCCCGGTTAGCGTCGTTGCCACCCATCCTATGCGAGGGCGGATTGTTCTGCTATTGCTTCTAGACGCCAAACAGCATCAAAAAAAACAAGCAAATGTCCTACCTCGACAATATCCGTACCTTTGTCCGTGTCTATGAGCTGGGCAGTATGTCTGCCGCAGCGCGCGATTTGCGGATTTCGCCTGCCGTAACCTCGGCGCGCATCTCTCAGCTTGAGGGGCACCTGAGCGTGCGATTGTTTCAGCGCACGACCCGCAGCCTCACATCGACGGAACAGGGCCGCGCCTTTTACGGCGGTGCCTGCGAGATATTGGAAAGCGTGGCCAATGCTGAAACACAAGTGGCCAATATCACGGAAAACCCCAAAGGTGCGCTTTATGTTGCGGCCCCTCTGGGTGTCGGGCGGCGTTTGATTGCGCCGCATGTGCCGGACTTTCTGGCGCTTTACCCCGAGATCACGCTGCGCCTGCGCCTGACTGACCGCAAGTTCGACCTGACCACTGAAGGTCTTGATCTGGCGTTTTTTCTCGGAGAGCCCGAGGACAGCAATTTGCGCATCCGCAAGATCGCCGATGTGGAACGTGTCCTTTGCGCGTCGCCCTCTTATGTCGAAACACACGGCAACCCTGCATCGGGTGCTGATCTGATTGCCGGCGATCATGAATGCCTGAACCTGCGGTTTCCCGGCGCGTCAGAGTTTCAATGGCCATTGATGACGGCCGAGGGACAACAGAAGTTTCGTGTGCAGGGGCGCTACGAATCCGACGATGGCGATGTACTGACGGATTGGGCGCTCAGCGGAAACGGCATTGCGATGAAGCCGGTGTTTGAAGTGGCCGATCACCTGAAAGCCGGTCGCCTTGTGCCGGTTGCGCTTGAGACACCGCCAACACCCATTCAAATGGCATGCCTGTTCACGCACCGCAGGCGGCAAGACCCTAAGACACGCCTGTTTATGGATTTTGTCATCGAACGGATCAGCGCGGTCGTGCGGGGCGATCAGGATCCGCGATAGGTCGCATACCCAAAGGGCGACAGGAGCAGTGGGACGTGATAATGCGACGCCTCGGACATTCCAAAACGGATCGGGATGATATCAAGGAACCGTGGGTCCTCTGGTGGGGTGTCAATCGCATCAAGGTAGGCCCCGGCGTGAAACACCAACTCATAAGTGCCGGTGCTGAACTTGTCCGCTGGCAGGATCTGCTCATCCGTGCGGCCGTCATCATTGGTGACGAGCGTTTTGAGATAGGTGCGCTTGTCGCCCTCAATCGCAAAAAGCTCAATCTTGAGGCCTTCTGCCGGGCAACCGCGCGCGGTGTCCAGCACATGTGTTGTCAGATAACCGCCCATCAGCCCGCTCCTTTTTTCGCTTCCCGCTTAGTGCCAGAAAGGGGTGGCAATCGCAAAGCTATGCAACAAAAGACTCTTTCATTTTTTTTTTGAAAACGAAACCGATTACGTTGCTTTATAGGAGGCTAACGACAAAGGAATCCATCTTGTGACTCGCTACCCTCGCGACTTGACCGGATATGGTGCCCACCCGCCCGCTGCCAATTGGCCGGGTGGGGCAAAAATCGCCGTGCAGGTCGTGCTGAATTACGAAGAGGGTGGTGAGAACAACATCCTACATGGCGATCCTGCGTCTGAGGCGTTTCTATCAGAGATTACGGGCGCGGCACCTTGGCCGGGCCAGCGTCATTTCAACATGGAATCCCTTTATGAATATGGCTCGCGCGCCGGGTTCTGGCGGTTGCATCGTTTGATGGCGGGTTTACCCGTGACGGTTTACGGCGTGGCAACGGCCCTGGCTCGCGCACCAGAGCAGGTGGCGGCCATGCAGGCGGCGGGTTGGGAGATTGCCAGCCACGGCCTGAAATGGATCGAACACAAGGATATGCCTGAAGACGTTGAGCGGGCGCAGATGGCCGAGGCCATACGTTTGCACACAGAGGTGACAGGTGCCGCGCCGCGCGGCTGGTACACGGGCCGGTGTTCCAACAATACCGTTCGCTTGGCCGCTGAGACGGGCCAATTTGCTTATATTGCGGACAGTTATGCTGATGATCTGCCCTATTGGGCGCGCTTTGGTCGCAGAGACCAGTTGATTGTACCCTATACGATGGACTGCAACGACATGCGGTTTGCCATTCAGGCGGGCTTTACCAATGGCGACCAGTTTGAAAGCTACCTGCGTGACAGCTTCGATATGCTTTATGCCGAAGGTGCTACAGGCGCCCCCAAGATGCTGTCCATTGGTCTGCACTGCCGTTTGATGGGCCGCCCGGGGCGCGCTGCGGCTTTGGCGCGCGTCATAGACTATATGACGTCGCATGACGGTGTCTGGTTCGCGACCCGTCTGGAAATTGCAGAGCATTGGATGCAAGAGCACCCGCCCGTGGCGCAAACTGCCCCGTCTGAAATGGACCGCAAGGCATTTGTCGGGACATTCGGTGGTGTCTTCGAGCACAGCCCCTGGATTGCCGAAGGGGCACATGCGTTGGAACTTGGGCCGACCCACGATACGGCGCAGGGCGTGCATAGCGCCCTTGTTCGTGTGTTCCGCTCTGCCTCGGATGAGCAATGCTTGGGTGTTTTGAACGCGCACCCCGATTTGGCGGGCAAACTGGCTGCTGCGGGCAAGTTGACAGCGGAAAGCACAGCCGAGCAGGCGGGCGCAGGTCTTGATCATTTAACCGATGAAGAGCGCGAGACGTTTCAGGCGCTTAACACGCAGTATGTTGCACGCCACGGATTTCCCTTCATCATCGCGGTGAAGGACAACGACAAAGCCTCTATTCTGGCGGCGTTCCAGCGGCGGATCGACAATGACCGCGCCACAGAGTTCACCGAGGCCTGCCGACAGGTGGAACGCATCGCCGAACTACGCCTGATCGAGAAGTTGGGAAAATGACGCAGCTCTTGCACCTTGAGCTGCTGACCAAAGAGGTCTTTGCGCCCTTTGGAGATGTGCTTGAGGTGGCGGGCGATCCCGACAAGATCATCAATCAAGGGCTTTGTGGTCGCTACCATGACCGGGCACAGATCGATATTCTGGATGGCCGCGCAGGCATCAGCCTTTTCAATGCCGAACCTCGGCAGTTCCCGATCACGCTTGATATGGTGGAAAGGCACCCCGAAGGCAGTCAGGCCTTCCTACCCATGAGCTTTGACCCGTTTGTTGTGGTCGTGGCATTTGATGAAAACGGAAGCCCCGGTCGGCCACGCGCATTTCTGACGGCGGCGGGGCAGGGTGTGAACTATGCGCGTGGCACTTGGCACGGGGTGCTGACGCCGCTTCATGCGCCAGGGTTATTCGCCGTTGTAGATCGGATCGGGGAGGGTCCGAATCTGCAAGAGCATTGGTTTGAAACACCATTCTTCATCACCGATGCATAACCATTCGCCAGCGGTAAGACTGGTTAATACGTCCAAAGGGAGGGACACACTATGACAGACCACGCAATCGGGACCCCGGAGCAACTCCGCGATCCAAATTATACACCGGCGCTGCAACGCGCCATTCCACTGGGCATCCAGCATGTGCTGGCAATGTTTGTATCCAACGTGACACCGGCAATCATCGTGGCGGGTGCAGCTGGCTTTGGCTTTGGGTCCAATAGCCCTGATTTCCCGGAACTGCTGTATCTGATCCAGATGTCTATGCTGTTTGCGGGTGTCGCGACATTGTTGCAAACGATCTCGATCGGGCCAGTTGGGGCCAAGTTGCCCATCGTGCAGGGCACGTCATTTGCCTTTATTCCGATCATGATCCCGCTTGTTGCGGGCAAAGGTGTTGATGGCCTGGCCGCCTTGTTCGGGGGGATCGTCGTTGGCGGCATCTTCCATGCATTCCTGGGTCTTTTCATCGGCAAGATACGCTTTGCCCTGCCGCCACTCGTCACAGGTTTGGTGGTCACGATGATCGGTCTGGCGCTGGTCAAAGTCGGTATTCAGTATGCCGCAGGTGGTGTGCCTGCGATCGGCACGCCGGAGTACGGATCGCTGCTCAACTGGTCTGCTGCATTGGTCGTGATCTTCGTCACACTGGGGCTGAAGTTCTTCACCTCTGGTATGCTATCGGTATCTGCCGTGTTGATCGGCTTGATCGTTGGCTATTTCTATGCGCTGGGCGTGGGCATTCTGGAGTGGTCTGCCGTGACCGGGTCATGGGAGCGTTCAGCCGCATTCGCCCTGCCACAGCCGTTCAAATACGGGTTTGAACTCTCGGTCGCTGCAGTGATCGGCTTCTGCCTGATGGCCTTTATTTCAGCGATTGAGACTGTGGGTGACGTCACTGGTATCACTAAAGGTGGTGCAGGACGCGAAGCCACAGAGGAAGAGATCACCGGTGCAACCTATGCGGACGGCGTCGGATCTGCTGTCGCTGGCATCTTTGGTGGCTTTCCAAACACATCCTTCAGCCAGAACGTGGGTCTGATTGCGATGACAGGCGTGATGAGCCGGCATGTGGTGACATGCGGTGCGATCTTCTTGATCATTTGCGGGCTTGTTCCCAAAGTGGGCGGGGTCATCCGCACGGTGCCTATTGAAGTGCTTGGCGGTGGTGTGATCGTGATGTTTGGCATGGTTGTGGCGGCGGGTATCTCGATGCTCTCAGATGTGGACTGGAACCGGCGCAACATGGTGATCTTTGCGATTTCCCTGTCCATCGGTCTTGGCCTTCAGTTGGAGCCGGGTGCGGTTGCTGGGTTGCCGGACACGGCGCGTATCCTGATGACATCGGGCCTGCTGCCTGCGGCCTTTATTGCCATCATCCTCAACCTGATCCTGCCGAAAGAACTGGCCGGTGAGGCGACCGAGGAAGTCTCGGGCGGCATGGCGGGTCATGGTGACGGGTCGTTACCCAAGTAAGTCTCGCGTCTGAACAAAGTTTGACAGGGCCCGGTCATCGCGACCGGGCCCTTTGTCTTGCGCCCTCTGCCAGAATGAAGCAAGAGCCACCCTATGTTTGATCTGATCCTTCTGAGTGTTGCAGGCTTTGCTGCGGGTGTGCTGAACGCTGTGGCCGGCGGTGGCACCTTCCTCAGCTTGCCTGCGTTGATTGCTGTTGGTGTGCCCCCTGTGGCCGCAAATGCGACGGCCACATTGGCGGCTTTGCCGGGGTATTTGAGCAGCGCATGGGGCTTTCGCCATGACATGCAGGCAGAGGGGGCCTTGTCACTGCCCGCCATTGCAGTCTGTGGCACTGCGGGCGGCTTGCTTGGTGCGCTTTTGCTGATCATCACGCCCGGCGACGCCTTCCTTTGGATCGTGCCCTGGCTTTTGCTGCTGGCAACAGTGATGTTTGCGCTTGGCCCGGGGTTGATGGCCCATGCGCAGGGGCGCGGAGGGGCATCAGTTGGTGTCGCGGTCTCCGCTGCTGCGGTTCTTGTCGTGTCGATCTATGGCGGCTATTTCAATGGTGGGCTTGGCATCATGTTACTCGCTACGTTTGGATTACTTGGTTACCGCAATCTGCACGGGATGAATGGGCTCAAGACAACGCTGTCGGCACTGCTGTCGCTTGTGTCATCCGTTGCCTTCATTGCCGCTGACCTGATCGCGTGGGAGCAAGCCTTGCCCATGGCGGTGAGTACGATGATCGGCGGCTATGTCGGCGCGCGCGCCAGCCGGCGCATCACACGCACTGACCTGTTGCGCCACTTTGTGACGGCAGTTGGCGCGCTGATGGCGTTGATTTTCTTTTTGCGGTGATGGCTATCTGGCGCTGCCAAGGCGCAACGGCATATGCCGGTTCACATCCTTATAGAGCAGGTAGCGAAACTTGCCCGGACCGCCTGCGTAACAGGCCTGCGGGCAGAACGCGCGCAACCACATGTAGTCGCCTGCCTCGACCTCAACCCAGTCCTGATTAAGGCGATATGCCGCTTTGCCCTCCAGCACGTAAAGGCCGTGTTCCATCACATGGGTCTCAAGAAAGGGAATGACGGCGCCCGGTTCAAACGTCACGACAGTCACATGCATGTCGTGGCGCAAGTCGGTTGGGTCGACAAAGCGCGTTGTGGCCCATTTTCCATCCGTGTCAGGCATGACGGTTGGCGCGATGTCATTTTCGTTCGTGACAATCACCTCTGGCAGATCAAGGCCGGGAATGGCGTCATAGGCTTTCCTGATCCAATGAAAGCGCAGCATGTCGTCAGAGGTGTTGTGAAGTGTCCAACCCGATGACGGTGGCAGATAGGCATAACCCCCCGGTTTCATCACATGGGCCTGCCCATTGACTGACAAGGTGGCCTCTCCTTCGACGACAAATAGGACGGCCTGTGCTGTCGGGTCGGCCTCGGGTTGGTCGGATCCACCGCCGGGGCTGACTTCCATGATATATTGCGAAAATGTTTCGGCAAATCCGGTCATCGGACGGGCGATCACCCACAGGCGGGTGTCGTGCCAAAAGGGTAGAAAGCTGGTGACAATGTCGCGCATGGTCCCCTTGGGGATCACTGCATAGGCATCTGTGAACACAGCGCGATCTGTCAGAAGCTGGTCTTGGCCGGGGTGCCCGCCCTGTGGCGCATAATACTTCACTGACATTGCCGCTCCTGTTGTTTGAGATCAGTTGACTATGTGGCCGGCGCCACTGTGAAACCACCCACAATTCGGTGACAGCACTTTTCGCACCGTTTTGATAATGCAGGTGAACTGTCAAATGAAAGATCATTTATATTCTCAGTATGCGACGGAATGCAGAATCTGGCGATTCACTCTTGCAAGCTGGCGGCGGTTTCCGCTACCAAATGCCCCATAACTTGACGTTGGGAGAACCAGCTTTCTGGTGCCGAAGGAGCAACCGCCTCGGAAACTCTCAGGCCAACGGACCAACGCCAAGAACCGAATACTCTGGAGAGTGGTGCCACATGCACCCGCCGAAGGGATAATGATCTCAGGCCAACGGACAGAGGGGGCACCAACGCGCGGGCATCGCTTGCGCCACTGTGGTGCCGCTTGATTTAATGAAAATCTTGCCGGCTAGATAAGAAGGCGACACGCGATATGACGCAGCTTAAGGAAACGCCGCTTCATGCGTTGCATGTGGAACTTGGTGCTAAGATGGTACCCTTTGCCGGCTACGATATGCCAGTCCAGTACCCCCTTGGCGTGTTGAAAGAGCATCAGCAAACACGGGCCAAGGCCGGTTTGTTTGACGTCAGCCACATGGGGCAGGTTGTTGTCAAAGGCGCGACCTACGCCGATGCAGCGACAGGGCTAGAGACGCTGATCCCGATCGATATTCTTGATCTGGGCGAAGACCGGCAACGCTATGGGTTTTTCACCAATGATGACGGTGGCATTGAAGATGACCTGATGCTTGCCAATCGTGGCGATCATGTTTTTGTGGTTGTAAATGCGGCCTGCAAAGAGACGGATATCGCCCGGATGAAAGCCGCGCTTGAGCCTGATCTTTCTGTCACCGAAATCACCGACCGCGCGTTGCTGGCCTTGCAGGGCCCATCCGCCGAAGCGGTGCTGGCGTCATTCGATAAGCGCGCGGCAGATATGAATTTCATGGATGTTGCGACGCTGAATTTAAATGGGGCAGAGGCCTGGGTGTCGCGTTCCGGTTATACCGGTGAAGATGGTTATGAGATTTCGGTGCCCGCAGATGCGGCTGAGGCACTGGCCAAAGCACTGCTTGCCCACCCTGATGTCGAAGCCATTGGCCTTGGCGCGCGCGACTCACTGCGGCTTGAGGGGGGGCTGTGCCTTTATGGGCACGACATTGACGCCACAACGACGCCCATCGAAGGTGCGTTGACCTGGGCCATCTCTAAAGTGCGCCGCGCCGGTGGTGCACGTGCGGGCGGGTTTCCCGGCGCATCGCAAATCATGGCACAGATGGAAAACGGTGCCACGCGCAAACGTGTTGGGCTATTGCCTGAAGGCCGCGCACCGATGCGCGAAGGGGTACCCTTGTTTGCCTCAGAGGATGCAACAGATTCCATTGGCGCCATCACATCGGGCGGTTTTGGGCCAACCGTTGGGGGCCCAGTTGCCATGGGGTATGTCACGAAAGAACATGCCGCAATTGGTACAAAAGTTTTTGGTGAGCTGCGCGGCAAACGCCAGCCACTCATGCTCACGAAAATGCCGTTCACACCGGCCAATTTCAAAAGATAACAGGGAGAATACACATGAAATACACAGAAGAGCACGAATGGCTGCGCGCCGAAGGTGACGTCTATGTTGTGGGCATCACAGAGCATGCGACATCACAACTGGGCGACCTTGTTTTCGTGGAACTGCCCGATGTTGGTGACACGGTGGCCAAGGATGACGAAATTGTCGTGATCGAAAGCGTCAAGGCAGCATCGGATATTCTGGCCCCGATCGACGGCGAAATTACCGAAGTGAACACGGCCCTTGCCGAGGATCCAAGCCTCGCAAACAACGACGCAATTGGCGAAGGCTGGTTCTTCAAGATCCGGCCATCTGATGCGTCACAGCTGGACGATATGATGGATGAAGCCGCCTACAAAGAAATGATTGGCTAAGGATTGATCAGATGACTTTCACGCCCACCGACTACCTGCCTTACGACTTTGCCAACCGTCGCCACATCGGCCCGTCGCCCGCAGAAATGACAGAAATGCTCAAAGTGGTGGGCGAGAAAGACCTCGACGCGCTGATCGACGACACACTGCCCGCGAACATCCGCCAGAAAGAGCCGCTCGACTTTGGCAAGGCGAAGTCAGAGCGCGAGCTGCTGCATCACATGCGCGTCACCGCATCCAAAAACAAGGTGCTGACGTCGCTGATCGGGCAGGGGTTTCACGGGACGGTGACGCCGCCTGTGATCCAGCGGAACATCCTTGAAAACCCAGCGTGGTACACGGCCTATACGCCGTATCAGCCAGAGATCAGCCAAGGGCGGCTTGAGGCGCTCTTGAATTTTCAGACGATGGTATCTGACCTGACCGGCCTCGAAATCGCCAACGCCTCCTTGCTGGATGAGGCGACAGCCTGCGCCGAAGCCATGACCATGGCGCAGCGGGTGAGCAAGTCAAAGGCAAAGGGGTTCTTTATCGATGAGAACTGCCACCCGCAGAATATCGCTGTTATGAAAACCCGTGCTGAACCGCTGGGGATCGAGATTACCATTGGCAATCCTGATGACCTGGATGCTGCGGCGGTCTTTGGCGCTATTTTCCAATACCCCGGCACCTATGGTCATCTGCGGGATTTCACACCCGAGGTCGCCAAACTGCACGACACCAAGGCCATTGGCATCATCGCGGCTGATCCGCTTTCACTGACGTTGCTGAAAGAACCCGGCGCGATGGGTGCTGATATTGCCGTTGGGACGACCCAGCGATTTGGCGTTCCCATCGGCTATGGCGGGCCACACGCGGCCTATATGGCGACTAAGGCGAACTATGCGCGTAACATGCCGGGCCGCATTGTTGGGGTGTCCATCGATAGCCATGGCAATCGCGCCTATCGGTTGTCCCTGCAAACCCGCGAGCAGCATATCCGCCGCGAAAAGGCCACATCAAATGTCTGTACCGCGCAGGCACTGCTGGCTGTGATGGCGGGCTTTTACGGTGTGTTCCACGGGCCAGAGGGCCTCAAGGCGATTGCGCAACGCATTCACCGCAAAACTGCGCGTCTGGTTGAGGGCCTCAAGCAAGGTGGCTTTGATGTGCGCCCTGCAACCTTCTTTGATACGGTCACCATTGATGTCGGGCCGCTGCAAGCGGCGGTGGTCAAATCCGCGCTGGACGAAGGCATCAACCTGCGTATCGTTGGCAAGACAAAGGTGGGCATTACGCTGGACGAGCGCACCCGCTCTGCAACCATTGAAAAGGTCTGGCGCGCCTTCGGGATCACACGTGAAGACAAGGATTATACACCACATTACCACATGCCCGAAAAGCTGATCCGTACCAGTGAATACCTTACCCATCCGGTGTTCCATATGAATCGGGCCGAGACGGAAATGATGCGTTACATGCGCCGGCTTGCAGACCGTGATCTGGCGCTTGATCGGGCCATGATTCCGCTTGGGTCCTGCACGATGAAGTTGAACGCGGCCGCCGAGATGATGCCGGTCAGTTGGCGCGAGTTTTCATTGCTCCACCCCTATTGCCCACGCGATCAGGCGGCAGGCTATACCGAGATGATCGATGATCTCTCTGCCAAGCTATGCGATATCACCGGCTATGACGCGATCTCGATGCAGCCCAATTCCGGTGCGCAGGGCGAATATGCGGGGCTCTTGACCATTGCACGCTACCACCGCGCCAATGGCGGCGGGCATCGCAACATCTGCCTGATCCCGATGAGCGCGCATGGCACAAACCCGGCCTCCGCCCAGATGGTGGGGTGGCAAGTTGTGCCCGTGAAGTCAGCCGACAACGGCGATATCGACCTTGCCGATTTCAAGGCCAAGGTGGCCGAGCATCGCGATAACCTTGCCGCCTGCATGATCACCTATCCGTCGACTCATGGCGTCTTTGAGGAAACTGTGATCGAGGTCTGCCAGATCACACATGACGCAGGCGGGCAGGTCTATATTGATGGTGCCAACATGAACGCGATGGTCGGCCTTAGCCGTCCTGGCGATCTTGGCGGTGACGTCAGCCATTTGAACCTGCACAAGACCTTCTGCATCCCCCACGGTGGTGGTGGCCCCGGCATGGGGCCGATTGGTGTCAAAGATCACCTGATCACGCATCTGCCCGGTGACCCCAATGGCGGCGATGGTGCTGTCAGCGGCGCTTCATTTGGCTCGCCTTCGCTTTTGCCGATCTCTTGGGCCTATTGCCTGATGATGGGTGGTGAGGGGCTGACGCAGGCGACGCGGGTTGCGATTCTGAATGCCAATTATATCGCCAAACGGCTCGAAGGGGCGTTTGATGTGCTCTACAAAGGGCCAACCGGCAAGGTCGCGCATGAGTGCATTATCGACACGCGGCCCTTTGCGGACAGTGCGCATGTGACAGTTGACGATATCGCCAAGCGCCTGTCTGACTGCGGCTTTCATGCGCCGACCATGTCCTGGCCGGTGTCTGGGACGCTGATGGTTGAACCCACCGAATCTGAAACCAAAGCAGAACTGGACCGGTTTTGTGATGCGATGTTGGGGATCCGCGAAGAGATTCGCATGATCGAAAATGGTGCCATAGATCCCGAGAACAACCCGCTCAAGAACGCGCCACATACGATGGAAGACCTCGTCAAGGACTGGGACCGGCCCTATAGCCGCGAAACGGGGTGCTTCCCTGCGGGTGCCTTCCGAGTGGACAAATACTGGCCACCGGTCAATCGTGTGGACAACGTCTGGGGCGATCGCAACCTGACATGTACCTGCCCGCCAATGGAAGACTACGCAGAGGCGGCAGAGTAAGCAGACAGATAGGTAGGCGTCCGTTGCGGCGCCTGCTTTTCTTCAATCACCCTGCGGGCGACACGGAAGCATCCCAGCGCCTGCGGAACACCACAGTAAATTCCGATGACGTGGATGATTGCGCGGGTTTCCTCGATCGAACCGCCGTTGGAGATGGTGCCTCGGCACAGGATCCCCTCCTTGCCCAATGCGCTAATCATCGACAGGTTCATTATCGAACGTGTCTTGGCATTGATCACGCCCCCAGCCAAAGCCCCAGCACCACGCGGTCACGGCTTCCTGAAAGGGACCGGCGAAATCATCTGACGGCGCAAGGTTCTTTTCCACATCACTGCGCGGCGCGCAGTGATCAGGACGCATCATTCAAATCGGGGAAGGTCACCAATGGCAGTCCCTAGGGGAATCGAACCCCTCTTTCCAGGTTGAAAACCTGGCGTCCTAACCGATAGACGAAGGGACCGCAGTTGGTGCGCCGCTTTTAGGGAAACTGCGCCGCGCGCGCAAGAGGTTTTTACGGCTTTTCTCTGCGAAAATTTAATGGGCCGGGGCGGCGTCTTCGAGCCGCAGTTGCACCGACTGTCGCCCTTGCCAGGTGTTGATCTCCAACCTACCCGCCAGATGGAACCGTGCGCCGTTGTGACCCAGCAGCATAGGCCCAAGTGGTCCGTCCATGGCGCCAAAGCTGATCCCCTCGATCCGCCCGCCCAGACCGTCCCCAAAGCTGATCTTGACGTGGTTCGCGCCAACCTGTTTGGCAAAGTGAATCTGACAATCGGGGAAGGCAAAGCGCGGGGCAGGGGCACCGGCGCCAAAGGGACCGGCGTCTTCGATCTGGTTGATTAGCTCGACGGTCGCCGCACCCGGCATCAGGATGCCACTGATCTTGAGGTCGGCAGGGCCGATATCTGCCGCCCCCTGTTTGGCCAGCAGTTCGCCCAGGCGCGCCATGGCCGCGTCCAGTTTGTCACGTGCCACGGTCAGGCCCGCCGCCATCTTGTGCCCGCCACCTTTGATCAGTAGCCCCTCGTGGGTCATGCGTTGGATCGCGGCCCCCAGATCGATACCGCCCACTGACCGGCCAGAGCCCTTGCCTTCATCCCCGTCCAATCCGATCACAATCGCAGGGCGGTTGGTGGCCTCTTTCAGCCGCGAGGCGACGATGCCGACCACACCGGGGTGCCAGCCTTCGCCAGCGGCCCAGACCAGCGGCCCGTCCAGCCCGCGCTCTGTGGCCTGCTCAAGGGCGAGGTCGCGTACACTGGCCTCAACTTCGCGGCGGTCAGTGTTGAGCGTGTCGAGCCTTTCAGCCAGTGCTGCGGCCTCATTCGGATCATTGGTTGATAACAGGCGCGCGCCCAGGTCCGCCTTGCCAATCCGCCCGCCCGCGTTGACCCGCGGCCCCAGCATGAACCCCAGATGATAGCTTGAGGGGGCCTGATCCAGCCCCGCCACGTCAGCCAGTGCTGTCAGGCCAATGCGGTTGCGTCGCGCCATAACCGCCAGCCCCTGCCGCACGAAAGCGCGGTTCACACCCACAAGGGGGGCCACATCGGCCACTGTTGCCAGCCCAACCAGATCAAGCATCGCCATCAGGTCCGGCCCTTTCTGCCCGGCTTCACGCAATTGTCGGTTGGCATCCACCAGCATCAGAAACACGACCGCCGCCGCACAAAGATGCGCAAGATCGCCGGTTTCGTCCTGCCTGTTGGGGTTCACCACGGCCAATGCATCCGGCAGGGTTTCCCCGCCGAGGTGGTGGTCGAGAACTACGACGTCAGCCCCTTCTGCCGCCGCAATCGGCCCGTGCGAAAGCGTGCCGCAATCCACGCAGATAATCAGGTCGTGATCCTTGGCCAACGCGGCCATTGCCGCATCATTGGGCCCGTAACCTTCATCAACCCGGTCGGGGACATAAAGTGTCGCAGGGTGTCCCATGTCGCGCAGCCAATTGATCAGAAGGGCCGCAGAGGTGCCGCCGTCAACATCGTAGTCGGCAAAGACGGCAACGCGCTCTTTCTGAGTGAGGGCTTGCAGCAACCGCCCTGTCGCCCTGCCCATATCGCGCAACCCTTGTGGATCGGGCAGCAGATCACGCAGGGTCGGCGCCAGAAATCCATCCGCGTCCACAGCACTCACCCCGCGTTTGGCCAGCACGCGGCAAAGCGGTGCGGGCAGGCCGGTTTCTTGGGTTAGCGCCTCGGCAAGGCGATCTTCCTCCACGGTAGGGCCAATCCAGCGACGGCCCGTGGCAGAGGTTTCAACCCCCAAAAACGCATGATCTGGTGTATCGGTCATAGGCCGCCACAATATAGAAAGGGCGCGGCCTGCGCCACGCCCTATTCATGCAATGCTTGTCTTCTTTAGCTCAGTGGGTTGCGATAGATCATGCGCCGCACAGAGCCGGTTTTGGAGCGCATCAGAATCGTTTCGGCGGTTACAAAACCAACTTCGCGCTTGATCCCGGGGACAAGCGAGCCGTCGGTCACACCCGTGGCTGCAAAAATCACATCACTGGTGACCATGTCATCACGGGTGTAAACTCGGTCAAAATTGGTGATCCCGGCCTTTGTCGCGCGTGCACGTTCATCGTCATTGCGGAACATCAGTCGGCCAAAAATCTGCCCACCCATGCATTTGAGTGCAGCGGCGGCCAGCACACCTTCAGGCGCGCCGCCTGATCCCATGTACATATCGATGCCGGTCATGTCCGGTTCGGCGCAATGCATCACACCCGCGACGTCACCGTCGGTGATCAGACGGATTGCCGCACCCGTGCTGCGCAGCTCTTCGATCATGTCCTCATGACGTGGACGCTCTAACACACAGACGGTGATGTCGTTGGTCGAGCAGCCCTTTGCCGCCGCCAGTGCCGAGACCCGCTCGGATGGCGACATATCTAGGGTGACGACGCCGGGGCGGAAGCTTGGCCCGATGGCCAGTTTATCCATATAGACATCGGGCGCATGCAGCATTGATCCACGCGGCCCCATCGCGATGACGGCCAATGCGTTGGGCATGTCCTTTGCCGTTAGCGTTGTGCCTTCCAGCGGATCCAGCGCGATGTCCACACCGGGGCCTTTGCCGGTTCCAACCTCTTCACCGATAAACAGCATCGGCGCTTCGTCACGTTCGCCTTCACCGATCACGACGACCCCGGCGATATCCAGACGGTTCAGCTGTGTGCGCATCGCATCCACCGCAGCTTGATCTGCCGCTTTCTCGTCACCGCGTCCGATCAGTGGGGCGCAGGCAATCGCTGCGGCCTCTGAAACGCGGGCGAGGCCGAGCGAAAGGTTGCGGTCGTTGAAATCAAATGTCTTCGGCATAAAACTGTCCTTTTTCATTTGTCTGCCTAAAGCCGGTTGTGCGGCATGCTACAAGACTGTTTGCGCTAAACCTGCTGTGGATTATCTCAGACCGCTTCGATGCGGATTGCAACCGGATCCCCATCGACGACACCGGTTTTCTTGAAATCGACCAAGGCTTCTTCCAATGCGGTGCGCGTGGTTTTGTGGGTTACGATGAGTACGGGGGCGGTGATGTCTTGATGGTCATATTGGCGCATCCGGTCGATCGAGATGCCAGCTTCGCCCATCGCATGGGCGACCTTGGCCAAGGCGCCGGGTTTGTCCAGAAGCCGCATCCGCAAGTAGTAAGGCGCAGGCACGGCAGCTCGCGCAGCCCGTGCCTTGCGTAGTGTCTTGGCTGGTTGACCGAAGGTGGACATGCGCATGCCGCGCGCGATGTCCATGACATCCCCCATCACGGCACTGGCTGTGGGGCCTTCACCGGCACCGGGGCCACGCAGAACGATCTGGTTGACCGCGTCGCCCTCCAGCACCACCATATTGGTGCCACCTTCAAGTTGACCCAGGGGCGAGGTGTCGGGTACAAGGCAGGGCGACATGCGTTGTTCCAGCCCGCGCCCCGTCATCTGGGCCACACCCAGCAGTTTGATCTTGTAACCCATATCAGCGGCTTGCCGGATGTCGTCGATTGTGACCGATCCGATGCCTTCCAGCTCAACCGCGTCAAAATCCACCTGTGTGCCAAAGGCGATAGAGGACAAGAGCGCCAGCTTGTGGCCAGCATCAATACCGCCCACGTCCAGCTCTGGATCAGCTTCAAGAAAGCCAAGCTGGTTGGCCTCATCAAATACGGCCTCATAGTTGAGTCCGGCATCCTCCATCCGTGTCAGGATGTAGTTGCAGCTGCCATTCATCACACCCATGACGCGGGTAATTTCATTTCCAGCCAGACCTTCGATGAGTGATTTGACAACCGGGATGCCACCGGCCACGGCCGCCTCGAAGCGAATGACCTGACCCGCACCTTCGGCGGCTTCGGCCAATGCCTGACCGTGGATCGCGAGCAAGGCCTTGTTGGCGCTGACGACGTCTTTGCCCGCGGCGATGGCCGCTTCGGTTGCGTGTTTCGCGGGGCCTTCGTGGCCGCCCATGACCTCGACAAAGACATCCACATCAGCGCGTTTGGCCAATGCAACCGGATCACTTTCCCAATCGTAATCCGACAGGTCCACATCCCGGTTCTTGGTTTTGGAGCGTGCGGAAACCGCGCTGATGACGACAGGCCGACCGGTGCGTTGTTCAAGCAGGGCTGGGTGCCTCTGCACAATCCGCACAATGCCGACCCCAACGGTGCCCAGACCGGCGATTCCAAGGCGTAGTGGTGTTGTCATGTGGTCGGTTTCCATCGTTGCAATATCGTCGTCTTCGTCTAGCGAATAGGCCGGGTTACTGCAACGCGCCGATGTTGATCCGACGGATACGGGCGGCGCGGGCCTGCAGTGCCGCAATACGGCTGGTGAGCATATCTTCCTCTGCATCCGTCGCAACCGGTGCCAACGGCGCTGCTGTCAGATCCGGGTAGGGCGCTTGGCGTGCGGCGTCACTTATCGTACCCTCCAGAGCGGGAAAGGTTGCACAGGCACTAAGGGCGAAGGGAAGAAGGGCGGTCAGTCGCATGGGCGCACCATAGTCGCCCCTGATCCTCAGGGGCAATGGCATTTGCAGGCTTTGCAATTGAACAGGTGTTCAGTTAGACGGGTTTCATGGCGCGCAAACAAGGTTCTCATTCCGAAATCACTGGGCCGAAGGTGCAAGCGGCGGCGTTGCAACTGATTGCACAGCATGGGTTTGCGGCTGTCTCAATGCGCCAGATCGCGTCCGAGGTGGGCGTGCAGGCGGGTGCGCTTTACAACTATACGCCTGACAAACAAAGCCTGCTCTTCGAGTTGATGCGCGCGCATATGACCGATCTGCTGGCCGCATGGGATGCCGCCGATGTCCAAGATGACCCGTTGGCGCGGTTGGAGTATTTCACACGGTTTCACATCCGGTTTCATCTACCCCGCGCTGATCAGGTGTTTGTGGCCTATATGGAGTTGCGCAACCTCTCGCCCGAAAACTTCGCCCAGATCGAGGCGATGCGGCATCGCTATGAAGACGCCTTGGAAGGCATTCTGCGGGCGGGCGAGGCGAAAGGTGTCTTCGAAATGACCGATACGCGGGTTACGACAATGGCCGTTATCGGCATGTTGACGGGGCTGTCACATTGGTATCGCACAGATGGGCGGCTGCAGACCGCAAAGATCGAGGCGATCTATTGGGATTTGGTGCGCAAAGCAGTCGCAGCTTAGGGTCCTGCCCCATTGACTTCACCTGCCCCGCATGAGTCGCAAATCGAAAACCGGGCGGTGATATTCGTAAGGTGGGCTTTAGCCCACCTGCCCAAAAGAGAAAGGCCCGCTGATCTTGCGATCACCAGGCCTTTAATCCGCAAAAATTGATAGCTTATGCAGCCGTCGCTTTTACAATCTCTTTCTTGATCTTCAGTGCGTCAGCTGAAAGCTCTGCGTCTTTCGCTTTCGCCATGAACGCGTCAAGGCCACCACGGTGGTCAACGGTGCGCAGGGCCGCGTTCGAAATTTTCAGTTTGAATGACCGGCCCAGAACGTCAGACATCAATGTCACGTCCTGCAGGTTTGGCAAAAAACGGCGGCGGGTACGGTTTTTGGCATGGCTGACATTGTTGCCAGACATTGGGCCTTTTCCAGTCAGTTCGCAGCGGCGCGACATGAGCATCATCCTTGTTGTTCGACATCACACACCCGGACGGCGGGACATCTTGTGATACGGGGTTGGAACCCCGCATCCGCAGGGTCGGTATAAGATCAGCGCGAGATAGGCGGATTCCTTGATCCCGTCAACCCGGTTTGCCCGGAGTGGCAGATCATTTTGCCCATGCCAGGGGGGCGGGCAATGATACCGCTGCGTAATCCACCCGCAACACCCTGCGCGCCGATGGTTTGCTGGCAGGCAGCGAACGGTGCAGTGTCAACATATCCATCATCAGAACATCACCGCGCTGCGCCTGACAAATATGTCCGGGGTAGCGCTGCGCCTCTGCCATGGCACTGCCGGCATCAATTTTTCCTGCCTGATGGCTGCCTATCGCGATTTCCATCGCCCCGCCGTCACGGTCACAATTATCCAGATGCACCCGCACAAAAAGCATCCGCTGCAACAGGGGCGGTTCGCAATGCCAAACGCCATCCTTGCGGGTCCAGTTGTCATAGCCGCTGACGTCGTGCCTTTGCGCGACTGCGATTACCCTGTCCTGATGCCAAGGTAACGCCCAGTTGGACTGGGCGGTCTTGTCAAACGCCACGAGCCGTACTGGTACCATGCCGGGCACGGCGCGTTGAACGCGGGCATCGACTGGGCGCAAGGCTGCACGGGTCGCAGGGCCAAGCCCGAGGCGCAGACCGGGTTTGGCATTGATCGCGCTGAGGCTGTCCAGCGCGGCAAGTTCCGCTTCGGTCAATGCACCACGCTGCCATGACACACCATCAAACCGGCTTGTTGCGTCCATCCTACTGCAACCGGCGCCGGATCGGGTCCAGAACCTCTGCGGCAGCAAGTGTCGGGGTCTTAAGGCCTGCCGCGACGGCCGTCTCTGCCTGCTGCAGCCGCGCCACATGGGCCGGGTCATCCTGCAACAGTTGAAGCAACCCATGGCGCACATCCTCGGCAAACCAATACCGCGCCTGTTCTTGCCGGGTCTGCGCCCGGGCGCCCGCATTCTGCCGCCAACTGGCCAATGTCGCCATTTCTTCCCACGCAGTTTGCAGACCTTCCACCTCAAGCGCTGAAATCGTCAGCGCCTTGGGAAATCCTTCTGGGTCCTGCGCCCGTTTGCGCAGCAACCGCAAGGCGCCCGCATAATCGGCACAGGTCCGCGTCGCCTGCGCCTTGAGGTCACCATCGGCCTTGTTCACAAGGATCAGGTCGGCCATTTCCATGATGCCGCGTTTAACTCCTTGCAACTCATCCCCGCCCGCAGGGGCCAGCAGCAACACAAAAAGATCAGCCATCTGCGCCACGACGGTCTCGGACTGGCCAACGCCAACTGTCTCGATCAGCACCACGTCAAACCCTGCTGCTTCACAAACTGCGACCGCCTCACGGGTGTGCCGGGCCACACCGCCCAATTGGGTCTGGCTGGGCGAGGGGCGGATGAAAGCGTTGGGATCGCGCGCCAACTGCTCCATGCGGGTCTTGTCACCCAAAATGGAGCCACCGGAACGCGCCGAAGAGGGATCAACCGCCAACACCGCCACCCGCTTGCCCATGGCTGTCAGCATCAGCCCGAAGCTTTCAATAAAGGTCGATTTGCCCACACCCGGTGTGCCCGACAGGCCAATGCGCAGGGCTTCTTTGGTGTGGCCCAGCGCGCTGAGTAGCGCCAATGCCTGATCCCGGTGGTCGGCCCGCCCGCTTTCGACCAATGTGATCGCACGGGCCAAGGCGCGGCGGTCGCCGGTTTGCACTTTGACCGCAAGGGCAGGGATGTCTGTGGTCTTGCTCATGCCTCTTTCTTATCTGGCCGCATAGAAAGGTCCAGCCCCGCCGGTCAGAGAAGCCCGGCAACCCAATCGGGAACGACCTTTGTCGCAGGGCCGATCAGATGATCCTCAAAGGCATTGGCCTGCGCCGAGGGGGCAAGGTTGACTTCCAATGTGCGGCCTTGGGCAATTTCCACCAATCCCGCTGCAGGATAAACCTCGGCAGAGGTGCCAATGGCGACAAAAAGATCAGCCTCGCTGACGACCTTGGCAATCTGATCCATGTGATAGGGGACTTCACCAAACCAGACGATATCGGGCCGGGTGGCGGGGGCCGCACAATCCGGGCATGGGTCATCCGGGGCCATGACCAATGGCGCCACCCAAGTTGCGTGACAAACAGCGCAGGTGGCTTGGGTCAGGGATCCGTGCATGTGGATGACGGCCTGTGATCCGGCCCGTTCATGCAGGTCATCGACATTCTGGGTGATCAGGGTGACGTCATGCGCACTCTTCTCCAGCCGGGCCAAAGCGTCATGCGCAGCGTTGGGTGCGGCCTGCACGCAATTGGCGCGGCGGGCGTTGTAGAAATCATGCACCAGCGCCGGATTGCGGACAAAGCCTTGCGGTGTTGCGACCTCGTCCAGATCGTATTTTGTCCACATGCCGCCCTTGTCGCGAAACGTGCCAAGCCCGCTTTCAGCGGACACACCGGCCCCTGTCAAAATCGCTATTTTCATAAGGCCAAATCTGACGGAGCTTTGGGGGGCGAGGCAAGACAGAATAGCCTCAATGCCGCTGGTTTGCTATCATCGTCGTAACAGCAGGGAGGAAAGACCATGACCAAAACACCCATTCACCTGTGGATCGTCGGGATCGTGTCGCTTTTGTGGAATGCAGTCGGGGCGATGGATTATGTGATGACGCGGACGGGCAGCGCGGAATACCTCGCCGCCCAGCCCGAGGCGCGGCTGATGATGCTAGAGCAGGCGCCGCTGTGGTTCGGGGTGACGTGGGCCATTGGCGTCTGGCTGTCAGTCATCGGATCGGTGCTGTTGCTGCTGCGGTTACGTCTTGCGAGCGCAGCCTTTGGACTGTCATTGCTTGGGCTGATTGGGTCATCGGTCTATACCTATCTGATCGCGGATGGGGGCAGCATGACGGTGGCGGCGGGTATGGGCGCTGTGATTTTCAGCATTGCCATTCCGGTGGTTCTGATTGGGTTGTGGCTCTATGCCCGCGCCATGGCCCGCAAAGGGGTGTTGCGTTGAAACGCATTGTGTTTGTCTGTCTGGGGAACATCTGCCGGTCGCCTGCTGCAGAAGGGGTGATGCGGGCGCTGGCCCCTGATCTGACGCTGGATAGCGCTGGAACCGGGGGCTGGCATGTGGGCGATCCACCATACGGGCCGATGCAGGCGGCGGCACAGGCGCGGGGGATCGACCTGAGTGATCTGCGTGCGCGTCAGTTCAGGGTGGCGGATTTTGCAGCATTTGACCTGATTGTCGCGATGGATCGCCAGAACCTTGCCGATATCGAACGGCTGCGGCCTGCGGGCAATGACACAGTCGCCAGGCTCATGGCGGATGTCGATGTGCCCGACCCTTACTATACCCGCGATTTTGACGGCGCGCTGGACATGATCGCGGCGGCGGCTAGGCGTCTGCTGGCTGACATATCTGGGTCGCCAGCTCGGTAAAGGCTTTGTAGCGGTCCCAAAAGCGTTCATCACCGCGGCGATCTGATTGGCGCGTGTCCTGTGCCAGCTGAGGATCAGAAAAGAAGGCGGCAGCGCGCGCCTGATCCCCGTTTGAGAGTGACTGATTGGCCACCTGCTGCACGCAGGAACATAAGGCGGGCGATGCCGCACGGCGATCCGCCTCAACGCAGGCCTGCGAGATATCACCGGTGGCGCCACGAGAACTACCACCACCACAGGCCGCGACTGAGGCCACAGCCCCGATCATCAAGAAATACCGCATCACATCGTCCTCTGCCCGGCCTCCGGGTTGGTCCCGGATGGTCCAATAAGGTTATGCCCCACGCGGTGGAGTATGGCGGGGCGAGAGGGATGATGCAATTGGGATTGTGCAACCTATCTAGATAGAAGTAACCTCAGGTGGCATTTCTAGAGAGGATTTTACTGTTGGCCGATGAAACGCAAATAGCTTCGTTTGATGAGAATGATATTTCGGCAGCGGAAGGAGTTGAAGACGAAACAGAAAAAGACAGTAGTTCAGCAGGGAACTACGTGATTGATAGTTATGGGGCCGACTATACTGTGGACTCACTGGTCAGTCGCATGAACAAGGAAGCATTCATTGTCCCGGAATTTCAAAGACGGTTTGTCTGGTCACAAACCCACGCCTCAAGGTTCATAGAGTCGCTTCTGATGGGCTTACCAGTTCCAGGCATTTTTTTGTATAAGCGTAGTGAGGATAGCAAGCATCTGGTAATGTCTGACGTCAGCGCCTATGGGACCAAATAGGGCAATTTGCTAAAAGAGGGT
>CAKMYZ010000001.1 GCA_929200255.1 uncultured Alphaproteobacteria bacterium | reverse complement strand
AGCGGGTCAAATCTCGGTGACAATACCGGGTCAGTTCTCAATGACATTCAACAGTACGACGGCCACGCGCCAATCTGTCCGACAACCGCCCCAAACAAATGTGGACCTGGACAAATTGATTTGCGGACAGGAAACCGGACAAGTGGGAAGAAACGATGGCCTTGGTTGGCTACGCACGGGCATCTACCTCGGATCAGACGCTCGACCCACAAAAAGATGCACTCAAGCGGGCGGGCTTTGCTGTCATCTATGATGACGTGATATCGGGTGCCAAGGCCGCGCGGCCCGGTCTCGACAAGGCTCTCAACTATGTGTGGAACGGTGACACTTTGGCTGTAAGGGTATTGAACGCTTCTTGTTTCAAAGTGCGACGTCGAGCTTGTCGAAACTCATGGAGTTCAATCCTTAGGCGTGAGTGCTCCGATTGAACAGTTCCCGTCACGTTCTTTCGCCTGCAGCGAATGACGGGAAAGCCCGACGACCTGTGAATTCGACGCCTGATCCATCTTGAGACTGGCACGAGTGACCGCTTCTTCCTCTGCGCGGCGGCATGGAGTCTTTCGCTTATGCAGCATTTTTCGCGCTGCGAGCGCGCGCAGCGAAAATTCGAGACTTCTCCTATCGGCTCTTTGCGGCCAAATGCACCAGCAGCGATGCCCACTAGTGAGGCGTTCGGACAGCTGCCTTTGGGCAAACTGCTAGTCTTTCATCGTCAGCGCGGTGCTGTCGTCTGGGAATGGCGGGAGGAATGGAGGGCAAATTATGCCAAGAGTCCAACTTCCCGTAGTCACTCCGAAACGCCGAGCCTGGAATAAAGGCCGGATCATCGGCCAAAAACGACCGCTCATGCCGAAACAAGTCTGGGCAATCCGGGCACGGCTCGAACTGGCGGGCAATATGCGCGATCTTGCGCTGTTCAATGTTGCGATTGATAGCAAACTTCGCGGATGCGATTTGGTGACACTCGCTGTGACCGATCTGGTCAGAGAGGATAGGGTCAGAGAACGCGTGTCGGTGATCCAGAGCAAAACCAAGCGACCCGTTCAGTTCGAACTTACTGAAAACACGCGGAATACGATTGCCGGGTGGATTAACTCGCCAGAGATGATCGGCTGTCGCTTCATGTTTCCAAGCCGATTTCATGACCGGCCCCATATTTCAACACGCCAATATGGTCGGCTCGTGCGGGATTGGGTGACTGCAATAGGCTTGGAACCCAGCGGATACGGCACCCATTCCTTGCGGCGAACCAAGGTCGCGGAGATTTACCGGAAAACCGGAAACCTCAGAGCGGTCCAACTTCTGCTAGGACACACAAAGGTCGACAGCACGGTGCGATACCTTGGTGTTGAACTTGAAGATGCATTGAGCATCGCCGAGAAAATCGACATATGAATGGAGCTGGCGGACGGCGTTTGCCGTTCGCCAATTCACACCGGACCTACGGTCGCGCCGCAGCGGTGGTTCGGATGGAGCCCAAATTACAGGATGCTGCACAATCAATGAAGGTCTGCTATGGACAGAAGCACCAATCCGATCCTTCAAAGAGCAGTGAACTAAATGCCATTAGAACCACAGACGTATCGCCAGTATGCCTACCTTGGAATTCAAGGCAAAGGACCCGCAAAGAAAATTACGGACGTTTTGGGGATCGATCCTGATGACGAATGGTCTGAGGGCGACCCTTGGCAAACGAAAGGCCCTCACAAAAAGCGCTGGTTCACGAACTGGAAGCTCAATAGTGGCATACCCGAAACAGAAGACCTAAATATCCATGTCGAGGCGATTTTGCGGCGGCTGCGCACCCGTGAGCTAGCATTACAAAGTCTAAATGGCGACTACGATGTGCGGATGGTTTTCGTAAGCCACAATCTCCAATGCTTTAGCTTCGAATTGGATTTCCAACATCAGAGACGTCTTACCCAACTCGGTATCCGAACTTGGTTTGACGCATATATTGATGAGGACATACACAAGTTGATGTTTGATTTGCGATCAAGATTTGGTCGTGATGTATTCGACGAAGCAAGAGATGGGGGCGATGTCGCCATAGACGCGATGCTTTCGGCTAAGAAGGATGTCGCTAAAGACTGATTTCCGTTTTGCAGACATTGGCGCAGCCGCAGCGAATCCTCACTTTGTCCCGCAAAGTTGCCTTACCATCCCTGCCCCGTTCTACCCGTTTTCACCCAACAACTGCCCGGCATCGACCCGCCCAAGCGATCCCAGCAACTGGCTGAGGAACGTCACGTCGTTGATCCCGTCTTCAGTGACGCGACGGTCGAGCACCACAACCCGCCCGTCCTCCAGCGTGTAGCGTGAGACGTTGCGCAACCGGTCGTTGGCGTCGAAATCAACAGCCAGAACCTCCCGGCTCACCTCTTCTGGTGCGAAGGGGCCGAAGTAACGGAACTGGCTCGCCGCATAGTAGATCGTGTTGTTTTGCAAACCGCGATCCGCAATCGGTGTGCCGAACAAGGCGATCACTTCGTCCTTGCTGGTTGTGCCGACTTGCAGCGTTTCGATCTCTTCGGCGGGCGGGATAAATCCGTGGAAACGGTCCATCTGTGTGCAGGCCGTGGTTGCCCCAATCAGGGCCACTATCCCTGCGATACGCAGGGCGTTTTGCCAATTGCCTGTCTTTGCACTCATTCCTGCGCCCTCTTGCCTTGGCGCCTCGCGCCTTTTATCCCCGATACAGCACCCCCCGCCCCGGTTCAAGAATGGAAGCTGCTTTGCCTCAACTGCCCAAATCACAGTTACGTTTGTCTGATCTTGCCACGCGCAAAGCGACCACATTCGCGCTTGTGCCCACGAGCGATGAACGCAAGGCAATCGCTGCGGAACTTGGCATCAGGGGCATCAGGAAACTGCGCTTTGCAGGATCGATGGCCCCCCAAGGCAGAACCGATTGGCACTTGCAGGCCGAACTTGGCGCGACAGTGGTGCAAGACTGCGTTGTCACGCTTGATCCAGTCACAACACGGATCGATGAGCCGCTGAACCGCGCCTATATTGCCGGAATGGAAGAACCCGAGGCGTCAGAGGTCGAAATGACGGCCGATGAAAACAGCGAACCGCTGCCCGAAACACTGGATCTGGCGCAGGTGATGATCGAGGCGCTGGCGCTGGCGCTGCCGCTTTATCCGCGTGCCGCAAACGCAGACCTTGGTGAGGCCGTATTTACGGCCCCCGGCGTGGCCCCGATGCGCGATGAAGATGCAAAGCCCTTTGCAGGGCTCGAATCTCTGCGCGAAAGCCTTGAAAAGAAAGGCCAATAGTCCCGCATCATAAAGGCGCGAAAAAAGGTTGCACATCAAGGGAATCGCAGTATGTTCGCGGCCTCTTTTACATCGTGTCTCGACAGGGCTGCCGGATTGGCGTAGGACCCCGCCAGACACGAAAGAAATCTGGGCCACGGCCCTTTATATCATAGGGTTGAGACATGGCTGTCCAGCAGAACAAAGTATCCAAATCCCGCCGCAACAACCGGCGCGCACATGACGCATTGGTTGCGGCGAACCCCAACGAATGCGACAATTGTGGTGAGCTGAAGCGCCCACACCACGTGTGCCCGTCCTGCGGCCACTATGCGGCACGCGAAGTGATCGCAGACACCACCGAAATCGACCTCGACGACGACGCGGCGTAAAGCGGCGCGAAGGCACCTGGCATGACATCAGCCCAGACGGACACTGCTCCGACGCAGGGACATGCTGCCAGTCAAGTGCTTTCCGTTGACGCCATGGGCGGAGATCAAGGGCCTGCAACTGTTGTTGCGGGCCTTTCAAAGTTTCTGGGTGACAGGCCCGACGCCCATGCGATCCTGCACGGCCCCAAGGCAGAGCTTGCACCGCTTGTCGCCAAACAGGGCATCACTGACCGTGTGACAGTTCACGACGCCGCCGAAGTTGTGAAGATGACCGACAAGCCCAGCCATGTGCTGCGCAACGGCAAGAAGACCTCTATGTGGTCCGCCATCGAAGCGGTTCGCGCCAATCAGGCCGCAGTGGCGATCAGCTGTGGCAACACGGGTGGTTTGATGGCCATGTCGATGCTGCGCCTGCGCAAGGCCGAGGGCGTGAACCGCCCCGCCATTGCCTGCCTCTGGCCGTCACGCAACCCATCGGGTTTTAACGTCATGCTGGATGCTGGCGCGGATATCCGCGCCGATCAGGATGATCTGCTGACCTATGCGTTGATGGGCGCATCCTACGCCCGCAATGGTCTTGATATTGCCCGCCCACGTGTCGGGTTGCTGAACGTCGGCACCGAAGAACACAAAGGCCGCGCCGAGTTGAAGGTCGCCCATGAGATGATCGCGAACGCCGCCGTCATTGGTGATTTCGAATATGTCGGGTTCATTGAAGGCGGTGATCTGCCGTCGAACATCGTTGACGTGATCGTCACCGATGGGTTTACCGGGAATGTCGCGCTAAAGACCGGCGAAGGCACTGCCACCTTGATCAGCGAGCTTCTGCGCGGTGCCTTGCTCAAGAATCCCTGGTCGATGCTGGGTGCGCTTCTGGCCCGCGGGTCATTGCGCAGCTTGCGCAAAAGGATTGATCCGCGCCGGGTCAACGGCGGCGTGTTCCTTGGGCTGAACCAAACCGTGATCAAAAGCCATGGATCGGCTGATGCAACCGGCGTCGCAGCCGCACTCCATCTGGCATACCGGCTAGCGCAAAGTGGATTCTCCGATAAACTCGCCGCACGGGTTGCATCGGCCGCTTCGCTCGCCCAAGATGCGGGACAAGAAAGCGAGACGTCAGGTCTCAAACCAAAAACGGGCAAATAGGCATGATGCGTCGCGCAGTCGTCAAAGGGGTTGGGCACTACCTACCCGAACGTGTAGTTCCAAACGCCGAATTCGAGAAAACGCTGGATACATCTGATGCGTGGATCAAGGCGCGCACTGGCATTGAACGCCGTCATTTCGCGGCAGCGGGTGAAACCACGTCAGACCTTGCGACCCATGCCGCAAAGGCGGCACTTGCCATGGCGGGCATGGATGGAAACGACATCGATGCGATTGTCCTGGCAACCTCAACTGCCGATCTGACATTCCCCTCTGCGGCCACAATGGTGCAGCACAATATCGGCAACACCAGCGGTTACGCCTTTGATGTACAAGCGGTTTGTGCGGGGTTTGTTTATGCTCTGTCGAATGCCAACGCGCTGATCATGTCCGGTCAGGCAGACCGGGTATTGGTCATCGGGGCCGAAACATTCAGCAGGATCATGGATTGGACGGATCGGTCGACCTGTGTGCTGTTCGGTGATGGCGCCGGTGCGCTGATCCTAGAGGCCGAAAATGGCAACGGCGATGCCGCGGATCGCGGTATTTTGTCGACGAATCTGAATTCCGACGGTCGCTACAAAGATCTGCTTTATGTCGATGGCGGCGTATCCACGCAAAACACTGGCATGTTGCGCATGGAGGGCAAAGAGGTCTTCCGTCATGCGGTCGAGAAGCTCGCCAAAACAGCTGATACCGCGTTGGAAAAGGTGGGTTTGGGCCCCGACGATGTGAGCTGGGTCGTGCCGCATCAGGCAAACATCCGCATCATCCAGGCCACAGCCAGGAAGCTGGGCGTTGAGATGGAGCGGGTCGTTGTGACCGTGCAGGACCACGGCAATACATCGGCTGCATCGATTCCCCTGGCGCTCTCCTCGGCCATCACCGACGGCAAGATCAAGCAAGGCGATCTTGTCGTGACCGAAGCAATCGGAGGTGGATTGGCCTGGGGGGCGGTGGTAATCCGCTGGTAACTGCCGGAAACGGATTGTTCACCCCAAACGCCAGGCCGTTGTTATTGACTCTGAATTTAGCTCGCGCATATGCTCTGCGCTAATTGTGAGGGGTTTTTTGATGACTGATAAGACGTTAACGCGGATGGACTTGGCGGATGCGGTTCATTCACAAGTAGGGCTTTCCCGAAACGACAGTGCCGATCTGGTGGAAAGTGTACTCAGTCATGTCTCCGACGCGCTGGTCGCTGGCGAAACGGTCAAAATCTCATCCTTTGGTACATTTTCTGTGCGTGAAAAGGCGGCCCGCGTGGGCCGTAACCCCAAAACCGGCGAAGAGGTGCCAATTCACCCCCGCCGCGTGCTGACATTCCGCCCATCGCACCTGATGAAAGACCGCGTCGCGGCAGGGAACAAAAGCTAGGTCATGGCCAAAGCCAAAGACGCTTTTCGGACCATCAGTGAAGTTGCAGAGTGGTTGGACACCCCAACCCATGTGCTGCGCTTCTGGGAAAGCAAATTCAGTCAGATCAAACCCGTCAAAGGGGCTGGCGGACGCCGCTATTATCGGCCCACTGACATGGATTTGTTGGGTGGAATCAAAAAACTACTGCACGAAGATGGCCTAACGATCAAAGGCACCCAAAAGCTGCTGCGCGAGAAGGGCGTCAAACATGTGGCGGGCCTTGGTGCATCAATGACAGATGACGCAGGCCTGTCGCCCATCGAAAAGGCGGTCCGGGCCAAGCCGAAGCCTGCGCCAAAACCCGTGCCCGTGGCCCCAGCGCAGGCGGATCTGCCGCTGGGTGGCCCGCCCACAGCGCCAAAGCTGAAGATCGACCTGCCTGTGCCGCCCAAGGGGCTGCCAGACATCCCTGCCCGCCTGATCGGCCGTGCGCCGATTGATCCGGCTGCCTTGCAGAGCCATGTCGCACGGATCGCGCCCCTTCTGGCCCGCCTTCAAACCGTGCGCGCCCGGATGCAGGAGGCATGAAACTGTGTTTTTCGGGCTTGCCCTTGCGCGCATTTGGGGTATGAACGCGGCCAGTCGGGCTATGGCGCAGCCTGGTAGCGCGTCCGTCTGGGGGACGGAAGGTCGCAGGTTCGAGTCCTGCTAGCCCGACCAAACATAACCGCCCGTCAGTGCAGTCGCACGACGGGCGTTTTTGTATCCCAAGGGGGGATGTGATGACCAAACCGGGCGTATTGGCCGACCACCAGATCCGAAAGATGCTTGAGGCGGGGCACATTACCTCTGATCGCCCAGTTGCGGATGGTCAGATCCAGCCCGCTTCGCTTGATCTACGCTTGGGCGACACCGCATACCGCGTCCGCGCGTCCTTTCTTGCCGGACGTCAGCGCACCGTCAAAGACCGCCTGGATGATTTCAAGATGCACGAGGTGCCGCTTGACGGCGGCGCTGTCCTTGAAAAAGGCTGTGTCTATGTCGTGCCCTTGATGGAGCGGCTGCACCTGCCCAAAGGCATGACCGCCGCCGCCAGCGCGAAATCATCCATTGGGCGGCTGGACCTTTTGACCCGCATCATCACCGACCATGGCGTCGAGTTTGACCGCGTTCCCGAAGGCTATGACGGCCCGCTGTATGTGGAGATTTGCCCGCGTTCCTTCTCTGTTGTGGCCCAGCCGGGCCAGATGCTGAACCAGATCATCTTTCGGCAGGGCAAGACATTGATGTCAGACGATGAACTGGCGGCATTGCATGCGCAAATTCCGATTGTGTCTGGTGATCCGGTGATCTCGGACGGGTTGGGGTTTTCGGTTGATCTGAAACCATCCGAAGGCACATTGGTCGGTTACCGCGCCAAGCCGCACACGGGCGTGGTCGACCTGTCTAAACTGGATCACTACGATCCGGCTGAGTTCTGGGAAGAAGTACATACCAAGGACGGCTGGATCATCCTTGACCCCGGTGCCTTCTATATTCTGGTGAGCCGCGAGGCGATTGTGATCCCCCCCATGCAAGCCGCAGAAATGGCCCCCTATCTGGCGATGGTGGGTGAATTCAGGGTGCATTACGCCGGGTTCTTTGACCCCGGCTTTGGCTATGCAGAGGCAGGCGGTGCGGGATCACGCGGCGTGCTGGAGGTACGCTGCCACGAGGCCCCGTTTGTGCTGGAGCATGGGCAGGTGGTTGGCCGTCTGGTGTACGAACATATGGCAACAATGCCAGCCGCGCTCTATGGCCGCGAGATCAAGTCGAATTATCAGGGTCAGGGGTTGAAGCTGTCCAAGCATTTTCGAGGGTGAATGGCGGTTCTGAGCCGAGAGTCACCGATGCTGCGTCGTCAACCAACGTCAGCTTTTGCTTTCGACCCCATGGCACTCATCTATTGAGCAGTACGCAAAACCGACCGGTTGAGTCCTATTTCGTATTGTAACTAAACTGCATTGAAGCAACGGTACCGTCCAGTTCGAACCGAGCGCGAATTGAAGAGCTATGGTCGAACCTTAGGAAATTCCCGAATATGCCTGAAGGTATCAACCGATCATTGGGATCAGAACGACCCCGGCTTGCACAAAGTTTAATACTCGGACCAATTTGTCGCGTAGGTCGATACTCTGACCTAGATGCATGATGAAATCCGAATTGAGCAATCCAAGATTCGAATGCGTCAATATTTTGATAGCTGGATGCGACCCTGAATAAGCAAACCGTTGCATCTTCTGCGCCGCGCATTTTCGTCCAATCGAATGACGAAAGGTCGGGTTCTGTCGCGCTAGCCTGCTCATCAGTCAAACAAGATTGTACGGCGGGGAAACGCGCGACAGATCCTCTAAATTGCTCTACTGTAAATTTCCGTTCCGTGCCTTGCCCCTCAAGGGTCCTACCAACGAAACGAAACGGGGTCGTCGTTTCTTCCGACAGTTTCGTAACAATGCCGTGTTGGTCGTCATATAAACCAGCGCCTTGACCATGGGCAGATTGCGCAAAACCGCTTAGCATTAAAAACAGACGTAATACCAGTGGCTTAAATCTGATACTGAATAACATAGGATAACCCGCGTTGCATCACGTCGATGCATCAACGTCTAAAGCGAAGCACTTTGGTTGCACAGGTAAGGCATACCCTACTTGAACCTCGTTCAATAACCTATCAACAGCCAAGATCGAACCATACGACAGTTCTCTCCGACCAATCGCTGCAACGCGCATCAAAGTTCCTTAAACCGGACCTTCAAATTTGGCATGTCAATGGCAACAAAGTCCGCACTGCGGCCGAACGCCTCCGCAAAATGTGTTTCTACCGCATAAACCGACGTGCCGCTCGTATCCCCTTTTGGAGTTTCCGCGCCGTCTGCGATGCCGCCTTGGCCTGCTCGCGTTCTTCGGGCGTCATGTCTTCAGGTGCTTTGCCCTGACGCGCAGCCAGATCAATGCCTTTGTTGATACCGCTGCGCATCAGCTTTCTGGTGATCATCGTGATCAAACGGTCGATATTCATCAGGTCTGCTCCAAATTGGCCCCGTGCTGCGAAGATAGTGCGCACAGTTTATTCTTCAAACATCTCGCTTTGGTTATCATCATCATCGTCGTCTTCGGCGTCCCCTAGCGCATTTGCACCCGGTGGTGGACGGTTTTCCAGCAACCCGGCAGAGCGCAGTTCCTTGAGGCCCGGCAGGTCGCGGGCGTTCTCTAACCCAAAGTGATCAAGGAAGCCGGGTGTCACCACAAAGGTCACAGGCCGCCCCGGTGTCATCTTGCGCCTGCCGAAACGGATCCATTCCAGCTCAATCAGTTGATCAATTGTACCGCGACTGACGCTGACGCCGCGGATCTCTTCAATCTCAGCACGGGTCACGGGCTGATGGTAGGCTACAATGGCCAGTGTTTCGATCGCGGCACGGGACAGCTTGCGGGTCTCAACCGTTTCCTTTTGCATCAGAAAACCAAGATCACCGGCGGTACGGATTGCCCATGCGTCGCCGACCTTGACGATATTCACCCCCCGCCCCTCATAGCGCTTGCGCAGGTTGGCCAGCGCCTCTGCCGGGTCACAGCCATGTGGCATGCGCCCTGTCAGTTCGGTGATTGACACCGGATCAGCGGTCGCAAAAAGGATCGCCTCAACCATGCGCTCCTGCTCGCCCATGGGGGGCGCCTCGAACAGGCTGTCGTTGGCGGGTGTTTCGGATTTACTCATCGCCGGGCACTCTCTTGCGGATTTGAATGGGGGCAAAGGTTTCGCCCTGCCTGATCTCGATCTTGCCTTCTTTGGCCAGTTCCAAGGACGCTGCAAATGTGGCGGCAGTGGTGGACCTGCGGCGCTGCGGGTCTGCGTCCCAGCCATCGGGCAGATAGGTTTGAATATCGGTCCAGCCACCTGCAAAACCGATCAGCCCGCGCATCCGCTCCAACGCCTGCTCCATCGTCATCACATGCTGACGGTCCATCACAAAGGGGCGGAAATCATCGCGGGTACGGATGCGGGCGTATCCCTGCATCAGGTCGAGCAGCGTGGCCGTGTAGGTCACCTTGCGCACGCGCTGGACATCTTCGGTAATGCCGCGGGCAAAGAAATCGCGGCCCAGTTGGTCACGCGCCATCAGCTTGGCAGCTGAATTGCGCATCGCCTCCAACCGTTCCAACTGAAAGGCAAGATGGGCTGCAAGTTCCTCGCCAGATGGTCCTTCCTCGGACGGGTCCGGCGGCAGCAACAGGCGGGACTTCAGAAACGCAAGCCATGCGGCCATCACCAGATAGTCCGCGGCAAGCTCCAGCCTCAGACGCTTGGCCTGCTCCACAAAGGCCAGATATTGTTCGGCCAGGGCAAGGATGGAAATCTGACGCAGATCGACCTTTTGCGTGCGGGACAGGGTCAGCAACAGATCAAGCGGGCCCTCAAAAGCGCCCACATCCACGATCAAGGCCTCAGCGGCCACGCGGGCGCTGACACTGGTGGTGTCTTCCTGAAATTCCTCGCCTTGCATCTGCCCTCAGCCTAGTAGCGCTTCAAACTCTGCTTCCAGACGCGGGATGTCAATATTTTCAGGGGGTTTTCGCAGGGCAAGCGCACGTTTGCCGCGTTGCAAAGCCACTTGAGACATCCGTCCGCCTGCCGCGGCCACCTCGACCATCTCTCCGGCCTTGCCATTGCAATGCAGGATCAGGTCACAACCCGCCTTGCGGGCGGCGATGGCACGTTCCGAAACGGTACCTGAAAGCGCCTCCATCGACAGGTCATCAGTCATCAAAAGACCGTCGAAACCAATCTCTTTTCGGATCAAACTGACCATTTTAGCAGATGTAGTGGCAGGGCCGTCTGGATCAATCTGGGAAAAGACAATATGCGCAGACATGCCCATCGGCAGATCATTCAGCGCCTTGAACGTCGCAAAATCCCGGGCGACAAGCGTTGCGTGCGAGGCATCGACGCGCGGCAGTTCCAGATGACTGTCCAAAGCGCCGCGACC
Source organism: uncultured Alphaproteobacteria bacterium (assembly GCA_929200255.1). Taxonomy (GTDB): domain Bacteria; phylum Pseudomonadota; class Alphaproteobacteria; order Rhodobacterales; family Rhodobacteraceae; genus Yoonia. The sequence continues at coordinate 378,757 of CAKMYZ010000001.1, read as the reverse complement.
AAGCCCCGGAATATGCTTGAGCACCGGCAAAACCCCACCGGCAAGATAGGCATCGGCGCAGATGCGTGCGGCTGCAATCACCGTCTCAACATCGTGGCCATACAGACGGTTTTTCAGAACCGGATGCGTTGTGTCATCCGCGATGTCGCCAAGGGGTGCACAGTTCACATCAATCCCCACATCGCGCAGTTCTGCGGCGATCAACCTGTTGCGCACCCATTGTGCGCGTAGCGGATCACTGGCCTGCGCCATCTGATCAAGTGCCGGCAGGTATTCGCGCCAGTGGGGGCTGCGCATCCGCTGCACCCGCCCGCCTTCCTGATCAATCAGAACAGGCGCGTCACGGCCGACGGCCTCGCGCAGGGCGGCGGTCAGGCGGCGCAGTTGATTGGGGTTGTCGATATTGCGGGCAAAAAGGATGAAGCCAAAGGGCTGCGTTTCGGCAAAGAACCCCTTTTCCCAGTCGGTGATTTCCGGCCCCTCAGGGCCAAAAATCGCAGCAGTCATGCTCACTTAATTCACCACTACAGCGATACAGTTGGCCCCCTCGGCCTGCAAGGCAGCACACAGGCGGCGCGCTTCGGCGCGATCTTCAAATCCGCTTGCCCGCAGACGGTACCATGTGCCGCCGCTCTGGTTGCTGACTTCGATAAAATGCGCACGATCCGCGATCAATTGGCCAAATCGGGATTGCAAACGCGCCCATTCCTGGGCGGCAAGGGTTGGGGACTGGAACGCGCCCAATTGCACCAGATTGGTGCCGGTTGGGAAGGATGCGGTTGTGACGGCAACTTCGCTTGAAGATGGTGCAGCCGTTGCTGGCACCTGGAAACTGGCAGGCCGGACCGACGGGCGGGGTGATGTCGCAACACCCGGCACCGTAGCTGGAATGACATTCAAATCCACCGTAGCGGCTTGCTCATCCGGTGCAGGGGCCAAAGCCGACAGCTGTGCTGCCAGCGCCATAATCTCGTCTTCGGCGGGCACATTTTCAACCGCTGCTGTCATCTCTGCGGCAGCAGGCACCGGCTGCGCCTCAAGGTCTTCGGCGGCCAGACCGGCGGTGCGTGGCGCCAGAACCAGCGTATCCTCTGGTCCGCCCGCTTCGCCGCTTGCGGCCACTTCGTTCACGGCCAATCCGGTGTGCATGGCAACAGCACCACCCGGATTGTCGGGCAGAACGCGCATATCGCCTTCCATCGCGCGCACAACAGGGATGCCGCTGACATCGCGCACGATCAGCTTGTATCCCCAAAACCCAACGCCAAGGATCAGGGCAAAGGACATCGCAGCCCCTGCTATATTCACTAAATTGGTAACACGCGGCGCACCTGCCGCAGGGGTGAACCCCTCATCGTATACTGCCATCTTCGCCTCTCGCGCGCCCCTTTGCGGGGTCATCGTTTGCTCTTCCGGCAGGTCGTGCGTTAGCGCATCTCTTCCGCCGGAGTGACACCAAGAATACCCAAACCGTGCAAAATAACAATTGCTACGGCCCGGATCAGGGCAATTTTCGCCTGTGTGGTATCTGCGTCACCCTCTTGAACAAACCGCAAGCCCTCATCCGCGTTGCCTTGATGGTAAAGCGCGTGGAAGTCCGAGGCGAGATCGTAGAGGTAAAACGCAACCCGATGCGGCTCATGCCCTTTCGCGGCAATTTCCACCAACCGGGGCCATTCAGCGAGTTTCTTGATCAGCGTCAGTTCGGCATCATGTGTCAGGCCGGACAGGTCCACACCGGCGAGCGTCGCATCGGCCACATCTGTAAACGCCCCAGCTTTGCCCACGGCAGAGTTCACCCGCGCATAGGCGTAGTTCACATAGAACACAGGGTTGTCTTTGGACTGTTCCAGCACCTTGTCAAAATCAAAATCCAGCGGCGCATCGTTTTTGCGCGTCAGCATATGGAACCGGGTCACGTTCGCGCCGACCTGATCGACCACATCGCGCAGGGTCACAAACGTCCCTGCCCGCTTGGACATTTTGAACGGCTCACCATTCTTATACAGCTTCACCAGCTGTGTCAGCTTGACATCCAGCGGCACCTTGCCATCTGACAGGGCTGAAACGGCCGCCTTCATCCGTTTGACATAGCCGCCATGATCCGCTCCGAAGACGTCAATCAACTGGTCAAAGCCCCGCTGTACCTTGTCATAATGATAGGCGATGTCGGGGGCGAAATACGTCCATGAACCATCGGATTTCTGCACAGGCCGATCCACGTCGTCGCCATGCGCGGTTGATTTAAACAGCGTCTGTTCGCGTGGTTCCCAGTCTTCGGGCATTTTGCCTTTGGGCGGTTCCAGCACGCCCCGGTAGATCAGGCCCTTCTCGTCAAGCTCAGCAATGGCTTTTTCAATCAAACCGGTACCGTAGAGCGATTTCTCCGAGTAAAAATTATCCATCACAACGTCAAGCTGCGCCAGATCTGTCCGGATCAGGTCCATCATCGCTTCGGTTGCGAATTCCCGGATGTCTTGCAGCCAGAACTGTTCACCTTTGTCGACAAATGCATCGCCAACCTTGGCTTTCAGCGCCTCACCAACTGGTTTGAGGTAATCGCCCGGGTAGGTCCCGTCCGGGAACGCCACCTCTTGCCCGTGTGCTTCCAGATACCGCAGGTATACCGACCGCGCGAGCACATCGACCTGCGCACCGCCATCGTTGATGTAATATTCCTTGGTGACGTCGAAACCCGCATAATCCAGCAGCCGCGCCAGCGCATCGCCAAATACCGCACCCCGCGTATGACCGACGTGCAGCGGCCCGGTGGGATTGGCCGAAACATATTCAACCATCATCTTTTGGCCCTGCCCCTGCGTGGATTGGCCATAGGTCGGGTCTGTCAGCGCGGCCTTGACCACACCCTGCCAAACCTCTGGCACCAACCGCATGTTCAGGAAACCGGGGCCAGCAACCTCGGCCACGGCGACCTTTGGATCGGCCAGCAGCTTGGCCGCCAAGGCGTCTGCAATCACCCGCGGGTTCATTTTCGCAGGTTTCGCCAGCACCATCGCGGCATTTGTGGCCATGTCGCCATGGGCTGCATCGCGCGGCGGTTCAACCGAGACGGCAGCAGTGGCAAGGCCCGCTGGCAGCGTGCCTTCGGCGACCAATTGGTCAAGGCAGGTCAGCACAAGGGTGCGAATATCGGCAAACAGGTTCATTGGATCAGCCCAAATAAGTATCCTGCGCGGTTTACCACCCTGCTTGGGCAGGGCAACAGCCTTTTCTGCCTTGATCAGTCGCCTTGTGCGGCGGGTGGTGGCGTACCTCTTGGACCATCAGGCCCGCGCAGCGCGATCAGGCGCACATCGGGTTTTGGGTTCACCTCTTCATCCTTACGGATCAGTTTGATTGTTCCATCCGGTGCAATCCGCGCGATCAGGTGGGCGTCTGGGCGTTCAGCGCGCCAATCTTCAAGCGAGAACTCTTCGGTCAGACGCGTGATGTGGAATGCCCAGCCATCACGGACCAACTGCTCCAGTTCATCGTGGGTTTTTTCGGGTCCAAACCAGCGACCACCCAGCGTTCGAGGTAGCTGATGGCGCGCACTGCTGCCCTTTTCACGCATCACCTGAAACACGTTTTCACGACCAAATTCCGGCGCCAGATCAGTGGCCACAAGCGTATTATAGGCATCATTATCGGTTGCGGCGACGATGGTGGCATAGCTGACCAGCTCTACCCGCTGCTCAGCCGCCTCTGACAGGATGTCGCCGGAAAACGTGCTGATGCCAGCCGCCCGCGCGGCCCGCAAGTGGCCAAAGTTTGGGTCGGTCATCAACACGGGGATTGCGGCCTTTTGCAAGGTTTCGGCAAAGGCCGTTGTCCAATTCGCCCCGCCGATAATCACAACGCCCGGCGTATCCGCCCCGGTCAGCCCCAACCAGCGCGCAAACGGTTTGAGCGTGAAGCCGTGCAGTACCACAGTAAAGGACACCAGCACAAAGGCGAGTGGCGCAATCAGCGCGGCATCCGCGAATCCAAGGTTCAGCAAACGGTCACCAAAAAGACCCGCAACCGCGATCAGCACCACACCACGCGGCCCGGTGAAAGCCACGAACAGCTGTTCACGCCATGGCACGCCAGACCCCAAAAGTGATACCAACACGGTCAGGGGCCGCGCCACAAAGATCACCAATGCCACAAACAGCAACGCCCGCCAGTTCAACCCCCAAAGGGCGTCAACGTTCAACCCGGCGGCCAGCAGGATAAACACGCCCGACACCAGCAGAACGGTTGCGTGTTCCTTGAACCGGCGCAGCTCTTCGTAGCTGGGCAGGTTTGCATTCGCGATCACGATCCCCATGATCGTCACGGCTAGCAGCCCGCTTTCATGCAGGACCATATCCGAAACCGCAAAGACCGCGACCAGCAGCGCAAACAGCACCGGAACTTTCATGTATTCGGGCACCTGCCCACGCTTGAACGCCCGCGCAAGACCCCAGCCCGCGGCACCACCCAGCGCCGTCGCTACGACAACCCCGGTCAACAATTCCACCATGGCCGCGCCAAACGTCGTTGCCGTGTTCAGCACCAAAACAACCGAGAACGCGAGGACCGCTGCCAATGCACCGATGGGATCATTGATAATCGCCTCCCATTGTAACAGGGCTGCGGGCCGCTTGGACAGCCTTGCGGTGCGCAGTAATGGGGCAATGACGGTTGGACCGGTCACAATCATGATACCCCCAAAAACAGCGGCACTTTCCCAGCTGAGCCCGGCGCCATAGCGCAGCGCCAAAGCGGATGTCAGCCAACCCAGCGGCGCGCCAACAAACACCAATCGCTTCACGCCCTTGGCTGCGTCCTGCAAGGAATGCAGGTTCAATGTCAGCCCACCTTCAAACAGGATGATCGCCACGGCGATGGAAATGATCGGGCCCATCAACACCCCAATATCGCGGGCGGGATCAAAGATGCCAAAGACCGGCCCCACCAGCACCCCGGCCAGCAACATCAGAACAATCGCCGGCATCCGCAGTCGCCAGGCCAGCCACTGCGACCCCACGCCCAACGCACCGACAAGTGCGATTGCCATCGCGGGCTGCATCGCCCCTGCTGCGGTTTCAACTGCCATCGATCACCCCTGCTGGTATCTTTTCGCCACCAATCAGGCGGTCATGTTCCTGAATAGCAAAACGGTCGGTCATCCCTGCAATGTAGTCCGATACGATCCTTGCCAAGGCAGCCTCGTCCGGAGCATCAGCCACGTCTTTGCGCCATTGCTTGGGTAACTCATTGGTATTGTTCATGAAAAACGGGAAAAGGTCATTAACCATCTGCGTCACAACCACACGCATCTCAACCACAGCAGGCGCACGGTACATGCGTTCAAACAGGAAGTTGCGGATCACCTTCAGATCAGCCCAAAGGTCCGGCGAGAATTGCACCATCATGCGCCCCGCCTGCCGGATATCATGCACAGTTGCGGGCGCGAGTTCCATCAGGTTGCGGCGACTGACGGTAATGACGTCCTCCACCAGCACACCAAAGAACCGGCGCAGTGCCTCGTGGCGGCGGCGATAGTAGTTCAGATCAGGGTAAATGGCATCGACGCGGGCAAAGCAGTCATCCAGAATTGGCAATTCGGCCAGTTCATCGGTGCTGAACAATTCGGCCCGCAATCCGTCATGCAGGTCGTGATTGTTGTAGGCAATGTCATCCGCCAGCGCCGCTGCCTGCGCCTCGGCACTGGCATGGGTGTGCAGTTCCAGATCATGGCGCGCGTCATATTCGGCCAACGCCCATGGGACATCCCCCGTCACGGGGCCATTGTGCTTGGCGATCCCCTCAAGGCTTTCCCATGTCAGGTTCAGCCCGTCCCATTCGGCGTAATGTCGTTCCAGATTGGTGACGATACGCAGCGCCTGCGCATTGTGATCAAAACCACCATGGGGCTGCATCAATGCATCCAACGCCTCTTCTCCGGTGTGGCCAAAGGGCGTATGGCCCAGATCATGGGCCAGGGCGACGGCCTCGGTCAGCTCTACGTTCAGATCAAGCGCTGCTGCCACAGTGCGCGCCACCTGAGCGACCTCGATCGAATGTGTCAGCCGCGTGCGAAAATAATCGCCCTCGTGTTCAATAAACACCTGGGTCTTATGCTTGAGCCTGCGAAAGGCGCTGGCATGGATGATCCGGTCACGATCGCGCTGAAACGGTGAGCGGAAGGTGCTTTCTTCTTCGGGGTAAAGCCGCCCCCGCGGGTTTGCGGGATCGGTCGCATATGGCGCTGCCATCGTGAATTGCCTGTCTTGTCGTGTTTGCCTGCCTTACCTATATTGGAAGCAGACCCGAACCGATAGGCCTGACAGATGTTCACCGTCCCACCCAAAGTCACCCCCCGCGCCTTCGAACGCCTGGCCGAGATCGGCGCATCCGCCCAGGGCAAGGCACTGCGGGTCGCGGTTGAAGGCGGCGGTTGTTCCGGCTTTCAGTATGAGATTGATCTGGATGAAGCCAAAGACGATGATCTGGTGCTGTCCGAACAGGGGGAAACAGTTGTCATCGACAGCGTCTCCCTGCCCTTCCTTGCCGACGCCACGATTGATTTCACCGAAGAGCTGATCGGCGCACGGTTCGTGATCAACAATCCCAATGCGACGTCGTCGTGTGGGTGTGGGACATCTTTCTCGATGTAGGAAAACTATCAGTGCGACAATCGCTAAGAAGCAAAGCAATCGAAATTTGCAACGACAAGATTGCCAAGAAGGGCGAGACGGTAGGGCTTTCTTTCTACGCGTTCTTCGCGAACAAAAATGATGATCCAGAGCTGCTCATGGAGGCCGCCGAATGGTGGATCAAAACCCACGAACTTGATCACTTCGAGAAAGCGGTAAAGATCCGGGACATGATCAGTTCGGACGCTTGAGCAACGACAAACCTGTCCCGCAACCCCGACATGCGTGTCAGCCACCCTAAACTAGCCCTTCATCCTTCTTGGCGGCGCGACACCCTCTTCCTGCCAGCGGCTTTGGCCCCCGTATAGTGGCTTAGGTTTTGGGCAGGCCCGCCCGTGCCAACTGCATACCTGCTCATCTTCCTCAATCAATGCCGCAGCAACGAGCGCAAGAAGGAAAGGTTGCGTTTTCGCCTGCCCTTGGCCAAAACCAAGGCTAGGCACGCAAAGAGTCAGCATATGAAAATCGCAACATTCAACATCAACGGCATCAAGGCTCGGATCGGCGCGCTGACCGACTGGCTGGACGACGCCCAACCCGACGTGGCGATCCTGCAAGAGATCAAATCCGTGGATGAAAATTTCCCACGCGATGTGTTCGAGGACAAGGGCTACAACCTAGAAACCCATGGACAGAAGGGCTTTAACGGGGTCGCTTTGCTGTCAAAACTTCCCCTGGAAGACGTCACACGCGGCCTGCCGGGTACAGAGGGTGCGGGACGCGAAGGCGTTGACGATATCGAGGCGCGCTATATCGAGGCAACCGTTGTGGGTGACAAGGCAATCCGCATCTGCGGCCTCTACCTGCCGAATGGCAACCCTGCACCGGGGCCCAAATACGATTACAAACTGCGGTGGATGGAGCGGCTGCACACCCGCGCGGCAGAGCTGATGGCCGCCGAAGAAACCGCGCTGATCGCAGGCGACTACAACATCATCCCACAGCCAGAGGATGCCGCGCGCCCCGATGCATGGCGCGATGACGCGCTGTTCCGGCTGGAAAGCCGCGACGCATTCCGCCGCATTCAGAACCTCGGCTACACCGAGGCCTTCCGCGCCCGTCAGGCCGGTGCCGGCCACTATTCCTTTTGGGATTATCAGGCTGGCGCATGGGACAAAAATGACGGCATCCGCATCGATCACTTTCTGCTGACGCCGCAATGCGCTGACCTGCTGAACGATTGCTGGATTGAAAAAGAGGTGCGCGGCCGCGACAAGCCATCCGACCACGTCCCCGTCTGGGTTGACCTGGCGGCCTGAACGCCAGATATTCATGGCCACTCAAGCAAGCGGCAACGATGATCGGAGCATCTTCCATGCTCAGGAAACTGCTATTAGTGACGGCGCTTTTGGCGTCCCTGCCCGTGCTGGCCTCGGCACAGTGCCGCATCGCTGTGGCAGGCACCGCCTGTGTTGCCGTGCCCAAACCACTGGTGCCGCAACCTGATCCGGTCGAGATTGGCCAGACACTTGAGCGCGGCAAATACTCCATGCTGATGAACGCACGCTACTACGGCCTGCCAACGGTCAGCGACGGCTGGGTCTATATGCGGATCGAGGAAGAGATATACCGCGTGGACTGGGTCAGCCATGTGGTGCTGGAAAAAGTGACACATCTCGCGAGTGGGAATTGGTAGCAGGTCGTTTGGTAGGTGGATGGGCTGCAAAGCAAATCCAAAGTGGGTTCGCCCCTGCTGCGCAACGGGTCAACGTCAACGCCCCGGCCCCTTGCCGATGTGTTTGGCGACAAAACTGCCAACCTCTTCAAAGGCCTCATCCGCTTCGGGCACTTCAAACGCCTGCCAGACGTGCAAAGCGGATGGCCAGATCTGTAGTGTCACCGACGATCCCTGCGCCGTGGCCTTGTTTGTGTAGCGGACCGCATCATCCAGACACATTTCAACACCTGACACCTGAAACAAGGTAGGCGGCAAGGCATTCAGATCGCCTCGCAACGGCGAAACTATGGGGCTTCGGGGATTGATCCGATGCATCAAAAAACTAAAGCTCAGGCGGATGAATTTGGGAGCCTTAACGATCGGTCCAAAACTCTCGCCCTGCATCACATCTGTCTTTGCATTCGAAACCAAACTGGGGCTGGCAAGCGTCAGATCAGTTTGCGGCGAAAACACCACCGCCAAATCCACAGCTCTTTGGTGCGTATCACGCGCCCAAGTCAACAACGACAGGGCAATATTCCCACCCGACGAATCCCCCGCCACAATCAATGCCTTGGCATCGGCCGGCCCGTCGGGTCCGTTTCCCAACACCCACAGATATGCGTTTCGACAATCCTCAATTCCCACGATACGTTTGTGTTCCGGCAAAAGGCGGTATTCCACGACAAACACGGCGGCATTCGAAGCTTGCGACATGCGTGCAGCAATGCGTCGGTGGCTTCTTGGACTTCCGACCATATATGCGCCCCCATGGATGTAGAGGACCCGCCTACCTTGATCACTTTTGGGTGAAACAACCCATTCGCCGCAGACACCATCAATGCAGACAGGTCTGATTTGCGCCTCTATTTGATGCGCCACCCCCCTTTCATCCATCTGCGCACGCATATGCGCCAACATCTTTTTTTGCCCAAGTTTTGGGTTATTCGCCCGTTCATCTTGGATAAGATTAACGAGATGATTGTGTGCAGCGCTGGCGCCAAGCTGGGAAGTGACTGGCGTGGGGCGCGGGTGATCGTATTGACTGTAGTCAACGCCACCAAAGTACAAAACTATTCCGAGCGGCAGCAATACAAATAGCAGCCCTCCAAAGACAACGGTCAACATGGCCTAAACTCCTTTGAGGATCGCCGAAGTCACTGGCGCTCGCACAAGACGTCATGCCAGCCATCAGTTCATTCGAACAGTTGAAAAGAAATCTGAGGTGCAAAACATCGGCCGATACTGAGCATCTGGGTGATGTGATAAATTCCAAATTTTAGTTCGCAAAGGACAATTTTAAAATTGTTGATACGCCGTCTTTGGAATGTGCGACGCGTTCTGTCGAACGGTCACAAACCGCCCTTCATGGATTCTGCAGCATCAGTCGATCCGCGCTCCGCGCCAGCTTGCGCTGAAGTTCACTTTGTAAACGAACCAGACACAAAGTCTGCAGCCAAGCTGATCGCGGGAACCTCGGCTGGGCTGGTGCCGCAAGCGCAACCTGTCACCCCGTCACATCATGATCGTAAAGCCAACGCAGTCGGTTCAGAAACGCGCCCGGCGCCACGGCACCCATGGCCCGCAACCCCGTATGCGCAACCATCCGCGCCGCACCCGACAGGTGATAGTTCCGTGCATTGCTGTTGGCCGCTTCAATCGCCCTGACGACCCGCGCCCGGCGTAACCCCTGATAGGCTTTCAGAGCGGCTTCCACCGACGCGGCTTCATCACAACAACGCGCCAGCACGTAGGCATCCTCGATCGCGAGGTTCGCCCCTTGGGCCAGAAACGGCAGCGTCGGATGTGCTGCATCGCCCAAGATCGCGGTCGACCTCACATGCCAGTTCTGCGCCACCGGATGGCGGAACAATCCCCAAAGGCTGACGCTTTCGATGGCACCCAGAATTTCCCTCACCTCCCGGCCGCAATCGGCAAAGACCTGACGCAAGTGGCCCGGATCATCGTCATGGTGCCAACCTTCCGCAGCCCAGGCGCTGCGTTCTTGGACGGCCACGATATTCAGCCGCCCCTCTTGCAGCGGGTAGGTCACCATATGCCGACCGGGTGCCATCCAGATGCGACCGATAGGCTCTGCTGCTTCGGCGCTGATCATTGCCCGCCAGGCGACCTGGCCCGTAAAGAACGGCTCTGCCGGTTTGTTAATATGGGATCGCACAACCGAATGCAGGCCATCAGCACCAATCGTCAGGTCTGGCCTGACCCGCACGCCGCCAATGCTGAATGAACCATCCGCCTGCAAATCAACAATACGCGCGCCCAGCCGGACAGTCACCTTTGCCGCCGCACAGCCGCGTGCAAGAATGTCGATCAGGACGGCCCTGTGGAAAAAACGATAGGGTGGCGTTTGATCAGAAAGGTCAAAGCGGGCGATCTGCCGCCCAGACAGGGCATCCATCGGCGCAACGGCCTTTGCGTCAATACCGGTTGCCGCCAAAGCCTTGTCGATCCCCAATGCATTCAACGCACGCGCGCCGTTGGGGGTGATCTGTAACCCTGCCCCCACTTCCTTGAGTGCGGCAGCTTGTTCGTAGACGGTGACATTGGCGCCGCCGCGGGCAAATGCCAGCGCCGCCGTCAGCCCGCCGATGCCACCACCAATGATGGCGACGTCGCGGCCTGCGTTTTGGCTAGTCGTCGCGATGAACCTTCTCGCGGCGCTCGTGGCGCTCCTGCGCTTCAAGGCTCATTGTTGCTATGGGGCGTGCATCCAGTCGCTTGAGCGAGATCGGCTCGCCCGTGATTTCGCAGTACCCGTATTCACCCTCGTCGATGCGGCGCAACGCAGCGTCGATCTTGCTGACCAACTTGCGCTGACGGTCGCGCGTGCGCAACTCAAGCGCGCGGTCCGTTTCCTCAGAGGCGCGATCAGCGATATCCGGGATATTGCGGGTTTGGTCTTTCATGCCTGCGACAGTATCGCGGCTATCTTCCATAAGATCGGATTTCCAGTTGAGAAGCTTGCGTCGGAAGTATTCGGTCTGCCGCTCGTTCATGAATGGCTCATCATCGGCCGGGCGATAGTCATCTGCGAGAAAAACTTCAGCTTTCATAGTCATACCCTTAATGCTCACGACCTCGCTTGGCTCACCCTACGGGTCATAATTCCCCAATTGGCGCCGGGTTTACTCCTCCGCGTCACGGCTGTCACCCCCCCTTTTTGCGCCAATCGCGGGGTGTTGATGATCGCGGGCGACCTGCTAGGTTGCCGCAAAAATGTAAGGGATCGAACGATGCAATTTACCGGGACCGACAGCTATGTTGCCACGGATGATCTGACCATGGCCGTCAATGCAGCCGTGACGCTAGAGCGCCCGCTGCTGGTCAAGGGTGAGCCCGGTACCGGCAAGACAGAACTTGCCCGTCAGGTCAGCGCCTCACTTGGCCTGCCAATGATTGAATGGCACATCAAATCGACAACGAAGGCGCAGCAGGGTCTTTATGAATATGACGCTGTCAGCCGTTTGCGCGACAGCCAGTTGGGTGACGCGCGGGTGCATGATGTAGGTAACTATATCAAGAAGGGCAAGCTCTGGCAGGCCTTTGGGGCCGAAGGCAAAGTGGTGTTGCTGATCGATGAAATCGACAAGGCCGACATCGAATTTCCCAACGACCTGTTGCAGGAACTCGACCGGATGGAATTCCACGTCTACGAAACCGGCGAGACGGTCAAGGCGATCCACCGCCCCATTGTGATCATCACGTCCAACAATGAAAAAGAACTGCCCGACGCTTTCCTGCGCCGCTGCTTTTTCCACTACATCCGCTTTCCCGAGATCGACACGATGCGCCAGATCGTCGAAGTGCACCACCCGGGGATCAAAGAGCAGTTGCTAACCACAGCGCTCACGCAGTTTTACGAGATCCGCGATACGGCGGGGCTAAAGAAGAAGCCCTCGACGTCAGAGGTACTGGATTGGTTGAAACTACTCTTGGCCGAAGACCTGTCGCCAGAAGACCTTAAACGTGACGGGGTCAATGCACTGCCGAAACTGCATGGTGCCCTGCTCAAAAATGAGCAGGACGTGCATTTGTTTGAGCGTCTGGCATTTATGGCGCGGCGCGGTGGCTAACCGGCGCTGCGCGCATCGCCTTGTGGTGAACTGATGGCCCAATCAGCGGCGGCCGCCCCGAGGACACATCGGATCGCTTCCGAATGCGGACAAAATGTGGAGTTGTATGAACGATTGCGCTTGGAGCGCAGATTCAACACGATATTCGCGATACAGTGCGTTGAATTTGCTTCACTTAATGGATGCGATAACCCCGCCCAACAAACGTCACCCAGTCAAACTCCCTACGTCATCTAGGCCAGAGGCACACCTATAGATTGCGGTATACCATTGTATTCTGTGGTATGCATTCCCATATCATCGGTATGCCTTTATTTATTCGCTCGCTTCCGCTGTCGCTGTTTACCTTCTGGCGATACCTTGCAATCCTACCTCTGATCGCAATCTTTGCATTCCTCTTTTCGCTCCTGAGTTTCTTGCCAGTTGCGGGCCTTTTTGTGCCCGGCATTGTCAGCGCGGGCCTCTTGATTGTCGGGTTGCGCTGCGCACTCGCTGCACGCGGGCACCGAAACCCCCTCGATCATGGCACCCTGTTGACGGTCAGCGCCATCTTCTGCGTGATTTTCATCGGAACGGACATCTTTGTCTACGGCGCGTCTTGGCTCGTTCTCTGGACGATCACGCAGGCCGGTGTTGAACTTGACCCGATTGGCCTACTTGCCGGTCTCTTTGGTGTTTCGGCCTATTGGTCTGGCATCCTGCTGGCACTGCTTGCGCCCGCAGCCATCGTCAAAGCCGCCTTTGCCGTTCCGATGGTAGGTGCTGCCTATGCCGCATCGCCAAAAGGAGGCGATATCAACTATTTCTCCGGGCTCGGCAAAGGCATGTTCAGCTTGCTGCTTGTCATGGCGGTATGGCTTTTGGGTGGTCACATATTTTCGATCTTTGGTGAAGTCTGGGCGGTATTTGGCATGATCGCATTTGCGATTTGGGACCTCATGAGCGGAGAGACCTTGACCTGGGAGTTGATGCCAGCCGTCCCCTTTGTCCTCGGAGGCGTGTTGGTCATGACCTGGGCCTCAAGCTGGTTCTTTGCGACCGCAGTGCTGGCATGGGAAGATGTGGTCTCGCGCCGGATGGCAGATGCGGAACGACAGCGTAACGCCGCACGCCCCTCCACCGAGGATATCCGTGCATTACGTCGATCCCGCATGTAGCCAGAGGTCAGGGCATAGGCGAAGTCCGCCGCCTGTCATGTGCTGGAATAATGCCATGTGGGTAGGACATGGTCAGCAGGGGCACCCCACGGCGAATTGACTGGCCAACCCAGCAATGCCCGCTATTGTTGGCAAAAGCCGAACACGAGCATCCATATGACTACCGCACCCACCGTTACAATTCGTCCATTGGCGGCCAATGATGAGGCCGTTTGGCGCGATCTTTGGACCGACTATCTGACGTTCTACAAATCCAGCGTGCCAGAGGCCGTCTATCAAAGCACATTTTCGCGGCTACTTGGAGACGACAGCGCTGATTTCAACGCCCTTGTCGCTGAACAGGACGGGCGTGTTGTGGGGCTTGTCCACTATCTGTTTCACCGCCATTGCTGGCGGGTGGAAAACGTCTGCTATCTGCAGGATTTATATGCAGACCCATCTGTGCGCGGCACGGGTATCGGGCGCAGGTTGATCGCGGCTGTCTATGCCGCCGCTGATGACGCCGGCGCGCCTGCGGTCTATTGGCTCACACAAGATGACAACTTGGCAGGTCGCAGGCTCTATGACCGCGTGGGCCAGCACACCAATTTCATCAAATACCAGCGCCCCGGATGAAGCACCTTTTTGTCATCGCCTTCGCAGCACTCATGGGCTGCACCCAGATGCCCGCTGGGCCCGACCCGATCCGTCTGGATTTCCCAGAGGCCAGCCGTTTTCGTGCCGCCAGTCCCGGACCGGCCATGCGGCCCAACTCTGAAATTGCGCTGGATTTCATTGACCTTGCCTTTCGGATGGAAAGCGGGCGCAAGCTGCCGGTGCTGTCGCGGTTCGAAGGACCCATCACCGTACGCGTCCAGGGGCCGGTCAACCAAACAACCGTCAATGATCTTACCGATTTGCTGAACCGGTTGCGCCGCGAAGCACAGATCGACATTCGGTTCACCGCTGAGGATGACGCCAATATCGTGATCGAGGCGGTGCCCAATCGCACCCTGCAACGTGTGGCCCCGAATGCGGCCTGCTTTGTTGTGCCGCGTGTGCAAAGCTGGGCAGAATTGCGGGCCGCCCGCAACACCCCAAGGCTGAACTGGGCAACGGTGCGGCAACGCGAAAAAGCCGCGATTTTTCTGCCCTCCGATGTGACCCCACAAGAAATCCGCGATTGCCTGCACGAAGAACTGGCGCAGGCGCTGGGTCCGCTGAATGACCTTTACCGCCTGCCTGACTCTGTCTTTAACGACGATAACATCCATGCGGTGCTGACCGGTTTTGATATGCTGATCCTACGCGCCTATTATGCGCCAGAACTGCAAAGCGGGATGAGTGAACAGCAGGTGGCCGAACGCCTGCCCCGGATCCTGCGCCGCCTGAATCCACGTGGCCAACGGCGCGGCGGGCAAATCCCATCAGATACGTCACGCGAATGGATCACCGCGATGGAACTTGCTTTGGGCAGCGCCCCAAACAGCCGCCGCAGGCAGGCCGCTAGCAGGGCGATTGCCATCGGGCAGTCGCTGGGCTGGACGGGCCCGCGCGAAGGGTTTGCCAATTACGTCTATGGGCGACTGCAAATTGGAAATGACGCCACGCTGGCGCTGGGTGCCTTCAATGCCGCCCGCCGGGTCTATGCGCAAAACCCCATCACCGATATTCACTCGGCCCATATCGCTGTGCAACTGGCCGCCTTCACGCTGATATCCGGCAATGCAGAGGCCACAATTGCCATCACGGATCGGGCCATCCCGGTTGCACAGAAACACGAAAACGCAGCCCTGCTGACGCTCTTGATGATGTTCAAGGCCGAAGCGCTGGACCTGCAGGATGATACTGACGCAGGCATGGCGCTGCGGCTGGACAGTCTGGGATGGGGGCTTTATGGGTTTGGCAGCCGCGAAGAGGTGATCGACCGCCTTAATGAAATCGCCTCACTGCCACCGGATATTCCGCCTAGCTGACAAGGGCTTACCAGATGATCTTTCCACTCACGGGTTTTGTGTTCGGCGCGATTTTAGGGGCGTTTCGCGCCAAAGCGCGTGGCGGTAAGCGGCTTGATATGTTGCAATGGGGGACCGCTTTTGCGATCCTCTTTGCGCTTGTCGGCCTGTTCGCACTCATCTTCATTGAACGCAGCTACGTCTGACGCGATGTTCCTGCCCTTCTTCGACAATCTGCGCAGCAACGGAGTGCCCGTGTCGCTGCGCGAGTTCCTGTCGTTTCTGGAAGGCATGAAAGCGGGGCTGGCGACATATGAAGTTGAGGCCTTCTACTTTCTGGCGCGCACCGTCATGGTCAAGGACGAACGGCACCTAGACAAATTTGACCGCGCCTTCGCGGCTACCTTTGAAGGGCTGGACAGCATTCCGGACGAGGCTGTGCTGAACGCTGTCGATATCCCGGCTGACTGGCTTGAGAAGCTCGCCGAAAAACACCTTAGCGATGCAGAAAAGGCCGAGATTGACGCGCTGGGTGGCTTTGACAAGCTGATGGAGACCCTCAAGAAACGGCTGGAAGAGCAAAAGGGCCGCCATCAAGGTGGGTCCAAATGGGTTGGGACGGCGGGCACTTCGCCCTTTGGTGCTTATGGCTACAACCCCGAAGGGGTGCGCATCGGCCAGAACGAAAGCCGCCACCAGCGCGCGGTCAAAGTCTGGGACAAACGCGACTTCAAGAACCTTGATGATACGGTCGAGTTGGGGACGCGCAACATCAAGGTCGCACTTAAACGCCTGCGCCGCTGGGCCCGCGATGGGGCCCATGAAGAGCTTGACCTCAACGGGACCATTCGGGCGACGGCCGAACACGGCTATCTGGATGTGCAAACCCGGCCAGAGCGGCGCAATGCGGTCAAAGTGCTGTTGTTCCTGGACATCGGCGGATCCATGGACCCCCATATCAAAGTGGTGGAAGAATTGTTCAGCGCCGCCAAATCCGAATTCAAACACTTCGAATACTTCTACTTTCACAACTGCCTTTATGAAGGTGTGTGGAAAGACAACCGCCGCCGTTGGGACGCACAAACGCCCACATGGGACATCCTGCGCACCTACGGCCCCGACTACAAATGCATTTTTGTGGGCGACGCCAGCATGTCCCCCTATGAGATCGCCTTTAAAGGTGGCGCAAACGAGCATTGGAACGAAGAGGCCGGACACACCTGGCTGGAACGCGCCCGCGATCAGTGGCCCAATCACCTATGGATCAACCCGCTGGAACAGCGCTACTGGCCCTACACGCAGTCGATCCAAATGATCCAAGAGATTTTCGGGGCCGATCGCATGGTGCCCATGACACTTGCGGGGATCGAGGCTGGGATGAAAACGCTGGGGCGGTAGGATCGCAAGATCAAGCTGTGGGTGAATGGCCGGAACGAGCCCATTGTAGCGTATTCAGCGGTGTGTCAGAAGTGGCGCAACTGCCCATTTTGGAAAAACCCAGCACTTCACAAAATAGATCGTGTTAGGGGAAATGCGTTGATCCCAAACGAAGCGCAGGGTTGCTTCCAAAGCCGTGTTTGTTGGAACAGAAGACGGAAATTCTAATCACTAGAATTCGGTTTCTTCAGGTATCTGCTTTTGGGCCCCCTATCGAATGACCTGGCCTGTTCAATCAGATGATCACGCAGTTTTCGGACCCGCGCAGGCATCAGTTTTGGGTTACCATAAACCAAATAAATGTTGCGATCTGGTAGCCGAATGTGTGGCAAAATCCTGATAAGTCTCCCGGTCGCAATATGTGGCTGCACCAAAAACTTCGGGCAATAGCAAATCCCAAGCCCGGAGACGCTGGCCTCGATCAATGCAGACATACTGTGTGTTGCATAGCGTGATGTGGGTGTGGGAACGTCCGCTGACCCGGTTTGGACAAACGGCCAAATATCGTTTCCCCCAAGAGTCAGGCAATCGAACTGGTCCAGATTGTCCAAGGTCTCGGGTTTGCCGTTCTGATCAAGATATTCAGGTGCGGCGGTCAGGCACATTTCTTGCTCCAACACGCGAATTTGCGTCAGTGTGGATTTCGTCGGTGGACGAATGACAATTGCAAGATCACTTTGCTGGGTTTCAAATGCATGTTCGGAAATATCGAATGATATGCTCATCTGAATCTTCGGGTGAGCCTTCAGGAAAGCGCAGACCCACTCATTAACATAGGTTGTAAATGCCGTTTCCGGGCAGGTCAGGTGAATACGACCAGACAGGTCGTGCTCACTATCTTGTAACTGCGCGACTTGTTCCTGCAAAAGAGCCAAGCTGGGCGCCAGAGTATTATAGTAGGTTTCCCCGACATTGGTCAGGTTAAGCTGTCGGGCATTGCGATGAAGCAACTGATGCCCGATTTTTGTTTCAAGCGTGGCCAATTGGCGCGAAAGTGTCGGCACAGAGACACCCAGGCGTGCGGCTGCCTTTGTCAGGTTCCCTTCCTCCACGATAAGACAAAACCAAAACAAAGGATCGAATGAAAATTTTTTCATTTTTGCAACCATACATTTCTAAATTACATATTTTGCCTCATTTTTGAAATGATACTGTTGGAGATTCCAATACTTTCTGAAAGGCATTACAGTGAATAAGCTTCCTACGAAGGCAAAGCAGCCAATTGTTGGCACTTTGATCATGATCACAATGACAATGGGGATTCCGGCGATCGCCATCTGGCAAAGAGGATCGCTCGGGCTCGAATTTTGGCAACAATGGTGGGAATCAGTAAAGACTATCGGGCCATACTCGGTTGCGTTGGCCGTGCTTAGCTTCTTTGGCTATTCTTTCCTTACCGATCTGTTGATTATCCAAAAGGAGTAATTGGGCTCACAATGTATAATCTTAGCGCCTCGACCGGCCCTCGCCAGACCAGCCTAATGTGCGGTTGGTCAAGTCGGTCCGAGCTATACCGATATGTGATGTAAGATCAGAAGTGAAGGTCCGGCTTGTCCGCACAGCGACCCTCGACATTCGCCCCAAAACCAGCAACTCACGGTATCAAGCCACAACCATCGCACTTGAGAACCACTGCCTCATGCCCATATCTAAGACATGATCAAACTCGCCCCTATCCTGCTGGCCATCCTTTACGGCCTTGCCATGTATCGGTTTTCCGTCTGGCGCACGGCGCGCGAGCTGGACGATAAATCAACCGAACTGGCTGATCCGACCCTAAGGGCGCTGACAGAGCGCATGGCCAAGGCCCTCGATATCGATCGGATCAAGGTGCATATCTATGAAATTGAACCGGTCAATGGCCTTGCGGCACCTGATGGGCGTATCTTCATCACGCGCGGCTTTTTCAACAAATACCGTGCAGGCGAAGTCACATCAGAAGAATTGGCAACCGTCATTGCACATGAACTGGGCCACGTTGCCTTGGGCCATTCCCGCCGCCGCATGATCGATTTTTCGGGGCAAAATGCGATGCGTACTGCACTGGCGATGATCCTGGGGCGGTTCATTCCCGGTGTCGGTCCATGGATTGCGGGCCTGTTGACCAGCCTTCTGGCTGCGCGCCTGTCGCGTGCTGACGAATTTGAGGCGGACGCCTATGCCTCTGCCCTGTTGGTCAAGGCCGGTATCGGAACCGCACCGCAAAAGACCCTATTTGCCAAACTGGAAAACCTCACCGGGGCGCGTGGTGCTGCGACACCCGCCTGGATGATGAGCCACCCCAAGACGCCCCTGCGCATCGCCGCGATTGAGGCCAATGAGGCGAAATGGGACGCTGACGGCTGACGCGCCGTACCGCACTGTGTGCGCTTGGACACAGAAAGCGAACGCCCCCCACCTCAACCTTCGTCACGTTATCACAGTACCTTTTTGAGCAACGATGTTACGGTCGGGCGTGGATACCCAGCAAGGGGTTTCCATGCCCATTTTTTCATCCTACAGAACGCAGCAACCTACGCCGCCAAGGCTTTGCCAACCCGTGGCAGCCGCGCTTTCTTCATCAAGGCCCGTATGGTCCAGGGCTGCGCGGACAGCCGGTTTGCCTCGGCCAACACCGCCTCGGTCACCGCCCGGACCTGTTCCGGGGCCTCTGCCAGCAACAGCAGCACAAACCCGTCCGGGTCCCAGCGCAACAATGCCGCATCCCCCAGAATGTTTTTGGGGAAATCCTTGGCATTCATCGTCAGAATACCGTCGCAGGACCCGGCAACTGCCGCTGTCAGCACGTGTATGTCCGCGGGGTCGGGTAACCAAAAGCGTTGCTCTAACCCAGTATCATAGCGCACCAACGCCTGCGGAAAAACCGCGCCAAGTGCCGCAATCTCACCCCGCGCCCAGACCTCTTGTTCGGGGCCAAGCTTGCCTGCGGCCCGCGCCCATTCTTCCAGAATCCGCTCTGACCAGCGCGCCTCATACAGACCCAGCCGTGCGCAGCCCAAAAGCACCTCGCGCATCACGGTGGGGTACAGCACACAGGCGTCCAGCATCACCCTCATAGGCGGTAAACAAGCACCTTGAGATAGCCGCTTTCGGCCAGATGCGGCATCAGCGGATGGTCCGGCCCGGCAAAGCCTGTGTGGATGATCTGCCCCCGGCGCCCCCCCCGGCCGATCCCGCGCGAACAGGCATTGCGGAACTTGGTCAGATCGGCGGCGTGCGAACAGGAACACAGCACCAGATAACCACCCTCGGCTACCAAGGGTGCAGCCAATCGCGCCACCCGCTCATAGGCGCGCAGCCCTGCATCCAGAGCGGGCTTTGACGGCGCAAATGCAGGTGGATCACAGACCACGACATCGAAACTGGCCCCCTCCTCGCCCAATGCAGCCAAGACATCAAAGGCGTCGCCCTTGCGCGTTGTAAAACGATCGGTGACCTTCATTGCGGCCGCCCCCGCCGCGGCCAGTTCCAGCGCAGGGGTAGAACCATCCACGGCCAGAACCGATGCTGCATCATTGGCCAGTGCTGCCAGACCAAAGCCGCCAACATGTGAAAAAACGTCAAGCACTGCCGAATCTTTGGACAGGCTTGCGGCAAAAGCGTGGTTCGGGCGCTGGTCATAAAACAGGCCGGTCTTTTGCCCACCCATCACATCGGCCATATAGGTGGCCCCATTCATCGGCACAGGTACGGGTGCGGTCGGGGCCGTACCCGCCAGAACTTCTGTCCGCTCCTCCAGCCCTTCAAGGCTGCGCGCACGGCCTGTGCCGTTCATTACCACGGTTGTGACCCCGGTGACCTCTTGCAAGGCCGCCACCAGCGGCGCAATCAGCACATCGGCCCAAGCGGCATTAGGTTGCACCACGGCCAGATCGCCAAAGCGATCAATCACAACACCCGGCAGGCCATCAGCCTCGGCATGAACAAACCGGTAGAACGGGGCATCGTAAAGGCGCGCGCGATGGGCCAGTGCGCGGGTAAACTTTGCCGCGAACCAATTCTGGTCAATCACCGCATCGGGATCTTGGTCCAGCATCCGGCAGATGATCTTGGAGGCCGGATTGATCGCCACAACACCCATCGGCGTGCGGCTGGCGTCTTCGAGGTTTGCAAGGCTGCCGGCGGGCAGTTTGCGCGTGCGCCGGTCCATGACCAATTCATTGGCATAGACCCAAGGGAAACCATGACGAATTGCGCGCGCTTCGGCTTTGGGGATCAGGCGGACGTCGGGCCGTGAGGGGGATAAATCAGTCATACCCCGCCCCTTACCTGCTCTGCCCGGTGCTGAAAAGCCTGCAACGCGCAGGTGAGGTCGACTGCCGGACGGGGCAGAACCCTACGGGAAGGCGGAAACCGCTGTTCGGACAAGGCTGGGCCGGGGGGCAACGAAAGAGGCCATACCTTCCCGATGCTTCGCAATGAATCAATGTCTGCTAACTTTGTCGAGACGCGGCCAATTGCTTCTGAAGTGAGCTGTGTCTAGGTTTGCATCAAACGAAGAGAGGGAAACAACCGATGCCGTCTTTTGAACTCTTATTTGCCTTCGTGGTTGCGACGTCTGTTTTTGCTTATATGCCCGGCCCGGCAATGCTCTACACGGCCGCTCAGACAATGGCACGCGGCCGCAAAGCAGGTTGGTTGGCCGCACTTGGAATCCACATCGGCGGTTACGCGCACGTGGCCGCCGCTGCTCTGGGCCTGGCTATTCTGTTCGAAGCCGTTCCCATCCTGTACACAGTTTTGAAGTTTGCAGGGGCCGCATATCTGGTCTGGCTTGGCGTGAAACTCTTCTTTTCACAAGAGAACATCACTACGTCCGTTTTGGAAGTGGATGCAAAGTCGCCCAAGCGGGCATTCTGGGAAAGTGTCACCGTGGAGGTGCTAAACCCGAAGACAGCCATCTTCTATGTTGCTTTTCTCCCGCAGTTCACCGATTTGAGCGCAACCTTTCCCATTTGGCTGCAACTGTTCATTTTGGGGACAATCGTAAACTTCATGTTTTCGAGTGCTGACGTCATCGCTGTCGTATTGGCTGACAAGGTAACTTCGGCGCTTCGCCGGTCTGCTGCAGCCGCAAGAATTGTGCGTCGGATAGGCGGCAGCATTCTGGTCGCACTCGGCGTGAACGTCGCTGTTGCTCGGCACTAGGACTTAAAGGCTTATCTCGACCTTAAGTGGCCATTCTAGGGTCGTTCGAAAACGTCCGGTTCGCCCGCATCTAACCCCCAGGTGATCAGATCAGTTGCGCGCTTAACAGACGTGTCAGGAAATCCGTGACCCGTACTTTCTGCGTTTGTCCGGTTTCTTCCAACTGGACGGCACGCTCGCCTCCCGGTGCGTCAAGATTGCCCACGACACGGCGGGTCGGTTCGATCACCGCGCCCGATCCGGCATCCAGAATCGTGATGTCAAAGATGACATTATAGACGCCGCCGATACTGTAGCGGGTGCGATTGGTGACACCATGAAAACGCACCAAGGTCACCGACACATTCACCGGCTGGCCACCATCGATAGCCTGCTTGCTGCGGTTTGCGGCCTCTTTGAACATCGCCGCTATTTGCGCGATGCGCGGCCCGCGCGGATCGCCTCTCCAGACGATATCACCGTTGGGATAGTAATTTTCGCGCTCCGAAACGATCAAACCGTTCTGTGCGGCGAATGCAAATCCCCGCAGGCTGTAGTCACGACTGACATCAAGGCGCGGCTGACTCGACTGGCCAATGGGAACACCACAGCCAGCCAGAGCCAGGAAAAAGGGCGCAGCAATCACCGTGCGTCTATGCATGAGGGAGAACCTTTTAATCTTGTCTTAGGATTGCTGTATCATGCCGAGCTGTGGAAAAGGTATGCAACTGCCGTGACAAGATTGTGGCCGCATTGACGATGATCCACCCTTGTTAGCGCTAACACGCAATGGTAAGGAGCGGCCAAACTGATCTGTGCGAGGGATGCCATGCCGCTTCACCCAACACTCACCGCCATCACCGACCGGATTCGTGCCCGTTCTGAAAGATCGCGGCAAAAGTATCTGGACACAATGGCGCGCGCCGCCGCTGATGGGCCACGCCGCAGTCATCTGACCTGTGGCAACCAGGCCCATGCCTATGCTGCCATGGGCGACGACAAGGATACGCTCACCACAGCACACAGCCCCAATCTGGGTATCATCACCGCCTACAACGACATGTTGTCAGCGCATCAACCGTTTGAAACTTACCCCAACCTGATCCGCGAAGTTGCACGTGCCGCTGGCGGCACCGCACAGGTTGCAGGTGGCGTGCCCGCCATGTGTGATGGCGTGACCCAAGGCCAAACCGGTATGGAGCTATCCCTTTTTTCGCGCGATGTCATCGCGTTGTCTGCCGGGGTTGGCCTGTCGCACAACACTTTTGACGCCGCCGTTTATCTGGGCGTCTGTGACAAGATCGTCCCCGGCCTTGTGATGGCCGCTGCCACCTTTGGCTACATCCCCGGTATCTTCATGCCAGCAGGGCCGATGGTCTCTGGCTTGCCCAATGATGAAAAGGCCCGCGTGCGTCAGGAATTCGCCACAGGCAACATTGACCGCAACGAACTGATGAAGGCCGAAATGGCCAGTTACCACGGCCCCGGCACCTGTACATTTTATGGCACCGCCAATTCCAATCAGATGCTAATGGAGTTCATGGGCCTGCATCTGCCCGGTGCCTCCTTCGTCAATCCTGGCACGCCTCTGCGCGATGCGCTGACCACTGCCGCCACCGCACGCGCGCTTGAAATCACAGCGCTTGGCAATGACTACACACCCGTTTGCGATATCCTGGATGAAAAGGCCTTTGTGAATGGTCTTGTCGGGTTGATGGCCACGGGTGGCTCCACCAATCTTGTCATTCATCTGCCAGCCATGGCCAAAGCCGCAGGGATCATTCTAGATCTTGAGGATTTCAGCGACCTGTCTGCAATCACCCCGCTGATGGCCAAGGTCTATCCCAACGGTCTGGCGGATGTGAACCATTTCCACGCCGCGGGCGGGCTTGGCTATATGATTGGCGAATTGCTGAGCGCAGGCCTGCTGCATGATGATGTGAAAACGGTCGCTGGCACGGGCCTGAACCGCTATTCTGAGGAACCGCAATTGTCCGATGGCCGCATCAAATATGTTGCCGGTGCAGGCGAAACACAAAACGACAAGATCCTGCGCCCTGCCTCTGATCCTTTCCAGAAAACCGGCGGCTTGACGCAGCTGTCCGGCAATCTCGGGCGTGGCGTGATCAAGACCTCTGCCGTCGCCCCCGACCGGCACATCGTCGAGGCCCCTGCCCGCGTGTTCCACACGCAGGACGCGGTCAAGGACGCATTCAAAGCAGGTGAATTTACCAGCGACACGGTGATCGTCGTCCGCTTTCAAGGCCCCAAATCCAACGGTATGCCCGAATTGCACGGGCTGACGCCAACACTGGCCGTGCTACAGGATCGCGGGCTCAAGGTTGCGCTTGTCACCGACGGGCGCATGTCCGGCGCATCCGGCAAGGTGCCCACCGCCATCCACGTCTGCCCCGAAGCGGCCGATCAAGGACCCATCGCTATGCTGCGCGATGGTGATATCATTCGGCTTGATGCCACAACCGGCACCATCGACGTCAAAGGTGTTGATCTGAGCACCCGCACCCCGGCTACAGCCGATCTGACTGGCAATGGCACCGGTGTGGGCCGCGAACTCTTCGAGAGTTTTCGCCAGAATGTTGGCCTCGCCGCTGATGGCGCCTGCGTCGTCGTTTGATCATCATCTTGTCAATAAGAGTACCCGCCGCACCTGCCCTTAAGGAATTGCTGATATGACCCCGCAAGACGCCTCTGTCGCCGCCGCCAAAACCTGCCTGCTGGCACCGGTTGTGCCTGTTCTGGTGATTGATGACGCCAGCACCGCAGCCGACCTCGCCCGCGCATTGGTCGCCGGTGGCCTGCCCGCCCTTGAAGTCACCCTGCGCACCCCTGCCGCTTTGGAGGCCATTCGCCAGATGGCCGCGGTGCCCGGCGGCGTTGTGGGCGCTGGCACATTGCTGACACCCAAGGACGTCGAAGACGCCAAGGCAGCAGGTGCCACATTCGGTGTATCTCCGGGTGCGACCGATATCCTGCTTGACGCCTGCGAGGCCAACGATCTGCCACTACTGCCCGGCACAGCGACCGCATCAGAGGCGATGCGCCTGCTGGAGCGTGGCTATACCGTGCAAAAGTTCTTTCCGGCCGAGGCGAATGGCGGCGCACCCGCCCTCAAGGCCATCGGCGCGCCGCTTCCGCAGGTCAAATTCTGCCCCACGGGGGGCGTCAACCTCAGGAATGCGCGCGACTATCTGGGGCTGAGCAACACGCTTTGCGTCGGCGGATCATGGGTTGCCCCCAAGGACAAGGTTGTTGCAGGTGACTGGGCCGGGATCACCGCTTTGGCCAAAGAGGCGGCGGCCCTTTCCTGACTGGGTGCCGTTTGCGCTTTGACGGTTGTGCCTTGCGACCGGGGCTATTGTGACATGCGCCCCTGCCGCCCTCCGCGGCGTTGGGGTGGCTTGACCTCTTTCAATGCCGCCTGCAGCGTCACAATCATAGGATGGTCCGCGGGCTGTTGTGGCGAATAATGCGCCAGCAGTTTGCGAACCTCGTCCTGCGGTTTTTTGGACGGTGGAACACCCAAGGCCCAATCAAGAAAGACACTCCTGCACTCGGGCGCGCCGATACCCTCGATCGCAAAGGCGTCGTGGATCAACCCTTTGGGGTCAAAAAGCTCAGCCTCGGTCATGAAACCACCAGCATTTTGGAAATAACCTGCGCGGATCGTTCTGCTGCATCTTCAATTTTCTCTGCCAATTCCGAAATCGTCTCTGTCTGCGTTTGCCGCAACACCAGCCGTTTTGCCCCTTCGCCCAAAGCCCCCATATCCAGCACCTCCCCGGTGAGCAGCCGCATCACCGTCTGCAATCGCCAGAAAAGCCCGGCAGCCTGGGTCAATGCCTGCACATCAGCGGCATTCAACCATCCAGCCGCGACGCCAACAGCGAATTGCCCCTGCAAATCGCGGACTGCAGCACCAGCGCGTAACGCAGCCATTTGCGCGAAAAGTTCGATATCCTGCAATCGCCCCGACCCGATTTTCACGTCCCAGACATCCCTGTCCCGCTTGGCCTCGGCGATCCTTCTGCGCATATCCACAACATCCAAAACAATCGCCGAACCTTGCGATTTCTCTTGCAGCAGTGTTTGGCGAAATGCCTCGATATCGCGTCCCAGTGCCGGATCACCGGCGATCACGCGTGCGCGGGTCAGCGCCAGATGTTCCCATGTCCAGGCATCATTGCGCTGATACGCCTTGAACGCGGCCAGCGATGTGGCCACCGGCCCCTGCCTGCCCGACGGCCGCAACCGCATGTCCACCTCGTAAAGCCGCCCTTCGGACATCGGCGCGCTGAGTGCGGTCACGAGCGCCTGCGTCAACCGTGCGAAATACGCGCGTGTTGCCAAAGGGCGCCGCCCCTCAGACGCCTCTTGTCCGCTGGCATCGTAAATGACGATCAAATCCAGATCAGAGGTTGCGGTCAGATGCCCTGCCCCCAATGACCCCATCGCAACCACGGCACCGCCGCGCCCCGGTGGTGCCCCATGTTTCCGTGCGAACTCCGCAACAACAACAGGCCAGAGCGCGGCTGTGACGGCATCAGCCAGTTCCGCATATTGCACGCTGCTTTGGTCCGCATCGATCAGCCCGCGCAGGTAATGGACACCTACCCGGAAATGCCATTCCTTGGCCCAGCGGCGGGTTGCGATCAACTGGCTTTCATAGTCATCAATGCCCGCCAGCTGCTCTGACAATTCGGTTTGCAGTGCCGCAACACCGGGCCAATCGCTAAAGAAGGCGCCACCAATCACAGCATCCAGAACACCCGCATTGCGTGACAGGTATTGGGCCAGCGCCGGGGCTCTTGCACAGATATCAACGATGAGCCGGGTCAACTGCGGATTGGCCTCGAACAAAGAAAAAAGCTGCACGCCCGCTGGCAACCCCGCCAGAAATCCGTCGAACTGCGCCAGCGCCTCTTCTGGTTTGGCGGCCTCTTGCAGGCGCGCCATGATCCCCGGCACGAGGCGGTCGAAAATCGCGCTCGCTCGTGCCGACCGCAGGGCCGGATAGCTGTGCCAGCGTGCGATAATGTCGGTACCCCAGTCGGATTGTGGTGCGGTGGTTGGCTGATCCGGCGCAAAGAACCCTTCGGTCAATTCATGCACATCATCCAACCGCGCGGTCAGCCCGGCGCGAAAGGCATCAACGCCCACCCCCATAAAGGCCGCAATCCGGGCAAAGCCGTCGGCATCGGTCGGCAACTTGTGAGTTTGCGCATCGTTGATCATTTGCAGGCGATGCTCCAATTCGCGATGCGCGCTGTAGTGGTCATAAAGCCGCTGTGCGGTTTCTTCGGGGATCCAATCCGCCTTTGCCAATCGGGTCAGCCCTTCATATGTGCCCCGCACCCGCAGATCAGGGTCGCGGCCACCGGCAATCAACTGGCGCGTCTGGGTAAAGAACTCGATCTCGCGAATGCCGCCCCGCCCCAGTTTGATGTTATGCCCTTCCAGCACCAGCGGGCCATGCAGGCCCTTGTGGTCTCGGATCCGCAGGCGCATGTCATGGGCGTCCTGGATGGCTGCAAAATCAAGGTGCTTGCGCCAAACAAAGGGGCGCAGGGTTTTCAGAAAGCGGTTGCCAGCATCAACATCACCGGCACAAACCCGTGCTTTGATATAGGCCGCGCGCTCCCATGTGCGACCGACACTTTCGTAGTATCGCTCAGCCGTTTCCATCGACAGGCAGACCGGCGTGACAGAGGCATCAGGGCGCAGCCGCAGATCGGTACGGAACACATATCCACCGTCGCGCATTTCTGACAGGATCGCCGTCATCCTGCGGGTGACCCGAATGAAGGCCGCGCGCACATCGTGATAGTCATCGGGTTCAAACTGCGTTTCGTCAAAGAGGCAGATCAGGTCGATATCTGAGGAATAATTCAACTCTCCCGCGCCCATCTTCCCCATTGCCAGCACCACCATGCCACAGGCCAACGACGGATCACCGCCCGAGGGGAGCTTGCCGCGCGCGACTTCCGCTGCAACCAATTGCGTGACGGCGGCCTGCACGGCGGCATCGGCGAAGTCGGTCAGCACCTGTGTCACGGTTTCCAAAGGCCAGACACCACCCAGATCGGCAAGTGCCGTAATCAGGGCGATCCGGCGTTTCGCCTCACGCAGGGCAACCGGCAAGGCGTCCAATGCAATCTGCGGAATGCCATCCAGAACCTCTGCAACCGCTGTTTCGGGACCATCGAAGGCGGGCGCGATCCACGCGGCCTCGCGCCGCAAAAGATCACTCAGATAGGGGCTGCATCCAGCGGCACCAGCGACCAGTGCAGACAGCTCTGCAGGCAGCCGGGGCAAAGCGGCAAGCGCATCCTGCCCCCTTTCGGGATCAAAGGCATGTGGACAACGGCGCAGGCGGTCAAGAAAAGACATATCTGCACAGTGGTTGGGCGGCGCCCGCTGGTCAATCCAGATCACATCAGTAAACATGCCCAAAAGGAGCATGACCATCATGAGCAAAAGTTTGAAACGTGTCATCCGCGCCCTGACCGAGGCCGGGTTGAACATCACGCCACTGGAACTGGGGCCAGAAACGCGCACGGCGCAACAAGCGGCGGATGCGGCCGGCTGCCATCTGGATCAAATTGCCAAATCTGTCATCTTCGCGGGCCAAGAGAGCGGCCAGGCAATTCTATTCATCACTGCCGGTGGCAACCAGGTGGACAGCGCAAAGGCCAGCGCTGTGGCGGGTGAAGCTTTAGGCAAGGCGGACGCGGCACTGATCCGCGCCCAAACAGGTTTTGCCATTGGCGGCGTGGCCCCTGTGGGGCATCTGAACCCGATCAGGGCGTTTTTTGACCCGCGACTATCCGAATTTGATGAAGTCTACGCCGCAGCGGGCACGCCCAGGCATATTTTTCCGGTCTCACCACAGGTTCTTTTGGAAATTTCCGCCGCGCAACCATCTGATTTTACGACGGAATAGAAGTAAATGTGAAAAACATTTACATCTCTCCTTGATAATACATGGGGGCACTCCGATATTGGTAATGTGAAAGACATTCACATCAACGCAAACCAGTTAAGGAGCCAACCATGAACACCGCCGCAACCCCTTCCCCGATGACCATTGATCATCGCCCAGGGTTTTTTGCCCGTGCCGAATCCTGGCTTGATGAACGTGGCAAAGGCGCATGGATCGCCGCCATGGTTCTCGGCTTTATCTTCGTCTGGCCTGTCGGCCTTGCCCTTCTTGCCTATATGATCTGGAGCAAACGCATGTTTAATTCCTCATGTTCTTCGATGACCCGCAGCCGCACCCGTCACATGGGCAAATCGTCAGGCAACAACGCATTTGACGCCTACAAAGCCGAAACACTGCGCCGTCTGGAAGAAGAGCAAGACAACTTTGAGGCTTTCCTCAAGCGTCTGCGCGACGCCAAGGACAAGGCAGAGTTCGATCAATTCATGGACGACCGCGCCAAGAAGATGACCGAAGACGACGACACAGACACCACCCTGCGTCAGCCCGATCGTTAAGATACATAGGCTGGCCCGCTTTCCCGCGCGGGCCGGCATTCCACTCACGCAATAACAGAGAAGATCATGGCCTCTTCTATGGACGACACCTCATACACTTCTGACACGCAGGACTACGCGGGCGTCCCTTTCAGGCGGGGGATCGCCTGGGTTCTGGACATGATCCTGATCGCGCTGTTGTGCACACTGATCCTGCCGTTCACCGCCTTTACCGGTATCTTCTTCTTTCCCGTCCTGATGCTGGTGACTGGCTTCCTCTACCGATGGTTCACCATTGCAGGCGGATCGTCGACCTGGGGTATGCGGATCATGGGCATTGGCCTGCGTGATCACCGCGGTGCAGAACTGAGTTCCGGCCTGGCGCTGGCCCATACATTTGGCTACTCGATCAGCGTAGCAATCCCGCCGCTGCAATTGATCTCGGTCATTCTGATGTTGGTCACACCCCGTGGTCAGGGCCTGACTGATCACCTGCTTGGCACAACTGCAATCCACACCACGCGCTAGTGCAATCGGCGGCGTTAAGCATACAATACAACCGGGGCTTGGCCTATGGTAAATCGATTGTTAATCTCGGTAGAAGTCAATCAGGATTTTCATGCGCCACACGCTTCCAATTGCCCCGCAGTTCTATGTGACTGCCCCGCAACCCTGCCCCTATCTTCAGGGCCGGATGGAACGGAAGTTGTTCACCGCCCTGCAGGGGGACACCGCTGAAAAGCTCAACGATGCGCTGTCTAAGCAAGGGTTTCGCCGGTCGCAGAATGTCCTTTATCGTCCCTCATGTGCCGAATGTTCGGCCTGCATGTCGGCCCGCATTAACGTCGCAAATTTCACACCCAGCCGCAGTCAGCGCCGCGTCGATAAACGTGCCGCCCTTCTGACGCGACGTGCGACCTCGCCCTGGGCCACAGAAGAACAGTTCGACCTGTTCCGCGACTACCTTGATGACCGTCATGCCTCTGGCGGAATGGCGGATATGGATATGTTCGAATTTGCGGCCATGGTGGAAGAAACACCCATCCGGTCCCGTCTTATTGAATACACCAATGGCAATACGCTCAGCGCGGTCTGCCTGACCGATATCCTCGATGATGGCTTGTCCATGGTCTATTCCTTCTTTGATCCGGCCGCTGCACGCCTGTCGCTTGGCACCTACGTGATCCTTGACCATATCCGCATCGCCCGCGAACTGGGTCTGCCCTATGTCTACCTGGGCTATTGGGTGCCGGGCAGCCCCAAGATGGGTTACAAGGCCAAGTTCAAGGGTATTGAAGTATACCGCAACGAAGACTGGCAGGCCTTGGGTGATCCAGAGACCTACAGCGCTGACGTGCACCCGCTCTCGACCGATCCGATTGCCGAACAAGTCGCGCGTATTGACCTGCCCGACGGGCGCAACTAGGCCGACATTCAACCTGTTGCAACGGGGCGCTGCTATCGGTGCGCAACCTGTTGCAGTGAATGCTGTAATTCGCGGTAAAGGTCGGTTTGAGCCCAAAGCGGAAGCAAGAAAACTCCTGCTGCGCACGCTCTTGAGCGACTTCGCAGTGTGAGAACCAATCATCGGTGTCTGGCGTTTTTGTCAAGGATCAGCTCACAAAGGGCGCACTGTGTGCATACAATTTTTTCCAAATTCGGTAGGCATTTGAAAGGGGCCGACCCTCAAATACCTGCGTGATAGATGTAGCCCGAATTTCGGCGCATTTTTGGATTACAACAGTGTCAATGAGCGCAATTGGCAATTAGGTAATTGCTAAGACAGTATTGGTATCAACTTGTAACGAGGCGCGAGCGGTAATGGCAACACTGGACAATGCGATATGGCTAACGGGCCCTGGCGGCACCGCCGTTGGTGGTACCACAAGTGTCTCTGAAGGTGGAAACACCACAACAGTCTCTACCACTTTTACCCCAAATGCCTGGGATGGAACCGGGGTGTCAGAATTCGGTGCATTCGAGGTCAGTTCGCCCATCACTGCGACCTACGATTTTTCAACACCGGTCGAAGACCTCACTTTCGACCTTCAACATGTCAATTCAGATGCCTCCCATGACGACATGTTCACGATCTATGCCTATGATGAAAATGGTGATCTTATCGATGCAGATGTCATCATTGCGGGCATTTCGGGGCTGGTGGATGAACAAGTTTCCGTCAATGCAGATGGCTCGGTCACGGTCGAAGCTGAAGGAGGCACAGCCAACAATGTCACCGTCTCAATTCCATGGATGGTTTCCCAGCTAGAGGTTGTCTACGACAATGGTCCGGATGCTGCTATTTCGGGCGGGGCCGGGATTGGGGATCTGACGTTCACGGTGCTTGCCGATACCGATCAGGACGGTGTTGCAGACAAGATTGACGTTGATGATGACAATGACGGTATACTGGATGTCAACGAAGGTCTGACCACAAACACAAGTACGATCAGAGTAACATCGATGCAGATCAGTTTACCGGGGTCGACAACACGCGTTGGGAAATACGGGATGCTGATGGCAATCTCGTCGCCAGCGACACGAGCATTTCCAACAATGTCGTAGAGATCACAGACGTCCCGGTGGATGCCGGGAACTATACCTTCACAATTTTCGACGATTTTGGCGACGGCATTAGCGGAGGTGATCCGGCCAGCTATCAGATCGAAGTTGACGGTGTCGTGGTCGTGGATTCCGGGGCCAATCCAAATTTTGGAGACTCTGTTACAGAGGTCTTTACGGTTGATCCAAACGAAACCACGACAAATTCTGACGGCGATACGATCGCGGACCATCTGGATCTTGACAGCGACAATGATGGGATCACGGACAACGTCGAAGGCCAATCCACAGATGGCTACGTCGCACCAACGGGCAATGATGCCGACGGTGATGGCCTTGATGATGCTTATGACGCAACGCCGACAACGGGGGCACCCGGATCGCAGGGCATAGCGCCGGTAGATACTGACAGCGACGGCACGGTTGATGTTCTCGATACAGATTCGGACAATGATGGCATCGACGATGTTGACGAAGCGGGTCATGGCGCTACGCAGGCGGATATTGACGCGTCAGGGGACTCGGACGGAGACGGTATTGCCGACGTTGTTGATGATGTCGCGGGAAGGGACGTCAACGACAATGACGTTGATGGGAGTGGTGATTTCACCCTAGCCGATACGGACAACGATACAGCCCCCGACGGATCCGGTGCTGTGCCATTGACAGACGACCTCGATTTCCGCGATGCGGTGCCTTGTTTCACTCCTGGCACAATGCTCAGAGGTGCGGCTGGCGAGGTCGCAGTAGAGTGTATTCAACCCGGCGATTTGTTGATGACCGTCGATCATGGGCTACAGCCGGTACGTTGGGTTGGAACGAGAACGATTTCAACTGCCGAACTGGCCAGCAAGCCTAACTTGCGTCCAATCATCGTGCGCAAGCATGCATTTGGAAACCAGCGCAAGATGATCGTTTCGCCACAACACGGCCTTGTCGCAACTTTGGGATCACAGGACGTCTTGGTCCGCGCGAAGCTCGCCGCTGATGTGTTGGGCGGTAAATGGGCAAGAATCGATCAGAGCCTCGCGCCGATTACTTACGTTCATATCATGTTTGAACATCATGAACTCGTCATTGCAGAAGACGCACCGACGGAATCTTTTTATCCAGGGCCAATAGCGATCAGCGGATTGAGCTCGCCGGCGCGAAACCAGTTGCTATTTTCTCTTCCGACGCTTGCAGCCGTATCAGCGCGGGTGCGTACTGTAGAAGAGACCTACGGCCCCTCAGTTCGTAAGTACGCAAAGCGCAGCGAGTTGCGAGCGTCTTATACAGAGCTCGTTGCTAAGCGGAAAGTTGGCGGATTGGCGATGCGGGCGGAGCGGGGTTTGCTTCGTTCACCAATCAGAAATGGCCATTGCTTTGTCCACAACAGAGATGCCACCGAGGAAAACTCATCTGTGTGAGTAATTGCCGCGCAAGCAAAAGGCAGGTTTGTCCGCAGAGCGGTCATCGCCACCGCCCCGCTCATGATCTCGCAGTCCTCTACATCAGTTCAGCAGGTTCGGCACAATCGTGACCACTGCCGGGAAGAAGGCCAGCAACAACAGTCCTGCCACCTGAATACCGATGAACGGCATCACACCTTTGTAGATCTGCCCTGTCGTGATCGATTTGGGTGCGACCCCCCGCAGATAGAACAGCGCAAAGCCAAAAGGCGGGGTCAGGAAGGACGTCTGCAAGTTCACCGCGATCATGATTGTCACCCATTTGGGGTCAAAGGTGCCACCATAGATAACAGGCCCCACGATGGGGATCACGATGTAGATGATCTCAAGGAAATCCAGAACGAAGCCCAGTACAAACAGCACCAGCATCACCAGCAGGAACACCTGCCATTCATCATCGAACGACCGCAGGAATTGCTGAATGTAATGCTCGCCCCCAAAGGAAATCAGCACAAGGTTCAGCAGTTGCGACCCGATCAGAATGGTGAACACCATCGACGTCACCTTGGCCGTTTCGCGGACCACAGGGGCAAGCACCCCACCCGCAATCAGCACCCAACAGGACCAAAGCAAACCAAACATCGCAAACAGGAAGCAACTAAAGGCGACCAGATAGGCAATGCGGTTTTCCAGCAGCACAACCTCTTGCCCCAGCCGCATATCAAAGTTCACCCCAACGATAAGCATCAGCACAATCGCCGCCGCTGTCAGCAGCACCATGCGGCCCGACCGGCCCTGATCATGTAGATTGCGATAGGTCGCCAACAGGATCGCACCACCCGCCCCCAGCGCCGCAGCGGGCGTCGGGTTGGTGATCCCACCAAGAATGGACCCCAGCACAGCCACGATCAGCACCAGCGGCGGAAAGACCACGCGCAGGATCTCATTGCCCGCCAGCATCTTGGCCGCTGGGCGCAGGCCAACATAGGTCACGATCAACGGGATCGCGATCAACAGTGTTGTTATGCCGGGTGTCGTCAGCGGCGAAATCCACAGGATATCGGTGAGCAGCAGCAACCCGATACCGGCCGCCCCCACAAGCAGCGGACGATGGTCCGCCGTTGGGGCAACGCCACGCGCAATGGCCAGCATCAGCGCCAAGAGCACCGCAGCGATTGCGATACCGCTGCCAATGGGCGCGGCTGCGCCAACGCGTTCTTGCACGAGGGCTGTACGCTCTTCATCGCTCAGCGCACGCGCCTGCTCGACCCCGCCCGCATCATCAATCGCCGCCTGTTCGGCAAGGGCGGCGTTCCACGCCGCGTCACCATGCAGGTCTTGCATTGCCGCCGCGCAATCGGGGCTGACGTTGGTACGTAAGGATGCAGTTTGCCCCGCATCGGTAAAGCTGTCGACGACAACGGTTTGCGATCCCACGAGGTTTGTCTGGTTCAACCCGATTGCCAGACCGATGATACCCACCGGCACCGCAAGGAACCACGTGAACGCCTCATTCCGCGTAACGGCCGCACCGCCCGCGTCATCGGCAAGCTGTACCGGTGGTGCCTTGCTTGGGTTGATCAGGGCAAAGACAAACGCATACCCCGCATAAAGTACCGCCAGCAATATCCCCGGCAGCAGTGCGGCCTGAAACAACGTCCCAACCGAGACAACAGCAGGTTCACCCAGATACGTCAGCGCATCCGAACAGCCAACAAGCTGCGCACGTTCTTCTTGTGCGGCAGAGTATAGATCGCCCGCCAATGTGCCCAAAAGGACGATCACGATGGACGGCGGAATAATCTGGCCCAGCGTGCCGGACGCGGCAATCACACCTGTCGATAGCTGCGGCGAATAGCCGTTCTTCAGCATTGTGGGCAGCGCCAGCAGGCCCATGGTCACAACAGTCGCACCTACAATGCCCGTGGACGCAGCAAGAAAGGCACCCACGATCACAATAGATACAGCCAGACCGCCTGGCAGCGGGCCAAAGACTTTTGCCATCGTGGTCAGCAACTCATCAGCAATGCGGCTGCGTTCCAGCACGATCCCCATCATCACGAACATGACCACCGCAAGCAGCGTTTCGATGGATTGCCCCGCCAGAACACGTTCGTTCATGCGGTTCACGACAAAGCTGATGTTGCGATCCAGCGCCACTTCCCAGCCGCTTGGAAACAAGACGTCTTCGTATCGTGGCAATTCTGGGTATCGGAACACAGATATCGTATCCGGCCTGACGCCTTCGGCAATCAACCCCGCATATTCCGCCGAATTCGTGTCCACGGCGGCGTGGATCAACAAACCGGAACTGTCCAATGACGCGATAATCGCAAATGAAATCACGGCAGAGCCGGAGATCGCAAAAGCCACCGGGAACCCCGACAGGATACCCGCAAACAAAGTGAGAAAGACGATAAGAATACCGACTTCAATGCCATCTAATCCGAAAAGCATGTGTCTACCGCCCTAGTTTAGTGAATATTCGCTGCCAGCTCGGCGGTGTCATCGCCCAGCTGATCTTTGTCGAGGTATTTGCCTTCGCTGGCTTCGCCCTCTTTCCATTCCAGATACGACCGGAAGAAGAAGGCGACCGCTTGAAGCATGATCATCGCGGTGAAGGTCACAAGTAACAGCTTGAATAGATAGTAGTAGTCAAACCCATTCGGGGAAAACCCCGTAAACTCGACGTTCCAACGTAACGCGCGCGCCTTGGTCAGGAGCCGTTCAAGGCTGTCTGACGCCGACGGGTTCGGCACAACAAGGTGCCGCCACAGGAAGAACCAACCATAGAGCCACGTCAGGATCGCCGCAGGCACCATCAGCACCAGCGATCCGATCATGTCGATCACCCGCTTAGCGCGATAGCTAATCGCGGAATAAACAAGGTCAACGCGCACATGGCCGCCTTGGACAAAGGTGTAAGTGGCACAAAGACAAACGATGATTGCGTTATAAAACTTCAACTCTTCCGACCACCAGCTGACATCCTTGGCGAATGTCACCCCAAACCCAATGCTGATTTCAGACACGGCAAAGACGCGCTGCATGAAGATGATAACGATTTGCTGCAACACCATCAGCAGTCCCGCCCATGCAGCTGTGCGGCCCACGATATTGGCAAAGCCTTCCAGCCCGCGCACGCAGCCCCACATAAAGCGGTTGTTGATAAATCCAATGATCGCGGTGACGAGGAAAATGGCGAAGATCACAAAGAAAAGCTCGACCGACGCGCCATAGTAAATAAAGCGCATCAGGGCTTCTTTTTGCTCGACCTCCATCGCGCCATTGACGGATGGCAGCCAGGCCAGCCATTCGCTGGGATGCAAGAGTGCGTAAAATACGTTGTAGAGCGCCTCGATCAGGTTGGCGAAAAACCACCCCACGGCGTTGCCGCCCCATGCTTCAACCAGACCCATGGTCATCCCCCGTCTCGGTTATTGGTCGTGCGCAGCTACCTCCCCGGTGCTGCGTTTGTTGGCGAGAGAGCCCCATGCATGGCGCATCGGGCTCTCACTTTGATAGTGATCATGCAATGATGATCCGTTGGGGCCTTAGCCCATCACGCGGTCACGCTGGGCGCGGTAGGCACCTTCGGACTGTGTGATCCAGCCGGAAGAGGCTGCCATGGACGCATTGTAGCTGGCGCGCAGACGATCATAGATGTCATCACCATTGTACTGGTCCATTGTTTCACGTGCGGCAGCACCCATCGCATCCCAAACGCTGTCGGGGAATTCCAGAACCTTCACGCCACCGGCCTGCAGACGCTGCAGTGCGGCACCGTTGTTGTTCATGAACTGCGCGAGGTTCCACTGGTGTGCTTCGCCTGCTGCGATCTCGATGATCTTCTGGTGCTCTGGGCTCAGGCTTTCGAACACATCAAGGTTCGTGGCCAGCGACAGTGCCGCACCCGGCTCGTGCATGCCGGCTGTATAGTAGAACTTGGTGATTTCCTGGAAACCAGCCTTTTCATCCGCCCATGGGCCGATCCACTCTGTGCCGTCAATCGCACCGGATGCAAGCGCCTGGTACACTTCTGCACCTGGCAGGTTCTGTACAGAGGCACCCATACGGCCCAGCGCCTGACCACCAAGACCCGGCATACGGAACTTCAGACCCTGGAAGTCCTCTGGACCTGCGATTTCTTTGGAGAACCAGCCACCAGCCTGCGGGCCCGTGTTCCCGGCAAGGAATGACTTCAGACCAAAGATCGAGCCAAGCTCATCATGGAACGCCTGACCTTCACCCTGATAATACCAGTTGGAAATTTCCTGTGGCGTCATGCCAAATGGCACGGAAGTAAAGAACGCATAGCCCGGATGCTGACCAACAAAGTAGTAGTCCGCACCGTGGTACATGTCGGCCTGACCGGATGTGACCGCGTCAAACACTTCAAACGCACCAACCAGTTCGCCCGCAGCTTTCAGGTCGATGGTCAGCGATCCGCCGGACATGGCGGTGATTGTGTCAGCGGCGCGCTGTGCGGCGTCATGCACACCCGCAAGGCCCCGGCCCCATGTTGTGACAAGCGTCAGCGTACGGTTGCCCTGCGCATATGCAGGTGCAGCCAGCGCTGTTGCAGCGGCAGCCGTGCCACCCAGTGCTGAATTCTTCAAAAAAGAACGACGATCCATTCAGTTATCCTCCCGGTTGTTACATCAAACTACACCAACGTCATGGCGCAGCGATGGATTCGTGGCGATGAGCCTAGCTTGGGTGACATTTTTGTAAAATACGCAGTACTGCGTAGAAATGCCGCTTTTGTCACAATCTCTGACCGATTCCGCAGGATATTTGGGCGCAAACACCACGTCCGGATCTGGCTCTGCACCAGCATAGGATTTGATTCGCCGATGATTCTTCTCTAACGCTTCCACCATGACTGCCCTTCTTTCGCGCCTGCGCGACACCTTCAGTATCAGCTATGGCCAGAAGGTTTTCCTGCTGGCCACCCTGCCTCTGATCGTGGCTGTGACGCTGATCACCCTGGTTGTCACTGCCCAGTCACGACAGTTGGCCGAGCGTGAAATTCAGGCCCTTGAGGCGCAGCTGATCGAAACAAAGCGCGAAGAGCTCAAGAATTACCTGTCTATCGCCCGCACCGCGTTCGTGAATACCTATGGCCGCGCCGCGCCGGATGATGATGTCGCCAAGCTGGCCGTCACCCGCGAGCTGGCCGCGATGCTCTACGGGCAGGACGGCTATTTCTTTGTGTATAACTATGATGGTGTCAATCTGGTGGCCCCGCGCCAAACCTCTTTGATCGGGAAAGACTGGACCGGTCTCGAAGATCGCAATGGCACCGCCATCACCGATGAGCTGATCCGCATCGCACGCACCGGCGGCGGTTATCACAGCTTTGACTGGCCCAAACCCTCAACCGGCGAGACGGAACGGATGATTGTCTATGTCAACGGGTTACAGGACTGGCGTTGGGCGATTGGTACAGGGGTATTCATCGACGACATTCTTGAAAACGTGGCCGTCGCCCGCGCCGATGTGGAACGGCGGATCAGGACAACGTCGCTTTATATCGTGGCGATTGCCACGGCGGCGCTGATCGGTGTCTTCATGACTGGCATGGTGCTAAACCTGCGCGAACGGTGGCTGGCGGATGCCAAGCTAAAGCAGTTGACCCAGCGTATCATCGATACCCAAGAGGAAGAGCGCGGGCGCGTCGCCCGCGAACTGCACGACGGGATCAGCCAGATGCTGGTCGGGGTCCGCTACACCCTGGAATTGACCAAGCGTAAGTTAGGGAACGACACAGCAACGAGTGAGCACCTGGAGAAAGGCATCGATGGCCTTGGCTCTACCATTCAAGAGGTCCGGCGGATCAGCCGCGATTTACGCCCCGGCGTTTTGGATGACCTGGGCCTTGGCCCTGCTTTGCAATCACTGACGGATGATTTCAGCGCTCGCACGGGGATCGCAACAGAATTTGAAACTGTCGTATTCCGCAACCGGCTGGACCGGGAGGCCCGGATCGCCCTCTACCGCATTGCACAAGAAGCCTTGACCAATATCGAACGCCACGCCGAGGCAACGGCGGTGCAAATTTCGCTCAAAGGACAGCGCAAAGGTGCGTTCCTGCGGGTCAGCGACAACGGCAAAGGCATGATTTGGCCGCAATCAGACAGACGCAAGGTTGGTGGCCTTGGCATGCGCAATATGCAAGAACGCGTCGAACAGCTAGGTGGCAGCCTGCGTGTGCTTTCAGCACGCACCGGGCAAACCGGCACCGTGATCGAGGCGCAAGTCCCCCTCACCCACATGTTGCGCCCCCAAACCACAACAAAGGAAAGCGCATGAACGCTCGCGTTTTGATCGTAGATGACCACCCGATGGTTGCCGAAGGTATCCAGTCACTGCTCGAAAGCTATGAAGATATAGAAGTCGTGGGCACATTGGGAAATGGACAAGAGGCCGTAGCCAACGTGAATGACCTGTCGCCCGACGTCATTTTGCTGGATTTGAACATGCCGGGGCTTTCAGGGCTGTCCGCAACAGAGATCATCCTTGAGCAACGCCCCGAAACCCGCATCCTGATCCTGTCGATGCATGACAGTCCGGAATACATTTCAACTGCACTCAACCACGGTGCAAAGGGGTACATCCTCAAGGATGTTCCGACGGATGAGATCAAAACGGCGATTGAGACGGTGATGGCAGGGGATGAATACCTCTGCACAGGCGCCAGACGC
This sequence comes from uncultured Alphaproteobacteria bacterium, assembly GCA_929200255.1. Classification (GTDB taxonomy): domain Bacteria; phylum Pseudomonadota; class Alphaproteobacteria; order Rhodobacterales; family Rhodobacteraceae; genus Yoonia. Next base: position 338,511 of record CAKMYZ010000001.1, on the reverse strand, counting down.
GCGCTGCGACCCAAGATCAGCGATGGGCGCGAGACACTCACGGGACGCGAACAGACGATCCTGTTGGAATTGGCGCAGGGGTGGTCGAACAAAGAGGTGGCCAGGTCCCTCAATATCTCGGTGCGGACGGTGGAAACACACCGCAAGAATATCAAACGCAAGCTGGGCATCAGTTCAACCGCCGGTCTGACGCGTTACGCGATGGAACATGGGGTGCTGCAAGGCACCGGGATTTAAGCACGGACCTTGCAAAACGCCCACAGCGAAATGCTGCGGGCGTTTGTGGTTTTTGGTGTGTTCGAGGCCTTAGTTCTCGACGGTTTCTTTCACGGCCTCGCGGACGATATTGAACCACTCACCTGACAGGCGCAGTTCTTCAAGGCCAGCGTTGATGATCGGCAAGGCATCATTGGCGAACTGATTATCCTTGGCCACAAAGATATGCAGTGTCTGGGCTGATGTCAGCGCTTCGATCTTTGCAACGCGATCCGCAAGGCCCAGCTCGCGATAGTCTTCCTCGGCTGGCAAGGCGTCCAATGTGATTACGTCAACTTCGCCATCGATCAGCAACTGCCAGCAGCCATCCTGCGCCACGGGACGGGTGAACTCTGTCGCGGGTGGCATCAGACCTTCGGCTTCGAGATCGAAAGTGAACCATGCCTCAGGCCGACACATGCGCGCGCCGCGCAGTTCTGCATATGTCGTCACATTCTCATAGGTGCCACCCTTGAGTGTATAGTACCCGACAAGCGCCTCATAGAATGGGGCCGAGTGGTTAAAGTCGGTGCAACGATAAGCGCTTGATGGTGACAGGTTCGCGACCTTGCTACAGTCCGGTTTGAACCAAGGGAACACCATATCAACGGCACCGGTCGGCAGCAGCGTATCAAGATGTGCCCCCCAGTCGTTGACAAACGTCAGGCTGAATTCCTGATCTGGGTTGCCCAGTTTCATGGAGCGGTCAACCATCTGCGTGATCAAACCACCACCAGGCAGCCCCTCATCCGTAAACGGGGCATATCCACTTGCTGTCACAATGCGCAACGCGCGATCAGGCTGTGCAGTTGTTGGGACAGGCGCGGTCGTGGTGGTTGCCGCGCTGGTACTGGCAGCCGTCAACGGCAGTGAGCCATCGGCGCATGGAATTGACAGAACCTGACCAATCTCAATGCGGTTGGGGTTGGCCAGGACATTGCGGTTGGCATCAAAAAGCGTCTGGAAGCCGCCGGCAACCTCCCCGCGCGAGGCGATCCGGCTTAGCGTATCGCCTGCTTGTACTGCATAAGTCGAGCACGCCTCTTGCGCCTGCGCCCCTTTAGGAGACAAGGCCGCCAGGCCCATTGTTACCACGGCAATCGCCGTCATGCCGCCCGCAAGACCCGGCAAATTTCTCTTCGCCTCTCTACGGCACGTTTCTTGAGTGAACATATTTGAACTTCCAAATGTTAGTTTCCCTATTGACACCAATACCAACAAAGAAGGGGGAATGTTGACAAAAATTTATCCAACACGGTCATACGCATTTTTCGGCCAACGCCCAGAGAATGAAGTCTTTTGATATACTCGCGACGCTGTGCGTTGCCTCGCCCTCGCAGCGCCGATGTGCTCCAGCCCGCCGAATCCTTGTCAAAATCCCTCCTGAACTCAGGACCCATTTTGCGACCTCATACAATCAAGCCTTGCAGTTGCGCCACACATGTCCAAATTGGCTCCAACAGCACACGCAATTTTTGGAGCAATGATGCCCGACAAACCTGCTTACACCCCGCCAAAAGTCTGGACTTGGGACGCCGAAAGCGGCGGAAAGTTTGCCAATATCAACCGCCCCATCGCAGGCCCGACCCATGACAAAGACCTGCCGGTCGGTAAGCACCCCTTACAACTGCATTCATTAGCCACGCCAAATGGTATCAAGGTCACAGTGATGCTTGAAGAGCTGCTCGCCGCTGGCCACGCCGCCGAATATGATGCGTGGCTCATCAACATTCAGGAAGGTGACCAGTTCAGCAGCGGCTTTGTCGATGTAAATCCCAACTCCAAGATCCCGGCCCTTTTTGACAAGGACACCGGTGTGCGTGTCTTCGAAAGCGGCGCGATCTTGCTTTATCTGGCCGAGAAATACGGGGCATTCCTCCCCAAAGATACGGCCGCCCGCACAGAGACGCTGAACTGGCTGTTCTGGCTGCAAGGCTCTGCCCCCTACCTTGGCGGCGGCTTTGGCCATTTCTATGCCTATGCGCCAGAAAAATTCGATTACCCCATCAATCGGTTCGCAATGGAAGCCAAACGCCAGCTTGATGTGTTGAACCGGCGGCTTGAGGACAGCACCTATCTGGGAGGCGACACTTATTCGATCGCAGACATGGCGACAGCACCCTGGTACGGCGCGTTGACGAAGGGGCAGCTCTATGATGCCGCCGCGTTCCTTGATGTGGCATCATATGAACATGTGGTGCGTTGGGCGGATGAGGTGATGAACCGACCTGCGTTCAAGCGCGGGAAAATGGTGAATCGCGCCTGGGGTGAACCGGCCGAGCAGCTGCGCGAACGTCACGCGGGCAGCGATTTCGACACCCAAACCTGGGACAAAATCGGCGATGATGAGACATAATTCGCGTAGGCGGAAACAGTTGTAGGCCAGTTTTTGCCGAGAATTGGCCAATCCAACCCCGCGATTGCGAAAACGGGGGCACGGTGCGCTCAATAACGCTGTGTCAGGTGTTTGTGGCACATCTGAACGGAAGTATGATTTGGTTTGCTGTTGCTGGGGGTGAGCCAAGAAGACAAAAGGTCACCCTGTTGGAACTGACACAACTTATCAGCGCTCTTGCCTCTGATCCTGAACAAATGACGCGCGGCATCATCCGCATTTTCCACTTCATCGGCCTGTCGATGGGTTTGGGTGCCGCGACACTGCTGGACCTGATGATCATCCGCTTTTTCCTTGGTCAGCACATGACCGAGCAGAAGTTCGAGATGTTCCACTTCCTTGCTGATCTGGTGAATGTCGGACTCAAACTTTTGTGGGTCACCGGCCTGAGTTTTCTGGTATTCTATTGGATGAGCGATCCGGTCAAACTGGGCAATGAAAAGGTCTGGGCCAAGATGGTGATCGTCACCATTCTTTCGCTCAACGGCTGGTTCATCCACCGCACGGTGATCCCCTTCATGTATGGGCAGATCGGCAGCACGATGCTGGGTGGCGTGCCGTTCCACAAGAAATTCATCTTTGTCACGATGGGGATGATTTCTTTCGTGTCATGGTATGCGCCGGTCGTGATTGCAAATCTGCCTCAGCTGAACTTTCAGGTGCCGATGGTGCAAATTTTGATCGCTTACGCCCTTGTATTGCTATGCATCATGACACTGGCGCACCTGCTGCTTTTTGGCAGCGAGATAGCGAGCGCAGGGCGCAACCGGCTACGGCGCCGCAGCTACCTTTAAATATCACAAATCCCCGCATCTGAAAGAAAGTTGCGAAAACCCGCCCCAAGACGACATTTTCTCCACTTGTGCTGTTGACCCCGTCAAACCGGCGCATTAGGGTCTTTGCACACAAAGGAATCCTGATGACACACGTCGTACTAATTTTGGAAGACACGCGCATGGGCCGGTAACGGTAAGACCATAACGATCCCATGCGCCCCCGACGAAACTCGGGGGTTTTTTTGTGACCAAAGAGAAACCAGATACGCGAAGGACGCGAGACAGATGACAAAAGCCATGACGGGCGCAAGAATGGTTGTTCAGGCACTGATTGATCAGGGCGTGGACACAATCTTTGGTTACCCCGGTGGTGCGGTCCTACCGATCTATGACGAAATTTTTCAGCAAAACAGCATCAAGCATGTGCTGGTCCGCCACGAACAGGGTGCAGTACATGCAGCAGAAGGTTACGCGCGCGCGACGGGTAAGCCCGGTGTGGCCTTGGTGACATCCGGCCCCGGCGCCACCAATGCCGTCACCGGCCTGACGGATGCGCTGATGGATAGCATTCCGATCATCGTACTGACCGGTCAGGTGCCGACCTTCATGATCGGGTCAGATGCGTTTCAAGAGGCGGACACCGTGGGCATCACCCGCCCCTGCACCAAACACAACTGGTTGGTGAAAGAGACCGACAAATTGGCCGCGGTCATGCATGAAGCGTTTCATATCGCCACCTCTGGCCGCCCCGGCCCCGTTGTCATCGACATCCCCAAAGATGTGCAGTTCGCCACCGGCACATACACCGAAGCACGGCAGGTCGAGACGCACTACAACCCGCAGATCAAAGGTGACATGGACATGATCACCGAACTGGCCGCGGCGATGGAAACAGCCAAACGGCCAATTTTCTATACCGGCGGCGGTGTTATCAATTCTGGCCCAGCGGCCAGCCAGCTGTTGCGCGAACTGGTCGCGGCGACAGGTTTCCCGATCACCTCAACACTGATGGGTTTAGGCTGCTATCCCGCATCCGGCGACAATTGGGTTGGTATGCTGGGGATGCATGGGCTGTACGAGGCCAATATGGCGATGCATGACTGCGATCTGATGATCAACATCGGCGCGCGGTTTGACGACCGGATCACCGGGCGTCTGGATGCCTTCAGCCCCAATTCCAAGAAGGCGCATATTGATATCGACGCATCCTCGATCAACAAAGTGATCAAGGTAGATATCCCAATTTTGGGTGACGTGGCGCATGTGCTGGAAGACCTGTTGAAAGTTTGGAAGGCACGCGGTCGCAAGACGGACAAAGAGAATGTCCAAAAGTGGTGGCACCAGATCAACGACTGGAAGAAAGTCGACTGCCTGAAGTTTGAACAAAAGGGCAAGGTCATTAAACCGCAATACGCCCTGTCGCGCCTGCAAGAGCTGACCAAGAAGCACGACCGCTATATCTGCACCGAGGTCGGCCAGCATCAAATGTGGGCCGCGCAATATCTGGGGTTTGAAGACCCCAACCGCTGGATGACATCCGGCGGGCTGGGCACCATGGGCTACGGCTTCCCCGCCTCTATCGGCGTGCAAATGGGCCATCCTGACGCGCTGGTCATCAACGTGGCCGGTGAGGCGTCATGGCTGATGAACATGCAGGAACTTGGCACGGCAATGCAATATGGCCTGCCTGTGAAACAGTTCATCCTGAACAACGAACGCCTAGGGATGGTGCGCCAGTGGCAGGAGTTGCTGCATGGGGAACGCTATTCAAGCAGTTGGTCGGAAAGCCTGCCCGATTTCGTGAAACTGGCCGAGGCATTTGGCGCAAAAGGCATCATCTGCGATGATCCTGCCGATCTGGACGACGCGATCATGGAAATGCTGACCCACGACGGCCCGGTCCTGTTTGATTGCCTGGTAGAAAAGCACGAAAACTGCCTGCCCATGATCCCATCGGGCAAACCGCACAATGAAATGCTGTTGGGTGAAAATGCGGATGTGGGGAACGCGATTCAATCCGACGGCGCAGTGATGGTGTAAATACGCCTTTGTACATACAGCGTATGTACGCTGTATGTACGCCGACAATACAACGAAAATGACGCTTACAGAGGCAAAACCATGTCACCGCTCAAAATCAAAAAAGGCACAACCAGCCACTCTGCCTATGACCTACGGCCTAATTTTTCCGACAAGGAGGAGCGGCACACGCTGGCCGTGCTGGTCGAAAACGAACCCGGCGTGTTGGCGCGCGTCATCGGCCTCTTTTCCGGCCGCGGTTATAACATCGATAGCCTGACCGTGGCCGAGGTGGATCACCTGGGTCACCGCAGCCGCATCACCATCGTCACCACCGGCACACCGCAGATCATCACCCAGATCAAGGCGCAGCTGGGCCGGATCGTGGATGTGCATGCTGTCAACGACCTCACGGTCGAGGGGCCATCGGTGGAGCGCGAACTGGCATTGTTCAAGGTCAGTGGCACCGGCGATCACCGGATTGAGGCGATCCGCCTGGCCGATATTTTTAGGGCAAGTGTGGTCGATAGCACATTGGAATCATTTATTTTTGAGATCACGGGCACGCCCGAGAAGATCGACGCATTCGCCGATCTGATGCAGCCATTGGGATTGCAGGAAATCGCCCGCACAGGCGTTGCCGCACTGTCACGCGGCGCTGTCGCCTAAGGCAGTCCCTCGCGCCCGGTGATCGGGGCAGACGCAAGGGACGCCAGCCGCGCCGGATCAGCAGAGGCTGGTCCGGCGCGCTATTCTTTTAGCTAGGCAGAAGGCCTGCTTGTGTTGCTGCGGTGATCTCATCCGCGTCCAGCAGGCCGTCGCCTGATGTGTCCAGCAGCGTGAAATCATCTTCCGTGATCTCAGGCATGACCGCCTGAAGCTCTGGAAAGCTGTACATACCGTCGCCGTTGATATCGATTGCGGCGTCTTGTGCCAGCACGGGACCGGCCAGCGCAGTCAGAACAGCGAAGGGTGCAATCAGCGTCAGTTTGCGTGTCATTTGTTGTCTCCTTTTGAGAACATGAAGAAGGCTTTGTTGCCTTCACCGTCACACATGGGCCTCTGCCGGGTATCATTCCATAGCCCCGCCCGGAACGAAAGTTTTCCAGCATCACCATGCCAGTTTGCCGGCAGGTGATGCGCAAAAGCCTGCCCGGTTTTGCGCTCTGTTGCATTGCCGGCAACTCTTGACTTATGCCCCCTGCCCAGGCTGGCAAGGTTTGGCCCATCGCGATGAAGTGATGTCGCTGTGAGAAAAGGCCTCGTCGCGCGCAGACGCATGATACAGGGTGTCGATGTGCTAGCATCCCTTAGAAACAAGGATGTGAGCCATGGCCAAAGACATTGCCCCGCAAACCCTCGATGCCGTTCGCCAGCCGATTGCGCAAGCCCACGGGCTGCCCAACGCCCACTACATCGACCCTGATGTCTTTGAGGTGGAAAAGAAGGCCGTTCTCTTTGCAAATTGGTCCGGTCTGGCTGTCACAGCAGATGTTCCAGAAAACGGCGATGCCAAACCTGTCGAATTGCTGGGCATCCCGTTGTTGCTTGTCCGGGACCGTCAGGGGCAGGTCCGGGTGTTCCAGAATATCTGCCGCCATCGCGGCATGATCCTTGTGACCGAGGCCAAGAAGATTGAGGGCGCAATCCGCTGCCCTTACCATTCATGGTGTTACGGCACCGATGGCCGCCTTGTGTCCACGCCCCATGTGGGTGGCCCCGGCTACAACACCCATGACGCCATCGACAAATCCCTGCTGGGCCTGATTGAGGTGCGCAGCCACATCTGGTTCGACACTGTCTTTATCAACATCGACGGCAACGCCGCCCCCTTTGAAGAGGTCCATGCCGATCTGATCGCCCGCTGGTCAGATTTCGATCAACCGATGTATCATGGCGGCGCGGACAGCACCTTTGCGCTGGAGCTGACAACCAACTGGAAGCTCGCGGTCGAGAATTATTGCGAGAGCTATCATCTGCCCTGGGTTCATCCCGGCCTCAACAGCTATTCCCGGCTGGAAGACCACTACAACATCGATGAAAAGGGCAAATACTCTGGTCAGGGCACGTTGGTCTATCGCCAGTTAACGGGCGATGACGGCGCGGTTTTTCCCGATTTCCCTGACCTTGATGACAAATGGACAGAAGGCGGCGAATACATCACCGTCTACCCCAATGTCCTGTTGGGCGTGCAGCGCGACCATACCTTCGTGATCGTGCTGGAGCCGATCAACCATCACCAAACCCGCGAGCATATCCACCTCTACTATGCCTCGCCCCGAACCGATGACGCCTTGCGACAGAAGAACACTGCCCAGTGGAAAGTCGTGTTTACCGAAGATGTCGTTGTCGTCGAAGGCATGCAAAAAGGCCGCAATGCCCCCGGTTTTGACGGGGGGCGGTTCAGCCCTGCGATGGATGGCCCCACGCATTGCTTCCACGATTGGGTGGCAGACAAGATCGCGACACATCTCGACACACAATGACATCGCTACAGGATCATTTGCTGGATGCGCACGCCCGTGACGATCGGGCAGCGCTGGTCGCCCTTTACGCCGAGGCGGGAGAGGCGGCCAAAGACCTGAATGCCGCCTGTTTCTACCTCACGCACGCCTATGTCTTTGCACTGGAGGTCGGTGATCCGGCCTGCGCCCAACTTTATCAGCGCCTGAAGGCACATGGTCGCGTCTGACCCCTTGCCCCTGCCCGTCCTTCGGACCAGTTTAGAAGGGCAAGCAAGACAGGATACAGATATGGCCCCCCGCAAGATCATCATCGACACCGACCCCGGCCAGGACGACGCGGTTGCGATCCTACTTGCCCTCGCATCGCCCGAGGATATTGAGGTGCTGGGAATTACGGCTGTGGCGGGCAATGTGCCCTTGCCGCTGACAGAAAAGAACGCACGGATTGTATGCGAACTGGCGGGCAAGCCTGAAACCAAGGTCTTTGCCGGTTGCGACGCACCGATGAAACGCAAACTGGTCACAGCAGAGCATGTGCATGGCAAGACCGGGTTGGACGGCCCGCAATTGGCAGACCCCACGATGCCATTGCAGGACCAACACGCCGTCGATTTCATCATTGAAACCCTGCGGCGCGAACCCAGCAGAACTGTCACCCTTTGCCCCATCGGCCCTCTGACGAATATCGCCGTTGCTTTTGAACGTGCGCCCGACATCATTGAGCGAGTGCAAGAGATTGTCCTGATGGGCGGTGCCTATTTCGAGGTTGGCAACATCACCCCCACGGCAGAGTTCAACATCTATGTTGATCCCGAGGCCGCGAAAATCGTCTTTGCCGCCGGTGCGCCATTGGTTGTCATGCCACTGGACGTCACCCACAAGGCGTTGACCACCCGCAACCGGATCGACGCCTTCCGCGCAATGCATACCAAAGTCGGTGACATGGTTGCCGCCTGGACAGATTTCTTTGAACGCTTCGATATGGAGAAATACGGCTCCGAAGGTGCGCCGCTGCATGACCCCTGCACGATTGCTTACCTGATCGAACCGCAACTTTTTGAGGGGCGCCACATCAACGTGGAAATCGAAACCGATGCCGAACTGACCTTCGGCATGACCGTCGCCGACTGGTGGCGCGTCACGGACCGTGCGGCCAACGCGATGTTCATGAAGGATATCGATGCATCAGGGTTCTACGCCTTGCTCGCCGCGCGTTTGGCCCGGCTTTAGGATGCAGATCCCATTCGACAACTCTTACGCCCGGCTGCCGCCACAGATGTACACCGCGCAATTGCCAACGCCGGTGAAAGCGCCGCAGATGATTGCGTCAAACGCGGCCTTAGCGACAACCCTCGGGATTGATCCCGCCGACCTTGCCACGCCAGAGGCCGCGCAGGTCTTTGCGGGCAACCATATCCCACACGGTGCTGCCCCTCTCGCCCAGGCCTATGCCGGCCATCAGTTCGGCAACTGGAACCCGCAGCTTGGCGATGGCCGCGCGGTCCTGCTGGGTGAGGTCGTGGGTACCGATGGCATCCGCCGTGACATCCAGCTCAAGGGTTCAGGCCCCACCCCCTATTCGCGGCGTGGTGATGGGCGAGCCTGGCTTGGCCCGGTGATGCGTGAATATCTGGTCAGCGAAGCCATGCATGCCATGGGTGTACCCACAACCCGGGCGCTGGCGGCTGTGACAACCGGCGAAGATGTGTACCGCGAAGAGGTACTGCCCGGTGCTGTTATCACACGCGTTGCACAAAGCCACATCCGCGTTGGCACATTTCAGTTCTTTGCCAGTCGCGGCGACATGACAGCCCTGCGCGCCCTGACGGATCATGTGATCGCGCGGCACTACCCGCAAGCCAATGACCCGGCTGCATTGCTTGACCTGGTGATTGCCCGTTATGCGGCGCTTATCGCAAAGTGGATGGGGCTGGGGTTTATTCACGGTGTCATGAACACGGACAATGTGTCGATTGCGGGTGAAACAATCGACTATGGGCCCTGCGCGTTTATTGACGGCTTCCACCCTGACCGTGCGTTCAGTGCTATCGACCAGTATGGGCGCTACGCCTATGCCAACCAGCCCGGCATCGGGGCATGGAACATGGCGCAATTTGCCACGGCATTGATCCCGCTGATGCCAGATCGCGAAGCCGCAATAGAAGATTTCACCGCCGCCGTTCACCGGATGCCGGGGATTTATGAAGCGGAGTGGCGCAAGGTGTTTGGCGCCAAGCTGGGCATCGCGACCCCAACAGAAGACGACGGTGCATTAATCAACGACCTGCTGGATTTAATGGCCAAGAATGGGGCCGACTTCACAAATACCTTTGCCACATTGCACGCGCCAAATGCACGGGATCAGTTCATCAGCCGCGATGCCTTTGACGCTTGGGCGGACCGCTGGCATCTGCGCAGGTCAGCCGATGCCGTGGCCATGATGGCGCGGGCCAACCCCCAAATCATCCCGCGCAACCACCGCATTGAAGAGGTGATTGTTGCTGGGCGCAATGGCGACTATGCCCCGTTCCACGCCCTGCTCGCCGCGATTACAGATCCCTATGTGCCGCTGACCGAAGACACTGCACCCTTTGCCCGCGCGCCAAGTGAAGATGAACACGTCACGCGGACGTTCTGTGGAACGTGACACAAAGCGGGATCGACCTACCTTATCGTTCCATGTCCAATCAAACTTTCGCCGGAGGCTCCGGCAGATCGGCACCCACAGCGGGTGTGGTGCCTACTGCCCCAGCATCCACGCCCCATCTGGCCAGAAGGCGTGAAAGGCAAAGGCAAACATCACGTCATGGGCCAGATCATTGCCCGCAGCATCGCGCACCCGCACGTTGCCTACCTCTTTGCCCGCGCCAATCCGGGCCGCGTCAAGGGCTGAGGCCTGCCCTTCGTGCCAGGTGAAGGTCACGCCAGCCTCGGTCAATTCTCCGGCCTCTGACAGCCGGGTCAGCGGCCAGGCTGCATCACCGACGCGCACCACCCGCGCAAGTGCCGGAATATCATGCGGCGGCATTTCGCCGGAATAAAGAAACGGGCGGTTTGAACTGTCATAGCGCACGTAAGGATTGGCCCCGTATTGCCTGCGAAAGGCCGGTTGCGCCATGACAAGCCCGTCAGGATTGCGCTCTGCAAAACTTGACCAGCTTTCCATCCAACTGGGCAGGGTGTCCAGCTCGGCCCCTGTCAGGTCGCCCACGATGGCCTCACCGATGGCTTGCTGCCACCAGCTTTCGGTTTCGCGGTCAAACATCACCATGTCAGAGTTGCGCAGCTTGCCCGAGACACCAAAGCTAAGCGTGCCTTGTTCAATGCGCCGGTCAAAGGTGATGCCGGAATTGCACAAAGGGCAGAAGGTGACCGCGACCGGGATGTCGCCCACCACATCATTCACGATCTCATGCCATGTCAGATAGCGGATCGGATAAGCGCGCGGTGTTTCACCCGCAATCTCAAGTGTGATCACAGGTTCCCGTGGCAGAAGGTCAGGACCATCCGCAACCGTGACAAATTCAGGGTTATCCAGCGCGGGAATACCATCCTTTGGCGGGCCGCCCGACATGATCTCAACCCAGTTTTCAACGCTGGTGTTCTCAAAATCCGTGTTCGGCCATTCGAAAGCCCAAAACTCCGGGCTCGCCACGGACATGCTGGCGGCAGTGCAAAAAGCGGCGATGGTGGGGATCAGGCGCATCGGTCTCTCCTCTTGATTGGGCAAAGACTGACTGAACCAAGGCTGTTCGCCTAGCCCCCTCGCAGGAATGTGAGGGGGCTGGCATCGTTTGTTATTCGGTGACACGCACCGCCTGCATCATGTCCGGTGCCCCAACAACAGACCCGTTGGGTCCGGTGCCGCGCTTGATGGTATCGACGATATCCATACCTGCGGTCACTTCACCCACAACTGTATACTGCCCATTCAGGAAGTAGCCCGGCTCGAACATGATAAAGAACTGGCTGTTGGCCGAGTTCGGGTTCTGCGCCCGCGCCATACCAACCACACCACGCTCAAACGGCAGATCAGAGAATTCCGCCGGGATATCGGGGAACTCGGACCCGCCGGTGCCCGCGCGGGACAGGTCGCCGCCCATCACACCGTTTTGCACGTCGCCTGTTTGGGCCATGAAGCCATCGATGACCCGGTGAAAGACAACGCCGTCATAGCTACCCGCCGTCGCAATCGCAGTGATCTGTTCCACGTGCAGGGGTGCTGTTTCCTCAAAAAGGTCGATCACGATTGTGCCATCAGCCTCGCCCGTGACATCAATCTCAAGGCCAGTGCTGAGCGCTGGTGTCGCGAGAAGCGCAAATGCCGCTGCAAGTTTATACATCTGCGGCCACCTTCACGCTGATCATACGATCCGGGTTCATCGGTGGTTCGCCCTTCATGATCGCATCCACATGTTCCATCCCTGACACAACCTGCCCGTAGACAGTGTATTGCCCGTTGAGGAAGTCATTGTCCTTGAAGTTGATAAAGAACTGGCTGTTGGCCGAGTTCGGGTTTTGCGAGCGCGCAGCACCCAGTGACCCGCGCGCATGGGGGATCTTGGAAAACTCGGCAGGCAGATCAGGCAGATCAGATCCACCGGTGCCCGCACGGTTAAGGTTGAAGCCGTCTTCCATGTTGCCATTGGCCACATCGCCCGTCTGCGCCATGAAGCCATCAATCACCCGGTGAAAACACACATTGTCGTATTTGCCAGCGCGCGCCAATTCCTTCATCCGCGCGGTGTGGGCCGGTGCCACATCCGGCAGCAACTCAATCACAACATCGCCGTCCTTTAGCGTCATGATGATGGTGTTTTCGGGGTCTTTGATATCGGCCATTGGGGCGCTCCTTTATTTCGCGTTCTGGAATGACATATGGCCCTTGGCCGCAATTGCCAAGCCGCTCTGGTTGACGCCAGCGCGCCATTGCCGCAACAAAGCGCCCAAGCGGATCAGCGATAGGAGCACCAATATGGCCTGGAAAACACTCGACGATATGGATTTTGCAGGCAAACGCGCATTGGTGCGTGTGGATATCAACGTGCCGGTGGAAGATGGCAATGTCACGGACCTGACCCGGATTGAGCGGATCATCCCCACGGTGGACGATATTCAGGAAAAAGGCGGCAAGGTGATCCTGATGGCCCATTTTGGCCGCCCCAAGGGGCAGATTGTGCCTCAGATGTCGCTTGAGATCATCGCCCCTGCCGTCGCTGATGTGCTGGGCCTGCCCGTCACCTGGGTCAATTCCGACTATGGTGATGCCGTGGCCGAGATGGAAGGCGATGAGGTGCTGTTGCTGGAAAACCTGCGCTTCAATCCCGGTGAAGAAAAGAACGATGAAGGTTTTGCCAAACGTCTGGCCAGCCTTGGCGACATTTATGTAAATGATGCATTCTCAGCGGCACACCGCGCCCATGCTAGTACCGAAGCGATTGCCCACATCCTGCCCGCCTGTGCAGGCCGTCTGATGGCCGAAGAGCTGCACGCACTGGAAATGGCTCTCGGCACCCCCGTACGCCCCGTTGTGGCTGTTGTCGGCGGCGCAAAGGTATCAACCAAGTTGGACTTGTTGGGCAATCTGGTGGGCAAGGTTGATCACCTTGTCATTGGTGGCGGCATGGCCAACACGTTCCTGGCCGCTCAAGGCATCGATGTCGGCAAATCACTGTGCGAGCATGACCTGGCAGAGACTGCCCGAGACATTCTGACAAAGGCCGACACAGCCGGATGCGAGATTATCCTGCCACGTGACATCGTCGTGGCGCGTGAATTCAAGGCCGGCGCGGCCAATGAAACGCTGGCACCTGATGCCTGCCCCGCTGATGCGATGATCCTTGATGCAGGCCCTGCGACGGTTGCCTATATCAGCGACGTTCTTGAGCGTGCACAGACGCTTGTCTGGAACGGTCCGCTGGGCGCGTTTGAGATTGCCCCTTTTGATGCGGCCACCAATGCGGCAGCGGCAAAGGCTGCGGCACTTTCCAAAGCAGGTCAGTTGATTTCAGTGGCAGGTGGCGGTGATACTGTTGCCGCACTCAATCAGGCCGGTGCCGCCGATGATTTCAGCTATATCTCGACCGCTGGTGGTGCCTTTCTTGAATGGATGGAAGGCAAGAACCTGCCGGGGGTCGCTGCCTTAGGTTAACCCTCTAATACCGCAGCAGTCGCCACACCTTACGTTAGGTCAACATCTTTGCTTCTTGTGTTTTGAACTTTGTTCATGTACGTCGTTCAAATACAGAAGGAGCACTGACATGAAACCTATCGCCCACCTTACAGCCACAACAACGCTTGCATTAATCATCGCCACACCCACGCTTGCGCAGGACCGCGACCCACAGGTGACGCTGGGTGAATTTTTCAGCCCTGACCGGATTGCAGCCGCCCTTGCAAATAGTGCGATCTCTGCCCTGCGCACCCGGATGGAATTGCAATATGGCCATCTGTCGGCGGACCCGATGCGCGGCGTTGTTTCCATTTCGGGGATCACAGCCCGCCCCTTGCTGCCCTATGATCAGGCCCGCCAGTGCGAAATCACGATCGAGCGCGCCACATTGTCGAGCGACTTTGCAGCACCGTTTCAAACCGCCGCTGAGGTCAACCTCAACCTGATCGGCGCACGCGCAAACCTTGCCTGTGTGGAGCGCGATGTCGCACTGGCGCTGCGGACGGCCGGTTACAAAGACCTGCCCCTGGACCAGTTCAAGCTGCGCGCCAGCTATGCTTACACCACTGGTGAAACGGCGATCGATAGCACCGTCGCTATCAATGGTTTTGCAACCTTGGACTACTCCGCCAGCGGCACGATCCTACCCCGTCTGGGCGAATTTGGTTACCCTGGCGACCCAGCCATCCGGGTGAGCCGTGCCGTCGCGACGCTCAAAGATGATGGCGGCTGGGAGGCCGTGTCACAAGTCCTGCCAGAAAACCTGCGCGACCCTGTGACGATCCGCGAGCTGGGCACCGAGGCTGTTTCACAATTCCTTAGTGAAGGCGGAAGGCGCCCTTTGGGAGCTGTGGAGCGGAACTTTGTCGGTGATCTGATGACAGAGGTCGAAGCCTTTGTCGCAGATCCGGGTGAAATTACGGTGCAGGCCGACTTGCCCCCAACCGGTATCGTGATTGAGCCGGATATGTACGGCACGCCACAGACGTTGATCGCTGCCCTTGGATTGCAGGCGCGCAGCACACCGCTGGTACGATCGCAGATTCTGACTGCTGCGGATCTCGAGGCTTTAAGCGCGCCTGAAAATCAGACCGCTGAAGCACGATTGCAGCTGGCAGAAGCGTTGATGGCTGGAAATGGCGTGCCCTTGGGCCGCGCCATCGTGCCGGATCTTTTGCGCCCATTGCTGGATGATCGGGCGGCGGCTGGCCCCGCAGCCGCCATGCTTGCAACGGCTTTGCAGGATCGTGACGTGGCAGGTGCCTACGGCTATGCCCTGATCGCCGCCGCGAGCAATCAACCAGGAACCGTAGCACAACTGGATCGGCTGGAGGCGCGCATGACCACCGGTGCCGTTCTGGATGCGCAAGACGCCCACCTTGCCAGCACAAACGCACCTGCGGCTATCGATCAGGTCAGCGGAGATGACCCCCGTGACCTGCGCGCATTGTCGCTTGCCTACTTTACAGGCGATGGTGCTGCGCGGTCCTACAAACGCGCCTACTACTTTGCCGTTCTGGCAGAGGCCGCCGGTGACATCGCCGCCCCATCCCTGCGCAGGGAAATCACCGCTCGGTTCGGGGCACGCGGACCAGAGGTGCAGTCGCAGTGGACTGCAATCGAAGCAGAGATGCAGGCCCTCGCTTTGCGCGACTGGATCGTGGCGGACCTGCCGTCGGCCTACCTGCGACAGAACTGATCATCCGCTGTTTGCGATAACATTGACCCCGGTTGCGCTAACATATTTGCAACCGGGCCTTCTGCCCCTTACCCGGGGTGTCATCCGTTCATTTATCCAGGGGCCCTGCCATGAAAACCACCCGCGTCGTTCAAAAAATCCTGTCCAACTACGAAGGCGAAACACCCGGCGTGAAGGCCAAACTGGCGGGCATCCTGATGAACGGCAAACTGGGTGGCACCGGCAAGATGATTATCCTGCCTGTCGATCAGGGGTTTGAGCATGGGCCCGCCCGATCGTTCGCCCCCAACCCCGGCGGATATGATCCGCACTATCACTATCAGTTGGCAATTGATGCCGGCCTGAACGCCTACGCCGCCCCACTTGGTATGCTTGAGGCAGGCGCCGATACCTTTGCCGGGCAGATTCCAACAATCCTGAAAGTGAATTCAGCCAATTCGCTGATCCCCAACGAAGCCCCCAAAACCCAGGCGATCACCGCCTCTATTGACGACGCCCTGCGCCTTGGCTGTTCGGCGATTGGGTTTACCGTCTATCCCGGCTCCTCCGCCGCCTTGAACATGTTCAGCGATATTGCTGAGATGCGCCGCGAGGCTGCCGCCAAAGGTATCGCAACCGTGATCTGGTCGTATCCGCGTGGTGAGGCCCTCGACAAGGATGGGGAAACGGCCATCGACATCGGTGCTTATGCAGCACAAATCGCGGCCCTATTGGGCGCACATATCATCAAGATCAAACTGAGCACGGATCATCTGAGCCTGCCCGAAGCCAAGAAAGTTTACGAAGCGCAAGATATCGACGTCGCAACCCAAGCCGCCCGCGTGCGGCATTGCGTCCAAAGCGCCTTTGACGGCCGCCGTCTCATGGTATTCTCGGGCGGGGCTGCAAAGGGTGCAGATGCCGTTTATGACGATGCGCGCGCCATCCGCGATGGCGGCGGCAACGGATCGATCATCGGGCGCAATTCATTCCAGCGGGAACGCAGTGATGCCCTTGATATGCTGAACAAGCTGGTCGAGATTTATCGCGGCAAGGCCTAAAGGCTAGCTTTGGTTTGCGCCGCGCAGGCGGCGCAGATTTCCCCGGATCGCACGCCAGGTCGCGGCCTGGCTCTGATCCCCTGCCTCCCTAAGCTGGGTTTCGCGTTGGGCAGCTTCCCATTCTGCCTTGTCGCCGTGAGCACGGTAGAGGGCGTGGGCGATTTCGGTGGTCTTGATGACTTCCATGAGGTGTCCTCCGTTCGTCGGTCAAGCAAACTAGATCCTTGCGTGGACCGACTGACAACCCACCCAGCGGTCACGACGTTGCATGAAAGTACACGATCGGTAGATCCTGATCAAACCGCGCCACATCTTGGAACGGCCTGCCGCCCGCAACCGCCCGGCATCATAGCGCTTTCCTTTCCCAGCATTTTCTACGTTTGCGGCGCATTTTAGGGATTCCCTTTGCGAATCAGATATGCGATTCTCTGCCCCAGTCACCCGGCAGAGGTGGCAATTGAGGCAGAACAATGATCCGACGCAGCCGCCCGCAACTGGGTGCCCTTTTCTACTTTCTTGGCATGATCATGCTGGGCTTGTATTTCACCTTCGCCGCTGTGCAGGGTGACTACGGGTTGTTCAAGCGGATCGAAGTGCGCGCCGAGGGGCAGGCACTGGTGGCCGAGCTTACCAGCCTTGAGGCCGAGGTAGCCCAGATGGAAAACCTGACCCGCCGTTTGTCGGATACCTATCTTGATCTTGACCTGCTGGACCAACAGGCTCGCGACGTGCTGGGTATGATCCGCGCGGATGAGATCGTCATTCGCTGACCCGCGGCAGTTATTCACCCCATGCAACCCAGCTATTCCAGTGGCGATTGACGAAGGGTTACTTTGACTCTCGCAATTCTTGCGGGCATGGGTTAGAAGATAGTTTAATACTAAACTATATGTGACAACGCCGGAGGATAGTACATGCCACCCAAAAAGGCCGCCGCGAAACCCAACGTCTCAGCCGAAGAACTGCTGGGACATTACCGTGAAATGCTGCTGATCCGGCGCTTTGAAGAAAAGGCAGGCCAGCTGTACGGCATGGGCCTGATTGGCGGTTTCTGCCACCTTTACATCGGACAAGAGGCCGTTGTTGTGGGCTTGGAGGCCGCCGCAGAAGACGGCGACAAACGCATCACCTCCTACCGTGACCATGGGCATATGCTGGCCTGTGGCATGGACCCCAAGGGGATTATGGCCGAGCTGACAGGCCGCGAGGGTGGCTTTTCCAAAGGCAAGGGCGGCTCTATGCATATGTTCTCGAAAGAGAAGCATTTTTACGGCGGCCATGGGATTGTGGGGGCGCAGGTGCCATTGGGGGCAGGCCTTGCATTTTCCGACAAATACAAAGGCAACGACCACGTCACCTTTACCTACTTCGGTGATGGGGCCGCAAACCAGGGTCAGGTCTATGAGACCTATAACATGGCCGAACTTTGGGATCTGCCCGTCGTGTTTGTCATTGAAAACAACCAATATGCCATGGGCACATCGGTCCAACGCTCAACCAAATCACCATCGCTTTGGGAACGCGGCGCCGCCTACGGCATCCCGGGCGAAGAGGTGGATGGCATGAATGTGCTGGCCGTGAAAGAGGCTGGCAAACGCGCCGTTGCCCACTGCCGCGCAGGCAAAGGCCCCTACATTCTGGAAGTGAAAACATATCGTTACCGCGGCCACTCTATGTCAGACCCTGCCAAGTATCGCACCCGCGAGGAAGTGCAGAAAATGCGCGACGAACGTGACCCGATCGAGCAGATCCGCGAGATGCTGCTGACCGGCAAACATGCGTCCGATGACGATCTCAAGGCGATCGATAAAGAGATCAAAGCGATCGTGAACGAAGCGGCAGAGTTTTCCAAAGACAGCCCAGAGCCTGCTTTGGACGAGCTTTGGACCGATATCTATGCAACCGAAATTCCGCAGGAGGCTTAAGGAATGGCAACCGAAATTCTGATGCCCGCCCTCTCGCCCACCATGGAAGAAGGCACATTGGCCAAATGGCTTGTCAAAGAGGGTGACACTGTGTCCTCCGGCGACATTTTGGCCGAGATTGAAACCGACAAGGCTACGATGGAATTTGAAGCCGTCGATGAAGGCGTTGTTGGGAAAATCGTCGTCCCTGAAGGCACCGAAGGTGTGAAGGTGAACGAGGTGATCGCGATCCTCGTTGAGGAAGGCGAAGACGTGCCGGAAGCCGCTGCTGCCCCCGCCGCCAGGGACGAGGCCCCAATCGAGGACACGCCTGCCAAAGCACCTGCCGCCGTTGCGGCCCCTGCCGCACCAGTAGCCGATGCAACGCCCGACTGGGATGCAGATGTTGAGGTCAAGCAGACAACCGTCCGCGAGGCCCTGCGCGATGCCATGGCCGAAGAGATGCGCCGCGATGAGGATGTATTCCTCATGGGCGAAGAAGTGGCCGAATATCAGGGGGCCTATAAGATTTCCCAAGGCCTGCTGGACGAATTTGGCGCCAAACGTGTCATTGATACGCCGATCACAGAGCATGGCTTTGCCGGGATCGGTGTCGGTGCCGCCTTTGGTGGGTTGAAGCCAATCGTTGAATTCATGACATTCAACTTCGCCATGCAAGCAATTGACCACATTATTAATTCTGCCGCAAAAACGCTTTACATGTCTGGCGGTCAGATGGGTGCGCCTATGGTGTTCCGTGGCCCTAACGGTGCCGCCGCGCGTGTGGGTGCACAGCACAGCCAAGACTATGCAGCATGGTATATGCAAATTCCCGGCCTTAAGGTCGTGATGCCCTACTCTGCCGCGGATGCAAAAGGCCTGATGAAGACCGCAATCCGTGATCCCAACCCGGTGATCTTCCTTGAAAATGAAATCCTTTATGGCAAATCTTTCGATGTACCGGTGATGGATGATTTCACGATTCCTTTCGGCAAGGCGAAGATTGAACGCGCGGGCGACGACGTCACAATCGTCAGCTTTGGCATCGGCATGACCTATGCCCTCGCCGCCGCAGAGAAGCTGGCGGAAGATGGCATCAACGCCGAGGTGATCAACCTGCGCAGCTTGCGTCCCATGGATACGGCAACAATCCTCGCCTCGGTCCGCAAGACGAACCGTTGCGTCACCGTCGAAGAAGGCTGGCCGCAAGGCAGCGTCGGCGGCTACATCAGCGGTGTGATCATGCAAGAGGCCTTTGATTACCTCGACGCACCTGTCATCACATGCACAGGGAAAGACGTCCCCATGCCCTATGCCGCCAACCTTGAGAAGCACGCGCTTCTGACCGCAGATGAAGTGGTCGACGCCTGCAAACAAGTCACTTACCGTTAAGGAGCCAGCGCAATGCCGACAGAAATCCTGATGCCCGCCCTGTCCCCGACAATGGAAGAAGGCACATTGGCCAAATGGCACGTCAAAGAGGGTGACACTGTGTCCTCTGGCGACATCTTGGCCGAGATTGAAACCGACAAGGCTACGATGGAATTTGAAGCCGTCGATGAAGGTGTGATGGGCAAGATCATCGTGGCGGAAGGCACCGAAGGTGTGAAGGTCAACGACGTGATCGGTGTTCTGCTTGAGGATGGTGAAAGTGCCGATGACATCGGTGATGTGGCGCGCGGTTCACCCGCCGCCGCCGCGCCGTCATCACCAGAACCTGCACCAAGTGCCGCGCCAGCGGCAGAAAAGCCCGCCCCCGCTGCCCCGGCAAAAGACGGTGAGCGCATTTTCGCGACGCCACTTGCCCGCCGGATCGCCACGGATAAGGGCCTTGATTTGACAGCCATCACTGGTTCCGGTCCGCATGGCCGCATCGTCAAGGCAGATGTTGAAGGCGCAACCGCCGCCCCGAAATCTGTGGCACTAGCCACCAAAGCTGACGCGCCTGCGTCAATGGCCGCCGGTCCTGCAAAAGATGTTGTGCTAAAGACATATGCTGACCGCCCATTCGAAGAGGTGTCACTGGACGGGATGCGCAAGACGGTTGCCGCCCGCCTGACGGAAGCCAAGCAATCAGTGCCGCACTTCTATCTGCGTCGTGACATTCATTTGGACGCACTCTTGAAGTTCCGCAGCCAGTTGAACAAGCAGCTGGAACCACGCGGCATGAAGCTTTCGGTCAATGACTTCATCATCAAGGCCTGCGCGCTCGCACTCCAGCAAGAACCTGAGGCCAACGCAGTTTGGGCCGGTGACCGGACACTGAAGTTCGAAAAGTCGGACGTTGCCGTTGCGGTGGCCATTGAAGGCGGTCTTTTCACACCGGTTCTGAAAGATGCCGAGACCAAATCGCTGTCTGCACTTTCAACAGAGATGAAAGACCTCGCCACCCGCGCACGCGACCGCAAACTGGCACCGCATGAATATGTGGGCGGCAGCTTTGCAATTTCGAACCTTGGCATGTTCGGCATCGACAATTTTGATGCGATCATCAACCCACCACATGCCGCGATCCTGGCAGTGGGTGCAGGCACGAAAAAGCCAATTGTCGGGGATGATGGCGAGCTGACAGTTGGTACTGTCATGTCGACAACACTTTCTGTCGATCACCGTGTGATTGACGGGGCCTTGGGTGCGAACCTGCTGAATGCAATCAAGGATAACCTTGAAAACCCGATGACGATGCTCGTGTAAACATCTGAAATACTGGAAAAACCGCCGGATCGTTACAGATCCGGCGTTTGCTATTTCATGTGTTCAAAATTTGATCCATCGTTACGGATGGCTGGGAACATCCGGCCTCTCCGACAATTTTTGCCGGGACCCCTGCCACGGTTTTCATCGGCGGCACTTCTTCCAGCACAACAGACCCTGCTGCAATCCGGCTGCAATGACCAACGGTGATGTTTCCCAGCACCTTTGCGCCCGCACCAATCAGCACCCCATCGCCGATCTTAGGATGGCGGTCATCATCTTCCTTGCCGGTCCCGCCCAAAGTGACCGAGTGCAGCATTGATACATTGTCGCCAACAACAGCCGTTTCACCCACAACAATCGAATGCGCATGGTCAATCATGATCCCCTGCCCGATCCGGGCGGCAGGGTGAATATCGACGCCAAAAACCTCGCTGGCCCGCATCTGAATGAAATAGGCTAGATCGCGGCGGTCATTCTGGAAAAGCCAATGCCCAAGACGATAAGCCTGCACCGCCTGAAACCCTTTGAAGAACAACAAAGGTTGCAGGAACCGGTGGCAGGCCGGATCACGGTCATAAATCGCCACGATATCAGCGCGCGCGGCCGATGCCAGTTCAGGCGCTTCCTGATAGGCATGGTCCGCAATTTCACGCAAAATCTGTTCGGACATCTCTGGCGACGCAAGCTTCATCGAGATGCGATAGGCCAAGGCCCCCTCAAATGATTTGTGGTGCAGCACGCCTGCATGCACCAAACCACCCATCAGGGGTTCGGCGGTAATGGCCGCCTCTGCCTCTTTGCAGATGCGATGCCAAACCGGATCAACCTTAGTCAGATTTGTTTGCACATGAGCCATCGCCACATCCTCGCATTTTTCGCCCTTACATCTAGATCAGATGGGGGCGTCAAGCCAAGAATAAAGCCGTGATGGGCTAAATCACGCAGATTGATTACCGATTGCGTTGATCACAATCGCATAGGCGCGCAGCACTTCACCGCTAATCCGCGCAGGCCGTGGCGCCAGGTCAAATCGCGACGCCGCTGACATCAGGGTGCCCGTACCAAAGAGCACATGCGGGCGGCGCAATGTCTTGCGATACCTGTCAGCAATATCGGCGCGGCGCAGCAGTTCTGTCATCAGCCCTGCCCGCGCCCGCGCCTCCACCGCCAGCAGTGCCCGCACTGCGGTTTCGATGTCGGCCAGTTGCACGGCCCTCAAGGGGTCACGGTCAGGGTGGTGAATGGCCCTGCTCCAAAGCGGTCGGACATTTGCGCCACTGCAATATCGTAACTTGCACCGCCGACGTCCGCTGCAATCTGTGCATTGGTATAGAACCAGCCCTGGCTGTTCACCACAACTTCACGTCGCACCGCATTGCCCTGGATAACCCGCACGGTATAGGCCTCGATGTCCTCGCCCAATGGGATCTCTCCATCCGCCCAGATATCACCATCAATTCGGCTGCATCTGATCCACGACAGATCAAGCCCAGCGCCAGTGGCGCGCGCGCGCAGATGTGCCACCGGATAAGGCCGCAAGCCGTTTCCGGCGAATGCATGGCTGATATAGCGATAGCTTGGGTCAGTTATCGGCTGTTTGGCGGGCCCATAGCGGAAGTGCCGTGCTATTCCGCGTGATGCGGTGGGGATGGTGATCTGCTCTGGCGCACCATTGAGCAGGACAACCCGCGATCCGACCGGCCAGACATTCGGCATCAATCCCCGGCTTCCCGCCTGCCCGCGCAGCAGGCCTGACAGGCCAAAACCACGGGTAAACAGCGGCTCTGCGTGTTGGAACTGAAATACCTCCCAGCTATCCGCACTTCCATCGCCAATGGCCATGAGGTTCGCCCCCGCCAGCAAGGCCTCGGCGGTTGCAGAGCTGAGACTGCCGTCCACCAGCGTGACCTCAACAGCGGCCTGCCTGTCCCAGATGCCAACCGGGCCGCGCGCCAGCGCGCTTTGTGTGACGCCGACCACTGCGGCCTCATTGATGATTTCCTGCAAGGTATAGTCACTGTCCTGCGGCGCGCCATAAAGCGCGATACTGCCCGGCCAAGGCCTGCCTGCGGCGGCAACATAAGGCGCGTGGGGTTGTTCATCACCGGTCAGCAATGGCAAATCAAGAAACAGCAATTCTGCGGGAATAGGCCCCACATAGGGCTGCAACATGACATTGTCGTCCAGTGCCGCAGGTGCAGCATAGGCCGCAGCTTCAACCCGCGTGGCATCAACCAAACGCACGCCGGCCTCTTCAATGCGGTCAATCCGGTAGGTGCCCGCGTGGCGTTCAGTATCAAGTGTGACAACATCCCCGGCACCGACATCCAGTTGCGAGGGCGGCAATGCAAACCGGGCCGTATCACGGCCGATGCGTGCCTCTTGCAACCAGCGTGCGACAGTGGCCTGTCCTTCATTGCGGGTCAGGACCAGAGGCGCCTCATTTCGAGTGATGCCAAGCGTCACCTCATCAGGCAGAACGGTTTCAGTCGCGATGGCATCATAATCGCCATCCGCGTGCAGGAATGCCATCTGGACACGGCCCGCGACCTCTGCCCCGGCTGCGCGGGTCAGTGACAAAGCCTGATCCGTTTCCGGATCAAGGGCCAGCATGGCATCTGTCAGATGATGACCTGCCACACCGCTGCGATTGCGAAACACCAGCACGCCATCGCGTTCAATCGCATCAAAGCCGTAAGCCAGCATGAGCGGCTGCAAGGCCGCACGACCGGTACCAATATCGCTGACCATATATCCCCGCACGACCCCAAAAAGCGCGGATGTATCATAGCGGGTCACGCCGGAACGATCACAGATCTCGGCCACCACAGATGCCAGCGACCTGTTGCTCGCCCGCCCATTGAGCCAGGCCCCGTGCGCATAGCGGTCGCCATCGTTCCAAAGCGCCCGATTGCCGGGCCAGAACGGATAGGGCCGCGCATCCCAGCCCCAGACATGCATGCGATCCAAATCGACCATGCGCCCCCCATCAAGAGCAGCTGCCGGATTATGCGCATCATCAGCGAAATGCAGTGCCATAGCGCGCAGATATTGCATCTGCATCAGATCATCACGCGCGCCTGAGGACCCATCGGGCAGTGTTGGATCGGCAGTACTGCTCAGCTTGCGGTGCGGTTGGTTGGCCCCTTTATCGACAGCCGGGCAGCCCATTTCAGTGAACCAGATTGGCTTGCTCTGTGGCACCCAATCGGTCGGGTTTGCCTGGCGCACGCCATCAATACGCGCATGATGCGGGTTGGCCCACCAGTTCCGCAAGTCCTTGGGGCGCCAGATCCACGGCTCGCCTTCACTGTCTGTGATCGGCACACGGCGCTGCGCAGCCCGCGCCTCTGGTGTGGGGTAGCTCCAGTCATAGCCTTCGCCACCTGCCACGTTGCCTTGCAAATAGCTCAGGCTGTGAACAGCCCCAGCTGCGGCATCCGCGTGACCCTCCGCATCGCGCCAATCGCTTAGCGGGAAATACCCGTTGATGCCGATGAAATCGATGTTGGGATCGGCCCAGAGAGCATCAAGATGGAAAAGCTTGTCATCAGTTCCCGCAGGCCTGTACCCGTGGTACTCATTCCAATCCGCCGCATAGCTGATCTTGCAACCTGGCCCGACAATTGACCGGACATCTGCCGCCAAGGCCCGAAGGGCGGCAACAAAGGGAAACGCACCCGTTTCATCGCGGACTTGCGTCAGGCCTGACAAATCAGACCCAATGCAAAACGCTGTCACACCACCGGCGGCCGCGCAAAGATGAGCGTAGTGCAGGATATACCGGCTATAGCCGCCACCCGCTGGCCCGGTGTAGCTCACGGATGTGCCGCTCACCACAAAATCACCTGGGGTCGCGGCCCCCATGAACTGTGCCACTTCGGTGGCCGCGAGCGTTGTACCATCCGGCGTGCCCGTCACACCGGGCGCAAGTGACGTCGTCACCCTACCCCGCCACGGCGTCGCTGGTTGGCTCACGGCACCGCTCCAGGGATCGGGCAGGCTGTTGCCTGCTAACTGTTCCATCAGCAATTCGGGATAGAACACCGGCTCCATGCCGCGCGCTTTGAGGTCGGAAATCGCCTCGACCACTGCCGCATCGGCAGGTGTTCCCTGATAAAGCGGCGCACCCTCGGACTGTGCGACCCCAGCCGCGTTGCTGCGCGCGATCCCCGAAACCTGCCAGGGCATCGCGGTGGCATCAGTTGTATTCTGGGTGACCTTTGGCAAAATGGTGCAATCAGCACAACGCAGGTCGTCGCCAAACCAAGCGACCGCCAACATAACAGAGCGGCAGGCGGGCAAGTCACCCTGCAATGCGTTCATCGCCACGGTGAAATCGCTCCCCCCCAGTGGGGAATTTGTATTGATCGCGACCTGTGCGCCAAACTCAGGGGACATATGCACCTGCGACGTGGCTAATGCATATTCCCCCGTGCCGGGGATCAATGCCGCCCCCTTGATGAGCCGCGGCAGATCGTCTGTTGCATCCGGCGCAGGTCGGATCACTTCAAACGTCAGTTGCGGGATGCGGTTGCCAAACCTGTCAAGGTCCAGATCCTCAAGCACGACATAGGTTGTGCCGCGATAGGCGGGCGTGTTGCCCATACCCTCTACCGCCGCGATCTTAGGGTCGGCCAATTGGTCCATCGTGCCGGTATAGACGCGCATATTCAGCGTCTCAGGGGATATCTCACTTCCATCGGCCCAGATCCGGCCAATACGCCCGATTTCACCCTCACAAAGCGCTATGGCAAGGCTCACGGAGTAAGCGTAGGTAGTCGTTTCTGGTGCTCTCGGGCGACTGCCCTTGCCACCACCACCGCCGCTTGTCGTGCTTGTTTCAAGGAACTGCGTGGCCCAGATCACCTGCCCTGCCACACGCATACGGCCATAGATTTGTTGCAGGTCCGCACCTTCAACAGCGCCGGTGACGCGGAAGCGGTCGATGCGCCCTACCTCCACAGGTTCACTGCCGCCACCCATGATTTGCTCATCAATCCGGCGACCAATCGCAGCGCCTGCCGCCCGCCCGATCGTGGCCATGGACAGCCCCAGAACAGAGCCACCGATTGAACCGCCAAGCGCCATGCCCGCGGCAGAAAGTGCAATCGTCGCCATCAGAACCTACCCTTCAACAAACGTAAACTGTGCCGCGATGCGGCGGCGCCATGGGGTCGAAAACGGGCTTTCCAGCACGCCGTGCCCCGAATAGGCATGAATAAATGCAGGCCGCGCCCCGGCCTGCGAGACAATGCCAAGATGCTTTGCAACCGCCCCCTGACGCATCCGAAACAGGATCACCTGCCCCGGCACGAGTGCAGCGCTATCCGCCCGGCGCATATGCCGGGTTGCAGCCGCCAGCAGACGTTCTTCGCCTTGCGGTTCGGACCAATCGGGGGTGTAGGCGGGCACAGGTTCCGGTTCAGCGCCGAACACCTCGCGCCAGACCCCCCGCAACAACCCAAGGCAATCGGCGCCCACCCCTTTGACCGAGGCCTGATGCAGATAGGGTGTTCCAATCCAGCCACGCGCAGCAGTGACGATTTCCGCGCTCATCGACTCAGGCTCCCGCCTGATTTGGCCTGATCAGAACGTGGTACGCTTAACAACCAGTCATCACCGGGAATATCGGGGAACCCCTGATAGTTCAGGAAATTTGCGAATTTCTCTCGGCAGGTCGCGGCACGTTTGTCACATCCCGCGGTCAAACGCACCGTATCGCCAACCACCAAAGGCGCGGCAATCGGCGACCAAAGCGCGATTTGCCGCGCATCATCCACAATCGCATCCGATTTAATTGCCCCGCGCAGCCCATGTGCCGCCCCAGAGATGACTTCAAGCATCCCATGTTCAAACCAGCGCGCATTAAAAAGCGGCAGTCTTGGCAGTCGAAATGTCTGCCCGTCCGTTTCGGCAGCCAACGGAATCGTGATCATATAGGACGGATCATTGGTCTGAAACTGACAACGCGCATCACCCAGAACGGCGCTGCAGGTCTTGAGGTATGACCGGCCCTGCGGCTCATTGATCGCCTCTGTCAGACCCAACAGCTCTGCCTCGAACGCGCCGCCATGGCGCGTGATCTCGCCCAATTGGCCGCGAAATCGCATTTGACGGGCGGCGACATCATCCCAGCAGACCAACCAAACCGCAACCTCAGCGCCGTCATAGCGACCAGCCGCGATATCGGCCTCTGTGATCGCGTCCGAAGACAGCACCCCAATTGCGGCCGTATTATTGACCGACAGGCCAGCGCTGCTGGCCAATGCCCGCGCGCTCAGCCCGGCCTCTGGCGAGAAGGTGATACCCTCAAAGCTCAAGGCGCGATCATGGTCGGTAAACCCGATCACGCGGCCATCACGGCGGGTGACCGACCAGCAGTGGCAAACATGTGTGGCACCGGTTTGCAGGTGTTCAAACAGAGAAGAGGCGCTCATATCCGGACCTCCACCACAGGCACATTGGGCACTTCGCCTGCCTGAAAGCTGGAAACGGATGTCATGATCGCATCGACATCAAACCGGACGGGCACATCAAATTCAAACCCGGCACGGATGATCGCACCAACATCCGGCGCATCAACAAAGGTGATTTCGCCCTTGCTGTAATCGACCTCAAAATCAACACCCAGACGCTGGCGTGTGCCGCCAACCTCAACCCGAACAGACCCTTCAACAGGTTTTGTGATGGGGCGGGTATAAGTCGTTTCACCGGACCGGTAGTTCTTGCACAACTGAAAGACGGTTGTGACCTCATCGCCAGCCGCAATCCACTGATCAGAGGCCTCAATGGCGTAGGACGGACGACAGGATTGATAGTCGCTCCAGTCCTTCCAGCGGAACCCGATCAACTGGCCCTGCCGCGCTTCAAAAAACGCAATCAGCGTTTCGATGTCATCCAGCGACCGCAGGCCCATCCCAGCGTCATAGCGGCGGCGGGCATGGGACCAGGGCGTGTTGCGTTCCTCGAACCCATTGGCAAGCGTCACGATCTCGGTGCGGCGTTCGGGCCCGCCCAAAGCACCAAAACTTAGCGAGGCGGGAAATCTTACATCATGAAATGTCATTGGCTGCTCCTAGCGGTGGCGGTGGCTGCGGCCCAAGGCACGCGCCATCTGGGTGGCGATCTGGCCGCGACTGCGCTGAAAGCCCTGCACGTCAGGTGTATTGATGTTCATGTTCACAGTGACAGCACCGCCGCCGCCCGCCCCCTGCACACCCAACCGCCCATCAGCACCACGCGCCAGGGGCATAATCGCCTCTGGTCCCGCTTCACCCATAAGGCCAGTGCCGCCGCGCATTGGGAATGTCGTGGGGCTGCTGACCACCCCACCTTTGGCAAAAGGCATGACGCGACCCTGCGAGAACGACCCTCCATCGGCAAAGGGCATCAGCCCAGAGACGGCGGCATTCAAACCATCCGCCAGCAAGCCGCCAAAATGGTCCGTGACCGGGTTGATGGCGGCAGAATAGGCGGTGCTGACCATGCTTTGGGCCAAACCACCCAGGACATCCGACAGGGCGCGCCCATCCAGCACCAACCCGTCAAAAGCACTGCGCAGCCCGCGCGAAAACCCACGTTCCAGATTGCCCAGGTCACGTGTCGTCTCGGCCAGACTGCCCTGCATATCGCGCAGCTGATCGGAAAACGCCGATGTCATCGCGGCAGTATCGCCCAACGTCTGTTCCAGCGCTGACACATCGCTTTCCAGCGCGTCCAGCTTGTCGATCTCATCCATTTGCATCGTCCTTCATCTGGTCAGGGAAATCGCGCAGCAGCGTATCCAACTGATCACGCGCCATGGGCGCCGCCGCGCGGGTCTCACCCAGCATCATTTGCAGCTCTGCGGGGGTCAGCGCCCAGAATTCCGCCGGCCGCAGACGCAAGCCGTGTAGGCCTGCATGCATCAATCCGCGCCAATCGAGGCCCGTCATGGCGGCGGCGCAAAGGCACGGGCAAGCATCAAGGCGGCAGCCTTTGCCGCCGCCACAGGCCCCCCCGCGATCTCGGCTGTCATCAGGTCAGTCGCGGTGCCCTGCCAGCCGCCGCCGCGCAACCCTGCCACGACCACGGCCAGCACATCCGCACTGGAAAAGTCGGCGCCTTCAAACCGGCGGATCAGGTCCACAATCGACCCTTCGCCCAGGCCGGACTCAAGCTCTGCCATGGAGCCAAGCGTCAGCTTGCAACAATGGCTTTGCCCATCAATCACGACGCTCACTTCACCGGCCCACGGGTTCGCCATCAGATCAGCGCCACAAAGGTCAGCTCACCCGCAGAGGCCAGCGACAGTTCATATGTCGCCTCGCCGTTGTGCGACCCCGCATATTCGATTGATGTGATCTGAAACGCACCCTCAAGCGTGCCGAAGCCCGGCACAATCACCTGGAAATCCGGTGTTTCGCCATCAAAGAAGATCTGGCGCGCGCGCTCATCTGTATCTTCATCCTTGAACACCCCAGAGCCCGAAATGCTCGCGGTTTTCACACCAGCCCCGCCCAGCAACTGCCGCCAGCCGCCCGTGCTTTCCAGCGAGGTCACATCAACCGTTTCCGCATTGAGACTGATCCGCGTCGCACGCAGGCCTGCCGCCGTTTCAAACAGCCCATTGCCGGTCATATCGATCTTGACCAAAAGGTCCTTGCCATTTTGTGCAGCCATCAGGCTTACTCCTTGAATAGATTTGGTGAATTACGTGTCATCCGCCACGCGGGCACGGAAAATGAGGTTGATCTGGCGCATGGCCCCGGTGCCGATCCGGGCCGCTTTGGCCTTGTAGAAGTTCAGCGAAACAAGGGATCCCCGGTCCAGCGTCAGAGGCGCATCAACTAAGGCATCGCTCACCGCAGCAGCAGCGGCTTTGGCGGTGGCAAACCCGGCACTTTCGGTCAAAACGGACACGGTAAAGCTATGTTGCGCCCCGCCGCCGGTCTTGTCGGAGGCATCGCGCACATCTTCCGCGCCCAGCACCACATAAAGTGGCGGCAGCGTGCCCGAGGGCAGCGCATCATAGATCGCATCGCCAACAAGCGCATCCAATGTAGGATCATCCGCAAGGCGTTGGTAAACAGCCGATTGCAAGGCCGCAGCAACAGCATAGCTCATGATGCGATCTCCTCTTCGGCATGACAGGTCAGGAACTGCGCCTCGACGCCCCTTTCCGCCACGGCATTGATGTGAAACAGGCGCGCGCCATCACGAAACCGCTGACCGGCTGTTGGACGGGACGCGGCACCATAGGGGGCGGCACGTACCGTAATCCGGTAAGGCACGCGGGAAATCGTCGCTGAAGATGCGGCAACCTCGCGCCCTGACCCAGCTTTCAGCTCGGCCCAAAGGACGCCCAAAGGCTGCCAATCGCGGGTGTAACCACCGGCCCCATCGGTCGTCTTGATCGGAGCCTCCAGCACCAACGAGCGGTTCAACCGGGGGGCGTTCATGTGCGGCCCCCCATGAACAGGCGCACGGTGCGGTAGCGCTCGATCAGGCTTTGCACGCCCATCGGCATCGCATGTGTGTTGCACGTGGCATCGTGACGATATTCATAGAAATGCGCACCCAGCAGCATGACAGCCTGCGCCAGATCGGCAGGCAGATCGGTCCATTCGGGCCCATAGCCCGCCAGCAGCCCGATCTTGACCGAACCACCGTTTGGAACGCCGGGCAGGCTAGTGCCAGCGGCCAGCAGCGCGGGGCGTTGTATATCCGGCTCAAGCGTCCAGCGGCTGTCATCAACGATCGCCTCAACACCCTGCATATCCGTCATGATCACGGCACCGACGGCACTGACAGGGGCAATCGGTAACGGCTGCCGGCGCGTATCGCGCCAGGCGGTCAGGGTCCAGCTGAACTCGCGTTCCAACAGGACCTTACCGGTGCGCGCTTCAATCGCTGCCATGCTGGCCCGCAGATAGCTTTCCAGCACCGCATCCTGAACTCCATCGTCGGAAAACCCCGATCCAAGGCGCAAATGGTCTTTGAATTCAGCGACCGGAAGTGCAGACAGGGGCACAGTGGTCTCTTCGACTAACATCATGGAATTACTCCGAAAATCACGTGGCCAACTGGTTGGCAAATAGGGCCCGGATGCGCATGCCCCCCGCATTGCTCGGACGGAAGGGAATAGCTAGACAATGCGAAGGATTGCCTGATGCGCATCCGGGGAGGGCACGCCCCAACAGGGCCGTACCCGATCACGGCAAAGCGTTAGCTTGCCGAGAACTGCATTAATTTGATCGCTGCAAAGTCGCTGACTGCACCGCCCACACGCTTGGTTGCATAGAACAGCACATGTGGCTTGGCCGAGAATGGGTCGCGCAACACGCGCAGATCCGGGCGTTCGGCCACGGTGTAGCCCGCGCTGAAATCACCAAACGCAATCGACAAGCTGTCGTTGGCGATGTCGGGCATGTCTTCGCAGATCATCACGCGGTAGCCCATCAGGCGGGCCGGCTCACCCTCGGCAATGCCGTCGAGCCAGACAAAACGACCATCGTTGTCTTTGAGCTTGCGGATGTGACCTGCGGTGCGCGAATTCATGACGAATGTTGCATTGGCGCGGTATTCCGCACCCAGCGCATAGACAAGATCGACGATTGGATCTGCGCGGGTAATACCGCCGGCAGTTTCGGATACGACATAGCCAAGGTTGCCCCAGGACCAGGACAGATCATCAACCGTTGGGTAGGTCAGCAGGCCTGTGGGCTTGTCGACGCCGTCGCCGTTGATGAACGCATCAGCCTCCGAGCGGGCAAACTTGTCGGCGATGCGGCCAGCCAGCCAGCCTTCAATGTCAAAGGCGCTGTCATCCAGCAGGCGCTGGGATGCCTTGGGCAGTGCAGAAAGCTCGTGCAATGGGATGCTGATCCGCTCAATCTGGGGTGTGTCAGTTTCGGTAACGGCACCGGCCTCGGTCGCCCAGCCCGCACCCATTTCGGAATGATCAATCAGCACGTCATAGGATGTCGCATCGACGTTCACGACGCTGGCGATCGCCCGGATCGACGCCGTAGAGGACAGCGTGCTTTGGATCGCATCAGATGTCTGCGGGTCAACCAGATAACCACCATCAGCGGCCACCGCAGTGCCCAGGGCCTTGCCTTCCAGTTCCAGCCCGCGCAACCCCTCGTCATCGCCAGAGCGCAGGTAAGCAGCAAAGGCCTTTTGGTGCGGTGCATCCTCGGCAGCCGCCTGTGCCAGCGCGGGGCGGGCATTGATCATTGTCTTACGGTCCAGCTTGTTCATCCGGTCATCCTGTTTTTGAAGTTTGGCAGTCACGCCGTGGGAAAAATCTTTGAAGTCGGCCATGAACCCGGTCATCGCCGTGTTCAGTGCCTGGGCGGGAGACACATCTTCCCCGGCCCGAGACTTTGTCTCAGTTACATCCATCACTTGATCCTTTTCTGGAAGTTCGGGGCGGGGTTAGTCCCGCGCCATCATTTGGCGCGCACCCTCGAAGGCGGCAGCCATCTCGCGCAGTGCCTGTGCCGCAGGATCATCGCCCTTGGCCCCCACACGCGCATCGGGAAGCATCGGGAATGTCACCAAAGACACCTCCCATAGCTCAAGCTCTGACAATAGCCTCCCACCCTTGTCGTTCTTGCGGGCCTTCACGGTGCGGTATCCGATGGACAGCCCGTCAATGGCCTTGGCCGCAATCAGCGATGCCGCTTCGCGACCCTTAGCCACATCCGTCAGCAGACGGCCTTTAACCCAAAGCCCCTTGTCATCTTCTTGCACCTCGTCCCAGACGCCAATCGGTTGGGCCGGGTCATGTTGCCACAGCATCTTGATGCCGCGACCCTTGGCCAGTGACGCGCCATAGGCACCCCGTTCAACGGTATCGCCACCTTGATCGGCGGCACCAAACAGGGACGCATAGCCGCTGATCGTCGTACCGTCAGTCACCGTCACCTCGGCCCCCAACGTGCAAAATTTATGTTCCAAATTCATCCTGTTCTCCCAGCAAGCGCGCCTACAATTTCCAAAACGAGCACCCCGGCACAGCCACAGACGATCAACCAGATCTGCCATTCCAGCCGCGACACCATGCATTCGATCCGGCCCAGACGCACATCAACCTGGGCGAACCAGAAGTCAGACACAGGTGGTGGTGTGTCCGCGCGCGGCTGACCTGTGATATCGACAATCTTACTGCCCATCACCGACCTCCAGCGTTGGCAGGCCCAGCAAAGATCGCTTTTCCGCATCCGTCAAAAATGCAGCCTCCGACACACGCCGCCACTGCGCGTCACGCTCTGCCGAAAGTGCGGGGATCTGGTCCAGATCGGGCCGCAAATCGACCCGTTCATCCGCATAGTCCGACAACCAGTCAGCAAGTGCAGACATGACACGTGTCGCCAGTGGCAGCACCGTCAGGCGATAGAAGGCGCGGTTCGCCTCTTGATAATTCGCATAGGTTGCGTCGCCGGGAATACCCAGCAGCATCGGCGGCACACCAAATGCCACGGAAATCTCGCGCGCGGCGGCCTCTTTGGTCTTTTGGAATTCCATGTCCGAGGGTGAGAACCCCATCGGTTTCCAATCAAGCCCCCCTTCAAGTAGCATTGGGCGACCTGCGTTGCGGGCCCCTTGGTGCTGCGTTTCCATCTCACCCAGCAGGCGGTCATATTGGTCGGCGCTCAACGAAGACTGACCGTCAGCCCCCTTGTAGACAATCGCACCAGAGGGGCGCGCGGCGTTGTCCAACAAGGCCTTAGACCAGCGCGACGCGGCATTGTGCACATCAATCGCAGCGGCGGCGGCCTGAATGGCAGAGAACCCATAGTGATCGTCTTGCGGATGAAAGCTCTTGATATGGCAGATGGGGCTATGCCCCTCAGTGATGGCAAAGCGATGCTTGCGCCCGTTCACCTGATACGCATACCCAGCAGGCCAGCCATCAGCGCCGGGGACAACGGACATTCTGTCAGAGCGCAACACATGCAACTCAACCGGCAGACCCTCATCCGCGACGGCCTCAACATAGCCATTGCCAGTCAGCAGAACCTGCCCAAACAGCGCCTCAAGCAGTTCGGCACGGCCCTGCCCACCATTGGGGCGCGCCATCAACGCCTGCACCGGATGGGTGTCATAACGGCGGTCAGCGTCCTGCACGACCATTGGCAGGGACGCTGCGGCCTCTGCAATCATCTTGACGGCGCGAAAGCCGATGGGATTGCCGGTAAAACCGGCCTTGGTCAGTGACACAACATCGCGTGGCGACCAGGCCACGCGACCGGCACCGGACATCGCCATCACGCGACCCGTGGCCGAGGCTTTGGCCTCAATCACAGGTGCCTTTGGCTGCGTACGGGTCAAAAAATCAAACATTCAAAACTCCTCGTGCCGGTCGGGGGTGACCGTCTGCAGTTCACGAAAAACAATTTCGCTTAAAGGGCTTAGAGAAAGGTTGGGGCTGCGCGCGGCACCGCGCGCAACACCCTCAAAGACCGCGTATAGTGGGGTTTCGCCATGTTTTGGCCGGCTCAAGCAGCAGGTCATACAAGGCCCACACCAGCGCATCGACGCGGTCTGGCGATCCCTTGCCCGCAAACCCGCGTGTGGACATCAGCGCCATCTGATCTTCCAAAGCAGCCAACCCGCGCAAATGGGTGACACGGCCTTGTTCATAGAGTGCCGCCGCCGGTTCAGCGCGCGCGACCTTGCCTTTGGCCGCATGCACCGACCGGTAAGGGACCAGCGGATCAACACCGCGGATCACGGTCTCAACCATATCACCGCCCTGATTGACCTCTGCGATCAGGCGGTCGGCATTGTGCCGATGAAATGCTGCCACAGCCGCCTCTGCCCATTGCGTAGGGCGTGACGCGGACACACTGGCATCTTCCAGCACAATAGCCTGCCAATCCTGCACCGGACCTTTCATCGTGACACCAGCCACGATGATGCCGCAGTCATCCGTTCCCGCGTGAGAGCCCGCAGGTGGATCAACGGCCACCACAATGCGGTCACAAGCGGGCGCCTCAGCCACCTGACAACGCGCCAGGTCGTCCGCCGACCACAGCGCGCCCTCAACGTCCCGTAACATCACGCCGTCCATTTCCTGCCGCCCCAGCGACGTGCCGCCGTAGCGCGCCTCGATTTCCGCAAGAAAGCTGGCAGCCAGATTGGCCCGGTTTGCCTGTGTCGGTGCATGGGTCACAACGGTCCCGGCACGCTCCAGCAAATCCCGAAGCATCTCTGACCGGCGCGGGGTCGTTGTCACACAAGCGCGCGGGGCATCCCCCAACCGCAACCCAAACTGCAACATATCCCAGGTATCCGCAGCCTTGGGCCACTTTGCCAATTCATCCGCCCAGGCCGCATCAAACTGCGGTCCGCGCAGGCTTTCGGGATCATAGGCAGAAAAAAGTTGCGCCTGCGCCCCGTTGGGCCAGACCAGCAACTTGCGCCCAGCCACCCATTCCGGGCGGCGGTCAGGTGGGCAAATCGATAGAATGCCACTGTCACCAAACACCATGACCTCGCGGGCCTGATCCATGGTTTCCCCCACCAGTGCCACCCGGCGGGCACGGCCCGGGGCATGGGGCGTTGGTCCTTCAATCATGCAGCGGACCCACTCAGCGCCGGCGCGGGTCTTGCCCGCGCCGCGCCCTCCCAGAATGACCCAGGACCGCCAATCGCCCTCGGGCGGCACCTGATGCGGCATCGCCCAGAACTCGAACAGATAGGGCAACGCCTCCAGCTGCTTATCGGTCAGGTCGGACAAAAACGCCTTCTGCGTCGAGGCTCTCTCGGATGCGATCAAGTTGGCACCCGATTTCAGCCCGGATCGCGTCATAGTCAACGGCTTCGCCGTCTTCGATATTTCCAATTTTTGCATGAAATGCGTCCTCTGCCGACAGTATTTTCAGATGGGCTTCAATCAGGTCATCAAGCCGCTTCTTGATGGCCTTGGGCATCTCGGCAGTTGGTTCACCGATCTCAGCTACCGCTCGCTGCAGCGCTTTGCGGATCATCTCAAACAGCGTTTCAATCTCTGACAGCCGATCAGCTGCCAAAGTTGGGGGATCACGCCCCACGTCATTCAATGCATTCATGGTATTTCTGTCTGTAAGGAAACTTCCGTCACAGTCGAGTGCGGGGCATCAAAGCTGATAGGCACCCGTCATCTAGCCCAGCCAAACTAGAGAAAAACCAGCCAAATGTCAATCAGGCTTCCGCCGCAGTTCGGGCGGAACCTTATGATTTCATTAACGAATTCATGATCACCCGTCGTTGGCGCGCTCCGCCTCGATCTCGCGCCAGCGGGCCACATTGCGATTATGATCGTCCAGGTTGGTCGCAAACGCATGACCACCCGTGCCGTCAGCCACAAAGAAGATATATTCCGTGGTGTCCGGGTTCAGCGCGGCTTCGATAGCGGCCTTGCCGGGGTTGGCGATCGGCGTTGGGGGCAACCCCTCAATAACATAGGTGTTCCAAGGCGTTACTGCGCGAAGCTCACTTTGACGCAGGCCGCGACCCAGCACACCTTCGCCCTTGGTGATACCATAGATCACCGTCGGGTCAGTCTGTAAGCGCATGCCCCGGTTCAAGCGGTTCACAAAGACACTGGCAACCTGAGGATGCTCATCCGGGACGCTGGTTTCCTTCTCAATGATACTGGCCAGAACAAGCGCCTCTTCAGCCGACGCCAAAGGCAGACCCTCTGCCCGATCTTCCCAGGCGTCGGTCAATATCTCCGTCTGCGCCGCACGCATACGTTCCAACACAGATGACACCGTATCGCCCTCGCGCAGGTCATAATCACGTGGGGCCAACACCCCTTCTAAAGGCACATCTGTGACGTCCGGGCGCAGGATATCAATCTCGGACAGTGCATTGGCGATCTGCCAGCTGGTCGCCCCTTCGGCAATCACAACCCGGTAGGTCGCACTGCCATCGGCCCGTACCTCTGCATAGGTCGGCGGCACCTCCAGCCCGCCGGCCTCAAAGCTGACGAGGTCAACAAATTGATTTGAGGCCGGGTCAAGCTCACGAACATCAACAATCGTGCGGTTGATGCCCACGCGATAGATCACCTCGGCGCCGCAGGTATTGCGGCCACCGCGGGTCACGATGTCAACGATATCTTCCATTGAAGCCCGTTCAGGCACACGAAAACGGCCAAATTTCACATCGCCGGATTTATCGGTGTAATCCGCGCCGATCTCGAACACGAAGGCGGATGAGATCGCACCCTTTTCTGTCAGATCAGCACTCAATCCCTTGATGCTGCCGCCTCGCGGCACCTCCAGACATATCGCGGCCTCCAACGGGCCTAGCGCGCGATATTCGCGCGTACCCCATGCAATAACACCAACCAGCAGAAACAAAGCCACGGTCAGAAACGTCAGTGCGTTGGCCGCTATATGGCGCCACATCAGTCGGCTTTCCCAAGGACAAGGCTGGCGTTCGTGCCACCAAAGCCGAATGAGTTCGACAGGGCGATCTTGATCTCACAAGGGCGCTTTTCGTTCGCGCAAAGATCGACAACCGTCTCAACAGCTGGATTATCCAGGTTGATCGTGGGCGGGGCAACCTGATCGCGGATCGCAAGGATCGAAAAGATCGCCTCAATTGCGCCAGCAGCACCCAAAAGGTGACCGGTGGCCGATTTTGTCGAGGACATCACCAACGATGATGCAGCATCACCCACCAGACGCTCAACCGCACCCAATTCGATGGTATCCGCCATGGTCGATGTGCCATGTGCGTTCACATAATCAATTTGAGCAGGCTCAATCCCGGCATTCCGGCAGGCGGCACGCATGGCACGCTCTGCACCCTCGTGGTCCGGTGGTGGGGCAGTGATGTGATGGGCGTCGCCGCTCAGGCCATAGCCCAAAACCTCAGCATAGATTTTTGCACCACGCGCCTTGGCGTGCTCATATTCTTCCAGCACGACAATACCCGCACCCTCACCCATGACAAAGCCGTCACGGTCTACATCCCATGGGCGGCTGGCCACGGTTGGATCATCATTGTGCTTTGTGCTCAATGCCTTACAGGCGTTAAAGCCAGCCATTCCCAACTCGCAAATCGCAGCCTCTGCACCGCCCGCGATCATTACATCTGCATCACCATGCTGGATCAGCCGAGAGGCATCACCGATCGCATGTGCGCCGGTCGAACAGGCGGTCACGACCGAATGGTTCGGACCGCGGAAGCCATAGCGGATCGACACCTGCCCCGAGATCAGGTTGATCAGTGCGCCGGGCACAAAGAACGGCGACACACGTCGCGGGCCCTTCTCGGCCATCATCTGTGCAGTATTAGAGATTGAGTTGAGACCACCAATGCCCGAGCCAATCAGCACGCCGGTGCGCTCAAGGTCCTCACGGTCCTCTGGCATCCACCCGGCATCCTCGACCGCCTGCTGGGCGGCAGCCATGCCAAACAGAATGAAGGTGTCAACCTTACGCTGTTCTTTGAGGTCCATGTAGGTGTCGGCATGAAATGTCCCATCTGCCCCATCACCCAAGGGAACCTCGCATGCGTATTGCGTGGTCAACCTGCTGGGGTCAAATCCTGTGATCTTTCCCGCACCCGATTGACCATCAAGAACACGTTCCCAGGAATTTTCGACACCATCTGCAAGGGGTGTGACCAACCCCAAGCCCGTTACAACTACACGACGCATATTCTGCCCTCACCTCTTGGCGTATTTGTGCCACTGATACCCCAGCGTTGGTGGACGGGGCAAGGGCAGCAATCGCGCAGTGTGGACGATAGGCGCAGCATTTTACCCAGATTTAAGGCTTCGGTGCGAGAGTTTCCGCTCACAGGTGATGGTGAATCAACGATGCGGCAGCTTTTGACTGTTTTTATCTTTGTCAGTGCTCTTTGGGGGGGCATGGAACCGGCCGCGGCAGATTGCCTTGTCAGGTCGCAACTTGATGAGATGCATCAACTGCAAATGCGGATGGTTCGCAACTCCAACGCCTTGTTTTTTGGTGATGAAATCCGGCGGTTGCGAATGTTGTCCGATGGGTTAGGTACACCAGAGGTGCTACGCGCAGTAAACGGAAGCCGCTGGGTTGGCCATGGTGCGGCGTTTCGGCAGTTTCTGGACAACACAAACCGTCTGCTTGTACGGGCAAGTTTGGACGATCCACAATCGGTCCGCCCGCATTTCGACACAAAAACGCAGCGAAACCTGCAAGCGATCGGCGGCCACATGGACAGCCTGCGGTGCACAGCGGAGCAAATCAACAGCGCCCGCATTGCGGCCTCGCTCTCCCAGTCGGCAGAACCGGACGCCTATGGGGGTATCATTCCCCGCAATTTGATCATTGCGGCAATTCTGCTGGTCGGCGTTGTCATTCTGCGCATCGCCTTCGGCGCGCTTCCTATGCGTCAGCACGACAGGGCGAATCGGGCCAGGCCCACCAACGCCGCGCGCAACTTGCAGGATGACACCAAGGAACACCGCGATGCAACTTGAGATCAGTCACTATGGCACCGGATATCAGCACGGGTCCAACAGGTCGCCTGATATCTGATTTTGCAAACGAAAAACGGCGTCCCGAAGAACGCCGTTTCACAAGAAAATCTAATGCCGCGCTTACTTTGCGCCGTCGATGAACTTCACCGCATCACCAAATGTCTGGATTGTCTCGGCAGCGTCATCAGGAATCTCGATCCCGAACTCTTCTTCAAAAGCCATGACCAACTCAACAGTATCAAGGCTGTCTGCGCCAAGATCATCAATAAAGGACGCAGCTTCCGTCACTTTGTCTTCTTCAACACCAAGATGCTCTACAACGATCTTGCGTACGCGGTCTGCAACGTCGCTCATATCAATTCCTCATGTCTTTCTGGGTCAAAAACCCGTTGTTCTTTGGGCTTTCGCCCTCTCTCACGCCCATTCGGGCGCATTGCTGATCTGCGCAGCGTAATACCTGACGTAGCGTCATGTGCGCCTTTCAGCAAATCTGCGTGGCCTATAACAGAGAATTCCCCTTAGGCAAACGGTTTCGGTTGTGGAAATTCACAACCAGTTACAACATGGCCATGCCGCCATTCACATGCAAGGTGGTACCGGTGACGTAAGCCGCCTCAGGGCTGGAAAGATAAAGCACGGCGGCGGCAACTTCCTCCGCGTCGCCCATCCGACCTGCGGGAACCTGCGCCAGGATCGTTGATTTCTGCTCATCGGTGAGCTTGTCAGTCATCGCGGTGGTAATAAATCCAGGCGCCACACAGTTCACCGTAATGCCACGGCTTGCCACCTCATAGGCAATCGATTTGGACATCCCCACCATCCCGGCCTTGGACGCAGCGTAGTTGGCCTGCCCCGGATTGCCGGTGGCGCCCACAACGGAAGAGATGTTCACGATGCGCCCCCAGCGGGATTTCATCATGCCCCGAATAACGCCCTTACAAAGGCGCATTGTCGAGGTCAGGTTGACCTCCAGCACAGAGGCCCACTCATCATCAGACATCCGCATGAAGATGTTGTCGCGGGTGATGCCCGCGTTGTTGACCAGCACATCGACAGATCCCATTGCGTCAGCGGCCTGCTTTGGCAGGGCAGTCACGGCCTCCGCATCGCTCAGATTGCATGGTAGCACATGCGCGCGATCACCCAAGGACGCAGCAAGTTCTTCCAGCGGGGCGACACGCGTCCCCGACAAGGCGACCGTTGCACCGGCATCGTAAAGTGCCTTTGCTATCGTCCCGCCGATGCCGCCAGATGCGCCCGTTACAAGTGCATTCTTTCCATTCAGATCAAACATTTAAAGAGCCTTTTTAGATTATGAATTCAATGCTTCAGCCGCTGCTACAACATCATCAGGTGTCGCAACCGCCGCCGTGGCGATCCCCCGGTCGATCCGCTTGACCATCCCGGACAAGGCCTTGCCTGCCCCAACTTCGTAGACATTTGTGACACCCTCGCCACCCATATACATCACGCTCTCGCGCCATCGCACGGAGCCTGTGATCTGGTTCACCAGCAGTGACCGGATTTCGGCCGGGTCACTGACAGCACGGGCCACAACATTGGGCACGATGGGCACCACCGGCGCCTTGATTTCAACAGCGGCCAATGCACCGGCCATGGCTTCGGCTGCTGGTGCCATCAGGCTGCAGTGGAATGGCGCACTCACTGGCAGCAGCAGTGCCCGTTTTGCGCCCTTGCCCTTGGCAATTTCAACCGCGCGTTCAACGGCAGCTTTGTGCCCCGAAACAACAACC
The DNA here is from genome assembly GCA_929200255.1 of uncultured Alphaproteobacteria bacterium. GTDB lineage: Bacteria > Pseudomonadota > Alphaproteobacteria > Rhodobacterales > Rhodobacteraceae > Yoonia. The sequence goes on along the minus strand of CAKMYZ010000001.1, from coordinate 296,881 downwards.
TGTGCAGGATCGTTGTCATTGGCGGCCTGACAGACGTCGCCCTGCGCGGCCTCTGCCGCCACAGCCTGCACTGCCTCAAGGTTAAGCCCCAGGACCGCAGCCATCGCCCCTACACCAACCGGCACGGCATCCTGCATCGCCTTGCCACGTGCGCGCAACAGGCGGGCCGTATCCGCGATACTGATCGCGCCAGCCGCCGCCAAGGCAGAATATTCACCCAGCGAATGCCCCGCAACAAAGCTTGCGACATCAATGCCAACACCTTCTGCTTCCAGCGCCTTGATCGCGGCAAGTGACGTCGCCATCAGCGCAGGTTGGGCATTTGTTGTCAGTGTGAGTTCTGCGATATCGCCATCCCAGATCAAACCGGACAGGTTTTCACCCAAGACGGCGTCGACCTCATCAAAGACGGCCTTTGCCGCCGGATAGGCGTCTGCCAGTGCCTTACCCATGCCAATAGTCTGCGCCCCCTGGCCCGGAAATACAAATGCGCGCATGAATGCCCCCTACGTTCTGTCTTGTGACTTAGGGACTTAGCCTGCTCCGCCCGCGCGCACAAGCAAACGCATCGCGTAACAAATACTGTGCCTTTGCCATAACCAAACCTGTGGTAGAGTTCGCGCAAATCACTGCAAAGGGACGATCTTTCGCATGCAATCTGCCACGACCTACGGGACTGTCACCAAGATATTTCACTGGCTGACAGCTTTTCTGATTCTGACCGTCATACCGCTGGGCGTCATCGCAAACCGTCTGCCTTACGAAACCAATGAACAGCTCGCCTTTAAGGCACAGCTGTTTTCGTTTCATAAAACGCTCGGCGTTGTGATCTTTCTCGTCGCGCTGGGGCGTATCCTCTGGGCATGGACCCAAACCAAGCCCGCACCGCTTCATCCGGAACGCAAAGCCGAAACACTTCTGGCAGAGCTGGTGCATTGGCTGCTCTACATTTCGCTGGTCGCTGTTCCCCTGACAGGATGGCTTCATCATGCGGCAACAACCGGTTTCGCACCAATTCTGTTGCCCATCGGGCAGGAACTGCCATTGGTGCCAAAGGACGAAGGTGTTGCCACGCTCTTTGGCGGATTGCATTGGGTGTGGAGCAAGATCATGGTCGGATCGATCCTCTTGCATGTGGCGGGGGCACTCAAACACCAATTTATCGATAAGGACACAACGCTGCGGCGCATGTGGTTCGGGGCGCCCGCAACTACCGTGACCGGGTCACATCAATCGGGTGCGGCGGCCCCGATCGCTGCGGCCGTCATCTATCTGCTTGCAACGGGCGGCGGCGCTGCTGCGGGGCTCTACAGCGCCAAGGAAGAGGTCGCACAGGCCAGTCTGGCCGAGGTTACATCGGACTGGACCGTGACAGAGGGCGATATTGGCATTTCAATCACGCAGTTCGGCAGCGCCGTAAACGGCCACTTTGAGGATTGGACGTCGGCCATTGCCTTTGACGAAAACGCCACCGGTGTCTTGGGTGACGTGACCACGACAGTCGCAATCGGATCCCTTCAACTTGGGTCGGTCACCGGCCAGGCGATGGGCGCTGATTTCTTTGATGCCGAGGCGTTTCCAACGGCTGTCTTCGCGGCAAAAATCCGCGCCAACGGTGACGCCTATACGGCAGATGGCACGTTGACCATTAAAGGAAACACCGTGCCGATGGTGCTGCCCTTCACATTGGCGATTGATGGCGACACGGCGCAAATGTCAGGCAACGTCACCTTGGACCGACGTAGCTTTCAGATTGGGCAAACCATGAGCGACGAAAGCAACCTTGCCTTTGCCGTTGACGTGGCCGTCAGCCTAACAGCCACGCGGTAGTTGCAAAGAAAAAGGCCGCGCCGTGGTTTTGGCGCGGCCCTTCAAACAGTCATCGGTGCGATTTATTCGGCCTTCATCGCTTCGACAGAGATCATCACTTCAACTTCATCGCTCACGAATGGGGCAAAATTGCCGACGTTAAACTCAGAACGGATCAGCGTGGTAGTTGCATCAAACCCAGCCCATGGTTTGTTCGCCATCGGATGATCACCAACCTGATTGAGTGTCGCATCCAGAACAATCGGTTTGGTGACACCATTAAGCGTCAGATCACCGGTGATCAGGGCTGTTGTATCGCCAGTCACTTCAATAGATGTCGAGGTGAATGTGACCATCTCTTCCTCGCCTGCGCCAAAGAAATCCTGTCCCATGAAGTGTTCGAAGCGAGCCTCCCAACCAGTCATCATGCTGCGCACGGGGAAAGAGACGTTCACTGAAGACGCGGCGGGGTTGTCTTGGTCAAAAGCAATCGTGCCTTCAAAGCCAGAGAACATACCATAATTGGTAGAATACCCCAAGTGGTTGTAGCTAAACACAATTTGACTGTGACTCGCGTCAAGAACATAGGACTCGGACGCGGCAAAAGCAGGTGACGACATGGTGACCGCTGCAATTGCTGCGGTCGCAAATAGCTGTTTCATAAGAGGCTCCAAGCATAAGTTAGACTATGAGCAAGGATAGATAGCGCCCGCAGCGCCAAAGCAACTCCTCAAAAATGAACAGATTGTGTTCGCTGTCACAGAGCGCGGTAAACCGCTGCGAAGCCGGGAACGGGGTAATCTATGCGGCCTGCGCAGCTGAATATCCCAACAGATCATGGGCCAATTGATCGCGCAGCGACATCAGTTGTGCATCAGTTCCTTCGGCAACAACAACGCTGTGGGAAGAATTATGCGATTGCATGATCAGCCGTGACAGACCCGTGGATGGGTCCTGTTCAACCAGAACGCCACCGATTGTATCAAAACCGTAAGATCCAACAGTTGTCGGGCGACCGGCACGGTTGCAGATAACTTCGCGGATTTCGCCAAGGCTGGTATCGACATGCACCTCAGTCTTGGTGCCACGACTGGCAAACCACAACAGATAGACCGCAGCCGCACCAAGCAAAGCAGCAGACCCAATCCGCATCGCGCCCAGGGGGCCATCAAAGAACAGCGTTGGCAACGCCAGAATGCCGATTGACGCGGTCAGAAGGCACACACCAAAAAAGAACGAAGCGGCCTGACCAAAAGCGACCGCAAAGGATGGCCCGCGACCTGATTTGATCTTGTAGCCCCAAAAGACATCGTCGACTTCAAATGTTGATGGCTTCGCCATTTTTGTCCCGAATTCAGCCGTCGCATCAGTCATTTGCCTACTCCTTGCCTTTTCGTGTCATTAAACTGCCATGCGAACAGGGCAATAAATGGGCAAGGTCAAGGCAGCGTTAAGAAATCTCACATTGTTGCCAAAACGCTGCGGTTTCAGGGGTTTGAGGGCTTGCATAAGGCCAATGCGACTGTATAAGACGCCATCCTTGCTGCAACACGTATGAACTGCGCAGCCTCTCGTGGATGGGATGCACGCAAGGTTAACCGCCCATCCTTTGAAATGCGCCGATATATGAACTGGAGTACGCATGCCGCTATACGAGCATGTCATGATTGCGCGTCAGGACTTGTCCAACACGCAAGCTGAAAGCCTTATCGAACATTTCGGAACCGTTCTTGCCGACAACGGCGGCAAGCTGCTGGAGAACGAATATTGGGGCGTCAAAACGATGGCCTATAAGATCAACAAGAACCGCAAAGGGCACTATGCCTTTCTGCGCACAGACGCCCCTGCCTCTGCTGTGCAGGAAATGGAACGCCTGATGCGCCTGCACGAAGACGTGATGCGCGTGCTGACCATCAAGGTCGCCGCACATCAGGAAGGTCCTTCTGTACAAATGCAAAAACGCGAAGAACGTGGCGACCGCCGCGAGCGCCGCTAATCGTTGATCACAAGAAAGGACATCAATCATGGCTACTAAACCATTTTTCCGCCGTCGTAAGTCCGATCCGTTTGAGGGCGATAACGCCCCCAAGATCGACTACAAAGACACCCGCCTTTTGCAGCGCTACATCTCTGAGCGCGGCAAAATCGTTCCCGCCCGTATCACCGCTGTTGGTGCAAAAAACCAGCGTGCTCTCGCCCGTGCGATCAAGCGTGCTCGTTTCCTTGCCCTGCTGCCATACGCTGTAAAATAAGGAAAACATCCCATGGATATCATCCTACTTGAGCGTATCGCGAAGCTGGGCCAGATGGGCGAAGTTGTTTCCGTTAAGGAAGGCTACGCACGTAATTTTCTGCTGCCGCAAGGCAAAGCTCTGCGTGTCAACGCAGCCAACCTTGCGCGCTTTGAGGCCGAAAGAGCCCAAATGGAAGCACGTAACCTAGAGACCAAAAAAGAAGCTGATGCACTTGCTGCCAAGCTTGATGGTCAAAAGTTTATCGTGATCCGCTCTGCCTCTGACGCGGGTTCGCTTTATGGTTCCGTCACCACACGTGACGCAGCCGAGGCAGCAACAGAGGCAGGTTTCTCTGTCGACAAGAAGCAGGTTGCCCTACTTGGCGCGATCAAAGAGCTGGGCTTGCATGACGTATCCGTCAAACTGCACCCCGAAGTCGAAGCTACGATCACGCTGAACGTCGCGCGTTCCGTGGAAGAGGCCGAACTGCAGGAAGCTGGCAAATCCATCGCTGAGCTTGCCGCAGAAGAAGAGGCCGCTGCTGAGTTTGAAATTCAGGAACTCTTCGACGATATCGGCGCTGCAGCATCTGAAGATGAGGCATTGGCTGAAACTGCCGGCGTTGAGACAGAAGACACTGCTGAAGAAGAAGAAAACGAAGAATAATCTTCTTTCCTTCGCAAAATATCAGGCCGCCCCATATGTGGGGCGGCCTTTCTTGTTTGGTAGGCGTTAGCGGTCAAATGTCTCCATCTCAAGCCGCGCGTTGCAATACTCGCCATCGTAGGTGCCGATCCAGATATCAATGCGACCATTGGCCGGTCGGGTCAGTACGATGCGCGGGTCATAATTGCCCCGGTCGTCATCGTCGTAGTACCAGTTGGCCGATGCGGTATTAATCAACAAGGCTGCGTCACATTCGCTCTCGACGCTAATGACCAGTTGATAGGGGTTCATATTGGACAGCTGAAACGAAAAATCAGGCGAAGTCGGGAAATAGCCAGCCCCGGTATCGGTGCCCGGCTGCACATTCGGGCAATCCCAGATGTAGTTGTCACCACCCGCGACGACGTCAAAAGTCCGCAGTGAGTACAGCTGTTTGCCCGACGCCTGATACGACGCCTGCGGAGACGCATTAAAATCGGGGCACGCGATCGCCGCCGTCGAAAAACCAACAGCGATACAAATCGCCATGAAAATTGACCGTAGCATCAAATATTCCTTTGCATGAATGCCCAACCCTGTTGGCAGAACACAGCCAAAACCAGCTACCTTTAGGGCAACATCATGCAAAAACTGTGGATATTGCGCCCCCGCAATACCCTACAGTTGCAACAGCAGGATGCGTCGTCAGAGGGTATTACAACAGCCCTTGGGCAAGGATCATCACAACCCCACAAGCCACCACATAACCCGCATCAATCAGTACCGCGCGGCCGGTTTTCTGGCTGAACATATCCATACCGGCGACAATCACCGCCACGGCGAGGATCGCTGCAATCGCAACACCAATCGCGCCCACTGTTTCGGTCATGCCTACGACAACAGCAAGCAAAGCAAGCCCAATGAACTGAACCACCATTGCCAACCACGGGGCGGTCTGGGGCGGTTGCAGGTTATGCGATCCCGCAGCCCAGGTCTTTCCAAACATCGCAGGGCTAAACCACAACATGCCAAGAGCAAACGCACCTACAGTGCCAGCCGCAACCGCGGCCCAATTTAACAACGCCACATCCATCTTATGCGTCCTCGGACTGGGTAAGATTCGCATCAAGAGCGGCAAGGATATTGCCCCATCCACCTTGATGATTGTCACGCGACTCTGCGTCGGGAAACCGCACATGGGTCAGCGTCAGATGCGTGCCCTCCGCAACCGGTTTGAAATCCAGCGTAACAGTGCTGCCATCCGTGGAATACGGGCTTTCCCAGCCAAACACGATGCGATCATGCGGATTGATTTCGTGATAGGTGCCCGCATGGGGGATCTCTTGGTCACCCGCTTGCATCACCAATTCAAACCGGCCTCCCTCACGTGGGTCGTTTGATGCCTTGGGTACGGTCATCCCCTCCGCCGGCAGCATGAATTTCTGCAGCATGTCCGGGCGCAGCCAGGCCTCGAATACCTTCTCCGGGGCAGCTTTGATCGTGCGTTCTACGGTAAGCGTGAGATCAGTCATTGTCTGTTCCTCCATCTGACATCAGGTCATCCAGCGCTTCCAATCTGAAATCCCAGATTGAGCGCAGGTCGGCGAACCAGCGATCAATTTCGCGCAGCGGGTCCATCTGGACCTCGATCAAATGTTCACGCCATTCCGTGCGTCGCGCCACCAGCCCGGCCCGTTCCAGCATTTTGATGTGCTTGGAGACAGAATTCAGGCTCATATCAAACTGCGCATGAATGTCAGTGACACGCATCGGGCCATTCTGGGCCAGATACGTCAAAATCTTCCGGCGGGTGGGGTCACTCGCGGCTTTGAGAATGTCACTTAATTGATCAGTTTCGATTCGTTCAACCATATGGGTGAATAACAACTTTCACTCCATCAATCAACCATAGAGGTGAATGAATGGACTTCGCCCCCCCCCCCCACATCCAACACACCATAACGAAAAGGGCACCCAAACGGGTGCCCTTTCACATCGCGCGATGGCGATGCCTTATTCTTCTTCGAGCTTCTCGACCGCCTTTTGCAGGTCGTCCTTGGACACGTCTTTGTCCTTCACGGCGGCCTGCTCAAAGATGTGGTCAACGACCTTGTCTTCGAACATTGGCGCCTGAAGCTGCTGGCGGAACTGGGCGTTCTGCTGCACAAATTCAAAGAATTGGCGTTCCTGTCCCGGATACTGACGGGCCTGATTCATAATCGCCTGGGTCATTTCCTGATCGGTGACCTGCACTTCGGCCTTCTGGCCGATGTCAGCCAACAATAGGCCCAGCTTCACGCGACGTTCGGCCAGTTTGTTGTGCTCTTTGGTCGGCTTGATCTCGGGATGGTCATGGCCTTCGACGTCAGGGTTTTCCTCATGCCACAGCTGATGGGCGATTTGCCCCGCTTCAGCTTCGACCAGCGATACCGGCAGGTCGAATTTGACCTTTTTGTCCAACGCATCCAGCAGCGCACGTTTGGCCACGGCACGGGATGCGCCAGTATATTCTGCTTCCAGGCGCTCCGTGATCTGCGTTTTCAAACCTTCAAGGTCTTCTGCGCCAAACTTCTTGGCCAGCTCATCATCGATCTTTGGCTTTTTAGGGCCATTCACGGATTTGATGGTGCAGGAGAATACGGCCTTCTTACCGGCGAGGTTCTCAGCCTGATAATCCTCAGGGAAGGTCACTTCGACGTCTTTTTCGTCGCCCTCTTTGACCTTCAGCAAGCCATCTTCAAAACCCGGAATGAAGGAATTGGAACCCAGTACCAGCGGATAGTCCTCTGCTGTACCGCCTTCAAAGGCTTCGCCGTCAACTTTGCCGACAAAGTCCAGCACAACCTGGTCGTCTTTCTTGGCTTGGGTCTTTTTGGGTTCGTAGGTCACCGCCTGCGGGCTTTCCGCGAGGTTATCAAGGGCTTCCTTGACGCTGTCCTTGTCGGCCTTCACGACCATACGCTCCAACTTGATCTTGGTGAAATCGACGTCTTCGATCTCAGGAAGCTTTTCATAAGACACGTCAACTAGAACGTCGTCGCCCTCTTCCCAATCTTCATTGGTCATCTTCATCTCAGGCTGGGCCGCAGGGCGGTCGCCTGTTTCTTTCAGATGCGATGTCAGCGCGCCATCGATAGCTTCCTGCATGCTTTCGCCCATCAGGCGCTGACCGAACTGCTTGCGCAGCAACGCCATCGGCACCTTGCCCTTGCGGAAACCCTTCATTTCGACCGTCGGCTGTGCTTCTTTCAGCTTTTCTTCAACCTTGGTGTCCAGTTCGGCGGCTGTCACGGTAATCGCATACCCGCGCTTGAGGCCTTCGTTCAGGGTCTCGGTGACCTGCATGTGCTGTCCTTCATCTACAAACTTTGGTGCGGGTGAAGGGACTTGAACCCCCACGCCTTGCGGCGCCAGAACCTAAATCTGGTGCGTCTACCAATTCCGCCACACCCGCATGATCAAAGGGGGCAGGTTTTGGGCCTGCCCCCGGTTGCGCGCTGTCTAGCAAAGGAAAGCGCAGGATGCGAGAGGAAAAATCGCCTTATATTCCAAGGCCGCGAAAGACTTTCGGCAATTCTTCGGGCAAGTCCTCGGCAATCAGGCCGGGACCAAAGGAAAGCGCGCATTCGGTATGTAGCCAAGCGCCGGTTTCAGCGGCTTGCATCGGAGTGAAACCACGCGCCAAAAGACCCGTGATGAACCCTGCAAGAACATCACCCGATCCGGCGGTTGCCAGCCAAGGCGCGCTGCGTTCGTAGAGGGAGGCATTGATGCTGCACCGCCCGGCTGGATCAGCGATCACCGTGTCCGGCCCTTTGAACAGCACAACGCACCCTGCCCGCTTGGCCGCGTCGCGCGTGGCATCAACTTTGGAATAGGTGGGGCCTTTGGTGGCGGAGGTGCTCAACTTCTCTGCAATATCCGGGAACATGCGCGCAAATTCGCCCGCATGCGGGGTAAGCACACAATCCTTATGCAGCGTCGCAAATAGGGCAGCATCGCCGGCCAACAACGTCAAAGCATCCGCATCCAGGACCGTCAGGCGGCGCTCCGCCCCGTCTAGCACGGCTGCAAGCAAAGCCGCCTGTCGCGTGCCCGTGCCCATCCCTGGCCCCAGGCAAAGGGCGTTGATGCGGGTATCTTCCAAACCATCGATCAGCGCCTCGGCATCCTTGATCTTGCGCAACATGACAGCGTTCAACTGTGCCGCATTCTCGATCAACGCAGCAGGCGGGCAACCGACGGTCACAGCCCCTGCCCCAACACGCAAAGCGCCGCGGGCCGCGAGGCGGGCCGCGCCGCCCTTGCCGACCCCGCCGGTCAGGATGAGGGCGTGGCCGTGAGAGTATTTGTGACCGGTACGTTTATCCACTGTGTCCGTTCGCGCGAGCAGTTTCACCGCATCGGCCACCGGATTGTCACTCAATCCGATGTCAACCACATGCACGGACCCGCAGTTGGCCTGTCCTTCTGCCAGAAAATGCCCAAGTTTTTGGCGATGAAACGTAACCGTCAGATGGGCCGCGCTACTGGCAAAGATTGGGGACATCATTACCCCTGTATCGCTTGACAACATACTCGGTACATCGACTGCAACACGGCGGCAATTCATGGTTGCCATCAGAACATTGCGTGGGTCATCAGGCAGCGGGCGCGCCAAACCCGTGCCGAAAAGCGCATCAACAACAACTGGCTGATGCACCCAACGGGAACTGTAGCAATCTGACAGCGGCGCAACATCCCCCATCCCCCCCCACCGCTCATAATTCACCCGCGCATCCGGCGGCAGCTTCCCGGCATCTCCATACAGAAACACCTCAACGTCCCACCCGGCCTCGTTCAACAACCGCGCAACAACAAACCCATCACCCCCATTGTTGCCGGGCCCGCACAGCACCACTGCGCGATGCGCAACATCCCCCAACTCTGGCCATTCCTCAAAAATTGCCTCCACCACACCGCGCCCGGCCCGCTCCATCAGTTCCAGTCCGGTCACCTCACCAGAGGCAATCGCGGCCTGTTCGATGGCGCGCATTTGGGCAGCGGTCAGTAGTTCGGTCATGGTTTCAGCACCCAGGTTTCGCATTTTGCACATCAATCGCTCAAAATGCTCAAAAATTAGGCAACAGCCGTTCTTTCACCTTGCCTGCTTGCCTGAAGGTTCTGCCACGAATTGTCCATATGCAAGAGAAATGGTCTGACCACAGGCGAAACACCGAAGGGGAGCGCGGACCATGAAAAAGATCGAAGCGATCATCAAGCCATTCAAGCTCGATGAAGTGAAAGAGGCCTTGCAAGAGGTCGGCGTGCAGGGTCTTTCTGTCATCGAGGTCAAAGGCTTTGGTCGTCAAAAGGGCCACACAGAGCTTTATCGCGGCGCTGAATATGTTGTCGATTTCCTTCCCAAGGTCAAAATCGAAGTTGTGCTGGCCGACGATCAGGTTGATGGCGCGATTGAAGCGATCATCGGGGCCGCCAAAACCGACAAGATCGGCGACGGCAAGATCTTCGTCTCTCCCATCGAACACGCCATCCGCATTCGCACCGGTGAAACCGGCGACGACGCACTCTAATTCAAATCTACGCCAAGAAATAAAGGACATCCGAGATGGACAACAAAGCTGTTCTGAAACTAATCAAAGACGAGGAAGCCGACTACGTCGACATCCGTTTCACTGACCCGCGCGGCAAACTGCAGCACGTCACTGTTGTCGCTGATATGGTTGACGAAGACTTCCTTGAGGAAGGTTTCATGTTTGATGGATCATCCATCGCCGGTTGGAAATCCATTGATCAGTCCGACATGAAACTGATGCCGCAGGCCAGCAGCGCCTACGTGGATCCGTTTTATGCCGAGAAAACGGTCTGCATTAACTGCAACATCGTTGAACCGGACACGATGGAACCTTACAGCCGTGACCCGCGCGGCACCGCCGTAAAAGCCGAAGAATACCTTAAGTCGTCCGGCATCGGTGACACAGCATATTTCGGCCCCGAGGCAGAATTCTTTGTTTTCGATGACGTGCGGTTCAGTGTCTCCATGAACAAGGTCGCGTTTGAAGTTGATGCAATCGACGGCGCATGGAACACCGACACCGAATACGAAATGGGCAACACCGGCCACCGCCCCGGCGTCAAGGGCGGCTATTTCCCCGTTAACCCAATCGACGATGCGCAGGAAATGCGCTCTGAGATGCTGTCCACCATGAAACGGATGGGCATGAAGGTCGACAAACACCACCACGAAGTTGCGTCCTGCCAGCACGAATTGGGTCTGATCTTTGGCACCCTGACACATCAGGCCGATGAACAGCAGAAATACAAATACGTCGTGCATAACGTCGCACAGGCCTACGGCAAATCCGCGACATTCATGCCAAAGCCCATCGCGGGCGATAACGGCACAGGTATGCATGTGAACATGTCGATCTGGAAGGACGGCAAGCCACTGTTTGCAGGCGATAAATACGCTGATCTGTCACAAGAGGCGCTGTACTTCATCGGCGGCATCCTCAAACACGCCAAAGCGCTGAACGCGATCACCAACCCATCCACAAACAGCTACAAGCGCCTGATCCCCGGCTTTGAAGCGCCCGTTCTGCGCGCCTACTCTGCCCGTAACCGGTCGGGCTGTGTGCGTATCCCATGGGCCGAAAGCCCCAAGGCAAAGCGTGTCGAGGCCCGCTTTCCCGATCCCGCAGCGAACCCATACCTGTGCTTTGCAGCCCTGTTGATGGCTGGCCTTGACGGCATCAAACACAAGATCGATCCCGGCCCATCATCGGATAAAGACCTCTACGATCTGCCACCAGAGGAACTTGCCGCGATCCCGACGGTTTGCGGTTCCCTGCGCGAAGCGCTGGAATCCCTTGAGGCAGATCATGAATTCCTGCTGGCCGGTGACGTCTTCACCAAGGACCAGTTGGAAGGCTACATGGAACTGAAGTGGGAAGAGGTCTATGCCTACGAGCACACACCGCACCCCATGGAATACAAGCTGTATTACAGCTGCTGATTTCCAAAGCTAACAAAAGCCCTGTTAGAGCAATCTGGCGGGGTTTTTTCTTATGTGGACGAATGTCAACTCCGAGCCCTCTACCGACATTCTGTGGTGCGGCGAAAGTCGGCTTTGGTCGGTCTAGCATTACCTTAGGGGAACCGCTGTACCCGCGACGAGTGGTTCTCGAAGGCACTGCCATATTGATCTCTGAGCCAAGGTTCCTCGGACACCCTAAAACCGAGAATACTGAGAAAGCTCTGCATCATGCCTCCGCGTGTTTGTGATCGATTATTTCCCGCCGCTCTGCAAGGGCTTGCCGCACGATCTGGAAAGCGGACGACAGGAACAATCCCGCCATGATTGTTGCGACGATCAGATCAGGCCAGCCGGTTGCAGTGCCCCAGACGCCCAAGGCGGCAAACATAACAGCGACGTTGCCGATGGCATCATTGCGCGAGCATAGCCAGACTGAACGCACGTTGGCGTCGCCGTCCTTGTAGCGCACGAGCGAGAACACACTGGCTAGATTGGTGAGCAACGCCAGAAAGCCAACAACTCCCATGATCTCTGCCGTTGGAACGCCAACATAGAAGACGCGATATACCGTCGATCCGAACACCCAAAGGCCCATCAACAAGAGGCTGAAACCCTTGAACAGCGCAGCATTCGTGCGGGCGCGAAGTGAGGCACCTATGACCGCCAGAGAAATGCCGTAGGTCATAGCATCACCCGCGAAGTCGAGAGCATCAGCTTGCAAAGCCTGTGACTTCGCCAAGTGCCCCGCAGTCATTTCGACGACGAACATTGTCGCGTTCAATGCAATGACGATCCACAGCCGTCGTTTATAGTCCTCTGAAACGCCGTCAAATTTGGTTTCATGTCCGCAGCAACCTGCCATGGGGGAATCCTCTTTCATCTTATGTTGATGATAGCGTAATGTCTCTAGTGACTAGAGGTTCAAGGGGTATTTTTATGTTTTCTATCGGCGAGCTTTCAAAGCGCACAAAGGTCAAGGTTCCAACCGTCCGCTACTACGAGGAAATGGGGCTTTTGGCAGAGGCCGAGCGCACAAGTGGCAACCAAAGACGTTATGATAAGGATGGATTGGAACGATTGAGTTTCATTCGCCATGCTCGTGATCTGGGCTTTTCAATTGAAGCTATCTCATCACTTATTGAACTACAGGATCACCCAGACCGATCCTGCGAGGCAGCAACAAAAATCGCTGTTTCGCAGCTGACTGACGTGCGCGAGAAGATAAAACGTCTCAAGCTATTAGAAAAGGAACTTACGCGAATTTCAAAGGGCTGTGATGGGCACGGCATATCCGAAAATTGTTATGTGTTGGCATCTCTGGCTGATCATCGGCTTTGTAGCAGGGAGCACTCGCAGCGATAGCAGACATTCCAAATCGCAGCGGCAAGGTCGGCTTTGTCCGCACATGAGACATTGGGCATGCGCGACAACGAAACCCACGGTTCCTGTTAGAAGCACCGCGTTCGGTGGCCATATCAATACCATCCCCCGAGCTACGTAAGCCTTTTCTTATTCGTGCCTGACAGGATGATGTAAGGTCACCAAGTACCGTTTTCGGGGCACGCCGGTTGATGGGGGTGCTGCCCTTTTTTACCGTCGGCTATCCGCGAGGAATGCGCGAAGCAGCAATGATGGATGTTCCGGCATCGCAGCAATCACTGCGCCACCGTCCAGCATGGTATTTTGGTGCGCGCCCTAAGGCTTGCACATGACGCGCGTTGCGCAAAATTGTTCGGCAAGCGCAGGCCAGCCGGCGAATGCCTCGTATTCGCCACATGATACTGTTACAAAGTGGTGACCTTGGATTTTCCGTAACGGTATTAGATGGCCAAAGACTACCACCCTATCGACGTGCGCTACAAAGGCCCCTCAACAGCCTATCGCGGATCGGCCAAACGGACATCGGAATCGCCGCTTAATAGCTTGCGCAAAGCACAGCCGATTACGCCCCCCCAGCGCCAGCATCAACCGGCACAACCACCGACCCAGTCGCCGTGGGGCACCAAATACCGGGCACAGACGTCGCAACCGGCGCCACCCCGCCTGCAAAAGCCCCCGACGACTGCGGTGACGGCGAAGACAGCGTTGCGCGGGGTTGGCGGTATTTTCGACGTCTTTTTCGGCGTCGTAAAAACACTCAAATACATCTACTTCGGGTTCATCGCGCTGGTCTTTCTCATCGCGTTCGTGCTGTAGCTTTCACAAAACCAGGGACGAAAAGCGCCCCGCACTGACCTGAAAATGTCGAAAACGGACATGCTGTTTAGGCCGATCAGCGCATACTTGGCCTGAAAGTGCCAAGGACAGTGCCATGAACACCCACTACCGCGACACCCGGAAAATTGACCCTTCACGCGGTGCAACACTTGCCGATGGCACCCCCAACGATCAGGACAGGGTTGAGATTGGCCCCACCCAACTGGCGTTCAAGGAATGGGAGGCCGCAGGGGGGCAACTACCCGATCTGCCAGCGATGCGCGCGTGGCGGCATAAGCGGCTGGTTGATGCGGTGAATGCCCGCGACTACGGCGGCACCCTGATGTTTGATCCGCTCAACATCCGCTACGCGACCGACAGCACCAATATGCAGCTGTGGAACAGTCATAACCCATTCCGCGCCTGCATTGTCTGCGCAGACGGCTATATGGTCATGTGGGACTACAAAAACGGCATGTTCCTAAGCAAATTCAACCCGTTGGTGAATGAACAGCGCACCGGCGCAGATCTGTTCTATTTCGACCGTGGCGACAAACTGGAGCCAGCGGCGGATAATTTTGCCAATGAGGTGCGCGATGTCATCCGCGAACATGGCGGCGGCAATATGGCGCTGGGCGTTGATAAGCCCATGCTGCACGGGCTGCGCGCGTTGGAGGCCGTGGGTTTCACCGTCCATCCCGGCGAGGAACTGACCGAGAAAGCCCGCAGCGTCAAAGGCCCCGACGAAATCCTTGCCATGCGCTGCGCCAGCCACGCCTGCGAGGCAGCGTGCTACGCCATGGAAGATGCCGCGCGTGCGGGTGTGCCGCAAGGCAATATGTCCGAGGATGATATCTGGGCCGTCCTTCATGCCGAAAACATTCGCCGTGGCGGCGAATGGATCGAAACGCGGCTGCTCTCATCCGGCCCACGGACCAACCCGTGGTTTCAGGAATGTGGTGGGCGGATTGTACAGAACAACGAAATCGTGGCCTTTGATACCGACCTTGTGGGTGCTTACGGCATCTGCGTCGACATCAGCCGCACATGGTGGATTGGCGACGCCAAGCCGCGCGCAGATATGATAGAAGCGATGAAGACTGGCGTGGAGCACATTGAAACAAATATGCAAATGCTCAGACCCGGCGTGAATATCGAAGAGCTATCGCGCAACACCCATGTGCTGCCCGACAAGTATCAAAAGCTCAAATATGGCTGCCTGATGCACGGTGTCGGTCTTTGTGATGAATGGCCTCTGGTTGCCTACCCCGACAAGATGGTGCCCGGCGCATTTGACTATGAGCTGCAACCGGGCATGACGCTTTGTGTCGAAGCCCTGATCAGCCCCGAGGGCGGCGATTTTTCCATCAAGCTGGAAGACCAGGTGCTGATCACCGAGGACGGCTTTGAAAATCTGACCAAATACCCCCATGACCCCGCATTGATGGGGCTCTAACGGGTCAAGGATACGTCAGCCAGCACCCCCAGGTGATCTGACCCAAACAGCCCCCGATACTGCGCCGTCCCACCACCTGGCGCATGAACATGATCCAGCAACAGCGGCACACCACGCAGATCGAAGGTCGGGCGCACAGGCTGGGCCACCTGCAAGGCTGCGGCCTGTTGCATCCCTTGCACACTGCTGGCCCATGGGAAGATATTGAAGTCGCCCGCCATCACCACAGGCCCTTCCAACCGCGCAAGCACAGCCGCGGCGGCCGCACCAGAGCGTGCATTGCCATATGGAAACGGCCATTTCAGATGCACCGAAGCCACCCAAACCAACCCCTGCCCGGTTTGCACCTGTGCCGCAGCAACGGCGCGCCTGTCCGAACACACCGTCTGCACAATCGGGTCGCGCGACAGAACGGCAATCCCGCTCCATCCCGAAAAGCTGCACGCATGCTGATGCGGATAGACATCCCGCAGCGCCGCCATCATCACCCGATTGGCGCGCGACACCTCTTGCAAGGTGACCACATCCGCCCCGCTGGCCCGTATATCACTGGCCAAGGCCTCCAACTCACGGTTCGCAAACCACATGTTCTTGGAATAGATGCGCAGGTCGCCGACCTTTTGGGCCCCAAAGAACATCGGCACTGTCGTTCCTGCCCCCAGCATCACTGCCGCCGCCAGCATCAGCCGCAAACGCGCGCCCATTGGAAAAACAAGCACCAGCAGGCACAGCGCCGCCAGTGGCAAGCGTAGCAGTGACAGGGTGTCAAAGGCCGGGTGCATCCTACCTGCAAAACCAAACAGAACCGCCAGCAAGAGGCACACGGCAGCGGCCTGCATCATCAAAACCAGAAATCTCATATTCGTAACATCTCTCACCTTGCCGCGATTGTTGCCTGCCTAACATTGCCGAACGCGCACCTTACGCCCATCTCTTGCGCAGATTTCATGCAGACCGTCGAAGAAAGGTCCCCTCACATGCCGACTGAAAAGCTCACCTTCTCAGGTCACGCGGGTGATACGCTCGCCGCGCGCCTTGATCTGCCCAATGGCCCACATCTGGCGACAGCGCTTTTTGCCCATTGCTTTACCTGCTCCAAAGACATCACCGCAGCACGCCGGATCGCGGCGCGGCTGTCGTCAATGGGCATCGCAGTCTTGCGGTTTGATTTCACAGGTTTGGGACATTCCGAAGGCGAGTTTGAGAACACCAACTTTACATCCAACGTGGACGACCTGATCGCAGCCAGTGAAGCGCTGCGCGCACGGGGGATGGCACCCACACTGATCATCGGGCATTCGCTGGGTGGTGCGGCAGTGCTAAAGGCAGCCCCAATGATAGAGAGCGTCAAGGCGGTCGTGACCATCGGCGCGCCTTTTGATCCGGGACATGTGACCCATAATTTCTCGGACGCGATCCCCCAAATCGTCGATCAAGGTGTCGCCGAAGTGTCGCTTGGCGGTCGCCCCTTCCGCATCGGAAAAAGCTTTGTTGAAGACGTGAGTCGGGCCAACCTCAAGTCCTCCATCGCAAAACTGGGGGCCGCCCTGCTTGTCTTGCACGCCCCACGCGATGCAACCGTCGGTGTTGAAAACGCCTCTGAGATATTCCTGGCCGCCAAACACCCCAAAAGCTTTGTCACGCTGGACGATGCTGACCACCTGATCACACGCCCCGCGGATGCGGAATACTCAGCAGACGTAATTGCGGCCTGGTCCAAACGGTATCTGAAGCTGGAACAGCCCAAGAAACCCGCCCAAGCGCCCGAAGGCGTGATGCGTGTGACAGAGGCTGACGCCAATGGTTTCCTGCAAGACGTGCAATCAGGCCCGCATCATGTGCTGGCGGATGAACCCGCAAAGTTTGGCGGCACCAACAAAGGGCTGACGCCTTATGGATTTGTCTCTGCGGGGTTGGGCGCGTGTACATCCATGACAATCCGCATGTACGCACGGCGCAAAGGTTGGCCCCTGACAGGTGTCAGCGTCGATGTCCTGCATGCCAAGGAACATGCCGTGGATGCCGAAAAACCGGGTGAGAAAGTTGACCACTTTGAACGGGTCATCCACCTCAGCGGTGATCTGGACGATGCGCAACGCGCGCGCCTGTTAGAGATTGCTGACAAATGCCCTGTGCATCGCACGTTAGAGCGCGCATCGACGATCAAAACCGTGCTGGCATGAAAAAAGGCGCTGCGGATCGCAGCGCCTTCTTCAATTCCGTTTGCGGGTCTTATGACCGCGCGTCACCGATCAGCTTCCACAGGCCAGGGACCAGCAGCGCCGCAAGGCCCAGCTTCAGCGCGTCACCAACAAGGAAGGGTGTCAGGCCAACTTCAACCGCCCAGGCCAATCCTTTGCCTTCGTAAAGCACGGTCAGCCAAGCAACACCCGGTACATAAATCAGCGCGTTGGCGATCAGCAGCGCAACAGCCATCAGCACAACCGAACGGTCCCAACCCGCGCGCGCGGCAAAGCCAAGCGCCAATGTGGCCAGCACATAGCCCAGCAGATAGCCGCCAGTGCCGCCCATCATATAGGTCAGGCCTGCGTTTTCAGCCGAAGAGCTTGCAAAGACATCAAAGCCGAGCGCACCGATGATCATGTAGCCAAGAATGGTCGCCAGACCCAGACGCGGGCCGTAAGTCGCGCCGATCGTTAGCACAGCAAACGTGCCCATGGTGATCGGCACCGGCCACATCGGGATTTTGACCTTGGCGAGGATGGACAAGGCCACGATCCCCAAAACCACCATCAGCACCTGCTTGACGCGCAATGCGGCGCCTTCGGAGGGGCCAAAGGCCTCGGTCAGAACTTTATCGTTAAGTGCGAGGGCCATCTGCCGCTCTCCCCTTGTCTATTTCGTTGCGCATTTATTGCCCATGCTGCGACGCGGCGCAAGGCTGGTTGCGCAATCATCCCCGCGCATACCGTGTGACAGATCGATAATTCTTGCGTGGCCCCTTGACCGTCCATGTGACCTGCCAGTCAGGAAATCGCACGAATGAATAGGTGCCGCGATACATGTCGTCGCCGCACAGATGTGGGGTCGCAACAGGCGCTCCAACGCGAGAAAAGCTGTGAAAGGGCGTGTCATCATCATGGGTCACATGCACGTTGTCTTCGTCAAAGACCCAGCGATAGCGCCGTTCTGCCAACACAGGGGCACCTCCGGCAAAGCGCAGCGTGCCGCGCTCGCTGTAGTTCAGCTTGCCTTCAGCTTGGATGAACGTCGCCTCGCCCTCAAGCGTACCGCTTTCTAGAATACGAAAATCAGTAATCTCACGGGCGATACGCCAGCGGCCCAGAAAATCTTCAGCGCCCAACTTCACTGCGCACAAACTCCTTCAGTCACGCAGTCACCGGTGCTGCGCTGATGATAATAATCGCAAAGAGCCGCAACATGCCCATCTCTCCCTTGAGGCTTCCCGCCCACCGCCTTATGACGCGTCAGGAATCGTCTGCCCACCCCATCAATAAGGTGCCTGTCCATGATCCCTCGCTATTCTCGTCCTGACATGACCGCTATTTGGGATCCAGCCACCAAATTCCGCATCTGGTACGAGATTGAGGCACATGCCTGCGACGCCCAAGCCGCCATCGGTGTGATCCCCAAGGAAAACGCCCAAGCCGTCTGGAAAGCGAAAGATGTGGCCTTCGACGTCGCCCGGATTGATGAGATTGAAGCCGTCACCAAACATGACGTGATCGCATTTCTTACGCATCTGGCCGAACACATCGGGTCCGAAGACGCGCGGTTTGTGCATCAGGGCATGACATCATCCGATGTGCTGGACACCACATTCAACGTCCAGCTTGTCCGCGCCGCCGATCTGTTGATTGCGGACATGGACCGCGTGCTGGCAGCACTCAAGACCCGTGCCTATGAGCATAAGGACACCGTGCGCATCGGGCGCAGCCACGGCATCCACGCCGAACCCACCACCATGGGCCTGACCTTTGCCCGCTTCTATGCGGAAATGGACCGGGGCCGTGCGCGACTGGTCAATGCCCGCGAAGAAATCGCGACAGGGGCGATTTCGGGCGCCGTTGGCACCTTCGCCAATATCGACCCCTCCGTCGAGGAGCACGTCTGCGCCCAACTGGGCCTCAAGCCAGAACCGATCAGCACGCAAGTGATTCCCCGTGACCGTCACGCCATGTTCTTTGCCACGCTTGGCGTCATCGCCTCCAGCATCGAAAACATCGCAACAGAGATCCGACACATGCAGCGCACCGAAGTGCTGGAAGCCGAAGAGTTCTTTTCAAAAGGCCAGAAGGGTTCGTCGGCAATGCCGCATAAACGCAACCCCGTGCTGACGGAAAACCTGACCGGTCTTGCGCGCCTGGTGCGCATGTCCGTTGTGCCAGCGATGGAGAATGTCGCACTTTGGCACGAGCGCGACATTAGCCATTCATCGGTTGAGCGCGCCATCGGACCGGACACGACCGTAACGCTGGATTTCGCCCTGAACCGCCTTGCTGGTGTCATCGAAAAGCTGGTCATCTATCCCGACAACATGCTGGCCAACATGAACAAGTTCCGCGGTCTGGTCATGTCGCAACGCGTGCTTTTGGCGCTGACCCAAGCAGGCGTCAGCCGCGAGGACGCCTACCGGCTGGTCCAGCGCAATGCCATGAAAGTCTGGGAACAAGGCGCCGACTTCCAGACAGAACTGCTTGGCGATGCCGATGTGCTGGCCGCACTGTCAAAGGCCGAGATCGAAGAGAAATTCGATCTCGGTTATCATACCAAACATGTCGACACGATTTTCAATCGAGTCTTTGGTAACTGACCGAAGAACAGTCAGTTTTGGGGGCAGTAGCTATGCAAGTTACCAGACGGGTTCAGCCTAGAGTTTGATCGGTGCATGAACCAGGCTGTGCTTTGCGATGTGGGTGACTTTCGGGACCGGCACGTGATGCGGTTTCTCGGCTACCTCTTCAACCAGAGGCATGCTCATCGCGACATAGCGGCGACCATCGTCAGAATTGACGTAAGATTCGCCAATCGTGCGTGGGTTGTATCCAATCTTGCGCAAGGCCCGCAGAAGCGATGGTCGGCTCAGCGCCATCAGCTCTGTTCCGTTTTGTTCAAGTGCTTGTTCGGCGAGCCCCTTGACGATCAACGCCAGGCACTCAGCGCTTTCAGCCGGGTCCTTGATTTCGGAAGAAACAACAACGCGTGTACACTCCCAAACACGGGCAGTGACCTCGATATCGTTCACAATTGTGTCCGGAATACCGATGATCTTGCCTTCGACCGCATCGCGCAGCATGTAGGTATGTGCACCCCACTGCGCGGTGGTCGCCATCGCCCGGCCACCAGCGGCGACTTTACCATCCTTTAGCACCAGCGAATAATACGCTTTTGGATTGTCATACTGGTCCATCTCCACATCTTCATCATGCGGAATGTCCCATCCCAGTTGATCCACGAAAAACTGCTTGCGTAGCGCGAGATATTCGAAAAACGCAGTTCCATACTTGTGAAGCTCCGTCAGGTTAAAAGTGATCTTCTCCATTGTCTTCCCCTCTGGTTGAGTCCCTTGCGACGTCAGCCCCCACTGCGCCGCCAACCAATGATTAAAAATCATTGACTCTTTAGGTCTAATTGTTCTCAAAGAGGAAAAAAAGCCTGAATTTCGCCTAAATTAAGCCAAATTGGTTCGCCAGCGCAGCTGCTTGGGTGCCTGTTTTTGCCCCAAGCTTCAGTTTTGCGTTCTTCAGACGCTGCTTGACCGCACCCTCACTAACGCTCAACTCATAGGCGATTTCCTTGAGCCGCTTGCCGTCCTTGACCATGCCCAGAGCTTCCAACTCGGCGCGGGTCAGGTTGGTCGGGGGTGCAGTCTCATTGTGGCGTCGGGTCACGAAGGCTTGTAGCAGCTTAATTTCGAGTTCGGTGTACTCTCGATCCCCTCGTGCGAAAGACGCAAAGGAGCGTTGCGCATTCGCGCCCGAATCAAGCACTGCAACCGTGACCCCATACCGCAGACCAAATGTTTGCGCCTGTGCGATGACCCGCTTGGGATCATCCACTTCCAACGCGCTCCAGCGTGATGCGCCGACATTTGCATAGGCCCACCTAATCACAGGGTCAAAAAGCATAAAACGCTGATTAGTATAGTGCTCCACCCAGTCAGCGGGCAAAGCATTCACTTCCTCCATTGGGAAGGCAAACCCAATCCTCAGGGCTATATAATATCCAGACGGAGCAAGTTGCCCGATTTCGTCTGGGCCTAATAATGCCGCCATTCAACTTCCTCGACGAGCCCCATACGGAAGAATTGCTTTGTTGCTGCTGCAACCTTACCTTTAGACTATCTTTCAATAAAGACTGTAGTGGAATACTTTCAAATGTAAGTGCTTGGCAACCAGAAAGCGAGATCTGATATGTACCCCGCAAAGTTTGACCTCAGTAAAGTCTTGGGAGAATTCAAAGATCGGTCGGAATCTGGCTATGCACTGGGCCTGCATATCAAGTTCACTACGCCTGCATTCTTTTTTCAGAGCTACCCACGTCCGTGGCTGGAGCATTACTCGCAAGCCGGCCTTCTGGTGAATGATCCGACTGTATCATGGTGCTTTGAAAATACCGGCACATGTCGGTGGTCAGAGCTGAAGGATCCAGCGAATATTCTCGGCCAGGCGGCTGAGTACGGCATGAAATACGGTATGCTTTACGCCACGACAACCGGTGGCAGCCACAGCATGTCTGGGTTTGCCCGCCCTGATCGCGAATTCACCGATTCCGAGATTGACGAGATTGTTGAACGATTTGAGGCGCTGCATGTCGCGACAAGCGATCAGCAGGCACTCAAACCAGAGACAGTCGAGCAACTTAAAAAGATGTCAATTATAGTTACCCACCCCGGTTCCTAACCGTTCCTTTACGCAGTGCGCATACCACTGCGTCATGGATACTTCGACGCTTCCCAATAGTGCCCCCCCATCGCGCCGCCGCAAGGCGGCCATGGTCGTACAGATGCTCATTGGTGACGGTGCGCAGCTGTCACTGTCGCAATTGCCGGAACATTTACAACTCTTGCTGACACAAGAGTTGGGCGCCTTGCGGCTGGTGGACCGGGACACGGTCACCACCGTCGCAGAAGAATTCCTGGCAGAGCTGCAAGCGATTGGCCTCTCGGCACCCGGCACCCATGACGGTGCTGTCATGGCCCTGGCCGATCACCTCAGCGGCCCATTGGCCGACAGATTGCGCCAGCAAACAAAGGAAGTGCGCGATGGAGATCATTGGCCCACTATCATCAATCTGGACGCCTCTGAGGTCGTCAAAATCATGTGCGCGGAAAGTATCGAGGTTTGCGCAGTCGCGCTTTCGAAACTGCCGGTGGCAAAAGCGGCTGATGTATTGACCAAAACACCCGGTGATCGCGCCCGCCGCATCACATATGCAATATCGCAAACTGCCGACGTCTCCCCCGATGCCGTGCGCCGCATTGGTGCGGCACTTGCGCAGGACTATGGGTTGGCCAATGCCCTCGCCTTCGAAAAAGCCCCAGTGCAGCGACTGGGTGCAATCCTGAACGCGACTCCAACGGAAACCCGCGAAGAGGTGCTGGCCGGCCTGGGCACAACAGACCCCACATTTGCCAACGACCTGCGCAAGGCGATCTTTACCTTCAAGGACATCGCGCCGCGGGTCAAACCCACTGACATTCCCAATTGTATTCGCGCTGTGGATGCCCAGGTCATGACCACTGCAATCGCAGCAGGTCTTGCGGGGGATGAACAGATTGTCGCATCGACAGAGTTCATTCTGGACAGCATCTCGCAGCGCATGGCGGCCCAAATCCGTGAAGATGCCTCGGAGCTGGGGACCATCAAAAAGGCAGACGCCGAAACAGCGATGTCCGAGATCACCAAAGCCATTCGCGAAATGGCCGATGCGGGGACAATCACACTGATCGATCCAGATGACGACCAAGACGAAACATAAGGCCCGCAAAGCGAAATGTGATTCACCTCGCTGACGGAATGCGCTAACCTTTGAGTATGACAAAGGAACCAAACACATTCGATGGCCGCCGCTGGCACGACATGGGGGGCGAGGCCGCAGGCCCGGTCCCAACCGACCAGCATGATTTCTCACTTTGGGAGAAGCGCGTAGATGCGCTGATGATCCTTGCCTCCACCAAGGGGCACTTCACCGTGGACGGTCTGCGCCGCGTACTCGAAGATATGGGACCAGAAGCCTTTGAAACCATGACCTACTACGAACGCTGGATCGCGTCGGTGAACCAGAACCTGATAGAGGCTGGCGTCTATTCCACAGCAGAGCTGGCGCAGCGTATGTCAGAGGTCGCAACACGTGGTGCGACCTATGGGGAGGCCAACCAATGAGCGCGACACAGTTCATGCGCGTCCGCGCTGATATGCCACCCGGTCACGTGCGCACGCCCATCTACCTGCGCGGCAAAACCGGCTGGGTTGAGCGTACGCTTGGCCCCTTCCCCAACCCCGAAGCATTGGCCTACGGTCTTGAGGGTGAGGCGCTACCACTGATGCGTGTCCGCTTTACAATGGCAGAGGTATGGGGGGCAGACACCCCCCACCCTGATGACACGATCGATGCAGAGATTTACGCCCATTGGCTCGAACCGGCGGAGGCACCTCATGCCCCATGATCATCACGACCACCTTTCACCCTCCGGACACCCTTACCGCGCCGATGATGATCACCCGCTGACCTATTGGCAGCAGATGGAAATTGCCGTGCGCGAATTGCTGATCGAAAAAGGCGTCACCACAGCCGCCGAGATCAACGCGCAGATTGATGCCATGGACGCACGCACCCCTGCTAATGGCGCGGCGGTCGTGGCCAGAGCATGGACCGACCCGGCCTTCCGGGATGCGTTGCTCAAAGACGCCAGCATTGCCACCCGCGACATGGGCTTTGATATCGGACCGATGAAGCTCATCGCGCTGGAGAACACCGCAGACATCCACAATGTTGTCGTTTGCACGCTCTGCTCTTGCTATCCGCGCAACCTGCTTGGATTGCCCCCCGATTGGTACAAATCGCGCGCCTACAGATCCCGCACGGTCAAGGAACCCCGTAAGGTTCTGGCAGAATTTGGCGTCGATTTGCTCGACACAACGCAGGTGCGGGTCCACGACAGCACCGCTGACATGCGCTATGTCGTGATCCCGGCCCGCCCCGCAGGCACAGATGGCTGGGATGCGGACAGGCTCACGACACTGGTGACACGCGACAGTATGATCGGCACAGGACTGGCCAAAACCCCGGACATTGCGTGACGGCGGCATCACCTGCAGGCACAACAGCTGATTGGCTGGCAGATCGCGCATTGCGCGGGCTGATCAGTGCGGTCATGCGCCTTCCCTATGACACACGCGTGCCCATGATGGGCAGCGCTTTGCGCCGGACCATCGGGCCGCTGTCAGGGTACCGCAAACGTGCAGAGGACAATCTTGCACTGGTCTATCCCGATATGGCCGCCACCGAACGCCGGCGGCTGGCCTCTGCCTGCTGCGACAATTTCGGGCGCACAATTATCGAGAACTACTCCTGGCGCGAATTTGGCGAAAGGCTCAGCGCTATCCGGCCCACAGGCGCCGGGCTTGCGGCCCTGAGGGAGGCGACCGAAGCCAAGCGCCCGGTGATCTTCGTCACCGCCCATTTCGGCAATCACGAAGCCCCGCGTCAAGTGCTCACGGCCATGGGCCATACAATCGGCGGTCTCTATCGTCCGATGCAGAACGCCTATTTCAATGATCACTATGCCAAGACCATGACGAGCTGGGGCGGGCCTGTCTTTGCACAGGGCAATCGCGGCACCATGGGATTTGTGAGGCACCTGCGCGGCGGCGGCCTGGGCACACTACTTTACGATGTGTCGGCCCCCGGCCAGATGATCCCGTTCATGGGTCATCCGGCCCGCACCTCGCTCTCTGCTGCGCAGATCGCGCTCAAACTTAACGCGGTCATGATCCCTTACTTCGGGGTCAGGCAGGCCGACGGGCTGTCATTCGCTGTCGAGGTCGAAGCCCCCGTTGCCCACAGCACACCACAACAAATGCTGTCCGAAATGAACGCACGGCTTGAGGCACAGATCGCGCGCAACCCTGAGCAATGGTTCTGGGTGCATAGACGATGGAAAGGGGGAAACCGAAACTAGCGCAGCTCTGCTGCACCCACAATCGAACCGTGACCGTTCTGCTGGACGATCACAACAATGGGCGCACTCCCCGGCGCCGCTGCATCAAGCGCCAGCGGCGCGCGCCCATCCCAGCGGCTGATCGCATCCCAAGAGGTGACGATATTGGCATAGCTCAGCACCTTACCTGCATTCTCGCCCCGACGCACATCAACGGTCTGCTCGGGCATATAACGTACCAATTGTACGATGTAGTCGCCACGCGCATCGGCCTCAGCATTGATGATCACACGCTCGCCCTGACGGGTCAGGGACACATCGACCGGGTTCCCACGGCGCTGATGTGCCTGCAACAGATCCATCACCTGCATCGCCCGCGATCCAACAGCGTCGTCCTGGCCGTTAAAAATCATCTGCGGGGTGTAGACCGTCGCCGCGCGAAAAGCCCGCGCATAGCCATGCTGGCGGGCCGTATTCTCTGGACGGCCGAAGTCGTCCTTCCAACCCAGATAGTCCCAGTAATCCACATGCAATGCCAGCGCGATCACATCATCGCGCGCCGCCAGATCATGCAGCAACGCATCGGCAGGCGGGCAGGACGAACACCCCTGCGATGTATAAAGTTCAATCACCACCGGTCCATCTTGTGCTACAGCCGGGACCGCCTGAAGCAGCCCCAAGAACGAAAGAACAGCAATGAAAAGGCGCATGGTTAATCCCGATATTTGATTGTCCGTCTGGTGTAATCAGCTTTTTCTGTAATGACCAATCAACGAATTGCGAGGGTACCGTTAGGAATGTTTCAAGCCAGATTGCAGAAACTGGCAAAATTGTGTGCAATGGTATACAAAAAGAACCCCACCCCCCTTGATTGCCTTTGCGGCTTGGGGCAAAAGCCCCCCAATAGCCTTGCTCACGCATATGCCATGAAAGGGAATGCCATGACGATCACAGTCGGCAAAGACACCGCCAAAACCCGCAAAACCCTCACAGTTGGCGACCAATCCGTCGCCTATTATTCCATTCCGGCGGCAGCAGCTGCGGGCCTGGGTGATTTTTCGAGACTGCCTGCGGCGCTCAAGGTCGTGCTGGAAAATCTGCTGCGTTTCGAAGACGGCGGTTTTTCGGTATCCGTGGACGATATCAAAGCCTTTTCTGCCTGGGCAGACAATGGTGGCAAGAACCCCCGCGAAATCGCTTACCGCCCTGCGCGCGTCCTGATGCAGGATTTCACCGGCGTCCCCGCCGTTGTTGACCTTGCAGCTATGCGTGATGGCATCGTGGCTTTGGGCGGCGACGCCCAGCAAATTAACCCGCTGAACCCAGTTGATCTGGTCATCGACCACTCTGTGATGATCGACGAATTCGGCAACCCGCGCGCATTTCAGATGAATGTAGACCGCGAATATGAGCGAAACATGGAGCGTTACCAGTTCCTGAAATGGGGCCAGGGCGCGTTCAACAACTTCCGTGTTGTGCCACCGGGCACAGGCATTTGCCACCAGGTGAACCTAGAGTATCTGTCGCAGACTGTGTGGACAGACAAGGACCAGAACGGCGAAGACGTCGCCTATCCTGATACGCTTGTCGGCACAGACAGCCACACCACCATGGTCAACGGCCTCGCGGTTCTTGGCTGGGGCGTTGGCGGGATCGAGGCGGAAGCCGCGATGCTGGGCCAACCTGTGTCCATGCTGATTCCCGAAGTTGTGGGCTTTGAACTGACCGGCGAAATGGTGGAAGGCACCACTGGCACCGACCTTGTGCTGAAAGTCGTCGAAATGCTGCGCGAGCTTGGCGTTGTTGGGAAATTCGTGGAATTCTACGGCGCTGGCCTCGACGTGCTGCCACTGGCCGACCGGGCAACAATCGCCAACATGGCGCCGGAATATGGTGCCACCTGCGGTTTCTTCCCCATCGACAACGAGACCCTGCGCTATCTGCGCAACACAGGCCGCGACGAGGATCGCATCGCTTTGGTCGAAGCCTACGCCAAGGAAAACGGGTTCTGGCGCGGGGCGGATTACGCGCCAGTCTATACCGAAACGCTGCACCTTGACATGGGCACAATCGTCCCCGCGATTTCCGGCCCCAAGCGCCCGCAAGATTACGTGGCACTGACAGACGCAAAATCGGCCTTCGCGAAAGAGATGGAAGAGACGTTCAAGCGGCCCATGGGCAAAGAAGTCGCCGTCGCCGGCGAAAATTACACCATGGAAAGCGGCAAAGTCGTGATCGCGTCGATCACGTCCTGCACCAACACATCCAACCCCTACGTCATGATCGGCGCAGGCCTTGTGGCACGCAAAGCGGCCGCTTTGGGCTTGGATCGCAAGCCCTGGGTCAAAACATCGCTGGCCCCCGGCTCACAGGTCGTGTCCGAGTATCTGGAGGCCGCTGGCCTGCAAGAAGACCTCGACAAGGTTGGTTTCAACCTTGTGGGCTATGGCTGCACGACCTGCATCGGTAACTCTGGCCCGATCCAGAAAGAACTGTCCGACGCAATTGCCGAGGGCGATCTGGTGGCCACATCGGTGCTATCAGGCAACCGGAACTTCGAAGGGCGGATTTCGCCTGACGTGCGGGCCAATTACCTGGCCTCTCCGCCGCTGGTTGTCGCTTATGCGCTGGCGGGCACGATGGACATCGACCTGTCCAGCGACCCGCTGGGACAAGACAAAGACGGCAATGATGTGTTCCTGAAAGACATCTGGCCCACCTCTGCAGAGATCAACGCCTTGGTCGAAAAAACCGTCACCCGTGAGGCGTTTATCAGCAAATACGCTGACGTCTTCAAAGGTGACGAAAAATGGCAGGCTGTCGAGACCTCTGACGGTGAAACCTATGATTGGCCTGCGGCATCCACATATGTCCAGAACCCGCCCTATTTCCAAGGCATGTCAAAGGATGCGGGGTCCATCAAGGATGTGGTTGACGCCAAAGTCCTCGCCGTTCTTGGCGATATGGTCACAACCGACCACATCAGCCCTGCAGGGTCGTTCAAAGACACAACCCCCGCCGGGCAGTATCTGATTGAACGGCAGGTGCCTGTGCGCGAGTTTAACTCTTACGGTTCGCGCCGTGGCAACCACGAGGTGATGATGCGCGGCACATTCGCCAACATCCGCATCAAGAACGAAATGCTGGATGGGGTCGAAGGCGGCTACACCAAAGGGCCGGGCGGCGATCAGGCCTCGATCTTTGACGCGGCTATGGCACATCAGGCCAATGGCACACCGCTGGTTGTCTTTGCGGGCGAACAATATGGTGCGGGCTCATCGCGCGATTGGGCGGCCAAAGGCACGGCGCTGTTGGGTGTAAAGGCTGTGATCGCTGAAAACTTTGAACGCATCCACCGTTCCAACCTTGTTGGGATGGGCGTGGTTCCGTTTGAGTTCACCGGCGGCGACAATCGCACATCGCTGGGCCTGACCGGCGAGGAAACAGTGAGCATCGAAGGTTTGGCAGACGTCAAGCCACTGCAAGAGATGACCGCAAAAATAACGATGGCCGACGGTTCGGTGAAAGACATCACCGTGAAATGCCGCATCGATACCGCTGTTGAGATTGAGTACATCGAAAACGGTGGCGTGCTGCACTATGTGCTGCGGAATTTGGCAAAGGCTGCCTAAGCCCCATGCGCTGAAGAGCAAAAGCCCGGTCATTGCGACCGGGCTTTTTTGCATTGGTGGGTGAAACCCACGCGCATATGTCCGCTATTCCACAGCCTTCGCCAATTCAGGCAAGAACCGCTGTTCATAATCCGACCCGACCAGCGGCCCCACGAAGCGAAACAACACCGTCCCGTTCCCATCCACGAGGAAGGTTTCCGGCGGCGCGGTCACGCCCCAGTCAATCGCCACCCTGCCCCGCGCATCAAAGCCGGTGGCAAAGAACGGATCTTCATGCTCCGCCAAATAGGGCGCGGCCTGATCCTGCTGATCCCGGAAATTGATCCCCGCGACGCGATAACCTTGCGCCTCCAGATCCAGCAAATTCGGATGCTCGGCACGACATGGCGGGCACCAGCTCGCCCAGAAATTCACGACTGTTACATCGCCTGCACGCAGGTCTTCATCCGTCAATTGCACTGTGCCACGTACCGCCTCAACCGGCACAGGCGGGGCCTGATTGCCAACAAAGGTCGATGGTATTTCATTAGGGTTATCGCGCAGCATCCCGGCAAGCGCCAATCCGGCAAAGCCCGCAAAGATCACCGGCGGCAGGATCATCAAGGGTGAGATTTTAGCCATTCTTCTCAACCGCCTCCAATGCCGCGTGCACGGCCACGTAGCGGCGCCAACTGAGCGCGATGATCGCCAGCAACAACAGGATGCTCACACCATAAGCAGCCAACACTTCAACAGCATATTCACCCAAATCAGGCACGGCGCGCCCTCGCTTCCAGCGCACGGATGCGACGCGCGCGAATCTCTGTTCGGGTGCGCATCAGCACCAATGCAATAAAGAGCAGGACAAACCCCACGATGCAGACCAACAGTGGAAACCAAAAGACATCCGCCACGTTTTCTTCCTTGTCCAGCGATAGTGACGCCCCTTGGTGCAGCCCGTGGTTCCAGAACAGCACCGCATAGCGTGACAGTATCGCAAAGACCGATCCAACCATGCACAGCACGCTGGTCAAATCCGCGGCAGTGTCCGGATCCTCAATCGCTTCCCAAAGTGCGATGTAGCCCAGATAGAACAGAAACAGGATCAGGAAGGACGTCAGACGCGGGTCCCATGCCCAATAGGTCCCCCACATGGGTTGCCCCCAAATGCCACCCGTGAAGAGTGCGATTAACGTGAACACGACGCCCACCGGGGCTGCGGCACGGGCCGCCAACGCAGACACATGGTGCCGGCGCACAACCCAAATCAAGGACGCCACAAGCATCATGATCCAGGCGTTGATCGCCATCAAAGCGGAGGGCACATGCAGGTAGATAATCTTGACGGTAGAGCCTTGGCGGAAGTCGTCAGGCGTGAAGAAAAACCCCCAGATCAGGCCCACCAAGATACACAGCATTGCAAGGCCAAAGGTCCACGGCAACACAGGCCGGGTCCAGCCCATAAACCGTTTCGGATTGGCGTATTCCCACATCGACATTTTGCTTATCTATCCTGCCCGCTGAACACGCTCAATCCCCGATCACCGCAGATTGATGCGCAACACTGCCGCAGTCGCAAAAGGCAGCAAAGCAAAGCACCCCGCCGTAATACCACCCATCAGCATTAACGCGCCACTTGGGTCAAGGCCATCTGCACCGCGCCGCACGGCCTCTGCCCCAAAAAGCAGCGTGGGGACGTATAGCGGCAAGACCAGAAGCGACAACAACAAGCCCCCGCGACGCAAGCCAACCGTCAGAGCTGCCCCAAAGGTGCCAATCATCGATAGGGCCGGTGTCCCGATCAGGAGTGACAAGAGCAGATAGGCATAAGCCTCGGGCGCGAGGCTAAGCAGGAAACCCAATGCGGGAGCCGCCAATGTCAGCGGCAGACCGGTTGTGACCCAATGCGCAAGTGCCTTCATCATCGCCGCCCCTTCCAGCGGCATTGGCGATGTGGCGAGCAGGGCCAGCGATCCATCCTCGTAGTCCAGCGCAAAAATCCGGTCGAGCGACAACAGCGCGGCCAGCAAGGACGCCACCCAAAGGATGCCGGGTGCGATGCGCGACAGGACAGCCGTGTCCGGCCCCACGCCAAAAGGCACCAGCACAACGACTATCAAGAAGAACGCAAGCCCAAGCCCAAAGCCACCCCCGGCTCGCACGGCCAGCCGCAGATCACGCAAAAGCAGCGCAATCACAAGAACACCTCATCGGTGCCGCCGCCCGCGTCCGCGTCTGCCTTAAATGGGGTCAGGTCCAGGTCCGGTGCGTCCAGCCCCAGATCAATATGCGTCGCGATCACCGCAACACCACCGCCTGCCAGATGCGTCTTTTGCAGCCATTTGGCAAAGAGTTTGACCGAGAACCCATCAAGCGACACCGTCGGTTCATCCAGAAACAACACCTTGCGCCCTATCACGCCCAGCCGCGCCAACCCAAGACGGCGTTTCTGCCCGGCGGACAATGTCCCACCCAGACGGTCCGCCAGATCAGCCAAGTCGAATGTCTCAAGAATATCATCGGGTAAGGCGGCCCCGTAAACATCCGCCCAGAACGTTAGGTTTTCTGTGACGCTCAGCGCGGTTTTGATCCCGTCCGCATGGCTGGCATAGGCGCCTTCATCTTCTGGAAAGGTCACAGCGCCCGCAACGGCAGGCTGTAAGCCCGCCAGCGTGCGCAGCAGCGTCGTCTTGCCAATGCCGTTGGGCCCGCGCAGGATTAGCGCCTGACCTGTCGCGACCTCAAAACCGATGCCAGTCAAAACCGGCAACCCACCGCGTTCGCAACTCAGATCAGTGACACGCAGCATTCAAACGGGCAGCAAGGCCACCGCAACGCGGCGGCCTTCTGACAACAGAACATTATAAGTGCGGCAAGCAGCAGGCGATGCCATGGCCTCAACCCCGATCCCGGCCTCTTCCAAAGTTGCACGGAAGGTTTTGTCGGGATGGGCAATCTCAGCCCCGGTACCCACAAACAGCACATCAATTTGATCACCAAGCGCCAGCGCCGTGGCGGTGTCTTCGTAACCAGCCCAGGTTACAACACCTGCGGGAGACACCAGCACAGCACCCTCATACTTCTCGCCGCCCACACGAAAGAAGCCGGGCCCATAGGCGTCAATGGGCACTGCGTTATTGTAGTCGATTTCATTCAATCGCATGGCTCACCCCATTTCAGGTGTCGATATGCCCGTATTTCGTGCCCGCGCTTGGGTCTTTCTTGGACCAGTCCCGCTTGACCCCCAGGACCAGCAAAATGGCTGACGCGACAAAGATCGACGAATAGGTCCCGATAATCACACCCCAGATCATCGCAAAGACAAAACCACGGATCACATCACCACCCAACACAAACAGCGCGATCAATGCCAGCAAAGTGGTGACAGAGGTCATCAAGGTCCGGCTGAGTGTTTCATTGATCGAGATGTTGAGAACCTCCTTGAGGTCCTTTTTCTTGTACTTGCGCAGGTTCTCGCGGACCCGGTCAAAGACAATCACCGTGTCGTTGATCGAATAGCCCACAATGGTCAGCAGGGCCGCGATAATGGCCAGATCAAACTTGATCTGCAATTCCGAGAAGATACCAATCGTCAGGATCACGTCATGGCTCAGCGCAAGCACCGCGCCGACGGCGAACTGCCATTCGAATCGCAGCCAGATGTAAAGCAGGATGGCCAAAACGGCGAGTGCGATAGCAATGATCGCAGATTGGATCAGCTCGCCTGATACCTTGGGGCCAACCGAGGAAACCGAGGGGAATTGCATTTCCTCGTAACTAATGCCGACTGTTCGCTCACCGGTCGGTCCATCAATCGCATCTTCGAATGCGAGCAGAACATCCAGTGATGTGCCAGCAGGCAGAATTGTCCTTAACCCACGACCTGTATCACCATGTTCGATAGACAGATCCAGCTGCTCAGCAGCTGCCTCCATTTCATTCAAGATTGCCTGTTCCGACCCCGTATCAACAAAAATGCGACTGCTTAAAGAAGACGCCAGTGCAAACTGTACCGCCTGAATCGTCTCTGAGGCGATCCGCTCATCACCTTCCTGCGCCTGAATACGCACCATCGCGACATGCTGATCTTCTGCAAAGGACGGATCAAACACCTCGGCGATTGAAACATCGCCCAGTTCCAAAGGATCCAGCGCGGCGCGATAGGCGGCAACATCAACCGGCTGCACGGATTGGGTTCGGATGCTTGTGCCGCCCTGAAAGTCGATGCCGAAGTTCAACCCCTGGATCATGAAGGACGCAAAGGCGATGACCATGGCGATCATCGAAATTCCTAGCCAAATCCGGGCCTTGCTGAAGAAATCAATCGATGTATTTTCGCGAACCAGTCTTAGGCGCATATCAAACCTCGATTGTCTTGGGGCGGGTGCGCGAGAACCAGATCACGATCAGTGACCTCGTGACGAAAATCGCGGTGAAAACGGAAGTGATGATGCCGAAGCCCAAGGTCACGGCAAAACCGCTGACCGGACCAGAGCCCATGGTGAAGAGGATCACCGCCGTAATGAAGGTTGTGATGTTCGCGTCGATGATCGAGGACAGCGCCTTTTCATATCCCAGTTCAATCGCGCGAGCGGGGCCTTTGGCGGTTTTCAGTTCTTCGCGGATACGCTCAAAGACAATGACGTTGGCGTCCACCGCCATACCAATGGTCAGGACGATACCGGCGATACCGGGCAGCGTCAGCGTGGCACCGACAATGCTTAGCAGGCCAAAAATAAGGCCAACATTGATGATCAGCGCGATATTGGCAAAGATCCCGAACAATCCGTAACTCAGCACCATGTAGACAAGAATCGCAATCGCCGCGACAATGCAGGCAATCTTGCCCGCATCAATACTGTCCTGCCCCAGCTCAGGCCCGATCGTGCGTTCTTCAAGAAACGTCAACTCGGCAGGCAAGGCACCGGCCCGCAGCAGAACCGCCAGATTGGTGGCCTCTTCGACCGTGAAATTGCCTGTGATAATACCGGACCCGCCGGGGATATGGCTTTGAATTGTGGGGGCAGAGATCACCTCATCATCCAGCACAATCGCAAAGGGGCTGCCGATGTTTTCCAGCGTGAAATCACCAAATTTGCGCGCCGCAGAGGTGTTAAAGCGGAAAGACACGGCAGGCCGGCCGTTCTGATCGAAGTCAAGCTGCGCGTTCTCAAGGTCTTCACCAGTCACCACGGGGCGGCGTTCCAGTATGTAGAACACGCCCTCCTGCTCTTGCGACGGCACCAGCATATTGCCTGTGCCGGGCGAGGTGTCCGGGTCACTGGCGCGCCCTTGGACAGGGTTAAAGGTCAGTTGTGCGGTGGTGCCAAGCAGGTCGATAATTTCGTTGGCCGACCCGACACCGGGCACCTGCACCAGAATACGCTGGGCCCCTTGCCGCTGAATGGTCGGCTCGCGCGTGCCCACTTCATCAATCCGGCGGCGGATGATCTCGAGCGTTTGCAGGATCGTACGCTCATCCAATGCGGCCATCTCTGCTTCGCTCAGCGTGATGGTCAGGATCGTGCCATCCATGCGCACATCGATGTTCGAGGCAGCAGCACCCGTGAAAGACGTGACCGGACGCCCCAGACCACGCACCAGTTCAAAGGCACGGGTCGCACCTTCGGCTTGTGAAATTCTGACCCGCAACTCGGTCGGGGCACTGTCCAGACGTTCGACAAATCCAACGGTGTCACGCGCTGTCAAAAGCACATCGCGCACCTCCGGCCAGAACCCTTCAAGGAATGACTCATGCACGTCTTCGACCTGCACTTCGACCAGCAAATGGGCACCGCCACGCAGATCAAGGCCCAGATTGACAAGGTTGGAGGGCAGAAAACCGGGCCAGAGAGCGGCGTC
This sequence comes from uncultured Alphaproteobacteria bacterium, assembly GCA_929200255.1. Classification (GTDB taxonomy): domain Bacteria; phylum Pseudomonadota; class Alphaproteobacteria; order Rhodobacterales; family Rhodobacteraceae; genus Yoonia. The sequence goes on along the minus strand of CAKMYZ010000001.1, from coordinate 261,888 downwards.
GGCCTCAAGCTCTGCGTTCGTTTGCCCGGTTTCAATGATGGCCATCGCATCATTGTGCGCCTCAACCCGGCCATAAAATGCGTTGGGCATGGCAAATGTCAGGCCAACAACAACCGTCAGCCAGATCATCACAAGCTTAGGAAACGAAATATTAAGCATCACAAAGGCCTTTTCCGGCAGGTTTTAGGTTTTTGCCGGTTCGGTCTTGTTCATCACAGTGGCGATGGTGGATTTGATCACGCGGACGTTGACACCTTTGGCGACCTCGACCTCAATCTCGTTCTTGTCGTCATGAACTTTGACAACTTTTCCGACCACGCCGCCCTGCGTGACAATCTGGTCGCCGCGGCGCAGCGCCTCAAGCATGGCGGTATGCTGCTTGAGTTTTTTCTGCTGCGGACGGATCAGCAGAAAATACATGATCGCGAAGATCAGAAGGAGCATAATCAGGTCTTCAGGTCTCATATTCCATCCCTTTTGGTCGTGTGGCGCATCGCCTTGGTCAAGTCGCGGCACAGTATGTCCGCGCCCCTTGATTGGCAACCGCGATTGGCCTGATCACGTCAGGCTTTTGTGCCATATGGGGGGCGAATTGAGGGAAAGCAATCATTCAATGAAAATTTGCCGCACCTTGGTCAATGGCGCGCAGATTCACAGCCCGCGCTCAGGCCAATAACAAAGGGCCCACACCGATGTGTGGGCCCTGTTTTGCCGCATAGGTTAGATCCTAGAACAACCCAAACCCAGCGCCGATGCCAGCGTCCGGGAAAATAACCCCAATGCTCCTGCTGCGGTCGGCGCGCAGAGCATCACTTGCCTTGCGATCAAGACGCATTCGCTCACCGACCTCATAGGAAACACCGAGTTGAATAAAGTCGGCCGTTTCGCTTCCAATCTCCAGCTGGCCTATGGAACCGCCGACAGCCAGGCCCTCGGAAACCATATACTCGGCACCAATCGAATAGGAGGTCAGATCACCGATAAAGTCCTGACTGCTTCGCTCAAGGCTTGCGGTCACATCCACCACATCAGTGACGCTGTAGCTCCCACGCAGGCCAAACAAGCCACCATCAACATCAGTTATGCTATTGTAAAAGGCACGCGCAAAGATTGGTCCGTCATCATATTCTGCCGTCAGCGCATAGAACTTGTCGTCAACATCATTGAATGCCTCGACCACAGCCCCAAGCGTCACGGCAGGTGCAACCTGACCTTCGACATAAGCTGTTGTCAGATAGAAGTCCTCGTCGTCATTGTCAGGCCTGTTGTGATTAAGCGCCACGCGAAACTGTGGCGCCGTGTACTGCGCGAAAACCTCAAATCCGTTGACGTCTGTTCCATCAAAATCGATCCCGGTTAGACCAGCACCAATCATAAACTCTGGGATAACATTGTAGGCACCGAAAACGCCGTAGTGCGTGAAAACGCCGCCACTGCCGCCACCAAAATCAAGATCCTGCCGTTTTAACTCGGCCCCAAAAAGAAACTGATTGGCGCTGAACTCAACATCGCCTTCAAGAACGTTGGCGTCGATCTCGTCGCCATCCGCCTCGAGGTGGGTCAAATCAAATTGCGCACTGCCATAGGTCAGATCTTGCGCTGTGGCCGGAACGGCGATGACTGCAGTAACAGCCGTGATTGAAAAAAAACGTAGCATAAAAAACCTTTCTCAAGTTATTGGAACATCCGTCCTGAATGGCGCGATAATACCATAGACACCGCCAAATGCGCCGTCAGGTAATCCTTACCCTTCACGCAGCTCCTTTACCACCTTCACTTGCCACCCACAATCAGGCATATGACCGGCACTGAAACTTCATCCAAGGACCGATGCTATGCATGATATTCGCGCCATCCGTGACAACCCTGACCGCTTTGATGCGGCTTTGTCTCGTCGTGGGATTGCGCCGGCATCCGCGCAGATCCTGGCCATGGATGAGGCCCGCCGCGCCAAAATTCTTGCCGCCGAAACTGCACAGGCCGAGGCTAACAAAGCCGCCAAAGAAGTGGGCGCGGCCAAAGGCAGGGGTGATGAGGCGGAATTCGAACGCCTGCGTGCGCTGGTCGGTGAGAAGAAAGCGGAAATCGCCAAACTCAACGAAGAAGCCAAAGCCGAAGATGCGGCCCTGACCGATCTTCTGATGGGCATCCCGAACCTGCCAGATGACAGTATCCCAGATGGCGACGACGAAGACGGCAATGTCGAAATCCACCGCCATGGCAGCCCGCGCAATTTCTCCTTCACGCCGGTTGAGCACTTCGACATCCCTGCAATTCGTCCCGGTATGGATTTTGAAACTGCTGCCAAACTGTCCGGCAGCCGCTTTGTTTTGCTCTCGGGCGCTGTCGCCCGCCTGCATCGCGCTTTGGCGCAGTTCATGCTGGATGTGCATGTCGAAGACCACGGGTTGACCGAAACCATCACACCGGTGCTGGTGCGCGAAGAGATGATGTATGGCACAGGCCAACTGCCCAAGTTTGGCGAGGACAGCTATCAGACGACCAATGGCTGGTGGCTGATCCCCACCGCCGAGGTCACGTTGACCAACATCGTCAACGGCGTAACGATTGAAGAAAACTACCTGCCCCGCCGCTATGTCGCCCACACGCAGTGCTTCCGCTCCGAAGCCGGTTCAGCAGGCCGCGACACATCTGGCATGTTGCGCCAGCACCAGTTCGAAAAGGTCGAGATGGTCAGCGTGACCCGACCAGAGGATAGTGCGGCCGAACATGACCGTATGACCGCGCAGGCGCAGGCCATCCTTGAAAAACTGGAATTGCCCTATCGCACCGTTGTTCTTTGCACCGGTGATCTGGGCGCTGGTATGCGCAAAACCCACGATATCGAGGTCTGGTTGCCCGGTCAGAACACCTACCGCGAGATCAGCTCTGTCTCTGTTGCTGGCGATTATCAGGCGCGCCGCATGAATGCGCGCTACAAACCAGCCGAAGGTGGCAAACCGCAGTTTGTGCATACGCTGAACGGATCGGGTCTGGCCGTGGGGCGCGCGCTGATCGCTGTTGTTGAAAACGGCCAGCAAGAGGACGGATCGGTTGACCTACCCGCCGCGCTGCACCCCTACCTGCGCGGCAAAACGCGGATCGATGCTAACGGTCAGATGGTCTAAACTGGCGGCAAGAGGTCATCTTTGGTGATGGTCTCTTGCAGCTTTGGCAGCACATTTTCCAGCGTCTTGGGCAGGTACGTCGGATCACAGGCCACGCGGTCCAACGTCGTCTGGCTGACATCAACCACGCGGGTCGGGCCTTTGCGATCCTTGGCACTCCAGCGCATCAGCTTCGTCATAAGCCCCACATTGGAATGGTTGGTCAGTGCCTCGCGGATATTGCGCCCCAACTGCACCTCTTCCAGCACGGACGTGTCCATACATAGGTCCGCGCGCCGGGCCCCTTCCGCGATCCAGTCAAAGCTGAAGGACGACAACCCCTGCCTGTCACCACCCCCACCCACAGAGCCATGATCGCCCGGAAACCACTCCTGACGATAGGCCCAGTTGTCGCGGGTGTCCGGGTGCAGTGTCGTATCCTCATCCAGCCCCATCGCATGGCGGTTCATATCATCAAGCTTGGCCGACCACAGTGCAGGCGGAAAGGTCTTGCGGCGTTCATCAATGGCGACTGCATGGCGTGCCGACAGCACAGAGCGCGACAAGTCAGCATCGTGAAACTGGTGCCTTTTGTTGAACAATGGTGCCGCTGCCCAATAGCCCGGCACCCCCAGCGCGCCAACCGTATCCCAGACGCCCAGATATTTGATGGTCAGATTTACGCATAGGCCGGGGCGGGTTTTTTCCCGCCAGTTCCATTCCGCCTCACTTGTTGCAGTGAAAGGCGCAAAATCCCGGCGCCACGCAAAGCTCTTGGGGTCATCCGGCTTGGTATCCTTTGCCCGTGATCTATAGCGTTTGATCGCCTCGCCGATGCGGCCCACATTTTCGCGCGGCGGGATACCGCAAGAGCGCAGCAGGCCAGCAAGGGACCGGGCCGTGTAGGCGCCCCGCGAAAACCCGAAAATGAAAATCTCATCACCCGGCTCATAGCAAAACACCAGGGCGCGATAGGCATCCTCGATATTCTCGATCAGGCCCCAGCCCATCGCGCCGCCTGCAAAGCGGTCCAGCGTGCGGGCCACGGCGTTTGACCCGCGCCCGGCCCCAACACCCAGCACGTAAAACACCTGCTGTTTGCATCCGTCATCGGCTGTATGTTTGACCGCTTGGGCAAGGCGCACGACATTGGTGGGGTTTACCGCATCATGGCGGTTCCAAGTGCCATCACAAAAAATCGCAATACGCTTCATTAAAACTGTCCCCGTTTGAATTGCGGCAATGCTGACGCAGCGTCATCCTTCGTGCAAGTCGGCTTTTCCCCACCCAAGGATGGGCAGGCCCCGCACCCCCACGCCGTCGGTTTGTCGGTCCCGCCGTGTGACAAGGCACAATGCCGCAGCAATAGCCATTCTACAGGGCCTGATGGCCCGCCAGACCCCGATCAGCGCGCGCTGGGCCCTTTCTTAAGGTGCTTTGACAGGCGGGATGGTTGCGACGACTTTTTGTCCTTATAGGGGTTCTTGTCCCCCTGATCACGCAGGTAAAGCCGGATCGGCGTGCCAGGCATGTCAAAATCGACCCGCAACCCATTGATCAGATAGCGCTTATAGCTTTCTGGCATCTGGTCAGGGTGCGAGGTCATCACCACAAACGCAGGTGGGCGTGTTTTCACCTGGGTCATATAGCGCATCCTGATGCGCTTGCCGCCGGGCGCGGGCGGCGGGTGCTGTTCCAGCATACCGGTCAACCAACGGTTCAGCTGCGCGGTTGAAATGCGGCGGTTCCAGACCTCATGCGCGCGCATGATCGCCTGCTGCAAACGGTCCAGCCCTTTGCCCGTCTTGGCCGATACGGTCACCAATGGCGCGCCGCGCAACTGTGGCAAAAGCCTCTCAAAACTCTCGCGCAATTCTTTGAGTTTACTTTGCTTTTCGCCCTCAACATCCCATTTGTTCACGGCGACAACTACGGCACGGCCTTCACGCTCGGCCAGGTCGGCGATGCGCAGATCCTGCTGTTCAAAAGGGATTTCGACATCAAGCAGAACAACGACGACTTCGGCGAATTTCACTGCGCGCAGGCCATCAGAGACGGACAGCTTCTCCAGCTTTTCCTGCACTTTGGCTTTCTTGCGCATCCCGGCAGTATCGAAGATACGCATCGGTACGCCGCCCCAATCCTGCTGGACAGAAATCGCATCGCGTGTGATCCCGGCCTCGGGGCCGGTCAGCAAACGTTCTTCACCGATGATCTGGTTGATCAGCGTGGATTTGCCCGCGTTGGGACGGCCCACGACGGCAATTTGCAAGGGTTTGGCTCTCGTGGGGATGCGCGGGGCATCCTCGTCATCTTCGCCGACATCCACATCAACGTCAGGTGCATCCGCCGCCGCGCGCTCTTCAAATGCATCCGCCAGCGGGCGGAGTTCGTCCAGCAATTCGCCCAAGCCTTCGCCATGTTCCGCAGACATGCGGATCGGTTCACCCAGCCCCAGCGCATAGGCCTCTAGGATCGTTGCATCCGCCGCTTTGCCTTCGCCCTTGTTGGCCGCAAGGATTACGTTGGCATTCTTCTTGCGCAGAATATCGGCAAAGACCTCATCGGCGGGTAACACCCCTGCCCGCGCGTCGATCATAAAGAGGCACACATCAGCCATCTCAACCGCACGTTCGGTCAGGCGGCGCATTCGCCCTTGCAGGCTGTCGTCTGTGGCATCTTCCAGGCCAGCACTGTCAATCACGGTAAAGCGCAGGTCAGCCAGGCGTGCCTCGCCCTCGCGCAAATCGCGCGTGACCCCCGGCTGATCATCGACCAATGCCAGTTTCTTGCCAACCAAACGGTTGAACAAGGTGGATTTGCCCACATTGGGACGTCCCACGATTGCGAGGGTAAAGCTCATCTTTTCGGCTCCTGACGGGTCTGGACCCGCGCGTTACACCAGTTCCGGCCTAACGGAAAGCGTGTAGTTGGCCGGACTTGCTTACAACGTAGAGTGTTCGACCCGCCACAACAGGGCCAGAGGCTGCGCCGCCGGGCAGTACGATCTGGCCCAGCAGGGCCCCCGAGGTTGGGTCAAACTGCCGGATAAACCCATCCGATGAGGTGACGATCAGACGCCCCCCGGCAAGGACCGGACCATAATGCGCGAAAACGCGTTTCTGGCGGCGGGTGCGCTGATCTTCCTCAAAGGCCGGCAGGGCCGTGCGCCAGACAGGATCCCCGGTTGCGCGATCCAGCCGTACCAGTTCATTGATGTCATTGATCAGGAAAACGGCATTGTCGACAGGCCAGACCGGGCTGACGGTCCCTTCGGCCGCAGTCCAAAGGCGGTCACCGGTTGACAACTCGATTGCCACGGTGCGACCGCCGAAATTCCCCAGATACACACAGTCATCCAAGATTACCGGGTCACCCGCGATATCGTTAATGTTCGCCGAAGCACTTCCGACACGGTCGCCAGAAACAACGGCGGACCAGCGTGGGATGCCACCCAGTGGGTATGTTGCCAGCACTTCACCTGATGGGAATGGGAAGATCACAAAGTCGCCTGAAACAGCAGGTGCGGCACCACCGCCGAAGTTCGCCGTTGATGGCGATCCTGATTGTTGCCAGCGAATGCGCCCGTTTGCGGCATCCAGTGCCCAGGCCATGCTGTCGCGCGCGACCACATAGACGAAGTCGCCACGCACGGTTGCAGAGGCGTTGGCAGGCGCGTCCAGGTCCTGCACCCAAACGGTTTGGCCGGTCGCCGCATCAAGCGCCGTCACTTCACCAAAACCGGTGGTCACATAAACCTGTCCACCCGCAACTGAAATACCACCGCCAGAGGCGTCACCGGGGTTGTCCGTGCGCGGCGTCAGATCACGCGACCACAAGGCTCCACCAGAGGTGCTAGTCGCCGTAACGGTTGCGCGGGCATCAACGGTGTAGATCACGCCGCCCGATACAACAGGGTGCGAGGTAATTCGCGCGCTTTTGCTATCGCCCTCGCCGATATTGGCCACAAAAACCGGGCTCAGCGTGGTACCAAGTGCGGGATGAGTGACACTATGTGCCGCGGACCCATTGTGGTGTGTCCACTCTGCGTTGGCACGAACAGTCGGCAGATTGATCGGCAAGGTTTGGTTGACCTCAACCGATTGCGAACGAATATCAAAACGCTCACCCGGCAGGATGATGTCATCTTCGCCGCAAGCTGCCAGCAGGGTCATGCTCAGGAGTGTGGCAAGGCGTATTCTAGAAATCACGGGCAGATCCAATCAGCGCTTTATTCGGCCACAGGCTCGGGCAAAGGTTCACCCAACGCCACCATGAGCGTCTGCACACGTTCGCGCAAGCCGCGTGTGACGGCGGCATCTTCTTCGACCTGCCGCATGATGGCGATGGCGGCTTCGACGTCGCCACCCTCCAGTGTCAGGTAGGCCTTTTGCTCGAGCGCCAGCAGGCGAAACGGTTGGCCGGGCAGTGACAGCGCATCCAACGCGGCCAGACGGGCTGCAACATCATCCGTTGGCAGCATGGCCGCCTTGAACGCCGCCAGATCGCGGTACATCTCTGGCGCGTCCGGATCGATGGCAAGCGCATTCAGTGTCGCCGCCGCACCAGCGGCATCACCTGTCTCTTGCTGGGTGGCCGCCCGCAATAGCAGCGTAACAGACGCAGAGGCCCCATCAGCCTGCACCCCGGCCAGTGCTATCGCCCGCGCCTCTGGCGCATCTTCGTTCAGCGCATCGACAAGCGCATCGCCCAGCGCCTGTGCCGCATTGCGCGCCTGCGCGGCGCGATATTCATTCCAGGCCGCCCCGCCCACCAAAAGCAGCACACCCGCTACTGCAATCCAGCCATACCGGCGCAGGTAGCCATAGAGCTTCTCGCGCCGCACCTCTTCGGTGACTTCCTCGATAAAACTGTCGTTGTTGCTCACCTTGGGCCTCACACTTCGCAGGTCATTATACGCCTTTTGGCGTTCATATCGTGAAGCTGGCGTATTGAACAAGGGCAGAGGCAAAAATGCCATCACGTTTCCTTGCACAGTCGCAGAAACGATGCTTGCCGTCACGGAAGGTTGACTGTAAAATGAACTGAGTGGTTTAGTATGGTATTGTGATCCGCATAACTGCGGGCAACGTAAAGACAACATTAAGAAACACAGCGCGGCAAAGGCGGTTTGCGGCATGTTCAGAGGTCACGACAATGAAGATCATCCCGGTCATAACTGCAATTCTGGTTCTTGCAGGCCTATATTTTGTTGTGTTCGAGCGTGATCGCCTGCTTGACTTTGCACAGACCGCCCCTGCGGATGCACAAATACCTGAGACCACCGAAGTTGCCGTAGAGGACACTGCCGCGACATCCGGCGAATCTGCCGTCGGCGTGGTCGCCATGCATTCTGTCGCACAAACAATCGACAGTGCCGTGATCCTGCGCGGCAGAACAGAAGCCGCGCGTCAGGTGACCGTCGCCTCGGAAACATCAGGCCTTGTGATTTCCGATCCCTTGCGCAAAGGCACTTCGGTCAATGAGGGCGACGCGCTCTGCCGCCTTGATCCCGGCACGCGCCAGGCCTCGCTGGCGGAAGCACGCGCGCGGCTGGCCGAAGCGCAAGGGCGCGTCCCCGAGGCAGAAGCCGGCGTGCTTGAGGCCAATGCGCGGGTCCGCGAGGCCGAGATCAACCTGAACGCCGCACGCAGCCTGTCAGAAGACGGGTTTGCGTCTGAGACACGGGTTGTCAGTGCGCAGGCCGCAATGGAAGCCGCAACCGCAGGCGTGCAGCGCGCCAGTTCAGCTGTCGCGTCAGCGCAGGCCGGCATCCAATCTGCCCAGGCAGCCGTGGCCACGGCCACCCGTGAGATCGAAAAACTGACGATCCGCGCGCCCTTCTCGGGCCTGCTGGAAACGGATACCGCCGAACTGGGTGCATTGATGCAACCTGGCGCGCCCTGTGCGACGATCATCCAGCTTAACGAGATCAAGCTGGTCGGGTTTGCACCCGAGGCTGACATCTCCAAAGTGACCGTTGGCGCTTTGGCCGGTGCGCTGCTTGCGGATAGGCAAGAAGCACAGGGCCGCGTCACCTTTCGGTCGCGTAGCGCGGATGAACTGACCCGTACCTTCCGTGTGGAAGTCACCGTAGACAATCCCGATCTGGCTATCAGCGACGGGCAAACCGCCGAAATCCTGATCGCATCCGTTGGGCGCATAGCACATCTTATCGCCCAATCATCGCTGACGCTGGATGATGATGGTGTCCTCGGTGTGCGCACCGTGAGCGAAGGCAACATAGCTCAATTTATGCCTGTGACGCTGCTGCGTGATACCGCCGAGGGTGTCTGGGTGACCGATTTACCTGAGACGGTGGATATCATCACCGTCGGGCAAGAGTTCGTTATTGATGGCGTCAAACTCGCGCCAACATTTTCAGAGGCCAAAGGATGACCGGCTTAGTTGACTGGGCCGCCTCTCGCGCCCGCATGGTTCTTGCCTTTATCGGCCTTTCGCTGTTGGCGGGGGGGATGGCATACGTCGGCCTGCCCAAAGAGGGCGAACCTGACATTGAAATCCCTGCAATCTTTGTGTCGGTCCCCTTCCCCGGTATCTCGGCTGAAGACAGCGAAAGCCTGCTGGTCAAACCGATGGAGGCAGAACTTTCCGACCTTGATGGCCTGAAAACGATGTCTGCCACAGCCGCCGAGAACTATGCCGGTGTCGCACTTGAGTTCGAGTTTGGCTGGGATAAAACCAAAATCCTCGCCGATATACGCTCGGCAATGAATAGTGCTGAAGCGCAGTTTCCTTCTGGCGCCGATCAGTATTCGATCAACGAGATCAACTTCTCAGAATTCCCGATCGTCATTGTCAACCTGACGGGCGATGTGCCCGAACGCACGCTGCTGCGGGTCGCCAAGGATCTGCAAGACCGCATTGAAGGGCTGGATGCGGTGCTTGAGGCAGGCCTCGCCGGACAGCGCGATGAAATGCTTGAGGTTGTGATCGATCCGCTGCGGCTAGAGGCCTACAATGTCACCGCTGGGGAATTGATCGGTGTTGTGACCAATAACAACCTGCTGATTGCCGCAGGCGAGGTCGAAACCGCCCAGGGTACGTTTGCGGTCAAGATCCCTTCGTCCTTTGATGAAAGCCAGGACGTCTATAACCTGCCGGTGAAAACCAATGGCGACCGGGTGATCACGCTGGGTGATCTGGCCACGATCCGACTGACCTTTGAAGACCGCGCAGGCACCGCCCGCTTTAATGGGGTCAATACGGTGGCCCTGCAGGTCGTCAAACGCAAAGGCTTTAACCTGATCGACACCGCGGCCCTTGTGCAAGAGGTAGTTGAGGAAGAGCGCGCAAACTGGTCGCCGGAGTTGCAGGCCGCCATTCAGGTCGGCACCTCAAACGATCAGTCCCGCAACGTGGCCTCTATGGTCAGCCAGTTGGAAGGCTCTGTCCTGACCGCCATCGCGCTGGTGATGATCGTGGTCCTCGCTGCACTCGGCACCCGCCCCGCCCTTCTGGTGGGTTTTGCAATCCCGACGTCATTCCTTTTGTGTTTTGCACTGCTTGCGGTGATGGAAATCACGATCTCGAACATCGTCATGTTCGGCCTGATTTTGGCCGTCGGGATGCTGGTCGACGGGGCCATTGTGGTGGTGGAATACGCCGACAAACGTATCAAAGAGGGCACAGGGCCAATGCACGCCTATGTGGAGGCCGCCAAGCGGATGTTCTGGCCGATCATTTCCTCCACAGCGACCACGCTCTGCGCCTTCCTGCCCATGCTGTTCTGGCCCGGCATCCCGGGGCAGTTTATGGGGATGCTGCCCGTGACGCTGATTTTCGTGCTGTCGGCCTCGCTTGTGGTCGCACTGATCTACCTGCCCGTCATGGGCGGGGTGACCGGCCGGATGAGTCGGCTGTTCGGGAATGCATCAGATACGCTGCGCGCGCGTTTGCCGTGGATTGTTCGCGCACTGTTGGTGTTCCCGGCAATCATGGTCGTATTCACCGGCGCAATGCTCACGCTGAACCCCGGCTATCTGTCAGGAGAAGCAGTGCAGACAGGCGGATTCGTTGAATCGCTTCCCGGTATGATCATGTTCCTTGGCGGCGCCTTCCTTTTGTCAATCACTATGGGGGCCGCCCGAATTGAACAAAGACAGCGGCAGATCAAAGCGGGCTATCGCCGTACGCCTTTCGGCTATTTCATGTATTTCATCACCGGCAACCCGATCATGCCACTGGTAACGGTTGGGGCGGTCGCCTTTACCGTCGTGTCCATTTTCGGCTTTTACGGAAGCAACAACAACGGCGTTGAGTTCTTTGTGGAATCTGAACCGGAACAGGCCATCGTTTACGTGCAGGCGCGCGGCAACATCAGCCTTGCTGAGAAAGATGCGCTGCTTAAACAGGTTGAGGCAGTGACCCTCGCCACCCAAGGCATTGATAGTGTGTTTTCCTTTGCGGGCGAAGGTGGTCTTAGCTCAAACACAGGTGGGGCAGAAGGCCCTGCAGATGCCATCGGGCAGCTGCAACTGGAGTTGATCCCATGGGAAGATCGACCCACCGTGTCCCAAAGCACCCGTCTTCTGGGCTTTATCCCCTGGACCAGCACCGGGGTTGATCCGGCGTTTGATGGCGACACAGTCATCGCCAATCTGGAAACCGAATTGGCCAAAATCCCCGGCATTCGCTTTGAGATACTCAACCTCTCGCGCGGGCCGGCCTCTGCCAAACCGGTTCACCTGCGTCTCAAAAGCAACAATTGGGACGAATTGCTGGCAGCAACCGCCGCTGCGCGCGCGCAGTTTGACGCAACGCCCGGCCTGATCACCGTCGAAGACAGCCTGCCCCTGCCTGGCATTGACTGGCAGATTGACGTGGATGTGGAAAAAGCAGGCCGGTACGGGGCCGATGTGGCCACCGTGGGGGCGATGGTCCAGATGGTCACGCGGGGCATCCTGCTGGACACCATGCGCGTGGATAGCTCGGACGAAGAGATTGAAATCCGCGTGCGCCTGCCAGAACAGGACCGGGTGCTGTCCACGCTGGACAGCCTGAAGGTCCGGACGAATGCAGGCCTGATCCCGCTGTCCAATTTCATCACCCGCACCCCTGTCGCAAAGCTGGCCCAGATCGACCGCGTCGATCAGACCCGTTACTTTGACGTCAAGGCAGCTGTCGAAACGGATCTGGTGACCCTCACCATAGACGGTGCCAGCGCTGCGGTGGCACGTGTGGTTGATGAGACTGCCAGCGGCGCAGGTCGTTATGACATCATCGGTTTCGACAATGACACGACCCAAGCTGCCCTGACCGCCGCCTTCGCAGATAACACCGTGACCGAAAGCCCGCTCAACCCGACAGAGCGGATTGCAACGCTGACCACATGGCTGGACAGCGAACCCTTCGCAGGCTCCATCTCTTGGGAATGGACCGGTGATCAGGAAGATCAGGCGGAATCCGCAGCCTTCCTGCAAGTGGCCTTTTCCGGTGCGTTGGGCTTGATGTTCATCATCCTGCTGGCGCAATTCAACAGCATCTACAACTCGCTCCTCGTGCTGATGGCTGTGGTCATGTCCACCGCCGGGTCGCTGGTGGGGATGCTGGTGATGGATCAACCCTTCTCGATCATCATGACGGGGACGGGCATCGTGGCCTTGGCCGGGATCGTGGTGAACAACAACATCATCCTGATCGACACCTATCAGGAATACAGCAAATACATGCCGCGGGCCGAGGCAATCACCCGCACGGCAGAGGATCGCATTCGCCCCGTCCTGCTGACTACAATCACGACAATGGCGGGACTGGCCCCAATGATGTTCGGCCTCAGCCTTGATTTCATGAACGGTGGCTATTCCGTCGACAGCCCGACAGCGCTGTGGTGGAAACAGCTGGCCACTGCTGTTGTCTTTGGTCTTGGAATTGCGACGATGCTGACGCTGGTGTTCACACCCTCGATGCTGGCGGTTCGCGTCTGGTTCGTGACCTATGTTCAGTGGTTTGCACAGCTTTTCGCAAAACTGTCGATGGGCCGCAGCAGCAAAGCCGCCCGCGACTGGGCGCTGCGCCGTCAGGCACGTCGGATCAAGGCACCAGAGTTCATCTGGGATGAAGGGCTGCCAGCAGCTGAACCCCTTATCCTTGATGCAACGATGCAAGCAGCCGAGTAGCCCATTTGGCCCGCAAAAGCGTTATGCGCAAAACCTGAATCGCATAGTGCTGCCTGTTGAGCGAAGGCCAGATGGGAAAAGCCGGGTGAAATCAGGCCAGTTCGTCTTCCTCGGACTGGCGGTTCCACAGATGCGCATAACGCCCGGCGCGGACCAACAGGTCATCATGCTTACCCTCTTCGACGATCACACCGTTTTCCAGCACGACAATGCGATCAGCGTCGGCAATCGTGGACAGGCGGTGGGCAATGGTGATCACGGTGCGCCCTTCGCCCATCGCCTTCAACTCTGCCTGAATTTCCATCTCGGTTTCGGTGTCCAGTGCGCTGGTCGCCTCATCTAACAGCAAAATTGGTGGATTCTTAAGGAGCGTGCGGGCGATGCCGACCCGCTGCTTTTCACCACCCGACAGCTTCAGGCCGCGTTCGCCCACTGTGGTGTCATACCCATCAGGCAGGCTTTGGATGAAGTCGTGGATTTTAGCGGCTTTGGCGGCGGCGATGATTTCATCCTCGCTGGCACCGGGACGCCCGTAAGCGATGTTGTAATGCACGGTGTCATTGAACAACACAGTGTCCTGCGGGACGACGCCGATCTGGGCGTGCAGGCTTTCTTGTGTCACGTCCCGCACATCCTGTCCGTCAATCAGCAGTGCGCCCGCGCCAACATCATAGAAACGGAACAACAAGCGCCCGATGGTGGATTTACCCGACCCAGAAGACCCGACAATGGCCACCGTCTGCCCCGGTTCAACCTCGAGGCTGATGCCCTTCAGGATCGGGCGTTCCTTATCATAGCCAAAGGCGACCCCCTGCAACGTCACCCGCCCGCCATCGACCTTCAGCGGTGTCGCATCTGGTTTGTCCTGAACTTCGGCAGGTTGCCCCAACAGATCAAACATATCGCCCATATCAATCAAGGCCTGCCGGATTTCGCGGTAGACCGTGCCAAGAAAGTTCAGCGGCATCGTGATCTGGATCATGTAGGCGTTCACCATGACAAAATCACCGACGGTCAGGTCGCCCCGCTGAACGCCCTTAGCCGCCATCACCATGACGGCGACAAGCCCCCCGGTAATCAAGACCGACTGGCCAAAGTTCAGAAAGGCGAGCGAATAATTGGTGCGGATGGCGGCATTCTCATAATTGGCCATCGCCATGTCATAGCGATCTGCCTCCCAACGCTCCGCCCCGAAATATTTGACGGTCTCGAAATTCAGCAGACTGTCGATCGCCTTTTGATTGGCATCGGTGTCCTGATCGTTCATCTCTTTGCGGATTTTCACCCGCCATTCGGTCACCTTGAATGTGAACCAGACATATAGCGAAATCGTCAGGACAACGACGGCCAGGTACCAGACATCAAACAAGAAAAACAAGATCACCGAGATCATCAGTAGCTCAAGAACCAACGGCCCCATCGAGAACAGCAAAAACCGCAGCAGGAAATCGACGCCCTTCACACCCCGCTCGATGATCCGCGACAACCCACCCGTCTTGCGGGTGATGTGATAGCGCATCGACAGGCGGTGAATATGGGTGAAGGTTTCAAGTGCCAGCTGGCGCAAGGCGCGTTGCCCGACCCGGGTGAAGACCACATCGCGCAGCTGCTGAAAGCCCACTGTCATCAACCGGGCAAACCCGTAGGCCAGCGTCAGGCCAACAGCCCCCAGCCCCAGCACAGTTGCAGCATCCGCGCCATCAGGCGCCAGGGCGTCAACCGCCTGCTTGTAGAAAACCGGCGTGCCCACTGCGATCACCTTGGACAGC
Organism: uncultured Alphaproteobacteria bacterium; assembly: GCA_929200255.1. Taxonomy (GTDB): domain Bacteria; phylum Pseudomonadota; class Alphaproteobacteria; order Rhodobacterales; family Rhodobacteraceae; genus Yoonia. Next base: position 246,873 of record CAKMYZ010000001.1, on the reverse strand, counting down.
AGCAAAACAATCAGGGCAAGCACAACGCGATGCTTGACCCACCCCTGCCCATCGGGCCACAGGTATGGCACAACGCGGCGGATAACACTCCAACCCTGAATTTGCGCATCGCTCAGGTTGGCATCGGTTTTAGCTAGACCACGCATGAATACTCCTCGCTGCGGCCTTTGTAACTAAGACGCCGCGACAAGGATTGCCAGAGCAGGCAAGCGCTTATTGTGAAATCTCGGGGATGCGGAAAATCTGACCCGGATAAATCAGATCCGGATCGCGGATCAGGTCAGCATTTGCCTCAAACACCTCAACATAGAAGATACCGCTGCCAAAGTTTTCTTCTGCAATCGCCCAAAGGGTCGCGCCGGGTTGCACAGTTTTGACCGCAACTTCAAACCCATCAACAGAGGTTTCTTCGGCCAGAACCGCCGCCACATCTTCGGCTTCCTCGCGTTTGAAAGGCGTTTCAAGTCGCGACACGACAGCGCCGTCTTCATCCACCTCATCAATCCGCAGGGTGTAGACGCCTGTGTCGATTGACGGCAAATCAATCTGCCAGTCCCCACCTTCGGTCACCGGTGAAGCTGTCAGTGGTTCATTGTCGATATAGATCTGCACAGCCCCGTCGCCCGTGGCGCGGCCCGACAGCTGAACTTCGCCTTCGGGGTCATAGGTGATCGCATCAAGGGCCACATTCGGATCAGCCTCGGGCGTATTGAGGGCGGGTCCGCCCTGCACAACACGCACGCCAGCCTCATCGGCCTGCAATACTGTTGGCGGTGGTGCGGGGGTGGCAATAGCGACATCCACCTCTGGCACTTCGGGTGGGGTTGGAACGTCTATTTGCGTGTCCGTGGTGTCTTCGACGGGTTCGGCTTCGTCCGGCATTGGGGCTGCAGCCACAATCGCCGGGCCCGCAATCGGAGCCACAATGTAACTTGTTGTGGATTCGATCGCCAGACCTTCAGGATCACCCAAAAGCGACAGGCGGCGCGGCGTATCCGATGGGCCTGCAAGCGGCAAGGCGACAAAATTACCCGCGCTGTCGGCCCGGACGCGTTCAATCGCCTCGCCACCCAGCATGATATCCACAAACTGATCCGGTTCCGCTCGGCCCGCGATGACCATGCTGCCGTCAGGCTCGACCCGGAAGGTATCAAACTCCGGGCCCATCGGGGCAGCGGCAATCGCAGGCTCTTGTGGTGGTTCGACCTGTACTTGCGGCGCCGTGGGCTCTTCCGACAAAGCGGCGTCAACGTCAGCGACAGCGGCTTCGGGCTCTGCCCCGGTGATGACGTCCACCTGCGGTTTGGGCAGGAAGCTGATCACCACTATAGCCACACCCAAAGCCACGATGCCCCCAAGCACCACGACCCATTTGGTTGATTTGACGTCTTCTGACACGATACTCTGTTCCTCGCGGCCCCGATAATCGGCGCCTTTTCTGCATTTGGTTGAGCCACCTTAACAACGCCGCTATGACCGGTCAAAGTGAAGCTGAGTGAGGTGCCCCAAATGTCTGCAACATTGAAATCTGTCTGCGTCTACTGCGGGTCACGCGATGGGGTTGATGAAACCTATGCCGAAACGGCCCAAGCGACCGGGCGAATGCTCGTCACCAATGGTTGGCGGCTTGTCTACGGGGCGGGCGATGTGGGGTTGATGGGCCGGGTTGCGCGCGCTGTGCAGGATGCGGGCGGTCAGACCTTTGGGGTGATCCCCACCCACCTGATGGATTGGGAGGTTGGCAAACGCGACCTGGACAGTTTCGTGATCACTGAAACGATGCATGAACGTAAGAAAGTCATGTTCATGAACGCTGACGCCGTGGTGGTTTTGCCGGGCGGTGCGGGATCACTGGATGAGTTTTTTGAGGCGCTCACCTGGCGACAACTTAAACTGCACAGCAAGCCGATTGTCTTGCTCAACGTGGATGGGTTCTGGGATCCGCTGCTTGAACTGCTCGCGCATGTCGTGGATCAGGGCTTTGCGGGCGATGACATACTGTCGTTTGTGAATGTCGCAGAGGATGTCCCGGCACTGCAATCGATCCTTAGGGACGCGCTATAGCGTTGCCATAAGTGCGGCATAGCGATCCAGAGAGATGTTAGACCCGCAGGCAATGATCCCCACCTGACGCCCAGCAAGATCGTCTCTCAGTACCCCAAGGATTGCCGCCAACGACGCGGCACAAGCGGGTTCTGCTGTGATCCGCAGGACGTTCTGATAGATATCCATCGCCGCCAGCATCTCGCGGTCGTCGATCTGCACGATCCGGTCGACATGGGCACGCGCCACGCCGTAGGTCAGCGGCATTGCCAAAGGTGCGCCAAGGCTGTCGGCAAGGGTGGCGACTTTTTCAAGCCGCACCGGTTCTCCGGCAGCAAAGCTTTGTGACATGCTGTCTGCGCCGACGGGTTCCACCCCGATCACTTGCGCATCAGGGCGCATCTGTTTGATGGCACAGGCCATTCCGCTGATCATTCCGCCCCCACCGATCGGGATGACAAAAGTGTCGATTTGGGGGGCCTGTGTGGCGTATTCATAACCGCAGGTCGCCGCGCCCGCGATCATATGCTCGGCCTCAAAAGGATGCATCAGGGCACGGCCACCCTCTGCCGCTGCATTCATCGCAGCAAAGGCTGCGGCCATATCGTCATGCAAGGTGACAACCGCCCCTAACGCCTCGCATCCGGCAACACGTGCGGGATCGGTCGCCTTGGGCATCGTGATCAGCGCGTCCACGCCAGCGGCCTTTGCGGCCCAGGACACGGCCAACGCATGGTTGCCGCCGCTGGCTGCAACGACACCCGCCGCACGCTGTGCGGCGGTCAGGCGCTTGATCCCCAACAATGCACCGCGCGCCTTGAAAGACCCTGCTTGCTGAAACAGCTCCAGCTTGATCGTCACCTCTGCCCCCACGGGTAACAGACCATCCAACCGCGCCGATGAAAGCGACAGTATGGGGGTTTCGATCAACTCTGCCTGCACTTCTGTACTGGCCGCAACAATCTCATCCAGCGTCGGTCCAAGCATCACATTCTCCCAAACAAAAGGCCCGCGGGAAGATGTCCCACGGGACTTTAGGATTGTCCAGATGGATCGGTGTTACATGCGCGAGGCGACGTTTTCCCAATTCACCAGATTGTCGAGGAAGTTGGTCAGGTACACAGGGCGCTTGTTGCGGAAATCGATGTAATAAGAATGCTCCCAGACATCACAGCCAAGCAAGGCCGTCTGGCCAAAGCACAGTGGGTTCACGCCGTTTTCTGTCTTGGTGACAGCCAAGGAACCATCAGCGTTCTTGACCAGCCAACACCAGCCAGAACCAAATTGCCCGGCACCCGCAGCACTGAACTGCGACTTGAATTCATCAACAGAACCAAAGCTCTCGGTCAGTGCTTTTTCAAGCTCACCCGGCATACCACTGTCGCCCGGACCCATCATTTCCCAGAACTGGTTGTGGTTCCAAAGCTGGCTGATGTTGTTGAAAATCCCGTTCTGGGCGACGGCGGATTTGTCATATGTACCAACGATAATCTCTTCGAGAGATTTACCCTCCCACTCAGTGCCTTCAATCGCCTTGTTGCCGTTGGTGACATAGGCGTTGTGGTGCAGGTCGTGGTGGAATTCGAGCGTTTCGGCAGACATGCCTTTAGACGCCAGCGCGTCATGTGCGTAAGGAAGATCGGGGAGTGAGAATGCCATATCGTGTCTCTTTCTGCGTTGAGGACGGGGATGTGAAACTAAATGTCACATGTCGCACTGAGGTCAAGAGCGCCGTGACCAAAGCCACGGTTCTCGGGCACTTTTTCGTCATCGGGGTGCCCCGGCAACTTAAGGGCAACTATTCAGGTGTGGGGAACATGCCCACTGCCCCCGCTTTGGCCGAGGCTGCCAATAAATCAAAGGTATACGCTGCCACAGACCGAAAGCAGATCACCTCAAAGGTATCCTCATCCAGCATCCAGAATGCCGCTGCCACCTGCCCCAGCCGCGTCCGCCGGAAATCGCCCGGCTGGAACGTATCAGGATGCAAATCAACTGGTGCCAGCTTTGCAATCACCTCGCGACAAAACCTGCCTTCGACAAAGATCACCGCGCGGGCGTCGGAAACATTTTCGGCCAGAAAATGCGTACCGCTCAGTGCCGCTTCGATTGTTGTCACCGCCTGCGTGGCCTCTGCATAGGGGACCAGCACCAGCAATTCATCCGGCGACATCCAGCAAAGCCCCTTGTCGCCATCGCAGTTGGCTTGCCCCTGTTCAGGAACCTTGACACCCGTCAACGCCGTACAAACCTTGCGCAGTTTCTTGTCACTCAGATCACCGCGCAGGATAATCATGCCGCGCAGGCCCGCCTCGCGGACGGTGACTTCACCGGCGGCCACTTTGCCGTTCAGGGCGCTGATTGCCTCAGACATTCTGCTTCTCCCCTTCTTTGTCATAGAATACCGGATCAACGATTTTGGCGCGCACGGTGCTGCCATCAACCTTGTTGAATTCAATCACCTCGCCCATGCGGTCCGGCCCGTTGTGCACCAAACCCATCGCAATACCCTTTTCCAAAGTGGGCGAATAATAGGTCGAGGTAACGCGCCCTTGCGTATTGCCCTGCCCGTTTTCATTTTTGCCGTCAGCAATGGCATAGGCCCCGTCAGGCAAGACTGACCCATCTTCGGTCAGCAGCCCCACCAGTTTCCACCGGTTCGGGTCTGCCATATGGCTGCGGCTGTGCGCACGTTTGCCAAGGTAGTCTTCTTTCTTCTTGGACAACGCCCATTGCAGGTTCAGATCCTGCGGGATCACCGTGCCATCGGTTTCATCACCAATCATGATAAAGCCCTTCTCGGCCCGCATGATATGCAGGGCCTCTGTGCCATAAGGCATCACGCCAAACTCTGCACCTGCGTCCAACAAGGCATACCAGAACGCAGCGCCCTGCCCCGCAGGCACGGCGATTTCGTAGGACAGTTCGCCCGAGAACGAAATACGAAAGACCCGCGCGTCAAATTCACCGATTTTCCCATCGGCCCATTGCATGAATGGCAAGGCCTCGGCGCTCACATCCATCCCACCCAGCTTGCGCAGCACCTTGCGGGCGTTCGGACCAACCACGGCGATCTGTGCATATTGTTCGGTCACATTGGCGACATAGACCTTCCAGTCCCACCATTCACATTGCAGCCAGTCTTCCATATGGCCATGGATACGTTCGGCCCCGCCCGTCGTTGTGTGGCACAGCCATGTATCTTCGGACATGCGGGCAACAACGCCGTCGTCCATGAGGAACCCGTTTTCCGTACACATCAGGCCATAGCGGCATTTGCCGACCGGCAGCGTGGACATCATGTTGGTATACATCATGTCAAGGAAGCGGCCCGCATCCCGCCCTTTCACGATCAGCTTGCCAAGGGTCGAGGCATCCAGCAGGCCAAGGTTTTCGCGGGCATTCTTGACCTCGCGGTTCACCGCTTGCTGTACGTCCTCGCCGTCGCGGATATAGGCGTAGGGCCTGCGCCACTGGCCAACGGGTTCATTGTCGGCCCCATTGGCATTGGCCCAGTCCGAAACCGGCGTTTTGCGGATCGGCTGGAACAGCTCATCTCGCGCCACGCCTGCAATCGAGGCCATCGAAATCGGCGTATAGGGCGGACGGAAAGTGGTTGTTCCCACATTCGGGATCTCCGCATTGAGCGATTGCGACAGGATCGCCAGCCCGTTGATGTTACTTAGCTTACCCTGATCTGTCGCCATGCCCAACGTGGTATAGCGCTTGGCATGTTCGACACTCTCAAAGCCCTCCTGAGCCGCCAGTTGCACATCGCTGACCTTGACGTCGTTCTGGAAGTCCAACCAGGCCTTGGACCGCAGCGCATGGCTGGCCCCTTGCGGCATCAGCCACACCGGCGAGATTGGGCCTTCGGCAGCGTCCAACCCCAGCGGGGCCTGACCACCGCGCTTGCTGTGTCCTGCGGCCTTCGCCGCAGCACGCCCCGCAGCCCAGCCATCACTGACGGCCTCTGCGGTGAACAGATGCCCATTCGCGGTGCCAGCCGTCATGACAAAACCCGCCCCATCCGCCCCGGTTGGTGCACGCTCCGGGTCAGGGCGGAACATCGCCTGATCGGCATCCCAGTTCAGCTTGCCGCCGCAATGGGACCACAGATGCACAACCGGTGACCAACCGCCCGACATGGCCACGCAATCACATGCAATCTCTTCCAGCACGGACCCTTCGCCCGCCTGCGCACATAAGGCGACGCCGGTCACACGCTTGCCACCTTTGACCTTGGCAATGCCTTTACCCAGTTCAATACGGATGCCCAAAGCGCGCACTTGATCAATCAGATCGCCTGCGACCTCGGTGCGGGCGTCCACGATGGCAGGCACATCAAGCCCTGCTGCCTTCAGGACAATCGCTGTCCGGTAGGCATCATCATTGTTGGTCACAACAACCGTCCGGTCACCCACGGACACGCCAAAATTCACCACATAGTCGCGCACCGCAGCGGCCAGCAAGACACCGGGCAGGTCATTGGCCGCAAAGGACAACGGTCGCTCAATCGCACCGGTGGCAGTGACAATCTGCTTGGCGCGCACCCGCCACAAACGGTGGCGCGGGCCGTCTGCATCGGGTTGGTGATCGGTCAGGCGCTCATAGGCCAGCGCATAGCCATGATCGTAAACCCCGGCCCCCATGCAGCGCAGGCGCAATTCAACATTTTCCATGCTTTCAAGGGATTGGACGGTGGTACGCACCCAGTCCTGCGCCGGTACTCCGTCAATCTCTGGCGTGTCGACGACAGCGCGGCCGCCCCAATGGGCGGCCTGTTCGACCAGCAAAACACGTGCGCCGCGCTCGCCTGCTGCATGGGCAGCCGCAAGGCCGGCAATGCCGCCACCGACAATCAGAACGTCAACGTGGGCATGGAAATGTTCGTAAGTATCCTGATCACGATCCTTGGGGGCTTTGCCCAAGCCGGCGGATTTACGAATGATCGGTTCGTAGACATGCTTCCAGAACGGCCGGGGATACATGAACATCTTGTAGTAGAAGCCTGCGGGCAGAAAGCGCGACAGATGCGTGTTGATGGCGCCCACGTCGAATTCCAGCGATGGCCAGTGGTTCTGCGATGTGGCCGTGAGCCCCTCGAACACTACTGTTGTTGTCACCCTCTGGTTTGGCTCAAACGTGGCACCTTTGCCAAGGTTCACCAGACCATTGGGCTCTTCCGCACCGGATGCCACAACGCCACGCGGGCGGTGGTATTTAAACGACCGCCCCACCAGCATCTGGTCATTGGCCAGCAAGGCAGAGGCAAGCGTGTCACCCTCAAACCCGCGCAAGTGCTTGCCGTTAAAGGTAAAAGAAACAGCCTTGTCTGTGTTGATCAGACGGCCTTTGTTTGCCAGACGGGTACTCATTTGAATGTCCCCTAGGACCAGCCGGGACGTGCGCCCGATATCTTGTCTTTGATGTCTTGTGGTGGTTCCAGCGTTTGGGCCGAATAGGTACCAAACACCTGCAACGTACTGGTGCAGCGTGCGGCGTGAAAGTACTTGCCGCAGCCATAGGCATGGCGCCAGCGTTCAAAATGCACACCCTTGGGGTTTTCACGCATAAAGAGGTAATCCTCAAAATCCTCATCCGAGGATCCGGGCCCTTCCCGCTTGAGGTGGGCCTGACCTTCACCGTGCAGATCGGTTTCATCGGCATCAACGCCACAATAGGGGCAACGCAGAGTTAGCATGGGCAAGCCTCGGTTGTTGGGGGGATCGTTGGGGTCACCAAGCGGGCACAGGCTGTGCACAGGGCGCGTGCAGCTGACATATCAAAGGCGGACGCATCGCTGCGCCCGCCTGAGCGGATCCCGTGGTAAGTGAAGTTTGGGTTAGTTGCCTGCCGCCGGCGCGACAGGTTGAATTGGTGCGGTATCTTCCAGTGCCGGTGCGGTTTGTTCTGGTGCACCAACTGTTGCGGGATCAGCCGTGGGGCTGACAGAACCGCCTGCAAAAAGCGCGTAAAGTAAGACGAGCACCACAATAACGGCGGCAACCAGAAAACCGATACCGCCGCTGCTTGAGGTGCTGGGTGTAACGCGACTGAATTCATCCATAGTGCGTCCTCCTTTTCAGACAGGCGCAACATCGCACGGCTGTTCTGAAAAGGAAGGTCGGCGGATTTCCCCGGAAAAAATGGGCGAACGGTGGCCATTTCCGCCGAAACCCGTCGGCCAACTGCCGCCAGGGTTGGCGTTGACCGGCGCTGTGTTAGCACAGGGCCATGGAACTGTTGTTGATCATCCTCGGAACCTTCCTTTCCGCCGCCATTGTTATGATGCTGGTGGATCGCCTGCGCGGCGGCGGCTTTGAAGAGGATGAGGACGGGGCCGAATAACCGTGCCCGTTTCGTCTGCGGATGGCCCATCATCAGTGCGCCACCCCTGCTGCCACGCTCTCGTCAATGAACTTGCCTTCGCGGAAACGGAACATGCTGAATTCATCCGTCAGCGGGGATTGTCCTTTGGCCATCAGTTCTGCCATGGCCCAGCCTGAACCGGGGATCGCCTTGAACCCACCAGTACCCCAGCCGCAGTTCACAAAGATGCCCTCAACGGGTGTTTTCGACAGAATGGGCGAACGATCACCGGTGACATCCACGATCCCGCCCCATTGCCGCAGTATTTTCAGCCGTGCAATCATCGGGAAGGTTTCGACCAGCGCACGCACGGTTTCCTCAATATGATGAAACGATCCGCGCTGGGTATAGTTGTTATAGCCGTCAGTGCCGCCACCAATGACCATCTCGCCCTTGTCGGACTGGGACATGTAGCCGTGAACGGTGTTGGCCATCACGACAATATCCATGCAGGGCTTGATCGGCTCTGACACCAGCGCCTGCAAGGCCACGCTTTCGATCGGCAGTCTGAAACCGGCCATCTGCGCCATGACACCGGAATGCCCGGCCACAACCATGCCCAGTTTATCGCAATCAATCGGCCCTTTGGTGGTATCCACCCCCACAACCTTGCCGTTTTCCTGCCGCACGCCTTGGACTTCGCACTGTTGGATGACATCCATACCCATATCGGAACAGGCGCGGGCATAACCCCATGCGACAGCATCATGCCGCGCGGTGCCGCCACGCGCCTGCCAAAGACCACCCAGAACCGGATAGCGCGGCCCACTGATATTCATGATCGGACACAGTTCCTTGACACGTGCAGGTTCAATCCATTCGGTTGTCACCCCCTGCAACGCATTCGCATGTGCCGTGCGCTTGTAACCGCGTACCTCATGCTGGGTCTGGGCCAACATGATCACGCCGCGCGGGCTGAACATGACATTGTAGTTCAGGTCCTGAGACATGGTTTCATAAAGCGCGCGGGACTTTTCGTAGATCGCCGCTGATGGGTCTTGCAGATAGTTGGAGCGGATAATCGTGGTGTTCCGCCCGGTGTTGCCGCCACCCAGCCAACCCTTCTCAAGGATCGCCACATTGGTGATCCCGAAGTTCTTGCCCAGGTAATAGGCTGTCGCCAGCCCGTGCCCGCCAGCACCCACGATGATCACATCATATTTCTCCTTTGCCTCCGCCTTCGCCCAGGCGCGATCCCATCCGGTATGCTGGCGCATGGCTTCACGAGCGATTGCAAAAGCGGAATAACGTTTCATCGGGCCAGAATCCTTAGCTGAGTACGGCTGCGCCGCTGCTATCCTATCTGAACCGGACCAAGGTCCAAGAGGATACTCTGAGCGGCGTCTGGCTGCCATTTTACGACATGCGCGCGCCCGCGCGAAATGGCGGATGGTCGCAGGCTCTTTTCACGCCCCAATTGGAGGGGTATGTGAACTTCATCTGAATGACGTGAGGCGCGATGCTGTTCTGGATTGTCTGTGTTGTTTTGACCGTCAGTGTGACCGCACTGATCGTGTCGCCATTGCTGCGGCCCAAACCCTTGGCTGATGACAACCCCGATGTCGCGATCTACCGCGCGCAGCTGGATGAAATTGACCGCGATCTGGAACGCGACCTGCTCGCCCCCGATGAGGCGGAACGCGCCAGGACCGAGGTGGCGCGGCGATTGCTGGCTGCCAACAAGGCCGAAACAACGCCGACGTCGAGGTTTGCCCCCACCCGTGGCCTGTCACTTGCCGTTGCCATTGTGACATTGGGGATCAGCTTTGGTCTCTATTGGGTCACCGGCGCGCCGGGCTATCCTGACCTGCCGCTCAGCGCACGACTGGCTGCCAGCGAAGAGATGCGCGCCAACCGTCCCAATCAGGCCACCCTAGAGTCAACAGCTCCTGCCCCGCCTGCGGTTGATGTCCCCGACGAATACCTCAACGCGGTCGCCCAACTACGCGAAATTGCCCCCACACGCCCCGATGATCTGGAAGTCTGGCGCATGCTGGCCCGCCATGAGGTTGAAATGCGCGACTATGGTGCCGCCGCTGCCGCACAGGCGCAAATTCTGGCGATCAAAGGGGATACTGCGACAATTGGAGATCAGGAACGCCTGCTGGACTTGATGGTTGTGGCCGCCGGTGGCTTTGTCTCACCCGAGGCGGAACGACTGACCCGCGATTTGCTGGATCAGGACGAAACGAACACTGTTGCCCGTTACTACCTGGGGACGCTCTACAATCAAACCGGCCGCCCCGATCTGGCACTGCGCCTGTGGCGCGACATGATCGAAAACGGCGATCCGCGCGAATTCCATGTGGCCAACGCCCGCGCGCAGGCCGAAGATGCGGCCTTCCGGGCCGGTGTGGAATACGTGTTACCCGAAACCCGCGGCCCATCATTTGCCGATATGGATGCAGCGGCTGCACTGTCGCCCGAGGATCAACAAGCCATGATCGGCGGGATGGTTGCCGGGCTGGCCGACCGGCTGGCAACCCAAGGTGGCACCGCGCAAGACTGGGCGCGCCTGATCCGCGCCTACGGCGTGTTGGGCGATAAAGAGGCCGCAAATGCGGTCTGGACCGAGGCCCAGCAGGTCTTTGTCAGCAGTATGCGCGGCATGGAAATCCTGACCAACGCGGCCCGCGATGCGGGTGTGCTTGAATGATCTGCGACGCGCCAGAGGAGTTTGTTGCGCAGATCCCCGATATGGGCGCGCTGGCCGGGCTTGACCTGGGGACTGTGACAATTGGCGTGGCGATCTCGGATGTCATGCGGTCTGTCGCAACGCCTGTTGAAACCATAAAACGCAAGAAATTTGGGGTCGATGCCGCCAAATTGCTGGACCTTCTGACGCACCGCATGGTGGGGGGCATCGTGCTGGGGCTGCCCTTGAACATGGACGGCAGCGAAGGCCCGCGCGCGCAGGCCACCCGTGCCTTTGCCCGCAATCTTGAAAAGCTGACACCGCTGCCGATCACCTTCTGGGATGAACGGTTGTCCACCGTTGCTGCCGAACGCGCCCTGTTAGAGGCGGATACGTCGCGCAAACGTCGCGCAGAGGTGATCGATCACGTTGCCGCAGGGTATATATTGCAAGGTATGCTAGACCGCATGGGGCATCTAAGGAATCAGACGTGACAAAACCCGAAAACACGGATCACATCTGGCAGCGGGCCGAAATCGAAAGCCCCTGTGTCAAAGTCTGTGTGATCCACCCCGAAAGCCGGCTCTGCACAGGTTGCCTGCGCACTACCGACGAAATCGGCGCCTGGTCACGGATGAGTGCCGAAGAGCGCCGCACGATCATGGCAGAACTGCCATCGCGGTCAGGCAAAGTGACAAAACGGCGCGGCGGGCGTGCAGCGCGATTGAAATAGCGCCCGACTTGATCCGGACCAATCCAATCACGTCGTTTCTTCTACCGCGTTTTTGAGCACCTCAGCACTGCGATTGGATCCAAAGCCAGTGACGATCCTTTCGCGCCCCGCGACCGCGAGCTTCTCAGCAAGGGCGGGGTCACGGGCCAAACGCATGATTTCATCTGCCAGCGCCTGCGGATCCTTGGGTTCAACCAGCAACCCGTCGACGCCATGGTTGATCAACTCTGCAACACCGCCCGCATTGGTGCCGATGGTTGGGCGTCCGCAGGCCATCGCCTCCATATAGGCCACGCCAAGCGGTTCATGCATACTGGCCATGACATACGCATGTGCGGCGTGAATATGCGCGCGCACCGTTGCGCCATCAACGGCCCCAAGTAGGGTGACCTGATCGGACACGGTACTAGCCGCAATGATCTCTTCCAGGGTTTTGCGATAGCCTGTCCCGCCTAGATCATCCTCGCCCGCGATGGTCAGATGCGCCGTCACGCCAGACGCTTTCAGCAACTCCATCGCGGCAACAACGGTCTGATGCCCTTTGACGATATTCAGCCGCGCGCAGGTAAACAGGCGCAGCGGCTCCTCACCATCCCACGGCTGATAGGTGCCTTTTGGCTTAAAAATATCCGTATCAACACCCATCGGCCCCATATAAAGCCGGTCCGGGGCCGCATCGCCGAGTGTTTCCACAAACGCCCGCTCAAGCACTTTGGTGATCATGATCCCAAACCGCGCATGTGCCCATTTAAAGGGCTGCGCGGGGCCGTAATCGACCAGCGGGCCATGCAGGGTGATTGAATAGGCAGGCCCACCTGCAAGATGGCAAAGCGCTGCAATCATTGCACTATTTGCGGCAGAATGGGCGTGAACATGGGTGATGCCCCGTTCTGCACATGCCTTTTTCAGCGCCATGGCTGCAGGTGCGGAGATAATCGCACTTTTACGCGCGCCAGATGTCTTCTCATACTTGGCCACAGCCGACAGCCAGCCCGGCAAGCGCAGGGTGGCACTGACCTTGTCGCGCAGACTGCCAAGGCCAAGATAGGTGGTGCGTGCCGCCCCCGCGTCCGACCAATCATGCGCAATCAATGATTTGACAGGGGGGCGGGTACTGAACAGATGAACTTCAACGCCTAAACGCTCCAACTCTTTGAGTTCGTTCCAAAAGAAAAGGTGTGTTTGCCCGGGGAATTGCGGGATCACGATTCCGATCTTTAATCTGTCACCCAAAGTAAGCTCTCACTCATCTCACCTGCCAAAGGGGCAATCTTTCGCCACAGCCGGCCCAAACACATTGGCGCAATATTCGCTGGGACTATGATAGCCTACTTGGGATAACTCAAGAATTTGCTGTGCCCTGCCCGCTGGGAAAGACAAAGCAGCGGTCACGGCGGATCATCAGCCACAATGGCATACCGGGTTTGGGCAGAAAGACCGATGGCACGACGGCCCGGAGGATCGAGTTATCAAAATCCATCCGAAACTCAACAAGGCTTGAGGCCCCCATGAACCGCGCGCGCTCGACCACGCCGCGTGCCGCTGTGCCCTCGGACGGGGTTGGGCTGGGGCCGCGTCCGGCACGGTCAAACTCGATCTTGATGTGTTGCGGGCGGATCACGATGTCAACATCGGTGCCATCCGGCACCCCCGGGGCAAGGAACTGACCAAATGGCGTATCCGTCAAAGCGCCTTCAACTTTACCACGTATCACATTGATATCGCTAAAAAATGCCGCCGCCTCCAGATCCGTTGGCGCATTGTAGATATTGTAAGGCGCACCGCGCTGGACAATCTTGCCATCGCGCATCAAAGCGATCTCATCTGCCATGCGCATCGCCTCTCCCGGTTCATGCGTGACCAGAAGAACAGCCGTCCCTTCGCTTTTGAGGATATCAAGCGTTTCATCGCGTATATCATCGCGCAGACGGTCATCGAGGCCGGAAAAAGGTTCGTCCATCAGCATGATGCGCGGTTTTGGTGCCAAGGCACGGGCCAAGGCCACGCGCTGCTGCTCTCCACCAGACAGTTGATGAGGGTAGTCACGGGCGTGGCGCACCATTCCGACCTTATCCAGCAGCAATTGCACCCGCTCTGCAGATCCGGGGCCTTTCAGGCCAAACCCCACGTTCTGGGCCACCGTCAGATGCGGGAACAGTGCGAAGTCCTGAAACATCAGGCCAATGTTGCGGCCTTCGGGGGGCAGTCGGAATATCGTATCGCAGACCAGTTCGCCATCCACATGGATCGTGCCACTGTCCTGCATCTCGACCCCGGCAATGATCCGCAGAGTTGTTGACTTACCGCAGCCCGATGGCCCCAACAGGCAGGTGACCTGTCCGGGGTTGACCGCCAGGCTGACGTCATCCACCACCCGGCGGCCGCCAAAGTCTTTGACGATGTTTTTGATCTCAAGGCGGGGGGGCTGCATGGGCAGGTGAAAGTCCCTGACGAAAACAATTGGGTATGAGGCATCTAACAACTGCGACACCGCAGGGCAAGGTCAGGTCAATGTGAAGACCTGCGTCCCGATGATGCGCCCGTTCACTTGCACATGGACGCGATGTGCGCCCGGATGCAGAGTGAACGTTGTGGCGTTGTTCTTGAACACATGGCGTTTTGTCAGGGTGACGGGCTTGCCTCCCTTTGCGTCCAGCACCTTCAGCTTGAACACTTTTGGTGCCTGCTTCCCGTTGGCTTTCACAAAATCGATCACATAGTCCACAATCAGCGGCGCATCGTCCGCTGTGGTCAGCGTGAGTGCGATTTGCGCGGCATCGCCCCGCGCAAGTGTTGTGGGCGTGATGCTAAAACCATCCAATGTCACATCCACATCAGGCCGATAGCCTAAGTGTTCCATCGCCCCGGCATGGCCGGCCTTGATCAGCCCGCGCAATGCATGTTTGCGCATCCAGTGCAGTTCTTTGGCATCCTGATCGCCCTGGCGTTGCCATGCCTCCAGCCGCTCAAGCACCAGATCGGGGGCGGATTTTGTGATGTCATTCAGATGGTTCGCCACAGAGCGGGTGACAAAGCGCGTGCCATCGCCATACAGACGGTCCAGCAATGGCAAGGTCTGCGCAGGGGTCAGCGCAATCCCCTGCCCCCATGGCAATTTTGGCCGTGTGCCTTCGCTGACCAAACGGCGCACGTGGTAATGGTCGTGGGTGATCCAATGGTTCAACCGGGCCAGCGTTTCGTCAGGCCAGCGGTTCAAAAAAGCGCGGATCGAATACTCCATCGAAAACCGCTGTGTGATCGCCTCCAACAGATCAAGGCTACGATCCAAATGGTCTTCAAGCCCATGATTTTCCACGTAAACACCCAAAGGCGCGTAGATAAACCGGCCAAAATCATCGTCGCACCGTGATGGGTCCAGGGGCGGCGGCAGCGCTGATGTGATCGCCTCTGCCGCCGCAGGAAACCCCTGCGGCAGATGGTTTTCCAGAACCTGCGCAATCCAGCTGATCCGCGCCTTCAGCTCAAGCGGCGCCATCCCGGCAAGAACTTCGGACACAAAAGGGGCAGCAGTAAAAACGCCTGCATCTTCAAAATGCTGCCCCAAAAGGCCCACGGTTGTGGGGTTGAACAAATCATCTTTGAGGCTGAATTTCTCGGCCATCAGATTGTGGCGTTGATTGCACCACCGTCCAGGACGATGTTCTGCCCCACGATAAAGCCTGCGTGCTGTGAACACAAAAACGCACACATCGCACCAAACTCTGCCGCCGTGCCATAGCGTTTCGCCGGGATCGTGGCCTGCCGGTTGGCACGGGCAGTCTCGATATCAATACCCTGCGCCTTGGACACACCAGTATCAAGGCTGACCGCCCGATCAGTGGCATGGATGCCGGGCAGCATGTTGTTCACGTTGACCCCGAATTCCGCAACCTGCCGCGCGGTTCCGGCAACATACCCCGTCAGACCCGCACGGGCCGAGTTTGACAGACCCAACTGCGGAATAGGCGCTTTGACAGAGCCGGACGTGATGTTCACCACCCGCCCCCAACCTTTGTCGATCATGCCAGGCATAAGCGCCTTCATCAGGGCAATCGGGGCCAGCATATTGGCATCAAGAGCGGCGATAAAATCATCGCGGTCCCAATCGGACCAAAGCCCCGGAGGTGGACCACCTGCATTGTTCACCAGAATATCAACGCCAGCAGCAGCCTCTAGCAAAGCGTCGCGGCCTGTGTCGGTTGCCACATCGGCAGCCACCGCCACAACATTGACGCCATGCGTGTCGCGGATATGGGCCGCCGTTGCCTCCAACGTCTCTGCACCGCGCCCGTTCAGCACCAGATCAACACCGGCCTCTGCCAAGGCTTCGGCGCAACCGCGACCCAAACCCTTTGACGATGCACAAACCAATGCGCGCTTTCCTTTGATACCCAGATCCATGATGCGTCCTCCAAACCTTGCGTTTCCATTGGACCTAGCACTGCCCTCTGCTAACGGCAATTCCAGACTGTGTGATTTTCTTTCTGCCTTGGCCCGAGGGGGTCTGCGGTGTATCGCTTGGATATGACCAACACGCCCATGATCATCGAGGTTTATGCCGCAGCAGACATCATCACAACAGAAGGGGTGATGAAGGGCGAAGCTTTGTCGTTCGCCGATGAATTGGTCATGGACGATGTCCTGCAGATCAATGCCAATGCCGAAACCCAAGCCTTACCGTTGCTTTCCAGCGCGGGCGGTCTGACCCGCACCGAAGGCGCGCACAACACTGTTCATCTTGACTGCTGCCTGACGATGATCGCGCCCGACGGCAGCACCTACGAGGCGCTGGTGCTGGTCGAGGTGAACAACAACACCGTCGCCAACATCTACCTTTTACCCTTGGGGGAGCTCCTGCCGCAGATCGGTTATCGCCTTGTCGGGATCGAACGGCATACGGCAACAAAACGCTTTGCAGAAGCCGCCAGCGGATCATTTGCGCGCGGCACCCAAATCACAATGGGTGATGGGCAGATGCGCGCCATTGAAACCCTGAAATCTGGTGACATCGTGCTGACGCGCGATGCCGGCAAACAGCCGGTGCGCTGGTTGCGTCAATCCACCCTGCGCGCCACAGGCAGTTTTGCCCCGGTTGTGATCACCAAGGGCGCCTTGCACAATGAAAATGATCTGGTGCTCCGCCCCGATCACCGGCTTTTCGTTTACCAACGGCAGGATCATCTGGGCGCTGGGCGCGCCGAGGTGCTGATCAAGGCCCGCCATCTGGTTGATGGACAGGCGGTTGTTCGCAGGCGAGGTGGCTTTGTCGACTACTTCCAGCTGATCTTTGACCAACATCACATCATCTATGCCGAAGGGATTGCAGCAGAATCGCAACTCGTGGATCACCGCACACGCGCAGCATTGCCCGAGGGGTTGGGCGCACAAGATCACGCCCACCGCCCTCATCTGGACTACGAAGTAAAAGACAATCTGATCCCCTTCGCCAAGGCCGCCGCCTTGCTACGCAAGGCCTCTGCCGGTTAGGGTCAGGTCCCTAGTGATCTTTTTCGGCGGCAAAAGCACCATCAAAAATGTCGATATTCCCGCCCTGTGAGATATCGCCAAAGACGGTTCCGGCCATGGCAGCAGCATCTGCGCCATAAAAATCAGCAACAATGGTCCCGTCGAGGGCATAGTCAGTGCCCCCTTTGCCCAAGTTGCCGTCCAAATTTGCCAAAATCAGAAAGTTCCGATCCGGGTCTGCGTTCGGGAACAACGTCCCTCCAGACACCGTAAGCGCCCCAGTCAAAGCACCACCGGCCTCCGCGAAGCTATCTACCATTCCACTTGCACTTGCAGTGCTGCCATTCATAGCGATTCCGATCTCCAACGCGCCCACGTATTCAGTTGCGGCCGCACCACCAAATGGCAGGTTCAAGGCCATCATGCCGGTGTAGATGTGCCGCCCGCTTGTCGGAACCTGTGAAAACGGGGTCACTCCCGTTGCCGTGACGGCACCATGCATCTGCGAAAACGATTCGACAGTCGCGCGTTGACCACCGCCGCCACATGCGGAAAGACCAAATAGAAGAGCCCAAAAACGCCACATCCTACGACTCTTGGCCGCACATGGTTAACAGGCCGTTAAGGGGGAGCTGTGGCCTCTGTCACGACAACGATGGTGGCGTCGCTGGTAGCGCCACCTGAAACCACTGTGGCTTGTAAGTCCGATGCCGTCAGCGCCTCTCCGGCAGGGCCCAGAAACATGCCTTGCAACGTCCCGTCAAAGGCCAATGTATCGCCCCCTGCCGTCAGCGCACCAGTATAGTCCAGCGTCAGATTCTGGGACGTGTCAGCCCCGCTGAGCATGATTGCGCCGTCATAATCGGCCACCGCCCCACCCCCGGTGGTGCCAAAGAAGTTGCCCATTTGGCCCGTGGCAGACGTCGTATCAAAGTCGATGCTGACCGTTGCGTCGCCATAGAGGATAATCGACGTCGTACTTTGCACCCGGATCGTCGTAGCGCCAGTGTACCCCACCACCCCAGACGTGGGCACATCCATCGCCTCCGTGATGGCCATGCCCATCACGCCGGCACCGGGATCACCAAGCACCCGCAGCCTTTGCGCCTCATAGATATCAAGCCGGGCAAGACGTGGGTCCATGCCGCCGCCCGATCCGCCGCCCCCGCCACCGCAAGCGGTCAGCCAAAGCAAAACCACATATATGCCGGTCGTGCGTCCCATTCTTATCCCCTGCCGCAGACACTAGCGCGCAATCACAAATCATCCGTTAAAGCCATCGGCCCGATTGCCCTTTCCCGTCCAACCGCATAAAGCGTGCCCCATGACAAATCGCCCTGACCTTCCACCAGAAATTGCCCGTCGCCGGACGTTCGCGATCATTTCGCACCCGGATGCAGGCAAGACCACGCTGACCGAAAAATTCCTGCTGTATGGTGGCGCCATTCAGATGGCCGGTCAGGTCCGCGCCAAAGGCGAGGCGCGACGCACCCGATCTGACTTCATGCAGATGGAAAAGGATCGCGGTATCTCCGTTTCGGCCTCTGCGATGTCGTTCGATTTTGACAAGTACCGGTTCAACCTGGTCGATACACCCGGACACTCGGACTTTTCCGAAGATACCTATCGCACGCTGACGGCTGTGGATGCGGCTGTGATGGTCATCGACGGGGCCAAAGGTGTGGAAAGTCAAACCCAGAAACTATTCGAAGTCTGCCGGCTTCGGGACCTGCCAATCTTGACCTTTTGCAACAAGATGGACCGCGAAAGCCGCGATACATTCGAAATTATTGACGAAATCCAAGAAAATCTTGCGATTGATGTTACCCCGGCCTCCTGGCCCATCGGTGTGGGGCGCGAATTCATCGGCTGCTATGATATCCTGCGCGACAAGCTGGAGTTGATGGATCGGGCCGACCGCAACAAAATCGCTGAAAGCGTCCAGATCAGTGGCCTTGATGACCCTAAACTGGCCGAACATGTGCCCGCGCATCTGCTGGAAAAATTCCTGGAAGAGATCGAGATGGCCAAGGAATTGTTGCCCGCACTTGATCCAGAGGCGCTGCTTAATGGCTCTATGACGCCGATTTGGTTTGGCTCTGCGATGAACTCTTTTGGGGTCAAGGAACTGATGGACGGGCTGGCCACCTATGGGCCAGAGCCACAAGTACAAACCGCCCAGCCGCGCAACATCGCGCCCGAAGAAACGAAGGTGGCGGGTTTTGTCTTTAAGGTCCAGGCCAATATGGACCCAAAGCACCGCGACCGCGTGGCGTTTGTGCGCATGGCCTCGGGACATTTTCAGCGCGGCATGAAACTGACCCATGTCCGCTCCAAGAAACAGATGGCGATTGCCAACCCCGTGTTGTTCCTTGCCGCGGATCGCGAATTGGCCGAAGAGGCCTGGGCAGGTGATATCATCGGCATTCCAAACCACGGGCAGTTGCGCATCGGTGATACACTGACCGAGGGCGAAGCACTCCGCGTGTCCGGCATTCCGTCCTTTGCGCCGGAACTGCTGCAAACCTGCCGCGCGGGCGACCCGCTCAAGGCCAAACACCTTGAAAAAGCTTTGATGCAATTCGCCGAAGAAGGGGCGGCCAATGTGTTCAAGCCAACCTTTGGGTCCGGCTTTATCGTCGGTGTCGTGGGGGCCTTGCAATTTGAAGTGCTCGCCAGCCGGATCGAGATGGAATACGGGCTGCCCGTGCGCTTTGAGGCCTCTCAGTTCACCTCTGCCCGTTGGGTATCGGGCGATAAGGACGCCGTCGATACATTCGCCGACGCCAACAAGCAACACATTGCAACCGACAATGACGGCGACACAGTCTATCTGACGCGCCTGCAATGGGATATCGACCGCGTCGACCGCGACTACCCGGATGTGAAGCTGACAGCCACGAAAGAGATGATGGTGTAAGGGCATTTCCGCGTATCCGCCGTTGGGCGGCTGGACAGCGTAATCTCGCGTGATACTGTCCGATCCAACAACAATTGGAGATATTCGATGTCGTTGCCCAAGCCCGTCACCCTGTCCGCCACAGCCCTTGCCGCAGCATCGCCTGGCCTGGCCGAGACTATCGACAGCGCCGCATGGGATGTGCTGGCCGCTATCGAGATCGAAGAAATCGCGACCGAAACCTCTTATCAGGTGCGCAAAATCTTCCCTGCGGAAATCAAGGATGGCGTCGCTCAGTTCGACATCACAGGCTTTGCCGTGCCTTTGGGTGACACGCGCAATGTACGCGACTTCATGCTGGTGTCTGACATCGGTTTCTGCCCGTTTTGCGGGGATCCCGCTCATGGCACAGCATTGCAGGTGACGCTGGCCGCACCAATAGATGTTGTCGAAGAAGGCATGAGGCTGACTTTGCGCGGCGCATTGGAAACCATTCAGGACGATCAGACCTGGCAATCCGCAATCATGCGCGATGCCGTGGTCGTCGACGGATAAGCCCGATCCCCCTTCAAAACCGCGTTCTGCCCACGGGCGAGATTGTCGCCATTCCTGCCCGTGGTGGCTTTACCGGCAATCGGGGTATCATCCATGTCGCTGGCCGTCAGCTGGGCACGTCCCGCTGGTCGCACCATGCTTGGATTTGCTGCACATTGGACTGGCAGGGGCGCAAGCGAGACGTCATGACAGGCCGCAAATGGACCGAGCTGTTCTTTCTGGATGAGGCTGTCGCCATGGCTGCCGGGCATCGCCCTTGCGGCTATTGCAGGCGCGCCGACTACCGACGCTTTGTCGACGCCTGGTGGGCAGCCACTGGCAAGAAACCAAGCGCCAAGATGATGGATAGCAGCTTGCACCAAGCGCGGATCATCAAAGGGACACGCCAGCAAAAGCGGCATCAGATGTCCGCCGATGCGCTGCCCAACGGGGCGATGATCCTGTGGGATGTGGTGCCACATCTGATCTGGGATGACGCGATACTGCCTTACACGCCGGACGGCTATGGCCTGCCCCGGCCCCGACCCAGGCACGAACAGGCAGAGGTTTTGACCCCTGCCCCGATAATCGCAGTACTCAGCGCGGGCTATGCACCTGCACGGCACAGGACATCGGACTTGTAAGCGCCGCGCGTGCCTTTGATACTGCGCCCCAGACAAAAGCAAAGGCGCACCGTCCATGACCAGTCCCAAAGAGACCTATCCCGGTGGCATCGCGAACCTTCTACCGCAGTATCAAAAACGCCGGGCGCTGCTGACCGGGGGCGACGTGCCGCCAGCGGATGTTGACTTCAAGGCACTGGCATCCATCCCCCTGCCCGCGCAGGAACTGCCCCGCCCCAAGGGGCTCAGCCGGGTTGCAAAGAAACGTCATATGCTGCTGGGGGAACTGACAGGGCAAAACGAATTGACCATGTTGCATGGGATGTTGGTTTCGCATCTGCGCAAGCACACCTACCCCGACGGCGCGCCTGCGCTTTTCCTGCGACTTTGGGCGGAGGAGGAAGATTGGTTGCTAGAAAACCTGCCCACCCGCTGGCTGATTTCTGCAGTGATTACGTTTGCCGACCACGGGGTGAGCGAGGCCGACCGCAAACTCGCCACCTCACTCAACATGCTCTTTTCGCTGATGAAAATCTATGAGGCGGAACGGTGTTTCTCCGGGCAGGCGCCGCAAGACCCCTTTCGCATCAAGGACCGCAACAAATCACCCCTGCCCATGGGGATGACAGATTTCTCAGTACTGCGCGGTGATCTGGAAGCACACCTGCTTGCCCCCCTTTGGCGGGATGCCGGGCACGCCCCGGCGACAGGACGTCTGGCACGACATCTGCTGACCTTGCTTAACGCGGATGACGGCACGGTCTTTCGCCGCTTTGCCCTGATGCGCGAAAGAACGACCGAGGCCCGTTAACCCCGCGAAAAATCAGGGTTTACTTGACCATTTGGCACAGATCAGCTATGCGCCACCCACTGGCCAACCGGCCTTCGACGCGGGACGCGCGGAACATGCGTCCTTTCAAAAATTGCGGACCGATCCGCATGTATAGGACGTATATGACCAAGTTTACTGATTTGAACCTTGCCCCCAAGGTTCTCAAAGCCGTCGAAGAGACCGGCTACGACACCCCCACCCCCATTCAGGCAGGCGCAATTGCCCCGGCCCTTGAAGGCCGCGACGTTCTGGGTATTGCCCAGACAGGCACCGGGAAAACCGCGGCCTTTACCCTGCCGATGATCACCCTGTTGGGCCGTGGCCGCGCACGGGCGCGGATGCCGCGCTCGCTGGTGCTGGCCCCCACACGGGAACTGGCCGCGCAAGTGGCCGAGAATTTCGACGCTTATGCCAAATACACCAAACTGTCGCGCGCGCTGCTGATTGGCGGCACCAGTTTCAAGGATCAGGATAAAATCATCGACAAAGGCGTCGATGTGCTGATCGCGACCCCCGGTCGCCTGCTGGACCATCTGGAACGCGGCAAGCTGATCCTGACAGATGTGAAGATCATGGTTGTGGATGAGGCCGACCGGATGCTCGACATGGGGTTCATCCCGGATATTGAAGAAATCTTCAAACGCACGCCGTTTACCCGCCAGACGCTGTTTTTCAGTGCCACCATGGCGCCCGAGATTGAGCGGATCACCAACACCTTCCTGTCGAATCCTGCCAAAGTCGAAGTGGCCCGTGCAGCGACCACAAACACCAACATCAAGCAGGGTGTTGTGATGTTCAAAGGCTCCGCCAAACCCAAAGAGCCATCGGAAAAGCGCGCCTTGCTGCGCAAACTGATCGATGCCGAGGGCGAGGCCTGCAGCAATGCGATCATCTTCTGCAACCGCAAGTCGGATGTCGATATCGTTGCCAAGTCGCTTAACAAATACGGCTATAACGCCGCCCCGATCCATGGCGATCTGGACCAGTCCCACCGCACCAAGACGCTGGACAAATTCCGCGAGAATGAGCTGCGTATCCTTGTGGCCTCCGACGTGGCGGCCCGTGGTTTGGACATTCCTGCCGTCACACACGTCTTCAACTTCGATGTGCCCAGCCACGCCGAAGATTACGTACACCGCATTGGCCGCACTGGTCGTGCGGGCCGCACCGGCACCGCGATCATGATCTGCGTGCCGCGCGATGAAAAGAACCTTGAAGACGTGGAACGTCTGGTGAAGGAAACGATCCCACGTCTGGATGCGCCAAAGGGCAAGGCCGATGACGCCCCAGCCGAGGCCGAAAAGGCGCAGGAAAAGCCCAAGCGGACGCGCAGCCGTCGCAAGAAAGATGATGCGCCAGAGGCGAAGGTTGAAGAAAAACCAGACCAAGCCGCACCGCAGGACGCCGCATCCAAGGCCGAAGACAAGCCCAAGCGCGACGACAAACCCAAGCAAGAGCGCACCCGCGGCGGACGCGGACGCGGCAACGACCGCCGGGACAATGGACCGAAGGTTGTGGGTATGGGGGACGAGCCACCCGCGTTTATCGCGATGAGCTTTGCGGAGCGGGCGAAGGGGTAAAGCGCGTGTCCTGCTGAAGCCCGACCTATAAACTGCCAACTCTGCTAACTTGCTGTATACCATCACATCGAATGGAAATGGGCGCTATTGCTCAAGAACGAAGTCTGCGAGAACGCGGATCACCATAGTGATCATTTTAATCACAACCACTATATATTGTGCCAACATGACATTTCGTGACTGTGGACAGATTTAACGCTAGACGCGGTATTTTAGAAGTAGGCATATTCGAACCATCAAAGGCAAAGACGACGACGCATTTATAGCGAGGAGTCTGTCTTGAAATCTATTATTAGCTTACTGAGAACTGCCGAACTAAAGGTGGGGCACTCTAACGGTCGAGGTCTAGGTGCCATACTTCTCTTTGTCATAATTATTGTAGCCATCTTGACTGTAGGCAACCTAGACATTGTCGCGCAACTGGCGAACGCAGTCTCAGATTAGGCTAAGATATTGGCCATATTTTGCGTGATCCTAGTGATTTATTCGATTTACCCCAACCTGCTCACAATCACCGTCACCTCCGGCTTCTTGCCGATCTCGCCCTGCGCGGACTTGCGCGCAATCGATTTCAGCTCTTTCTCCAGCTTCACATCATCCCGCAGTGTCTTGGCATTGGCGCGGTTCATGAATTGGCTCAGGTCTTCTTCAACCACCTCCACCAAAGCCGCGTTGTTCTGCCCTGTCTCGGCCAAACCCATGGTTTCCACCCAAGGATCACCCAGTGGTTCATCGTTCTCATCGATGATCAGCGTCACGATCAGATGACCGTTTAGCGCCATGCGGATGCGGTTGCGCACCACCCCGTCCAGCGCGCCGATCTGCACGGACCCATCCAGATAGGTCCGCCCGGTTTCGATGTATTCCGCAACGGTCGGCTGATTTCCTGACAGGTCAATCATCATCCCGTTCACCGCAACAATCCCCGACAGGCCCGCCTCTGCGCCGACCTTCACATGCTCGCGCAGGTGTCGGTGTTCACCGTGCATGGGGATCAGGGTCTGCGGTTTGGTGATCTGGTGCAATCGCGCCAGATCGGGCCGGTTGGCGTGGCCGGATACGTGGTATTTGCCGCCCGCGTCGTCGATCACATCGACCCCAAGCTCTGACAGCTGGTTCATGATACGGATCACGCCGCGTTCATTGCCGGGGATAGTTTTGGAGGAAAACAGGAACGTATCCCCTTCCTTCAGCTTCAACCCCAGATAGGACCCTTGGGACAGTTGGGCAGAGGCTGCACGGCGTTCGCCTTGGGACCCTGTGACCAGCAGCATCACGTTTTCGCGCGGCATTTGCAGCGCGTCCTCGGGCGACACAACGGAAGGGAAGCCTTCCAGAATACCCACCTCTGTTGCCGCTTCGACCATGCGGCGCATCGCGCGCCCAAGTAGGACAACCGAGCGGTCCGCGTTTTGTGCGGCAATCGCCAATGTCTTCAACCGGGCGATGTTGGACGCAAACGTCGTCGCGACAACCATCCCCGTTGCCTCTTTCATCATCTGCGTGATGGCGTCGCCGATGGATGCCTCTGACCGGCCCGGATCGCGCGAAAACACGTTGGTGCTGTCGCAGATCAGCGCCTTGACGCCATCCTTTGATACCTCTTCCCAAAGCGCCTCGTTCCAGGGGTCACCAACAACCGGCGTTTCATCAATCTTGAAATCACCCGAGTGCAGAACCCGCCCTTCGGGCGTGTCGATCAACAGCCCCGCGCTTTCGGGGATCGAATGGCTGATGGGCAGGTAGGATACAGTCAGCGGACCGCATTTGATCATCTCGGGGTAGACATCCACGACTTTGACCACTGATGGCGGATGCCCGTGTTCATCCAGCTTGCGCCGCGCGATATTCGCGGTGAAGGGGCGCGCATAAACCGGTGCGCCCAACTGTTCCCAATAATGGCCAATGGCGCCAACATGGTCTTCGTGGGCGTGGGTGATAAAGATGCCTTCAATCTGCGCCTTACGGTCGCGCAGCCATGCGATATCGGGCAGGATCAGGTCCACCCCCGGCGTGCCGTCCATATCGGGAAAGGTCACGCCCAGATCAACCACGATCAGCCGTTCCTGACCGGGTTGGCCATAGCCGTAGACATAGGCATTCATGCCAATTTCGCCAGCGCCCCCAAGGGGCAGATAAATCAGGCGGTCAGTCATGTATTGTCCTTGTTATATTGGTGGATGACGGTCAGCCCGTGCATCGTCAAATCGTCTTCGAAGGCGTCAAAAAGCGCCTCGGCCTGCTGGAAAAGTGGTGCCAGACCACCGGTCGAGATGACCCGCATCGGCACGCCACGTTCGGCCTTGATGCGCGCACATATCTCGCGAACCAGCCCAATGTAACCCCAAAAGACACCGGACTGCATGCAGGCGACCGTATTGGTCCCAACGACAGCCTGCGGCTTGGAAATATCGACATGCGGTAGTGCGGCGGCGGCACTATGCAGCGCCTCTAGTGACAGATTCACACCTGGGGCGATGACACCACCGACATAGGCGCCGTCCTTAGCCACCACATCAAATGTCGTGGCCGTCCCAAAATCGACAACGATCAGATTGCCGCCGTGCCGGTCATAGGCCCCAGCGGTATTCACCAGACGGTCTGGTCCGACCTGTGTGCCTTCGTCCACACGCGGGTCAGCAGGCAGCAGGCAGTCGGATTTGCCAACCACCATCGGGCGGCAATTATAGTAGCGGTCCGCAAAGACGCGCAGATTGAACACAACACGCGGCACGGTGGAGCTGATGATAACCGCATCAATGTCCACCTCGACTTTCTGAAACCGCATCAGGGTGGACAACCAGACATAGTACTGGTCCGCTGTGCGTTGCCACTCGGTACTGGTGCGCCATGTGGCGATAAACTCGGACCCATCCCAGATGGAAAACACGGTGTTGGTGTTGCCGCAATCAATAGCCAAAAGCATGAGAGGCTCCTTTAGAAATAGATATCCGCCGCAGGGATCGCGCGGGGTCCGGCGCCGGTAATCAGGACAAGGTTGCCCTCTTTGTCGATGCTGTCAAAGATGCCAGTCACGTCTTCGCGACCGGTCCGCGCTGTGATCACCTCGCCCAACCGTGCCGCGTTGGCCATCCAGTCGTCGCGGATACGGTCAAACCCAAAGCGTGATAGCTTCGCCTCTTGGGTGGCATAGGCATCCGCAAGCGTTGACAGAAAGTCGCGCGGCGGCACGGTTTCACCGCCGGCAGCAACAAGGCTTGTGGGCGCAAAGCGCGCGTCCGTCACACCTTCTGGCACATTGGCAAGGTTCACGCCGATCCCGATAGACAACCAGTCAACAAACGGCCCGCGCCCGCTGCTTTCCAGCAAAATGCCTGCGACCTTGCCGCCCGACAGCAGCACGTCATTGGGCCATTTGAGTGCGAGTTTTTCAGCAGGAACGTAAATCGACAGAGCCTGAAACAAGGCGTTGGCGGCCAAAAACGAACGCCTTGCCGCCTCCATCGCTGTCGCCTCTGGCTGGAAAATCAGCGTCGCACTCAGGTTGCCCTCAGGTACGACCCATTTGCGCCCGCGTGTTCCATGCGCAGCCGTTTGCGTTTTAGCCATGATCCACGTTGGCCGCTCGATCACAGGAATCCGCCGCACCGCTTCGGCCATTGTGCTGTCAACGCTATCCAGCACAACGCAATCATAACCCTCGGGCCATGGGCTGTGATCGCTATCGTGCATCCGGCTCATGAGGTGTCACCAATCGCTGCCTCTCCTTGTCGGTCGAATGCTATCTCCAACAGACCATTTTCAGAGTGTCGCAGGATGCACTCAATTGACAAGCGTTGCTGCCGCCGCTGCCGCCGCAGGCTCAATCCCGAACAGGTTAACCACACCCACCAGCATGATCGCCGCCGATCCCATCAAAAAGGCCCAAAGCACCGGGTTCATCTTGCCATCCAGCGCCTCGCCCTCTTCACCGAAGTACATGAAGTAAACGATGCGCAGGTAATAGAATGCACCGATCACGGATGCGATCACACCGGCCACTGCCAACCACGCCAGCCCGCCATCATAGGCCGCACGCAGCACATAGAACTTGCCGAAGAAGCCGACCATGGGCGGCACACCGGCAAGGCTAAACAGCAGCACAAGCATTGCCAGCGCGCGGAGCGGTTGCTGCTTGGAGTACATCTTGAGGCTGTCGATATTGGTAACAGGGCGGCCGTCACGCTCCATCCCCAGAATGAAGGCGAAAGTGCCGATGTTCATCGTCACATAGATCGCCATATAAATCAGCATGGCCTGCACGCCAAAGGCCGTACCGGCGGCCAGCCCCATCAGGGCAAAGCCCATATGCGCGATGGAGGAATAGGCCATCAGGCGTTTGATGTCTTTCTGGCCGATGGCGGCAATCGCACCAAGGAACATGGACACCACCGCCAGGAAGGCCACGATCTGCTGCCAGTCGCCGACGATCCCGCCAAATGCGTCATGCACAACACGCGCGAAAAGCGCCATCGCGGCCACCTTTGGTGCGGTTGCGAAGAATGCCGTGACGGGAGTGGGCGAACCTTCGTAGACGTCGGGTGTCCACATGTGGAATGGCGCAGCAGAAACCTTGAATGCAAAGCCCGCGATCAGGAAAACAAGGCCGAAAAGCAAACCAAGCGAAGGCTCATGCGCGGTCGCTTCGATGATACCAGTGAAAAGCGTTGTGCCCGCAAAGCCGTAGGTCAGCGACGCACCATAGAGCAGCAAGCCAGAGGATAGCGCGCCAAGAACGAAGTACTTCAGGCCTGCTTCGGTCGATTTCACGCTATCGCGGCGCAGGGACGCGATCACGTAAAGCGACAGCGATTGCAATTCGAGGCCCATGTAAAGCGCCATAAGGTCCCCCGCAGAGACCATCACCATCATACCGACGACGGCCAAGGCCACCAGAATGGGGTATTCGAACCGCAACAACCCACGTTGCTGCATATAGCTTTCCGACATCAGCAAAACAGCCGCCGCGGACACCAGGATCGTGATCTTCGCAAAGCGCGCAAACCCGTCATCCACAAACATGCCGCCAAAGGCTGCGTTTGTTCCCTGCCCGTTGATCCCGATCCAGACCGCCAACAGCACGAACAGACCCGAGGTCGCCCATGTGAGCAACGGCGCCATGCCGTCCTTGGTGGTGTAGACCGCCGCCATCAATGCGCCCATGGCGTAAACCGCCAGCACGACCTCAGGCATCAGGATTTGGATATCAGCACCAATCATAACGGGCTTTCCTTAATTCGAAGCAAACTGCGTCGTGGCCTCAAAGGTCGCCAACGCGGTTTCATAGTTGCCGACCAGTGCCGATACGCTCGGGCCGATAATGTCGAGGACAAGTGCGGGATAGACGCCCAACAGCAGGGTCATCACAACCAAAGGCGCAAAAATCACCCGCTCGCGCGTGCCCATATCCTGGATCGTCTTGAGGCTCTCCTTGATCAGATCACCAAACACGACACGGCGATAAAGCCACAACGCATAAGCCGCCGACAGGATCACACCAGAGGTCGCGAAAATAGCGATCCAGGTGTTGACCTGAAAGATGCCCATCAGCACGAGGAATTCACCGATAAAGCCTGACGTGCCGGGAAGGCCCACATTGGCCATGGTGAAGAACATAAAGATCAGCGCATAGGCAGGCATCCGGTTGACCAGGCCGCCATAGGCATCAATCTCACGTGTATGCATCCGGTCATAGATCACCCCAACGCACAGGAACAACGCACCAGAGATAAAGCCGTGGCTGATCATCTGAAAGATCGCACCGTCAACGCCCTGCTGATTGACCGCAAAGATACCCATGGTGACATAGCCCATGTGCGCAACCGATGAATAGGCGATCAGCTTCTTCATGTCTTCCTGCACCAGTGCAACCAGCGAGGTGTAGACAATTGCAATGGCCGACAGGGTCAGCACCAGCGGCCCCATGACCTCGGACCCGACAGGGAACATTGGCAGGCTGAAACGCAGGAAGCCGTAGCCGCCCATTTTCAACAGGATTGCCGCCAGTACGACGGACCCTGCGGTCGGCGCTTGGACGTGCGCATCAGGCAGCCATGTGTGGACCGGCCACATCGGCATTTTCACCGCAAAGCTGGCAAAGAACGCAAGCCACAGCAGCGTCTGCATCCCCCCGATGATCTGCACACCGAGGACGCTGAAATTCTCGGTCGCGAAGGTGAAGTTCATCAGCGTTGGAATGTCTGTCGTGCCTGCGGCAGCGAACATCGCAACCATCGCAACCAGCATCAGGACAGAGCCAAGGAACGTATAAAGGAAGAACTTGAAGGACGCATAGATCCGGTTCTTGCCGCCCCAGATGCCAATGATCAGGAACATCGGGATCAGGCCAGCCTCAAAGAACAAATAGAACAGCACCAGATCAAGAGCGAGGAAGACACCCAGCATCAGTGTTTCAAGGATCAGGAAGGCGATCATGTATTCCTTGACGCGGGTTTTCACATCCCAGCAGGAGGCAATCACCAGAGGCATCAGGAAGGTGGTCAGCATCACAAAGAGGATCGAAATCCCATCGACGCCCATCTTGTATTGCAAGCCCAGCAACCAATCGCGGCTTTCGAGCATCTGAAAACCGGTGTCGGCAGGGTTAAAGTTGCCCAAGATAAACAGCGAGCAAATGAACGTGACGGCCGTTGTGACCAGCGCCACCCATTTGGCATTGCGCTGTGCAGCCGCATCATCGCCGCGCAGGAAAAGCGCGAGGATAATAGCACCCAGCAAAGGCAGAAACGTGGTGAGTGAAAGAATATTGCCCATCAGTTCGCTCCCCCAAACAGCGTCATCCAGGTGAGTAGGACCGCGATGCCAAGGACCATCGCGAAGACATAGCTAAAGATATAGCCCGACTGCGCACGGCCAGCCAGCCGCGTCAGGAACGGCACAATCCCCATGGCGACGCCATTGATGCCACCGTCGATTGTCTTGGTGTCACCCTGTTTCCACAGGATGCGGCCCAAGGCCATTGCGGGGCGGACGAAAAGGAAATCATAAATCTCGTCAAAGTACCATTTGTTCAGCAGGAACTGATAAAGCGGTGCTTGCTGCGCGACCAGTTTGCGCGGCCAGTCGGGGCGGCGGATATACATCTGATAGGCAAGTCCAAAGCCCGCGAGCATCGCTACAAACGGTGCAAGCTTGACCCAAACGGGCACCTCATGCGCCTCGTTGAGCACGTGATTGTCGGGGCTGTTGTGTATTGCCCCCTCGCCCGGAACACCAACAAGGTTGTAGTGGGCTTTGCCGTGGCCGCCCTCTTCCTTGGCGTGGTCATCTTCGTTGGCATGGGCGGCATCGTCGCTGTGATCATCGCCATGATCACCCTCGACCTCACCATGCGCGGTGGCTTCCGCGTATGGCACGCCAAAGAACTTGCCAACCCTGTCGTTGGAGCCAAAGAACGACCCGTACCAGACCATCCCAGAGAAGACCGCGCCAACAGCGAGCACATAAAGCGGGAACAACATCGAATTGGGGGCCTCATGCGCGTGCTCATGCGTATGCGCATCACCGCGTGGCGTGCCATAGAATGTCAGGAACATCAAACGCCAGCTGTAGAAACTGGTCATCAGGGCCGCGATCACCAACATCCAGAAGGCATAGCCGCCCGCCGTGCCCGCATAGGCACTTTCGATGATAGCGTCTTTGGACACGAAACCTGCGAAACCGACGGGGAAGCCCACATAGAGGAGCGGAATACCTACACCGGTAATTGCCAATGTACCGATCATCATCATCCAGAACGTCTTGGGGATTTTGTGGCGCAACCCACCATAGTTCCGCATGTCCTGTTCGTGGTGCATTGCGTGGATGACCGACCCGGCCCCAAGGAACAACATTGCCTTAAAGAACGCGTGGGTCAGCAGATGGAACATCGCGACGGAATAGACGCCAAGACCAGCCGCCACGAACATGTACCCCAACTGCGAACAGGTGGAATAGGCGATGACACGCTTGATGTCATTCTGGACCAGACCAACGGTCGCAGCAAAGAACGCCGTTGTCGCACCAAGGAACACAATGAATGCTGTCGTCGCCTCGGCATACTCCATCAATGGTGACATGCGGCAAACAAGGAAGACACCGGCGGTCACCATGGTCGCGGCGTGGATCAGGGCCGACACAGGCGTCGGGCCTTCCATTGCGTCAGGCAACCAAGTGTGCAGGAACAGTTGTGCGGACTTACCCATCGCACCAATGAACAGCAGGAAGGCGATCAGGTTCAGCGTATTCCAGTCGCGCCATGCAAAGCTCATTGTGTGATCTTGCAGATTGGGGATCGCCGCAAAAATATCTTCAAAGCGGATGCTGTCAGTCACCATATACAGCGCAAAGATACCCAGTGCGAAACCAAAGTCGCCGACACGGTTGACGACAAACGCCTTAATGGCGGCCGCACCGGCAGATGGCTTGCGATAGTAGAAACCGATCAGAAGATAAGAGGCGACACCAACGCCTTCCCAGCCAAAGAACATCTGCACAAGGTTGTCAGCTGTCACCAGCATCAACATCGCAAAGGTAAAGAATGACAGATAAGCAAAGAAGCGCGGGCGATAGCTCTCGTGTTCTTTGAAGTTCTCATCATGGGCCATGTAGCCAAAGGAATACATATGCACGAGGGCCGAAACCGTGTTGATCACAATCAGCATGATCGCGGTCAGACGGTCCATCCGGATCGCCCAATCGGTGCTTAACGTGCCGCTTTCGATCCAGCGCAGGATATTGACGGTGTAGGTGCCGTTGGGGTGTGCGGATGGGTCAAACGTCAGGAACATGACCCACGACAGGATCGCGGCGAGAAACAGAAGGCTTGTCGCCGTCCACTGCGCGGCCGTCTCGCCGATCAGTTTCCAGCCAAACCCGCAAAGGATGGCACCCACCAGCGGGGCAAAAAGGATGATGGTTTCCATGTGATCAGCCCTTCATCACGTTGACGTCTTCAACGTCGATGGTCCCGCGATTGCGGAAGAAACAAACAAGGATCGCCAGGCCAATCGCGGCCTCGGCAGCGGCGACGGTCAGTACAAACAAGGTAAACACCTGCCCCACCAAATCACCCAAATAGCTGGAGAAGGCGACAAGATTGATATTCACCGCCAACAGCATCAATTCGATGCTCATCAACAGGATGATCACATTCTTCCGGTTCAGGAACAGCCCGAAAATGCCGATCACAAATAGCGCTGCGGCCACCGCGAGATAATGTTCAAGTCCGATCATTCATTCGTCCTTCTGGGGCATGTACCCCGGTCTTTTTTTCAGCCGCCGGTCCCGATTTCAATTAGGGCCAGCCAGTTCGGTCGCAGACAATGTTACAGCCCTTGCCCCGGTTTCACGTCTTTCAGCTCCATCGCCTTTGCAGGGTCACGGTACATCTGCGCCAGCACGTTCTGGCGCTTGATGTCCACGCGGTGGCGCAGCGTCAGAACAATCGCCCCGATCATCGCAACCAGCAGGATCAAACCGGCCAGTTGGAACAGCAGGAGGTATTTGTCATAGACCAGCAGACCCAGGGCGCGGGTGTTATCAAGGTCACCCGTCGGGGCGGCGATCCGCCCGTCGACCCCATCGGCAAAGCCCCAGACGCCCAATGCCAGCGCCAGTTGCATCAGCACCACAACGCCAATCAGCAGTGCCAATGGCAGGTACTTCGTCATTTCCGCCTTCAATTCGGCGAAATCCACATCCAGCATCATGACCACAAACAAGAAAAGCACAGCCACCGCGCCCACATAGACGATGATCAGCAGCATGGCGACGAATTCCGCGCCCAAGGTCACAAACAACCCAGCCGATGACAGAAACGCCAGGATCAGCCACAGGACCGAATGCACCGGGTTCCGGCTCACCACGGTCATCAGACCGCCTGCAACGGTTGTCACGGCAA
This sequence comes from uncultured Alphaproteobacteria bacterium, assembly GCA_929200255.1. Classification (GTDB taxonomy): domain Bacteria; phylum Pseudomonadota; class Alphaproteobacteria; order Rhodobacterales; family Rhodobacteraceae; genus Yoonia. The sequence goes on along the minus strand of CAKMYZ010000001.1, from coordinate 213,255 downwards.
ATAGGTAAAAAATGAACGCGAAGACGGTCATGCGCTTTCGTCCTTCTCTAAGACTTCAGTGGCCAGTTCCATGGCTTTGGTCATGGCCGGGGCGCCCGCGAATAGCCCCATCTGGGCAATTGCTTCGGCGATTTCCTGTTTCGTGGCACCCGCTTCGACCAAGTGACGAACGGTCTGCCTGATCTGCGCCTCGGCCTGCGCGCCCAGCACAGTAAGACCCGCAAGCGCCAATAACAGCCGCGTTTTGGCATCCAGACCACCAGAGTTGATGCCCTTGCCAAAGAACAGCTCCATGGTTTCGGCAGGCATGGTTGGCCACAGGTTTTCAAACCCCTTGGGCGTAAGGGCATCCATGTCGACATTCATCGACTTGGCCCAGTCCTGGCCCATCTGCATCATGGCGTCAAAGGGGGTCTGATCGGTCATCGGTATGGCGCATCCAGTTCAAGGTTGCGCGCGATTTCGGCTTCCCAACGGTCGCCGTTTTCCAGCAGCTTGTCCTTGTCGTAATACAGCTCTTCGCGTGTCTCTGTGCTGAATTCGAAATTCGGGCCTTCGACGATCGCATCCACCGGGCAGGCCTCTTGGCAGAAACCACAGTAGATACATTTCGTCATGTCGATGTCATAGCGGGTCGTGCGACGGGACCCATCGTCGCGGGGTTCAGCATCAATCGTAATAGCTTGCGCCGGGCAGACCGCTTCGCAAAGCTTACAAGCGATGCAGCGTTCTTCGCCATTGGGGTAGCGGCGCAGGGCGTGCTCACCCCGAAACCGCGGGGAAAGCGGCCCCTTTTCATGCGGATAGTTCACCGTCGCCTTGGGCGAGAAGAAATACTTCAGACCCAGGCGGAAGCCTTGCCAGACGTCCTGCAACAGGAAGTATTTCGCAGCGCGGGTGTAATCGATCTGGGTCATTTTAGCAGCCCTCTCCTACGTAGTCGCTAGCGTTGGTTGCTATGTTCATAAGGTGATCAAACAATTCACGTTCATCCCCCGAAAGCGAAGGGTTGGCCGGAATCTTGGCGCGTAGAATCTCGCCTGCCACGACAACGTCATCGGCCCCGTTACAGCCGCCACGTTGTGCCTTACTTTGCACACCGCTGCCCATGCGGCGCAGCACTTCTTCCAGCGCAAAGGTATCAAAATTTGCGTTGGGCAAATCACGCTCTAACAATCCGATCGGCAGGCTTGCCATCAACGCACCAGCCGCTTCGGCGGGACAGTTTTCGCCACCGAACGGCCCGGCAGAGCACCCAGTGATCCAGCCCGGAAACTTTTGCTGTGCCTGTGCGGCGGTCATCGTCAACCCCAGAGAAAATGGCAGAACAAACAGAGCAAACGCAGTTTTCTTAATCATCACGCCCCCACTGCCCAGCGGTTCCCAAAGCCCCATTTTACGTGAGGAGTTCACAGTCGCCTTAGGTGAAAAGAAGCACTTCAGGGCAAGCTTGAGGCCCTGAAATGCATCCGGCAACAGGGAACATCTCGCCGCGTGAGTGTCGTCGATTTGGATCATCTTAACTGAAGTCCTCGCAGGTCTCTGGAATTTTCGCGGCCTCAAGGTATTCCTCATGCCGTATCAAAAGCTCCCCGACAAAGTCTTGACGATCTGCAGGGGGTACTGAAGCAAAATCAGCTTCCACAAACGCCCTCGCAAGAGTGAGATAGTCCACCGGACAACTTACGGTATAAATCTGTTCGGTTATCCGAAACCACAATTCGTGACCGACATCCCCCCACCCAGACTGTATCGGCGGCGTGGAAACCTCATCCGCCGACGGCCACAAACACTCCATCAGTTCCAACGAAATACTTGCTTTCTTACGCAACATAGCTTCGTTTTCTAGGTAGTCGGGCATCGCCAACATTGCCTCATCGTTAACCGCGCGCATAAATACAACATTATCAATAGCCGCAAAAGCGCCCACAAACACGATAGCCATCAAACGCTTGTCAAGATCAGACATCAATGTGATGAATTCGTCATCCTCCTGCACATTTAGCTGATCAACAGGCCCGAGAGGGAGATCCACGGAGTTCGAACTAAACGCATCGGTCAATATTGTTTCTAAATCAGCCTCCAAGTTTGCAGCCGCCGGGCAAGTATCTTCAACGTAGGATGAAACCGCCGCACCCATAGAAGCAGCCCACTTGTCTGAAACCACTTGTGCGACTGCAGTTGAGGCAAAGCAAACAATAAGGGCAGATATCGCCGTACGAACCAGCATCAAGCCCCCATCGTCCAGCGGGCCCAAAAGCCCCCCAGAACCTCATATTTTGCGAGGAATGACACAATGACCACCCAAGCCAGTGACAGCGGCAGGAACACTTTCCAACCGATCCGCATCAACTGGTCATAGCGGTAACGTGGTGTGATCGCCTTCACCATTGAGAAGACAAAGAAACACGCGGACATTTTCAGGACTAACCACAAGATCCCGTCAGGCAGGCCTGGGATCGGCGACAACCAGCCGCCAAAGAACAACAGTGAGATTAGCGCGCACATCAGCACGACGGCCATCAGCTCACCAATCATGAAGAGCAGGAAGGGGGTCGAGGAATATTCAACCTGATAACCCGCAACCAGCTCCGATTCCGCCTCTGGCAAATCAAACGGCGGGCGGTTGGTTTCCGCCAGCGCGCTGACAAAAAACAGAAACAGCATTGGGAAATGCGCAACCCAATACCAGTTGAGCAGGCCCGCGCTGCCATCTTGTGCGGCAACGATGTCCCCAAAATTCATCGATCCGGTGGAAATGATCACACCAATGATGATCAACCCGATGGAAACCTCATAGGAAATCATCTGCGCAGCGGACCGCAATGAGCCGAGGAACGGGTATTTGGAGTTCGATGCCCATCCCCCCATGATCACGCCGTAAACTTCGAGTGAACCAACCGCGAAGATAAACAGGATCGCCACATTGATATCCGACAGCACCCATCCATCGTTGAACGGGATCACAGACCAGGAAATCACCGCCAGAACAAAGGCAATCATCGGAGCGAGGAAGAAAACGAATTTGTCCGCCCCTGCCGGGACGACGATTTCTTTCACGATGTATTTCAGGAAGTCAGCGAAAGATTGCAGCAAGCCAAAAGCACCAACCACGTTGGGGCCCTTTCGCATCTGCACCGCGGCCCAGATCTTGCGGTCGGCATACATCAAAAACGCCAGAGCCAGCAGCAGTGGGATCAGCACCAGCAGGCACTGGGCCAAGATCACCAGAACGATGCCAAGGTTGGTGTTGGTAAAGAATTCAACCATTGCTCTCGTCCTTATTCCGCTGCCATTGGCGCGGATTTACGTGCCTTTGCATTCGCGCTGAGTTCCGCCATCAGGCTAGAGGCGCGCGCAATCGGGTTGGTGAGGTAGAAATCGCTGACCGCATTGCGGAAATCGGCCTTGCCCGGTTTCTTGACGGGCAGCGCCTGCCATGCGTTTTCAGCCACCTCGTCGATCTTGCCCAAATGCGGATGGGCCGCGACCAGCGCCTGACGCAACTGCGCCAGGCTGTCAAATGGCAGCGTGGCATCCAGTTCAGCCGAGAGCGCCCGCAGGATCGCCCAGTTTTCCTTAGCCTCACCCGGAGGGAAGCTGGCGCGCAGCGCCAGTTGCGGGCGGCCTTCGGTGTTCACAAACAACCCGTTTTCTTCGGTGTAGGCGGCAGCGGGCAGGATGATATCGGCGCGATGCGCACCCCGGTCACCATGGCTGCCCTGATAGATCACAAAAGCACCCTTAGCGATGTCGACCTCATCAGCGCCAAGGTTGTAGATCACCTCGGCCCCATCCAAAGCGGCATCCAGCCCGCCTGCCGTCACAGCACCAACATCCATCGCCCCAACGCGGCCCGCGGCGGTGTGCAGGATCAGCAGTTTGGAGTTACCAAGCTCTGCAATCCTCATGGCCAATGCAAGCACCGCTTCGCCGTCGGCCTCATTCAGGGCACCTTGTCCAACCACGACAACACCGGGCGTCTCTGCACCTTCGGTCAGGCCTTTATCTTCGGCCAGCTTCGCAAGTGCTGCGCGGTCGGTCCCGAGGTGGAAGTAATCAAACGTCAGATCAACGGCTTCACCCAGAAGGGCCACATCGGCGCCGTTACTCCACGCGCGTCTGACACGCGCATTCAGTACCGGCGCTTCGGTGCGCAGGTTTGTCCCGATCAACAGGATGCGCTTGGCCTCGTCGATATCTTCGATGCTGGCCGTGCCAACGTAGGCCGAGCGATTGCCAATCGGCAGCTTTGCCCCATCAGTACGACACTCGACGTTGCCGCCCTGCCCTTCAACCAGTTGTTTAAGGGCAAATGCCGCCTCGACCGGGGCCAGATCGCCCACAAGACCGGCAATCTTCTTGCCCTTCATCGCAACCGCCGCAGCCGAGAGCGCCTCTGGCCAACTTGCCTTGCGCAGCTTGCCGTTCTCACGAATATAAGGCGTATCCAACCGCTGCCTGCGCAGACCATCCCAGACAAAGCGTGTCTTGTCGGAAATCCATTCCTCGTTCACGCCGTCATGATTGCGCGGCAAAAATCGCATCACTTCGCGGCCCTTGGTGTCGACGCGAATATTGGAACCCAGAGCATCCATCACATCAACCGATTCCGTCTTTGTCAGTTCCCACGGGCGGGCGGTAAAGGCATAGGGTTTGGACACCAGCGCACCGACGGGGCACAGATCAATGATGTTGCCCTGCATATTCGAATCAAGCGTTTCGCCCAGATAGGACGTGATCTCTGCATCTTCACCACGGCCCGTCTGGCCCATCTGGTGGATACCCGCAACTTCCGTCGTAAAGCGCACGCAGCGGGTGCAGGAGATACAGCGGGTCATATGGGTTTCGACCAACGGGCCAAGGTCCAGATCGTCGGTCGCGCGCTTGGGTTCGCGAAAGCGGCTAAAATCTACGCCATAGGCCATGGCCTGATCCTGCAAATCACACTCGCCCCCCTGATCACAGATCGGGCAATCCAGCGGGTGGTTGATCAGCAGAAACTCCATCACGCCCTCGCGGGCCTTTTTGACCATGGGCGAATTGGTTTTGACCACAGGCGGCTGCCCTTCAGGACCAGGGCGCAGATCACGCACCTGCATCGCGCAGGATGCAGCAGGTTTTGGCGGGCCGCCCACAACCTCAACCAGACACATGCGGCAGTTCCCCGCAATGGAAAGTCGTTCATGATAGCAGAAGCGCGGGATTTCGATGCCCGCCTCCTCGCAGGCCTGTATCAGGGTCATGGCCCCATCAACTTCGACCTCATTTCCATCGATGACGACTTTGCGCAGATCAGACATGGCGTGCCTTATTTGTTCCCAGTGGCGCCTGTTGCCACACAGGGTCAGACGCGTCGGACCGGGTTTAACGCGGCTAGGGCTATGATGCCAGTCAGATTGACAAAAAAGTCGGCGAAATGCGCAGGAATCAGTGACAGTTAGCGCAGGAGCCAGCCGACACGGGTATTCGCCTCGATTTGCTGGCGACCCACGGCACAGTAGGTATCCTCATTGCCTTCCACAACCCCAAGGCGCACCAGCTGCGCGCGCGCGATTGTTTCAAGCCGATCCTTTTCAGCATTGTCATCGATGTAGGCGTCAATTTCGGCGTCGGAATAGCCGAGTTGGCGGGCGTGATCCTTCAGTGATTGCAGGAAGCTAAGCCCCCGGAAAAGACGGGCAGACAGGTCGCTGCATTGCTCTGATAGCTCATAAGCCATGCCGACATACACGATCCCATCCCTGACACGGGTGACGTCCTTCAGCTCTGTTTGTGCCGAGGCATAGCCCGCGCCCATCACGGTGGCCGCCATCAGGGCGGTCGATATCGCAAATCGTTTCATATACTCATTCTCCTGCGCCGGGCAGTTCAGATGCTGCCGATTGCAGATCAGACATCGTGATTTGGTGTGCGATATTCAATATCAGCGCACTGTTATCGGTGTGTTTACGCCGGTGATGCCAATGCAAGAGCCTTTAGGCGCTTGGCAGAGAATACATTTTCCGTCTCGCCTGCGGCTTGCAGTGATTGCCACTTGGCCATGCCATCCGCAACGTTTGGCCGCGTCCCCACCGGCACCCACCAACAGACCAGGTGGCCGCTGTCGCCCGGCACAAACCAGTCGGGTGCCCCTTTCATGATCCTTGCATGCAATGTTCTGGTCACAAACTGATAGAGCGCCGCTGGGTTTTCCCAGACCGACAAGGTGGAGGCGGTGTTTGGCCGGTCCTTCAACGGGCCCGCGGGATCATTTTGCGCGTATTCCATTTCTTCGTCAGGCAAACGCCAGACGAACCCCGCACTGCGCGCCCCGATGGCGTTGACCTGATCAACCGCATCCTCAAACCCCGCGATCCGCGGATCGCCCCAAGGATACCGCAAAGTGCCAAAATTGAATTCGGCCAGATGCATGGCGGTTCCCTTCAGATGCGGTGGGTTCAAACCCACCTTACGTCAACGCCGCCGCTGTCTTGTGGGGGCAACGCCGGCCAGGCCTTTGCGCAGGAAGGCAACCGTCAAGATCAACCCAACCACGCCAATCGCGCCCGCCGCTCCATAGGCCCAAACTGGTGCGACCTCGGCCCTGACGGCCATCACTGTAAACCAGGCAGGCAATCCGCAGATTGCAGACGTGGTAAGGGCCGCGCAAAAACTCGCGGCCCCATCCAAAGCATTGCGAAACGCCATTGTTCGGTGCTTAAGCCGGGATCAGCAATGCGCTGATGGCCGAACCTTCCAGCGCCTCGGCATCCCCGGCCGCACAAAGATCATCCGACCCCAGCACCACATCATGCTTGGCCTGGAAACTGCGCTGCGCCACGTCTGTCTCCAGATCAATCGCACGCCGCATGCTGTTGGCCGAAAGTGAACCGCGCCCAACCTCGTTGCGGGCCTCATTTAACTGCGCATCCAGCGCACTATCATAGCGATAACGCGCGCAGCTTTGTGCCACCTGACTGGCCAGGTTTTGGCTTGCGTAGTACATCGGCGTCGACATGGTGAAGAGCTTTTGCACCGCTGGTTCGTCAAACGACCGCGCGCCGCCGGCGACACAGGCCGCCAGTGTCAAAGCCGCGCCAAACATCATTCCCAGTTTTTTCATTCTGCTGCTATCCCTGCTATGCGTTTGTCTTTGATGCGGTCCTCGATCTCGTCCCGGAAGTTCTTGATCAACCCCTGGATCGGCCAGGCCGCCGCATCGCCCAATGCGCAAATCGTATGGCCTTCGACCTGCTTTGTCACGTCCAGCAACATATCGATTTCCGCGACAGATGCATTGCCTTCGACCAAACGCGCCATAACGCGCATCATCCAGCCGGTGCCTTCGCGGCATGGCGTACATTGGCCGCAGCTTTCGTGCTTGTAAAACTTGGACAACCGCCAGATCGCCTTGATCATATCGGTAGAGTTATCCATGACGATCACCGCCGCAGTGCCAAGTGACGATCCCTTTTCCTTAAGCGCATCAAAATCCATCACCGCGTCGCGCATGTGTTCGCCGCGCACACAAGGCACAGATGACCCGCCCGGAATAACCGCCTTGAGATTGTCCCAGCCGCCACGAATACCGCCGCAGTGCTTTTCGATCAGCTCTTCAAAGGAAATCGACATTTCCTCTTCCACCACACAGGGGTTGTTCACATGGCCGGAAATCGCAAACAGCTTCGTGCCCGCGTTGTTCGGGCGGCCCATGCCAGCAAACCAGTCGCCGCCACGGCGTAGAATGGTTGGCACAACAGCAATGGATTCCACGTTGTTCACAGTTGTCGGGCAGCCATAAAGGCCAGCACCCGCAGGGAACGGCGGCTTCATGCGCGGCATACCCTTTTTGCCTTCAAGGCTTTCCAGAAGTGCCGTTTCTTCACCGCAGATATACGCGCCTGCGCCATGGGTCAGATAAATGTCAAAAGGCCAGCCGGATTTGGCGGCATTGGGGCCGACAAGGCCCGCTTCATAGCATTCGTCAATCGCGGCTTGCAGCGCTTCCTTTTCACGGATGTATTCGCCGCGAATGTAGATATAGCAGGCGTTGGCGTTCATCGCGAATGACGCAATCAGGCACCCTTCGATCAGCGTATGCGGATCGTGGCGCATGATTTCGCGGTCCTTACACGTGCCCGGCTCAGATTCGTCCGCATTCACAACAAGGTATGCAGGCCGCCCATCGCTTTCTTTAGGCATGAAGGACCACTTAAGGCCGGTCGGAAAACCGGCCCCGCCACGGCCACGCAGACCAGAGGCCTTCATTTCATTGATGATCCAGTCACGGCCCTTCTTGATGATGCCCGCCGTGCCATCCCAGTGGCCCCGCGCCTGCGCGCCCTTCAGCGTGCGGTCGTGCATCCCGTAAAGGTTTGTGAAAATCCGGTTCTCATCTTTGAGCATTACTGATCGCCCTTTTCAATCTGGCGCGCACGCCAAAGCCTAAATGTCTGCCACAGGGCAAACCCGAAACCGGCGAGCGCCGCAAGGTCAAAAAACGCCCTTGTCCGCATGGACCAGCCGTAATTCGCCCCGATCATTGTCACCAGAACCCAGAAACCGCCAACCCCGGCCAGGAACAACGCGACGCGTTGTCCTGCCCGGGCTTCATTTGTGTGTCCATGCTGGGCCATCGTCGCTGCCGTAGTTTAGTACACGCCGCCCTTGTCGACCTTTTGGGAAAACTCAGTCGAACCGCCAGCGGAAAGTGTCTTTGCCTGCGACACCCAGTCATCACGGGTCGCGCGACCTTTGAAGCCTGCCAGATTGTCATCCATCCAGGCCTGCTCCTGCGGACCCCAGTTTGCGATCTGATCAAAGTGGTAGATCCCCATGCCATGCAGGGTCTGTTCCAGCTTTGGCCCGACACCTTTGATCTGTTTGAGATCATCAGGACCACCTTCGCGCGCTTCGCTCAGGAATTCTGGTGTGCCCTCGGCACGCGCAGCTGGTGCTGGCGTGGCTGCGGATGCTTTTTTGGCGGCAGGTTTCTTCTTCGGTGCCGCTGCTTTCTTTGGTGCGGTTGCCTTCTTTGGTGCCGGCGCTGCAGCAACTGGCTCAGCTGGTGTTGCCGCGGCAACGGGTGCCGCCGCTGGCTCTGGTGCCGGTGTCGCATCCGGTTTCGGTGCAGGGGCAGCCCCCTCTTGCTGGCCGGACTGCGGTTCACGCCAACCTAGCATCAGGATAATCGCGACGATAATGGCAATGATCAGACCGATAAAGAATGATCCAAAGACGCCGTATTTTAATAGAAAATAGGCAATCCCGGCGGCAAGAATGCCAAAAATTGCGGCAACGGTCAAAATACCGGAACTGATTGGTGCTGTGTTTTTCATCGCTAGTTTCTCCCTCAGGTGGCCGTTTTCCCGGCCTTGCAGACTTCGAACGACATGCATCAGCAGATCGCCCCAGGCGTATACCCCAGATACCTCTACCCGAAACACATGCGACGGGTAAAGAAATACTGCCTCGGCGGCTGGGCAGGGCCTGCGTTTCACGCAAAAGTCGCTGATTTCAGAACATTAGGAGGGTTTTGCCAGCGCGGTCGCCTGACCGATCCAATCATCACGTTCGATTCGGCCCTTAAACTTCAACCGACTGTCGACCCAGGCGATTTCCGCGTTTGTCCACTTGGCAATCTGATCAAAGTGGTAGAATCCCAAATCGTTCAGCACGCCTTCCAGTTTGGGACCGACACCACTGATTTTCTTAAGGTCGTCCGCCCCACCGTCGCGTGGTGCTTTCAGCGTCTCCGGTTCACTTTCAACCACCGGGCTCGGGCTGATTGTGCTGCTTGGCTTTGCCTTGGGCTTCGCCACAGCTTGCTGCTTGGTCACACCCGTCCCGACGACTGGTTTCTTGGCCGCCGGTTTCTTGCCCTTCGGCTTTGCCGCTGCGCCATCCTTTACCCATGGCGTCAGCAGCGGCACTTCGGTGCCATCAATCCGCTTGACCGTATCACCGATGTCCACCGCTAGTTGGGCGCTGGCGTTATACTTGGTTTTGCCACTATCGTAGTCCCGCAGGCTGGTCAGCCCCTTCAATGGCTCTGCCGCAAACCGGCCGTTCTGCGGGCCCGGGGCCGGGACGCGACCGGCCGCAAGCTCATCGATGATCTCGGCCAGACGCTCGGTCGTGAGGTCTTCGTAGTAATCTTTCCCAATCTGGGCCATGGGTGCGTTGGCACAGGATCCAAGGCATTCAACCTCTTCCCATGAAAACTTGCCGTCCGCCGACAATGTGTGTGGCTTGTCGGCGATCTTATCCTTGCAGACACCAATCAGATCCTCGGCACCGCAGATCATGCACGACAACGTACCACAGACCTGAATATGGGCCACAGCGCCAACGGGCTGTAATTGGAACATGAAATAGAACGAGGCCACCTCGAGCGCACGAATGTAAGCCAGATCAAGCATCGCAGCCACATATTCAATCGCCGGGCGGGTCAGCCAGCCTTCCTGTTCCTGCGCGCGCCACAGGATCGGAATAATCGCAGAGGCCTGACGACCTCCGGGGAACTTCTGCATCTGCGCCTGCGCCCATTTGAGGTTGTCGGGCGTGAAAGCGAAGGTTTCTGGCTGGTCGTGATAAAGGCGGCGTAGCATCAGTTCATTCCGGTTAACATCATTGCACTGACGGACAGTGCGAAAATTGCGGCCGGTACGATCCCGGCAGGATTGGGCCCAACCCCTAACACAAGTAACAGGCCGGGCAAGCCCAATGTCATCATGCACAGGCCCCGGTTGTCACCCGAAAGGACCGCCCGTCGGGCGCGATTTCACCGCGCCCCTCCGCACGCAACTCTGTCATGATGCGGGCAAGGTCTTCGACCGATAGTGTTGCACCTGACAGGATCGCAGGCGAGGTTGCTTCATTGACGACACAGCCATTTGCCTCAGCTGCTGCCACAAAACGGGCCTTGGCAGAGTTGGGTGTCACCGGCGCCGCTGCCTCTGGCGCAGGAGCCGAGGCTGGCACCGCAGTTACGCAGGCGGTTAGGGCAAGGATGGGTAGGATTGTTACTGCGCGGATCATCGTTCTTGTCTCCTCAATGCCTTTATTGACGCGCTTTCGCACTTAGTTTGACGTGTCGCTGACCATATCGGGGCTTTGTGGAAACAGCTGTTCCATCCCGTAAAAAAGCATGGCAACCGACACCGCCAGACCGGCAACACCGCCGATGATGATCCCTGCCGTAACACGTCGAAAGACGCGCGAAACAGCCGCCGAGACGAAAAAACCCGTCACGATCAGCAGCCCCAGCAGGATATCACCCATGGTCATCGGTCAATCTCTCCAAAGACGACATCCATCGTCCCGATGATCGCACTGACATCGGCCAACTGGTGGCCTTTGCAGATATAGTCCATCGCTTGCAGGTGAAGATAGCCCGGCGCACGTATCTTGGCGCGATACGGCTGGTTTGTGCCATCGGCCACCAGATAGACGCCGAATTCACCCTTGGGGGCCTCAACAGCAGCGTAAACCTCGCCCTCAGGCACATGGAAGCCTTCAGTATAAAGTTTGAAGTGGTGGATCAGCGCCTCCATCGAGGTTTTCATCTCACCGCGTGTGGGCGGGGTCATCTTGCCACGGGCCATGATGTCACCCTTTTCAACCCGCAGTTTTTCGCAGGCTTGGCGAATGATGTGGACCGACTGTCGCATCTCTTCCATGCGGCACAGATAGCGATCGTAGCAATCGCCGTTTTTGCCAACGGGGATCTGGAATTCAAACTCATCATAGCATTCATAGGGCTGCGCGCGGCGCAGGTCCCAAGCAAGGCCAGACCCGCGGACCATCACGCCAGAAAAACCCCAGTCCTGAATGTCCTGCTCAGTGACAATACCGATGTCGGCGTTACGCTGTTTGAAAATCCGGTTCTCGGTCAGCAGCCCGTCGATGTCTGCCAGCACCTCCGGGAACGCAACGGCCCAGGCGTCGATGTCCTCGATCAACGCATCCGGCAGGTCCTGATGCACGCCGCCAGGGCGGAAATAGGCAGCGTGCAGGCGGGCACCACAGGCACGCTCATAGAACACCATCAGCTTTTCACGTTCTTCAAAGCCCCACAGTGGCGGGGTCAGCGCGCCAACATCCAACGCCTGCGTTGTCACATTCAGCAGGTGGTTCAGCACGCGGCCAATTTCGGAATACAAAACGCGGATCAATGACGCCCGGCGCGGCACTTGCGTGCCGGTCAGTTTTTCAATGGCCAGACACCAGGCGTGCTCCTGATTCATCGGTGCCACATAGTCCAACCGGTCAAAATACGGCAGGTTTTGCAGATAGGTGCGCGATTCCATCAGTTTTTCGGTGCCACGGTGCAGCAGGCCGATATGGGGGTCGCAGCGCTCTACAATTTCGCCGTCCAGTTCAAGCACCAGACGCAAAACACCATGGGCTGCGGGGTGTTGTGGGCCAAAGTTAATGTTGAAGTTTCTGATCTGCTGCTCATCAGTGGCCGCATCAGATGATCCATCATCGTAGGTGTTCACACGGATATCGCCGTCCATCATATTTTCAAGCCCTCGCTCGGTTGTCTTGCCACCGCTGTGGCAGGGGGCCGACATTACGTGCCACCCATTCGTAGTGTTCGTTCAGCAAACCCAGCGCACGGGGCCGCAGTTTATCCAGCATGACCACCTCTGGTCCAGTATGGACCCGATCTGGCAAATCCGGTGTTATCGCCTCAATATCAAGGAAGCTGCAAAGTTGCGAGAGCCCATGTGGGGTCTGCAGGTCTTCTGTGAACAAAATTTGCAACCGGTTCTTGGGGATCACGCGACGCAGCCTGCGGATGATCTTGGTATAATCACCCCGTTCCAGAATATGCCGCTCATCGCCCCGATTGAGGATACGATAGAGGATATTGTTTGATTTCTTCTCATAAACCTCATGGTCCTGTCGCTGACGGCGGGCCTGCATGCGGATATGTGACCACAGCCGGTCCAGAGGGTCACGAATCAGAAAGATGAATTTGGTCTGCGGGGACAACGCCAGCATCCGGGCCAGCATCTCATCTGGCAGGGTCGCGTAATTGGGCGTCATATCAGCCACAACACGCGCGTGACCCCGACCCTGCAACAGCCAGTCGGCATAGCGGGTATCGCCATTGCGATCACTTTCCAGCACCGCAATCAATTGCTTCATCTCGCCAATGCGGCGGGTCACATTGTCAACCTTCCAGCCTTGCCCTGCCTGCGCCGCTGCATCTTTGGCCGCGCGCAACTCGCTCAGCCGGACACGAAATGCGGCAACCTGTTTGTCCTGAGGTTCCGCATCGAAGGTATCCCAATAATGCGCCTCTTTCACCGCAGGCATGGCACATTCAGGGTGATCATGCAGATAGCGGTAAAGCCACGAGGTGCCCGCCTTGGTGGCCCCGACGCCGAACAGTATTGTGGGGTCAGCCATCCTTTGGCGCAAATAGCGCAAAGACCTCGGCCTCGGTCATCGTTTTTGTGTCAGCCGCCAGCGCATAGTTGTCGGGCTTTTTGTCGATAAACACCTGCACGCCAATCTCAAACTGGCCGGGGTCCTCAAAGGCCTGAATGGATACATGCTGGTTCTGGCCATCCTGTGTCTGCCAAAGCAGCGACGAGCCACATTCCCTGCAAAACAGCCGCACCCCCCACTCGGACCCTTTGTAAGACCCGACGGGCGCGTCATCATCAAACTGAACCGAAGACCCGCAATCAACGGAAAGATACATGCCGCCAGACCATTTGCGGCACATTCCACAGTGACAGGCCCCTGCCCCAAGCCCATCAGGCGTGGGGGTCGCTGTGAACGCGCAAGCGCCGCACATGCATTTGCCTGGCAGCGCTGTCATCAGCCCTTCGCCTCTTCCTTCTTTTCATCCCCCGGCAGGATGTATTCAGCACCCTCCCATGGCGACATGAAATCGAACTGGCGGTATTCCTGAACAAGGCTGACAGGTTCATAAACAACGCGCTTTTGCACCTCGTCATAACGGACCTCGGTATAGCCCGTCGTCGGGAAATCCTTGCGGAGCGGATGCCCGCGGAACCCATAGTCGGTCAGGATGCGGCGCAGGTCAGGATGGCCCGAAAACAGGATGCCGAACATGTCAAAAATCTCACGTTCGAACCAGTTGGCGGACGGATGCACCGACATGATCGACGGCATCATATCCTCTTCTCGGATCTGAACCCGCAGGCGGATGCGATGGTTCTGATACATGCTCAGGAAGTGATAGACGACGTCAAACCGCTTGGCGCGGCTGGGATAATCCACAGCGGTGATATCAACCAGCGACGAAAACTTGCAGGTTGCATCATTCTTCAGAAACTCAACAAAGCTGACAAGGGATGACGGGGCGACAGTAACTGTCAGCTCACTATGGGCAACCTCCCAAGACAGTACACAGTCGGTGCGCTTCAGCTCCAAATGGGTGCCGAGTTCTTGCAGGGCTTCGGTCATATCAAAATCCTTTCACACGCCTTAGCGTACGATTGTCCCGGTGCGGCGCATCTTGCGCTGAAGCTGAAGGATACCATACAGCAGCGCCTCTGCCGTGGGCGGGCAGCCCGGCACGTAGACATCCACTGGCACAATGCGGTCGCAACCACGCACCACAGAATAGCTGTAGTGGTAATAACCGCCGCCATTGGCGCATGAGCCCATGGAGATCACGTAACGCGGCTCCGGCATCTGATCGTAGACCTTGCGCAATGCGGGCGCCATTTTATTGGTCAACGTCCCCGCAACGATCATCAGGTCAGACTGACGCGGAGAAGCGCGCGGCGCGGTGCCGAACCGCTCAAGGTCATAGCGGGGCATGGAGGTGTGCATCATCTCAACCGCGCAGCAGGCCAGACCAAAGGTCATCCAGTGCAGGCTACCGGTGCGCGCCCAGTTGATGATGTCAGCGGTAGAGGTCACAAGGAAACCCTTGTCCTGCAGCTCTGAATTGATCAGCTGCGCGCCGTGCTCTTTGTCGGCGCCAACGGCAGTTCCAGTCATCACTCCCATTCCAGCGCCCCTTTCTTCCATTCGTAGGCAAAACCGATCGTCAGCACGGCAAGGAACACCATCATCGACCAGAAGCCCACCATGCTGACGTCCGCAAAGGCGACCGCCCATGGAAACAGGAACGCGACCTCAAGATCAAAGATGATGAACAGGATCGCGACCAGATAGAACCGGACATCGAACTTCATCCTGGCGTCGTCGAAGGCGTTGAACCCGCATTCATAGGCCGAAACTTTTTCAGGGTCCGGGTTGCGTACGGCCACAACGGCTGCGGCGATGATCAGGATCAGGCCAAGCGCAATGGCCAGCCCCAGAAAAATCATGATCGGCAGATATTCTGTCAGCATTTCCTGCACAGGGGCTTTCCTTTCGGCTCGGCACCTGGAAGCGATGCGCGAAGTTGGCTGCGGCCTGCATATCCCCGCTGCCCGAAAGGGTCAACCAAACGCAACGGCTCTGATCAGGATTTAACGTGGTTACTTGGCGCGATCAGCGACAGGCGCCTGCGGCGACAACAACGTGCCCGCAACCGACAAAAGCGACACAGCGTGGGCCAGACCATTGGCGCGGGCGTCCTGCCCGATGATCACATCAGTCATCTCGGTCAGGTTGTCCGCTTGCTGGTCTGTCAGCCAGAACATCGCATGCATTCCAAGGGTGAAATCACCGGGCATATCGGACACCGCGATCAGGCAACCACCATCCACTGCCGTAAACTGTTGCGACGTCACAGTGACAGAGCCGTCTTGCAGCACCATCATCACATCATGATGCTCTGGCGTACTTTCCAGCACCTTGGCATCCACCTTGACGATCAACGGCTGATCTGGCTGATCGGGGTCAGGATGATGCGTCGCCACCACGGCCACTTCAAAGAACCCGTTGTCATCCACAGCACCGGTCAAAACCCGGCCGCGCCGGGTCTGCGGCTGCATGGCACACTGGCGAAAGGCAACGGCAGGTGCGCAGGGGACGAAAAGCGTCGTTTTCAAGCGCAGCCGCAACGCCGGGCCCGCATAGACAAGCACGCTCAGCGCAATCTGTAGAGCCGCCATGAGGACACCGGTCAGTGCCACCGAAAAAGCAATCAGAATGACAAATGCTGAAGAGGCATGTTCGGCGGGCGCCCATTGGGCCACAGCCTTGATCCACGGCACAGATACCACAAGAAAGGATATCGACAGCGAAAGGCTGATCGTCTCAAGCGTCACATTGGGGAATAGCGCAACATGGCCAACGACCAGCACCGCCACAGCCATCGCAGCCAAGCTCGCGCGATCCGCAGGAAGTGAGACGGGATCGATCAAAGCGGCCGAAAACAAAACGATCACAGGCACCATCAACGCCAAGGCCACCACTCTGCGCAGGCGTGCAATGCGATACATCATTTCTTCTGTAGTGGGCCATTCAAAAGGCATAGCGGGTCTCCTGTCCGACCCACAGATGATCCGGGAATTCGGTCAGAACTAAGACAGCAATCTGTCAACTAACCCGCAATACCTAGGCCCAACGGGGCTTGCGCCGCTCAAAAAAGGCAGAAATGCCTTCTTTCGCCTCATCGCCGTCCCACTGCGCGATCAGCGCATCGATTGAATGGCGCACGGTCGATTCGTCGATGGTCGGCCCCAGGCTGCGGGCAAAGGCCTTGGCCGCAGCAACAGCGCCGGGCGCGCAACCCAGGTAAGGCACAACTTCTGCTTCGACGGCCGCATCCAGTGCCTCTATAGGGACAGCCTTGGCGACAATGCCAAGTGATGCGGCCTCTGCCGCGTCAAAAACTCGCGACGACATGAACACGCGGCGCGCCGCCGCCTCGCCCATCCGGGCCAGCACGTAGGGGCCGATCGTTGCCGGAATCAGCCCTAGCTTCGTTTCTGTCAGGCCGAACTTGACGTGATCCGCCGCAACCGCGATATCGCAGACACAGGCCATACCGACGCCACCGCCCAGCGCATTGCCCTGCACCCGGCCAATCACCGGCTGGGGCAAGGTGTTGATCGCCCCCAGCATCCCCGCAATCGATTGAGCCGCGGCGCGCTTCATCTGCGCATCCCCCGCCATCTGGTCCTGCATCCAGCCCAAATCGCCACCGGCACAGAATGATTTGCCCTGCCCTGTGAGCACGACAACGCGAATATCCCGATCTGCGGCGATTTGCACCGCCGCATCACGCAGCGCATCAATCAACGCCTGTGACAGGGCGTTGTGCTTCTCAGGCCGGGCCAGCGCCAATGTGGCAACCCCCCGGTCATCTACAGTCAGATCAATCATCGCATCCCCCTCGCCATTTCCGCCGCCTGCGCGATCACATCGCGGTCCACACCGGTTTCAAACCCGCGCCGCGCCATCAGCTCCAGAACGGCTTCGGTCGCCACATTGCCCGGCGCACCGGGGGCATAGGGACAACCGCCTAAGCCACCAACAGCGCTGTCAAAAATACGCACCCCATGATCCAGAGCCACCTCAATATTGGCTAACGCCTGCCCGCCAGTATCATGAAAATGACCCGCCAGTTGGGTGGCGGGAACAGCATCCTTGACCGCTTCAAGCATCGCAGCGACGCGCGCAGGCGTGCCCTTGCCGATTGTATCCCCCAATGAAACTTGCATCGGCGCAATCTCTTGCAAGCGGGCCACGGCACTGGCCACCTGATCGGGGGCAATCGGCCCGTCAAAGGGGCAATTTGTCACGCAAGAAACATAGCCCCGCACCGGCACATCCGCGTCCAATGCCGCGGCAACCACCGGGGCCAATCGCGCCACGGATTCCGCTACCGAACAATTCAGATTGCTCTGCGAAAACCCTTCCGAGGCCGAGATAAACACCGCCACCTCATACCGCACATCAGGCCGGCGCGCGGCTGCAAACGCCTCCCAACCGCGCATATTGGGGACCAGAACGGCAAACGAGACATCGCGCGCCGCAGCCATCCCCGCCAGAACAGCATCCGTATCAGCCATTTGCGGGACCCATTTAGGACTGACAAAACTGCCCACCTCAATGTCGCGCAGCCCAGAGCGAGCCAGCAAATCAATCAGGGCAATCTTGCTGGCCACGGGGATCACCCCCGGCTCATTCTGCAAGCCATCACGCGGGCCCACCTCATAGATGCGTACAGCCTCTGCCATCACCCTACCCTTCCATTGTTCATAAACATCCCGGGGGAGCGTCGCGGGGGCAAAGCCCCCTCCAACATTGGCCACATCACGACACCTCCCAAGGTGGGTAAAACGCCTGCGCATAAAGTGCGGGTGCGTCCGGCAAAGACGCCTGATAACCCGCCCGTGTTTCCAGACGCGCAAACCAGGCTGCAACCTTTGGCAAACCATCCAGGGTCACGAAATGACGCGCCATATAGACAGCCTGCCCAACCCCGATATCGGCAGCAGAACACGACGACAGTAGATAGTCGCCCTGCAACCCCTGCTCCAGCGTGCGTAAGGTCTTGGCCAATCGCGCAGCCTCCAGCTTCATCACGATGGGCGAGCGCATGGCGTCGTCATAAAGAGCAATATGCTGCTGGGTCAGCGCAGCCGTATGCTGCGATATCGTCTCGGCGAAATGGATCCAGTTCAAAAATGCGGGCCATTCTGCGTGACTTGGGTCTCGACCCAAGCCCCGATCGGGGAAGCGCGCGCAAAGATACTCGGCAATCGCGCCGCTTTCGGTCAGCACCACATCGTCGATTTCCAGCGTCGGCACACGGCCGGTCGGGTTCAGGCTGCGGTAGGGTTCCTCGCGCAGGGTCTTATCGAACGGGTATTCCTGCACCTCAAAATCGACACCCAATTCATGCAGCAACCACAGGCTGCGCATCGACCGGGTTTGCGGACAATGGTGCAGGCGGATCATCCCTCTGGCTCCAACCCGACCATCAGTGCACCAGCGGTCACCTGATCGCCGGTTTGCACCGCAACGCTGGCGACAACCCCGTCGCGCGGGGCGCGCAAAACATGTTCCATTTTCATCGCCTCCAGCACGACCATCCGATCCCCCGCCGTCACCGCCTGCCCCGGCGCAACGGCGACGTCGCGGACCAATCCCGGCATCGGGGCCAGAACGGTATCACCACCAGCCACTGCACTGGCACGATCCAGCGGATCGATCACGTCGAAGGTCACCGTTTGCGCCCCAAAAATCGTCACATGGGCACCGTGGCTTATGGCAGGTATGCCCCAATGATCACCGCGCCGCGCCAGCGGCACAACCGCATCATCCAGCGCCACATCACAGTGATCGGCGTCAATCACAGTCAGACGGGCCACATGGACCTCACCATCTTGGCCCAGCACAATATCACGGACCAATGGTTGCCACAGGGCAAATCCGCTCAACGGTCCGGCAGCAATCCGCGCCGCCGTCACTGCGGCCACTGCGATCTCGCGTGCCGTAGGCGCTGGGGCTGCGCATAACGCCTCCGCTTGCCGCGCAATCAGACCGGTATCCACCGCACCCGCTACAAACCCCGCATCCCGCGCCAGTCGGCGCAGGAACCCAAGGTTCGTTACAGTGCCAGCCACTTCGGTCGCATCAAGGGCGGCCGCCAAGGACCGCAGGGCCGTGGCGCGATCCGGGCCATGCACCGTCACCTTGGCAATCATCGGATCGTACCAGGGCGAAATTTCCGTGCCAGCCACCACGCCACTGTCGATCCGAGCATCAGCAGGAAACACCAGGTGATCAATCACACCGGTTGCCGGCAGGAACCCTGCGGGCACATCTTCGGCATAGAGCCGCGCCTCAAAGGCATGGCCTTTGATCTGCAGGGCGTCCTGGGGCAGTGGTAAGGCGTCACCCGCCGCCACGCGCAACTGCCATTCCACCAGATCAACACCGGTGATGGCTTCCGTCACAGGGTGTTCGACCTGCAACCGGGTGTTCATCTCCATGAACCAGAACCCATCGGCGCGCAGCCCATCACTGCCATCCACGATAAACTCCACCGTGCCGGCACCGGCATAGCCAATGGCCCTGGCCGCGGTCACCGCAGCCTGCCCCATCGCCGCGCGTACGGCATCTGTCATTCCCGGTGCAGGGGCCTCTTCAATCACTTTCTGGTGGCGGCGTTGCAGCGAACAATCCCGCTCAAACAAATGCACCGCGTCAGTGCCATCACCAAAGACCTGCACCTCGATATGGCGCGGGCTTTGGATGAATTTCTCGATCAGAACATCAGCATTGCCAAAAGCGGTGCTCGCCTCGGCCTGCGCCGAAGCGAGCGCTTCGCCAAAGCCAGCCGCGTCCTCAACCAGCCGCATACCCTTACCGCCACCGCCAGCGACGGCCTTGATCAAAACGGGGTAACCGATCTGCCCCGCCTGCCTGGCCAGGAAATCAGCATCCTGATCCTTGCCATGGTAGCCCGGCACAACCGGGACGCCCGCCTTGTCCATCAGGGCCTTGGCGGTATCCTTCAGGCCCATCGCCCGGATCGCGTCCGCAGAAGGGCCGATAAAGGCCAGACCGGCCGCCTCAACCGCATCCACAAAATCAGGGTTTTCGGACAAAAAACCGTAACCCGGATGGATCGCCTGCGCGCCGGCATCCAGGGCCGCCTGAATGATCAGATCACCGCGCAGATAGCTTTCGGCCACAGGCGCTGGCCCCAGACGCACAGCCTCATCCGCTTGGCAGACATGCAAGGCCTGCGCATCGGCATCAGAATACACGGCAACAGTGCGGACACCCATTTTGCGGGCGGTCTGGATGACGCGGCAAGCAATCTCGCCCCGGTTGGCAATCAGGATTTTATCAAACATTGGCATCACATCCGGAACACGCCAAAGCGTGTCTCCTCTATCGGCGCATTGCAGGCCGCCGCAAGCGACAGCGCCAGCACGTCGCGGGATTTGCGTGGGTCGACAATGCCGTCGTCCCACAGCCGGGCCGAGGCATAAAGCGGATGCGATTGCTCTGTGAACATATCAATGGTCGGCTGTTTGAAAGCAGCTTCCTCCTCGGCAGACCATTCACCGCCCTTGCGTTCAATCGCATCGCGTTTGACGGTTGCCAATACGCCCGCTGCTTGTTCGCCACCCATCACCGAGATACGCGAGGTCGGCCAAGACCACATGAAATGTGGACTGTAAGCTCTTCCAGACATGCCATAATTCCCCGCACCGAATGAACCGCCCACAACCATCGTGATCTTGGGCACCTTGGTGGTGGCCACGGCTGTGACCATCTTGGCTCCATGCCGGGCAATGCCTTCGTTTTCGTATTTCTGCCCGACCATAAAGCCGGTGATGTTCTGCAGAAACACCAGCGGGATTTTGCGCTGGCTGCACAGTTCCACAAAATGCGCACCCTTCTGGGCACTTTCGGAAAACAGCACACCGTTGTTGGCGATAATCCCGCAAGGCCAGCCATCAATATGGGCAAAACCGCAGACCAGCGTTTCGCCGAACCGCGCTTTGAACTCATCAAACTTTGACCCATCGACAATCCGCTTGATCACCTCGCGAATATCGTAGGGCGTGCGCAGATCGGCGGGGATCACATCAAAGAGCATTGCGGAATCAAATACCGGAGGTTCTGGCTGTAAGCGTTTGACCTCAATCGTATTATCAAGCGCGCAGGACGCCACAGCCTGCCGCGCCAGCGCCAGCGCATGGGTGTCGTCTTCAGCCAGATAGTCGGCCACACCGGACAGGCGCGTATGCACGTCGCCACCACCCAAATCCTCTGCCGAAACAACCTCGCCCGTTGCCGCTTTGACCAGCGGCGGGCCGGCCAGAAAAATCGTGCCTTGTTCCCGAACAATGATCGACACATCGGCCATTGCGGGCACATAGGCGCCGCCAGCGGTGCAAGAGCCCATGACAACAGCAATCTGCGGGATACCCTTGGCAGACATCTGCGCCTGATTGTAGAAGATGCGGCCAAAGTGATCGCGATCGGGAAACACGTCATCCTGATTGGGCAGGTTCGCCCCACCGCTATCGACCAGATAGACACACGGCAGATGACACGCCTCTGCAATCTCCTGCGCGCGCAGATGTTTCTTGACGGTCATGGGGTAATACGTTCCGCCTTTCACAGTGGCGTCATTGCAGACGACCATGACCTGCTGACCATTTACCGTACCCACGCCAGCGATCACACCGGCACAGGGGGCGGCGTTATCATAAAGACCATGGGCCGCAGTCGCGCCCACCTCCAGAAACGGGCTACCGGGATCCAGCAGCCCCGCCACGCGGTCGCGCGGCAGCATTTTGCCCCGGCTTATGTGGCGGTCGCGTGATGCATCACCACCGCCCAGTGCGGCCTTTTCGGCGGCGGCGCCGACCAATGCCAGCGCTTCAAGATGTAAGTCCCGGTCACTCATCGTAGGGTCTGCTCCAAAGATAGATTTTCGCGACCGCAGCGCGGCCGCAATAGCGTTATTTGCGTGGGAACTGCCCCAAAACGCATCATGTGCTTGGCCCCTGCGGTGCGGGCACAACATCGCCAAGTGGCCCAACGAAATATGTCGTCGTCAGGCCGAAAGGATGCGCACAGGAGATCACCATGCGGATCGCAGCGTCTGGGTGCGGAGTCGCCGTGCAATCGGTGGGGGATGCCCCGGTTGGGGCGGCGTCAAGATAGGCCGCAGCATAGCGGTTGATAATCTCAGCGTCCGTGGGCGGCTGGCCAAGCTGCCAACCAAGGTAGGCGGCAAAGGCGATCAGGGCCGCGAGGGGGAGGAAGAGGGTGCGTCGGGTCATTTTGCAAACTCGCAAACTGTTCCATAAAACACGCGCCTTGGGCCGTCGCATTGTGCTCGAAGTCGAAACTCCATCTCCAGTGCAAAACGCGCAGTTTCCTGACGGGTGCAGTCCGACTTGACAATGTCACCTTCCCGACCGCGTTGGCTCCCCACTCCATATTCACTTGTAAAGTAACTGCATTTGGTTTCCATATATGCGCGCCAAGTGCGCGCCAAAGCGTCAAGCTCTGGAGCAGTACGACCATGAAACGCGACATGCTCGGCCGGCGCGTGCTCACCAGACAAGTGACTGACCACACGTTGCAAGCGCCATTCCCAATAATCGCGCTCTAGCGCAAAGCAGGTGATCGCACTAAGGCGACTAAATGCGATGGGCATCCCGTCATGTGTGCAACTTTCAAACCCGAGCCCCGAACAGGCCGCTTCTGCATCTTTAACAAAGTCAGGAGAGAATTGCTGGCCAACACCATCCACGCAAGCCGAGATTTGCGGCCCATCAATCGCGTATGAGTTGTGAGTGAAATCAGGTCCGACGCCAAAGGCGTGCGCCCCAAACGGTAAAAGACAGCAAATCAGAGTTATGACAAAAACCCTCACCCCATCGCCCCCACCATCCCGCAGCCTACCAGCACCTGTGGACGGCCGGCCGCGCTGCCAGCCAAGGTAGGCGGCAAAGGCGATCAGGGCCGCGAGGGGGAGGAAGAGGCAGGCGCGTTTCAATTTTCAAGCGCCTCAAGTTCAAGCGTCTGCTGCGCGATGCTGTTTGCGATGAAGAAAGCTTTCTCCGCGCCGCTAAGCGTGCAAATCGTCTGCTCTGTCAGCCCATACTGTCCTGCACGGAAGGGAAGCACTGGAAAGGTGCAATCAGTAAGAGCTGCACTCTCTCTGAGAGCAAAGTCGCTGGCTAGATTTTTGGCCAAGTTGCCATCGCTGCCCTGAATCGCCGACAATATCCGTTGATCAGAAAAGGTAGAATAAACCTCGGTTGTTTTTGCATCCAAAGCAGCGGACAGCGTTTCAAAACAACTGTTTGGATCGCGACCAAGAACACAAACATACATCGCGGAATTGGAACATGAAAGAACGACCGGCGCCCGATACTCATCTGCGTCAAAATGTTTGCATGTACCGTCGTCGTGACACCAATCCAAATCATAAAACATTGCGGCATTGCTCTCGAAATTAGGGCCAGAGCACAGCTCAAAACCGCTGAGGGCTAGTCCCTCTGCGTGAAGATTCGTCGCCCAAAACATAAAGAAAGCGACAAAGACCCTCACCCCATTGCCCCCATCATCTCGCGGCCGACCAGCATCCGTCTGATCTCGGACGTGCCTGCCCCGATCTCCATCAGCTTGGCATCCCGGAACAGCCGCGCCACAGGGGCATCGTTCAGGAAACCTGCGCCGCCCATGGCCTGCACTGCCTGATGCGCCTGTTTCATCGCTTCCTCGGAGGCATACAAACAGCAGGCCGCAGCATCCTGGCGCGTCACGGTTCCCCGGTCACAGGCGCGCGCAACCTCGTAAACATAGGCGCGGGCAGAGTTCATGGCCGTATACATATCCGCAATCTTGCCCTGCATCAGTTGAAAATTCCCGATGGGTTCGCCGAACTGTTTGCGGGTGCTGACATAGGGCATCACTTCATCCAGGCAGGCGGCCATAGTGCCCAGCCCGATCCCCGCCAGCACGACCCGTTCATAATCAAGGCCCGACATCAAAACGCGCACGCCTTTGCCCTCTTCGCCCAGCACGTTTTCAAACGGCACCTGCACGTCATCAAAGATCAGCTCTGCCGTGTTGGACCCGCGCATACCCAACTTTTCAAAATGTGGCGAAGTGCTGAACCCGGTCATTTCCTTTTCGATCAGAAAGGCGGTGATCCCCTTGGAACCCGCATCGGGATCGGACTTGGCATAGACCACCAGCGTGTCAGCGTCCGGCCCGTTGGTGATCCAGTATTTGTTGCCGTTCAGCCGGTAGTGATCATTGCGCTTTTCGGCCCGCAAGGACATTGAAACCACGTCAGACCCTGCCCCCGCCTCTGACATGGCCAGCGCGCCGACATGATCACCGGAAATCAGGCGCGGCAGGTATTTGGCCTTTTGTTCGTCATTGCCGTTCAGTTTGATCTGATTGACGCAAAGGTTCGAATGGGCACCATAAGAAAGCGACACCGACGCGCTGGCGCGCGCGATTTCTTCGACCGCAACGGTATGCGCCAGATAGGACATGCCCGCCCCGCCATAGGCCTCGTCCACGGTCACACCCAGCAGACCCAATTCACCCATTTCCGTCCAAAGCGCGGAGGGAAAGGCGTTGTCACTGTCGATCTGCGCCGCCATCGGCTTGACCCGTGTCTGCGCCCAGTCATGCACCATATCGCGCAGGGCGTTCACATCTTCGCCCAAATCAAATTGCATGGATGCCAGAAACATCGTGTCGCCTCACATTAATTGAACGGTTGTTCAATAATAGGCGGAACGCCGTGAACCTGTCGAGTCATTTCTTGAGCATGCTGCTGGTCAAGCGCGTTGCCTTTGAACATCAGACATCATCAGTTTCCGGAACGAGTGAGAGTTTTTCGAAATGTAGGGTTTTTAGCTTTGCGTCCTTGATCGCACCGTGCAGCGCGTCCGAGATCAACAGATAATTGTCGGTCAGGCCGTGATCCCACCAAATATGTGCGCTTGGTAATTTGCTTGGATACACATGGCCTGTGTCATGACCACTGAGGCGCGTTGTCCGCGGGCTGATATGTTCCCGAATAATCGGCGTTGCGGGGATCAACTTCTCTTCTGACACCATGACCTTGCCGTGTTTTTCCGAGATTGCAGCTGCATGCACCATCGGAACCAAGCCAAAGAACGGCCCGGGATACCGTTCACCACGCTTCGTCTGCATGGTGACCGGCCAGATCATATGAACGCCCGGATCATGCGCCTCGATGAGGTCGCGCAGAGCATCGGAAATGATCATCAAACTGTCCTGCGCAGCCCACATATCGGGAAACGCTTTCCGAGGCTTTGCTAAAATGAAACCCAATGGCAGGTCTGTGCGGTCAAATAACTTCTCATCACCGTGAAAAACGCACGCAACTTCAACGGCCTTATCCAAGCCGACAGCGTCTTGCCATGGCCTATCAGTTTCTGGATCAACTGCATCCGTGCTAATGTGTGGCGTCCGACCGCCAAAGTAGTCCATTATCCAAGGCATCGGCACATATCCTCTGTCATACGATATTGGGTTAAAGCCCGTCACGCGCCCGGATACCAGAGGTGGCTAACCAGGCGCCGCTGATTGCGTTCCACTCATTTGATGGACCGCACCAACCTCCGCCCGGATGATCCTTGCAATCAGCGCGCAATCCTCTTCGCTAAAGGTCAGTGGCAGCCGCATGTCAATCACACCTGCCAGCACACGGTCGGATGCGGGCATCGGGCCGGACGGTGCGTAGCGCCAGCTGTCATAGCGCGAGGTGAAACCCTTAGGTTCTGCCCCGCCGAACCACTTCAGCTCTACCCCGCGCGCGGCACAGCGCGCCAACACATCGGCCACGGCAGGTGCGTCCCAATCCAGCAGCAAGAACTGGAAGGATGAGGCCACGAATTGTTCCTTTGCGGGGCGCGGGATCAGGTGCAGGCCGGGGGTATCGGCCAAACCGTCCTCCAACACGCGGTAACGGGCATTCCAGCGCGCCGCCTGCGCCCCCAGATCGCGCAGCTGCGGGCGCAGGATCGCCGCGCGCAGATTGTCCATCCGGCCCGAGATATTCGGCGTTTCATATTTGATCTGCGCAAAGGTTTCGACCGGCGGCGCCGCGCAGTGCTTCTCAAACAGCATGTAACTGCCCGACAGCATGATCGCGCGGGCCATGTCTTCGGCGCCATCGCAAATCAGCAAACCACCCTCGCCCGAGTTGATGTGTTTGTAGGTTTGCGTGGAGTAGCAGCCAAACCGCCCCCATCGCCCGGATGGCACACCGTCCCAGGCGGCCCCCATCGTATGGGCGCAGTCCTCAATCACCGTGACACCGGCGGTATCACAGATCGCCATAAGACGTTCCATATCGCAAATATGCCCGCGCATGTGGCTGAGAAGCAGAACCTGCGCCTGGTCCAGTTTGGCCTCCAGATCGGCAAGGTCAATCGCCAGATCTTCGGTCACACCGACAAAGACCGGCACGCCACCGACCGCCGCAATCGCACCGGGAACCGGGGCCAGGGTGAAGGCATTGGTCAAAACCTTGTCGCCATGCCCCACACCGCAGGCGCGCAAGGCCGTTGTCATCGCATAGCCACCCGAGGCCACGGCAAGGCAATACTTCGCCCCGACGCTGGCGGCGAATTCCTGTTCAAGCAGTGCCGCCTCAGCCACTTCATCGCCGCTGGTATTGTAGCGGTGCAGACGACCGGATTGCATGACCACATTGGCCGCGGCAATCCCTTCATCAGGGATTGGCTCTTGCTGGGTGAAACTGCCGTGGAAGCGCTCTGTCATTGGCGCAAAATGCGCGCCATGCGCCGCGCGGTCAACGGTCCAGACGGTCAGAGAGATAGGTCCAATTAGCCGATCAAACGGCTGACCACCTCATCCAGCTCGTCATAGCTGTCGATGGTTGCTTCGGGATCAAGGGCAAGCACATCCTCGCGCCCCGGCCCGAAAGTCACCAGAACGGAAGGCACGCCCGCATTGCGCGATGTGTCGCGATCTGTCGCCGTGTCGCCCACCAAAAGCGACCGGCGCGGGTCGCCACCGGCACGGCGCACGGCCTCAAAGTGATGTTCCGGGTCCGGCTTGCGTACAGGTAACGTATCCGCCCCGATGAGCGAAGCGAAAGCATCGCGCACGCCAAGGTTTCGCATCAAAGTTTCGGCCAGCCCTTCGGGTTTGTTGGTGGCGATGCCCACGGCGTAGTCAGCGCTTTGCAGACGCGCGACAGCCTCCATCGCGCCAGGGTACAGCACCGTATGCGTGTCGATGTTTGCGCTATAGGCCGCCAGCAAGACAGGGTATTGTGCATCCACCTCGGCCTGCCCAAAGCCATCGACACGCGAAAACCCAAGGGTCAGCATCGCGCGCCCACCCTTCAGGGCCGTGCCCGCATCCTGTGCAGGATCCAGCAGATCACCCAGCCCCAACCCCCGAAAACAGGTATTTGCGGCCGCTATCAGATCACCGCTGGTATCGGCCAATGTGCCATCAAGATCGAAAATCACCGTGCGCTTCATCCGGCACCCTTTGCATCATGTCCTTGTCTTTCTGTAACGCCATGTAAACTGATGTGAACCCCCAAACACTTGTGATAATCGCAAAGGGCGGTAGAAGGCTGGCAAAACAACAAGGGCAGAGGCGGCAATGACGATTGCATTGATCATACTGGGCGCGGGCATGGGCACGCGTATGAACTCCGATCTACCCAAGGTGCTGCACCCTATCGCCGGGGCACCTATGCTGGTACATGCAATGAAGGCCGGGGCGTCGCTTGATCCCGCCAAATCCGTTGTCGTTGCAGGTCATGGCGCCGCTGCCGTTGAAAAGGCCGCTTTGGATTTTGACCCCGCAGCCCAAGTCGTGATCCAGTCAGAGCAACTGGGCACTGCCAATGCTGTCGCACAGGCGCAATCCGCCCTTGATGGTTTTGACGGTGATGCGCTGGTGCTTTACGGTGACACACCCTTTATCCGGCCGGAAACGCTTGCCGCGATGACAGCCGCCCGACTGACCCATGACATTGTCGTGCTGGGATTTGAAGCCGATGAACCCGGCCGCTATGGTCGGTTGATCATGCAGGATGACCAACTTGACAGGATTGTTGAGTTCAAGGATGCATCGGATAAGGAAAAGGCCGTAACGCTTTGTAATAGCGGCGTCATTGCGGCCAATGCGTCAACTCTGTTTGAGTTGATAGACGCCGTTGGCAACGACAATGCTGCGGGGGAATACTATCTGACCGACATCGTCGCCATTGCCCGCGAGCGCCAGTTGAAGGCAACGGTCGTGCGCTGTGCAGAGGCCGAAACGCTTGGCATCAACTCACGCGCAGAACTTAGCCGGGCCGAGGCCTTGTTCCAGAGCAATGCCCGCACGGCAGCGCAGGCTGACGGCGTTACACTGGTAGCGCCCGAAACGGTCTTTTTTGCACATGATACTGTCATTGGTCGAGATAGCCTTATCGAACCCAACGTGATCTTTGGCCCCGGTACCACCGTGGAAAGCAATGCCACGATCCGCGCGTTTTCCCACCTTGAAGGCTGTCATGTGTCGCGCGGGGCCGTAGTTGGCCCCTATGCCCGCCTGCGCCCCGGCGCCGAGCTGTCCGAGAACGTCAAAGTCGGCAATTTCGTCGAAATCAAGAACGCCCAGATCGCCGATGGGGCCAAGGTTAATCACCTGTCCTATGTCGGTGACGCCGCGATTGGCGCGCGCAGCAACATCGGGGCGGGCACGATCACCTGCAACTATGATGGCGTGTTCAAACACAAGACGACAATTGGTGCAGATGCCTTTATCGGGTCCAACACCATGCTGGTTGCCCCGGTGACGGTGGGTGATGCGGCGATGACCGCCAGCGGGTCCATCATCACCCGCGATGTGCCGGGTGGTGACCTTGCTCTGGCGCGGGCCAAGCAAGAGAACAAGGCAGGCTTTGCGGTGCGCCTGTTTGAGAAACTCAAATCCAGAAAAGCAAAAAGGTCTTAAGCCATGTGTGGGATTGTTGGGGTATTGGGCGATCACGAAGCGGCACCATTGCTGGTCGAGGCGCTGAAACGCCTAGAGTATCGCGGCTATGACAGCGCGGGGATTGCGACGATCAACGATCACCGCCTTGACCGGCGGCGGGCGGTTGGCAAACTGGTGAACCTGTCGGATGCCCTGGTCCATGACCCGTTGGCAGGCAAGGCAGGCATTGGTCATACCCGCTGGGCCACCCATGGCGCACCCAATGTGGGTAACGCGCACCCGCACCGCGCCGGTGACGTGGCCGTTGTGCATAACGGCATTATCGAAAACTTTCAGGAGCTGCGCAGCTTTCTGGCCAACCAGGGCGTTGGGTTTGAAACAGATACCGACACCGAGACTATCGCCCTGTTGGCAAATCACTACCGCGATCAGGGGCTCAGCCCACGTGATGCCGCTGAACAAACGATTGCCCGTCTCGAAGGGGCATATGCGCTGTGTTTCTTGTTTGACGGCGAAGACGATCTGCTCATCGCAGCGCGCAAAGGGTCGCCACTGGCCATAGGCTATGGCGAGGGTGAGATGTTTGTCGGCTCTGACGCCATCGCACTCGCCCCGCTGACCGACCGGATCAGTTATCTCGAAGAGGGCGACTGGGCTGTCATCACTCGCACATCCGTCGAAATTCGCGATATCAATGGCACTATCGCCAACCGGGCGATCAAAGCCATCCAGATTGACACAGCGCGGGTCGACAAGGCCGGATATAAACACTTTATGGCCAAGGAAATCGCCGAACAGCCCGTCGTGCTGCAAGGCGGCTTGGTGCATTACATCGATGCCGGTGGCGATGCCGTCATCCTGCCCGATCCGGGGCTGGATTTTACAAAGGTTGAACGGCTGACCATGGTAGCCTGCGGCACAGCCTTCTACGCCTGTCTAGTGGCTAAATACTGGTTTGAACAACTGGCCGGGATCCCTGTTGAGGTCGATGTCGCATCCGAGTTCCGCTACCGCGAACCCCCGGTGACAGCGGGCACAGTCGCGCTTTTTGTCAGCCAGTCAGGCGAGACGGCAGATACGCTGGCCGCCCTGCGCTATATGGAAGGCAAAGCTGACAAGATCGTATCGGTCGTGAACGTGCCTGAAAGCTCGATCGCGCGCGAAAGTGATTTGCCCCTGCCGATCCTGGCCGGGGCCGAAATTGGCGTGGCCTCTACCAAGGCCTTTACCTGCCAGCTGACGACATTGGCCATTCTGGCGCTGGACGCAGCAAAGCAGCGCGGCCGGCTCGATGACGCAGATCTGGCGCAAGCGCTGGCGGGGCTACGTGGCCTGCCGGGTTTGATGAATCAGGCGCTGCGGATTGAAAACAAATCCAAAGCGGTATCGACCAAACTGGCAGAGGCGCGCGATATCTTGTTTCTGGGACGCGGCGCGATGTATCCATTGGCGCTTGAAGGCGCGCTGAAGCTGAAAGAAATCAGCTATATACATGCCGAAGCTTATGCGTCCGGCGAACTCAAACATGGTCCCATCGCGCTGGTGGACAAACATGTGCCTGTGATCGTCATGGCACCACGCGATGCGCTTTTCGACAAGACCATATCCAACATGCATGAGGTCATGGCGCGTGGTGGTAAGGTGCTTTTGATCACCGATCACAAAGGCGCAGAAGAGGCAGGTGCGGGCGTCTGGGACACGATTATCATGCCAGAGATTGACCCGTTCCTCGCCCCGATCCTCT
Source organism: uncultured Alphaproteobacteria bacterium (assembly GCA_929200255.1). Classification (GTDB taxonomy): domain Bacteria; phylum Pseudomonadota; class Alphaproteobacteria; order Rhodobacterales; family Rhodobacteraceae; genus Yoonia. The sequence continues at coordinate 182,135 of CAKMYZ010000001.1, read as the reverse complement.
ATGCGATCCCTGCGCAACTGCTGGCCTATCATACCGCCGTCGCCAAAGGCACAGACGTCGATCAACCCCGTAACCTTGCCAAATCGGTGACTGTCGAATGACCCCCAAAACGGCCATCACCCAGCTTCGCGCCCTCGGCGACCCCGCTCAAGCCGCCGAGATGCACCGCTATCATAAAGTCGACCGTCCCTATTTGGGCGTGGCAAACCCGGTGATTGACGAACATGTCAAAACATGGCGGGCAGAGGTGGATCTTGATACCCGCCTCGCCCTCGCCAAAGGTCTCTGGAAAGGCAATACCCATGAAGGGCGGGTCGCGGCGGCCAAGCTGTTGGCGCAAGCGCGGATCAGGCCTGATGATGCCGGCGCATGGGATCTGATTGTATCCTGGGTCCCGGATTTCGACGCCTGGGCAATCGCCGACCATGTTGGCATTGCCGGTCAGAAACGTCTGGTCGCTGATCCATCGCGGCTGGATATTGTCGAAGACTGGATCACATCAGATCACATGTGGACCCGGCGTGCGGCCCTTGTCATGACGCTGCCCTGGACCAAGCAAAACAACCCCAAACCAGATGATCTGGCGATCCGTGACCGGGTGCTGGGCTGGGCCGCATCATATGTGCCCGACCACGACTGGTTCATCCAGAAAGCCATCGCATGGTGGTTGCGCGAATTGTCAAAGCATGACCCCGCACGGGTGCGCGATTTCCTTGCCACATATGAGAACGCGATGAAGCCCTTTGCCGCCAAAGAGGCGGCGCGCAAGCTGCCGGACTAGGGCGCCAACGCAAACACCGTCAGTTCCGGCAGCCCTGTCAGCGGTGCCGCGATCAGGCGCATTGCCGCAAGGCTGATCTGGCTGCCTGATCCCGCGGCACCGCCAGAAGGGCGCAATTCGACGTTGATCGACTTGCCCTGATAATCAATCCGGCCCGGTGTCAGCACTGTCACCAAAGGTGTTTCCAGCCAGATCCCTGGCTGCGCAGGTGGGCCTAAAGTTGCAATTGTCGTGCCCAACGCGCGGTCACTGGCGGCGGCTTCGGTCACCACAGCGGCGTCGCGCTCTTCTTGCGTCGTCGTGTCAAACTGCTCTTGCGTGACGGCATTTGCAGGGGGTGGTGGCGGCGGTGTCGGGTTCAGCGTCGGTGCCGGTGCAACAGCAGGTGTCACTGGTCCGGGACCAAAGAGGCCCTGAAAGGATGGCGTTGTGCATGCCGACAGGGCAGCGATGGGCAGGATCAATATCAGTCTCATGCCCCCACCCTATGTCGGCGATATTCAGGGTGCAACGGGGCTGATGCGTCTTGCGCACCGTTCCGCGCGCACATAGGTTCACCTTCATGACACAGCCACTGATCGACCCATTTGCACGCGCCATCGAATACCTGCGGGTGTCGGTCACGGATCGCTGCGATTTTCGCTGCGTCTACTGCATGTCTGAGAACATGACCTTTCTGCCCAAAAAGGAATTGCTGACGCTCGAAGAACTGGACCGCATGTGTTCGGCTTTTGTGCGCCTTGGCGTGCGCAAGCTGCGCATCACCGGGGGCGAACCACTGGTGCGCCGCGAGATCATGACCTTTTTTCGCAGCATGTCGCGGCATCTGGACAGCGGCGCACTGAAGGAATTAACCCTGACCACAAACGGCAGCCAATTGGCGCGCTTTGCTGACGATCTATATGCGGCGGGCGTGCGGCGGGTGAATATCTCGCTTGATACGCTGGATGAGGGCAAGTTTGCCGATATCACCCGCTGGGGGCGCCTGCCGCAGGTCTTGCGGGGCATTGATGCCGCCCAAAAGGCCGGACTGCGGGTCAAAATCAACACAGTGGCCCTCAAGGGTTTCAACGAGGATGAGCTTGAGACGCTCACCGATTGGTGCGCCGAGCGTGACATGGACCTGACCTTTATTGAGGTCATGCCGATGGGTGATCTGGGTAATGAGGATCGCTTTGGGCAATACTGGTCGCTCAAGGACCTGCGCGCGCGGCTTGCCGCACGCTCGGACCTGACCGATTTGCCCGAGAAAACAGGTGGGCCTGCACGCTATGTCCGGGTCGAGAATACGGGCCAGAAGATCGGCTTCATCACCCCGCTCAGTCATAACTTCTGCGAAAGCTGCAACCGCGTGCGGATCACCTGTACGGGTGAGATTTACACCTGTCTGGGTCAGGAAGGGCATTCCGACCTGCGCGCGCCCCTACGCGCCTCGGAAGCGGATGCGGACCTCGAGGCGGCCATCCGGGCAGCCATTGCACTGAAACCCAAAGGGCATGATTTTGACTATTCACGCCAGAAGGTCGATGGGCAGGTCAGCCGGCACATGTCGCATACGGGCGGTTAACGACGACATCAGGTGAGCGACGTAAGAGTTGCAGTTAGCACCTCTCACGCCACTCAAGTTGCTTAAGCTGCTGGCATCCGTTTTTCGACAATCTCCGCCCACCAGGAACAGCCTGCGGGGATGGCCTCATCAGCAAAATTATACTCTGGATGATGCACAGAGGCCGTGTCGCCGTTGCCAACCAGAATATAGGCACCGGGGCGTTCCTCGAGCATGAATGCAAAGTCTTCGCCGCCCATTACAAGCGGGGCATCCGCGCAATCACCCGAGACCGATTTGGCAATCTCAGCGGCAAAATCGGTCTGCTCTTCGCTGTTCACCATCACCGGGTAGCCGCGCATGTAGTTCACATCGGCAGTCGCGCCAAATGTTGCCGCTGTGCCATTAGCGATCTCGATTAGGCGCTTTTCAGCCAGATCGCGCGTCGCCGCCGACAGCGTGCGCACGGTGCCGCGCAGCGTCACGGTTTGCGGGATGACGTTGTGCGCCTTTGAGGATGTCTCAAAACTGGTGACTGAAACAACGACTTGTTCCACCGGGTCGACATTGCGCGAGGCAATCGTTTGCAGGGCAATCACGATGTGGCTGGCGACAATCGTGGTGTCAATCGTCTGCTGCGGCTTCGCCGCGTGCCCGCCCTTGCCTTCGATAACCATTTCAAATTGATCTGCCGCAGCAAAAAACGCGCCGGGCCTGATTGCAAAACTACCCACGGGTTTGCCGGGCCAGTTGTGCATGCCGTAAACCTCTTGAATGCCCCAGCGGTCCATCATGCCGTCATCGCACATCTCTTTGCCGCCGCCGCCGCCTTCTTCGGCAGGTTGGAAGATGACGACGACAGTGCCGTCGAAATTACGTGTCTCGGACAGGTATTTTGCAGCGCCCAAGAGCATCGCCGTGTGCCCGTCATGCCCGCAGGCATGCATCGCGCCATCGACCTTCGATTTGTAATCAAGCCCGGTCGCCTCGTGAATCGGTAGCGCATCCATATCAGCGCGCAGCCCGATCACCTTACCGGATGTGTCCGTCTTGCCCTTGATCACGGCCACAACGCCGGTGCGCCCGATCCCGGTCGTCACCTCATCACAGCCAAACTCCTGCAATTTCTCTGCCACGACGGCGGATGTCCGATGGGTTTCAAACAATATCTCGGGGTTCTCGTGAAGATCGTGCCGCCACGCGGTGATTTCTGGCAGCAGTTCGGCAAATCTGTTTTTTACGGGCATAGGGAAACCTCAGGTTGATTGGAATACCGGGAACATAACCCAAATTCTCAGGGTTACTAGAGGCTAGGACCGGACAACAACCGACTGCCATCCGAAAACCGTGACAGGCGGAATCGGTGCAGGTCATGAACCGCCCCGCCCCCGGTGGCCAGCCGCCCAGCGATACGGCCCATTGCCGGCCCGATCCCAAACCCATGCCCGGACATGCCAGTGCAGATCGTCAGACCGGGCAGCGTGTTGCAGGTGTCAACGACAGGCACAACATCGGGCATCGTGTCGATCATGCCTGCCCAAGCGGTGTTCACTTTCGTCTCACCCAACTGAGGGAAGGTCGCGCCGAAATCCCGCGCAAGCCGCGCCACCCGTGATGGATTCGGCGCGGGGTTCAGGATGCGCTGACGCTCAAACGGGCTGATGGTGTCGCCAGCCCAGCGGCGTTTGGTGCCCCATCCGTCGGGGTAGTCGCGTGGGGCGGCAGGCAAAAGCCACGTGCCAAACGGATCGTTGATAAGTTGACCGGCATAGCGCGGCAGGGCACGTACCGAATCAGGCCCGATAAAAAGCTCTTGAAAGCCTGACGGTGCCAACGTGTAGCCACCGTCCTCGCGCCGTCGCCACGCAAGCTTGCTATCCACCGCACCACCGGGGTGAATGTCGGGCATTGGTGCGGTTTGCACGACGGTCGCCCTGACAGAAAGCTGCGGAATGGCCAACCCGTGACGGCGCAGGAACAATGATGACCACGCGCCACCGGCCAGCACAACGGACTGGGTCTTGATGATGCCTTTTTCGGTTACAACACCGGTGATGCGCCCGCCTTCGATATCGAGCAAACGCACAGCACACCCCTCAATGATCGCAGCGCCAGCCGCTTGAGCAGCCTTGGCGCAAGCCGGCACGGTTACCCAGGGCTCTGCACGCATATCGGTTGGTGTATAAAGTGCGCCCTTCCACCGATGCTTAGCCGCTGGCATCAGCGTGGCCACATCCTTGGCAGAGAGCATTTTGCTGCTCAGCTGATAGGGGGCCGCATCGTCAAGCCATGCCTGATAGCCGGCCAGATCATCATCCTTGTCACCCAGATAAAGCGTGCCGGTCTGGCGCAGCCCTATATCGCCTGCAACCTTGGCAATTTCTGGCCACATTTGCAGCGCCTCTAGCACGATTGGCAGCTCGGCCAGATCGCGCCCTTGCGCGCGAATCCAGCCCCAATTGCGTGAAGACTGCTCACCCGCAATCCGCCCTTTTTCCAACAGAACCACCGGCGTGCCTGATTTGGCCAGTTCCCATGCTGTCATCACCCCGATGATGCCGCCGCCGATCACCACAACTTCGGCCGTCTTTGGCAGATCGTCACAGAATGCCCGCGGCAACCCTTCGTGGATCGGAAATTTCATTCAGCAAGCATATCCACCAAGCGGGCGATAAATGCCTCGCCCTGCTGGAATTGTTCAACGCTGACAAATTCATTGGGTTGGTGGGCCTGGGCAATATCACCAGGGCCACAAATGACAGCAGAATAGCCGCGTTCTTGAAACTGTCCGGCTTCGGTGCCGTAGCTGACAACATTGCTGGCGTTTTCGCCGGTCAGCCGGCGCACCAATGCCTCGGCCTTTCCGTCACTCTCTGGCGCGAGACCGGGGACATGAAAATACTGTTCAGCAGTGATCCCCGCCTCGGGGCGTACAGATTTCATTTCAGCTTCAAGTTCGGCCACTTTGGCCATGAACCGCGCGTCCCATTCAGCAATATCCTCACCCGGCACAATACGGAAATCAAAGCCAAAGTGGCAATCCTTGGCGGTGATATTCTGCGCTGTGCCGCCGCTGATCGTGCCGACATGCAGGGTCGTATAAGGCGGCACGAAATCAGCCGCGATTTCGCCAACAGGCTTGGCCGCGTTTTCATCGTTTACCTCATTGGCCCAGTTGATCAGCTTTGCTGCCATCATCACGGCGCTCACACCGGTGGGCGCAAGCGAGGAATGCACCTCAAACCCCCGAAAATGCATGTTGTAGCCAATGCTGCCTTTGTGACCGGTCACGATCTTCATCATGGAAGGCTCGCCCACCAGGACCGTATCGGCGCGGGGCAAGCCCATGCTGACCATATGATCGATCATCGGCGGCGCACCCGTGCACCCCACCTCTTCGTCATAGCTGAGGGCGATTTGCAGCGGGCGCTTGATGCCCCGCTCAAGCGCGAGCGGCACGGCCGACAGCGCCAAGGCGTCAAAACCTTTCATGTCACAGGTCCCGCGTCCAAAAAGTTTTCCCTCGCGCTCTGTTACGACAAAAGGATCAGTGTCCCAGGCCTGCCCATCAACAGGCACCACATCTGTATGACCGGACAGAACAACACCGCCTTCTATCTGTGGCCCGACATGGGCATAAAGTGCGGCTTTGGTGCCATCCTCGCTAGGCACCCGCGTGGACTTCACGCCCAAGCCATCCAGGTATCCTTCAACAAAATCAATAAGTTCCAGATTGCTATCCCTGCTGACAGTCGGAAATCCAACAAGGCGGTCCATCAATTCACGGGCGTTGAGGGTCATAGCGTTCCTTTCAAAATGCACCAAATCCTGCGCCAGGCTTGCAGCTGCGCATCTGGCTGGTTGCCACACCTTGGCCCGTCCTTTCGCCAGCCGCAAACAGGAATCGGGTTGCGGGATCGAATTTTAATGATACCGTCTGCGCAATCCGCAACCGGCCACATAGATGGCCGGGCGAAAAAGAAGACGACTGAACCACTTGGGAGGTTCTTATATGCCCGATGGGGCCCTGCCAGTTCTGGATGTCCAGGACCTCAAAACTGTGTTTCAGACACGCGGCGGCGAAATCCACGCTGTGAATGACGTCAGTTTCTCACTTAAGCCCGGCGAATTGCTTGGCGTGGTCGGCGAAAGCGGATCCGGCAAATCGGTGACGATGATGTCGCTGCTGGGGCTGCTGCCCTCGCCGCCCGCGGACGTGCGCAATGGAACCGTAACATTCGACGGCAAGGATCTGTTGAATGTCACACCTGAAGAACTGCGATCGGTCCGTGGTGGCAAGATCGGGTTTGTATTTCAGGACCCCATGACCTCGCTCAATCCTGTGTATCAGGTTGGGTTTCAGATCATGGAGCCCCTGCGCAAGCACATGGGTATGAACAAGCGCGAGGCCGCAGCGCGTGCGCAAGAGCTGCTAGAGCTTGTCGGTATTCCCGACGCCAAACGCCGTTTGGACGACTACCCCCACCAATTTTCCGGCGGTATGCGTCAACGTGTGATGATCGCGATTGCGCTGGCTTGTGATCCTCAGGTGCTGATCGCGGATGAACCGACAACCGCGCTCGACGTGACCATTCAGGCCCAGATATTGGAACTGATGAAAGAATTGCGCGACAAACTGGGCATGGCGGTGATCTGGATCACCCATGACCTCGGCGTTATCGCAGGTATCGCAGACCGCGTTATGGTGATGTATGGTGGTCAGGTTGTGGAACATGCCCCGGTGCAAGAACTGTTTGGCGACCCACAGCACCCTTATACCCGTGCCTTGCTCAAGACGATTCCAAGCATCGCTGGTGAACGCGCAGCTCGTTTGACAATCATCAAGGGCCAGCCGCCAATTATGGTGGGCGCCCCCACCTCCTGCCCATTCCGCGACCGCTGTGACGTTGCGATGGACCGTTGCGCGACAGAAAACCCACCACGCTATGATCTGGGTGACGGCCATGATGCAGCCTGTTTCTACGACGCGCGCACCGGAGGACCACGCGATGCTTGATGACGGCAACAAGCCTCTGGTGTCTGTCAAAGACCTCAAGATGCATTTCCCGATTTTTGCGGGGCTTTTGCGCCGCCGCGTGGGCGAGGTGAAGGCAGTTGATGGCGTCAGTTTTGACGTCATGGAGGGCGAGACGCTGGGACTGGTCGGCGAATCAGGCTGTGGCAAGTCCACCTGCGGCCGCGCCGTGCTTCGTCTTTACGATATCACCGCCGGATCAATCGAGATCGACAACCGCGAAATCGGCGCGACACCCCAGAAAGAACTGCGCGGCATGCGCCCGACCATGCAGATGGTGTTTCAGGATCCGCAGGCATCGCTGAACCCGCGCATGACGGTTGAGGATATCATCAAGGAACCGCTGGATGAGCACACAACCGGAACCGACGCAGAAAAGCGCGAAAAAGTAGGCGAATTGATGGATGCCGTTGGCCTGAACCGCAAGTTCGCCAAACGCTACCCCCATGCTTTTTCAGGTGGTCAGCGCCAGCGGATCGGGATCGCCCGCGCATTGGCCCTCAACCCGAAATTCATTGTCTGTGATGAGCCGATTGCGGCGCTGGATGTGTCGATTCAGGCCCAGGTCGTCAACCTGCTCGAGGACCTGCAGGAACAGTTTGGCCTGACCTATCTGTTCATCAGTCACGACCTGTCCATGGTGCGCCATATCGCAACGCGCGTGGCGGTCATGTATCTGGGCAAGATCGTGGAACTGGCCCCGCGCGAGGCGCTCTATGCCGAACCGCTGCACCCTTACACCAAAGCGCTGTTGTCGGCTGTACCAGAGCCGGACCCAAGCCTTGCCCGCACAACCGAGCGGATTATTTTGCAGGGCGATGTCCCTTCGCCTTCAAATCCGCCAGAAGGCTGCAATTTCTGCACGCGTTGCCCGTCCGTGATGGACATCTGCAAACGCGTGGAACCCGAATATCGTGAAGTACACCCCGGCCGGTTCACTGCCTGCCACCTGTACAACGATACAAACGGCACTGCCGGACAAACCGCAGGTCATGAGGCACAAGAGCTAACCAACAAGGAGAACTTAGAATGAAACTCAAAACAGCCCTAATGGGCGCTGTTGCGACGGCTGCTGTTGCGCAATTGGCATATGCCGATGCGCATGAAGGTGAACGTGGCCGTGATGGCGAAGTCAAAATCATCTATTGGCAAGCCCCATCCATCCTGAACCCGTTCCTGTCGGGCGGCACCAAGGATGTTGAATCTGCGTCCCTCGTGATCGAACCCCTCGCCCGCTACGACCCTGATGGTGTGCTGGTCCCATGGTTGGTCGACGAAGTCCCAACCGTGTCCAACGGCGGCGTCTCTGAGGATCTGATGTCCATCACGTGGAAGATCACTGAAGGCATCACTTGGTCCGATGGCACACCTTTCACATCTGCGGACGTGAAATTCACCTATGAGTACTGCACCGACCCAGAGTCCGGCTGCGCACAGTTGACCAAGTTCGATGGCGTTTCATCCGTTGAAACACCTGATGATCTGACTGTTGTTGTCACTTTCGACAGCCCGACGCCGTTCCCTTATGGCCCATTCGTTGGTGGTGAAAGCCCCATCCTTCAGGCCGCGCAGTTCGCAAACTGCATGGGCGCCAAGGCACCAGAGTGTACGGACGAAAACTTTGGCCCCATCGGCACAGGCCCGTTTGTTGTGACTGAGTTCCGCACAAACGACGTGATCCAGCTGGTTGCCAACGAAAACTACCGTGAAGAAGGCAAGCCTGCCTTTGCTTCCGTGACCTTCAAAGGTGGTGGCGACGCAACGGCGGCTGGCCGCGCGGTTATGGAAACAGGCGAATTTGACTATGCTTGGAACCTGCAACTGGCACCCGATGTGATCGCATCCATGCAAGAAGGTGGCCTGGGCTCACCTGTTGCAGGCTTCGGTCCATTGGTTGAGCGCATCATGCTGAACAACACCAACCCTGATCCAAGCCTCAGCGCGGAAGAACGGTCAGTGATCCGTCCACACCCATTCCTGGGCGATCCTGCGGTCTACAATGCGATGTCCTTGGCCATCGACCGCCCACTTCTGGTCGAAGTTGGCTATGGTCAGGCTGGTAAAGTAACCTGTAACTGGGTGCCGGCACCTGCTGCGGTGAATTCTGACACGTTCTCATGTGACGTGCAGGATATCGCTGCTGCAAACGCAATGCTGGACGCCGCTGGCTATATGGATACAGACGGTGACGGTGTGCGCGAAGCGAACGGCGTGCCGATGCAGATCCTGTATCAGACATCCACAAACGCTGTACGTCAGGACTTCCAGGCCCTGATCAAAGAGTGGTGGTCAGAAATCGGCATCGACGCCGAACTGCGCAACATCGACGCATCCGTGTTCTTCGGTGGTGACCCAGGTTCGCCTGACACCTTCCAGAAGTTCTATGCGGACGTGGAAATGTACGCCAACACCTTTAACGGCACCGACCCACAGTCGTATCTGGCCAACGGCCTTTGCGACAAGGCACCAGGCCCGGACACACAGTGGCAAGGTGAAAACATCAGCCGTTTCTGTAGCGAAGCCTATGACGCGCTTCACGCGCAGCTGACACAAACCGCTGACGCCGATGAGCGTGCATCGATTGCACGTCAGTTGAACGATCTGATGGTGTCCGAAGGCGGGATGATCCCACTGGTTCACCGTGGTCGTCTGTCGGCGCATGCCAACAGCCTTGGCGGTGTTGACCTGAACGTCTGGGACAGCGAGCTGTGGAATGCAGCTGACTGGTACCGGACTGGCGATAACCGCTAATATCACGTGACAAAACCTGTAGGGCGGGTCATCCCGCCCTACACCCTTCTTCTCCAGAACAATTAATCAAGGCGTCCCCTCATGCTCAACTACACAATCCGTAGATTGGTCCTGTCGATCCCGACGCTTTTGTTCATTGCTTTGGTCATTTTCCTGCTGCTGGAACTGGCGCCGGGTGATCCCATGGGATCTATGCCACTCACCATTCCTGATGACGTCAAACAGCGAATGCGCGAAGCGCTAGGGTTGGGAGAGCCTTGGTACACACGCTTCTACCTCTGGCTTTATCAGTTCTTCATCGTCGAACCGCAGTATTGGATCGACGGCGCGTTTGGCACAAATTTTGCCAATGATGCCCAGCGCATCATCAGCTTCCAGTCACGCAGCCCGGTATTCGACACGATCGCAGAGCGTCTGCCCCAAACCCTGTGGGTTGTCGGCATGTCCTATGTTGTTGGCGTCGCCATCGCCCTGCCTATCGGCATTATCAGTGCCTACAAGCAGTATTCCGTCTTTGATCAGGCAGGCACATTCGTCAGCATGATCGGCTTTTCCGTGCCACCGTTCTTTTCGGGGGTGCTGGTCATCGTGATCTTCTCGGTCCAATTGGGGTGGCTACCGTCGATCTATGATACGACCCATGAGGTCATAGATTGGCAAAGCTTCAAATACCAACTGCAACAGATGATCATGCCGGTGATGGTGCTGGCCCTGCAAACGACAGCGCAGGTGAGCCGCTATATGCGCGCCTCGATGCTGGATAACCTTGGCCAAGACTATGTGCGCACCGCCCGTGCCAAGGGCATGACCGAAAGTGTCGTGGTCATGCGCCACGTGCTGCGCAACTCTATGATCCCCGTTGTGACGGTCATCGCACTTGGCATCCCGTCTATCTTTGGTGGTGCAATCATCACAGAGCAAGTGTTCAAGGTGAACGGTCTGGGGCAATTGCTGATCATCGCCTTGCAAGGCAGCGATATTCCGATGGTCATGACGATCACTTTCCTGCTGGCCGTGCTGATCGTGATGATGAACCTGATCGCTGATATCCTTTACGGCGTGCTTGATCCGAGGATTCGTTATGACTGACATCTCAGCCGACGCGCAACCGCCCGTCGAAACACCCGAAAAAGTCCGCAATCAGTGGTGGGACGTATGGGAACAGTTCCGCAGCCACAAAGGCGCTATGGCGGGCCTGATGTTCCTGATCTTCATCACCCTGTTTTGCATGCTGGGGCCCGTTGTCTGGGACGTCGACCCCGGCAAGCTGGATATTCGCAATAAAGACGTCCGCCCGATCTACACCGCGATCTGGAATGGCGACGCCAAGACCAGCTGGGCGCGCCCGATGGGCACCGACCATCTGGGCCGCGATATCATGGCCAATATCATGCAAGGCGGCAGGATCAGCCTCGCCGTCGGCTGGACTGCAATGGTGCTTGCCATTCTGATCGGTACGCTTGTCGGTGTTCTGTCCGGCTATTTCCGACGTTTGGACTGGGCATTGATGCGCTTTACCGATCTGGTGCTGTCGCTGCCCCTGCTCCCGCTGCTGCTGGTGATGATGCTGCTGTTCCGCGACCCGTTACGGGCTGCTTTTGGACCGGAAAACGGTATCTTTATCCTGATCGTCTTTGGCATCGGCATCACGTCGTGGATGCAAACTGCGCGAATTGTGCGCGGCGACGTGATGGCGCTGAAAGAGCGCGAATTTGTGTTGGCCGCTCGGTCCATCGGCACACCGCCGCGCCGTATGATCACGCGGCATGTGCTGCCCAATGTGTTGTCGCCCATCATGGTGTCGGCGACACTGGGGCTGGCCACTGCAATCATCACCGAAAGTGCGCTGTCGTTCCTTGGCCTCGGCTTCCCGTCTGACTTCCCCACATGGGGCAAGATCCTGTTTGACAGCGTGGACCGGATGACGGCCTTCCCCGAACGCGTGCTTTGGCCCGGTCTCGCGATTTCGCTGACCGTTCTGGCCGTGAACTACATCGGTGATGGGCTGCGCGATGCGCTGGATCCGCGGATCAGGGGGCTGTGAGGGACAATCTGATCGACGAGGATCCAGAGCTGCACTCTCGTCGCGTGGAATTGACTAGAGTAAGTCGCGACAAATGGTGGGTCCTAGGTGCGTCGCTTGCTTGCTTTGCCTGAGGCACTTTCGGCGGGGACAAAGCAGCCCACCTCGCAGGGGTATTGCCCTTAGGGCCTTTTTTCTTGGCGAGGGTCTATTCGAGCGTCATCAAAACGAGATGATCAGCGTTCCCGCGGTTACGCAGACGATACTGGTCAAAAAAGGCCCGCTCAATAATGCGGGCCTTTTGGATCGTAAGGTGGATCATGATCCACCTTACCTATCTTGTCAGTCGATCTTCGGCAGCAGCGTATCCAGTGACGCTTTTGCATCGCCATAGAACATCCGCGTGTTGTCCTTGAAGAACAGCGGGTTTTCGATACCCGAATAGCCGGTACCCTGCCCGCGCTTGGACACAAACACCTGTTTCGCTTTCCAGCATTCCAGAACCGGCATACCGGCAATCGGGCTGTTGGGATCGTCTTGTGCGGCCGGGTTCACGATATCATTGGACCCTATCACGATGGCGACGTCCGTACCGGGGAAGTCGTCGTTGATTTCGTCCATTTCCATCACAATGTCATAAGGCACCTTTGCTTCCGCCAGGAGCACATTCATGTGCCCCGGCAGACGCCCTGCGACCGGGTGAATGGCAAAGCGGACGTTCTTGCCCTGCGCACGCAGTTTGCGCACCAGTTCAGACACAGCCTGCTGCGCCTGCGCCACCGCCATGCCGTAGCCGGGGATGATGATGACGCTGTCAGCTTCGTTCAGCGCGGTCGCAACGCCATCGACATCAATTGCAACCTGCTCACCTTCCACTGCCATCTGTTCACCCTGCGGGCCACCAAAGCCCCCCAGAATAACAGAGATAAACGACCGGTTCATCGCCTTACACATGATGTAGGACAGGATCGCACCGGACGAGCCGACAAGCGCGCCAACCACGATCAGCAGGTCATTGCCGAGGCTGAAACCAATCGCCGCAGCCGCCCAGCCCGAGTAGCTGTTCAGCATAGAGACAACAACTGGCATATCCGCACCGCCAATGCCCATGATCAGGTGATAGCCGATGAAAAGCCCCGCCAGCGTCAGCAGCACCAGCGCCCAGGATCCGCTCCCGCCAAGATAGGCAATCAGCAGCACAACCGAGAGCGCCGCAGCAGCGGCATTCAACAGATGGCCACCAGGCAGTTTCTTGGCTGTTGTGTCCACCTTGAAGGGCAGCTTGCTTGAGTTGCCCGCCAGCTTGGCATAGGCGATGACAGAGCCGGTAAAGGTCACGGCACCAATCCAGATACCCAGCACCAGCTCCACCCGCAGAATCCCGATCTCAACACTGGATTTCTTGGCGATCAGCTGGCCAAAGGCGCTCAGGCCTTCATAGGCCTCTTTTGGCAGGCCGATGGCGGTCATGCCATCCGCGCCGACGGCGCCCAACACCTGGCCATTTGCCTGATAAAGCGCGGCCATGTCGTTGATCATCAGATCGGCGTTAAAGCCAACAAAGACCGCCGCCAGACCGACCAAAGAGTGCATGATCGCAACCAACTCGGGCATCTGGGTCATCTCGACCTTGGTGGCCAATTGGTAACCGACCATGCCACCAAGTGCGATCAGAACAAGCGACAGTAGGCCAAGACCAGCCCCCGGCCCGACCAGCGTGGCAAAGATTGCCAGCGCCATCCCTGCAATGCCGTACCAGACGGCCCGCTTTGCACTTTCCTGGCCCGACAAACCACCCAATGAGAGGATGAAAAGGATAGCTGCGACAACATAGGCCGCGATTGTGAATGCGTTTTCCATTGCCCTGCCCCTTTAAGACTTTTGGAACATGGCGAGCATACGCCGCGTCACGAGGAAGCCACCGAAGATATTGACGGCGGCCATGAAGATACCAAGTGCCGCCAATACCGTAATCAGCGTGCTGGTTGATCCGATCTGGATCAGCGCGCCCAGAATAATGATCGACGAAATGGCATTGGTGACAGCCATCAGCGGTGTGTGCAGCGAATGCGCGACGTTCCAGATCACCTGGAAGCCGATGAAGACCGACAGCACAAAGACAATGAAATGCTGCATAAAGCTTGCCGGCATCCCGGGGATCAGCCCGATGCCCAGCACCAATGCGGCACCCACCGCCAGCAGCCCAACTTGCGTTTTGGTCTCCTTCTGGAAGGCTGCCACTTCCTGCGCACGTTTCTCTTCCGCGGTCAGCTCTTTGGGTTTGTCCTGTTTCGGGGCTGCTGCAATCGCGGCGACCTTCGGCGGTGGCGGCGGGAAGGTGATCTCACCTTTATGCGTCGCCGTCGCCCCACGGATGACATCGTCTTCCATGTTGTGGTTGGGCGTGCCGTCCTTATCCGGGGTCAGGTCCGCCAGCATGTGGCGGATGTTTGTGGCATAGAGGGTTGACGATTGTGCGGCCATCCGGCTTGGGAAATCAGTGTAACCGACGATGGTAACACCGTTGTCCGTGACGATTTTTTCATCTTTCACGGTCAGTTTGCAGTTGCCGCCGCGCTCTGCCGCAAGGTCGATGATGACCGAACCGGGTTTCATACTTTCGACCATGTCCTTGGTCCAAAGCTCTGGCGCATCACGGCCCGGGATCAGAGCTGTTGTGATGACAATGTCCATGTCGGGAGCGATTTCGCGGAACTTGGCAAGCTGTGCTGCTGCAAATTCGGGCGAGGACACCGCAGCATAGCCACCTGTGGCAGAGCCGTCCTGTTGTTCTTCTTCAAAGTCGAGGAATACAAATTCGGCCCCCATGGATTCGACCTGCTCTGCCACTTCCGGGCGCACATCAAATGCATAGGTGATTGCACCCAAGGAGGTTGCCGTACCGATCGCTGCAAGACCCGCTACACCCGCACCCACAACCAGAACCTTGGCAGGGGGGACTTTACCTGCGGCGGTCACCTGACCTGTAAAGAACCGGCCGAAGTTATTGCCAGCTTCAATCACCGCGCGGTAGCCTGCGATGTTGGCCATCGAGGACAGCGCGTCCATCTTTTGCGCCCGGCTGATGCGGGGCACCATATCCATTGCGATGACAGTGGCGCCCTTCTTGTTGGCGGCTTCCATCAGTTTTTCGTTCTGTGCAGGATAGAAGAATGACACCAAAGTCTGGCCATCGCGCAGCCGCTTGATTTCCACATCCTCCGGGGGCCGCACCTTGGCGACAATATCCGCAGCCTTAAAAAGCGCCGCAGCGGTCTTGACGACCTTAACGCCTGCGTCCTTGTATGACTGGTCAGAGAAACCCGCCGATTGACCGGCGCCCGTTTCAATAACGCACTCATATCCAAGCTTTTGCAAATCCTTGGCCGAGGCGGGTGTCATTGCGACCCGATCTTCGCCTTCAACTATCTCATTTGGTGTGCCGATTTTCACGGACCAACCCCCTTATCTGTGCATGCCGTGAAGATTCATTATAACCCGCAAGAATATTTCACAAGAGATAGCTCTCACGAAACCTTATGCAATGCGCTATCAATCACGTTCAACGCTGAATCTTTGGGCAGTATCGCGTAAGTCTTAACCAAAACCTGTTCTGATCCCGTTTTCTCTGGCGGCAGCCACTATGCCGGGGGGGATTGGCCTATTTCATGCCAAACTTCGTCCCGTCGCGGCTTTGCCCTTGCCCACGCCCATGGCCTCGCTAGCATGCCGATAACGGAGGATTGACCATGGAGCATGCAGGCAAACACGCGCTTGTCACCGGCGGCGGCACGGGCATCGGCGAAGGCATCGCCGTGGCGTTGGCTGCGGCGGGCGCCGAGGTGACGATCACAGGTCGACGCGCTGACAAACTCGCCGCCGTGGCCGCCCAGAGCCCACGTCTGCACCCGCTGGTCATGGATGTGGATGATGAGGCCTCGGTGCGTGACGGCATCACAGCCGCGGCAAAGGCGCGCGGCCCGGTCCAGATCTGCGTGGCAAATGCGGGCATCGCCGAAGGTGGCCCCTTCGAAGAAACGACACTCTCCCAATGGCGCAAGACGATGACCACCAACCTGGACGGTGTCTTTTTAACTTTTCAGGCGGCCATGGCCACGCTTGAGGATGCCACCCCTGCCCGCATGATCGTTGTCAGTTCCATTGCAGGGGTGCGCGGGCTAAGAAACGCGGTCCCCTATACCGTCACCAAACACGGCGTCATCGGTCTGATCCGCGGTCTGTCCGAGGAATTCATGCGCCGCCCGATCACGTTCAACGCCCTGTGCCCCGGCTATGTGGACACCGATATCGTGCGCAATCAGCTGCCCGGCCTGATGAAACGCTTTGACCTCGACGAACAGGGCGCGATCACCGCGATTGCCAAAGGCAACCGGCATCACAAACTGCTTGAGGTCGATGAAACCACCGCCGCTGCGATGTGGCTCTGCTCGGAGGGCGCGCGCAGTGTAAATGGGCAGACAATCCAGATTTCAGGAGGTCAGGTCTGATGGCGATGGTGACTCTGGTCATGCTTGTGGTGCTGATCCACGCCTCCTTTCTACCGCCTGCAATGTCCCGCCAAGAAGCGTCGCGCACCCGTAAGATATTTGGCACAACGGCGGAGCTTGCCGCCCCAACCTACCGTGCCAAAACGGCGATCTTTGTCGCAAATAGTGCCCGCTCGTCCTCAATCCACTTCTTCTGAATATCTAAGGATCCAATATGACTGACTTCGCCGCGACCAAAGCCATGTTCCATCTGCCAGAAGGGATGATCTACCTCGACGGCAATTCGCTTGGGCCACTGCCCAAGGCGACAGCCGCCCGGGTGGAGCAGACCATTACCGCGGAGTGGGGTGAAAAGGTGATTACGGGCTGGAACCGCGCGGGGTGGATGGCCCAACCGACCCGCTTGGGTGACAGGATCGGGCGGTTGATCGGTGCTGAACCAGGTCACGTTGTGCTGGGGGATACGCTATCCCTGAAGGTCTATCAGGCGCTGGCCGCCGCGATTGATCTGGTGCCTGATCGCAAGGTGATCCTGACAGACAATGGCAACTTTCCGTCTGATATCTACATGGCTG
The DNA here is from genome assembly GCA_929200255.1 of uncultured Alphaproteobacteria bacterium. Taxonomy (GTDB): domain Bacteria; phylum Pseudomonadota; class Alphaproteobacteria; order Rhodobacterales; family Rhodobacteraceae; genus Yoonia. The sequence continues at coordinate 164,916 of CAKMYZ010000001.1, read as the reverse complement.
AAGGGTTGATCAAATCGCTTGGGCGCGGGCTGGAATTGCGCGTTGTTGATCCAGAAGATGTCGAAAATCACATCAACGATGATCTGGCCGTCTTGATGCTGACCCAAGTGGATTATCGCACCGGGCGCCTGCATGACATGCAAACACTGACCGCCAAGGCGCAGGCCGCAGGCGCCGTCACTGTCTGGGATCTGGCCCACACGGCAGGTGCGATGGCTGTTGATGTCAAAGGATGCAACGCAGATTTTGCCATTGGCTGTACTTACAAATACCTCAACGGTGGCCCCGGTGCACCAGCCTTCATCTATGTCGCACCTCGCCACATCAACAACTGCCAGCCCGCACTGTCAGGTTGGCTGGGGCATGAGGCCCCCTTTGCCTTTGACCTTGATTATCGGCCCGGCGCGGGGATTGAACGGATGCGCGTCGGCACGCCGCCGATCCTGCAACTGGCGGCCCTTGATGCCTCTTTGGCGATTTGGGATCAGGTTGATATGGCAGCACTGCGCGAGGCATCCATTGCGCTAACCGAACAGTTTATCGCCGGGATCGAAGCAAAGTGCCCGATGATGACACTGGCCAGCCCGCGTGAGCCGACACAGCGCGGCAGTCAGGTATCATTCCACTTTGAACATGGTTATGCGGCGATGCAGGCCTGTATCGCGCAAAATGTCGTCGGTGATTTCCGTGCGCCCGATATCATGCGCTTTGGTTTCACCCCCCTGTTCATTGATGCAGGCGACGTTGATGCTGCAATCACTGTGATCAGCGGTGTAATGAACCAGCGATTGTGGGACGATCCGCAATTCAAACAGGTCGCCCGCGTGACCTAGGGTCAGGACCCTAACCCTCATCAAGGAAGGTTGTGTCTTCGCGCGGTGCATCGCGGTCAAAACCGTGGATCTCGACGTTCAGTGCCGCCCCCAACAGGATCAGGTAGGCACTGACATAGAGCCACAGCAGCAAGCCAATCACCGCACCGATTGAGCCATATACTTCGTTGTAGGCGGTGAAATTGGTCAGGTAGAACGACAACCCCGCAGAGGCCGCAACCCAAAGCACCACCACAACAACCGCCCCCACAGTGATCCAACGTCCCCGCCCACCGTGGCGGGCCGGGCCAAAGCGGTAAAGCAGGCTCAGCCCCATCATCAACACACCCAATGCCACCAGCCAGCGCACGCCCTCCAGCAGCCATGCGGTTGAATTGGCCATCGGGATGAATGCCAGCCCGATCGGCACCACCACTACAACCGTCAGCGCGATGATCGCCAGCGTCACCAGGGCCACCGTCAGCATCAACGCCACCATCATCTGCCAGATGCCGTTGCGCATGCGTTGTCCTGCGATGGCATTCAACCCGCCGATCAATGCGGCCACCCCCGCACGGCAGGACCAAAGCGCAAGGGCAATGGACACGGCCGTGGCCCAGCCCAAAGCACCGGCAGGTGCAGCAACCAGACGAAAAACCTGCGATGCAATCAGATTGTAGGCATCAGGCGGAATGATATCCTCCATCAGCGCCAGCTGCTGTGCGATCACAACAGGATCAGCGATCAGGCCGAAAATGGCGATCACGGCAGCAATCCCCGGGAAAATGCCGAACACCCCAAAGAATGCCACCCCGGCGGCGATCAACCCCAGATGTTTTTCGCTCGCTGTGGTCCAGACTGCGACCAGTATGCGCCATATCCGCCAGATGGCTGCCATTGAGGTATGCACCGCTATTTATTGCTCAGTTCGGATTCTAGTTATGGCACAGTGGATCAAATTGCCACTTTTGTGAGCATTTCTAAACAGAGCCGTAGGCGAAAGCAGGAGGCGCCGCAAAAACCTGTCGCCTGATCTACCAACCTTTGGTAACCTGAAAAAAACAGGGCAAAGCCCGGATATGAGGCACGTGGCAGAGTGAATACGCTGACCGAACATGTAAACACGCTGGCAGAGCATCTGCTGGCGGTGGAACAAGACCGCTATTTGGTTGCCGTTACCGGGGCGCCGGGCTGCGGGAAATCCACCATCGCAAGTGAGTTGGCCCGCAGGCTGAACGCCCAGGGGCGCAAATCGACGGTCGTGCCAATGGACGGCTTCCACCTTGACAATGCAATTCTTGAGGCGCGGGGTTTGCGCCAGCGCAAAGGCGCCCCTGAAACCTTTGATGCACCCGGGTTCATTCGGCTGATCGAAGCCCTGAAAACGGGGAAAGAGGTATTTGCACCATCATTCGACCGGACACGCGACATTGCGATTGCAGGTTCCGTGGTCGTGCCCGCTTCGGCCCGGTTTGTGATCGTCGAAGGCAACTATCTGATGTTTGCCGAAGATCCCTGGCAAGCGCTTGCCCCTCTTTGGGATTTGACCGTGCGCCTTGATGTGCCGATGCCCGAACTGCGCGCGCGCCTGATCCACCGCTGGCTAAGCCTGAACTATTCCCGCGCCGTCGCCACCCGCCGGGCCGAAGGCAACGACATTCCCAACGCGCAGCGCGTCATCGATCAGGCCCTGCCCTGCGATTTCGATCTCAATGGAGAGCCGGTCAGAGACAGACCAGCGTAATCGCAGGGAACATCAACAAGATGAACACCCGCACAACGTCTGAGCCGACAAAGAACAACACCGACCGGTAGGTCGCCGTCATCGGCGTTTCCATGTCCATGCTGTTGATGATGAACAGGTTCATACCCACGGGCGGCGTGATCAATCCGACCTCAACCACGATCAGCACCATGATCCCGAACCAGATCGCCAGCTCCTCGGTGGTCATACCAAAGTCGAGGCCCGAGATGACTGGCCAGAAAATCGGCACGGTCAGCAGGATCATCGACAGGCTGTCCATCAGGCAACCCAACAGCAGGTAGAAGACAAGGATCAGCCCCATGACCACCCATGGGCGAAAACCCTGATCTGTGACCCAGCCGGACAATTCCTGAGGCACCTGCGTCAGCGCGAGGAAGCCATTGTAAAACGCCGCCCCCAACACGATAAAAAAGATCATGCCGGTGCCTGTTGCGGTGTCTGCCAGGCTTTGCCGGAACACCTCCCAATCTAAACTGCGTGACAAGAACGCAATCACCCCCATGCCCATCGCACCCACGGCGGCACCTTCGGTTGGTGTGAACCACCCGTTGTAAATGCCACCAACCACCAATCCAAAGACCAGCAGGACCGGCCAGACAGCGCCCAACGCTTTAACCCGTTCTGCATAGGGCATACGGTCCTTGGTGCCGGCCTGATCCGGGTAGAGCCGCACATAGATTGCAATGGTCAGCATGTAACCGAGTGCGGCCAATATGCCGGGGATAAAGGCCGCGGCAAAAAGTTTAGCGATATTCTGTTCTGTTAGGATGGCATAGATCACCAGGATCACAGAGGGCGGGATCAGAATGCCCAGGGTGCCGCCAGCCGCAAGGGTTGCCGTCGAAAACCCACCCGAATACCCGTATTTGCGCAGCTCTGGCAGGGCGACCCGGCTCATCGTGGCGGCGGTGGCAAGCGACGATCCGCAGATCGCACCAAAGCCTGCACAGGCCCCAACAGCCGCCATCGCCATCCCGCCCTTGCGATGGCCTAGCCACGCCTCTGCCGCGCGGAACAGCGCCCGCGACATGCCTGAATGGGTCGCGAATTGGCCCATGAGCAGGAACATCGGGATGATCGACAGGTTGTAGTTTGAAAAGGTCGAATAGACCTCGGATTTCAGCCGCGCCATGAAAACGGTTGTGCCATCGGTGGCGAGCCACAGCCCGCCGATCCCACAGAGCAGCATCGCCAGCCCAATCGGCGCGCGCAGGAAAATCAATAGCAAAAGAAACGGGAACGACAGATAGCCCAGTGCAAGGTCACTCATGCGATGCGCCGCCCCATGACCCGCATCGCGGCGCAATAGATGCTCACAATGCTGCTGGCAATGGCGGCAGCAAAGCTGGCCGCATAGGCCCACCAGATCGGGAACTGGATCAGATAGGTCGTCTCATTGTAGCGGATTTTGTCCTGCATTCCCACAAAGAGCCGCCATGTGATCAGCACAATGATCACCGCCATCATGACGCTCCAGAAAGTGGCAAGCGCATTGTTCACCCGCGGCCCCATACCAGAGGTAAAGACGTCAACCCGCGCATGGGCACCCCTGAGTTGGGTCAGTGGCAGAAACGAAAAGATGGCAAAGGCCATGCCCGCCTCGACCAGTTCAAAATCACCCAGGATCGGGCCGACCCCAAGATCAAGCAACCACGCCCCCAAGACACCAATCATACCCGAATGAGCGGCATCACCCAATCCGCGCCCGGCCACGCTGACACAGATCATGAGCACAAGCAGGCACAGGATCAGGCCACCCAAAAGCGCCATGATCTGTGCCAGTCGTGCGATCAGTGAATGCAACACAGGAGCTTAGTTATCCATGTTTTGCTTGGCGATCAGGGCATAAACATACGCACCATAATCCTGCATTGTGCGGCGTGTGGTGGTCAACTTGATGATCCTCCAAAGGGACAGCTCAGTGACTACAAGTCGCCAAGATGGCGGCGAGTCCCGACCAATCTAAATCAGATGATACGGGTATCCACAGTGGCAAGGTCACCAATCCGACCGCACAATACGTCACCCTTCACAACCGGGCCAACGCCAGCTGGCGTACCGGTCATGATCAGGTCACCCGGCATCAGCGTATAAAGCGATGACAGGTCGGCAATAACCTCGGGGATCGACCAAACCATATCGGACAGGCGGGCGGATTGCCGGGTTTGACCGTTGACCTCCAGTGTGATGGCAAGATCACCGATGTCACCCAGCCCATCAGCGGGGGTGAGAGGCGCGAGAATGGCGGCGTTCTCAAAATCTTTGCCTGTGTCCCACGGTCTGCGCTTGGCCTTGGCCGCCGCCTGTAGATCGCGGCGGGTCATGTCAAGGCCGCAGCCGTAGCCAAAGACGACGGACATCGCCTCAGCGATCGGGATATCTTTGGCCGCGGCACCAACGGCCACAACCAATTCCATCTCGTGATGCAGATCTGCGGTGCGCGGCGGATAGGGCATGTCGCTGCCGGACAAGAGCACTGCATGGGCAGATTTTGTGAAGTAGAATGGGGCTTCGCGGTCCACCTCATGGCCCATCTCTGCCGCGTGGTCGGCATAGTTGCGCCCCACGCAAAAGATGCGAGAGACGGGAAACCCGGCCCGCCCTGTCACAGGAATGATAGGTGTTGGACGGGGTGGAAAAACGGTATCGGTCATCAGCTTCTCATTTCGTGCCGTTGTCGCGCAGCCAAACGTAGCATATCTAGTATGAACGCGATAACCTTGCACCACGGTCGGGGCAACCCCCCTCGTCATTCAGGAGTATCACACCCCGTGTCCGCCGCCGCCTCGCCACCACTGGACGACCTTGTTGCCTGCCCGCAGTGCGACACGTTGCATCACGCAGCACGCCTTCCCGTGAATACGCGGGCGCATTGCCAGCGCTGTGGCATCGTGCTGATGACTTCGCAACCGGCAGCCATGGCGCGCATACTGAGCCTCGCGCTGACAGCATTCATCATGATGATTGCCGCGGTCAGCTTTCCCTTCCTGACACTGGATGCGGGCGGGCTGAACAATGCGACCTCTGTTATCGATGCTGTACTGGCGTTCAACGATGGCTATGCCTTTCCGCTGGCGGTGGCCGTTGCGTTCTTTATCGTCGTCATCCCGCTCATCCGGCTTGGCGCATTAATCTATGCGCTAGGGCCTCTGGTGCGCGAACAAAAACCGCGCAGCGGCGCGCGCGCAGCCTTTGGGCTGGCAGAGCGGTTGCGCCCGTGGAGCATGGCCGAGATATTTATCGTAGGCGTCACGGTGGCGCTGATCAAAGTGGCCGGGATGGCCGTGGTGACAATCGGGCCCGCATTCTGGGCCTTCGCTGGGGTTGTCGTCATCACTGTCCTTAAAGATCAACTCATTTGCAGGTATTCGATTTGGGAAGCATTGGACCAGGCGGCGCGCTGATCTCTGCGCGGCAGGCAGGATTGGTGGCCTGCCAGCGCTGCGGTCAGGTGCATCCCATGCAGGATCGGGTCTGCAAACGGTGTGGCAGCGCACTGCAAAGCCGTGATGTCGACAGCCTGCAAAAGGTCTGGGCCTGGCTGCTGGCGGGAATGATCGCTTATGTGCCCGCCAATATTTACCCCATGCTGCTGACCGCCACCCTGACCGAGCGATCCGAAAGCACAATCATCGGAGGCGTTGTTGAATTGATCGAACATGGCTCGCTTGGTATTGCTGCGATTGTCTTTGTCGCCTCGGTCGTAATCCCGATCGGAAAATTCACTGCCATTGCCTATCTGGCGATCAGCGTGCAGCGACAATCAATGACCAGCCAGCACGCACGGCACCGCGCCTATGAGGTGGTTGAATTCATCGGCCGTTGGTCGATGATTGATGTCTTTGTCGTTGCAATCCTGTCGGCACTTGTGCAACTCGATACCATTGCAACAATCAATCCGGGTATTGCAGCGGTGAGTTTTGCACTATCAGTGATTTTTACGATGCTTTCGGCACAAGCCTTTGACTCGCGTCTGATTTGGGACGCCGACAGGACGCAGCAATGAGTGATACACCACCCACCAACGCCGCCCGACTGGATATCCGCCCCGTCAAACAGCGGATCTGGAAGCGGCTGTCGCTGGTCTGGCTGGTGCCGGTTGCCGCACTTGTCATCTCGCTTGGGGCCGCCTGGATGAACTACAATGATCGCGGAACATTGATCACGATCAGCTTTGAAAACGCCGCTGGCATCCAAGCTGGTGAAACCGTGATTAAATACCGCGACGTGGCTGTGGGTGAAGTTGAAAGCGTCGAGTTTTCCGAAGGCCTGACGGTGGTGCTGGTCCGTGCCCGTATCGACAAAACCGTCGCCCCTTTCCTTGATGACGACGCCCAGTTCTGGGTTGTGCGTCCCGATGTCTCTGTGCGTGGGATCACCGGGCTCGAAACCGTTTTGTCCGGTGTCTATATCGCAGGCAATTGGGACACCGAAGCAGACGTGGCACAAGACGAGTTCACAGGCCTGGAACAACCCAACCTGACCACAGCCAGCCAGCGCGGCACCGTCGTCGTATTGCGCACCTCCGACGGCGGCAGCATCACCGCAGGCGCCCCTGTGCTGCACAAGGGTATTCAGGTCGGCTATCTGGAATCCCCCGAACTGTCACTTGATGGCACGCAGGTTGTTGTGAGTGCTTTCATCGAAAGCCCCTATGACAGGCGTATCACCACCAGCACGCGCTTTTGGGACACATCGGGCTTCAGCGTTTCATTTGGGGCCGGTGGTGTCTCGCTCGACGTCAGCTCACTTGCCTCTTTGATCGAAGGCGGGATCGCGTTTGATACGGTTGTCTCTGGTGGCGCCCCAATCAAAGATGGCCACCGCTTTGACATTTTCCCAGACAGCGCCTCTGCCCGCGACAGTCTCTTTACCGATCCAAATGCAGAGGTGCTTGAGGTTGCAGCCCTATTCGAGGAATCCGTCACCGGGCTGACTGCTGGATCTGAGGTGCGCTTTCAGGGCATCCGCATCGGCGAGGTCAGCGACATCAACGCGATTGTCGTCGGCGACGGTGATGACGCGCAGGTTCGCTTGCAAGCCGTGCTGGCGATTGAACCCTCGCGCATCGGCATGGGCGGAGATGCGACCGCAGAAGATGCCCTGGCGCTGCTGTCAGAGTTTGTGGCCCGGGGCCTGCGTGCGCGCATGGTGACAGGCAACATTCTGGCCGGCACGCTTTATGTTGAGCTGATCGAGCTGGAAGACGCCCTGCCGGCCATCGTGACCCTCACATCAGGCCGCTATCCCGTCATCCCCACAACGGACTCGCAAATCTCTGATGTGGCCGCCACGGCCGAGGGCCTCTTGGCGCGGATCAACGCCCTGCCGGTTGAAGATCTGATGGATGGTGCCATCGATATGATGGACAGCATTGAGCGCCTGGCCAATGATGAGGCCACACGCGGCGTGCCCGCCTCAATCGTGGCACTGGCGGATGAAACTCGTGCGCTGGTCCAATCCGACGATTTGCAGGCAATCCCGAATGATCTGCGCAATGTCATCGCGGATCTCAACGGGCTGGTCACCGAGGCCGAGGAAACCGGATTGATCGGTGACTTTGATCTGGCGATCGAAACAGCCACCGCAGCCGCCAGAAACATCGAAGTGGCGACACAGAACCTGCCCGCCATCACCGCCGAGATTGAAGCGCTGACCGCCAGGGCCAACAGCCTTGAGTTTGAGGCCTTGGTCACATCGGCAACCGATACCCTCGCCGCGATCGACGGCGTCATCGGCACACCAGAGGCCGTGGCCCTGCCCGGCTCACTCAACGGTGCGCTGGAAGAAATGCGCGGTTTCCTTGCCGAAGTGCGCGAGGGTGGTGCGATTGAGAACGTCAATGATGCGCTGGCCTCTGCCAATGAGGCCGCGCGCGCGATTGAGGATGCGGTCAGCACCCTGCCCGCTCTTTCCGCCCGCGCGAACCGTCTCGTAGCCCAGACAGAAGCGGTGATCGAAAGTTACAGCGAGCGGTCCCGCTTTGGCGCCGAGACACTGCAAACCTTGCGTGATATCCAAGAGGCCGCGGATGCAGTCACGGCCCTGTCGCGGCAAATCCAGCGTAACCCCAGTTCCCTGCTGACAGGACGGTAAAGATGCCCAAGACCTTTCTCTTTATGATTTTTGCAGCACTGGCCGCCTGCGCCCCGCCGCTAGACCGGCTGGCCCTGTCGCCGATGCCATCCGCGCTTCAATTGCGCCCCCTTGTGGGCAGCGCGATGGTACGCACCGTGTCCTTGCCCAGCTATGCCGCGGCAGAGGAAGTTGCGCGCGAGCTGCCGTCGGGGCTGATTGCCGCCAACCCAGACGTGCTTTGGGCGGACGCACCTGAGCGCGCGGTGACATTGGTTCTGACGCGCAACCTGTCTGACATTCTGAACGCCGATGTGGGGCCTGAACCATGGCCCTTCATCCGCCTGCCAGATGTGGCCATTGATGTGCGGGTCGAACGGATGCTGGCAGGTGCAGATGGATCATTTCACCTGACCGGACAGTTCTTTGTGGGCGGTGACGGGATCAATTTCCGCAACACCTCTGACCGGTTCGAGATCAGCATCCCGATGCCAGATCAAAGTCTGCAAAGCATCGCCAGCGCACAGTCAGCGGCTTTGCTGACCCTATCGGAACACATCGCCCAGCGTCTGGGTCGCTAACCGTTTAATGCGGTATCCGCCGCTTTAGCCGTCGATTTGCGCGTCGCTCTGTTCGCACGGATGAATGCGACAATGAAAATTGCGGTCAGCACCAGAATGACCGTGGGTGCCGGGGCGCTGTCGATAAAAAAACTGATATAGACCCCAAGAAAGCCTGACAAGAGCGTCACAGCAACCGCAATCGGCAGCATCAAGGCAAAGCGCTTGGTCAGCAGAAAGGCGATGGCACCGGGGGCGATCAGCAGGCCGATAGCAAGGATAATGCCGACAGCAGACAGTGTCGCCACAATGGTCAGCGAAATCAGCGACAGCAGCCCATAATGCAACCACCCCACACGCAGGCCAACAGCCTGCGCCTGCACAGGATCGAAAGCATGCAACATGAACTCGCGCCGTTTTGTCAGTATGACCGCGGCAACCAATGCCGCGACGCTGGCAGCAGTCCACAGATCCTGCGCACTGACACCCAGCATGTTACCAAAAAGGATATGATCAAGATGCACATCCGTGCTGATCTTGGTATACAGCACCAGACCAAAGCCAAACATGCCCGAAAACACGATCCCCATGACCGTGTCCTGCTTGACCCGGCTATTTTCCGACAGAAACCCCATGCTAATTGCGCAGAACATCCCCGCCGCAAAGGCCCCGACGATCAGCGGGATATGCAGAACATAGGCCAGCACCACACCGGGCAGTACCGCATGGCTGATGGCATCTCCCATCAGCGACCAGCCCTTCAGCACAAGGTAACAGGACAAAAGGCTGGTCGGCACCGCGATGATGACCATCATCACGAAGGCCTTGTTCATGAAGGCAAACTGGAACGGAAGAAAGAGCACCTCCATCACCCCGCCTCCAACACGCGGGCGGCACGCCTGCGGGCGGCCAGATAGCCGTGTTTGGGCGCAAAAAAGAACGCTGCCAAAAAGATCAGCGTTTGCAAACTGACGATGATCCCGCCAGTTGCGCCATCGGCAAAGTAGCTCAGGTATGCACCAACAAAGCTGGTGGCGGCCCCGATAAAGACGCTGAGGACCAGAAGGCGGGGGAAGCGGTCGGTCAGCAGATAGGCCGTGGCCCCCGGTGTGACGACCATCGCAATCACCAGAAAGGCCCCCACCGTTTGCAGTGCCGCGACGCAAGAGGCCGACAGAAGCGTAAAAAAGACAACCCGCAGCAGATCAGGCCGCAACCCAATGGACCGCGCGTGATTTTCATCAAAGAAGGCCACCATCAGATCTTTCCATTTCGCCAGCAACACCGCGAGGGTCACAAACCCGATGATCGCCAGTTGCAACGTATCAGACGGGGTGATTGCCAGAATATTGCCCATGGTAATGGTCTGCACACTGACCGAAGTGGGCGAAAGCGACACCATGAACAGGCCAAGCCCGAAGAAAGAGGTGAAGATCAGCCCGATGATTGTATCCTCCTTGAGGCCCGAACGCTGGTTGAGAAACAGCATCGCGCCAGCGGCCAACCCACCGGCCGCAAAGGCGCCCAGTGCAAAGGGCAGCCCCAGCATATAAGCCCCCGCAACACCCGGCACGATGGAATGGCTCAGCGCATCACCGATCAGCGACCATCCCTTCAGCATCAGATAGGCCGACAGGAAGGCGCAAACGCCCCCCACCAGGGCAGAGACCCACATGGCGTTGAACATATAGACGTAACCAAAGGGTTCCAGCAGGGTCGCCATCACTCAGCATCTTCCTTTGCAGGTGTCTTGCGGTCATCGTCGCCGTAGACAACAAAGGGGCGTTCATCATCGGTGATCACCCGGATCTGACGGCTATCGTCATCATCATGCAGATCAGCACCGCCCAGCACAAAGTGGCGCAGCACACCACCAAAGGCGCGTTCAAGGTTGTCATGGGTGAACGTGTCCTCAGTCAACCCGTAGGCAAGGACGGTCTTTTTGACAAGAATGGTGCGATCGCAAAATTCCGGCACCGACCCAAGGTTATGGGTCGAGACAAGGATCACCCGCCCTTCGTCGCGCAGATCACGCAGCAGGTCGATGATCGCATCTTCGGTTTGCACATCAACGCCAGTAAAGGGTTCATCCAGCAGGATCACCTGCCCCTCTTGTGCCAATGCACGGGCCAGAAACACCCGCTTGCGTTGCCCGCCGGACAGTTCACCAATTTGGCGATGGCGGTAGTCGGTCATGTTGACCCGGCTCAATGCCTCGGTCACAGCGTCGTGGTCGGCCTGCTTTGGTCTGCGAAAGAAGCCCATATGGCCATAGCGGCCCATCATCACCACGTCTTCGACCAGCACCGGAAAGGTCCAATCGACCTCTTCGGACTGCGGAACGTAGGCCACGATATTCTTGCGCAGCGCCTCACTGACCGGCATACCCAGTACCGTTATGTCGCCGCGCGCGGCAGGCACAAAGCCCATGATGGCCTTGAACAGCGTCGATTTCCCGGCCCCGTTTACCCCAACAAGCGCTGTGATGGTGCCGGTGGGGATCTCAAAACTTGCGTCATGCAGGGCGGTCAGCCCATTGCGATAGGTGACCGTCACATTGCGCGAGATGATGCCGGGGCTTTGCATCACTCGGCAATCCCGGCAGCGATGGTTTCAGACGTCACACGCAACAGATCAAGGTAGGTGGGGACAGGTCCATCCGCCTCGGTCAGGCTGTCCACATAAAGCACACCAGCATAGTCGGCATCAGTTTCGCGGGCGACCTGCTCGGCCGGGGCCTGACTGACGGTGCTTTCGCAAAAGACCGCCTGAATATCGTTGTCGCGCACGGTATCGATGACACGGCGCACCTGCTGGGGGGTCCCCTGCTGATCGGCATTGATTGGCCAGAGGTACAACTCCTGCATCTGGAAATCCCGGGCAAGGTAGCTGAATGCCCCTTCGCAGCTAACCAGCCAGCGCTGATCTTCGGGAACAGCAAGGATCGCGTCACGCAAAGGGGCAATCGCCGCTGTGATTTCAGCCTTATAGGCCTCGGCATTGGCAGCATAGATCGCCGCATTTTCAGGGTCATGGACGCTAAAGGCCTCACGGATATTGTCGACGTAGATCAACGCGCCCTCAAGGCTCATCCAGGCGTGGGGGTTTGGCTTTCCGTCATATTCACCTGAGGTAATGCTCATCGGGGTGATACCATCGGTCAGCGTCACACTGGGCACGCCCGAGAGGTTCTGGAAGAATTGTTCAAACCACAGCTCAAGGTTCAGCCCGTTCCACAGGATCAGATCCGCATCCTGGGCACGAATAATGTCGCGGGGCGTGGGCTGATAGCCATGGATTTCAGCGCCGGCCTTGGTGATGCTTTCGACAATGGCCGCATCCCCGGCCACATTCTGCGCCATATCGGCGATGACGGTAAAGGTCGTGACCGCCTTAAACCGGTCCTCCTGCGCCATGGCGGCACTAGAAAAAGCAACAGCGCCAAGCGCGCCCACTATTAGTCTCGGCAGTATCAAAGCAAACTCCTGATTCGTCGGCGTCGTTGGCCCTCTTAGAATGCATATGAGAATTATTCGCAACTGAAAATTGAGGTTCAGTGCGGGTATGGCTGAACGGCGCCGGTGGACAAACATGTGGATTTCGCGCACCACTTCCGGTGCCATCTGCAAAAGGACATCACATGCCTATGTCATTTACTCATAAGAGTACGGCTTGACGGATAAGCTTGCATCCAGAGCTGGGCGACAAATCCGCTTAACGGTTGTTTTTATGGGGATCCGTAAATCGCGATTGAACCAGGCCACCTGTTCAGTCGAGCAAGATTCGTAATCTATCGTTGACATTCGCGTGTCATCTTTTTCAAACATGGGTAGAGGAGATGCCAAATGCCCCATGATTTCAAACCCACTGGTGCTGTGGCCCGCAAAGACGATCCAAAAGGCATAATACCGTTTGTGGACCGGGTGTTTGGTGATGCCATCATGGGTAACAATCCAGTGGATGAGAAACAAAAGATCTATGTCGACGCCAGCCAGCTGAACCGAAAGGTCTACGCTAGAGAAGGCTCCACCTCCGGTGGTTCAAAGTGATGGGGGATCGCGACCTTCCACAATACAACCCCGATAGCCAAGGTGGCATTGATGACTATTGGGAGACAAGCGCAAGCTACCACGCTGCAAGAAAGATGCGCGAAAACGCTAGGCAAGCAAAGATGGGCGCGATTGCCAACAAGCAAGATTGGCTACGTGCTCTTTCGGTTTCTTTGGCGGAAGACGACGAATACATATTTGAGCGACTTGGTGAGATAGCAAGGAACTGGAACCATGATGAGAAAGCTCAAAGATACATGTTAAAGATTCATGGCAATATATTGAATCTTCAAGTTCATTGGTGAAAAGACAGGGTTTATTTGTGACACTATTTTCCAAACGTAGAACCGTTGCGCTAGCCTCTATTTTAGCAGTTTCTGCCTGCATGTCTGCGCCATCGCTCTACGACAATTACAAAGCTGGGAATCCGCTCAGAGCCTTCGCATACAAGGCTGGTGTTGGATGGAATCAAATAGATCGAGACAAGACAGATTGTGAGATTGAAGCAGCCCAAAGAGTGCCGCAAAATATTGTCGTTCGGTCATCGCCAACCTACACCACGCCCACGCAGACGTCTTGCAATCAGATCGGGACGCAAACTTTTTGCAATACGACCGGGGGCCAAATCTATGGAGGTCAAACGACGTCCTCCGATGCAAATGCCGGGCTTCGCATGAGAGCCTACGGCCAATGTATGGCGCAAAGAGGCTACCGCTTTGTTGATATTCCTGCGTGTCCACCGGGAACTGATCTATCTTCTCAGCACAATGAAACGGTGCTGCGACCGCTTTCACAGCGCACTTGCTATCAGGTTTACGAGTCAGGTGCTTATGCCGTCGGAGATGGGTAGTTTGGGGATGATACTACACGGCCTCATTGTTTATCGTGGGTTTACTGCAACTTGATAACTTCGATCTGATCCGCGTGGTCGAGGCAGATCACAACTTCCACATCTGCGCCAAGCTCTCAGATGAAACTATGCACTGCCAGAGCTGCGGCAAGTACGGTTTGGTCGGTTTCGGGCAGCGTGAGTAAGTCATCAAAGACTTGCCCCGCCTTGGAAAGCGATCCTCGATCTACGTCGAAACCCGGCGCTGGCGTTGCAGGCATTGTGGCAAGACCTTTTATGAAGATCTGCCCCATGTGGACGAAAAGCGCCACCTAATGGACGGGCTCGTCCAGCGGCTCGGAGAGCAAGCAGTGCGCCGAACGTACTCCAGTGTAGCTGATGAGGTCGGCGGGACCGAAGGCACGATCCGTCTCATCTTCGCGGAGTACGTCCAGCGAAAATATGAGGCGATGCGCTTTGCCACACCGCGCTGGCTTGGTCATTCTATATGTTGGCCGTAAGGCCAATATACTGCGGCAGTCGCGTGATCGAAAGACCCTAATCCTGGGCTGAGCGCAACGCCTCCGTTTGACCGGCATGTGGTCTTTGAATTTGATGACTATAGGAAGGCAACGGCGCTGTATCACGATCCCGCCTATCAGGAGGTCGCCCGTATCCGCCGCGAGAACGCGACAAGCATGATCGTTCTGGTTGAAGGGGTCTAAGGCAGTACCGCCAGCCAAAGCCATACCGTCAGGATCGACAGACCGGTCGCCATCAGGACGGAAGAGGCCGCGACCCGGCGTGCTTTGCCGTAGATATTAGCAAACACATAGGCGTTGATGCCCGGTGCCATCGCCGCGGTAAGGATCGCCGACCGCAGGGCAGCATCCGATAGGTCATTTGCCTTGGCCAGCCCCCAAACCAACAACGGTTGCAAGATCAAAGACACGGCTACGACGAACATAATCGTGCGCATATCCCCTTCGGGGCGGTAGCGATACAGCACACCGCCCAATCCAAAAAGCGCCGCAGGCAAAGCCGCACGCACCATCAGATCAAGCGCATCGGTCAGCACAACAGGCACCGGAATGCCGCCAAGATTGACCACAAACCCCAGGCTGATCCCCACGATCAGCGCGTTATGGAACATGGCGTTCAGTACCTTGCCCGGCAATGTGGCGATGCTGCCCCCGCGATTGCGTGCAATCTCCATCGCGGTGATGCCAACTGCATAACAAAACGGCGAATGGATCGCGATGATGGCATAGTTCGCCTCAAGCGCGCTGACACCATAGGCGCGTTCAGTGATCGGCAGCCCCAACAGCAGCGAGTTGGCAAAGAGGCAGCAAAAACCGATGGCCACGCTATCTTCCCAGTCGCGTCCAAAAATGTAGCGCGCGCCCAACATTCCCACGACAAAACAGGCAAAGGCCGCGGTGTAGTAGCTGCCCATCAAGGCCAGATCAAAGTTCTGCCCCAGATCAAGGGTAGAGATTGCACGAAACAGCAGACAGGGGATCGCAAAACCCTGGGTGAACTTCATCAACCCGTCAACGCCGGCGTCGCTGAAATATCCTTTCCAGACAGCCAGATAGCCAAAGCCGATCACAAAAAAGACCGGTAAAATGACATCAATGAGGGCGGCCATTGCTGCTCCTTAAGGCAAGTCGATGGTGATCGTCATGCCGTCATAGGCGGGGTGGATGTGATCAGGGGTTTCTGCGGCCACAGTCGCGTAATCCAGATCATTGTGCATGTTGGTCAGGACGGCCTGACGCGGTGCCAGGCGGGCGATCCAGTCCAACGTATTGGCCAGATGCGAATGGGTGGGGTGCGGATCGCGGCGCAGCGCATCAATGATCCACGTGTCGAGGTTCTGCAACTTGTTCCATGCCGGATCAGGGATGGAAGAGACATCCGGCAGATAGGCGACATCACCGATCCGAAAGCCCAAGGCGTCAATATTGCCATGCGCCACTTCGAACGGTTCAAGCACGATATCGCCGCCTGCCCCGCTGACCGTGATATCACCCTTGATAAGATTCAACTCGCATATCGGCGGATAGTTAGAGTCTTTGGGCTGCACAAATGCATAGCCAAAGCGTCCCAGCAAATCATTGCCTGTGTCAGCATCAGCCCAGACTTGCAGGTGTTCACGTTTGTTGAAAGCGATCATGCGCAGGTCATCAATACCATGCATGTGGTCAGCATGGCTATGGGTGTAAACGACGGCGTCCAACGTGCTGACCTCTGCTGCAAGCAGTTGCGCGCGCATGTCAGGTGTCGTGTCAATCAAGACGCGGGTCGCCTGATCACCCGATGTCCTTGTCACCAACAGCGAACAGCGTTGCCGCTGGTTTTTGGGGTTGTTCGGGTCACAGGCCCCCCAAAGCCCCCCAAGGCGCGGCACGCCACCTGACGACCCACACCCAAGAATACGAAAGCTGATCTGGTCCGTCATTGCACAGCCTTCCAGAACAGCCGGTCGAAGTTGGCCGTCGTTTGCGCGGCAAAATCTTCATAGGACAGGCCAAAAACCTCGGCCCCGACCTTTGCCGTATGGGCGGTGTAGGCCGGCTCATTGCGCTTTCCGCGATGGGGCGGCGGGGCCAGGTATGGGCTGTCGGTTTCCACCAGCACCCGATCCACCGGGGCCTTGGCAAAGATGTCGCGCAATTCCTGACTTTTGGGAAATGCGGCAATGCCGGACATCGACAGGTAGAACCCCATATCAACTGCGGCCTTGGCCAGTGCCGCGCTACTGGAAAAGCAATGCATCACGCAGGTGTAGGCACCCTTGTTGAACTCTTCGCGCAGGATACGCGCCATATCATCATCCGCCGCGCGGGCATGGATGATCAGCGGCAATTTGGTTTCGCGCGCCGCCGCGATGTGAACCCGAAGCGATTGCTGCTGAATGTCAGCACTTTCGGCGGTGTAGTGATAATCGAGGCCCGTTTCACCGATCCCAACAAACTTGGGATGATCCGCAAGGGCGACCAGTTCGTCGACGGTCGCCAAGGGTTCATCGGCGGCGCTCATCGGGTGTGTGCCCGCGGCATAGAAGACCGGCGCATAGTGTTCAGCAATGGCACGCACTTGCGGTTCAAGGCGCAGTTTGGTGCAAATCGTCACCATACGTGTGACCCCGGCCTCTAAAGCGCGGGCAACAATATCGTCGCGCTCGGCGTCAAAATCGGGAAAATCCAGATGGCAGTGACTGTCAACAATCGTGGCTTGGGTCATGGCGCGGCTTTCAGGCTACGGCTGTACCTTGCGCCGTCTCTTCAATCTTGAAAACCATATCAAGGATCAATGCCGCAGGGTCAAGGTTCACCGCGCGGCCATGGCGGGACCGGTCAGTCAAATCCTGTTGCAACTGGGCCCACCGGCGGGCCGCGCGGTCATCCGGGGCAATCCGTGCCAGCAAGCGCGCTTCACCCGGTGCGCCTTGCGCTGTTGGTTCCCCCATCAGCCCGGCGCGGGCAGCGCGGGACAGGAAAAGATCGATCAAATCCAATGTCAGCCCAAAGCGCACGTCAGCGCCCCGTCCGGCACAACTTTCGGCCAGTCGCAGGGCCGCGGGCCGGTCAATATGGGGCAGACCCTGGAAGGTTTTGATCACCTCCGCATAGAGCACTAGCCCATCATGGCTGAGCAACCGGATCGCATCACCAGCTGATCCTCCGGCCAATGTCGCAAGGCTTTCGGTTTGGTCAGACGGGTGCCCCGCCTGCACCAGCGCCTTTTGCAGATCGTCAGGCGCCAGCCGCGCGCAGCGCAATTCGCGGCACCGCGACCGGATCGTGGGCAGCAGGCGCGCGGGCTGATGGGCAACCAACAGGATCGTACAGTTCTCTGGCGGCTCTTCCAGCTCCTTCAGGATCGCATTGGCCGCATTGCGGTTCAACTCATCTGCGGCATCGACAATGACAACACGCCGCCCCCCATCAGCGGCGGACATGTGAAAGAACGATTTGAGGTTACGTACCGCATCCACGGTGATATCGGCGCGCAACTTCTTGGTTTGCTCATTCCAGGGGCGGCGAATGACCGACAGGCGCGGATGCGCACCCGCCTGAATCAACCTTGCGTCAGGCTGTTCCGGATCACCCGCAAGGGTGGGGTCACCAAAAAGGCCCGCCTCTTGATCCGCCAGCAGGAATGTAGCGATTTTCCAGGCAAGGGTTGCCTTGCCAACCCCCCGCGGTCCGGTGATCAGCCAGCCCGAATGCAACCGCCCTGCCCCGAATGCATCCAGAAAATCGGCCTGCGCCTTGTCCTGTCCGAAAAGCACCGGCGTTTCACGTGGATGCGGCGCACCTGCGATCCGGTCGGGCTCTGGGATGTTGTCATCGCTCATGCGTAAGCCGCGATTTCACTGGCAATCTGATCGGCGGTGCGATTGCCATCGATCAGCACGCAGCGGTCGGTATTGGCGCGGGCCAGCGCCAGAAACCCATGGCGCAGCGTTTCCTGAAACGGCAGGCCAAAATCCTCGAACCGATCCTCGCCTGACTTGCGGGCCAAACCACGCGCCAATGCGGTGGCGGGATCCATGTCGATGATGAAAGTCAGGTCAGGCTCACGCGCAATCATCAGGCTGTGCAACCTGTCCACCATATCGCGCAGATCCCCGCGCGTGGCCCCCTGATAGACGCGCGTGCTATCGGCAAAACGGTCGGAAACAACGGTTTTTCCCTGCGCCAAAGCCGGCTGAATGGTCTTTTCAAGATGATCACGGCGGGCGGCGGTAAACAACAGTATCTCGGTTTCCGCAGACCAGCGATCAGGATCACCAGTCAGCAAAAGCTGGCGAATTTCCTCTGCGCCGGGGCTGCCGCCAGGCTCTCGGGTGAGGACAACATCATCACCCCGCCCACGCAGATGATCGGCAAAGCGCCGGGCCTGGGTCGATTTCCCAGAACCATCGATCCCCTCAAACGTGATAAAGCGTGGCTTGCTCATGCCTCTTCGGGCACCTCGCCGCCGCTGCCGGGGCCAAATTTCTGCCACAGGACCAGAGCAGCGGTACGCACACGGGTCGCAAAGCCACCACGCGCCACATCAGCATCGGCCACCAGTGGAATGCGTTTCTCGGGCAAATCATTCAGCGTTATGACCAGCTCGCCCAGTGGCTGGCCTGCTGTGATCGGTGCCTCAACGGGCCCCTCAAAAACAACGTCAGCCTCAATCTCACCCTGGTTCAGGATCGGCACAAGCAAAGACAAATCCTCGGCCACGGTCAAACCAACCGTGGGCATATCACCCATCCAGACATCAGCCGTGGCAATCTGGGTGCCCGCCGAAACTACATCCTTTTCGGCAAACTGGCGGAAGGCCCAGTTGATGATCTTGGCGCTTTCTTCCGATCTGGCCTGCGACGTCTCCAACCCGGTGATCACAAAAATAACCCGGCGGTCGCCCTGCTTGGCTGACCCCACCAGACCGTAACCCGCCTCTTGCGTGTGACCTGTCTTCAGACCGTCCGCCCCCAGCCCCATAGACAGGATCGGGTTGCGGTTGCTCGAATTGGAAGGCACGCGGCCGTCAAAGGCAAATTCTGTTTCAGCAAACAGCGGATAGAACGTAGGAAAGTCGCTGATCAGACGGTCCGCCAGAATACCAAGGTCCTCCATCGACATGCGGTGCCCAACCGCAGGCCAGCCGTTGGAGTTGGCAAAGCTGGAATTCATCATGCCCATCTGGCGGGCGCGCTCGGTCATCATGCGGGCAAAGCCGGCCTCGCTGCCATCGGGCGACAGGGCCTCGGCCAGTACCGCGCTTGCGTCATTGCCCGACAAAACGATAACACCGCGCAACAGATCCTCAACCGTGACCCGGTCAGTGGTATCAAGGAACATCGACGAGCCGCCGTAGCCCGCCGCATGAGACGAAACAGTCAGTTCTTCATCAATGACCAACCGGCCATCGGCTATCGCCTCAAACGCCATGTAGATCGTCATCAGTTTTGACATGGACGCAGGCGGCAAAGGTTCCTGCGCGTTCTTGGCCAACAGAACTGTGCCTGTGGTCTGATCAAAGATATAGGCGGCGCGGGCGGATGTCTCAAACGCAGAGGCTGTGATCGGGGTGATCATCACAAAAAGCATCAGAACCGCGCGGCGCATGTATCCCACAAGCATGACGTTTTCCTTTCGGGTGTGGGGTTATTCTTCCTCGGTGGTGTCGTCGCCTTCGACGATGAATGCATCAACAAAGCCCATCGCCTTCAGCTGCGACACCGCACTATCGTCCACCAAAGGACCTGCAACAACGCGCCAAACCGTGCGACCACCAACCTCTTGGGTCAGAACATTGGCCGGAATGCCTGCGTCGATGATCTGCTTTGCGGCCGCGCCAGCGTTGGCTTCGACGCTGAAGATACCAATCTGCGCGATGGTACCGGGCGGCAAAGGCTCTGGTGGGGCGGCAATCACAGCAGAGACATCCACGGTCTCACCTGCCGCATCGTCGGTGTCGGTATCTGCAGAAACAGCATCAGCCGATGCGGCGGCAATCGCAGCACCAGTCGCGGCGGCCGTTTCGGCACCTGCTTCAGCGGCGCTGGCCGCAGCCTCTCCTGCCGGGGGTAGGACAACGGCGATTGGCGCATCCGCGGCGTTGCTTTCTGCCGGTGCTGCATCCTCTGCCGGGTCCAGTGCCTCGGATTGCACAGCCACCGGAGTGGCCAGACTGGCCACAACCGGGTTTTCCTCAGGGGCGGCATCAACTTCGACTTCTTCACGGCGCACGGCAACCACGCTCATCTCTGTCGGCGCACCTGCCAGAATGCCCAACTCTTCTGCGGCATCAGACGAAATCTGCAACAATGGACCCGGGTTCTCGCGCTCGCGGCGGAACAAGGCCCCCACAATCGTGCGGCCGTTTTCGTTGTTCACAATCATCACGCGCTCGGGATCCTGCGCGTCAGGATGGGCAACCCAGACCCCGCCCAAGGATGGACGGCCATCCCAAAGACCGCGGTCGGTCACTTCAAAGATGTCGGGGCGCTCCACATCGCGCTCTGACTGCACCGCCTGATTGCCGGCGTTCGCAGGCCGCGGTTCTGCCGCGTCCTCTCCGGCGGTTGGTAAGGCAAACCCACCGTTTTGATCACAGGCGGCCAATCCCATCGCCGCGATCAACACCATGGACATACGCCACCGCGAAGCGTTCAAAAACACTGTGCCCGTCATCTCTAGCCCCTTTGTTGCACCCCGTATTTGCGGGGGAAATCAGCTGTTTTTCAGCCGTCTTTGTTACCGCTCACCACCTGCGAACGTAGACAATTCGCAGGTTTACAGGGACGATAGCGCCCGACGACGTGATTTGAAAGAGTCTAGCACAATTTGTCGGCGGATTTCCCCAAAGCGTGAACCTGCTTTTCGAATCAGAAACGAGGCGCTAACAGGGCCATGTCGGAGGAGTGGCAGAGTGGTTGAATGCACCGGTCTTGAAAACCGACGTAGGTGAAAGTCTACCGTGGGTTCGAATCCCACCTCCTCCGCCACGACTTTTCGAACAGGAAAGTTATAAGGCTCACACTCCAGCAGGTCGCAGAGAACGGGTGACCCTGAAACGCGGTTCTGCATGGCAAGCAACACAACTTCTGTGCCCCTTCAAACCAATCTATCTGCAATATCATACCGCTATCCGTTGCATGCAAATGCATGTGCGTTATGGTTGCGGTGATCATTTGACTGGAGAAAGCTCGTGTCAGACACGCTAAAAAACCTACTTCAAAGCCACGTCGATACAGCGCCTGCCATTGGCGCGCCCGCGCGCGACTGGCTCAGCTATGGTGCATTGCGCAAGCTTGCCGATACTGTTTCAGAATCGCTGCATAGCGCCGGGATCGGGCGCGGGGATCGTGTGGCTATTGTTCTGCCCAATGGCCCCGAAATGGCCGCCGCATTCATCACGATTGCGCAAACGGCCGTAACCGCCCCTCTGAACCCCGCCTATCGCGAAGATGAATTTGCATTCTACATTGATGATTTGAAGGCCAAGGCAGTTGTCCTCATGGCGGGTGACGAAGGCCCGGCCTTTGCCGCCGCGCAGAAACTGGGGGTGACAATCCTGCGCCTGTTGGTTGACGAAAACGACCCCGCTGGCCAGTTCACCTTACAAACCGATGCCACTGGCACCTGCGATCAAAGCGCACCTGACGCGGGCGATGTCGCATTAATCCTGCACACATCAGGCACCACATCACGCCCCAAGATTGTGCCACTACTGCAGTCAAATGTTGCGGCCTCTGCCCATAATATCGCGCACTCACTCGCGCTCACCTCTGATGATCGCTGCATGAACGTCATGCCATTGTTTCACATCCACGGGTTGTTGGCAGCCGTTTCCGCCACCTTGGCAACCGGCGGGCAGGTCTGGTGTGCGCCGGGCTTTGATGCCCTGCGTTTCTTTGGCTGGCTGCGGGATTCAGACCCCACTTGGTACACTGCCGTGCCAACAATGCATCAGGCAATCCTGTCGCGCGCACCGCGCAATGTGGATATCATCGACGCGGCCCGCCTGCGTTTCCTGCGGTCCTCCTCGGCCTCCCTGCCCGGTCCGGTCATGGAGAAGCTGTTTGCAACCTTTGGCGCCCCTGTCATCGAAGGCTACGGCATGACCGAAGCCGCCCATCAGATGTGCTCCAACCCGCTGAAACCTGGCACCCAGAAACCCGGTGCTGTTGGCCTGCCTGCCGGGCCCGAAGTGCGCATCGCTCATGAGGTTGAGCCTGTGTTGACCGACGGCGCTGTGGGTGAAGTCGTCATCTCTGGCCCCAACGTGACACCGGGCTATGAAGGCAATCCTGACGCCAACGCCAAGAACTTCTTTGAAGCGGGTGGCAAACGCTGGTTCCGTACTGGCGATCAGGGCACATTTGACGCTGACGGCTATCTGACGTTGACCGGTCGCCTGAAGGAAATCATCAACCGGGGCGGCGAAAAGGTGAGCCCGCTTGAGGTCGATGGCGTATTGTCCGCGCACCCGGCGATTGCGCAAGTGGTCACCTTTGCATTGCCGCATCCCAAGCTAGGTGAGGAGGTCGCCGCAGCCGTTGTTCTGCGCGAAGGCGAAGACATCAGCGACCGCGACGTACGCGATTTTGCCGCCGCGCGGCTGGCCGACTTTAAAGTGCCCCGCAAAGTGATCATCCTTGAGGAAATCCCCAAAGGGGCCACAGGCAAGTTACAGCGGATCGGCTTGGCCGAAAAGCTGGGCCTTGTGGATACCGCATCATGAAGATCTGTATCTTTGGCGCAGGCGCGATTGGCGGCTACATGGGGGCAAAGCTGGCCAAGGCCGGGGCCGACGTCAGCCTTGTTGCGCGCGGCCCACATTTGGCTGCGATGCGCAACAACGGGCTGACATTGATCGAAGATGGCGTGTCTGAAACGTTGCCCGTGACCGTGTCAGACAACGCCGCCGACCTCGGACCACAGGACTATGTTATTGTGACGCTCAAGGCGCATTCTGTGCCTCCGGTGGTTGACAAGATGCAGCCACTGATTGGCGATGGCACGACGATCGTATCTGGCGTGAACGGTGTCCCTTGGTGGTATTTCCACAAAGCAGGCGGCGATCTGGAAGGCACACGGTTGACCAGTGTTGATCCGGGCAACGCCCAATGGGACGGCTTTGGCCCTGACAATGTCCTTGGCTGCGTGGTCTATCCCGCAGCCGAGGTTACCGAGCCGGGTGTGATCAGACATATCGAGGGCAACCGGTTTTCCTTGGGCGAACCCTCTGGCGAAAAATCCGAACGCGCCTTGCGCCTGTCCAAAGCGCTGAGCGCTGCTGGCCTGAAGGCACCGGTACGGCCAAAGATACGCGATGAGATTTGGGTCAAACTTTGGGGGAACCTGTCGTTCAACCCGATCTCGGCCCTGACCCATGCGACGCTGGATGTGCTATGTACCGAACCCGGCACGCGTGAGGTTGCCCGCAACATGATGCTTGAGGCGCAGACGATTGCCGAAACGCTGGGCGTGAAGTTCCCCATTGATGTGGATCGGCGCATTCAAGGCGGCGCTGATGTGGGCGCGCATCGCACGTCGATGCTGCAAGACCTTGACGCCAACCGCCCGATGGAGATCGACGCGCTGGTAGGCTCTGTGCAGGAATTGGGCCGCGTCACCCAAACGCCCACACCCACAATCGATACCGTGCTGGCGCTCATCCAGCTACGCGGCAAGGTGGCTGGTCTTTACAGCTAGTCCAGTGCGATCAGATGACTTTAAAAGGCCCGCGTTACGACGCGGGCTTTTGGTTCTTTGCTGGCCTGCGACGCAGGAACTTCAGCGCAGGCAGCAAGATCAGGATCAAGGCCACAACCGTAATGGGCCCTGCCACCGGGCGCGTAAAGAAGATTGACGGATCGCCCGAGGACAACAGCAGCGACTGCCGCAGTGTCGGCTCTGCTATCGGGCCCAGCACAATGGCCAGAACGGCCGGCGCCAGCGGATAGTCAAACTTGCGCATGAAGAAGGCACCAATGCCAAAGCCCACCATCAGCCAGATATCAAACATATCGCGGGTCGCTGCATAACCGCCTGTGATTGAAAGAACGAAAATCACCGGTGCTAAGATCGTAAAGGGCATCCGCAGCATCCAGATGAAGACCGGAATGAATGCCAGATTGATCAGCACCGCCGCCACATTGGAGATGTAGAAGGACCCGATCAACCCCCAGACGAATTGCTGTTCATCCACAAAAAGACGCGGCCCGGGAACAAGACCCCAGATCACCATCCCCCCCAAAAGGATCGCCGTGGTCGGTGAGCCGGGGATGCCCAGCGTCAGCATCGGCAACATCGACCCGGTCGAGGCAGAGTTATTCGCGGCCTCAGGTGCGGCCACCCCACTAACAGCCCCTTTTCCGAATTCTTCGGGATTGCGCGACACCATCTTGGCCACCCCATAGGCCATCAGCGAACCGGGCGTTGCCCCAGCCGCAGGCAAGATACCGACAAAGAACCCCAGGAAGGATCCAATCGCCGTACCTTTCCAGCCGCGTTTGGCGGCTTCCTTGGTGTCAGAGGCCATGCCTTTGATCGTCATCTGTGGGGTCGTTGCAGTCACATCGCCGCGGGTCTGGTCGATCGTCCACAACATCTCGCCGATCCCATAGACCCCAATGGCCAGCACAAGGAAGCCGATCCCCTGCAGGAAGCCATTGTAGTCAAACAGAACAAGGCGCGGCGCGCCGGATATCTGGTCAAAACCAATCGCCCCCAGCACAAGTCCAAAACAGATCGAGAATATAGTCTTGGGGATGTCGTCACCGCCAAGGCCCACAAAGGTGGCGAAGGCCAGCAACATCAGCGCAAAAACTTCTGGCGGCCCAAAGGACAAGGCAACACTCGCCAGCAAAGGGGCAAACAGCGTGAACAGGATGTTGGCTACGGTCCCACCGACAAATGACGCCAAAGCGGCGGTCACAAGTGCAAGACTGGCGCGGCCCTGTTTGGCCATTGGCCTGCCATCGAATGTCGTGGCCACGGCTGTTGATGCACCGGGAATACCCAATGTAATCGACGATACGGCCCCGCCATACATGGCCCCATAGTATATTGCGGCAAGAAAGATAATCGCAGAGCTTGGCGGAACCAAAAACGTTACCGGTAACAAGATCGCCACACCGTTGACTGACCCCAGCCCCGGCATCGCGCCAATGAACAAGCCTAGTGTCACCCCGATCATGATCATCATCAGGTTCAGCGGTTGAAGTGACACCAACATGCCATCCGCGAGCAAGAGAAGAACGTCCATATCAGAGATTTCCTTCGCAGCGCCGTGTCATGGTGTCAGTAAATGATGTCATAGAGGATATCGAACACGGGGTCGGTGAACGGCATGCCGGAAGGCATGGTGATCTGCATGGCACCTTCAAAAAAGAAGAAAAGCGCGATGGGCGACACCAGTGAGATCGTCACGCTTAGCGCCAAACCGTGCCGCCCCAGAATCCACAGGTAGTAGAACAGGAAAACGGCGACGGCCCCGTACATCGAAATGATGTTGATCAGCGCCACAAATCCGATAATGCCGCCGCCGACAAAGATCAGCGATTTCCAACCATGACTGTCCAGTACAGGCTCATCGGATTTCGACGCAGGGGTTGTGCCACGCCACCAGTTGAAAGCGGTGCAGGCGCAGCAGATCAGCATGATGGCTGAGAGCCAGAACGGCCAGGCACCACCGCCCGGACCTGTCCCGGAAATGTATCCAATGGGCAGTTCGGTGCTTTTCCACATCAGATACAGTGAAAGAAGGGCCAGGAAACCCGCAGTAATAAGTTCGCCTACGCGCATCTGGCCCCCCTAAGGATCAGGGCCCCTGCTGGGACCCGTGTCACATTTGCTTTGGGTTACTCGCCCAATGCGGCCAGAAGGTTCTGGTGGTTCTCGACCTGAAGCGCCCAATAGTCACGCTGCGCGTCCGCATCCATCCAAAGCGGGGAAAGGCTTTCTGAGGTCAGATACCCCTGCCATTCATCGCTTTCATAAATGGTTGTGAACAGATCCTGATAGTAAGCTGCAGCTTCATCCGACATGCCCGGCGCGCCAACAACGGCCCGCTGGTTATAGTAGGAAAAATCGTGCCCCATTTCCTTGATCGTGGGCACATCAGGATAGGCAGGCATACGTTCGTCCGAGAACGCCAGTAGCGGGACGAAATCGCCAGCCTCGTAGAACCCCTTAGCTTCTGCGGGGTTGTTTACTGTTGCCATAATCTGCTGACCGGCAAGATCTTTGGCCACGGCACCACCGCCGTCATAGGGAATATACTTGATGTCGAGGTCATAAGCACCGGACATATAGGCAATCACGATGCTGTCTTCCTGTCCGGCACCAGTGCCGCCCATGACGAATTCACCGTCCATTTCCTGAACCTTAGCGACATATTCGTCGAACGTCGTGATGCCGCTGTCCTTATGCACCCAAAGCACAAATGGATCGACGCCCATCATCGCCACTGGCGTGAATGTCTGAATATCAATCCCAAGGTTTTCCTGCCGCAAAGGTGTCGTAAAGAAAGAATTCAATGTCACCAGAATAGTGTGGTCAGGGTCACTCGCCGTGTTGACGTGGATCAGCGCTTCGGCACCGGAACCGCCACCCTTGTTGTTGGGTACTAGCGGCCGGGTTGTCAGGTCTTGTTGTTCGGCAACGGCCTGAATGAACCGAGCGATCTGATCAGCGCCACCGCCGGCGCCGGCCATGATCACAAAATCAATCGGTTTGCGCGGTTCCCAGTCCTGAGCGAAAGCTTGAACTGGCGCTACTGCGAGGGCCGTTGCCCCGATTAGACCGAAAAGCGTGCGTTTCGACATTTGCATTTTTTTATCTCCCTATTTCGACAGTTCTATGTTGGGTTGGCGATACTCACACAACTCGCAACAGCAACTTGGAAAACAATTCAACTAATACGCACTACCATTAGCGTGTTATCAACCAACTCCTCAAGCAAAACTTCCCTGTCGGGCAAATGAAAACGTTAATGCACCAACACAACGGGGATTTCTGCTTTATCAACAATGGCTTGCGTGTTTCCTCCAAAGAAGGTTTCACGCTCATGGTTTTGTCCATATGCGCCCATGACAAGCATGCTCGCACCCAGCTCAGAGGTCTTTTCCAACAGTGTTTCACCGGGATTTCGAGCCTCAAACAGGTGGGTGTGTGCCGTGATCCCATGAAGCGCGTAATATGCGACCAACTCGTCAACACTGACGCCTTGCGCACCATCCTTGCCGCCCGACAGAATCGTGACTTTGTCAGCGCTCCGCGCCTGACTAAGCGTCGTGGCAACGGCGCGTGACGCTTCTAACGATCCGTTCCATGCGATGGTGATATGGCTGCTGAAATCTGCCGGTACGCTGTGCTCTGGCGGGCACATCAGAACCGGACGCCCCGTATGAAAGAGCGCGGATTTCAGCGAATTTGCGCCAAGGTTCCGATCTCTGTCGGGCTTGGCCACAACCACGATATCCGCCAGCCGGCCGGTCCGCCTGATGACATCCGCCATGATCCCGTATTCTTCGACAAACGAAACAGACGCGCCCTCTGGCGCCGGTGCATCGGTCACGGCAAGGCCAAGCCTGTCAGCCAGATCGCGCAGCTGCGCGCGAAGCCCCTGCTCTTGCTGATTGGCGAGCTCGCGCGCCTGCTCTGCCAGCGTGTCGCGCGCAAAGGCGGGCAGTTGCACGCCATAGGGCATCAGATCCTCAGTGCGTACCCGGCAATGGGCGACAACGATATGGGCTGCATGGCGCACTGCAAGTGCTGCGGCATGGCCAAGCAAAGCCTCTGACATGCCGTCGCCACGCACGGGCACAAGTATCTTTCTCAGCATTGATGATCCCCCTCAACATCACGGCCCTGCAACACTGACCTCGCGGTAAAGGTGAGCGGCACGCCAACAAGTTGTAATGCGAAAGCACTGTCGGACCCAAGCACTTTGCTTGAGGCACCGCCTGAACAGGTCTTGATTGCGGGACAGAGTAGCCTTGTTACGGGCGCTAGCCCTCAGGAAAAAAACAGGCCGCACGATGCGCGCCGCCTGACAACGCAGGCAAGTCCTGCCTGCATTTGTCTTTGACTTTCCAGCATCTTGGCGCAAACGGGCATCCCTGAGGGATATTCAGTGGCGATGGCAATTCCCCTACCAGCTTAATACGATCCCGGAGCGCGTTTGGTTCGGCACTTGGCGTGGCCGACAGCAACGCACGGGTGTAGGGGTGCTGGGGGGCCTCAAAGACGTCCTGCTTTGATCCCACCTCAACGGCCCGGCCAAGATACATCACGATCACGTCTTGGGCGACATGGCGCACGACACTCAGGTCATGGCTAATAAACAGATAGGCCAGCTGCAAGCGATCTTGCAATTCCGTCAGCAGGTTCAGGATCGCACTCTGGATCGACAGATCCAGCGCCGACACAGGCTCATCCAGGACCAGCACCTTGGGGTCAAGCATCAACGCACGCGCAATCGCGATCCGCTGGCGCTGTCCACCCGAGAACATGTGCGGGTAGCGGTCATAGTGTTCGGGGCGCAGGCCCACCATATCCAGCATCTTGCGCGCGCGCGCCTCACGTTCGGCCTTTGACAAATCGGGGCGATTGATGATCAGCGGCTCCTGCAAAATCGCGCCAATCCGCTGGCGCGGGTTAAGCGAGCCATAGGGATCCTGGAACACGATCTGCACGGACTGCCGCAGGTCCGCCCAATCGGTCGGCAGTACAGGTTTTCCATCAAGCGTCAGCACCCCATCCGTGGGCGCCTCGATCATGGCGACCATGCGGGCAAGCGTTGATTTTCCACAGCCACTTTCGCCGACAACGGCAAGGGTTTTGCCCGCGTGCAGTTCGAAATCAACACCAGCGACGGCACGCAATGTCCTTGGTTTGCGCAGCATCCCGCCGCTGACGGAATAATGCCTTATCAGCCCTTCGGCTTTGATCACAGCTTCGGTCATGACGCGGTACTTTCGACAGTGTTCAACGGGTAGTGACAACGGACATCGCCCATATCGTGCCCTCCGGGGATGGGTGGTGTGCCTCGGCAGGTGTCATCGGCGAATTTGCAACGCGGCGAAAACAGGCAGCCCGAGGGGCGGTCAAACTGTCCCGGCACGACGCCCGGAATAGTCGGCAACAGCCGGTCGGTTGCCCGTTCCGGCAAAGCATCCAGCAGTGCCGCCGTGTAGGGATGGCGCGGGCGATCAAACAGCGGACCAACGGGCTGCTCCTCGATCTTTTGACCGGCATATTGCACGCTGACCCGCTCTGCGGATTCAGCCACAACTCCCATATCATGCGTGATCAGCACCAGCCCCATGCCCGTCTCGCGCCGCAGATCGGTCAGAAGATCCAAGATCTGCGCCTGAATAGTCACATCCAGCGCTGTCGTCGGTTCATCCGCAATCAACAGCTTGGGCTTGCAGGCGATGGCCATGGCAATCATAACCCGTTGGTTCATGCCGCCAGACATCTGGTGGGGGAAAGCCGACAGACGCTTTTCGGGGTCAGGGATGCCCACCTGCTCGAACAGCTCAATCGCGCGCTTGTGGCGCGCGCTACGGTCCAGCCCAAGGTGGATGCGCAGAGCTTCCTTGATTTGCCAGCCAACCGTGAAACAGGGGTTCAAGGCCGACATTGGTTCCTGAAAGATCATCGCGAGATCATTGCCGATAATCTTGCGGCGCGCGGACTTGTCGATGTTCAGCAGATCCATACCATCAAAGACAATCTCATCCGCCGTCACTGTCGCGGTCCACGGCAGCAGCCCCATCAAAGCCAGCATCGAGACCGATTTTCCCGACCCGCTTTCGCCAACGATGGCGAGGATTTCGCCAGAATCAACGTCAACATTGACCCCATCGACAGCCCGGAACGCACCGGAAGCAGTTGAGAAGGAAACGCTCAGATTACGTATGCGTAACAATGACATAGGCTCAGCTCCTCTTGAGCTTGGGGTCAAGCGCGTCGCGCAGCCCGTCGCCCATCAGGTTGATCGCCAGCACCGTGACGAGGATCGCAAGACCCGGGAAAGTCACAACCCACCACGCGCGCAGAATAAACTCGCGCGCTTCGGCCAGCATTGTCCCCCATTCGGGTGTGGGCGGCTGTGCCCCCATCCCCAGAAAGCCCAACGCAGCCGCATCAAGGATCGCGGTCGAGAATGACAGTGCGGCCTGCACGATAATTGGCGCCAGACAGTTCGGCAGCACTGTGATGAACATCAGACGCGGAAGACCTGCACCCGCCACTTTGGCAGATGTCACGTAGTCCTTTTGCCGTTCAGACAAAACACTGGCCCGGGTCAGACGCACGTAATGCGGTTGCAGCACAATCGCGATGGCAATCATTGCGTTGGTCAGCGACGGCCCAAGGATCGCAACCAGCACAAGAGCCAGCAGCAGTGACGGAAACGCCAGGATCACATCCATGATCCGCATGGTGATCGTATCAATCCATTTGGGCGCAAAACCCGCAATCAACCCAACCAGAATGCCGCCCGTTGCTGCGATACTCACCACAACAATCCCGACAAAGAAGGAAAACCGCGCGCCCACGATCAGACGCGACAGCATATCCCGGCCCAGTGGGTCGGTGCCCAGCGGATAGGTCCAGCTCCCCCCCTCTTGCCAGACGGGCGGTTGCAGCGTCGCGTCGCGGAACTGTGCTGTTGCATCATGCGGCGCAATCCAGGGACCAAAGAGTGCGACAAAGGCGAAGGCCGCGAAAATCCACAACCCGATCACCGCACCGCGATTTTCCCGGAAATAGAACCAGAACTCCCGCAAGGGGCTGGGGCGTTCAACGGCGGTTTGTGTTGTATCAGTCATTACCGCTTCCTGATCTTGGGATTGATGACGCCATAAAGCATATCAACGGTCAAATTCACGATCATCACGGCCACTGCAATCAGTAGCAGCCCACCCTGCACCACCGGATAGTCGCGCCGGAAGATGCTATCGACCATCCACTTGCCAATGCCCGGCCAGCTAAAGATCGTTTCGGTCAGGATCGCGCCGGCCAGCAGCGTTCCCACCGACAGGCCAATCACCGTGATCACCGGGATCAACGCATTGCGCAGCGCATGCACCCCGTTGATCCGCCCCGGCGCGAGGCCCTTGGCACGCGCGGTGCGGATGTAATCCTCGCCCAGCACCTCAAGCATGGCAGAGCGTGTCTGCCGTGCGATAACGGCCAGCGGAATGGTGCCCAGCACGATCGTTGGCAGGATCAGATGCCGTACTGCCGATCCAAACGCCCCCTTCTGCCCCGAGGTGATACTGTCAATCAGCATGAACCCCGTGGGATCAGGGAAGTAATAGATCAGGTCAATCCGCCCCGACACTGGCGTCCATTGCAGGTTGCCCGAGAACACAATGATTAACAGCAGGGCCCACCAGAAAATTGGCATCGAATAGCCAATCAGCGCAGTTGACATCAACGCCCGATCATAGAGCTTGCCGCGGTTCACCGCAGCAATCACCCCGGCAGGCAAACCAATCACCACCGCAAAGATCATCGCACAAAGCGACAGCTCCAGCGTGGCGGGAAACAGGGCAAAGAACTCATCCCAGACCGGTCTTTTTGTGACAAATGAATTGCCCAGATCGCCCTGCAACACACCCGTCAGATATTCCCAGAACTGCACATACAAAGGGCGGTCAAACCCAAACTGCGCCTCAAGCTCGGCGTAGCGTTCGGCGGTCAGGCCGCGTTCACCTGCCATGACGACGATGGGATCGCCCGGCAGAACCCGGATAAAGCCAAAAGAAATCAGCGTCACACCAACGAAAGTTGGCACAAAGGTGAAAAGGCGGCTCAGCACATAGTTCAGCATTTCAACACCGTCAGTTCCTTGGGAAATTCTGTAAGCGAGGTGCAGCCATCTGTGGTGATCAGCAAATCATCCTCGATCCGTACACCAAAGTTGTCGATCTCATAAAGCCCCGGTTCATTAGTATAGACCGTACCGGCGGGCAGCACCTGGTGATTGCCGCGCATAACATATGGGGCCTCATGCACCTCGCGGCCCAAGCCATGCCCGGTCTTGGTGCGGATACGGTCCGCATAGGGCGAGGCTTCGAGCACACCAATCACCGCATCATCAATCTGATGGGCGGTGACACCGGCGCGGGTCACCTCAAACCCTTTAAGGTTCGCGCGCAGCACCGTGTCATAGACCGCCTGTCCTTCATCACTGGCGTGGCCCAGAAACACCGTGCGCGTGATATCGGCGGCAAAGCCGTGCTTGCGGGCGCCAAAGTCCAGCAGCAGGGCATCGCCTGCCTTGACCGCATAATCGGCGCGGGCCTTGGCATGGGGGCGGGCTGATCCGTCACCGGCGGCAACGATGGGCGCAAAGGAGTGATCCTCGGCCCCTTCGGCAAAAAGGCTCTGGATCAAAACCTGCTCAATCTCTTTTTCGGTCTGGCCCAGACGGACACTTTCCAATGTGCGCTGCAAGGCGCGTTCAGAAATGCCAATCGCGGCTTTCAGGGCAATGATATCATCATCGGTTTTGATCATCCGGGGGGCGGAAATCTCGCGCTCGGCATCGACGATCCGCAGATCGGGCTGGGCACGCAACATGGCGTGATGCACAAAGACACGCATCACCTGGCCTTCAACGGCGATTGATCCGATCTTCAAATGGGCCATCAAGCCGGCAAAGGCCGCATCATAGCCATCCTGATCGCGCCAATCAAAAACAGCGCCATCAAAGCCCACCAGATCCCAACTGCGCAGCTCCATATTGGGCACCAATGCGGCGGGCACACCCTTGGCCGGAATAACCAGCATGAAAGGGCGTTCGTGGCTCATGAAGGGATGGATGACAGCGCGGGCAAAATTCGGGCCGGGCACAAGGGCCACGGCATCAACGCCAAGGTCATTGGCAATGGCTGCGTATTCCGCCAGCCGGTCGTTCAGGGAATGCGTCAAAGGACAATCCACATACTTAAATGGCAAGGGGCACCCAGTGACGGGCGCCCCAAGCAATTGCGATTATTCAGACAGGCCAACCTGATTGAAGATGTGGCCACCCAGCGGGTGAACAATGTAGCCGTCAACCTCTGGGCGCATTGTCATGTAAACAACAGAATGCGCGATAGTCGCCCAAGGTGCCTGCTCTTTGAAGATCACCTGCGCCTGCTCATAGAGTGGCTGACGCTCTTCTTGCGTTGGCAGCACTTTGGCTTGCTGGATCAGGTCTTCAAACGGCTGGTGGCACCACTGTGCACGGTTTGACGCCTCACGACCATCACAACCAAGCAGTACGGCCAAGAAGTTGTCAGGATCGCCGTTGTCACCGGTCCAACCCAGCAGAACCGCGCCATCACGGTCCAACTCACGTGAACGGGACAGGTACTCACCCCATTCGTAGGATACGATTTCAACCGTGACACCGATCTTGGCAAAATCTTCCTGAAGCAACTCGGCCATACGGCGGGCGTTAGGGTTATAGGGGCGCTGCACAGGCATGGCCCAGATCTTCATGGTGAGATCCTCAACACCTTCCGCGGCAAGCATCTCCATTGCCACTTCAGGGTTGTATTCATCGTCAACCACAGCGTCGTTATAGGACCACATCGTTGGCGGGAGCGGGTTCTTGGCAATCTGACCAGAGCCCTGGAATACAACATCGATGATCGCCTGCTTGTCGATTGCCATATTCAGTGCACGACGCACGTTGGCGTTGTCATAGGGGGCGACTGTTGTGTTGTAGGCCAGGTAACCCACGTTCAGGCCTTCCTGTTCCATCACAACGATATCTTCGTCATCTTTCATTGCCTGAATATCAGCCGGGTTAGGGTAAGCTGTGACGTGACACTCACCCGCCTGCACCTTCTGATAACGCACGGAAGCATCAGGTGTGATCGCAAAGATCAGGCTTTCAACGCGGGCTGGATCACCCCAGTAGTTGTCATTGCGCAGATAGCGGATGACTGCATCTTTCTGATAGGCCTGAAACGTGAACGGACCAGTGCCGATAGGCGCTTGGTTCAGCATCTCCGGCGTGCCGGCTTCCATCATGGCATCGCCGTATTCAGCTGACACGATGGACGCGAAATCCATGGCCATATTGGCAATGAACGGCGCTTCTGGGCGGCTGAGGTTAAAGACGACAGTGTAGTCATCGACCTTTTCAATGCTGCTGACCAGATCGGGCATGGACATGCCGTCAAAGTATTCCCAGGTACCGCCTGACACACCGTTGTAAGGGTGGTCATCGTTCTTTTGGCGGTTGAAGGTAAAGATCACATCGTCCGCGTTAAAATCGCGGCTGGGTGTGAACATGTCGTTGGAGTGGAACTGCACGCCCTGACGCAACTTGAACGTCACCGTCATGCCGTCCGCGGACACTTCCCAGCTTTCTGCCAACGCGGGGATCACCTCTGTGGTGCCGACCTTGAACTCTGTCAGGCGATTGTAAAGTGGGTGGCTAGACGCATCAAAGGTTGTGCCAGCGGTATAAAGCGCCGGGTCAAAACCCTCAGGCGATCCTTCCGAGCAATAGACCAGTGATTGGGCCGACGCCACGGACGCGCTCAGCGCGCCCATCAGCAAGCCTAATGAAATAGTATGTTTAAATAACATCACGTTATCTCCCTTTTTTCATTTTTGGGTGACAGAGGTACGCGACATCCCACCATGCGTCTGGCAACAGCTGGACCAGTGGTCCTGACCTGTTCCAGCAATGTCGCAATCGGTATGCAGTAGTCCCCCAGTCTCGATAGGCGAATAGGAACATGATTGATTGGATTTGCCAATGGGCGGTCTTAAGAAAATAAATTTCTCTGGATTGCAACTCATGCGTGTTCTCTGAGTCGTTTCACTGACGCAGATAACACCGCGGATGCACTTGTAACAATATGAGTGCAACAGGCGATTATCGTCTCGTACTTGTCCGCGCCTCCTACCCCACCGACTGCCATTCTCGCGGCATGACAGGTGTCAGGCTTAGCAACTTTTGCGTGTATTTAGCCTTTGGTCGCGCGAACAAATCCTCTGTTGTGCCCCTCTCCTCAATCACCCCGTTGCGCAGGACCGCCATGTCGTCGGCCATCTGCCGGACAACCGCCAGATTGTGGCTGATAAACAGGATCGTGAGACCAAACATGGATTGCAGGTCTTTCAACAGATTGAGGATTTCCGCCTGAATCGACACATCCAGAGCCGACGTCGGTTCATCGCAGATCAGGAATCGGGGTCGCGCCAAAAGCGCCCGCGCCACGGCAATCCGTTGCCGTTGCCCGCCAGAGAACTGATGCGGGTACTTGTCGATCGCATCAGGGGCCATGCCGACAAGCTCCAGCATCGCAGCTACCAATCGCGCGCGTTCTCTGGCGTCCTGGACAAAGCCGTAGAACCACAAAGGTTCGGTCAGGATCGCACCAATGCGGTGGCGCGAATTCAGGCTTGAGTATGGGTCCTGAAATACCATCTGCACCAACTGCCGCGAAGAGTGATGGCGACTGCGCGCCTTGCCTGCTGGCAATATCTCATCACCCAGCCGCATGACCCCACTGCTGGGCGTATTCAGCCCGGTGATGGCCTTGGCCAGCGTCGATTTGCCCGACCCGCTTTCCCCGACCAGCCCCATGATCGAACCGGGACGCACCTCCAAATTGACATCGCGCAGCGCGGCATAAGGTTCGGGCTTGCGAAACAGGGATGTGCGCGGACCGGCGAACCGCACGCAAATATCTTGCAGCGTCAGCCCCGTCAGCACATGCTGCTGCCCCTCCAGCAACCATTTTTCTGCGGTATTCCCGGTCACAACACCCGCCGCGCCCGCGTCTTCGGGCACCCGGAACCGTGCGATCCGTCGGTCCAGCGGCGGTACCGCATCCATCAGCGCCTGCGTATAGGGATGGGTCGGCGCGCCCAGCACCTGCGGTGTGTCGCCGGTTTCCATCACCTTTCCCTTGCGCATCACCGTCACACGATCCGCGATCTGGGCGATCACCCCGATATCATGGGTGATCAGCATAAAGGCAATCCGCCGGTCCCGGGCCAGCCTGCGGATCAGATCCAAAACCTGACTTTGCACGGCGACATCAAGGGCCGTTGTCGGCTCATCCGCAATGATCAATTCGGGATCCGTGCAAATCGCCAGTGCAATCACAACCCGCTGACGCATACCGCCGGAAAACTGATGCGGGTAGGCCTTGATCCGCTCTGCGGCATTCTTGATCCCGATCTCTTCGAGCAGGTCAATGGCGCGTTTACGGGCCGCACTGTCGCTGACATTGGAATGCGCCTGAATGGTTTCGATCAGCTGATCCTCGATCGTCATCAAGGGGTTCAGACTGGTTTGCGGATCCTGAAAAATCATCGAAATCCGGTCGCCGCGGATTTCATGGGCCTGATCCGGTGTCAAATTGCGCAGGTTCGTGTTGCCCAGCGACAATTCCCCGTTTGCGATATAACCGGGTGAGGACAGCAGACCGATCACTGCGGCACCTAACGTCGATTTGCCCGCACCGCTTTCGCCCACCAGCCCGTGAATCTCACCGGGCTTGATGGTCATATCCACGTCTTCAATTGCTGTGAACTCGCCAAACCGCGACGGGAACTTTACGGCCAGATCCTTGATCACCAGCATCAGCGTAACCTCGGGTTAAAGACGTCGCGCAGGAAATCGCCCAGAATATTGATCGACACCACAAGGGCCACAAGGAAAAGGGTTGGGAACCACAGAATCCACCATTCACCCGACAGCAGAAACTGCATCCCGATACGGATCAGCGTGCCAAGGCTGGGGCTGTCGGCGGGCAGACCAATGCCAAGGAAGGATAGTGTTGCCTCCAACAGGATGGCAGAGGCCAGATCAACCGTCATGATCACCAAAAGTGGCCCAAGAATATT
This sequence comes from uncultured Alphaproteobacteria bacterium, assembly GCA_929200255.1. GTDB lineage: Bacteria > Pseudomonadota > Alphaproteobacteria > Rhodobacterales > Rhodobacteraceae > Yoonia. Next base: position 127,427 of record CAKMYZ010000001.1, on the reverse strand, counting down.
GGGCAGGATATGCACGAACATCACGCGGGACGGGCGCTGCCCCATCATGATCGCGGCCTGCACATATTCCTTGTTCATCTGCACGAATGTCGACGCCCGCGCGGTCCGCGCAAAGTTCACCCAAAGCGACAGGGCAATGGCGACGGTCAGCACCGCAACCCGCAAATCCTGCTGCATGGACGCCGGCAAAATACCGCGTGCAATACCGTCAATCAGCAGCGCTGTCAGAATGGCTGGTAGGGCCAGTTGCACATCTGCAATCCGCATCACGATCGCATCGAACCGCCCGCCGTAGTACCCAGCCGCAAGGCCAAGCCCCACGCCCAGCACGGCCGCTATCGCCAGCGCAGCCAGCCCGATGATCAAGGACAAGCGCACGCCGTAAAGGATCGACGAAATCATGTCGCGCCCTTGGTCGTCGGTCCCCAGCAGGTACTGCGGGTTCGCGCCCTCTTGCCAGAACGGAGGCAGCAAACCATCAAACAGGCTGAATGACGACAAGTCGTATGGGTTCACCTGTGCGATCCACGGGGCAAAAGCCGCACCACTCACGATCAGCATCGCCACAATCGCGGCGATGATGGCGGCGGGTGAATGCACGAACAGCCACAGCCCCTCGTAGCGTTTAAGGAAGGCCACCATCACACGTCCTTTACCCGTAATCGCGGGTCAATGGCCACATAAAGCAGATCAACAATCAGGTTCACCAGAACAAAGAAAAACGCGATTACAACAAGGTAGACACCCATCACAGGGATATCGACAAAGCGGATCGATTCCAAAAACAGCAGGCCCATACCTGGCCACTGAAATACGCTTTCGGTGACAATGGAAAAGGCGATCACCCCGCCGAATTGCAACCCGATAATGGTGATCACCGGCACCATCGTATTGGCCAGCGCGTGCCGGTAGTGCAACTTACGCATTGGCACACCCCGCGCCATGGCAAAGCGAATGTAGTCTGATCGCATGACCTCCATCATTTCGGCCCGCACAAGACGCATCGTCAGGGTGAGTTGATAGACCCCCAGCGTGATGGCGGGCAGCAGCAGCGCGCGCCAACCTTCGATGGTGAATAAGGAACTTTCCCAGCCGCCAATCTGCACGGTTCCGCCACGCCCGAAGGTTGGCAGCCAGCCCAATTGCACCCCAAAGATAAAAATCAACATGATGCCAATGACGAAGGTCGGGATCGACACGCCAACAAGCGTCGTCATCAAAATGGCCTGCGTCGCAAACCCCTTCGGTCGCAGAGCGGTATAAACCCCCGCCGGAACACCCACGGCGAGTGAGATCAGCAGCGCGACAATCCCAAGTTCCAGCGTGGCCGGTATCCGGTCCGCAATCATCTCGGCCACAGGCTGCCGGGTGCGATAGGAAAACCCGAAATCGCCTTGCAGCATATCGGTCGTGAACCGCATGAACTGAAAGACAAACGGATCGTTCAGCCCCAGGTCTTCGCGCAACCGCTCCTGATCCGCGACGGATGTCTCCACCCCGGTCATCTGGGTGATGGGGTCACCCACAAAGCGGAACAGGGAAAAGGCCAAAAAGGCGACGGCCAGCATCACGAAAACAGACTGCACCAGCCGTTTGAGGATAAAGTAGACCATCGCCTTTTCTGCTTATCTTGCGGTGATCAGTTCACAGTCACCCAACGCAGCATGAAGAAGTTATCGGCGCGTTGTGTCAGGTCCACATTGTCCTTGGCGGCCCAGATCAGCGGCTGCGTATAAAGCGGGATATAAGCGACCTCTTCCTGCGTAATGCCCACGACCTCATCAACCATCGCCTGACGGGCGGCTGGGTCAATCTCTTGCTGGATTTGTGGCAGCAGCTCATCAACACGCGCGTTGGAATAGTTACCAAAGTTCCACGACCCCAGCTTTTTCTCATCATCTTGGGAATGCAGCAGAAAGCGGATCGGATGCTCCATATCAAACGTGCCTGGCGACCAGCCTAGCAGATACATGTCAAAGTCATCTTCGCGCAGCTGTGGCCAGTAATCACGGACCGGACCAGTGGACAGTTCCGCGTCCAGCCCAACAGCGGCAAACATCGATGCAGCCGCACGGCAGAGCGCCTCATCGTTGATATAACGGTCGTTGGGGCATTTCAGCCCGAAGGAAAACCCATCAGGATAACCCGCCTCGGCCAGCAATGCGCGGGCGCGGTCAGGGTCATAGGCCGGGCGGTTTTGATTGGCCTCGGAATAGCCAGAGATACCGGCAGGCACCAACTGGTTGGCCGCGTCGATCTTGCCCCGGAACAGGACACGATCAATGCTGCCGATATCTATCGCATGGGCCGCTGCCTGCCGCACGCGCGGGTCGCTGAACGGATTGGCACCGGTCACATCGGTGGAATACAGCAGCGTGTCGTGTTCATGGCCAAAGCCGAACATGATCACGCGAGTCTCTTCGCCTTCCAGCACCTTGAACCCATCACGGCCTTCGACCTGTGCCACATCCTGCAGGGGGATCGGCTGGATGAAATCAATCTCACCCGATAGCAGCGCGGCCAGGCCCGTGGCTGAATTGCCGATTGGGGTAAAGATCGCCTCGGTCACGTTGTGCTGGGCGTCATCCCACCAGGCGTCATTTGGCGCCAATATGGTGCGCACGCCGGGATCGCGGCTGGCAACAGTAAAGGGGCCGGTGCCATTTACATTCATCGTGGCATAGTTTTCCGCATCACGCGCAGGCAGTACCGCGTCGTTGCTTTCGGCCCACCCCTTGTCGAGGATCATGAAATTGGCGATAGAATCCGGGAAAAGCGGGTTGGGTGCTGTGGTCACGAAATCAATGGTGAAGTCATCGACAACGCGCACCTCTGACACTGGGGCAAACCACGATCGCACATCAGCCGCCTCATCCGAAGCACGCTGATAGGAAAACATTACATCCTCTGCCGTGAATGCCGCGCCATCCCGAAATGTTACGCCTTCGCGCAGGTTGAAACGCCACCCGTTTTCCCCTTCAAGCGGTGTCCAGGATGTGGCCAGTGATGGTTCAATCGACATATCCTGCCCGCGCCGCACCAGACCTTCATAGACGTTGTTGAGGAATGACAGGACCGGCGCAGAGTTTACTGCATGCGGGTCCATCGTCTGCGGGTCTGTCGTTGACGCCCAACGCAGCGTCTCTGCCGAAGCACCCAAGGCGCACAAGGAAAACGCGCTGCCCAACAATGCAGTTTTTCGCAAATTTCGGTGTGTCATGATCATTCCCTCCAGAACCAGTTCCTACAAGACAGACTGACTTTAAATGACCCAAGGTCAAGGCAACATCCTGCCCGCAATCACGCCAACTTGCCGCGCGCAATCAACTTTCCGCGATCAGGCAGAGTTAAAGATCAACCACCTTCATCTGGCCACCGCGCGCCGCCTGATCGGCGGCATCTGCCAGCATCTGTGCTTTCAACCCGTCCTGCCCTGTGGGTGTCACTGCTGTACCACTTTCCAATGCGGCGACGAAATGCGCCATCTCTGCACGGTAGGCCGCCGCATAGCGCTCTAGAAAAAACGGCTGCGTCGGGGATTTGCGCATGCCCGAGGCATTGGACATCTCAACAGTGTTTTCCAGCATATTGTCAGCGCGCAGCATACCCGTGCTGCCATGCACCTCGATGCGCTGATCATAGCCATAGGTCGCACGGCGCGAATTGGAAATCTGGCAAATCTTGCCGCCCGCAGTCTTCAGCGTGACCACAGCCGTGTCAAAATCGCCCTCCTGCCCGATCGCAGGATCAACAAGACAGGACGCAGCAGCAGACAGTTCCACAGGCTCTTCCCCCAGCAAGAACCGCGCCATATCCAGATCATGGATCATCATATCGCGAAAGATGCCGCCGGAGGTCTTGATATAGCCAATCGGCGGCGGCGCGGGGTCGCGCGACAGGATCGTGACCAGTTCGACGTTGCCGATCATCTGATCCACAACTTGTTGCTGAAGATGCGCAAAATTCGGATCAAAACGACGGTTGAACGCCGTCATGAAGGGCACATTTGCCCTTTCCACCACGGTCAGACAATCGTGAATACGCTCCACGGACAGATCAATGGGTTTTTCGCAGAAGATCGCTTTGCCTGCGCCCGCCGCTGCGTGGATCAGATCATAATGCGTTGTTGTCGGTGTGCCGATAATCACCGCGTCAATGCCCGGATCGTGGATCATGGCATCCACCCCCATGACCTTGGCACCGGTGGAGGCGGCAAGCGCCTGTGCCGCCGCTGGCATGGCATCAGCTACTGCCGCTGCGCGCGCATTGGTCATGCCGCGCAAAGTTGCCCCATGCACCTGCCCAATACGGCCACAGCCCAAAATTCCGATATTGATCATCGCCCTAACCTTTCAGATTGCGCAATACGGTGCGCGCTGCTGCCATCACCGGATCATGGGTTTCCTTCAGAATGCCCACCCGGTCAAACCGCTCTGCATCGCGATTGACCGCCTCGCGCATCGCATTGCCAAAGGCCATCCGTAGCTCTGTGCCGATGTTGAATTTACAAATATTGGTTGTTGTCGCCAATCGGTGGCGTTGATCCACCGGCACACCTGACCCACCGTGAATAACCAGCGGCACACCCGTTGCCGCCTGAATGGCCGCAATCCGTGGTTCATCCAGGCCGCCCTCTTTGTCCTGCTGCAAATGGACATTCCCGACCGAGATTGCCATAGCATCCACACCGGTTTCGGTCGCGAACCGTGCTGCCTCGGCAGGGTCGGTCCCGGCAGAGGCCTCGCCACCGGAATAGCCAACAAAACCAATCTCACCCTCACAGGAAATCCCGGAGTTATGCGCCATTTCAGCTATTTGCAGTGTTTCTTTGATGTTATCCGCCAATGGCTTGCGTGACCCGTCAAACATCAAGGATGTAAAACCCGCATCCAACGCTTCGGAACATTCATCATAGGTATAACCATGGTCAAGATGCGCCACGACCGGCACAGATGCCTGTTCTGCCAAATGCCGGAACATCTTGCCCAGCACCGGTAAAGGCGTATGCGCCCGGCACCCCGGCCCCGCCTGCAGGATCACCGGGCACTTCTCGGCCTCGGCCGCGGCCACATAGGCGCGCATGTCTTCCCATCCAAGGCAGACCAACCCACCCACGGCATACCCCTGCTGCAACGCCGGTTGCAGCACCTCTTTCAGCGTCGCAAGGGTCATTTGAACTTGGCGATCATGTCTTTGATGCCCGGGATCGTTTCAACCTGATAGGCATGGGATGGCTGGAAATACTGCACCAGGCTGCGCTGCGACAGCCCGCCCAGAATGGTGAAATAATACATCTGATAGCCCGGCAGTACGGCGCAGGGGTGATAACCACTATCAAGGCAAATCGTTGACCCATCCACAATATGATAGGCATCACCCGCCTTGCCATCTTCGCGCTGCAGCATCTGCACGCCTGACCCGTGGTTGGGTTTGAAACGGAAGTTATAGGTCTCATCATGGCGCGTCTCATCGGGCAGACGGTCCGTGTCGTGCTTGTGGGATGGGAAACCGGACCATCCCCCCTCACCCACGGTAAACAGTTCCGACACCAGCAGGCGGCCCACCTTGTCGTGGTATTTCGTGCCAAGGATATGTTTGATCTTGCGGTGGGTCTTGGTGTCGTCGGACCCGTATTGCACCAGATCCAATTCATCCGCGCGCACAGCAAAAGCATCCAGCACCTTGTCATAGCGGGCACCGCAGACAAACACCTCGGCAGTGTCGGACACGCAAACCATTTCGGCCTTGGCACCCACGGGCACGTAAACACCTTCGGGTTCACCGTCCCAGACATCTTCGCCCCGCTCACCGATCCGATCAGCCTTAAACCCTTCGATGTTGATATCAACGGTCCCGGTGGCCGGCACGATGCAGGTCTCATACCCCGGCACGGCATATTCAAACGCCCGCCCCTTGGTCAGCTTGACGATGTTGAAATAGTTCAGCGGGACGGTCGGATCATCCACATCCACAATCGGTTTATTCTGGTTATCATAGGGAGCGATGTGCATGTGATTTTCCTTTAAGCGTCAGTCGGGCCGGGGTGATCAGCCATGAATTTCGTCAATGTCGGCACGTCAGCCATCGCAGGCGCGCAGCCGGGGCGGGATACGGTGACCGACGCACAGGCAGACCCGCGCAGGATCGCCGTGCGCAAATCCTGCCCCTCCGCCATTCCTGTGACCATACCAGCCATAAAGCTGTCTCCGGCGCCTGTGGGCTTGAGCGCCTCAACCGGCCAGATACCGGTGCGAATTTCCCCATCACCGGTAAAGGTCACAGCACCTTTCTCGCCCATTTTATAGACGACAATCGTGGCAGTGCCTGCGGCCAGCGCGCGGGCCTTGGCAAGACCCTTTTCAATTCCACCCGCCATAAATCCAAACTCTTCATCGTTGCCCACAATCATGTCAGACTGGGCCGCAGCCCGGCTAAGCACATCTTCGGCCACCTGCGCAGAGGGCCATGAATAGGGGCGATAATCCACGTCAAAGATGATTGGCAAACCGGCAGCCCTCGCGCGGTCAAATGCGTCAAAGGTCGCGGATCGCGAAGGCTCTGCCGCGAACACTGTGCCTGCAGTGATCAGGGCACCAAACCTGCCATAGTCAACAGTTGCGACATCATCCGCGTCCATCTGAAAATCCGCGGCACCATTGCGATAGATGACATTGCGATGCCCCGCCACCCGGCTTTCGTAAAACGCCAGGGAGTTGCGATATTCACCCCCTACCGGCGTCACGTATTCCGTGCCCACACCGTAGCGTTTCAACTGGCCGATGCAGTAACTGCCCACGCTGTCATCCGACACGCGCGTGACCAGCGACGCCTGCCCGCCCAGCTTGCAAATACCCGCTGCGATATTGGCCGATGACCCGCCAAGGCCAACGCTGACCGTTTCGGCATCCTCAACCGCGACACCGGCGTCGGTAAAGAAATCAATACCGGCCCGCCCGACGATGACGAAATTGTTTTGACGAATGCCTTCGATCAGGCCGGACATTCAGACACCTTTCCGCTGTTTATGGCGCGCGGATTCCCATTCAATATGGGCGTCACGCACCTTGTCGGAACTGGTGATATGCGGCGTGCCGACCTCCCACCATGCGTGGCCTTGCGTGGTCCAGCCATCATAGGGGTCAACCTTCATGCAGATGACATAGGTGCGCGCGGCGGCCTTTGCCCGCTTGAACGCAGCCTCCAACTCTGCCGGGGAACTGACGGTTTCCGCCTCGGCACCCATGGCCCGCGCATGGGCCTCAAAGTCAACGCCGACCTGAGTAGTCGCGGTCGGCGTATCCGCGATCAGATTGTTGAAACTTTCGTTCCCAGTGTTGTTTTGCAGCTTGTTGATGACGGCGAAACCGCCGTTGTCCAACACCAGAACAATCAGCTTTTTATCCGACAGAACAGAGGAATAGATATCAGAGTTCATCAAAAGATATGACCCATCCCCGGTAAAGACGATGGTATCACGCTCTGGCGCGATCTGGGCTTGGGCAATCCGCGCGCCCCAGCCGCCCGCGATCTCATAGCCCATGCAGGAAAAGCCAAACTCGACATCGACCGTGCCAATATCGAGAGTTTTCCAATTGGCCGTGACCTCGGCGGGCAGGCCACCTGCCGCCGCAACAATGCGGTCGCCGGTATCACAAAGGCGGTTCACCTCGCCAATGGCCTGCGCATAGGATGCCGGACCGTTGCCCACACGCGTGTTTTCGGCCACGTAGTCATTCCATTTCGCGCGTTCGGCCTGTGCTTTGACCGTCCAGCCTTCGGGCACTTTATGTCCGGCCATGCCTGCGGCCAACGCCTCAAGCCCCAGCATCGCGTCACCCACAACGGTTGCAGACATGTGTTTGGCTGCATCATGGCGCGCGGCATTGAGGCCGATGATTTTTGCATCATGTGCAAAGGCCGTCCATGACCCGGTTGTGAAATCCTGCAACCGCGTCCCAACGGCGAGGATTACATCAGCGTCTTCTGCGATGTTATTTGCCGAATCCGATCCGGTCACACCAATCGGCCCGATGTTCAGTGGATGATCATGCACCATATTGGCGCGACCCGCGATGGTTTCGACCACCGGGATGCCGGTGCCCTCGGCAAAGGCGGTCAGCTCTGCCACCGCCCCGGAATATTGCACGCCCCCACCCGCAATAATCATGGGGCGCTTGGCCTCTTTCAGCAACGCCACAGCCTGCGCCACTTCAACCGTATCCGGCGCCTGGCGGCGAATACGATGCACGCGCTTTTCAAAGAAACTGACCGGATAATCATAAGTCCAGCCCTGCACATCCTGCGGCAGGCCAACAAAGGTCGGCCCGCAATCGGCGGGGTCCAGCATCGTGGCCAAAGCCGCAGGCAGCGACTGAATAACCTGGGCCGGGTGGGTGATCCGGTCCCAATAGCGGCTGACGGCCTTGAAGGCGTCATTTACGCCAAAAGTCGGGTTGCCGTAGTGTTCCAACTGCTGCAACACTGGGTCCGGCAGGCGCGTCAGAAAGGCGTCACCACAGAGCATCAGCATCGGCAGGCGGTTGGCATGCGCCAAGGCCGCAGCAGTCAACAGGTTCGCAGTGCCCGGCCCCGCCGAGGCGGTGCAGAACATAAACCGACGACGCAACCATGCCTTGCCATAGGCCGCAGCGGCAAAGCCCATCCCCTGTTCGTTCTGCCCGCGATAAAGCGGTAGCTCTGCGCGGTGGTCATACAGTGCCTCGCCCAGGCAGGTTACATTGCCATGTCCAAAAATACCAAACCCACCACCGCACAGACGGTGTTCCTGCCCATTCACCACGATCCACTGGTTTGCCAGATAACGGATAATGGCCTGCGCCGTTGTCAGCGTCACGGTTTGCTGGGCTTGTGCCATGTATATCCTTCCCTTCACGCACATGGATTGTGCTTTGGTCACGATTGGATGTTGACCTTGGACCTAAAAGAACGATACCAAAATTGCAACCGGTTGCAACCGGTTTTTGAAGGAGCATCGCGCAATGACAGAGATTGGGATCGGGATCATCGGCGGCGGCTACATGGGCAAGGCACATGCGGCCGCCTACGGGTCCGTTGCAACGCTGTTCGATACCGCGCTGCGACCGCGTCTGGAAATGGTTTGCGCATCATCTGACGCCTCTGCCACCGCGTATCAAAAGGCATTTGGTTTTGCGCGCAGCACGGCGGATTGGCGTGAACTGGTCAATGACGCAGGCGTCGAGGCGATCATCATCGCAGCCCCCCAAAACACGCACCGTGACATCGCTCTGGCGGCCTTTGCATTGGGCAAACCGGTATTTTGTGAAAAGCCGCTGGGGGCAACGCTGGCCGATTCCATCGCAATGAACGATGCCGCGGGCGGTTGCATCAATATGGTTGGCTTCAACTACATCCGCACCCCCGCCTCGCAATACGCGCGCCGGCTGGTGGCCGAAGGCCGCATCGGCGACGTCACCTATTTCCGCGGCGAACATACCGAGGATTTTCTGGCAGATGGCACCCTGCCCGGCACATGGCGCACGCAAGGCATGGCCAATGGCACCATGGGCGATCTGGCCCCGCATATGATCAACGGCGCACGCGCCCTGATCGGGCCGATTACATCGCTATGCGCATCCGTCGAAACAGTGCACGCCAAGCGCGGCGATCAAGATGTGACCAATGATGATCAGGCCCAGATGATGTGCCGCTTTGAAAACGGCGCGCATGGGCATCTGTTCTTCAGCCGTGTGGCGACCGGGCGCAAAATGGGCTATGCCTATGAAATCCATGGCACAAAGGGGTCCATCCGCTTTGACCAAGAGGATCAGAATGCCCTGCATCTTTATACGATGGACGGGCCAGAGGCGGAACGCGGGTTTCGCAAGATCCTGACCGGCCCTGCCCATCCCGATTACCTGCCGTTCTGCCAGGGGCCGGGCCATGGCACGGGCTATCAGGATCAAATTATCATCGAGGCGAAGGATTTCCTGACCGCCATCGCCACCAACACAAACATCTGGCCGACATTTTCCGAAGGCCTTGAAGTGAACCGCGTCGTGACCGCAGCCATTGATTCCAGCACAAAAAATGCCTGGGTCAATGTTGCCGACTACTAAGAAAGACCAAGACCATGATCAAAATCGGCAATGCGCCCTGTTCCTGGGGCATTGAATTCGCATCTGACCCCGCCTATCCCACTTGGCAATCTGTGCTGAGCCAATGCGCTGCGGCCGGATACAAGGGGATTGAGCTGGGACCAATTGGCTATATGCCCGAAGACCCCGCCCTCTTATCGGATGAGCTTGCCAAAAACGATCTGAGCATCATCGGTGGCGTTGTCTTTCAACCCTTCCATGATGCGGTCAAATGGGATCAGGTGATGGATGCTGCCGTCCGCACATGCAAAGCACTGGTCGCACACGGGGCAGAGCATCTGGTGTTGATCGACAGCATCTCACCCCGGCGCGCACCAACCGCGGGGCGCGCTGATGAGGCCGAACAGATGGATAATGCCGAATGGGCGGGCTTTCGCGACCGGATCGCCGCCATCGCCAGAATGGGGGTCGAAGACTACGGGCTGACCGTCGGAATGCACGCCCACGCGGCGGGCTTTATTGATTTTGAGCCCGAGCTTGAGCGGCTTTTGGACGAGGTTGACGAAAGCATCCTGAAAATCTGCTTTGACACCGGGCACCATTCCTACGCGGGTTACGATCCGGTGGCGTTCATGAAGCGGCATATCAACCGCATCAGCTATATGCATTTCAAGGACATTGACCCTGCGGTGAAGGCCGACGTCGTCGTCAATCGCACTGATTTTTACAAAGCCTGCGGTCAGGGCATTTTCTGCAACCTCGGCCAGGGCGATGTGGATTTCCCGGCTGTGCGCCAGGTACTGCTTAATGCCGGGTTCGCAGGGTGGTGTACGGTCGAACAAGACTGCGATCCGGCCCTGCCCGGCACCCCGCTGGAGGACGCGCAAAGCAATCGCCAATATCTGGAATCCATCGGCTTTTGATGCCGTAGGGCTGTACAAGCAAAACCTGACATTTTGAACGAAAGACAAATGCCATGACAAAACTCAAATGGGGCATGATCGGCGGCGGCGAAGGCAGCCAAATTGGACCAGCGCACCGGTTAGGCGCGGGGCTGGACAGCCTGTTCGAATTCAGCGCCGGTGCATTGGATCACCGCCCGGAACTTGGCATCGACTATGGCCAGCGCCTTGGCCTTGGTGACCGCGCCTATGGCGGTTGGCAGGACATGCTGGAGGGCGAGAAAAGGCGCGACAACCGCGTCGATCTGGTCACCGTCGCGACGCCAAATTCGACCCATTTTGAAATCACCAAGGCGTTTCTTGAAAACGGGTTTCATGTGCTGTGCGAAAAGCCGATGACCATGACGGTTGAGGAAGGTGAAGAGATCGTCGCAATCGCCAAGAAAACCGGCAATATCTGCGCGGTAAACTATGGGTATTCGGGGTATTCACTGGTCAGGCACATGCGGGCGATGATCGCGCGTGGGGACATCGGCAAAGTGCGTTTGGTGAACGCCGAATTCGCCCACGGCCACCACGCCGACGCGGCCGACGCTGATAACCCCCGCGTGCGCTGGCGCTATGATCCCGCACAGGCAGGTGTGTCCGCGCAATTCGCCGACTGCGGTATTCACGCGATGCATATGGCCAGTTTTGTCACCGGGCAGGAAGTGACAAAGTTATCAGCCGATACAGTGTCTTGCATTGATGCGCGCGCGCTGGAAGACGACGCCATGGTGAACTTTCGCATGGATGGCGGGGCGGTTGGGCGTCTATGGACAAGCTCTGTCGCGATTGGGCGGCAGCATGGTCTGGGCATTCAGGTTTTTGGCGAAACAGGCGGTCTGCGCTGGTCACAGGAACAGCCCAACCAACTGTACTACATGCCGCTGGGCGAACGCCTGCAAGTGATCGAGCGTGGCGAGGCAAACTTGTCCCCCGAGGCGGACCGCACCAGCCGCGTGACCATCGGCCATGCCGAGGGGATGCCGCTGGCGTTTGCAAATATCTACTGCGATCTGGCAGAGGCGATTTCGGCACGCAAAGAGGGCCGGACGATGGACCCGACCGCAAACCTATACCCACGGGCCGAGGATGGGCTGCGGTCGATGGCGGCGGTTTATGCCGTCGCTGAATCTGGCAAAGCAGAAGGCAAATGGCTGGACGCCCGACCACCGATGTTTCGGTAGCATGCGGGGGCAGTAGCGCGCAGGCCCGTTGCGCGGGACAAACCAGACCTATGCGGAACGCGGTCAATGACCGCTGCCTCTATACAATCTGGCTTGTCGAAATCTAAGCTATGGGAATGGACACGCAGAACAGAAACCGAGCAAAGATAGCCAAAGCGGCCCAATACATTGAGGATAATCTTTCGGAGGGTTTGCGAGCGTTCGACATTGCCAGGTATGCACATTTGTCCCCCTTTCACTTCCAGCGCTTGTTTTCCGCCTACATGGGCGAGCCCGTCAGCCAATATATCGCCGCGCGACGACTGGAAAAGGCGGCCCTGGGCCTGAAAGAATGTTCGAACGCGAATATCCTCCAGCTCGCGTTAGACAGCGGCTTTCAATCGCACAGCGCGTTTTCCAAAGCTTTCAAGAAACAGTTTGGGCTGAGCCCTTCCGCCTTTCGCAACACGCCAGATGCCGCACGACAAGGTATTGCTCAGGATCGGCAATTCCTTGTCAGCACGCCATCGGGCAAGGCGATAGAGGTCATGGATGTCATAGATCTGGAGCATTTCCACTTTCAGTTCAGAGAATCTTCTGGAACCCATGAAGGCCAATTTTTCCGACAGAATGACCAGGATATCGGTCAGCAGTTTTCGGCACTTCTTGCCAAAGATTCGCCACCTGACATGTTCCTGATGAGTTGTTTTCCAAACACGCCACAAAATTTGAATGACGCCAACGTGCCAATCTGGTTTGGAGGAGCGTATTCGACCCAAATCGACAGCGATTGGAGCCATGCGTGGCGGCACTTTGACACCGGCACATGGGCCGTCTTCGAGCATTGGGGGGACTACAGGTTTCTCTATCAAACCTGGAACCAGATTTACCGCAATTGGCTGCCTCATGCAGACTATGTACTGCGCGACGACATCCCTTTTGAAAGCTACGTTGCGGCCTCTGATCTATCAAACCAATCGCGGCAGCTCACCCTGATCTACATTCCCATCAGAAAAGCATAATCGGAACAGCAAGCTCCAAATGCACTTGATAGTTCGGCATCAGATTGAAACATCAGGGACTTCCGAAATGCCACTTCATCAAAACTCAGCGGCGCAAGTCGTAACGGAATTAAAGGCTGGTCGGCTGATCCCGCATCAATTGGCGCAGAACCAACGAGACCGTATTCGGCGGGTCAACCCCAAAATCAATGCAATAGTGGCGATGGGCGACACGCCGCGAGCCGACATACCCGGCGCATTGTTTGGCTTGCCAATCACGCTTAAGGATCAAATCCATTACCAAGGTATGAGATGTACCTTTGGATCAGAGCAACACAAGAATTATTACCCCAGATCTACCGCCCCCGTAGTTGAGAGACTGCTAAGCGCCGGTGCACAGGTTATCGGGAAAACCAACCTTCCCCCATTTGCCATGGACTTTCAATGCAGCAATCCGCTGTTTGGCACCACCAACAATCCTTGGAATTTGGACTATACAACCGGCGGCAGCAGTGGTGGCGGTGCTGCCGCTGTTGCGGCAGGTTTGAGCTTTCTTGACATTGGCACGGACCTGAGTGGTTCTTTGCGTATTCCGGCTTCCTTTTGTGGCGTTTTCAGTTTGCTGCCTACAGAAAATGCCCTGCCGAATGAAGGCATGATGGCAGGCGAAGCCGCGCCACTGAAGCACTTTGCTCGCCTGGGACCGATTGCCAGAACCCCAGAGGATCTGGATTTGGCATGGGCACATATGGGGGATCACTGCAGTTCAGACGAAGATTTCAAGATGCCCGATGTTTTCTGGAGCACTGATGGCGCGGGGGTCGATGTTTGCACTGGCATTACCAATCGTTTCGCGACAGCAACCCGTGCTTGGAAGACGGCAGGGTTTCACCTACGCCAACAGCAACCCGATAACTTTGATTTCAGGCGGGCGCGTCGCGCATTTGGTGAGATCATGGGCTATGAAACCGGTGCTTTGATGCCTGCGCCCGTCCGACTTCTGGCGCGTCTTTCCGGGCGTGCGAGCGCACGGCGTTCACCAGAGTTCATCGCCAACGTCATGCTTGGCTATCGTCACAGTCAAAAACGGTATAATGCTGCGTGTGCGGAAAAGCGCGTTCTGACTGCTGCAGTCGATGCCTTTCTTGGAGGCAATGGTGTATGGTTACTTCCCGTCACTGCGACCTCTGCCTTCAAACACATGGCGCCTACCAGCGACCGCAACGGTGTGCGGGATTACGCCAATCCGCTCTACATCAATAGACAACCCGCAAACTATTTTGATGCGATGACGGCATTTGTGACACCAATCTCGCTAACCGGGCATCCTGTCGTCACTTTTCCACTGGGGTTAGACCGGAACGGGTTGCCAATTGGGGGCCAGTTGATTGGCAAAAAAGGCCGCGAGACGCATTTGATCCACACCGCCAAGCTACTCCATAGCGCCTTGGATATGGGCAATTGCCCAATGCTAATGACCAAGTAAGTGTTGCAGAAAGACAGGCCTGTGCGGGAGTGCAATATCCAATGTAGCTTCCTGAAAGTCGTCATTGACTGCAGAGCAAAACAACTGGCCAAATGAGCTCAAAATGGTTTTTCGTTTCGACGCGTATCAAAGTCCACTCGGGGCTGATTGCGTCAACGGTTAGTTTACCGATTTCATCTTGCGCATCGGGCGGCAAAACCTGAAATCGGGACATGACAAAAGGAGTCATTCAAATGCCAAAGGCTATTCTTTATCGCATGGACCTGCCCAACTATACATGTGGCTATGGGACGGCAGCGCGCGATCTGTTGCGGAAAGAAAACTACGAGATTGAAGAGTACATCTTGCGGACGCGGCGGGAAACAGATGCGTTCAAAGACAAACACCATGTCACCACAACGCCTCTAATCTTCATTGATGGTGTAAAAGTAGGTGGCTTCACCGATCTAAAGAAGTATCTCAGGCTCCAGAAACCGCAATCTAAGCGGTTTTGGAAACGCTGATCTGATAGTCAGCATGCATTCTCCCCGCAGTGAGCGTATGCAACCAGCACAGGCCTATCATCGACGCGAGGTTTACCGTGGGGCCTGGCAAAGAAAGACTCAGGGCGCCATCTGCGCATCCGTCAGTCAGGATAGATCAGACGTATTCACCGCGCGTTTTTAAACCGTTGATCATGCCGCAAATGGGACATCAATGGCCCTGATCTTCATACCCCTATAAGTATACTTTTAAAAATTTCCTGATTTTCGCGCTTTGCCACTGTACTATACTTTTATATTATTTTAAGAATTGAATTCTTTTACCAATATGAAGTAGTGAAATGAAAAAAGGTATTGTCGCATTTTGTTTCTTAATCACTTTGGTTGCAACAGAAGCTTCCGCTTGGCCTCCTGGCTGTCAAATGTTGCCTGATTGTGCCGAAGTTTAACACGCCGCACTATATACAATGATCTCATCAAAGCCCTGCCAGATATGTTTGGCGGGGCTTTTTTATTGTCTATATCAAAAAGGAATTGTTGCACAAATGCCTGGGGTCCGGCCTCATAGCCGGAACATGACGATATCGGCGAGAGGAAGATTGGGTCAGCGTCCGTATCGTGTTGCGACGCGTCGCCAGTTCTTGAGCCTGCCGAACATGATCTCAATCCGGTTGCGACGTCTGTATCTGCGCTGATCATATCGGACGAATTTTGAGCGCGACTTTCGACCTGGGATGCATGGCTGTATGCCCTAGTCGTGCAGGGCTTCCCTGAACCAATCCGCGTCATAGCCGCGATCCCCCGGGGGGGCATTCAACCTTTGGCAAGTTGCGCAACAGCGCCCTTGCACCAATGTAATCGCAAACCTGTCCGGCGGTGACAAAGAAGCTGGATTGGTCGCCCAAGGCTGTCACTGATCGGATGCAATTTTGTGTTCATACTGCCCTTGGTGCGGCCAATCAGGCGTCAACGCGCCCCCTTTACGCTCGCGCGCCCAATCCCTATATGTTTGCTCAGGAATAAGAGGCTCATCGACCATGACCGACGTAAACGCTCAGCTGGAAGGCGCACCCATGATCGCCCCCTCTACAACCGACCACCCGTTGTACGACGACGTCGTCAAGGCCTGCCAGTCTGTCTATGATCCAGAGATCCCGGTCAATATCTATGACCTCGGCCTGATCTATACCATTGACATCAAAGACGATAATGCCGTGAACGTTATCATGACCCTCACCGCCCCCGGCTGTCCTGTCGCCGGCGAAATGCCCGGTTGGGTGGCCGACGCCATTGAGCCTTTGCCCGGTGTCAAACAGGTTGATGTTGAAATGACGTTTGAGCCGCAATGGGGCATGGACATGATGTCGGATGAAGCGCGTCTTGAACTGGGCTTCATGTGATCTGCGACAAGCCGTCACGAAAACGTAAACTCGACGTACCATCGCCCTGATCCCCTGAGCGACCGGGGTATTGCACCTTGCACTTGCCCTCGCCCCACGCCAGCATGGCGACAAACGCGAGGGGCCAATGACCAATTATGCCGTTCTGACTGGCGATATCGTCAAATCTTCCCAACTACCTGAGGGCGGGTTGGACCGGATCTTTGACAAGCTGCAACATGCGGCGGATGTCATCGCGGGCTGGCAGGATGCCCCAACCCATCTGACCCGTAACCGGGGCGACGGCTGGCAAATGGCTGTTGCACCACGCTTTGCCTTGCGGGCCGTTTTTGCCGCCCGTGCGGCGGTGCGGATTGCTGACAAGCGCTTTGATACCCGCATTGCGCTGGCCATCGGCGATGGCGCCGTGCCCGGGAGTACGCTGGCCGATGCCCGTGGCCCGGTATTCACAGCCTCTGGACAAGCGCTTGAGGCCATGCCCCGCCGCCGCAATATGGTTGTGGCTGGGGATGAAGGCACCCTCGCGATTGCGCTGCGCCTATCCGAAGAGATTATCAAACGCTGGACCGAAGCACAGGCCGCGGTGGCGCTGCGGGCGCTTGACCCGCTTGGGCCGACGCAAGAGGCCATCGCAGCAGCCCTAGAGCTTTCGCAGCAAGGTGTCCAAAAACATATTGAAGCGTCAGGTGTGGATGCATTGATTGACGTGTGCGAGGCCCTGGATGGATAAGACACAACCGGATTTGGGTGTTTCGGCACAATACACCCCAATAGAGTTGTATTTTACAATTACAACTTCATTTGGTTGTATTTTTGCAAAGCAGCCACAGGCCACTCCATGTTAACAACTGCGCTCGCCCTGATGCTGGCTCATGTGCTGGCCGATTATCCGCTGCAAAACAGCTGGATTATCAACAACAAGAAAAAACCTGCCGCAATGGCGGCACATATTGGTGTGGTGTTTCTGCTGAGCTTGCTGGCACTGCGTGGCCAGATCGCCCCGGCCCTGACAATCGCGGCTGTGCATTTGGGGATTGACATGATCAAGACCCATTTCGCGCCGGAAACACTTTGGGCTTATGTCACTGACCAACTGGCACATTTTGCCACAATCGCGGCCGTTCTTTGGTTTTCGCCCGCGCTGGGCAATCTCTGGCCAGAGGCCACGCCTTTTGTTCAGTATCTTCTTGCGATCGCCACCGGGCTGATCCTGTGCGTGCATGCCGGTGGGCCTGCTGTTGGCCTGCTCATGCAGGGGTTCGAAGAAAACCAGCCCCAAGGCCTGCTCCAGGCCGGGCGCATGATCGGCATTCTGGAACGCGCGTTGATCTTTCTGATGGTGCTTGCCGGGCAACCGGCCGGTATCGGATTTCTGATCGCCGCCAAATCCGTGCTGCGGTTTGACACCGCATCCAAGGATCAGCGCGCCAGCGAATATGTCATCATCGGCACGCTGGCCTCTTTCGGGTGGGCCTTGCTGGTCAGCTTTGCAACGCTTTCGCTCATCACATTCTACGGCATTGATCCCACACCGTCTTGAGCGACGGCCCCCGCTGCCCTACATAAGGGGCAAAGGAGCACCACAATGTTCGGCATTCCAGGCAAACAAGCGGTCAGCATCACCGATAAAGCAGCGGCGCAGATCGCCAAGCTCATGAACAAGGATGGCCATCAGGGCCTGCGCATTGGCGTCAAGAAAGGCGGCTGTGCGGGTATGGAATACACGATGGACTATGTGACCGAGGTGGATCCGCTGGACGAGGTTGTCGAACAGGATGGTGCACGGGTGATGATCGCACCGATGGCGCAGATGTTTCTTTTCGGAACCGAGATTGACTATGAGGTCTCGCTGCTGGAATCCGGCTTCAAATTCCGCAACCCCAATGTTGTCGATGCCTGCGGGTGCGGCGAGTCGATCAAGTTCGACGAAAACATCAGCGCCAGCTGATGGCTGGTTCGGGCGCGAATATCACCTTCGTAGCCGATCCCTTCTCTGATCTTGGCCAAAAGTGACCGGCCACATGGCGTCTGGCAGCATGAGCCTTGTCAACGCAGTGTCACACTGTGCCCTCATGGCCATTGCCCGCCTCGGCCCTTGACGAACCTGAGGAGGCCTGCACATTGGCACCTGTAACACTTGCCACTTTGTGAAGGACGCCAATATGCCCCGTAAGATCGCCGCCGGTAACTGGAAGATGAACGGGCAGCGCGAGAATCTGCGGGAACTCCAACGGCTTGAGGATTTACATGGCGATGCGGATATCGCAATTCTGATCTGTCCCCCCGCCACTTTGATCAGCGCTTGCGAAGACACCCCATTTGATATTGGCGGGCAGGATTGTCACAGCGCCGCGTCAGGCGCGCATACCGGCGACATCAGCGCGGATATGTTGGCAGATGCCGGTGCCAGCTATGTGCTGACCGGTCATTCCGAACGCCGCACCGATCATGGTGAGACCGATGCAATGGTTGCCGCAAAATCCATAGCGGCCATCGATGCAGGCCTGATCGCTGTGATTTGTATCGGTGAGACACTGGATGAACGCGAAGGCGGCAAAACATTGGATGTGATCGATACCCAGCTTGCCGGATCAATGCCCGACAGCGCAAACGCGCAGGACTGTGTGATTGCCTATGAACCGGTCTGGGCGATTGGTACGGGTAAAGTCCCAACCCTTGCGCAGATCGCAGAGGCCCATGCCCACATCCGTGCGCGCCTGAATGCCCGTTTTGACGATGGTGATGCCTTCACGCTGCTTTATGGTGGTTCTGTCAAAGGCAGCAATGCGGCTGATATCTTTGGCGTGGCGAATGTCGATGGGGCGCTCGTCGGCGGTGCCAGCCTGAAGGCGGATGACTTTTCTCCCATCATCACAGCACTTGAGCGCGCCTAGCTTCAGAAAACCGCGGTCAGGTAACAGGCGGCATTCCTTGCCCACTTGCATCAGGCGAAAGGCTGATCCAATGCTGGACCATGCAACGATTCCAACAATCCCCGAACGCGCCGCAGTTTATTCAAAACCCCTACCCGTTTTATGATCAGGCCCGCGCTGCGGGCGGCTTCTTTTGGTGGGACGATTACAACATGGCCTGCGCTGTGTCGCACAAGATGGTGCATGCGGTGCTGCGCGACAGGCGGATGGGCCGCGAATGCCCGCCAGAGTTGGCCCCTGAGATTCCGCCGCATTTACAGCCATTCTACGATGTCGAAGCCCATTCGATGCTGGAATTGGAGCCACCCCGCCATAAGCGTCTGCGCGGGCTTGTGCTGCGGGCCTTCACCAGCCGGACCATCGCCGCCCTTGGCCCCGACATCGCGTCGCTCTGCCACGGCCTGATTGACACCTTCCCCGACACCCCCTTTGACTTGCTGACCCACTACGCCCAGCCCGTGCCAGTGATCATCATTTCACGCCTGCTTGGTGTGCCCGAGGACCGCGCGGATGATCTGCTGCGCTGGTCTAATGCCATGGTGGCGATGTATCAGGCCCGCCGCACCCCCCAAATCGAGGCCGCGGCCGTGGCCGCCACCAATGACTTTGTCGATTTCATGCGCAGCTACATCGCAAAGCGCCGCAAAACGCCGGCCGATGATCTGATCTCGACCCTGATTGCCGCCGAAGAAGATGGCGCGCGGCTGAGCGAGGACGAATTGATCACCACGTGCATTTTACTGCTGAACGCCGGGCATGAGGCGACAGTGCATACCTTGGGCAATGGCACCAAGACCCTGTTGGAGCATGGGGCGCGCGAGATTACAGAAGCAGCTGTTGAAGAGGTCATTCGCTACGATCCCCCGCTGCATATGTTCACCCGCTGGGTTTATGAGGATGTCACCCTGGGCGACCACAGCTTCAAACGCGGTGATCAGATTGCCTGCCTTCTAGGGGCAGCAAACCGTGATCCGGCGGCCTATGATGCCCCCAACATGTTTGATCCGGCCCGTCGTGGCCCACAGAACACAAGCTTTGGCGGTGGTATTCATTTCTGCGTGGGCGCCCCGCTGGCGCGGCTGGAGCTGCGGATTGCACTTGAAATCCTCTTCGCACGCTGCCCGAACCTGCGCCTGACAGAACCCCCGCAATACGGCGACGTTTATCACTTTCATGGGTTGGAGCGGTTGATGGTTTCAACCGCTCCTGAGACCTAGAACCGAATAAGGCGTTCCGGTGTGATGCGGTAGGTCTCATCACTCAAGTCGTGTGCCTGCATGAAGCGTGCAATCGACCCGAATGTCGCTGTGCCCACGGATTGACCGTGATCCGCCGTCGTCAGGGCCCCCGATGCAGCAGGTGCAAACAAGCGCTGCAACCCGTTCAAAGCCACCGGCTGCGGCGTGAAATGCGCGGCGATATTCGCTTTGATCTGCTGCCGGTCGTTTGTGCCATAAAGGGCCGCCATCAGCACATCGAGCGTATGTTCGGTGCAGTTCTGAAACTGCCCGGATCGCGGATTGGCCAGCACCGAATAATTGGCATTATGCAGCGCCGCATAGGTCGGGCTAGAGATCACATCTATCAGCTTCCTCTGCAAACGCGGGTCAGGGATAATGACGCCAGCATCCAGATTGTGCGCACCGGCAAAGAAATCACCGGGCGTGTCCTGCACAAGATCACTGCGCGTCAGATCCCCCTCTTGTTGATAAAGGTTATAAACCCGGTATCCCATGCCAGTGCTGCCATCCGCCTGGGTAATCCGCGAGTAGACCCAGAACGCCACATGGGTGTAGTTGATCCCGTCAGGCAGAACCGATGGATCGCGGCCCACCCGTGATACGATGACGACATTGGCGCCTCGCGATGCAAGATCGCGCTGTACCCGGTTTGCGAAGGTTGCCACATCAGCGGCAGGCAGGACGGGATTGGCAGCGGCCGAGCTGCCTGCTGTTGCGCTCAGCGGGGCAAGCGTTGCGATACCAAATGCGAGAGCTGTCAAAATGCATTTAAGTTTCATAACCTTACTCCAAGCTTGGTGCGGCTTGTGGTGCCACGCAATGTGGCATGGGGGGGCCCAGACAGATCTGCTGCGGGGTGGGGCCCAGCCCAGTGTTCAACACCGCAGTCCCTGCATCGACCGACGCTGTCCCAATGCTTTCAATGGCAGCCCCCGTAATCGCAAGGACAGAGCCCGCCGCAACCACCGGTACGGCTGACACGGTCGCCACTCCGGTGGCCCCGGCCGCAACACTATGCCCTGCCGCCTGCGCACTGTGATCGGCAGAGGCCGCAGCGTGTTGTGCACTGGGGGACGCGCAGGCCGACGTGAGAATGAGCGCTGTAACGCTTCCTGAGATAATAAGGCGATGCATGGGTTTCTCCATTTTGAACGATGTTCAAATCAATACAGAGCAGACACCATCCGCGTCAAGAGGAAAAGTGAACATTGTTCAAATTATGGCAACCTACAACGGCAAAGCCACCGTTGATTTAATCTCTTCCATCGATAAAAGCGCGGTCACATTGTGCACTTTGACCTCCGATATCAGCGCCTGATAGAAGGTGTCATAGGCACGCGCATTCCGCACCCGAACCTTCAGGATATAGTCGATATCCCCCGCCAAACGATGCGCCTCTTGCACCTCGGGCCGCGCCTTGAGCGCCTTGAGGAACCGCTTTTGCCACTCCGCATCATGCTCTGACGTGCGGATCAGAACAAAGAAACATGCCTCGAACCCCAGCGCCTCGGCATCCAACAGGACCGTCTGCTGCCCAATGACTCCCGCCTCGCGCATTTTGCGGATGCGATTCCATACCGGCGTCTTGGACGAGCCCACAGTTTTGGCAATTTCGTCCAATGACTGCGCTGCATCCGCTTGCAATGCTGCCAAAATCTTCCGGTCTGTGGCGTCGATCCGCACTGACATTCTCAATTCTCCAAAATCATAGGACACACGGTCCGAAATGCGACCAACACAGAACACGTGTCCTTAACTGCCGCCTGGGGGAGGCAAATAGCAGAACAATATTCTATATTAAACCCAAGAAATTGAGGTTCGCTATGAAGCACTTTCCCATCTTCCTTGCCGTCGAAGGCCACCGCATCGTCCTGTCGGGCGGTGGCGATGCCGCTATGGCCAAGCTGCGGCTGTTGATGAAGACCGAGGCACAGCTGACCGTGATCGCCGCAGAAATTTCAGGTGACATCCGCAAATGGGCGGCCCAAGGCAAGCTGCGGTTTGTTGAGCGCGCGATGGAGCCCGGTGATGCAGCTGGTGCCGCCCTGTTCTATGCCGCCAACGAAGATGACGCCGAAGATGCCCGCGTGGCGGCCATTGCCCATGCCGAAGGCGCGCTGGTCAACATCGTTGATAACCTTGCCGACAGCCAATTCATCACGCCCGCCATCGTGGACCGCGACCCGGTGACGGTTGCCATCGGCACCGAAGGCGCTGCCCCGGTGTTGGCACGTGCGATCAAGGCTGATCTTGAGGAACGCCTGCCGACATCGCTTGGCGTGCTGGCCCGCATCGGCAAGACATTCCGCCATGCGGTTGATATCTTGCCAATGGGCCGCAAGCGCCGTGATTTTTGGACATCGTTCTATTTCGGCGCAGGCCCCAAGGCACTGGACGCGGGCGAAGCTGCCGTGATCCCTGCGCTGGAAACCCTGCTCGACACCCATGTGATGGCAACAGACAAACAAGGTTCCGTCGATCTGGTTGGCGCTGGCCCCGGTGATCCTGAATTACTGACGCTCAAGGCCCGCAATGCGCTGGATAAGGCCGATGTCGTGATCCATGACCGTTTGGTCACAGGTGAAATCCTTGAACTGGCCCGTCGCGAGGCGATCATCATTGATGCAGGCAAAGAGGGTTTCGGCAAAGCGATGCTGCAGTCGGACATCGACGCGCTGATCGTGCGCCACGCGCTGGACGGGCATCATGTTGTGCGCCTGAAAGCCGGTGACCCAACGGTGTTCGGCCGGCTGGACGAAGAGATTGAGGCGATTGAGGCCCACGATATCCCCTACCGCGTCATTCCCGGCATCACCGCCGCCTCTGCTGCGGTGGCCAACATCGGGCAAAGCCTGACCAAGCGGCACCGAAACTCTGCCGTGCGCCTGATTACCGGGCATGACACCAAAGGCTATGCCGATCACGATTGGAAAGCGCTTGCCGCACCGGGCGAAGTCGCCGCGATCTACATGGGCAAGAAATCCGCACGGTTCATCCAAGGCCGCTTGCTGATGCATGGCGCTGATCCCAGCACGCCCGTGACCATCATCGAAAACGTTAGCCGCGCAGACCAGCGCATTATCGCGACCACATTGGTCGAGATGGAACCAACGATGACGCAGGCCGATCTGAAAGGGCCCGCGATTACATTCTATGGCCTTGCCCCGCGCGACGCCCAAGCCCGCGCAGAAAATCTTAGGGAGTTTGCATAATGGCCCGCACATTTACACCCAAGGTCGTGACCGCCAACGCATTGTTGGAAGGTGATGCCGTTTGGTTGACCGAAACCGACACATGGACCCGCGACATCCGCAAAGCCGAATTGCTGACAGATGAGGCCCACGCCGACCTGCGCCTGCTGGAGGCACAAGCCCGCGCCGATGAAATCGCCGGCGCCTACCTGGCCGATGCCAAGCCGGGCGATGATGGCCCCGAACCCACGCATTTCAGGGAAGATTTCCGCACTCGTGGCCCATCAAACTACGCCCATGGCAAGCAAGTGGAGCTTTCATAATGTACACCTACAATGATTTTGATGCGGCGTTTGTCCGTTCGCGTGTGGCCCAGTTCCGTGGTCAGGTGGCACGTCGCATTGATGGCTCGCTGACCGAAGACGAGTTCAAGCCACTACGCCTGATGAATGGCCTCTATCTGCAGCTGCACGCCTATATGCTGCGCGTGGCGGTCCCTTATGGCACGCTGAATCCATCCCAGATGCGCCAGTTGGCGTTTATCGCGGACAAGTGGGACAAGGGCTATGGCCATTTCACCACGCGGCAGAACATCCAGTACAACTGGCCCAAGTTGGCGGACGTGCCGGATATGCTGGACGCCTTGGCCGATGTGGGCATGCATGCGATCCAGACCTCCGGCAACACCATCCGCAATGTGACGGCTGACCATTTCGCCGGGGCCGCTGCCGATGAAATCGAAGACCCCCGCCCGGTGGCCGAACTGCTGCGCCAGTGGTCCACCGACCACCCTGAATTCCAGTTCCTGCCCCGCAAGTTCAAGATTGCCGTGACAGGCGCCGCCCATGACCGTGCGGTCACCAAAGCGCATGACATCGGGTTGCGCATGGTGCGCAATGACGCAGGCGAGCCCGGCTTTGAGGTGATCGTCGGCGGGGGCCTTGGCCGCACGCCCATGGTGGGCAAGGTGCTGCGCGCCTTCCTGCCCAAGGCCGATCTGCTGCCCTACTGCGAGGCGATTGTCAGCGTCTACAACCTGCTGGGCCGCCGCGACAATAAATACAAGGCACGGATCAAGATCACCGTTCATGAGAATGGGCTTGAGAATATCCAAGAGCTTGTGGAAGAGCGTTTTGCAACGATCCGCGCCGGTTTCTCTGGCGTTGATCAGGAATTGCTGGCGGAAATCGAAGCGGCTTTCGCGCCGCCTGCCTTCGCGGTCAAGTCAACCGCAGGCTATGAAGAAGCCCGCCTTGCCAACCCGGCGTTCCGGTCCTGGACCGATACGAACCTCGCCCAGCATAAGGCCGATGGCTATGCCATCGTCTCTATCAGCATCAAAAAACACGGTGCGACGCCGGGTGACGCCACATCCGACCAGATGCGCGTGATGGCCGATCTGGCCGAACAATATGGCCATGGTGAGCTGCGCATCAGCCACGAACAGAACGTGATCCTGCCACATGTCCACAAAGCGGACCTTGCTAAGGTATATGCCGCACTGCGCGCGGCGGATCTGGCGACCGCGAATATCGGCCTTGCGTCCGACATTATCGCCTGCCCCGGCATGGACTACTGTGCGCTGGCCACGGCCCGGTCGATCCCAATCGCACAGGAAATCGCGACCCGGTTTGATGAGCTGAAGATCGAGCATAAGATTGGCGCGCTGAAAATCAAGATCTCCGGCTGCATCAACGCCTGTGGGCACCACCATGTCGGGCACATCGGGATCCTTGGCCTTGATCGGGCCGGCGTCGAAAACTACCAGATCACGCTGGGCGGTGACAGCACCGAAACCACGACAATCGGCGAACGCGCAGGCCCTGGTTTCAGCGCCGACGAAATTGTGCCCGCGATCGAGCGTCTGGTGACAGGTTACCTCGATCTGCGCAGCGCGCCCGAAGAAACTTTCCTGCAAACCTATCGCCGTCTTGGCATGGAACCCTTCAAAGCCATCCTGTATCCAGCAGAGGACAAAGCAAATGCCGCTTAAGGATCTGGCCGAGCGCCGAAATATCCTGCACCATAAGTCTGACACGGAAACTGTGCTGCGCCACGCCTTGGAGGATGTGCAAATCGGGCCAGTGGCCCTTGTGTCATCCTTTGGTGCCGAAAGCGTTGTGCTGCTGCATGTGATCGCTCAGATCAACAAAGCAACACCGGTGATCTTTCTGGATACCGAAATGCTGT
The DNA here is from genome assembly GCA_929200255.1 of uncultured Alphaproteobacteria bacterium. Taxonomy (GTDB): domain Bacteria; phylum Pseudomonadota; class Alphaproteobacteria; order Rhodobacterales; family Rhodobacteraceae; genus Yoonia. The sequence goes on along the minus strand of CAKMYZ010000001.1, from coordinate 101,317 downwards.
TCCCCGAAACACTCACTTATCAGCGCGAGGTCGCGGCGATGCTGGGGCTAACTGATCTGCGGGTGATCACACCTAACCGCAACGATGTGCTGACCGAGGACGTGGACGGTATTTTGCATTTGGCGGACACCGATGCTTGCTGTGACCTGCGTAAGACCCGCCCGCTGAACGCCGCCTTGCGGGATTTCAACGGATGGATTGCCGGCCGCAAGCAGTTCCAGGGTGGGCAGCGCGCGCAACTCCCGCTTTTTGAAAAAGACGGCCGCAAGATCAAGATCAACCCGCTGGCGAAATGGAGTGCGGATGATCTGAAATCCTACATGGACCAGCATGACCTGCCGCGTCACCCTCTGGTGGCAAAGGGCTATCCTTCCGTGGGCTGCATGCCCTGCACCACCCGGGTTAGTGATCATGAAGACCCACGTGCAGGCCGTTGGCGCAACAGTGAAAAAACTGAATGCGGCATCCATTTTGCGGATGGCAAAGCAACACGGGAAGGACAAGCAGCATGACGAGCGTGATTGTGACGGATGCGGGGTTTGTCCCTGATGATTTCACCTGCGGTTTCGTTGCCTTGGATGAACTTGCGGCGAACGATTGCGATTACGGCATTGATCTGCCGTCTGACGCAGCGCCCACAGCATTGGCCGGGTTGAACAATGCCGCAATGATCCGCATCGACTTCCCGTCATCTGCTGATGGGCGTGGGTTCACATTGGCCGCGATGCTGCGCCGCGCGGGCTACAAGGGGCGTTTGCGCGCCAAAGGTCATGTGCTCGCGGACCAATACGCGATGGCGCGGCGGTCAGGTTTTGACGAGGTCGAAATCGACCACGCGCTTGCCGCGCGCCAGCCCGAAGACCAGTGGCAGTTCCGGGCGGACTGGCAGAATCACCACTATCAGGCACGCCTGCGCGGGTAATCCCCTTTCCCTGATCCAGATCAATGACTAAACCGGAGGGCGGTCCTATCAGGCCGCCATGACACATATGACCGAGCAAACACCCGTGACCCGAGACACCGCCAAAGCCGTCCCCACCCTGCCCGACGCGCAGATCGTAACGGACGTGAAGCATTACACCGATCGGCTTTTTTCGTTTCGCGTGACGCGCCCTGCGTCGCTACGCTTCCGATCTGGTGAATTTGTGATGATTGGCCTGATGGGCGATCCGCACCCGGAAACAGGCAAGCAAAAACCACTACTGCGCGCCTACTCCATTGCTTCCCCCTCTTGGGATGAGGAATTGGAGTTTTATTCGATCAAAGTGCAAGACGGTCCACTGACGTCTAGGCTGCAACATATCAAACCGGGTGACGAACTGATCTTGCGCCCGAAACCAGTTGGCACATTGGTCCACGACGCCCTGCTGCCCGGCAAGCGCATCTGGTTCTTTGCCACCGGCACTGGTTTTGCGCCCTTCGCATCACTGCTGCGCGAACCGCAGACCTACGAAGACTATGATGAGGTGATCATCACCCATACCTGCCGCGAGGTCGGTGAGTTGACCTATGGGCGTGATCTGATCGAAGCGCTCAAGGACGATGAATTGCTCAATGAGGTCATCGGCGAAGGTTTTTGGAAGAAGATCAAGTACTACCCGACAACCACCCGCGAAGAGAGCCCCAAGATGGGCCGTATCACTGATCTGATGCGCTCGGGCCAGGCTTTTGCCGATCTGGGCGTACCACCGCTGTCGCCCGAGACGGATCGCGCAATGATCTGCGGTAACCTTGCTTTCAATCTCGAGCTCAAAGAGATGTTTGAGGACTACGGTTTGGTAGAAGGTGCCAACTCAAACCCGCAGCATTATGTGGTTGAGAAAGCGTTTCTTGATTAAGAAACATGCGCTGGAGATGAAAAAGGCCGCGTCAATTCTGACGCGGCCTTTTGTCTTGTATGTAAAGCCTTACAGGCCAAGCAGGCCGCGGATGCTGTCCAAAACAGGTTGCAGCAGTGCAGGGTTGTCCTTGGCAAAGTCCAGCGCGCTGGTCATTGCTGTTTTCTGATCGTCCGGGATATCGGAACCCTCAAGAAGCTGGGTGACCTTCTCGGCATCAAAGCCGTCAAGCGTCAACAGATCATCAGCCATCGTCATCAGGTCGTCGCCAGCCTCTTCCACGGCTTCAGCCGCCTCTTCGACAGCTTCTTCTGTCGCCTCAGCGGCAGCTTCTTCAGCAGCAGCGGCGGCAGCTTCTTCGGCGGCAGCGGCGGCTTCTTCAGCAGCAGCGGCAGCAGCTTCTTCAGCAGCAGCGGCAGCGGCTTCTTCGGCGGCAGCGGCGGCTTCTTCAGCATCAGCGGCAGCAGCTTCTTCGGCGGCTGCGGCAGCAGCCTCAGCGGCCACACGCTCGGCTTCTTGTGTTGCACCTGTCAGCACGCCGATTGCCGCCCGCGGGCCACGGCCTTCGGCCGCGTATTGATAACCAAAAAAACCCAGCACAGCCAAAACTACGAGAATAATAATTGCACGCATTGGTCAGTTCCTTCCAAATTGCATCATTGTGGGTCCCATCGACCCAATCTGCCGCCGATATGTCAGAAGGCCCAGGAAAGGGAAAGCCTCATCCTGGGGGAACTTTCGGCAAAAAACCGCATCTTTTGCGGGTTGAAGCTGCACCTGTGGGTGTTTAGTTTCACCCTACCGAACCTGAACAATCAAAGGATAAAGACCATAGGACGCAGACCACATAACGCGCCACCACAACGTGACACCGGCCCCCGGGTCAACGACCGTATTCGGTCGGACCAGATTCGCCTGATCGGGGCCGAAGGTGAAAATGTTGGCGTTGTCACGCCCGCACGTGCAATGGAAATGGCCGATGACGCTGGCCTTGATTTGGTGGAAATATCACCAAACGCCAATCCGCCGGTTTGCAAAATCATGGACTATGGCAAGTTCAAATACGAGACTCAGAAAAAAGAGGCTGAGGCACGCAAAAAGCAAAAGATCATTGAGATCAAAGAAGTGAAGTTCCGCCCCAATACGGACAACCACGATTATGATGTGAAGATGCGCAACGTGTTCAAGTTTCTTGAAAACGGTGACAAGGTGAAGATTACCCTGCGCTTTCGTGGTCGTGAAATGGCGCACCAACAGCTGGGCCGTGAACTGCTGGAACGTGTTGCCGAAGACACCAAAGAGACCGGCAAGGTCGAAAACTTCCCCAAGATGGAAGGCCGTCAGATGGTCATGCTGATCGGGCCTTTGCCGAAGTAAGAACGGCGACGATAGATAACCAAAGCCCCGGCAGTTGCCGGGGCTTTTTTCGTGTTGCTGAGCCTCGGACCTCTAGGCGGCGGCGGTGACAGCCCTGCCGGTCATCACTTTCACCAGATGCGCACGATAGTCTGACGACCCGTGCAGGTCTGCGATCATACTGTCCGCAGGCACGGTAAGCCCGTCCAACGCCCCAGCAGAGAAGTCGCTCGCCAGCGCTGCCTCCGCCTCGGTCCAGCGGAACACACCGTTCTCGGATGCGCCGGTCACAGCGACCCGCACGCCATCGGCGTATTTGGCAACAAACACACCCACCAGCGCAAAGCGCGAGGCCGGTTGCACAAACTTCTCATAATGCGATTTCTCGGGCACCGGGAAGCGGACTTCGGTGATCACTTCGCCTTCCTCAAGCGCAGTTTCGAACAGCCCCTGGAAATAGTCATCCGCCGCAATCTGGCGCGTATTGGTGATGATCGTGGCGCCAGAACCAAGCGCCGCCGCTGGATAGCAGGCCGATGGGTCATTGTTGGCCAGCGACCCACCAACCGTGCCGCGGTTGCGCACCGCAGGGTCACCGATGTGCCCTGCCAGCCCTGATAGGCCCGGATAGGATGCGGCTGTTTCGGCCGCCACGGTCGCGTGGTTGGTTGCGCCACCCACGCAGACCTCGCCGTTGTCGCCAGCGCAAACGCCCTGCATTTCACCAATGCCGGTCAGGCTGACCAATGTGGCAGGCATGGCCAGACGTTGTTTCAGCGTCGGGATCAATGTTTGCCCCCCGCCCAGCGCCTGTGCGTCCTCATCCGACAGCGCCTTGACCGCATCCGCAATCGTGGAGGGCCGTTCAATTTCAAAAGCATACATGAGCGTTCTCCCTTACGCGTTGTTCATGGCGGCCCAGACGCGCGCGGGCGTCAAAGGCATGTCGATATGGGTGACGTTCTTGCCGCCCGACTGCAGCGCGTCGATGACCGCGTTGACCACCGTTGGCGGCGATCCGATTGCGCCCCCTTCACCGCACCCTTTGGCCCCCAGCGGGTTATGCGTACAGGGTGTGCCGTCGGAATGATCTACTGCGATGAGCGGCAGATCATCCGCGCGTGGCATAACGTAATCCATGTAACTGGCCGACAAAAGCTGACCGTTTTCGTCATAGGTCGTGTTTTCCAGCAAGGCCTGCCCAATCCCCTGGACAACGCCACCTTGCACCTGACCGCTGACAATCATCGGGTTCATCACATTGCCAAAGTCGTCACAAGCCGTGAAGCGTTCGATGGTGACTTTGCCTGTGTCCGGGTCAACTTCGACCTCGCAGGCATAAGCACCTGACGGGTAGGTAAAGTTGGCCGGATCGTAAAAGGCCGTTTCTTCCAGCCCCGGTTCAATATCCTCGATCGGGAATTCATGCGGGATATAGGCCTTGAGCGCGACCTCACCAAAGCTTACCGATTTATCAGTGCCTTTGACGGTGAACTGCCCATCTGTGAACTCCAGATCATCAGCCGCCGCTTCCAGCATATGTGCTGCAATCTTCTTGGCCTTGGCGATGATCTTTTCGGTGGCACGCACCACAGCAGAGCCGCAGACAGCCAATGAACGCGACCCATAGGTGCCCATCCCGAAGGGGATTTTGGACGTGTCGCCATGCACAATATCAACGGACTGAGGATCAATCCCCAGCATCTCGCCCACAATCTGAGGGAACACCGTTTCGTGCCCTTGGCCATGGCTATGTGCGCCAACCATGACGCTAAGGTTGCCCGTGGCGTTCACCCGCACGGTAGCGGCGTCATAAAGGCCAACCCGGCCGCCCAGCACACCGACTAGGTTTGAGGGTGCAATACCGCAAGCCTCTACATAGGCGTTGATGCCAAGACCGCGCATCTTGCCGTTTGCTTCGCTTTGTTTGCGGCGTTCTTCAAAGGCCTTGCGGTCAACAATCGCCTCCATTTTATCCATCAGCGCATCGTAGTTCCCGCTGTCATATTCCAACCCTGCGGCAGTGCCGAAAGGAAACTGGTCAGGTTTGATGAAGTTCTTGCGCCTGATCTCGACGGGATCGATGCCCAATTCGCGGGCCGCCATATCGATGACACGCTCAACGGAGTAAGTGGCCTCGGGCCGCCCAGCGCCACGGTAGGCATCGACAGGTGCAGTATTGGTGAATACCGCTTTGACGTTCACATAGACGTTGGGCACCGTGTAGTTGCCCGCGATCAGCGTGCCATGCAAAAAGGTCGGTGTCGCGGTCGAAAAATTCGACAGATACGCGCCGACATTGGCAAGCGTTTCGGTGCGGAAGGCGATAAATGTGCCGTCCTTTTCGCAAGCCAGCTCAATCTTGGTGACGTGGTCACGGCCATGCGCGTCCGTGAGGAACGATTCAGTGCGATCTGCCACCCATTTGACAGGGCGCCCTACTTTTTTGGCCGCAGCCAGAACCAATGCTTCTTCACCGTAGTGATAGATTTTAGAGCCAAAGCCGCCGCCCACGTCCGGCGCAATCACCGTCAGTTTGTTTTCGGGAATGCCCATGACAAAGGCCGAAAGCAGCAATCGCGTCAGATGCGGGTTCTGCGATGTGGTGTGCAGCAGATAGCTATCACCCGCCGCGTCATAAGTCCCGATGGAAGCACGCGGCTCCATCGCGTTGGGCACCAGACGGTTGTTGATCAGTTCAAGCGTGGTGACATGCGGTGCATTCTTGATCGCCTCATCAGTGGCGGCACGGTTGTCTTCGATCCAGCCCCAGTCAAAGCACTGGTTGGTTGCGATTTCATCATGCACATAGGCGTCACCCGCAAGCGCCGCAGCCATATCGACAATCGCTGGCAGTTCTTCGATATCGGCGATGATCTCTTCGGCGGCATCGCGGGCCTGTTGTTCGGTTTCCGCGATGACCGCGGCATAGGCATCCCCCACATGGCGCACCTTGCCATGGGCCAGCACAGGCCGCTTGGGTTCTTTCATCGGCTCGCCATCGCGGCTGTTGATCAGCCAGCCTGCCGGGTTGCCACCAACATCTACAAAGTCCTCGCCTGTGAAGATCGCCAGCACGCCGGGCATCTCGGCGGCAGCCATTGTGTCAATTGATTTGATCACACCATGCGCCACGGTCGAGCGCACGAAAACCGCCGCCGCCTGACCAAAGCTGTTGATGTCCGCGGTATAATTTCCTTTACCAGTCAGAAAGCGCACGTCTTCGCGGCGCGTTGTGCTGGCCCCAATTCCACCATCTTTTGGCATTGATAGTCCTCCCTGTCGGCGCATCAATTTTTCAAAGAAAAATTGACCTCAAATTTTCCTCAAAAATTCTCTTACTCGGCAGCGACGGCTGGCACATCCTGACCGGATGCCGCCATGATCGCCTTAACGATGTTATGATACCCGGTGCAGCGGCAAATGTTGCCTTCCAGATACGCACGCACCTCCGCCTCACTCGGTTTGGGGTTGTCCTTAAGCAGTGCTGCCGCTGACATCACCATGCCAGGTGTGCAGAACCCACATTGCAGACCATGGTGATCCTGAAACGCCTGCTGGATGACGTTAAGCGAGCCATCAGTATTGGCCTGCCCTTCGATGGTCGCAACCTCGGCGCCATCAGCCTCAACCGCGAACATGGTGCAGGACTTCACCGCTTCCCCGTTCACATGAATGACGCAGGCCCCGCATTGCGATGTGTCGCAACCGATGTGTGTTCCCGTCAGCCGCAGGTCGTTGCGCAGGAAATCCGACATCAACGTGCGCCCCTCCACATCACCTGACACGGACTTCCCGTTCACGGTCATAGTTACCGATGCCATTGCTTCCTCCCACAAATGCTATGCTTTGATCGGAGTTAAACACGCAGAGCCGCCGTTGAGAACACATAACTTACGCTGCAACTGCAAAGTGGGTCAGATGTCAGCGCGCGGTTTGGGCCGCGTCGGGATTTCCTTAAGCAATCCGCCCACACCCATTTGTGCGAAATCATCAGGCGTCAGAGCCACCCCGCAAAGTACCCGTTCCAGCACCCAATCCGCCCCATTGAGCGTGGGGGATCGCGCACAGCCAGGCAGGCCAATCACGGGCTTATCGCCCAGCGTACCAAGGAAAAGCAGATTACCAGGATCAACCGGCATCCCAAATTGTGTGAGTGCACCACCGGCCCGCCGCAGGGCTGCTGGGCCAACATCATTGGCGTCCGATGTGGCAGAGGCCGTCAGGATGAAAACCACCTCGCCTGCGGTCTTCGCGATTGCAGCACCGAGTGCCCTTTCGACATGTGACACAATTACGCGAGGCGTGAGGCTGACATCAAAACGGTCCAACCGCCCTTGCAGGGCTTGTCGGCCCTTGGGCGATGGGTTTGTCCCAATCTCGGTTTCGATCAATGTGGCAGAGCGGTATTGCGGTGCGCGACAGGCCAACGCCCCCGCCCCCAAAGCGCAAGCCGTCACAACATCCGCCTCTGGCACCGCATAAGAGATGATCTTGATCGTTGCGATCATCGTCCCTGCGTCCGCCCGGTGATGCGGCGGAACTGTCGCCACAGTGATCATCGGGTTCACGCCATTAAATGCGTTTACGGCAGCAACATCGATGTGTGCAATTCCAGGCCCTTCGGCAAAAAGGTTCACCCGGCCCGTTGCTGCATGCGACAGCCGCAGGCCCGGCCCTGCAAGGGCGGTCGCCAGACGGGCGGCAGCGGTATCTTCATCCAGATCGCCGCGGTCATATTGCGCGACCATGACCTCTTTCAGCCCCGCATTTTGGAGGGCTGTGATGTCATCGGAGTTCAATACATGTCCCTTACGCAAGCGTCCATCTGCGACCGGTACCGCATGGGCCAGTACCGCACCCTTGGCGGCCCCGACGGGAACAGGGCCGAACCTCACGTCGCTTGCCGCAGTACTTGCGTGATTTGAGAGATGATGCTCACAGCGATCTCGGCTGGTTGCCGCCCACCAAGATCAAGGCCGACTGGGGCGTGAATGCGCGCAATATCACTATCGTCAAATCCAACGGCCTTAAGGCGCTCCACGCGTTTGGCATGGGTGCGTCTGGAGCCAAGGCAGCCCAGATAGAAAGCAGGCGTTTCCAGCACGGTCACAATCGCCGGGTCGTCCAGTTTGGGATCATGGGTCAGGGTCACAACCGCGGTGCGCGCATCGGGTTTGAGCGCACGCAGCGCCTCATCAGGCCAGTCATCGACGATCACCTCGCCGGGAAACCGTGCTTCGGACGCAAAAGCCGGGCGCGGATCGATGATCGTGGGCTGATATCCGCAAGCCCGCGCCATCGCCACCAGATGCTGGGCAATGTGGACCGCGCCGATGATGATCAGACGCAGCGGCGGATTGTGGATCGCAACAAAGGTACGCTCATCCTCTTCCACGCCAGAGCGGTCCAGACGAAACCGCTCTGCATAGTGCGGGGCCGCCGCCAATCGTGGCCCGCCCATCTGCAAATCAGTGACATAGGCCACCGGCGTATTCTGCTCTTTGGCTTCAACCAGTTTTTCGAGCAGTTCGACAGGTAAAACCGACCCGATGGGTTCCAACAAGACCTTGATCTCTCCGCCACAGGCAAGGCCGACGGCAAAGGCTTCGTCATCGCTGACCCCAAACTCCAGCACGCGGTGTTTGCCATCTGCCACAGAGTCAAGCGCTTCGGTGATCACGGCACCTTCCACGCATCCCCCTGAAACGGATCCTTCCATCGCGCCATCAGCATCAATCACCAACTGGCTGCCCACCGGGCGCGGGGCAGAGCCCCATGTTTGCACCACCGTGGCTATCACAACACCCCGCCCGGCCCGGTGCCAGTCGAGAGCAAGCTTGGGTAGGTTCGTGATGTGATCAGTCATGCGTTAAGCCCCTCATCAAAACAGTAAGTCCACGATAGCGCAGCACGCCTGCATTGCCAAAGTGTTCACGCATCGCGCAACATCGCAAGCAGTCGCATCTTTTCACCCGTTTCGGCAGGGCGCGACAGCGCATCAGCCAGACCTTGGAGTGATGCGATATTGTGCCCGGCACGGAAGCTCGAACAATGCGGTAGCATCTGCATGATCCCCTTGGCACGGGGCGCAAAACCGTCCCAGCGCAACAGCGGGTTCAGCCAGATCAACTGGCGTGCGCTGAGGTTCAGCCGCTCCATCTCGCGGCCCAACTGACCGTCATCCGCGCGATCAAGCCCGTCCGTGATCAGCAACACCACGGCACCCTGCCCTGTTACACGGCGCGACCAGTCCCGGTTAAAGCTGTGCAGGCACGCCCCGATGCGGGTGCCACCTTCCCAATCCTGCGCCTCGGCCCCGGCGGCGGCCAGCGCTGCATCCACATCGCGTTGCCGCAGATGTCGGGTAATATTTGTCAGCCGTGTGCCAAAGGTAAAGGCGTGGACCTGTGCCCAGCCTTGCCCTTCGCGGTTGGCCACCGCATGCACAAAATGCAAAACCGCCCGCGAATACTGCGCCATGGACCCCGAGATATCGCAAAGCACTACCAGATTGGGGTAACGCTTACGCCGCCGCTTGGTCGCAAAATCCATAACCTCACCACCCCGGCGCATGGCCTGCCGCATGGTGCCAGGCCAATCAGGCAACAGGCCATAACCGCCCTGGGTGCGGCGGCTAAGGATGGGAGGCACGGGTAAGGACAGTGTCGCCAACATACGTTTGGCCGCTGCCATCTCGGCGGTGCTCATCAATTCGAAATCAAGCCTGCGCAGGCGTTCCTCGGCAGAGGCCGTTTGTGAGGCATCGATGTCGATTTCGACCTCATCTTCGTTCTCGTCCTGCGGCGGCATTGGGCGGTCTTCGCCCTCCAGCAATGCTTCGGCGGCGCGTTTCTCTGCCGGCTGGGCTGCGCGTTCCTCTTGCACACCATGCACAGCCGGCCGCAGGAATGCCATCATGTGTTCCAGATACTGCGGATCACGCCAGTAGAGGCGAAAGAGCTGCGCAAAAAGCGGGCGATCTTCGGGTTTGGTGACAAAACAGGCGTGCAAGGTCCAATAAAAATCGGCCCTTTGGGTAAAGCCCACCGCCTCTACCGCGCGGATGGCATCAATGACCCGCCCCGGACCGACCCCAAGCCCCGCCTTGCGCAAGGCCCGCGCGAAATGGGTGATATTCTGGACCAGTTTGGGATCATCCGGCACCGCCATTTCGGGAAAGTTAACCATTGCGGAGGTGCCGGACCGAAACTTTCACATCCCCGCCCCCCTGTGAGATATTTTTGAACAAACGAGGGGACATTATGCCGTTTCAAGATCGGCTTTGGCTTCATCGAGAATGCGTTTTGCTTCGGACCCCTGCAGTTTCTGGATATCGTCCTGGTATTTGAGGATCGCACCCAGCGTATCGGCAATGGTGGCCGGCGAGAGGTTGATCACGTCCAGCGCAAGCAGACATTTCGCCCAGTCGATGGTTTCGGCAACCCCCGGCTTCTTGAACAGGTCTTCACCGCGCAACCGTTGAACAAAGGCCACGATTTCACGCGACAGCGCGGCGGCGGCCTCGGGCGCGCGGGCTTGCAGGATGGCGATTTCACGATCGAAATCGGGGTAGTCCACCCAGTGATAGAGGCAACGCCGCTTGAGCGCATCATGCACTTCGCGCGTACGATTTGACGTCAGAATCACGATAGGCGGTTCTGGTGCTGCGATCGTTCCCAGTTCGGGGATTGTGACCTGAAAATCAGAGAGCGCTTCGAGCAGGAATGCCTCAAACGGGGCATCAGTGCGATCCAACTCGTCGATCAACAAGACAGGCGCACCTCCCGGCTGCGGGCGCATCGCATCCAGCAGTGGGCGGGCGATCAGGTAGTCGTCGGTGAACAGTTCTGTTCTGAGCACGTCGCGGTCGGCACCACCGGCAGCTTCTGCTGCGCGAATCGCGATCATCTGCTCGGCAAAATTCCATTCATAGACGGCGGATGACGCATCAAGCCCTTCGTAGCATTGCAACCGGATCAGCCGGCGCCCCAAGGCAGCGGCGATCACCTTGGCGATCTCGGTCTTGCCGGTCCCGGCCTCGCCTTCAAGGAAAAGCGGACGGCCCAGTTTCAGGCTCAGAAACACAACAGTCGCCAACGCGCGCCCGCACACATAGTTTTGCGCGGCCAAGCTTGCCTGCACCTCATCAATTGTCGCAAATGTCATCTGGCAACCTCCGCCGCTATAGCTGCATCCCGCATGGCCCGCGTCAAGTCATCCATTGCCCCTTCTGCGGCAAGCGCATAGTTTACCGCGGACGCGAGGGGAGAATTTGGCAATGAATAATTCCACACCGATCAAAGGTGCCGGCTTTGGCCCCGATCTGGGCCCTTTTGACTGGGTTGACCCGCTCCGCCTTGAAGGGCAGTTGAGCGAAGATGAACGTATGCTGCGTGATGCGGCTGAGGCATTTGCACAATCATCCCTGCAACCACGCGTCACCGAGGCCTACCGCGACGCAATCGTTGACCCTGCTGTCTTTGCGATGATGGGCGAAGCCGGGCTTTTGGGCGTCACCATTCCCGAAGAATACGGTGGGCTTGGCGCGTCATATGTAACCTATGGCCTTGTCGCGCGCGAGATTGAGCGTGTGGACAGCGGGTATCGGTCGATGATGTCGGTGCAATCCTCGCTGGTGATGTATCCGATCCACGCCTATGGCACCGAAGAACAGCGCCAGAAGTATCTGCCGGGGCTGGCGGCCGGCACCCTAATTGGTTGTTTTGGCCTGACCGAAGCTGATGCGGGCAGTGATCCTGCTGGCATGAAAACCACAGCCAGGAAAACCGATGCAGGCTATGTGCTGAACGGGTCCAAGATGTGGATCAGCAACGCGCCGATTGCCGATGTCTTTGTTGTCTGGGCAAAGTCGGAGGCGCATGACGGCAAGATACGCGGCTTTGTCCTTGAAAAGGGCACCAAGGGCCTGAGTGCACCCAAGATTGGCGGCAAGCTCAGCCTGCGTGCCTCTGTGACCGGCGAGATCGTGATGGAGGATGTCGTCGTCAGCGAAGACGCACTGCTGCCCGGTGCGCAGGGCCTGAAGGGGCCATTCGGCTGCCTGAACCGTGCGCGCTATGGCATTGCCTGGGGTGTGATGGGGGCCGCAGAGGCCTGCTGGCACGCTGCACGGCAATACGGATTGGATCGCAAACAATTTGGCAGGCCGCTCGCGCAGACACAGCTATTTCAGAAAAAGCTGGCGGACATGCAGACCGAAATCACACTAGGGGTGCAGTCTGCGCTCCAACTGGGCCGTCTCATGGATCAGGGGCACGCAGCCCCTGAAATGATCAGCCTGATGAAGCGGAACAACTGCGGCAAAGCGCTTGATATCGCGCGGGTGTCACGCGACATGCATGGTGGCAACGGGATCAGCGAAGATTTCCAGATCATGCGCCATATGGTGAACCTTGAAACGGTCAACACCTATGAAGGCACGCATGATGTACATGCGCTGATCCTTGGACGCGCGCAAACCGGGCTACAGGCGTTCTTTTAGAGCGCCTCGCATTGGTCTAGCAGTTATAGATGTCACCGTAGACACAGCGCACGATGCTTTCGCGGGACACACCCATCTTGGACAGCTCGCGGTCAGACAGGTGCTGCATACGCTCCACTTCGACAGAGCGGCAGCGTGCGTCGGTCAGATTTTCAACGAAGGTGGCAACCGCGCCAAAGAAGGCCATTGGGCCGGCTGTTGCAGGGCGGGACGTGAGTGTGTTGGTGTAGAAGGCCATGTGCGTATTCCTGATGCGATGGGGTGTTGTTGACGCCTGTATAGACGCCCCAACAGCTATGGGAACCGCCAATGCTGCATTGCCGCATTGCACGCGCTGCATAGCCCGCCGCACCGTATTTATAGCGTTTCCAGTTTCTACCGCAGTAAAGTATCGGCTTTTGCGTTTGAGCAAAAGGCGAAAGGCAGTGAAAGCCGACCAGTGTATACTGGAAATGCTTTAGTCGCCCGTGCGCCCCTCGATCTCTGCCTTGACCGCATTGAAGATGCGTAAACCAAAATAGCCCAGGATTGCGCCAATGATCACACCAAAGACAGACCCGCTGTCCACCAGTGCACAAAGCACCGCAGCCCCAAGAAGCGCCACCATAAAGGCGATTGCGCGGGTTTCATTCGGCGTGACCGGGATACGCTTTTCGAGCGCGCTCACAAGAGGTTTGGTCACGGCACTTTCAATCTGTGGTGTCAGAAACCCCGCAGCGGCGGCAATCAGAAACCCTAGCATCGGCAAACTCTCCTTATGATCCCAGTTGGCAGACTATCCGAAATCAGCGCGCGACCTGCAAGTGCTATCACATGAGCTATGGCATCCGCGCGCATGACGGTGTAATCGGGAAACATGCCCGATACACATGTAACAAGCCTAACCATCCCCCGCCCTGACGACTGGCATCTGCACCTGCGTGACGGTGAGATGTTGCAGGCAGTGTTGCCCGAAACCACGCGCCATTTCGGGCGTGCAATCATCATGCCCAACCTTGTCCCGCCTGTGGTCACCGCCGAACAGGCCCGCGCCTATCGCGGGCGGATCATGGATGCCCTGCCAGAGGGCGATGAGTTCACCCCACTGATGACGCTCTACCTGACCGAAGAAACAGATCCCGCAGACGTGCGCCACGCGCATGAAGCCGGAATTGCCACGGCGGTAAAACTCTATCCGGCTGGGGCGACAACCAACTCTGCCTCGGGCGTGCGCGATTTTGAGAAGGTGCGCCCCGTTCTGGACGTCATGGCCGAAATCGGCATGCCGCTGTGTGTGCACGGTGAAGTGACCGACAGTGCCGTGGACATCTTTGACCGCGAGGCCGTGTTTATCGACAAGATCCTCAAGCCCCTGCGCAAGAAGGTGCCGGATCTTAAGGTCGTGATGGAGCATGTGACGACGCAGGATGCCGTCGACTATGTGCGCGACAGTGTCAAAAACCTTGCCGCGACCATCACCACCCATCACCTCATCATCAACCGCAATCATGTTCTGGCCGGCGGGATAAAACCGCATTACTACTGCCTGCCGGTGGCCAAACGCGATACGCATCGTGTGGCACTGGTGCAGGCGGCGGTGTCCGGCGACAAACGGTTCTTTTTGGGGACCGACAGCGCACCGCATCTTGACCCGCTGAAGCTGCAAGCCTGTGGCTGCGCGGGTATTTTCACCGCAACAAATACGATGTCCTGCCTGGCCGAAGTATTTGACGCCGCAGCACGCATCAGCAAATTGGAAGATTTCGCCTCGCGCAATGGGCCCAAGTTCTATGGGCTGACGGTGAGTGAACAGACGATGACGCTGACCAAAGGTGATCCCGTCAGCTACCCCACACAAATCGAGACCGCCGACGGACCGGTGACGGTGTTTGATCCTGGTTTCGATCTTCACTGGCGTGTCACCTGCTGAGGGTATCGGAGCCCCGGCAGAGATACTTACGAACAAAAGAAGACAGGACACTCTCATGATCCCCACCTCTTTCCCGGCAAAAGAAGAAATCGCGCGGCTGACCGCCGGTATGTTGATCGAAATTGGCGCGGTGAACTTCAACGCGAAAGAGCCGTTCACGCTGGCCTCTGGCAAGCAAGCGCCGACATATGTGGATTGTCGCAAACTGATCTCTTTCCCGCGCGTCCGGGCGGTTGTGATGGACTTCCTGACGGTCACGATCATGCGCGAGGCTGGATTTGAAGCCTTTGACAATGTCGCGGGTGGAGAAACCGCAGGCATCCCCTTTGGGGCGATGGTGGCCGAGCGGATGGCACTGCCGATGACATACGTTCGTAAGAAACCCAAAGGTTATGGCCGCAATGCCCGTATTGAAGGTGAGATGACCGAAGGGCAGCGCGTTGTTCTGGTCGAAGACCTGACAACCGATGGTGGGTCAAAGCTGTCTTTTGTGGATGCGATCCGTGAAACCGGTGCGACATGCAGCGCGACGGCCGTCATCTTTTACTATGGCATTTTTGACGGTGTCGAAAAGACCTTGGGCGACCACGGTGTTCAGTTGATTTCGCTGTGCACCTGGTGGGACGTGCTGGCCGAAGCCAAAGCGCGTGGCGCCTATGATGTAGCGACATTGGAGGCGGTTGAGGCCTACCTCAATGACCCTGCGGACTGGACGCCCGCCTAAAATACTTATCCACCGCGTTAGGCAGATTGCGTGCAAAGAATCGCAAGCGCCACACCTATATGGTGTTTTCTTTGCGCGCAGCCACTAATTGCGGTAGGGTTAAACCCTGTCGCCTGTTGTCCACAGAGTTATCCCGCCAGATATCCCCGATCATTTCCAGATGGTCAGTGCTGCGGGGCTACTGATAGGAGAACGTGAGGGATCAAGAGGGTAGACCATGAACGAGATTGCAGCATTTAACGCAACAGGTGTCGAAGAAACCGCTGCTGATCTGATGCCCCATTCTATCGAGGCGGAGCAGCAGCTTTTAGGTGCTATTCTGACCAATAACGATGTGTTTGACCGCGTCGCCTCGATCATCGGGCCAAAGCATTTCTACGACCCCGTTCATGCGCGGATCTTTGAAACCGCAGCCTCACGGATTGGTCGCAATATGTTGGCCAGCCCCGTGACGATCAAAACCTTCATGGAAGAAGACGAAGGCCTGAAAGAACTGGGTGGCCCGCCCTATCTTGCCCGCCTTGCGGGCGCGGCGATTTCTGCCTTTGCCGCACGCGACTATGCGGAAATGATCTATGATCTGGCGACGCGGCGCCAACTGATCCAGTTGGGCCGCGAAATTACCGACAAAGCCGCCAAGGTGGACGTGGAGCACGAACCCAAAGCACAGATCGTTGAAGCAGAACAGGCGCTTTACTCGCTGGCCGAACAAGGCGTGTCGGAACAGGGGTTCCAGTCGTTTTTGGCGGCGGTGACAGAGGCGGTGAATGTCGCCAACTCTGCCTATCAGCGCGAAGGTGGTTTGGCCGGTATCGCCACGGATCTGGCCGATCTGGATCGCAAACTGGGTGGCCTGCACAAATCTGACCTTCTGATTTTGGCGGGGCGCCCATCGATGGGCAAAACGTCACTTGCCACCAATATCGCCTATAACATCGCCAAATCCTACAAGAAGGGCACCTTGCAAGACGGGAGCGAGGGCGCCGTCGACGGCGGTGTTGTGGGGTTCTTTTCGCTTGAGATGAGCGCGGAACAACTGGCCGGCCGTATCCTTGCTGAAGCGTCCGAGATTTCGTCGCATAAAATCCGCCAAGGTGACATGACGGAAGCTGAGTTCCGCCGGTTTGTTGATGCTGCCAAACAATTGGAATCCTGCCCGCTTTATATTGATGACACCGCGGCGATCCCAATCTCGCAACTGGCTGCCCGCGCTCGTCGTTTGAAACGCACACATGGGCTGGACCTGCTGATTGTCGACTATCTGCAACTGGTGCGTGGCACGTCTGAAAACCGGGTGCAGGAAATCGGCGAAATTTCGATGGGCCTGAAGGCCATCGCCAAGGAACTGAATATCCCCGTTATCGCATTGTCACAGCTATCGCGTCAGGTGGAAAACCGCGAAGACAAGCGTCCGCAACTGTCGGACCTGCGCGAATCCGGCTCGATCGAGCAGGACGCCGATGTCGTCATGTTTGTCTACCGTGGCGAATATTACGTCGAACGTGAAAAGCCCGAGGACCACAACATGGAGGCCATGGCCGCCTGGCAGGAAAAGATGTCATCGCTGCATGGCAAGGCCGAGGTCATTGTGGGTAAACAGCGCCATGGTCCCATTGGCACGGTTGAGCTGTCCTTCACTGCCGAGTTCACCCGCTTTGGCAATCTGGTGAAGCCGTGGCAGCAGGGTGAGGATCAGTCGTTCTAGGGTCAGGTCCCTAAACGCCCTACTCTGCCGGTTCTTTCGGTTTGTCCTTCAAAAACGGATGCACGAACTGTCGCCAGTACCCTTTGGGCACCGTGTCCCCGACGACGCCATAGGCCTCGGGCCACTCTTTTTCAGGTAAATGATGCGTGCCAAAGAGCCGGTCATAGATCGGGAAGTGGCTGGCATAGTTGATATCGATCGCCGCCCTGTCTGACCCGTGATGCCAGTGGTGAAAGCGTGGTGTCACAAAGAACCGCTCCAGAAACCCTAGTTTCCAGCCAATGTTGGCGTGGATAAAGCTGGAGTAGAAGTAAACGATCAGCAGATAAGCCTGAATGGCCTCTGGCTTGAACCCCAGGGTGAACATCGGCACCGCTGTCAGGCTGCGGAGCACGGCGATTTCAACGAAATGCATCCGCGCACCGGCCAGCCAGTCCATCTTTTTGGTCGAGTGGTGGATCGAATGGAAGCGCCAGAGCACCGGATAGGTGTGGAATGCACGATGCACCCAATACTGCACAAAATCCGTGGCCATCATGATGATGATCACTTGCACAAAGAAAGGCAGCGTGATGATGTAGATGCGCAGATCATCCAGCGGAATTTGCGCGTTTACATAGTTCGATGGGGCCAGCGTGATAAAGCCCAGAACCTGCACCAGCATGGAGCTGACAAGGTAATAGAACATATCTTCCTGCCACTCCTGCCGGAACACAGTTTGTTCGGCGCGGGCGGGAAAGAAGCGTTCAAGCGGCACAAATAGAAAACCGACGACCAGCACGTTGATGATAAAGTAATCAAGGCCAAAGTAATAACTCTGCGGGGCTTCCGACCCGATTTGCGGCTGTGTTGTGGCCATCAGTGAGGCAACGACAGAGACCGCCAAAGCCGTCCATCCCAGCGATTTGCGCGTGCTCAGGATCAGGCTGAGCAGCGACAACGCGTAGCCGGCCAAAAGCGTGAAGCGCAGAAACACTGTCACAACACCGCTGTCCTGAATGAACGCGATCTCTGGATAGGATAGCGTTTCAGGGAACCACCGCAGCAACACAATCAGCAATCCGGCCAATGAGGCCAGCAGCGCCAGCGCGCCAGACAGCCAGCCGCTGCCCAATGGCCGCTCACCGCGGGGGGTTTCCAACTGAGCGATAACTTTCTTCAAAATGCCCACAATGCACCTCACGATCCTGTTGCGGCATCATAGCCCTAGAACTTTGACAAGAGAATAGCGGACGATACCCGCCCCCAATCTCGCGCAAATCCCTTGCCCCCTCCGCGCACCCCTGCCAAAAGACGGGGCATGAGCACCGGACGCCTGATCATCGACCTTGATGCCCTCGTCGCCAATTGGCGCACGCTGGATGCAATGACACAGTGCAAGACCGCAGCGGTCGTCAAGGCGAATGGCTATGGGTTGGGTGCTGCAAATGTTGCCAAGGCCCTGTTCAAGGCCGGGGTGCGGCAGTTTTTCGTCGCTGTCCCCGAAGAAGCCGTGGCCGTCCGCGAGGAACTGGGCCCAAAGCCTGAGATCAGCGTGTTTTCAGGCCATATGAAGGGCGACACCGATCTGATCCGCGAACTGGGTCTCACCCCCATGCTCAATTCGGTTGAGCAGTTGACCTACCATCTGGAAACGCTTCCTGATCATCCATTTGGCATTCAGCTTGATACGGGCATGAACCGTTTGGGGTTGGAGTTGCAGGAATGGGCGGCGGTGGCGGAACTGGCGCTGGCGCAGAAACCACGTCTGGTGATGTCTCATCTGGCTTGCGCGGATGAGCCCGATCATCCGATGAACCCCTATCAGCTTGAACAATTCAAGAAGATGACCGACGGGATCACCGCGCCACGCTCACTGGCGGCTACGGGTGGCATCCTGTTGGGACCAGAATATCATTTTGACCTGACCCGCCCGGGCATCGGCATGTATGGTGGGTTCCCGTTTGAAAAGGCCACGCCAGTGATCGAACTGGACCTGCCGGTGATCCAGGTGCGCGATGTGGCCGAGGGTGAGGTGGTGGGTTATGGCAATGCTTGGCAGGCCTCGCGCCCGTCACGGATTGCAACTGTGTCCGGCGGTTATGCCGATGGGATCATGCGCATTCTGTCGGACCGGGCAAAATTGTATCATGGTGACATCGTTTGCCCGCTAGTGGGCCGTGTTTCGATGGACCTGCTGACGGTCGATGTGACCGATTTGCCCGACACGCCAACCAAGCTGACCCTGATCGGACCACAACAGTCACTGGATGATCTTGCCCGGAGCGCAAACACCCTCGGATATGAGGTGCTGACGCAACTGGGCGGGCGTTATAATCGTAAGACCTTTGGCAAATAGACTTGTTTCCCGCGGCCCTGCGCATATCTGACGCTCAGACATAAATCGGGGAATTCATGCTCAACCTCCTGCGCCTCGCCAATCTTGCCTTGCTTGTCCTGTTTCCGGTTGCATGGTTCGCACCGCTGATGCGCGCCGGGCTGTTGCCTATCTTCGGGTTAAGCGAGATCAGCGTCATATCCGGCATGCAGGCCTTATGGGAAAGTGATGTTGCCTTGGCGCTGCTGGTCACGGCGTTCGCGCTTTTTGCCCCCTATCTTAAGACAATCGGCCTCGCTTTGGTGCACTTCAATCTGCTGAAAGACAGAACCTTGCCGGTGCTGTCGTGGATCGGAAAGCTTGCCATGGCCGATGTCTTCCTGATCGCACTTTATATCGTTGTTTTCAAAGGCGTCGGCATCGGGAAGGTTGAAACCGGCTGGGGCCTTTACATGTTCACGGCCTGCATTCTGACCTCCATCGTGATCTCTGCCCTGACACCCGGGGCAAAGGCCCAGACGATTGTCACTTGACAATTCTCGTCGCTTTTTCCCCTTGGCATAACACCAGTAAACTGGGTTCATGGTGCAAATAATAAGGGAGAACGACCATGAAAAAAGAAATCGCCGAGTTCATCGGAACCTTCACACTCGTCTTGCTGGGCTGCGGGTCTGCGGTCATTGCAGGCGGCGACATTGGCTTTACTGGTATCAGTTTTGCATTTGGGCTGGCGCTCATCGCGATGGCTTACGGCATTGGGTCAGTGTCTGGTTGCCATATCAACCCTGCTGTTTCTCTCGGGGCCGTCGCCGCCGGTCGGATGCAGATGAACGAAGCTGTCCGCTATATCGGGGCGCAAGTCGCAGGGGCGATTGTTGCCGCCGGTGTCTTGTTCCTCATCGCGAGCGGGAAAGCAGATTATGCATTGGCCGAAAACGGGTTGGGCCAAAATGGTTGGGGCGCGGGTTACCTGGGTGAATACACCCTGATCGCGGCGTTCGTGTTCGAAGTTGTTGCAACCTTCCTCTTTATGGTTGTCATTCTCGGGGCGACCGGTGCCGGCGCACCAGCTCAGTTCGCGGGGCTGGCCATCGGTCTGGCCCTGGTTGCAATCCATCTGGTGGGTATCAATGTCACTGGCGTCTCGGTGAACCCGGCCCGCTCGATTGGTCCCGCGCTCTTTGTCGGTGGGACGGCACTGGCACAGTTGTGGCTCTTCATCGTGGCTCCGATCATTGGCGCAGTCGCAGCGGGCTTGCTGTTCAAAACCGGGAAACTCGACGCTGCCTAGCTTCATGGTAGGGCCTCTTTCACCTCGCAGCGCGGCATTGCCCCCTTGCCGCGCTGCACTTTCCGGGCCAAAAGGTGAACATGGCCAAAGATCTGAATTTTTCCTGCTCTGAATGCGGTGCCGCCTTTCGCAAATGGTCGGGGCAATGTGATGTCTGTCAGGCATGGAACACCATCGCGGAAACCAAGGCGCTCTCAAGCGGTCCCAAGGGCAAATCTCTGGGGGCTGTCCGCGGCAAGGCGATACCGCTCACTGACCTTGAGACCCAAGAAGCAAAGCCACCAAGGACCGAAGCCGGTGTTGGCGAATTGGACCGCGTTTTGGGCGGCGGTCTGGTGAAAGCCTCCGCGCTTCTGGTGGGGGGGGATCCGGGTATCGGAAAATCCACCTTGCTGCTGCAAGCGGCTGCAAGGTTTGCCCGTAACGGGCTGAAGGTCATCTATATTTCCGGAGAGGAGTCGAATGCCCAGGTTCAAATGCGCGCGCGCCGCCTTGGGCTTGAGAAAAGCCCGGTCATGCTCGCGGCTGAAACAAACCTGCGCGATATCCTCACCACGCTTGAGGCAGAAAAGCCCGACCTTGCCATCATCGATTCCATTCAAACCATGTGGGCCGACAACGTTGATAGCGCGCCGGGCAGCGTGTCGCAGGTCCGCGCGTCAGCGCATGAACTGACCACATTCGCCAAGCGTAATGGCATGGCCGTGATCATGGTGGGGCATGTCACCAAGGAAGGTGCTATCGCGGGGCCACGCGTGGTCGAACATATGGTCGATACGGTGCTGTATTTTGAGGGAGAGCGCGGGCATCAGTTCCGCATTCTGCGCTCGGTCAAGAACCGTTTTGGCCCTGCGGATGAAATCGGTGTCTTTGAAATGACGGGCAGAGGATTGGCCGAAGTCAAGAATCCTTCGGCCCTGTTTCTGTCCGAACGGGGCGACCCTGTCCCCGGCTCGGTCGTCTTTGCAGGCATCGAAGGGTCCCGTCCGATGCTTTGCGAGATACAGGCACTTGTGGCACCTTCGCCACACAGTCAACCGCGCCGATCTGTGGTCGGATGGGACGGCGGCAGGCTTGCTATGATCCTCGCGGTACTCGAATCCCGCTGTGGCGTCCCTTTCACTGGATTGGACGTATACCTCAACGTAGCAGGGGGTTTGCGCATCTCAGAGCCGGGTGCAGACTTGGCCGTGGCAGCGGCCCTCGTCTCTGCGCGAGAAGACGCCGCTTTGCCTGCTGAGGCCGTGGTTTTCGGGGAAATCAGCCTGTCCGGTGCGCTCCGTCCTGTGGTTCAGACCGAAAATAGATTGAAAGAAGCTCAGAAACTTGGTTTTACAACGGCGATCATACCGCATCAGGGTAAACAGCCCGGTGTGTCCGGCATCGGCCTGCGGCAATCCCGCGACCTTGTCGGTTTTGTAGAAGAAGTTTTTGGCGCAAGGTAGCGTCACAGCAGGAGATGGACCATGGAAGGTTTCACACTCGTCGACGCAGGCGTCGCCATCATCGTATTGCTGTCGGGCGTTCTTGCCTATAGCCGCGGCTTTGTCCGCGAGACGATGGCGATCCTGGGCTGGATCGGTGCCACAATCGTGGCCTTTATCTTTGCTGATCAGGTTGAACCGCTCGTACGGCAAATCCCTGTCATTGGTGATTTCATCGGTGACAGCTGTGAACTGGCAATCATTGCAGCCTTCGCCGCCGTTTTTGCAGTCGCCCTCGTGGTCGTTTCGATCTTTACCCCGCTCTTTTCATCGGTCGTCCAGCGTTCTGCCCTTGGCGGAGTTGATCAGGCGCTTGGCTTTTTCTTTGGTGTGCTGCGCGGGATCCTTCTGGTCGCCGTGGCGTTCTTTGTCTACGACACGATCTTTGCCAGCCAGCAGTTTGCCATGATCGACGATAGCCGCGCGGCTGAGGCCTTTGCCCAGCTGACAGGCCAGATCGAAGAGCAAAACCCAGAGCAGGCCTTGGGTTGGATCACAGAGCAGTACCAGCAACTGGTCGGCAACTGTGGGGCACCTACCGCAGAGTAATAGCGGGAAGCGAACATTTTGGGGCCGCCGACGCGACGCGTGGGCGGCCTTTTTTGTCTCTAAGACTGTACCAACCAGGTCGAAACAGACTTTCCCAGCACAGAAGCATGATCGTTTCGTGACACCGTGGCGTTCAGCCACTAAGACAGGATCATACCTGTTGAAACGGATTCGGAGCTGCCCCCTTGTCCATCGCGATTCCCCCCGCCCATCCCTTTGACGATGACAAACTGCGGGAGGAATGTGGCGTCTTTGGCGTTGTCGGCGTGACCGACGCGTCGAACTTTGTCGCCCTTGGCCTGCACGCCCTGCAACACCGCGGGCAAGAGGCGGGCGGGATCGTCACCCATGATGCCGAAACCGGCTTTAACCAACAGCGCCGCATGGGTTTGGTGCGCGACAACTTCACCTCTGCCTCAATGATGGAACGCTTGCCCGGCACAATTGGCATTGGCCACGTGCGTTATTCCACCGCCGGATCCAAGGGCCAGACCGCGATGCGGGACGTGCAACCCTTCTTTGGCGAGTTTGCCATGGGCGGCGCTGCAATCGCCCATAATGGCAATATCACCAACGCCATGTCTCTGCGGCGCGAATTGATCGAGCGCGGATCAATCTTCCAAAGTTCATCTGACAGCGAATGCATCATTCATCTGATGGCGCGGTCCATGGGCCGTACTATTCCTGACCGCATGGAAGAAGCCTTGCGCAAGGTCGAAGGTGCCTTTTCGATCGTGGCCATGACCCGCACCAAACTGATCGGCTGCCGCGACCCGCTGGGCGTGCGCCCATTGGTGTTGGGCAAGATCGGGGATGGCTGGGCGCTCGCGTCCGAGACCTGCGCCTTTGACATCATCGGCGCGGAATTCGTGCGCGAAATCGCACCCGGGGAAATGGTTGTCGTGACAGAGGATGGTGTCGCAAGCCATTTCCCATTCCGCCCCAACCGTGCCCGGTTTTGCATTTTTGAGCACGTCTACTTCAGTCGCCCCGACAGCATCCTCGGTGGCCGCTCGGTCTATGAGACCCGTGAAAACATTGGCCGTGAACTGGCCAAAGAAAACCCTGTCGACGCCGATCTTGTCTGCCCGGTCCCTGATAGCGGTACGCCTGCGGCCATCGGATATGCCCTGCAATCGGGGATCCCCTACGCAATGGGCATCATCCGCAACCAATATATGGGCCGCACGTTTATTGAACCGACCGAGAGCATCCGCAACATGGGTGTGCGCC
Source organism: uncultured Alphaproteobacteria bacterium (assembly GCA_929200255.1). Classification (GTDB taxonomy): domain Bacteria; phylum Pseudomonadota; class Alphaproteobacteria; order Rhodobacterales; family Rhodobacteraceae; genus Yoonia. The sequence continues at coordinate 77,406 of CAKMYZ010000001.1, read as the reverse complement.
TGAAGCTGAACGTCAACCGCGCGCTGATCAAAGGCAAACGGGTCATTCTGGTGGATGATAGCGTGGTGCGCGGCACAACCAGCCGCAAGATCAAGGATATGATCCTTGATGCGGGTGCAGCCGAGGTGCATTTCCGTATTGCGTCGCCCCCCACCGCCTGGCCTTGCTTTTATGGTGTGGACACACCCCAACGCGAAAAGCTGCTGGCCGCAACAATGACGGAAGACGAAATGCGCGAGCATCTGGGTGTGGATAGCCTCAAGTTCATCTCTCTCGATGGTCTTTACCGTGCCGTGGGCGAAGCAAAGGGACGGGACAAGAACGCGCCTGCTTATTGCGACGCCTGTTTCTCGGGGGAATATCCGGTCGCACCATCTGATATGATCGAACAGGGGTTCGCGGCGAAAACGGCGGCGGAGTGAAGCAATGACCACCGTTATCCACCACAACCCCGCCTGCGGTACCTCGCGCAACGTCCTTGCTGTTATTCGCGCGACGGGCACCGAACCTGTCGTTATCGCGTATCTGCAAACCGGCTGGACCCGCCCGCAATTGCAGGCTCTATTTGCCGCCGCTGACATCACCCCGCGCGATGCCTTGCGGACAACAAAATCCCCTGCTGAAGAACTGGGCCTTTTGGACCCCGCTGTCAGCGACGATGCCTTGCTGGACGCCATGGTTGCCCACCCCGTCCTCGTGAACCGGCCCATCGTCTGCACCGCCAAGGGCGTCGCACTCTGCCGCCCGCCCGACGCTGTGTTGCCGCTTCTCGAAATTCCGCTGACCGAACCGGTCTACAAAGAGGATGGCGCCCTCATCCTCGCCCCGTGACCGCAGGGATGTGATCTTGGCTCTGCGCAGCCTTGCCCCGATAGGGCTGATGGATCGCTGGGGCGCACAATTGCCTTGGAATTGCCAGGCGACGGATACTTGACCTCTGACGCAGTTCAGCACATGAGGCTGTCATGACAAAAACCGTTCTGATCACTGGCGCGTCGCGCGGGCTGGGTGCGGCCCTGGCCAAGGCCCTCGCCCCCACACATCACATCATCGCAGTCGGCAAGACTGTCGGCGCATTGGAGGAATTGGACGATGCCATTCAGGCGGCAGGTGGTCAAGCCACGCTGGCCCCGATGGACATTGGCGTTGATGCAGCCATGCAGCAACTTTGCCGTGGCATCTACGACCGCTGGGGCCGCCTTGATCTGTGGCTGCACACCGCCATCCATGCCGCCCCCCTGACCCCGGCAGGCCATATCGGCCCCAAGGATCTGGCCAAATCAATGGCGATTAATGTTGAGGCCACATCGCGGCTGATTGCCTATGTCAGCCCTTTGCTGGGTACCGAAGGCAAAGCCGTGTTCTTTGACGATCCGCGCGGGGGCGAACAGTTCTTTGGCGCTTACGGTGCCACCAAAGCCGCACAGATCGCGCTGGCGCGCAGCTGGCAGGCGGAAAGCGCCAAGACCGGGCCGCGGGTCAAGATTGTGACGCCTGCGCCAATGCCCACCGCCACCCGCGCCCGGTTCTTCCCCGGCGAAGACCGCAGCACTCTGGCCGACCCTACAGCCGAAGCCATGCGTTTGCTGCGCGCCATATTGGCGTAGCACAGGCAAGCGAAGATTTTTTGTCAAAAAATCTTCTGACAGAACAATTTTCGCGAAAATTGTTCGCTCCTCCACGGCAAGTGCGCAGACGCTTGCCGTAACCGCCGTGCTCGCATAGGAACGGAGCCAAGCAATCAGGGGCGATTTATGCGTATTCTCATCACCAACGACGACGGCATCAACGCCCCCGGCTTGCAGGTTTTGACCGACATCGCGCAGGAGATTGCCGGTAAGGATGGTGAGGTCTGGACTGTGGCCCCTGCCTTTGAACAATCTGGTGTCGGGCACTGCATCAGCTACACCCATCCCACGATGATCGCGCAGCTTGAAGATCGCCGATTTGCCGCAGAAGGATCTCCCGCCGACTGCGTGATTGCGGGCCTTTACGATGTACTGCAGGACATGCCGCCGGATCTGATCCTTTCTGGCGTTAATCGCGGGAACAACGCTGCTGAAAACACGCTTTATTCAGGCACCATCGGGGCCTGCATCGAAGGGGCGCTACAAGGCGTGCGCTCCATCGCTCTGTCGCAGTTCTTTGGCCCCGGCAATGCCAAACTGGATGATCCGTTTGAGGCCGCAGCCGCGCATGGTGCGGCAACCGTCCGCGCGCTGCTCGCCGATACACTGTGGGACAGCGCCGACTACAAATTGTTCTACAACGTGAATTTCCCGCCCGTTCCGGCACCGGACGTCAAGGGGATGGCCGCCACAACCCAAGGCTTCCGCCTGAACACACGCTTCCGGGCCGACGCACAGACCTCACCCACGGGCCGCCGCTTCCTTTGGGTGCGTGGCGGGCCCCAGCACGAACCCACTGCCCCCGGCACGGATGCCGCCGCAAATCTGGATGGCTATATCTCCGTGACACCAATGCGCGCAGATCTGACCGACTATGATATGGTCGCCACGCTTGAGGATGCCTTCAAGTGAGTTTTGACGCTGCCACCAAGATGCAATTCCTCTATACGCTGCGCAGCAAGGGCGTGACTGATACCAACGTGTTGACCGCGATGGAGAAAGTGGACCGCGCCGATTACGTCAAAGGGACCTTCGCCGACCGCGCCTATGAGGATATGCCCCTGCCCATTGCCTGCGGCCAGACAATCAGTCAACCGTCGGTTGTTGGCTTGATGACGCAGGCGTTGCGGGTCAGCGCCCGCGATAAGGTCCTCGAAGTTGGCACCGGCTCCGGCTACCAGGCCGCGATCCTCAGTAAGCTGGCGCGCCGGGTCTATACCGTTGACCGCTATCGGCGGCTGGTCCACGCGGCCCGCGCTGTGTTTGAGGCCAATGATATCACCAATATCACCACATTCACCGCCGATGGCAGCCACGGGTTCGCCGAACAGGCCCCGTTTGACCGCATCCTGCTGACCGCTGCGGCAGAGGACCCGCCGGGACCTCTGCTGGCACAACTGCGTGTTGGCGGGATCATGGTTTTGCCGGTTGGACAGTCCGATGCGGTGCAAAGTCTGATCCGGGTGACACGGGGCGAACATGGCTATGACTATGATGAATTACGCGCGGTGCGCTTTGTCCCCTTGCTAGAAGGGCTCGGACAAGAGTAAACTAACACAAAATATGGTATGACCCCATAAATAAGGGGCAACTAAAAACAAGGAGCGGTACAGATGGCAAACGGGCAAATGCCAATTCGGCGCATGATGATGGCAGGGGTTGCTGCGGCATCGCTTGTAGCCTGCGACGGTTTTGATCCGGACCTACGCGACATCGGCAACGGCTTTGACACCAGTGCCGCAGTGCAAGACCTTCCCGGCCGGCCCCGCCCGGATGATCGCGGTGTGATCTCTTACCCGAATTATCAGGTTGTTGTTGCCCGGCGCGATGACACCATCCGCGCCATCGCCATCCGGCTGGGGCTGAATGCCAATGAATTGGCGGAATACAACGGGATCGAGCCTGATGTGATCCTGCGGCGGGATGAGATTATCGCCCTGCCCACCCGCGTGACCGAGCCTTCACCAGCAACAGGAGCATTGATCACCGGCCCAATCCAGCCGCTTGATGTGGCGACTGTTGCAACAACGGCGCTTGATCGTGCGGATGCCTCTGGCACTGGTACGGTGGCTGCGACACCATTGGCGCCTGCTGCCACGCCTCCCCCCCCAACCCCAGCGGTCACAGGCACAGAACCGATCCGCCATCAGGTCAAACGTGGCGAGACGGTCTTCTCTCTTTCGCGCCTTTATAGTGTTCCGGTGACCAATATTGCCGAATGGAATGGTCTGGATGCGGAATTCACAATCCGCGAAGGTCAATTCCTTTTGATACCACAAAGTGGCGCGGCGCCAGCGCCCACCCCGGCCACCGATGTGACAGAGCCGGGCGTTGGCACGCCAACACCGCTGCCGCCGAGCGCCGTAACACCATTGCCAGCGGCAACACCGGCTGCCCCCCTGCCCGACACCGCAACGCCAGAGGCCCCCGATCTGGGTGAACCAACAGCCCCGGCTGCCAGCGACGCGCGTCTGCAAATGCCGGTTCAGGGCTCGATCATCCGCGCCTATGCGCCGGGATCAAATGAGGGCATCGATATTGGCGCTGCCGCCGGGACGGATGTCAAAGCAGCGGACAGCGGCACCGTCGCAGCTGTGACGACAGACACCAGTGGCGGGTCCATCGTGGTGATCAAACATGCCAATGGCTTGCTCACAGTCTATACGCAGATGGATGCGCTGACGGTCGAAAAGAACGCGGGGGTCTCACGCGGTCAAACCATCGGCAAAGTACGCGCAGCGGATCCGAGCTTCCTGCATTTTGAGGTGCGGCGCGGCTTGCAAAGCCTCGATCCGGTTGATTTCCTACAGTAACGGACCCGCAATGTAAGGTGGATCATGATCCACCTTGCGCCAGCGTCACACCCCGCCTGCCGGCCAAATCCGTAAAATATTGCCAGGCCACACGGCCAGAGCGGCTGCCGCGTGTAGCCTGCCATTCAATCGCCTCAACGCGCAGCGTGTCGTCATCTATTGTCACACCATAGGCATCACAATAGCCCCGGATCATCGCCAGATATTCGTCCTGATCGCAGGGGTGAAAACCCAGCCACAGCCCAAACCGATCAGAGAGCGACACCTTCTCTTCCACCGCCTCGGACGGGGAAATCGCGGTTGAGCGTTCGTTCTCAATCATATCACGCGGCATCAGGTGCCTGCGGTTTGACGTGGCATAAAGCACTACATTGTCAGGACGCCCCTCAATCCCGCCATCCAGCACCGCCTTGAGCGATTTGTAATGCGCATCATCATGGCCAAAAGACAGATCGTCACAAAAGAGAATGAACCGCTCCTGCACGCCACGCAGCAGGTTCAGGCAGCGGCCAATACTTGGTAAATCCTCGCGCTGTACCTCAACCACCTTCAGGGCGGGGTAATCGGCATGAACTGCGCCATGCACGGCTTTGACAAGGCTTGACTTTCCCATGCCGCGCGCGCCCCACAGCAGCGCGTTGTTGGCGGGCAGCCCCCTGGCAAACTGCACTGTATTTGCAACCAATGTATCACGCGACCGATCCACCCCAACCAGCAGATCAACACTGACGCGATTGACCTGCGCGACAGGCGCAAGCCGATCTGGATCAGGATGCCAGACAAACGCCGCAGCTGTCGCAAAATTCGGGGCCGCAGCAGGCGCAGGGCTCATCCGCTCCAGCGCCTCGGCGATGCGGTAAAGCGCCTTCTTGCTCACGCCTTGGGCTCCTCTTCGGTGGCCTCTGGCTCCTCAAAATCATCATCCTCGGGGATATCAAACAGGCTTTCGTCTTCGCCGATGACCCCTTCCGCGCGGGCGGCACGATCTTTCTTGCGTTCCACCGCAGCCACCAGATGGATCGAAACTTCATACAGGCCGTAAACCACGACAAACAGGATGAGCTGGGTCGTCACATCCGGCGGTGTGACCAAGGCTGCAACGATCAGGATGCCAACAACCGCGTATTTCCGCGTTCCGCGCAGCCCGCGCGAACTGGCCAGACCCGCAGAGCCCATGAGGGTCAAAAGCACAGGCAGTTGAAAACACACCCCAAAGGCCACGATCATCTTAAGCGTGATATCCAGCGTTTCATTCACCTTGCCGTTAAAGACGATATCAACGCCCTTGTCGGGCAGCGCCTGACCATCTGTCGCCCCTGGCAACAGTTCCGAACCCGCTGGCGGAGGTAGCGCGTCGGCCATGATCGCCGAGACGAAGGAAGGCAAATCTGCAAAACCCAGAAAGAATGCCATCGCCAGCGGCACAACGATGTAGTGGGCAAAAGCAGCACCAATGATGAACAACACCGGCGAGGCAATGATGAACGGCAAAAACGCATTCTTTTCATTGCGGTAAAGGCCCGGCGCCACAAAGCGCCACAACTGATAGGCAATGACCGGGAAAGAAATCGTCAGGCCACCCACAACGGAAATACGGATCAGCGTAAAGAAATACTCCTGCGGTGCCGTATACTGCATGACCGGGTTCGGATTGCCCAGGTTGCGCATCGTACGCTCGATCGGCTGTAGCAGAAAATCAAGCAGCATCCCCCCGAAGGAAAAACAAATGATCATGCCAACCAGAAATGCCACGACCGAATAGATCAACCGCGAGCGCAACTCGCTCAGATGCTCCAGCAACGGGGCGGCGCTGTCTTCAATCTCGTCCTGGGGGCTCATTCCTTGGCCTCGGGTTTGGCCGCTTTGGCGGCCGCAGCGGCCTCAAGGGCAGCATCTTCGGCTTCGCGGGCTTTACGCTCAATCGCGGCATCCGCCATGGCTTTGCTTAGCTTGTCCTTGGCGGCCTGGCGTTCCTCGGACAGGGCCTGCGTCGCGGGGCCCTTGGTCATGCCTGTCGCTTCCTTGATCTTATCAGTGCCGAATTTGGCCGGATTGCTGGCGGCGCGCAGGGTTTTGGACACATCCTTGACCCCGCTTTCATCCGCCGCCTGTTCCATTGCGCGCGAAAACTCTCGCGCCATCATCCGCGCCTTGCCCGTGAACTGCCCCAACTGCCGAAACAATCCGGGCAGATCCTTTGGGCCGATCACAATCAATGCCACGACACCGACGACAAGCATTTCGCTCCAACCAAGGCCAAACATCAGGCGTGATCCTTCTTGTCAGGCAACCAGCTTATACTTTGTTTTTATCTTCTTCGGGCGTGACGTCTTTCGCCTCTGCCATGCTGTCTTCAATCTCTTGCTTGCCGTCATCTACGCCTTTTTTGAACGCGGTGATGCCTTTGCCAACTTCACCCATCAGGCTGGAAATTTTGCCGCGGCCAAACAGAACCAACACGACAACAGCGATCAAAAGCAGGCCGGGCAGGCCAATATTATTGAGCATCTTTCTCTCCTTGCGCGGGCCACCTGCCCACATTCGGTTTTCATTCCTAAGCTGACAAATAGGTGCGGTTTGCCAGCAAGGGAAGGCCAAATCGACTGAAAACCGACGGGTAAGCCCCTTTTTCACAAGGGTTTTCGTGTTTTCGTGACAAAAACTTGTCAGCTGTCAGAAAATTGACAAAACTGACCCTCTGAAAGAGGGAATCACATGCGCCGCGCCGACCGTCTGATGCAACTGATCCAGATCCTGCGCGATGGCACTTTGCACCGCGCTCATGATCTGGCCAAGGCCACGCAGGTGTCCCTGCGCACGATCTATCGCGATATGGAAACGCTGGCCGCATCGGGCGTGCCCATTGCCGGTGAACGCGGCATCGGTTACCGCGTCACCGCCGCCATCACCCTGCCCCCGCTGAACCTGACAATGACCGAGATGGAAGCGCTGCACATCGGGCTGAGCGCTGTCAGTCACAGTGATGACGCTGAGCTGTCCTCTGCTGCGCGTGCGCTTTCGGCAAAAATCGACGGCGTCATGCCCGAGGATCGCAGCCGCGCCCCCAGTGGCGGCTTTGCCATCTACCCTTTTGCCGATGCCGCACGCGGGTTTCAGCATCTGCCCAGCTTACGCCAAGCCGTACGCACGCGCCAAAAGCTGGAACTGTTGATGCAAAACGAAACGCGCACGGTGCGGCCGCTCCAACTCGACTATTGGGGGCGGTTGTGGACCTGCGTTGTCTGGTGCGAGGCGCACCGAGATTTCGACGAAATCCGCGTCGATCAGATTGACAGCCTGCGCATTCTGCCCAGTCTTTTTGTGGATGAGCCGGGGAAATCCCTAGGCGATTTCAATCGGCTGAAAGGCTAAAGCCATTCCGCCACATCCACCTGTGGACGGAAATAGGCAATCATGCGCATATCCCCCGCCACACCCTCTGCCCAAGGGGCCACACCATGCAAAAGATGCCGGTCCAGCAGGATGGCCTGACCGGGCTTGGCCTGCACCTCAACCCGCGCGCAGTTTTCGAATACTTGACGGCGTGCCGTCTGATAGGCCTCTGTGACATCCAGATCGCCCCATTGCGCAGGCGCGATCCCGGCATAGGCCGCTGCAAAAGCGTCTCGCATCATCAGGTGGCTCCCCGACCAAACCACCAAGGGGCTGGCGGTCACGTCATCCAGCGGAAGCCCCACAATAAAGCCATGTGGTTCGCGCAGGTGCCGCCGCTTGTCCGGCCCTTCCGGCAACAACCCGTCAACATGAGCGGCATCGCGGATGCAGCGATAGCGGTGGGCTGCATCACTCTCACCTTGGTCCTGCTTCGGATACCCCGGAAACACCACAGATAGCTGGGCACGGTGCCAATTGGGTGGCGCGGTCACATGATCTTGGAACGGGCCGGCCAACGGCACCCCAGAGATGCAGCCATCAGGCGCATTTGGCAGAGCATCCACACCGACAAACCAGGTGCGACCATGCCGGTAATCACCGCCCCGTTTAAGCACGGCTTTTCCTGCAACCTGTGCTGCCTCAGCCCAGGCAGCCACCTCAGACGCATAGGGAAAGACAGCGTAGCCGTCCTGTTCCAGCGCCTGCCCAATGTTCACGCTAGGCCGCCAGTCGCGTGACATTCTCAAGCGCGGCCAGCACCACCTCTGGGCCGGCACCATCAGTATGTGCGTTCTCTGACAAATGCCGCCGCCAGCCGCGTGCGCCGGGGCGACCCTGAAACAGGCCCAGCATATGGCGCGTGATCTGGCCCAAACGGCCACCCGCCGCGATGTGGTTGTCGATGTAAGGCAGCATCAGATGCACAACCTCTTCGGCGCTGCGGCCCGTTGGGTCATCAAAAATGCGCGCATCTGCGTCCAGCAAGACAGCACTGGGTGTATGATAGGCAGCACGCCCGATCATCACACCATCCATACCCTTGATCAGAAACACCTCTGCCTGATCAAGGGTTTCAATGCCGCCGTTGATCGAAAGATGAAGGTGAGGGAACAAACCCTTCATCTGCAACACTAAATCATAGTCCAGTGGCGGCACATCACGGTTCTCTTTAGGGCTTAACCCCTGCAACCATGCCTTGCGGGCGTGGACTGAAAACCGGTCCACACCTGCGGCAGAAACTCGCGACAGAAAGTCCGGCAAAACCGCCTGCGGGTCCTGATCATCCACGCCAATACGGCATTTCACCGTGACCGGCACATCAACCGCCGCACGCATCGCCGCAACACATTCGGCGACTACTGCGGGGGTTTCCATCAAGACAGCGCCAAAGCTGCCCGACTGCACCCGGTCCGACGGGCAGCCACAGTTAAGGTTGATCTCAGCATACCCATAGCCTTCGGCGATCCGGGCCGCCTCGGCCAGTTGGGCCGGATCAGAGCCACCAACCTGCAAGGCCACCGGATGTTCCGCGGCATCGAACCCCAGCAAACGGTCCCGATCCCCGTGAATGATCGCCGGTGCTGTTACCATCTCGGTATAAAGCAACGTATGCCGCGACATCAAACGGTGCAGATAGCGACAATGGCGGTCGGTCCAATCCATCATTGGGGCGACGGATAGGCGAGATGCACGACAAACGTCAGATTTTGTTAGATTTTTTGTCTCTTCAGTGTGCATATCATCTTGCCCATTTTATCGTATTTACCCATTTTTTCATTTAGTATGTACCGAGTCATACTAAAAACACCCGGAGTCATACTTGGGCACGATCAGAAAAAAGGCGCTCAAAAGCGGCGCCAACTCATACACCGCGCAAATAGTCCGACGCAAGTTTGACTACACAGAGTCACGCACCTTCGACGCAAGACCGAAGGCAGAGCGCTGGATGAAGAAGCGTGAGAAAGAAATCGATATCAATATCGAGCAAGGTCAAAAACCCATCCCCCGTTCAGTGCGCGCCACAACGCTTTCGCAGGCTATCGACAAGTACATCGAAGCCAGCCGCAAAGAGATCGGGAAGACCAAAGAACAAGTGCTTCGAACGATTAAGGAATACGATATCGCCGAAATGGCTTGTGAGCGCATAGGATCGCAAGAGATCATCCATTTCGCTCAAGAATTGCACTCTCGAAAGAATCTTTCGTCTCCCTCGACAGTTGGCAACTACCTTAGCCACCTCTCGGCTGTCTTTAAAGTTATGCGCCCTATGTTCGGTATCCAGCTCGATGAGCATGCAATACGAGACGCTCAGACAGTCTGCAAAAACTTGGGCATTATTGCCAAGTCCGAGAAACGCGAAAGACGCCCAACGATGGCTGAACTCGATGCGTTGATGGCTCACTTCGAAGCAAAGTCCGTCGCACGCCCAAAGAGCTGCCCAATGCACACGATCACTGCGTTCGCGATATTCTCAACGCGCTGACAGTCCGAAATCTCAAGATTGACGTGGGTTGACTATGATCCTGATGGAATGAGAATCTGGGTGCGGAAAATGAAACACCCCGGGGACAAGCAAGGCAACGACACGCTGGTCGAATTGCCTGATCCTTGCATGTCAATAATTTCTGCTCAGCCGCGTAGCGGCAACAGGATTTTTCCTTACAGCGCAGATGCGATTACGGCAGCTTTCACTCGGGCATGTAAGGCTCTGGAAATTGAAGATCTTCATTTCCATGATTTGCGCCACGAAGGGACGTCTCGCCTTGCTGAGATGGATCGAACAGTCCCACAATTGGCAGCGGTGACAGGACACAGGCACATCTACTTCAGCTTGAGGGGCGATCAATGCGCTGATGAATGCCCACGCGATTCACTGGACTTGCGTGGGTGTTGCCGACCTTCGCTGCCCTAGCCACAAAAGGCTGTAAAGCGGGACGGAGCCGAATCTCACGGCAGCTGCGCCAAAGTCCGCTTTGGCGACATAAACTGCGGCTTGCTAAACCAATGGAATTTGCCACGACATGTCGTCGTCTAAAATCTGGATCGACAGCGACATTTAGGCTGTGTCTAGATTAACAACAAACGATCCCGGATTGTTGTTGGAGAGCGTTCCCGTCGCCCGGATACCGCCAACTGTCGCGTCGCAATGACGCGCAACATCGCCGTAGTAATACCAATGCTTACCCTCTACCGCATTGTTCCAGTAGGATATCAGGTCTACAGGTTCGGTCGTAAGGCCAAAGTATCCCGCATGGTCAGATGTGCCACCCGCTGCATAGATAAACACCATGAGATACAGGTTTTTTTCCGCCACTTTCCATTGGCATAACACGGCCGGCGCCTGCAGAGCGTTATCACGGCCGCCGACGAGAAAGGAAACCGGAAAGGAATGCTCTTTCGGAGCGCCACCATGGGCCGCGGGCGGAATGACCGGCAGGTTTTGCAAGCCAAGCAGTTTTCCATGGGCCGCGTGGTAGTTGAAAGGCTCCAGCAGATGGCCGGCCCGGTTCTCGATGGTCGTCAAAACCTGGTATTTATTCAGGCTGAAAAATGAACTGGATAAATTGACGAGCGCTGGAATGGACTCTATCGCAAGCGCGGCGCTGGACGCGGAATTGCCGGAGGTATTTTTTGTGTCGGGATGATTATCATTCATGGATAGTGTCTCCTAAGTGGGGTACTGAACACGAAATGTGGTCTTTAGCAGCTAAGCTCTATTCCTTTTGCGAATCAATGTTTCTGGCCAACATGTAATGCTGAACCCGAATGCGATTTCAGCCACAGCGCGTGTTCACACACAGCGCCCATATCCAGTCTTCGTCTGTAATATATACACAAGTATCGGCAGCAAACCGGACCTTTGTGCAACCCGCAGCATCCTGCAGTCTGGGCTCAAACAGGACATTTTCTGCGACTTGTCCGAGTGACCGATATTTCATTCTAGTCAAATAGCGATCCTCTTCGATTTGCCTCATGTGTGCAAAGTCACAGAGACTGCGCGCTCATTTCACTTGGGAATCGATGCGTAAAACCTCGATGTTTTGCAGTTGGATGCCCCCCCCCCAAAAAACCGCCGTCGGGGCCAGGCGGCAAAAGCTTTCAAAACCCAAATACGATCTCCGGCTCCAGGACGCTATTTTGTGACGGTGTAAAACCCGGCTCTTGTCATGACATGTCCGCTAGGGGTCGGGCTCGCAATTTTTCGAACACCGGATCTTGGTTTGCTCAGCGGCGATTGTCCGGTTTGAGGCCACCGCGCCCGACACTGCAGCTTTCGTACGGGCCTGCAAATGCCGTGCTGTCCGCGGGTTCAATCAACCTTGTCCTGTATCGAGTAATTGAACATAATCACCCGGTACCAAAAGAAAGGGCTTTGGCCGTGCGAGAGAGGTTGAGTGGTCAGAGTTTACTAACCGGATTGATAAGTGTTCATCTGATCATTTTCTGGTTTATCGTGTTTGCCATACCGTCAAAAAGCTATTCGCAGCCGGTTGAAGAACTTGCGATTGATCATGTTCAAACACGGATTCTGGAAACAGCGGATACGCTACCGATTGCCATTTTGTACACCTCTGATGACGGCTCTTGTTCCTACTGTTTGGAAGCGAGCACCTATTTTTCTCAAACCGCCGCTGCACTACAGGGTACATACCAGTTTTACACAGTGACCATGAACCCATGGACGGATTTTTTCGATACTCCCACAGGACAGAACCTTATCGCCTATCACGAAGATATCCGCCTGCCGCTGACCGCCGTTCCGACGGTGGTGTTGTTTGCTGACGAACAGCCCGTTCGCATGGTCTCTGCAAGTGCGCCCGGGCAAGTTGAAACGATGAGACGCGCGATAAGTATTTGGAATGACCAATGGTCATTGCCGCGTGGCGACATCTCTGTAGCTCAGATATCAGCCCCGGAAGTACCCACATTCGTTGGAACGCATCGCGATGACCGGCCAATCGTCCTGACGCTGACCTCAACAGACAACGCATGCCGCCACTGTCTGGCAGGCAATGCATTTATTGAGGACGCTTCCCGCTATTTGTCGTCGGACTATGCGTTCGCCAATGTGTATTTTGACCCTTGGCAATCTATTCAGGCAGAAGACGATATGCTGAATTTTCTCAAGCGGCTGGAAATCAACCTTTCAGGCCTGCCGACGACGCTTGTATTCTACCAAGGGCAGTACAAAGGTAGCGTGGTGACACTCGGCCAGAATCTGCGGATTTCGTTGTCCCAGGCTTTACCAATGGTCAAGAATCAATAGAGCGATTAACTTCCGACAAATGACACGATATCTGTATCTTCTCACTTTCGTTGCCTTCTCAGCCACACCGATGCAAGCGCAAGAGCGTATCTTTGAGGTCGAACCCGGCCGGTGGCGTTTCGAAGACAGTTTCACCGTATCTGGCCTACACATTGCTGACACTCACACTGCGACCCAATGCCTATCAGAGGCTGAAGCGCATAAAAGCCTTTCTGAAATCATCAGCGACATGACGGGTGGTCGGGATAGCGACTGTACTGTCTCAAACTTGTCTGACCTTCCTGGCAAAGTTTCGCTAGATATTTCCTGCCAAACTGATGAGGCTGGTGTTCTGCTACAGTCGAACGGAAGCATGAGTTACGAATACAATCGGACCAGATATTCAGGTGTCGTTTCCGGGGAAATGATCCTCCGAGGTCGACGGTTTCCTTACGAAGGCCAAGCCTTTGCAGAGCGGATCGGCGACTGCTGAATTTCTTATGAAAGCGGCGCTCTGCGTAGACGCCTCTCATTCACTTCACTTGCAGTGGAAGGTGGAAGTGCCCGCGTCTTGCCAATTCGGACATAGCCTTACGAGATACGTTCCCAAGGGGCCAAACCAGTTTACTTGTGACATCGGTGGCGATGATCAACGCTCGCCCTTTGCACGGGTTGTGGACAATTGATCGGGGCGGCTTAGCCACTCATCGCGACGTGCTTTGACTACGAACGCCCGCCGGGTATACTTCATAAGCGACGCCGCTGTAAAAGCGGTGTATACGTTTGTTTTAGTAAAGATTTTTTATGGAGTACCAGGTGACAGACGAAGCGAAAATACTCGTTGTTGATCTCGACGGCACCCTTCTTCAGAGTGACATGCTTCATGAAAATTTCTGGTCTGCGTTTGCCAGTGATTGGCGCGCACCATTCATCGCAATGATGGCCCTTGTGCGAAAAGGGCGCGCGGGCCTCAAGGCATGTCTTGCAGACATGAAGCGCCCTGAAATCAGCGTGTTGCCATACAACGAAGAGGTTCTTGGTTTCGTGAGGAACTGGCAGGCGGATGGTGGCCAGGTTGTTCTGGCCACCGGCACCAATCAGGTACTCGCAGACGAGATCGCTGCCCATTTGGGCGTATTTGACGATGTCTTTGGCTCGGACGCCACGACTAATCTTACAGGAAAGCCCAAAGCTGGACTGCTGAGCGAACGCTATGAAGCCGGTGCATTTGTCTACATGGGCGACTCTGCGGCCGACCTTCCGGTTTGGGCCACGGCGCAGAAGGCCATCACCGTGAACGCATCACCTGCCCTGCGCCAAAAAGCCGAAAAAGTTGCAGAGCATGTTGAAAACCTAGGTGCACGCCCGCGACTGGGACGGGCCCATTTGAAAGCGCTGCGGCCCCACCAGTGGTTGAAGAACATTTTGATTTTCCTGCCAATGTTCGTGGCGCATCAGCTTGATATCGTGACATTTACGGCGGCGCTTCTGGGTTTTGTTGCATTCAGCCTCGTCGCGTCCGGTGTTTATGTTCTCAACGATCTGCTAGATTTGTCAGTTGACCGCGCACATCCCCGCAAGCGTTCCCGTCCCTTCGCCTCCGGTGCTGTTCCAATCGCGCATGGCGGCCTCATGGCGGGGGGCCTGTGCGGCGCGGGTCTGCTGACTGCACTGGTCGTGGGGCCGCTCTTTGCTGCCGTTTTGTGTTTTTACTTCATGCTGACAACAGCTTATTCTTTATGGCTCAAGCGGTTGGTCCTGATCGATATCTGTGTGCTTGCGGGGCTTTATACGGTGCGCATTGTTGCAGGTGGTGCCGCGACAGGCATTATGCTGTCCGAATGGTTGCTGGCATTGTCGATGTTCTTCTTTCTGTCACTTGCGGCGGTCAAGCGGCAGGCAGAGCTTGTGGATGCCAAAGCCGGGTCAAGTGCACATGGCCGCGACTATCGGGCCGAGGATTTGCCATTCGTTTCCATGGTGGCACTGTCCTCTGGCATGGTTTCGGTCCTGATCACGGCGCTTTACATAAATTCGGATGCGGTACAGCTGCTTTATAAGACACCTGAAACATTGTGGATCATATGCGTCGTACTGCTGTACTGGCTTATGCGGGCGGTCTTAATCGCCCATCGCGGCGAAATGCACGACGATCCCGTTGTCTTTGCCGCCAAAGACAAGGTCAGCCATATCTGTGCAGCACTTATCCTTGCAGCAGCAGTCGTCGGCAATTTGGTATAGGAGACGCCCGAATGATCAAAGGCTTTGCCTTTCTGATTGTGGCTGTTGCCGCAAATCTCGTCACCAACTTCAGCTTGAAGGCCGCGGTACGGTCTCTGGACACAAGCTCTGTCGGGTCGGTCATCCTTGGCCTGCTAGGTTCGCCCTGGGCGTGGGTTGGCGGGCTGAGTGGCTTTGTGCTTCTGGGCGCTTTCATGGCGGCGATCCGGGTCCTGCCGCTGAGCGTGGCCTATCCGGTTCTCACCGCCATCGCGATTGTTGTGATGACCGGGGTAGAGTGGTGGTTTCAGGGCGTGCACATCGGCATTTGGAAGGGTGTCGGCCTTGTTATGGTGATCGTGGGGATCACTTTGGTATCTGCGAATGTCTGACATCAAATCGTCCCCCCTCCGCACCAGCCTCGAGGCGGTTTTTGTCTTTGTTCTTGCCATTGCATTCTTGCTGGTATTTTCGAACACGTCAGGTTTTGAAGGCGATGACCTCAACAGCGTCTTGCCAATGCTGCATCTCGGGTCGGCTTTGGCAGGGGATCTTGAAATTTATCGACCGGACTGGCAGCCCCTCAGTTATGCCACTGGGGCTGCAATATTTGCGCTAACCGGCAGTGTTGATACCATTTTTGCACTGCCGGCGCTTAGTGTCGCGATTGGGATTGCCTTGCTTTATCTGGCAACGCGATGGATTGGACTGACGCCGCTGCTGTTTGTCCCATTGCTCATGTTGTTTCCTGAAATCGTGTATACGGGGCTCTACTACAACTCGTCGGCTCTTGGCTTTCCTTTCGTCTGTCTGGCTGTTCTGCTTGCACCCAAGACCCAAACGCACCCCGCGGCCGTCCTGCTTGGCGCCATTCTGGCAATAGCTGTCCTGATGCGCATGGATTTTGTGCTGATCGTCCCGGCGATCCTAGCCTACCGGGTTTGGTTCCGCCGAGAAGTCATCGACCTCATCATGATCGGGATCGGGGCTGGGATTGTGTTCGGATTTGCGCTGGCTACAAATCTGTTGGACCCACAAGGGGTGATCAACACATACCAAGGTGCCCGGGATGAAATCGTGGCCAGGGCCAACCAGCCCGGTTGGGACACATATGCCAAGACATTTGTTGCCACAGTCGTCCTAAGCCCGCTTGGCTGGCTTTTCCTTTTCGGGGCCGCGCTCTATGCGATGCTCAACCGGCGCAGCTGGATGCCAGCATTGATCGGGTTGATCTGTTTAGCGCCGATGCTTTTTGCGGCCCGCAACATGCTCACTCCGAAATACATGATACCGGCCTTTGCACTGCTGCCGGTGATTGCCGCGATGATCTGGGTCGCAGCCACGGCGCAACTGCAACCGCGCCTGAAAAATATGCTGACGGGTGTGTGGATTAGCGCGACGCTCTTTTACTTTTTCCTGGCCATCGAACCGCAACGCGATGCCCCTTTCATCGATGTTTCCGCAAAGGAAAGCAGGGTGATCAACACCCACGACGGGCCAAGGTCATGGGGCGCTTATCTATTTCATTTCGGCCGGGTCTCGACCCATTGGGGAATGCGGGTCGCACAGGCCGAGGCCATACTGGAAGCCACCAAGGCAGTCGGTCCGATTGCCTTTATTGGGGATCAGGATGTGTTCTCACCCGGCGGAATTGCATGGCGCCATCTTCAGCTTGGCCTGATACATGCGGGGTATGACGGCCAGGTCATTGCCCCGGGCGCCCTGCGTTTTGACCGCGCCGAAGGTCCGCTGTTTCTACTGGCACCAACGGCGCAGACCTCTGCGTTTCCCGAAGGCGCTTGTCCTGTCCTGCTCGATGGCGATCAAAACAATGAAGATATCCTGGAACTTATCAAGGCCTGCTGAATCTGCCCTGACGTATGCAACCAATACCCCCGCCTGACATCTGCAGCCAGGGTCACACCGCTCATACCAGTAAATGACGACGACGACTTTGTGTTCAAGGGTACCCATCAGGTGATGGTGCCAGAGTTATTGGTCTATGAGGTAGTTTCTGTTTCGCATGGGGTCTTGCTCACAACCCGTCATTATCCGAATGAGATTGATACGGCTCCGGTGCTTTCTACATCTTGCAGGTTCAGAAGCTTTTTGATGTTTGAGGGCCAGTTGGCCTGAATTTCCGCGATCGTCTCTCCTCAATTAGACCGGTCGGTCTATTGCTATCTGGGGCTGAACAGCCTAATCATGGGAAAGGAAACACCATGAGCATTTCAACCAAAGACAAACTTGCATGGACGGCCGCCAAGCTCTTTCAGGAAAAGGGCTTTGACGGGGTGGGGTTGAACGAGATTTTGGCGGCGGCAGGACTGCCAAAGGGATCGCTGTATCATCACTTTCCAAACGGCAAGAAGGATCTCGCGCTTGAAGCTGCAGCCCTTGCCGACCGGGAAATGGTGCGAATCATCAATGACGCTTTTGCTTCAGCTGAAACCTACCGCCATGGCGTCTCGACGCTCTTTCACAAACTGGCCAAGCTATTCGAGCTGTTGGGTAGCCACACCGGCTGTCCGATTTCTGAAATCTTATTCGCCGGGCCAGATCGCAACGAATTTCGCACAAGATCGGCAACCTACTTCAACGGATGGATTGCTTGTATCGAAGGCCACGCAATCCGGCTTGGCGAAACAGAGGCGGCTGCTCAGCAGCAGGCAGAACGCTTGTTCATCAGCCTACAGGGATGTTGGACGCTTGCGCGCGCAAATGAAGATAGCGATCAATTGCGACGCGCGCCTGAACTGTTGTTCTGAACGGTATGAAGTGGGCTGACGCGCAGGCGCCGGACAGTAGCCAAGCTCAAAACACATGTGGCACAGCTGACCACCTTAGCCGACATGCGTCTCGGCAATAAAGATATAGCCAGCCCCATAGACCGTCTTGATGATCTGGGGGTTTTGGGCATCGTCGTCCAGTTTGGTGCGTAGCCGTGAAACTTTGACATCAATCGAGCGATCAAAAGCATCATCGGCATTGCTACCCAGATAATCGAGGATCTGCTCGCGTCGGATCAATCGGTTGGGCGCGGCCAGAAACATCTTCAGAATCTCATTTTCCGCGAAGGTAAGATTCCGGATATCGCCGGTATCTTTCGTCAATTGAAGCAGGTTCAGATCAGCGGTCCAGCCGCCAAACCGCACCGTCTTGGCGTCGGGTTTTGTGGTCTCGGCGTTTGCGCGCCGCAGAATGACACGCAGCCGCGCAATGACTTCTTCGACTTCAAAGGGTTTGATGATGTAATCATCCGCACCCAATTCCAACCCGACAATCTTGTCTTGCGTGCGCGATCGGCCCGAAATGATCAGGATCGGCACATCTGATTGACTGGCAAAGCGATGCACCAGAGCAAGCCCGTCACTATCAGGCAAACCCAGATCAATGATGCAGGCGTCAGGCGCTATGGTCTTGCAGGCTTGCTCAAAATCCGCCGCCCGCCCGAATGAGCGCACGCGGAACCCGGCCTGTTCCAGCGCGTCCGACAGGATGCTGCGAATTTCCGGTGTATCGTCAAGAACCGTGATCAGTGGGGCAGGTTTCATATGCGTGTCGCCTCGTTCATTTTTGCGGCCAAGGCATCAAACTCGAAAGGTTTGTTCAGAATGGGGTATGCGCCTGCCGCGACCTGATGCTGCGGATCAAGCGATGGTAACCCTGTAATGATCAAAACAGGAAGATCAGGTCTGCGCTGAGTAAGATGTTCTGCCAAGGCAAATCCAGTGCCACCGTCCTTCAGTATCAGGTCTGTCACAACAAAGGTGACATCACCGACCAGGGCCAGCTTGCGGGCTTCTTCCACGTTGTCCGTTTCAATCACCGCATGTCCCATGCGTTGCAAATAGGCGCGCACAGTTTGCCGGATATCGACATTGTCCTCCACCAGTAGAACCACGCCGGGGACAACAGGTTTGGCTGGCTGATAAGGGATCAGGATGGACACTTGCGCGCCACCTTCCGGGCGATTGGTCAACCTGATCGTGCCACCGCTTGAGCGGGCAAAATCAAAGGTTGTCGACAGGCCCAATCCCCGCCCGGCTCGGTCAGATTTCGACGTAAAGAACGGTGCCAGCGCATTGGAAAGCGCCTCTGATGAAAACCCCAATCCGGTATCTTCGACGCAAAACACCAGACAGTCAGCCGTATCCACCGACACGGTCACCATCACGTCGCCCTCGCCATCGATCGCGTCAATGGCGTTCAAGACAAGGTTCAACAAGGCATCCTGTGCAAACCCAGCATCGATCATCAGATGCGACGCGCTGACCTCATTGACCAGCGATAGCGTGATACGCTCTGGTGTTGCCGCCTTTGCCAAAAGGGTCGTCTGCTTCAGAAAACCCGCAAAATCCGTCAGACGTATGTTGATGGACCGCTGCGCGACCAAATCACCAAGACCCGCGATCAAATCTCCGCCCCGCCTGGCGGCGGATTTGATCGTCTCAATGGACTGTATTGCCCCCTTGGGCATATCCTCCAGGCGGGCCAGCCTGTCCTGCTCGCCTAGAATAATCGTCAGCAAGTTGCCAAAGTCATGCGCCAACCCGCTGGTCAGCTGTGCCGCCAACTCTCGGCGTCGGGTATGGGCAAGCGCCTGCCGGGCGCGCACCTGTTCGGTCACATTGGCCGACAGCAGATATGCGCCAATCACCTCACCCGCGTCATTGATATCGGGGGTAAAGGCGACGCGATTATGCCGCCCCACCTCTTTATGTTCAAATTCAACCACCGGCGCCTCACCACGCAACGTCGCGGCGAAACCCTCTGAAATCTGAGAATAAACTGCGGCACCCAGTGCCTGGGACATATGCATGCCAACAATGTTGTTGGATCGCCCCGGCACGATCGTGTCTAACTTATGGTTCGTGTAGGTATAGACGCCCTCGCGGTTGACCCGTGCGATATGGGCCGGGATCATTGAATTGGTCAGGTTCAAACGGGCCTGTGACGCCAATAGTTGATGCTTGGCCTCTTCCAACGCCGTGACCGTCGCTGTCAATGTGCGGTTGGCGCGGGCAAGTTCTTCTGAGCGAGAGATCAACTCTTCCGACAAATCCGCCGAACGGGACCGTAACAGTGCTTCCTGCGTCTTGACCTGTGTAATGTCTGAGTAGACTGCAATCCAGCCGCCATCTTGCAAGGGGCTGCCTTCGACCGAAATGGTTGTGCCATTGGCGCGCGTCCTTTCAAAGTAATGCGGCGCAAACGCTTTGGCCTGCGCCACCCGTTCAGCCAGGAAACCATCGACATCATCCAAGTCGCCATAGTCGCCCCGCTCTGCCAGCACACGCAGGGTTTGTTCAAACGATCCGCCGGGTTCGACCAGCTCATTCGGCAGGTCAAACATGCGCTGAAACTGCGTGTTAGCCAGTACAAGCCGCAGGTCCTGATCATAAATAGAGATCGCCTGTTTGATCAGGTTCAAACCGGCCTGTGTCAGGCTTTCATGGGTCGCGGACGTGCGGGTCATGTCATATCTGTAGCAGTTCAGCGGCGCGTCACAAGAGCACACAGCGCTTGCAAGAATTCGCAACATTTCGGATAAACTTCTGAAAAACTTGTCTGTCACACAAACAGCAAGCGACCTTCGGGGGGAGAGACCGGGGGTCATTCAGATTTGCGTTTGGGAGGATGCATGTCGGATCAAAATGAATCGGATCAACTGGTATCTGTGCCACATTTGCTGGCACGCAATGTGCGTCTGCACGGGGACAAGGCAGCGTATCGCGAAAAGGAGTTCGGCATCTGGCAAAGCTGGACCTGGGCCGAAACCGCAGATGAGGTCGAGGCGCTCGCGCTTGGCCTCTTGGATCTGGGCGTGCAGCGCGGCGATCACATCGCCATCATTGGCCGCAACCGCCCTGCCCTATACTGGTCGATGGTCGCTGTGCAATCGGTTGGTGCGGTTCCCGTCCCCCTTTATCAGGACGCGGTTGTGGAAGAGATGACCTATGTTCTGGAAAACTGCGGCGCGCGCTTTGTCATTGCAGGCGATCAGGAGCAGGTCGACAAGATCATCGACGCCCAGCAAACCGTGCATGGCATTGATCATGTCATCTATTATGACACGCGCGGGATGCGCAAATACGACCATAGCGAAATCACCGCCTTTGCCGATATCCAGAATGCCGGGCGGGCAAACGCGCCACGCCTGACCAAAGAACTGAACGCCCGCCGCGATGCGTTGGGGTATGACGACACCTGCGTCATGCTTTATACATCGGGCACAACTGGCCGCCCCAAGGGCGTGGTGCTGTCCAACCGCAACGTAATTGAAACGTCCAAGAATACCTCTGACTTTGATCACCTTAGCGCCGGTGAAGAAACATTGGCCTATCTGCCAATGGCCTGGGTCGGTGATTTCATCTTTTCCATCGGTCAGGCCTATTGGTCGGCATTCTGCGTAAATTGCCCCGAAAGTGCCGAAACCATGAACACCGATCTGCGTGAGATTGGCCCGACATATTTCTTTGCGCCCCCTGCGATTTTCGAGGGACACCTGACGCAAGTCATGATCCGTATGGAGGACGCCAGCCGCTTCAAGCGCTGGATGTTTTCCCATTTCATGGAGCACGCGAAAACAGTTGGGCCCAAGCTGCTTGATGGGGAAACCGTTGGATTTGGCGACAAGCTGCGTTACGGATTGGGCAAATACCTTGTCTATGGCCCGCTGAAGAACCGGCTGGGCATGAGCCGGGTGCGCGTAGGCTATACAGCCGGTGAAGCCATCGGGCCGGAACTGTTCGATTTCTATCGCAGCCTTGGGATCAACCTGAAACAACTTTACGGTCAGACCGAGGCGACTGTGTTCATCACCCAGCAACCCGATGGCGAGGTCCGGTCAGACACTGTTGGCGTCCCCTCGCCGGGCGTCGAATTGAAGATCGCCGAAAGTGGTGAGGTCTTCTACCGCTCGCCCGGCACCTTCGTCGAATATTACGGCAACCCCGAAAGTACGGCATCAACCAAAGACGCCGAGGGCTGGGTGGCAACAGGTGACGCCGGCTTTATCGAGGAAACATCCGGCCATCTGCGCATCATCGACCGGATCAAGGATGTATCTAAAATGGCCGACGGGGCCCTGTTCGCGCCCAAATACATCGAAAACAAGCTGAAGTTTTACCCCAATATCCTAGAGGCCGTGGTCTTTGGTGCAGGCCGCGATCGCTGCATGGCCTTTATCAACATCGACCTGACCGCCGTGGGCAACTGGGCGGAACGCAACAACATTGCCTATTCCAGCTATCAGGAATTGTCGCAGCACCCGCAGGTGCTTGATACCGTTCAGGCGCATATCAATGCCGTCAATGAAAGCGTGGCACAGGACGAAATGCTGGCCAGCTGTCAGATCCACCGCTTCCTGGTGCTGCACAAGGAACTGGACGCCGACGACGGCGAAATGACCCGCACCCGAAAGGTGCGCCGTGCCGTGATTGCAGACAAATTCGATGACCTGATTGATGCGCTTTATGATGGATCAGGCGAGATCTACACTGAAACCGAAGTGACCTACGAAGATGGGCGCAAGGGCCGCATCAAGGCCACACTGGACATCCGCGACGCAACAGTTGTTGCCAAGACAAAGGCCGCAGCATGACAACAGACGCGACCCCTTATGTGACCGAGGACGGCCGCCAGATTGGCGGCGTCATGATGGACCTGCGCGACATCACGCTGCGCTTTGGCGGCGTTGAGGCGATCAAGTCCATCAGCTTTGATATCCGCGAAGGCGAGATCCGCGCGATTATCGGGCCCAATGGCGCGGGCAAATCCTCGATGCTGAATGTCATTTCCGGTTTCTACAAACCGCAAGAAGGTGAAGTGCATTTCCGCGGTAAGCTGCGCCCGCCGATGAAACCCTATCAAGTGGCCCGCCAGGGTGTCGCACGGACCTTTCAGAACATTGCATTGTTTGAAGGAATGTCCGTCCTCGACAACATCATGACCGGCCGTATGGGGCATATCAAAAGCAACATGCTGGCGCAGGCGATCTGGGCAGGCAAGGCCCAGCGCGAAGAGAACGAGAACCGCGAAGCGGTCGAGCGGATCATTGATTTTCTGGAAATTCAGGCGATCCGCAAAACGCCCGTGGGCCGCCTGCCCTATGGTTTGAAAAAGCGGGTGGAACTGGCCCGCGCACTGGCGGCGGAGCCTGATCTGCTGCTGTTGGACGAACCCATGGCAGGCATGAATGTTGAAGAAAAAGAGGACATGAGCCGCTTTATCCTTGATGTGAATGATGAATTCGGCACCACAATTGCACTTATCGAACATGACATGGGTGTTGTGATGGATCTGTCAGACCGTGTTGTCGTGATGGATTACGGCCGCAAGATCGGCGATGGTACCCCAGATGAGGTGCGCAACAATCAAGAGGTGATCGATGCCTATCTGGGGGTGGCCCATGACTAGGACTTTGATCGCCCTTGTTGTCATGAGTTTGATCCCGCAGCCTCGCGCAGCTCATGCCGACGGCATGTATGATGGATTTTGGAAGTATTGCGTTGCGCAAGCAGTTTCGGGCACCGCCATGCCACGCGACGGTTTGGCAGCTCTTTCCGCCGATCAAATCAATGAGCTCAGCAACAGCCTTGGTTTCACTGCAGTTCCGGAAGCCACATGGGCTTCAGATGACGGCGCTTGGTTCATAATTGATATGCAGCGCGGTGAAATTGGAAACTGCGCAGCAATGTCGATCACAACGTCTTTGGACGCGAATGTTTCGGAATGGAATGCGTCCCTGCCTGATAGCTTTAGAAGCAAAAGCGCAGCTGAGTTGTCGAGCGTCAGCCCCTCCCGACGCGCCGGTGGCTGGGCAACGACGCGGATTGATGACGGATTCGTTCAAATCTCACTAAGCAATATTGCGATTGGTGAGAATCCACCTGCAATCATGGCGCTTCTGACTGCCGTGCGTGTTGGAAACACACCCGCATCTTGTGAGCTTTATCCAATGGAGTGCGATTGATGTCCGCTGATTTCCTTTACGGTATCGAAGTTATCCTCAACGGGTTGATGGCGGGCGTGCTCTATGCGCTGGTCGCCCTGGGGTTCGTGTTGATCTACAAAGCATCCGGCATTTTCAACTATGCGCAGGGTGTGATGGCGCTTTTCTCGGCGCTCACATTGGCGGGTATCATGTCCGGTCAGGTGCCCTTTGCGCATCTGATCAATGCAATCTTTGGCACGGATATCCATTACTTCGGCTGGAACGTCCCCGTACTGGCCGCGATTGTCCTGACCCTGATCGTCATGGTCATCTTTGCATGGGGCGTGCAGCGGTTCGTATTCCGGCATCTGGTGGGGCAAGAACCCATCATCCTGTTTATGGCCACTATCGGGCTCGCCTATTTCCTTGAAGGTGTTGGCGATCTGATGTGGGGCTCTGATATCAAGACGCTGGCCGTTGGCCTGCCACAAGGCGGATCGTTTTGGGTGGAGGACGCCACCAGCGGCTTGGGCGGCGATGACTTCTACGGCTTCTTTATTGATAAGCTGGATATGGTGGCAACTGTGGTGGCGATCATTCTTGTCGCTGGCCTGATCGCCTTCAGCCAGTACACAAAGCAAGGCCGCGCCATGCGCGCCGTGGCGGATGATCACCAGGCGGCGCTTTCCGTCGGTATCTCGCTCAACTTCATCTGGGTGCTGGTCTGGTCGCTCGCCGGGCTTGTCGCCCTTGTTGCAGGCATCATGTGGGGCGCGAAATCCGGTGTGCAGTTTTCGCTGTCCCTGATCGCCCTCAAGGCCTTACCGGTGCTGATGCTTGGCGGGTTTACGTCGATCCCCGGTGCGATTGTCGGCGGGCTGATCATCGGCGTCGGTGAAAAACTGTTTGAGTACCTGATTGGCGCACCATTCCTAGGGGGCGCGACAGAGAACTGGTTCGCCTACGTACTGGCGCTGCTGTTTCTGGTGTTCCGCCCGCAAGGGCTATTTGGGGAGCGGATCATTGAACGTGTGTGACAAGACAATCCGCATAAAGGGGGCCGCCAATGCTCTATCGTGAAGCCGGTGATTTCAAAACGACCTATGTCGCGGACAGTCAGACCTTTCCGCTGAAACTCGACCGTATCGGGTTCTGGGTCACAATGGCCGTGGCTTGGCTGGTCATCCCCTTTGTGATCAATGACTACTGGGCAAGCTCCCTGCTGGTGCCCTTCCTGATCTACGCCATTGCCGCAATAGGGTTGAACATCCTGACAGGCTATTGCGGTCAGGTGTCACTGGGCACAGGCGGTTTCATGGCTGTGGGGGCCTATGCCTGCTACAAGCTGATGACGTCATTTCCCGACATCAACATCATGATCCATATCGTTCTGG
The DNA here is from genome assembly GCA_929200255.1 of uncultured Alphaproteobacteria bacterium. Taxonomy (GTDB): domain Bacteria; phylum Pseudomonadota; class Alphaproteobacteria; order Rhodobacterales; family Rhodobacteraceae; genus Yoonia. The sequence continues at coordinate 51,772 of CAKMYZ010000001.1, read as the reverse complement.
CCGGTGGGATCACTGCCATGGTGGGTGCGGCCTTTGGCCTGCCCAGCCTGCGGATCAAAGGGTTTTATCTGGCGGTGGCAACATTGGCCGCGCAGTTCTTCCTAGTCTGGTTGTTCAACAAAGTCGCATGGTTCTACAACTACTCTGCCTCCGGGCAAATCAACGCGCCAGAGCGGTTGGTCGCGGGGGTTGCCGTCACTGGGCCCAGCACACCTGCCTGGGCGCAATACCTGATCTGCCTGTTCTTTGTGACAGTCTGTGCATTGATCGCCCGCAACCTCACACGCGGCACGATCGGCAGGTCATGGATGGCGATCCGCGACATGGATATCGCCGCGGAAATCATCGGGGTGAACCCATTGAAGGCCAAGTTGACCGCTTTCGCTGTCAGTTCGTTCTTTGTCGGCATCGCCGGTGCGCTGTTCTTTTCCGTCTACCTGGGCGCTGTCGAAGTGGGCGAGGCATTCGGCATTCAGAAATCATTCCTGGTTCTGTTCATGATCATCATTGGCGGGCTTGGATCGATCTTTGGCAGTTTCGCCGGGGCTGCATTTTTGGTGCTGCTGCCTGTCGCACTGAAATGGCTGGGTGTTGACGTGATGGGCTGGCCCACCGATTTGGTGGCACACTTCCAACTTGTTATTGTTGGCGCGCTGATCATGTTCTTCCTGATCAAGGAACCACACGGATTGGCCCAGCTTTGGCGGCTGGCGAAAGAGAAATTGCGGCTTTGGCCGTTCCCTTACTAGCGGGTGAAGACACCCACACGATGATCGGAAAACCTATGGGAGGAGAAAACCGATGAAGATGAAGAAACTGGCCGCAATGGCCTTGGCGGGCACCATGGCCGCTGCACCAGCGATAGCCGATCTGGTCATCCCTGACCTGTCATATCGCACCGGCCCCTATGCGGCAGGCGGCACGCCGTTCTCGGACGGCTATCAGGATTACTTCAACCTGCTCAACGCCCGCGACGGTGGTATCGGTGGTGAGGCGATCCGCATCGTGGAATGCGAAACCGGTTATAACACCGAAAAAGGTGTGGAATGCTATGAAAGTACCAAGGGTGAAGGCGCGCTGATCTATCAACCGCTGTCCACAGGCATCACATACCAGCTGATCCCCAAAGCGACCGTGGATGAGATTCCGATCCACACAATGGGCTATGGCCGCACATCTGCTGCCAATGGCGAAGTGTTCAACTGGGTCTTCAACTACCCTGCGAACTACTGGGATGCCGCATCCGTGATGGTGAACTACCTGCTTGAGGAAAACGGTGGTGATCTGTCGGGCAAATCAATCGCGCTGGTCTATCACAACTCGGCCTATGGCAAAGAGCCCATCCGCACGTTGGAAGAGCTGTCCGCGATGCACGGGTTTGAACTGACCCAACTGGCCGTTGACCACCCCGGACAGGAACAGAAATCGCAGTGGCTGCAAATCCGCCGCGAGCGTCCTGACTATGTCCTGATGTGGGGCTGGGGCGTGATGAATCAGGTTGCGGTCCAGGAAGCTGCGAACATCGGCTTTCCAATGGAAAACTTCATCGGGAACTGGTGGGCCGGCGCCGAACATGACGTCACCCCTGCGGGTGCTGGTGCGGATGGCTACAAGTCGCTCAACATGAACCGCGTCGATGCAAACCTGCCGGTCTTTGACGAAATCCGCACGCTTGTGCATGAGGCAGGCAATGCTGCCGGCGACGGATCGAACCTCGGTTCAGTGCTCTACACACGTGGCATGTATGCCGCGATGTTGGCCTCCGAGGCGATTGCCAATGCACAGGAAATCCACGGTGTCACTGATGTGACGGCGGCGATGGTACGTGACGGCATGGCCGCACTGGAAATCACAGAGGCGCGCATGGCCGAACTGGGCATGTCCCAGATCGGGCCAGAGTTCAGCGTGTCCTGCGAAAACCACGGTGGATCGGGCCTTGGTATCGTTCAGCAGTGGAATGCCGCTGATGGCCAGTGGGTTGCTCTGACGGATTACATCGCGCCTGACAACAGCGTGATTGACCCGCTGATCGCCGAAGATTCCGCTGCTTTCGCAGCTGAAAACGGGATCGATCCCGGCTGTCTCTAAACACCGAGCGGGTGGCCCTGACCGGGCCGCCCACCCCTACCCACACCGCAACATGAAAATGGATCAACGCGCCATGCTGGATGATACGAAGGTTGAGACCCTGCTAGAGGTCAACAACATCGAAGTGATCTACAACCACGTGATCCTTGTGCTCAAGGGCGTGTCACTGACCGTGCCAAAGGGCGGGATTACGGCCCTGCTGGGCGGCAATGGCGCCGGCAAGACAACGACGCTCAAGGCGATCTCGAACCTGCTGCATTCTGAACGCGGCGAGGTCACCAAAGGATCAATCACCTATCGCGGTGACACTGTGCAAAGCAGTTCACCCTCCGATCTGGTCAAACGCGGCGTCATTCAGGTGATGGAAGGCCGCCATTGCTTTGAGCACCTGACGGTCGAAGAAAACCTGATGACCGGCGCCTACACACGGCGCGACGGCGCATCCAAGGTCAGTGATGACCTTGATCTGGTCTACAACTATTTCCCGCGCCTCAAAGAGCGGCGCAAAAGCCAGGCGGGCTATACCTCCGGCGGCGAACAACAGATGTGCGCCATTGGCCGCGCGTTGATGTCACGACCCGAAACGATCCTGCTGGATGAACCTTCGATGGGCCTTGCCCCGCAACTGGTCGAAGAGATTTTCACCATCGTCAAGAATTTGAACGAACAAGAGGGCGTGTCCTTCCTGCTGGCCGAACAGAACACCAATGTGGCCCTGCGCTTTGCCCATCACGGGTATATTCTGGAAAGCGGGCGCGTCGTCATGGAAGGCCCAGCGGCAGAGCTGCGCGACAACCCCGATGTCAAGGAATTCTATCTTGGCATGTCCGATGAAGGCCGCAAATCCTTCCGCGATGTGCGAAGTTACCGCCGCCGCAAGAGGTGGCTGGCATGAGCACCCCTGCCCCACGCGAAACCCGCTCTGCCGATGCGCGCGAAGCCGATCAGCTTGCGCAACTCAAGCAGCAATTGCCACCCGAAGCCGCAAGTCAGCTCTCATCGCTCAGTGATCTGAGCGCCCTACCCGTCTTGCACAAATCGGAACTCAGCGCGGCGCAGGCTGCCAATCCGCCATTTGGCGGCGTCGGGACAAAGGGGATCACCCGGCTGTTCCAGTCACCCGGCCCAATTTATGAACCCGGTGGTGAGGGTGCCGACTGGTGGCGTTTCGCCAGCGCTTTGCGCGCGGCAGGTATCGGTGTGGGGGATGTGGTGCAAAACACGTTTTCCTATCACTTCACCCCTGCCGGTGCGATGTTCGAAAGTGCCGCCATTGCCGTTAGCGCACAGGTCTTTGCCGCCGGGCCGGGCCAGACGGAATTGCAGGTGCGCGCAGCAAAAGACCTTGCCGTCACGGCCTACGCAGGCACGCCGGACTACCTTGGCGCGATCCTTGCCAAAGCCGATGAGATGGAGGTCGATCTGCCCCACCTGACCAAGGCTCTGGTCTCTGGTGGGCCCCTCTTCCCCACAGTACGGCAAGCTTATGTCGCGCGCGGGATCACATGCTTGCAATGTTACGGCACCGCCGATGTGGGCAATATCGCCTTTGAAACCGTTGCTGACGCGCCAATGATCGTGGACGAAGGCGCAGTGGTCGAAATCGTCACACCGGGCACCGGCAATCCTGTGGCCATGGGTGACATCGGTGAAGTTGTTGTCACCCCGCTCAACCCGTCATATCCTTTGGTCCGCTTTGCAACGGGCGATCTGTCGGCAATTGTTCCGGGCACCTCACCCTGCGGGCGCACCAACATGCGGTTGGCAGGCTGGAAAGGCCGCGCCGATCAGGCGACCAAGATCAAGGGCATGTTCGTGCGGCCTGAACAGGTTGCAAGCCTCGTCGCCCGCCACCCTGAAATCGCCCGCGCCCGCGTTGAGGTCAGCCATGACGGGCAGCGCGATGAAATGATCGTGAAACTGGAAACGCAAGCCACTGATGAGGCCCCCTTTGGCGCCTCCGTACGCGACCTGCTTAAGCTGAATGGCACGATTGAACTGGTCTCTCCCGGCTCGCTCCCGCGCGATGGGGTGGTGATTGCAGATTTGCGGTAATCCCAACCGGCAGATGTGAACCACCAAAGCCAAAAGATGTGGTATCGTGTGATCAATTCAAGTCGCACGAGGACCACATGCGCCAGATCGCAGCCACCACCTTGGCCCTGTTGACACAGCTCACGCCACTGCCCCTTTGGGCAGGTCCAGAGTCGATGACCTATGAGGAGGCGCGCCACCTTGTGTCTCGCACCGGATTTGGCGCAGCGCCTGATGAAATATCGGCCATGGTGGGCAAATCCTACACCGATGGCGTTACGGAAATTCTGGCAGCTGTGCAGACTACACCGCAGCATCCCATGCCAGCCTGGGTCGATGGCTGGGCCTATCCAACCGATCAGATCTGGGCGCTTGGAAACACGGCGTCCGATCTCTTTTTCACCAACCGCTGGATGGACATCGCGACCATGCAGAAATGGTGGCTACGCGAGATGATCGAGACGCCCTCGCCCTTGACCGAAAAGCTGGTGTTGTTCTGGCACGATCACTTTGCAGCCAATGCAGGGCGTCATGAAGACCCACAATGGGCCGCCCGTCAAAACCGGCTCTTTCGCACCCATGCCGCTGCCAATTTTGCCGATCTGGCCACCGGCATCCTTGAAGACCCTGGCATGCTGGTCTTTCTGACCAACACCGAAAATGACCGCGTGGCCCCAAACGAAAACCTCGCGCGCGAATTCATGGAGCTGTTCACCCTTGGCGAAGGCCGCGGCTACACCGAAGATGACGTGGTGCAGGCCGCCCGCGCGCTGACCGGGCACACGGTGGATCGTTTTGGCGCGCGGAACTACATCTTTGATCCAGAAGCGCATGATCACGGGATCAAGACGATCCTTGGCAACACCGGGCGCCACAACGCCGATGATCTGCCGCGCATCGTCATGAACGATCCCGCATTTGGCCCGTTCATTGTCGAACGGCTCTGGCAAGCCTTTGTTTCTAACACACCCGACCCGGACGAAGTGGCACGCTTGACGGACATCTGGCGCGCCGCCGACTGGGAGATGAAACCGCTATTGAGGGCCATGTTTCTTTCTGACGCATTCTGGTCAGCCAAGAACCGGGGCACATTGGTCAAATCACCCGTTGACCTGATGGTCGGCAGCGTGCGCACCCTGGGGCGCGCCGTGCCGTATCTTGATGACCTGAACTGGGCGCTTGGCGATTTGGGGCAAGAACTGTTCTTTCCGCCTAATGTGGGCGGCTGGCCCGAAGGTATCAACTGGATCAATGACGCCACGGCCAGCGCACGCGCCACCATGCTGACCTACATGCTGGGATATGATCCCGTTCCACGCGACGCGGGCAGCATGATGATGATGCAGCCACAATCCGCATCTGCTCCGACCACGCTCGCGCCTGAGGATCTGGCCATCGGGCAAGTCTTTATTATCGAGGCGTCGAAATGGGGCGAGGGCTCTGGCAACCTCGCTGTCACGCTATTTGACGTCAGTTTTGGGTCATATCGCTGGCGCTCCATCACCTTTGGGGCCGAAATATACGCAGCCGATGAAATGGAATTCTCGTTGCATGTTTCTGACTGTGTGCCGGAGTGTTTCGCGCGCTGGCATAGGCAAACGCAAGCCCCCTTCGGCTGGCTCTGGTTCCATTCCCGGCAAATTCAACAGAACGATACCGACTGGATGACCGACGCTGACCGGGTATTGCTGGCGGCCCTCATGGGGCACTTCCCCGACATCATCGCTAGCACCACAGGGCAGCGGGCCTGGACCGAAGGCAGCGGGCTCTCTTTGCAAGAAGCCGAGAATACGTCCCAACGGGTCGCCGATTTCGCGGGCGAAACACTGGGCCCCCCGCAAGGGCAGCTTTTGCTGGCAGCAACCCCACCAGTCGCCCTTGGGCTTGGCGGGATCAATGTATCGGGCATGTCAGAGAAAGAAGCCGAACGCTATGTGGAGGAACGCGAAGCGGCGCTGAACATCAGTGCCACGCCGCGCTACGAGTACCAGAGCGCGGAGGCATGGCTGCATGCGGTCAAGGCAGGCGGTTTTGACAGCTTACGCGCGCAATCCGCGTTGCTGGCTTTGCCCTTGCCAACAGAGGGACAACGCATGGAGCGCGTCGCCAGCGACCCCGAGGCATTGATCCGTCACATCGTACTGTCCCCGTATTATCAGTTGAACTGAGGCCATGCCCATGATCCATCACCGCCTGATGAGCCGCCGCCGCCTGCTGCAAACACTTGGCGCGAGCCTGCCTCTGATCAGCCTGCCCGGTTTTGTGACTGCCGCTGGCCAAGCCCCCAAACCGGGGAACATCCTGATCCTGATCGAACTGGCGGGCGGAAACGACGGTCTGAACACCGTTATCCCCCGCACTGATGACGCCTACCGCCGACTGCGACCGCGGATCGGCATTGCCCAAGAGGACATCATCGGCCTCGACACTGACATCGGTCTGCACAGCGGCATGCGCGCACTCGGAAACCTTTGGGAAGATGGCGCACTGCAAATCGTACAAGGCGTGGGATACCCCAACCCCAACAGATCACACTTCCGCTCGATCGAGATCTGGAACGCAGGGCTGGGCGCGCAAAGCCAGAGCCAGCGGGGTTGGGTTTCAACGGCATTTGCCGGTCAGGCACCACAGGCCCGCGATGCCGACGGGCTTGTGCTTGGCGGCAACATGGGCCCGCTGGCCGGCAACGGGCGGTTCTCTGCCATGCGTGACGAAGAGGTCTTTGTCGAAATGCAACAAAACCTGCCAGACGCCATGCACGCGGTCCGACCGCAAGCAGCGGCATCGCCTCTTGAACACGTCCTTGATACCTATGAAAGCGCGCGGATCACGGGTGATGCGATCTATAAGCGGCTTCGTACCAGCCCTGCCATCACATTCGACTTCCCCGACACGCCCCTGGGGCAACAACTGCGAACTGCGGCCCGGCTGCTGGATGCTGGGGTTGAGGTGTCCGTGCTCAAGGTCGTGCAAGACGGCTATGACACGCATGAAGCACAACCCGAACAGCACGCGGACCTGCTCGCCGATCTGTCGCGATCCATCGGTGCCTTTAGCGAAGCGATGAAGCAAATCGGGCTCTGGGATCAGACCACTATCGTCACATTTTCTGAGTTTGGGCGTACAGCGCGTGAAAATGGGTCCGGCGGTACTGACCATGGGACCGCCGCCCCGCTCTTTGTCGCAGGCGGCAAGGTGAATGGCGGGCTAAGCGGACAGCCCCCATCGCTGACCAATCTGGTGGAAGACGATCTGGTGCATACAACAGATTATCGCAGTGTTTATGCCGCCCTGCTTGAAGACCTGTGGCAGATCACGTCGCCGGAGCTCCCCGCAACTGCGCCCAAATTACAGCTGCTGCACCTGTGATCCAAAACCCCGCACGCAAACATACGTTGGCATTCAAATTTTCCTGTACTTTAGTCGATATCGTGAAGAATTTAGTAAAAAATTCACTCTTATCTGATTAAACACCTGTGTGGGTAGGTAGTAACGTTAGTGTAGTGAGTATCAGAATGACAAAAGTAAGCGGTAAACTTGGTGGGCTCATTGCGATTTTGGTCGCAATGGGCATGCCCACAACCGGGAACGCAAATGAAATCGTGCTTACCTTCGCCGAACAGGGTTTCACTATTGTTGGTCAGTTCCACGATTTCGTAGACAACTCCTACCTGATCTTGACCGAGTACGGCGAAGTATCAGTGCCTGCGGCAATGGTGACATGTGAAGGCCCTGATTGTGTCGAGGCTCTGGAGGCCAACGCCGCCAACGGTTAAAGCAGCACAGCCTGTCCAGTTCGCGCGCTTTCTTGCGCGACCAAACACAAAACAATCGCCCTGGCCCATCGGCCAAGTTCACCACCACTGCAGCTTCACTGCGAGCAACAACGTTGAAACGCTGGTGTTGATACATAGTCGATCCGTTGTGGTCGCAGGCCTCCAATCCGTGGGAGCAACCGGAAGCTCTGATACATGGGGCCCCGCCCGAGCCCCCGGGACGGTGATCGTTTGTGGCACCTTGATGGCTTTGGCCAAAGCCAGGCAGATCCCGGTACAAGGGCCTCGCTTGACCTCGCCCATCCGGTGAAAGCACGCGAACGGGTTGATAGATATGGCTATGTCGAACCGGGCGGCTGGATCGGCGCCGGGAGCGCGCACTCTGATTGCGGGACGGCGTTGGTCGGCTCTGCGAAACAGATTTTGACCTAGACTGACGCCTATCAAAGATAGGCCTCCGTGCTTTCATCGCCTCAGGCTATCCGCCCTTCAATGACGCGGAACACTTCGGCAGCCGTATGATGCACAACCTGAAAACCTGTATGCTGCCCATGTATACGGGCCCGTTCCTCCTGAAACACCGGCAACGCCATTGGGCACCAATAGTATTCATCGTATCGAAACACTGCTATAGCTGTGAAGATAGATATGGGCCGTGGTAAGGGGCTCTCTCTAGATAACAGCGCCCGGCACGGAGGTCCTATGATGGACGCAGGTACAATCGCGACATTCGATCCCAGCGCAGACAGCGACAGTTTTCGCGGCGCTCTGGGCACATTCGTGACAGGCGTTACCGTCGTAACAACTGACAGCCCCGAAGGCCCGGTTGCCATCGTGGCCAACAGCTTTGCCAGCGTGTCGCTTGACCCGCCGCTGGTGCTGTGGTCGCCCGCCAAAGCGTCCAAACGGTTTGAACATTTCGCAGGCTCGCGTCGCTTTGCTGTGCATGTACTTGCCGCCGATCAACGCGATGTCTGCGCGGCGGTTGTACAATCCAAAACGGCCATCAACGACATCCCTACCCATCTGTCGCACTGCGGGATACCGATTATCGAAGGGGCGGTGGCCACCTTTGAATGCAATCTGCATGCCACCCACGACGCGGGTGATCACGTGATCGTCGTGGGTCTTGTCACCAAAGCGCTCCACCGCGGCGGCGACCCGCTGGTCTTTCATGCGGGCAGATACGGGAAGTTCTCGACAGAGGCCTGAGCCCCATCTTGGGACGGGGGCGTATCAGTTGATACCTACGTTTCTTTCAGTCTCTGCACCGGGGCCACACGCTGATGCCGGTGTATCTCTGAATTTGGCGTGTATCGGCGCCCCGAGAAAACCGCATTCAACCAAGGCTAATTGGTTCTCCTAGTCTTATGCTTTGGTCTGCGGCAAGGCATACCCGCAGCGATGTCACGGCATCTTTCATGTGCCGAGAGAGATCCACGTCGCGGACGATGCTGTCTAGGATGAACGCTTGTTCAGCATCGCAAAGCTCCTGATGGCCCGGCTCATTTGGCAGTTCGATAAGCTGATCTCCATCCAGGCGGTGCACCAATAGTCCACCGACCTTGGTGTGATCATCCACATCAGATGACGCCCCTTTTTCGGCGTCGGTGATTGAAACCGAACCGTTAGGGCTAACGATGTCTTTCACAAAAAACGCGGTTTCCGACATCATTGGACCCCAGCCAGCCTCATACCAACCAACAGAGCCGTCGTTGAATTTCACCTGAAGTTGGCCGTAGTTATACATATCCGGCGCAATTGCATCCGAAAGACGCAGGCCAATACCCTGAACCGAAACGGGGTCGGCGTCTGTAACCTGGCACATGATGTCGACGTAATGAACACCGCAGTCCAAAATAGGCGATGTCGTTTGCATCAAGGCGCGATGAATATCCCATTCGGCGCCACTTGATTGCTGGTTTAAGTTCATCCGAAAGACATACGGACCGCCAAGCGCACGCGCCTCTTTGATCATCCGCATCCAGGATGGGTGATGGCGTAGAATATAGCCGACCACGAGCTTTCGGTTCCTTGCCTGCGCGACAGAGACCACCCGCTCGGCCTCTTCGACGGTCAGAGCGATAGGTTTTTCAACAAAGACATGTGCGCCCGCTTCCATCGCGCGAATTGCAAAGTCGGCGTGCGTGTCAGTGTAGGTGGCAATAACGACGAGATCAGGCTTAGTTCCGAGCCCCTCTGCAAGGTCCGCAAATAGTGGGTAGCCCCGAAGTTCTTCCGGAAGGTTGGGATTCGAACGATTGACGAGACCAACGATTTCTGAGGAGTCATTTTTGTGATGGGCCAGCGCGTGGCTCTTACCCATTTGACCCATTCCGACGACGAGGGTTTTTATCATGGCTTAGACCTTATCTTTGGCCGGTGATGCGGACGTACACCGCTGTGACGGCCAGAATAATCAGGCCGAAAATTGCAATTCTGGCGCCTTGGGGCATTTGCAGCAACGTTAGTAGCGTTTCAATGACGCGTAAAATCAGCGCACCGACTATCGCGCCACCGAAACTCCCCCTGCCACCAAATATTGAGGTGCCCCCGATAACCGCGGCCGCGACAGAAGGCAGCAACAGCGGGTTCGCAAGACTAAGCGACGGTGTCCTGATCATTCCCAGATATAAGAGGCCTGCCAGCGCAGCTATCAGGCTAGAGAGGACATATAGCGCAACAATCACTTGCCATGACCGCACGCCCGACAGGCGCGCGGCGTTTTCGTTTGAACCAAGCGCGAACAATAGCCTGCCAAACCCAGAGAACCGCATCAGCCAAAGAATTCCAAAGGCGAATGGCACGAACATGAATAGGCCATTGGGCATGCCAAAACTGCGTCCGGTTCCAAGCCAAAGTAAGAATTCGGGGATTTCGGTGCCTGTTGAAATCACAAATCGCTGATAGACCTGAAGGCAACCCGTCGCTATCAGGCCAGTGCCCAGTGTCATGATCAACGGATGAACCCGGACGATCCCAGCACCGATGCCGTTCACCAATCCAACCAGCGCACCGGCGCCAAGCGCAATGAGCACCGCCGGCCCCACGCCGACCAATGGGCTTGCGGTGGCGCATACGAAGGCGGCGACCGTCGCCACCACACTTGCGGACAAATCAATCCCAGCCGTCAGCATGGTTAAGACCTGACAGGCCGCAAGCATCGCCAGAGGAATGGCAAATTTGACAAGATTTCCGACCCAGAAAGTCGAAATCAGCCCGTCGCGCCCGACCCTAAATGGCGTGATCATCCCCGGCTTCATGATTTCCAGCACCGCAATAAGCAGGACAAGAAAGGCGATAAGTGGGATCACGGGATTGTCGCGCAGAAATCTTCCAAGTCGGGCATTGGCGGGATCTATTGCCGCATCTGTCATGTTCTTGCCCCCTGATAAGTAACGATAGTCGCCAGCATAACGACGCCAACCATCACTGTTCCCTCGATAATTGTTGTCACATTCGGGTCCACCCCTGCAAAGGTCAGGATCGTTCGAATGATCCGCAGGACAAAAACCGCGATGATTGGACCAAGCAGCCCCCCGCGACCACCGCCAAGAACCACACCACCCAACACGACAGCCGCAACAGACGCCATCAGATATGGACCTGGGACCGGCTCCCCAATCCCGGTCAGTGACGCAAGGCTCAAACCGCCGAACGCGCAGAATAGTCCGCATATAGAATATGCCGCCACTCTTGTACGCCCGACAGGGACGCCAGATCGGAACGCCGCACTCTCATCGCTACCAGTTGCATAGATCGACAGTCCAAGTTTGGATCGCTGGATTGGGATCCAGATGGCGGCACTTATGAATGCTATGACCACCAGCGCCTTGGGCAACCCTGAAAAGATCGCAGATCCTTGAGTGGAGGCCTGAAGCCAATCTGCGACCCTCCCGCCGGGCGTACTGAGAATGAGTAACGCGAAACCTTCCCACACAAAAAGCATGGCCAGTGTCACCACGATATCCGGGACTTTCGTTACAACGATAAGACCGCCGTTAATGGCCCCCATGGCGGCACCCAAAGCCAGCACAACGAGAACGCCCGCGACACCACCGACGCTGGGCATCAGAACTGCGGCGGTTACCGAACAGACCGCCATCATCGACGCAACAGAAAGGTCAATACCACCGACAATGACCACTACGGCCATCCCGGCTGTCGCAAAGGCAAAGGGCAAAGCCGCCCGCGCCAGACTTTCCAACCCCGACACGCCAAAATCCGGCTGCATTGACTTGGTGGTGCCAAGCAAAATCAGGAACAGGACAAGCAATCCTAGGGTCCAAGCGTTTCTTTGAATGAAACCTGTCATGCTGCGGCCCCGTCACGCGGCAACCCATAGGCAGCACGCATCAAGACCTGCTCATTTGCGTCTTTGGCGTCGATCACATCGACGACCCTCCCGTTGAAGATCACAACCACCCGGTCGCAGGCCAATGGGATCTCATCCAGTTCAGAGGTGTAAAATAGAACGGCCGTCCCTTGTGACGCCAATTCCCGAACCAAAGGATAAATCTGACGTTTGGTCCGGACGTCGATCCCTCGCGTCGGGTCAAACAAAAGCAAAGTCTCTACGCCAGTTGCCAGCCAACGACCAATCGTCACCTTTTGTTGGTTCCCACCGGACAATCTTTGGACCTCTCCTTGCGCGCGGGTGTCAATTTGCAGTCTGTCAATTGCGTGTGCCACGCGTTCGCGTTCATAGCGGCGCCTTAGCGGCCCCCAAGACCGCAGCTTTGCTGAAAACGGCAACGCGATATTTTCATGGACAGAACGCTCGGCCAAAAGGGCCTCTGCCCTGTCGCCGGGCACGTAAGTAACGCCCTTTGCGATGGCGTCGGCGGGATGGGTAAATGAAACACGCTGCCCATCAAGGTGGACTTTTCTGACGTTGGTCTGCGAAAACCGGCAAGAACCTCAAAAAGCTCGTCTTGACCCTGGCCTTCGAGCGCGACAACACCCAGAACTTCGCCTGCAAACAGATCGAACGAGACGTCTTCAAGTTTGGGAGCCGCAGCAATTGAATTGATTTGCAGTCGCGGTGTTCCGATTTGATCGGCAGTCGGCGATCTGCCTTCGCGTTGGCCAAGATCAATCTTTGCGCCAAGCATCAATTCGACCACGCTTTCCTCTACACCAGGTTCGATAGCCAGTTCGCCAACCGTCTTGCCATCTCTCAATACCGTCGCCTTGTCGCAAAGCGCGGAAATCTCGGTGAACCGATGAGAGATATAAATGATGCCGCATCCATTGTCGGCCTGCTTGCGCACGACCCGCAAAACATTGTCGACAAGATCCGTTGGCAAAGCCGCAGTCAGCTCATCAAGCAAGAGAACCTGAGGGTCCGAAGCAAGCGCGCGCGCCAGGCCCAGAATGCGCAATGTTGCAAGCGGTAGGGAAGATATCTGATCATCCAAATTCAAATCCGCGACACCAAGGTCGGCGACCAATGCCTGAAATGGCCCTGCCACGGTATCGGTCAAACGAAGGTTTTCCGAAACAGATAGGTCAGGGATCAAAGAGGGTTCCTGGTAAACCGGGATCAAACCCGAAGCGCGCGCTTGTGCGGGCGATCCGACCTTTGCCGGTTTTCCTCGGATCAAGACCTGACCGTTGTCAGGGCTCAATGCCCCGGTAAGAACCTTGACGAAAGTCGACTTACCTGCCCCATTTGCCCCCATAAGCGCGATTATCTCGCCCGGGCTGACGTGCAGCTTGGCGTCGGTCAGCGCCCGAACTGCGCCAAAACTTTTGGCAATGCCGGATGCGTCCAGCAACGGCGCGGTATCAAGATGATCTGTCATGGTAATTCTCTTTTGGAAGGCGGCCCCGGGATCAAGCCAAGAGCCGCCAATTTTGTTTAGGCGTCCGGGCCTTCACAGGCGATGACCTGTTCCATCGAGTAATCCGTCCATCCCGGGATGGTTACTGAAACAGGCCATTCGGGGTCCAGATTCGGATTCTGCGCGGATTCGATCACGGCGCGACCCTCTGCTGTCGCATTTTCCCAAAGGACAGGGTCGACCAGGACCGTCGTTGCATTCGGCGCGTTACCGTTCAGGATATCAACGGCAAGCGCAACACCAGCACCGCCCACGGACCCCGGATTGGTCACCGCGGCGCCCTCAAAGCCGTCAACCGTTGTCAGGTACTGAACGAAGCCAGCATTGTCTGCACCAACAATCGGCACAAGCGGTGCGCCAGATTCCACAAAGGCATCAACAATCACATTGTCGATCCCACTGGTCCACACTCCGTCAAACGGAATACCTGTTGCAAGGAAGTCAAAGATCTGTTGCTTTCCCTGGTCCTGCTGCCAACCAGTGAACACCTCATGCGCAACATTGATCCCGGGGAATTCTGCAAGAGCCCGCTTGAACCCGTTGTCCCGGTCCGTGTCAGCCGAAACCCCTGCGATACCGCGCATGTAGACAACGTCACCCGAACCGCCGAGTTTTTCAAACAGCCACTTCGCGCCAAGATATGCGTACTCTTCCTGATTGTTAGAAAGGATGTACGCGCCCTCGGCCGAGACGCCGGCATCGACAGCCACAACCACGATACCTTTGGCAATCGCGTCATTAATCGCTGAGTTAAGCGCGTCTGGGTTCGAAGGGTTCAAAACAATCGCATCCACCCCGGCGGCAATGAGGTTATTTAGGTCCTCTAGCTGACCGGCGCTGTCGGTGTTCCGATGTGCGACGATCAATCTGGAAACATCGGGTTCAACCAGTGCCTGGGCGCGCATGGCGCAGATCATCTGCTCTCGCCAACCGTTGCCCTGGACAGTGTTTGAAACGCCGATCGTGTACTCGGCTGCAAACGCTCCGGGCGCGAATGCCCCCCCAAGCGCAAGCGTAGCTGCTGCCAATGTTAACTTTCTCATGTTTTCTCTCCTTCGAGTGCAGTTATATTCTGGAGCTTCGTGCCCTCTATTTGATGAAAGGTTGCAGAGTGTCGCGGGCGAGTAGAAACCCGCGTTTGACCTTTTCATCGGTTCCCTCGAACAACCTGTCTTCATGCTCAATTATGATGGGACCGTCGAATCCGACCCGGTAGAGTTCTGAAAAGAACTGCCGCCAATTCACATCACCAAGCCCGCAAAGGCGCGGGATTTGCCACCCCATTCCGGCGCTCATGACCCCACGTTCATAAAGCCCGTCACGATCAATCATCAAATCCTTGGCGTGGACGTGCGCCATGCGCGGCCCAAATTCACGGATGAATCGGCCTTGATCAATCATTTGCCAGATCAGGTGGCTGGGATCGAAGTTCATACCAACGGCGTCACCCCATTCGTCAAACATCCGGCGCCAGATCATTGGTGAATAGGCAATATTGTGACCACCCGGCCATTCGTCATTGCTGAATATCATGGGGCAGTTTTCAAAGCACAGCGTTACACCGCAGTCATTCGCATGGCCCACAATCCGCGTGAAAATTTCAACAGCGCGTTCCCAATTTTCATCGACGGTCAAAGATCGATCACCACCCACAAACGTGTTGGTGACCTTCACGCCCAATAAGCTCGCAGCTGAAATCACCTTCATAAGATGACCAATGACCTGTTCTCTATGATCTGGATCTGCATGCAGCGGGTTCGGATAGTAGCCGAGCCCAGAAATTTCGATGCCTTTCTCCTTCAAGGAACCGACAATTTTCTGCCCCTCATCGGATGTGAGGCCATCAACATTGATGTGCGATGTCCCGGCATATCGCCGCTTTTCGCCACCGCTTGCTGGCCAACAGGCAATCTCAAGCGCCGAAAATCCGTTGCCCGATGCCCACGACGCCACGTCCGTTAGTGCGCTGTCCTCAAATGGCGCTGTCAGCAACCCTAGCTTCATCGATTTACGCCTCGCTCAGCTTGATCCAGCGCCCCTCTTGAGAGGACCGCAGGACAGCGTCACAAAATTTCATTTCCTGATGGCCGTGTTCGAAGGTTGCCCAGGTCGAATAAGGTTGGCGCCCACCGGCCAAAATATCCGTGTAAACGGCTCCAAAGAACGCATGGAAACTGTCAGCGAACCCTTCGACATGGCCCGGTGGAAGCGTTGCGGCGGCAACACCGGTTTCATTCATTAGGGTGAAGTCCCGCATCAACGTCTCATTGGGTCTATCGCGGTGGCCAATAAACAGATGATCTGGCGCCTCGCTGTTCCAGGCGGCGCTGGCTTTTGAGCCTGCAATATCCCAATTCAGCGCGTTTTTCCGCCCGATGTTGACCTGACTGGTCGACAGCACGCCCCGCGCGCCATCTTCAAAACGCAGCAAGATCATCGCCGCATCGTCTGTATCGATGGACACGGGCTCTGTCTGACTTTCAACACGGGCAAATGTTTCGACCGCTGATGTTGGGCGCAGCCGCTCCGGCAGGAAGGTTACAAGATCGGCAAAAACGGACTCGATCCTCTTACCGCTAATGAAACTGGTCAGGTCTGCCCAGTGCGTTCCAATATCACCGACAGAACGTAAAGGCCCACCAACATCGGATTGAAGACGCCAGTTCCAATCCGTCCGTTTGGCGAGCCAATCCTGATGGTAACTGCCCGTGATAAATCTGATGGAGCCAAGTTCGCCATCGGTCACCATCCTGTGCGCATGCTGGTTTAGGGGATAAAACCGGATGTTGTAGCAAACTGCAGCGACCTTGCCCGACGCGTTGGCCAATCCCACCATGTCGGCGGATTCTTTGGATGTCATGGCCAACGGTTTTTCGCAAATGACGTGCCTTCCGGCAGCCAAAATCTGCTTCACTTGATCATAGTGGGCGCGATTGGGAGAGGTCACATGAACAACATCGACCGCTGCATCGGAAAGTAATTCATCGATGCTCGCATAGGCTTTGGGCACACCCAGTTCGGCCGCGCGTTTGCCTCCGCGTTCTGCCGACGATCCAAGCACACCAACCACGCTCACGCCAAGCCGGCGAAGATTTTGGATGTGCACAGCGCCAATGAAACCCGTGCCGATAACCGCAGCACTTAAGGTTCCTATGCGAGCCCCCTCACACAACGAGGTGCCCTCCATCTTCGGGGAAAGGTTGCCCCCCGACACCAGCGATCTCGCCCGCTGCTCCACAGTCATGGCTAACATGCGCTGTCGTGACACCAAGACCTCTACGACTTGCGTCGATCACGAGATCAACGCGGAAACTGAAATCGATTACATTTTCAGTCACTCCTGTCACTGATCTGGCATTTGCCGGTCGTTGCAGCATGTCCTTTGGTCCTCCCTGACAGGTGCCGATGGTCGTATGTTAGAGGTTGTTCCACCTACCTGAAATCGATTACATAGCTTTAGGAAGTTGGGCAAATTGTCAAGCTTCGCGTTTTTGGAGCCCATTTCGCATGACAAAACGTAACGCAACAATTCAGGATGTCGCCCGATCTGCGGGCGTTTCAACGGCCACGGTTAGCCGGGTGCTGAGCAAACCTGATCTGGTTACAGAAAAGACCCGTACGGCTGTTTTTAACGCCGTAAAATCAACACGCTACAGAATAAACCGGGCAGCCCAAAACCTACGCATGCAGCGGGCCGGTGCAGTACTTGTTCTGGTTCCGAATCTGGGTAAGCCATTTTTCTCGCAGATCCTGTCAGGCATAAGCGACGGATTTGCAGAATCCGGTTTGTCGGTCTTGATCACGGATACCGAAAGTCGGCCGTTATCGGGTGGTGATCTGGCGGGGCGATTCTTAGATGGAACGATTGATGGGGTAATTTCACTGGATGGGGACGTCGACCAAGTCATCCTGCAACACTGCCAAGATGCCAATGTTGCCGATCGCATCGTTTTCACCTGTGAGTGGGTCGACGACCCGACATTTCCATCCATTCGAAGCGACAACGCCAAGGGTGCACAATTGGCGATCAGGCATTTACACGACCTTGGTCACCGAAAAATTGCGCATGTAACCGGACCAAAAGGGAATGTGCTGACTGAATCGCGCCGGAAAGGAATGCTTGAAGAGCGCTCCCGGCTCAACTTACGTGCGCCGAAAGAGTGGATCATTCGCGGTGATTTTACGCTTGAGTCCGGTCAAAGGGCAGCGGACTTGATCGCCGCCATGCCGGATAAACCGACGGCTGTTTTTTGCGCGGCTGATATGGTCGCATTCGGCCTGATTTCCGGCCTAAAGTCGCATGGTCTCAGCGTCCCGGAAGACATTTCTGTGGTCGGATTCGACGATATCGAAATGTCTGGATCCTTCGTCCCTTCCCTCACAACAATTCGGCAAGATCGCCACAGGATTGGATTGCTGTCAGCAGAAAAGTTACTCGACCGGATTGGCGGCGCAACCGGCGAGGCGTTGATCGAAGTCATAGATGTTGAACTGGTCGTACGAGAGAGCACGGCGCCACCCAAGGCTTGAACGTATAGCTGCTGTCTGGGGTTTTCATACCCTCTCGTTGAACGAACACTTTGTGGAAGGCGACCAACGGCACCGCTGTCCCGCAAAGCCAACCCTCATCGAAATAGATAATTGCCCAAAAAACATCTATCAACGCCTCGGCGCGCGCGCCCACTCTGCCAAGGGCACTCCTCCGAACTGCATGCGCCATATCGCTCGGGCTACCCCCCGAATTTGCAACCCATTGAAAAATGGCCTATAAACCATCAAAAGCAAAAAATACGCATTGAGTGGTTTCACATGTACGCCCCCTTTAGAACGGTCTGGGACTCTGTCCTGGGGCCGCTGCTTCAACGGCCCAAACGGCTGCAAATGGCCGCCCTTTGCCACCGTGGCGAAGGCGACGATAAGGAATACCTGTTAGTCACCAGCCGCGACACAGGCCGCTGGATCATCCCCAAGGGTTGGCCGATCCGGGGGTTGAAATCCAATGAGACGGCCTTGCAAGAGGCTTGGGAAGAGGCCGGCGTCAAAGGTCGCGCGACCGGCACCGATCCCGTTGGCCGCTACACCTACAACAAAAAGCAGGCAAATGGGGTCGAGATTCCAGTCGAAACACTGGTCTATTCGGTCGCTGTGAATGACCTGTCAGAGGATTTCCCCGAAGCGCACGAACGCAAACGGCGTTGGGTCGATGCCGATGCGGCAGCCGAACTGGTGAATGAGGCCGAATTGAAGTCACTTTTCCTGCGTCAGTAGGCACCCCCACAGATATGGCGCACAGAAGTGTTGCTTTTGCCCCCATCAGGGCGGTAGTTCCTGTTGAAACGCCAAGGGGGGACATCAATGACAAACGAACAGGGCGATGCACGCCACCTAGAAACGCTTGACCGGGATCTGGCCCGCTTTTCCAATCTTGAAAATGCAACGAACTACGTCTCGCGTCCGATGGTCGGGGTTGGCATTTCGTTTGTGTTTGTGGTGCTGGCCGGTATCGCTGCGATGCTGTTCTTCGGCCAGCAAAACAATACGTTGATCGTGGTCATCGCGGCCTGCCTAGGGGCTTATATGGCGCTGAACATCGGCGCCAATGACGTAGCCAACAACATGGGGCCTGCCGTGGGGGCGAATGCCCTGTCCATGGGCGCTGCGATTGGCATCGCTGTGGTTTTTGAAAGCGCGGGCGCGTTAATCGCAGGCGGTGATGTCGTGTCTACCATCGCCAAGGGCATCATCGCCCCCGAAAGCCTTGGCACGTCTTCCGTCTTTATCTGGGCCATGATGGCAGCCCTTTTGTCGGCCGCCTTATGGGTGAACCTCGCCACCTGGGTTGGCGCACCGGTTTCGACGACCCATTCGGTCGTGGGTGGTGTGATGGGCGCGGGCATTGCTGCGGCCGGCTTCACGGCCGTCAACTGGCCCACAATGAGCGCGATCGCCGCCAGTTGGGTCATCTCGCCCGTGCTTGGCGGGGCCATCGCAGCATTCTTCCTTTGGATCATCAAGTCGCGGATCATCTACCGCGAAGACAAGATCGCAGCCGCCCGCACATGGGTGCCGATCCTGGTGGGCATCATGGCCGGGGCCTTTGCCGCCTATCTGGCACTGAAGGGCCTTAAGAAAATCATCAAGATCGACATGCCGACAGCCCTGTTGATTGGTGCCGCCATCGGCGGGTTGGTCTGGATGGCGATGATCCCCATGATCCGCAAGCAGTCCCAGGGGCTGGAGAACCGAAACAAGTCGCTCAAGGTGCTGTTCGGCATCCCGCTGGTGGTGTCCGCCGCCCTTCTTAGCTTTGCGCATGGGGCCAATGATGTCGCCAATGCGGTGGGGCCACTGGCCGCGATTGTGCAAGCCTCACAATCAGGTGATTTCACCCAGGCGGTATCCATCCCCTTCTGGGTGATGGTGATTGGCGCCTTTGGTATCTCTTTCGGGCTGTTCCTGTTCGGGCCCAAACTGATCCGCATGGTCGGCGGCCAGATTACCAAGCTCAATCCGATGCGCGCCTATTGCGTCGCACTTTCAGCAGCGATCACTGTGATTGTGGCCAGTTGGCTTGGCCTGCCGGTCAGTTCCACGCATATCGCCGTGGGCGGTGTTTTTGGCGTTGGTTTTTTCCGGGAATGGGATGCAGAGCGGCGGATCAAGAAGGCGCGCCTTACGATGCCGGATCGGCCACATTACGCGCCCGAAGAACGGCGCAGACGCAAGCTCGTCCGTCGGTCACACTTCATGACGATCATCGCCGCTTGGGTGGTTACAGTGCCAGCAGCGGCGGTTCTGTCAGCAGTGATCTTCTACGTGATCAGCGCGGCGATGGGATAGATGGCCAAGGCCATCGCTTAGGTTCAGCAGGCAAAATCACGGGGCCTCCCAACAGCCGCGCGCGCCACCACGGCTTGATTACATTCGGCACATCACAGTAGGCTGGCGTTGAACCGGGGCCATTTGGATTGATCTGAATGACATACGCGACGCTCAAAGCAGCCTTGATCAGCATCTCATTGAGCTGTGGCAGCGGCGTCTGCGCGCAAGAATTCGAATTTGAGCGCACAGCGTCAGGAATTCAGATTGAGATCCTCAGAGGCGGCCTGACCGCCGCGCCGGCCCCTGGTGGCAGAGTGCTCCTCAAATCTGCGATCAAGTTGATCGAGCACTTTGAAGGCTGGTCAGCCGTTCCCTATGACGACCCGGTGGGGTATTGCACCATCGGATACGGGCATCTCGTGGCCCTCAAACGCTGTTCTGCGACCGACCTTTCCGGGTTCGACATCCCGTTGACGGATCAGTCTGGGCAGGATCTCTTGCTGAATGATACAGGACATGCGCGACATGCCGTCGAACGCCTGGTGTCGGTCGATCTGACCGACCACCAATTTGGCGCGCTATCCTCTTTTGTCTTCAATGTCGGAGAGGGCAACTTTGCCAGTTCGACACTGCTGAAGCTGATCAATGCAAATGACTTTGACGGTGCGGCCCAGCAATTTTCCCGTTGGACATTGTCCCGCGGCGTGCGCCTCAAGGGTCTTGTCATTCGGCGCGGCTGCGAAGCGGCCCTTTTTTCAGGGCAGGACTTGCTCAACGCACAAGGCCTGTTTGATCAAGACAGATGTGTCTTGCTCGGCGCACCTGAGCAGGCCGACGATCCCGTTGATATCATTGAGGGTGAATAGATAAACAAGAGCGATGCCAAGCATACTCAACCACGCCGGATCATCACCCCAAGATCGGCCACATTCGTTCCCGTGGCACCCGTAATCAGCAAATCACCAGACTCAGCCAAGGCGGTATAGCTGTCATTGTTGGCCAGCAGCCCATCCAAACCGGTGATCCGGCCCAGTGTGCCCTGATCCACCAGCCCACCGGACGCATCGGTCGGCCCGTCGCGCCCGTCGCTGCCCCCTTGCAGACAGGTCCAGTCGGTCCACCCCCGGCGCGCCGCTTCGACGGCAATCCGCAGGGCCAGCTCCTGATTACGCCCGCCGCGCCCACTGCCCTGCAAAACCACCGTTGTTTCGCCGCCCCAGACCGTAGTGCCAATCCGCGCGTCATCGCAAATCCGTTGCGCAGCATCCGCCACATCGCCCACAATCGGATCAGGGATCACATGCCCGCCCATCGCCACGGCGGCCATCGCCGCCACGCTTTTGGCGTTTGATCCCACAAGGATATTGCAGGCCTCCGGCAGCACAGGTGCCGGTTTTGCCGCCTCCAGATGCGCACGAACCACCGCCGGGACATCACCCCACAGCCCTGCCCCTTTCAGCGCACTGATCGCATCTTCAGGCGTTCCAATTGGCCCAACCGTTGGCCCGCTCGCGATCGCGGCAAGATCGTCGCCGATAACATCCGACAGGATTAGCGCCGTGACAGGCTGCGGGGCTGCGTGACGCAGGAACCCACCGCCCTTCAGGTCAGACAGTTGCTGGCGCACGAGGTTCATCGCAGCAATATCCAGCCCAGCCGCCAGCAACAGCGCATTCACCGCAGCCTTATCCGCAAGGCTGATCAAACCCGCAGGTGCGGGCAGCAGCGCAGATCCGCCACCTGAGATCAACGCCAGCACCGGCCCGGTCGCGCCCTGCAATGCGGCGATCACAGCCTGCGCCGCCGCGGCCCCGTTCACATCCGGCACCGGATGCCCGGCTGCAAAGACCTCTGCCCCATCCAGATCAGCGGCGTTTTCGTAGTTGGTCACGACGATACAGCGCACACCGCCAAAGCGCGCCAGCGCCGCCTTGGCCATCAGGCGCGCGGCCTTGCCGACAGCAATGATCAGGGCCGGGTTCGGCACATCATTCAGATGTGTGGTGACAGCGGCAAAGGGATCTGCTGCAGCAACGCCCGCTTGGAAAATATGCAAAGCCTCTGCGCGCAGGTCATTCATCTGGTATTACCCGCTTCTCTGACATCAACGCTGCCATCTTTTGCACAACCTGTAACTCCAATTCGGCAGAGGGTGACGCGCTGAGCGACGGCATGGAAAGCGCAATCAACACACGCGGGGCAGTCATACCAAGCATGACATGGGTGGCAGCATAGCTGTCAAACAGGTGGGCAATGTGATCATCCGCGACCGGACCCAGGCGGGGCGGGTCCGTGCGACGCAACACCGGGGCGACGGAAAAGATGCGCTGCAGTACCGCATCATCAAGCCCCGTCAGACTGGCCTCGCTGACCACAACGGCGCCTTCCACCAAAGGGTGATCCTGCAAATCCCGCAGAAAACCCATCGGGTCATCGGTTTTGGCCGTCGCCAGATGGCGCAACAACCCCATGCTCTGCTCTTCCAACCGCAAGGACCGCGCGTCGGTCAGAATCGCGACGACAAACAGGGTCGTCATGATGGCAGCGATACTCATCAACACCCCGTCACGGTGCAATTGCGCAAAAAGGCTGATCATCGAGCCCACGATGATCGCGGCCCCGATCATCACGGCAAGATTGACCAATGTGGCGCGGTGCCCCAAATGCGCCCGCCCCAATCCGATCGCCAACCAGCACAGGATCAGCACCCCAAGGGCCGAGAACTGGATAGGCAGGCCACTGTAAAGTAATAAGAAATCACCTGCCGCGAGTGGGATAAACAAGAACAGCGACAGGCCAAGGCGCACCACCATCGCGTTTTCATTGGCTGAAAGCGATGCCCGGTCGCGCGTGATGATCAACCAGCCCGACAGCAGAAAACCCAGCAACTGGAACCCCAGCAGGCTGAACAGACGCGCAGGATCAATACTGTCGGAATACCACAATGAGGACAGCGCAAAGAGAATGGTGCCACCACCGATGAGCACTTTGACAGGCGGTGGCGCATGGCAGCGCAACAGTCCTTCGGTCAGGATCAATGCGGCGAGAGGGACCACGGCTGCGGCAAAAAGCACAAGCACGCGAAACGCCTCGACCCCGGTCACGACCATCAGCGCGCGACCCAGAAAAAGGGCCATCGTAATGCGTACCGCAAACAGAAACCGCCGGTTGATCGGCTCATAAGGGTCGCGGCGGATCAGCACCCGTTGCAACACATAAAGCCCCAGCAGTGCCGCACAGGACAGATAAAGCTGCGTCAGAACCGTCGCCGCCGAGATCATGATTTGCCGCCACGGCTGGGCCGCAGGATCGACCAGCTTTGCCTTGTGTCAAACCAATGCACCGCGGGCAGAATGATCCGACGCAGCGCCACCAGCGCGCCGGTTAAGATCAACGCCAGCACCGCAGATTTTGGCACCTCGCGCGCCAGAAAACCGCGCATTGCCGTCACATCCATCTGCCCCAGTTGCAGCAGGTCGTCGCCACGGGCGTAATCAAGCTGTTTCTCACAAAAACTGTTGTAGCGCGCCTCGCGGTGCTTCGGGGCAGCCTCCCACGTCTTTTTCAGATCATCGGACCCGCCAGTGTAGGCATCGGTGATCACAAACCGGTCCTCATCAAACCCGGCCCCATCGCCTACACCAAAGACATCGCGATGCGTCGCCATAATCTGACGCGCCAAAAGCCGATGGTTCAATGTGCGCCGCCCACCGTCCGGCGAGGGCCAGACGGACGAAAACATCTGGCTGACCATGCCCACAACGGCGGGCACCTGCGTGACATTGGACACCCAGACGGGGCGGAATTGGCGCCGAAAGAAGATCAGAAAACAGGTCAAACCATATAGCACCCAAGACAGGTTTCTGGATCGTTCATCCGGGTCCACCATGACCAGCCCAAGATGCAGAACCTCTGTCGCGCGTGGCTCGGTTTCAAGTTGCATGACAGCCAGCGCATTGAATGCCACAGGCGTCCCGTCCCGACGCGACACCAGCGTGATGATGACCGCGCCCATCCGGGCCTGATCGCCTGAAAAGACCCCGTAAGACAGGCTGCCTGCATCCAAGGTTCGCCCCGCGACCTGACGCAAATCAGCACAAAGCGCGGCAAGCGCACCCTGTTCCATCCAAAGCCCCGGACGTTCCACAATACGCACGCTGTAATCGGGACCCGACCGCAAGGTCACGTCCATATACTTACGCCCGAAAGTCTTGATTATCGTTCCGATCAACGCCCTGGACCTGTCCCTTTGCGACCCACGTTATTGGCGGGGCGGCAAACGCACAAGGCCAGCGAGGTGGTCGCGGATCAAAGGTAGCGGTTCACCAGATTTTCCAGCCGCTCCTGACGGCCAGAGCGTGGCTCGGGGTTGATGTTGTCACGCATAACGCTGTCAAAGCAATGATCCAGCGTCGCCTGCGTCAGCAACTCTTGCGCATCGGGTGTGTCCCATCCGGCGTAGCGTGCGTTGCGTGCCGCCTCCAGCTTACCGTCCTCCAGCATGGCGGCGGCCGCTTTCAACCCTGCGGCACAGGCGTCCATCCCGCCCACATGAGCGAGGATCAGATCCTCAGGATCCAGCGACTGACGGCGCAGCTTGGCATCAAAGTTGGTGCCACCAGTCGTGAAACCACCTGCGCGCAGCACCTCGTAATAGGCCAGCGCCATTTCAGGCACATTGTTTGGGAACTGATCGGTATCCCAACCAGATTGGTAATCATTGCGGTTCATATCAATGGACCCAAAGATGCCCAGCTCGCGCGCCAAGGCCAGTTCATGCTCAAACGAATGGCCCGCCAAAATAGCGTGACCCTGTTCGATATTCATCTTCACTTCGCCCTCAAGGCCAAAGTCCTTGAGAAAGCCATATACGGTCGCCACATCGTAGTCATACTGATGTTTGGTTGGTTCCTGCGGTTTAGGTTCGATCAGGATCGCGCCTTCAAAGCCGATCTTATGCTTGTAATCGACAACCATCTGCAACATGCAGCCCGCCTGCTGACGCTCGCGGCCCATGTCGGTGTTCAGCAGTGTTTCGTAGCCTTCACGACCGCCCCAAAGGACATAGTTTTCGCCGCCCAGTTTCATGGTCGCATCCATGCAGGTTTTGATGGTCGCGGCGGAATAGGCAAAAACATCAGGGTCTGGGTTGGTCGCCGCACCAGACATAAAGCGCTTGTGCGAGAACAGGTTGGCGGTCCCCCAAAGCAGTTTCACGCCGGTCGCGTCCATCTTTTCGCCAAAGTAATCAACGACCTGCGAAAGGTTCTTCGTGCTTTCAGCGAATGTCGCACCCTCTGGCCGCACATCGGCATCGTGGAAACAAAAATAGGGCACACCCAAAATCTGAAACATCTCAAAGGCCACATCAGCCTTGAGGCGGGCGGCATCCATGCTGTCACCAAACCAGGGGCGCTCAAAGGTCTGCCCTCCAAATGGGTCACCACCCGGCCATGCAAAGGAATGCCAATAGGCCGCCGCAAAACGCAGATGATCTTTCATCGCCTTTCCCATGACGATTTCGTCAGGGTTGTAGCGGCGGAAGGCAAAATCATTATCGCCGTCCGCCCCCTCGAATGTGATGGCCGGGATGCCATTGAAGAAATCGGTCATGTCAGTCCTTTCAACGCGCCATAGCTGGCGCGGTATCTTGCATGCGCCTCGGAAAAAGCGCTGGTGAGCGATGTGTCAGGGTCAATCGTGCGGGCAATCTGCGGGGCGGTCGCAATCTCAACCCCGGCCCCGGTTACAGCCATCATACCAAGGCGGGCCGCCCCAAAGGCGCCGCCGAAATCCCCCGCAACGGGCAGTTCGATTGCCATGTTCAATGAGGTCGCAATCGCCTGCACCCAATAGTCCGACTTGGAACCACCGCCGACCGCGATCAAGCGGTTGATCCTGGTGCCTGTCGCCAACAGCGCGTCATAGCTGTCACGCACCGCATGTGTGACGCCCTCCAGCACCGCGCGGGTCAGTGCCGCCTGATCGGTGCTGTGATCCAGATGCAAGAACGATCCGCGAATGCTGGCATCATTATGCGGCGTCCGCTCGCCGCCAAGATACGGCAGAAACAACGGGCGACCGGGCGCTTGCAAGGGGCCAAGAGCATCCGTCAGGGTGGCCGTTGGTTTATCCGCAATACCCGCGAACCAATTCAATGCATCAGCAGCAGCAAGGATCACACCCATCTGGTGCCATGTATCGGGCAAGGCATGACAGAACGTATGTACCGCCGTCGTGGCATCGGGTTGGTAGGCGTCAGAAGCAGAAAACAAGACGCCAGAGGTGCCAAGCGACACAAACGCATCGCCTGTTTTCACCACACCAACGCCAACCGCACTCGCCGCATTGTCACCGCCCCCACCGGCCACGGCCACGCCCTTGGGCAGGCCCCATCGTGCGGCCAATTCATCCCTGATTTCGCCTGAAACTTCGGACCCCTCCACCAATCTTGGCATCTGGGCGCGCGTCATGCCCGTTGCTGCAAGCAAATCATCAGACCAATCGCGCTTGCCGACGTCCAGCCAACTTGTCCCGGCGGCATCTGACATCTCTGCCACAGCTTCGCCGGTCAGCCAAAGGCGCAGGTAGTCTTTTGGCAACATCACGCGGGCGACTTGGGCAAAAACCCTTGGCTCATGCCGCGCAACCCAGACCAGTTTGGGTGCGGTAAATCCCGGAAAAACGATGTTTCCGGTCAAAGCCCGGAACTGCGGATCAGCGTCCAACGCGGCTGCCTCAACCGCCGACCGCGTGTCATTCCACAGGATACAGGGGCGCAGCACCTCGTCATTGGCATCCAGCAGCGTTGCCCCATGCATCTGCCCTGACAGGCCAATCCCTCTGACAGTTCCCAACGACGTTTGCGACGCCAGTGTCCGCATCGCAGCATCCGCCGCATCCAGCCACGCTGCCGGGGCTTGCTCTGACCAACCGGGTGCCGGGCGTACAGCCTCGAGCGGCGCTGTCGCTTCTGCGACAATCACCTGCCCTTCATCGATCAAAACAGCCTTGAGACCGGATGTTCCCAGATCAAGACCGATGAACATTACGCGGCCTTTTTGGGGTTCTTGCCCATGATGATCATCGACAGGATGTCATCTTCGGTCACATCTTCGACCCGCTCTGTCCCGATCAACTTGCCGTTCTTCATCACCGACACGCGGTCACAGAGGTCCATCATTTCGCGAGTGTCGTGGCTGATCAGGAATATCCCAAGCCCCTGGGCCTTCAGCTCTTTGATCAGGTCCGCCACCATTGCGGTTTCATGCACACCTAAGGCCGCCGTTGGTTCATCCATGATCAGAATGCGGGCATTGAAATAGACCGCGCGCGCAATTGCGACCGACTGGCGCTGACCACCTGACAATGAACGCACAGGTTCTGAGAAACGTTGGAAGTTGGGGTTCAGCCGCGCCATGATCTTGCGCGATTCCGCTTCCATCGCCGTGTCATCAAGCAGGCCAAACCTGGTCGTGATCTCGCGCCCCAAAAACAGGTTTGAGGCCGCATCAAGGTTATCGGACAAGGCAAGCGTCTGGTAAATCGTCTCGATGTTATGTGCGCGGGCATCGATGGGGTTGTTGATTTCAACCTTCTGACCATCCACGAAAATTTCACCTGCGTCCTTCTTGTAGGCGCCTGACAAGATCTTGATCAGTGTCGATTTGCCAGCCCCATTGTGGCCCAAGAGCCCCACAACTTCGCCCGGCATCACGTCGATAGACACATCGTCAACAGCTTTGATACCGCCAAAGTGGATCGAGATGTTGCGCATTTCCAAAAGTGGGGTGCTCATCATGCGTCTCCTGTTTTGCGGCGGTAGACAATGTCGATCCAGACCGCGAGGATCAGCACGCCCCCGACGATCATGTTTTGCAGCGGGCTATCGACGCCCACCATGCCCATGCCGGACACCAGCGCCTGCATGATCAGCGCGCCAAGGATGGCCCCGTAGATCGTCCCAACGCCCCCGGCCAAGGCCGTGCCACCAATGACGGCAGCAGCGATCACACGCAGTTCGTCCAATTCACCCAAAGAAGACCCAGCCGATCCCAAACGCGCCGAAGCAATCACGGCGGCGATGGCTGTCAGCGCGCCCATCAGCGCAAAAACCTTGACGGTCAGCATACGGGTGTTGATACCCGACAATTCTGCCGCATCCGGGTTGCCACCCATTGCAAAGATGTAGCGGCCAAAGCGGGTTTTCCTGGCAACCACCGTCATCGCAATCGTCACAAAGAGAACAATCAGAACCGAGATCGGGAAACCGTAAGCCTCGGTATAGCCTTCGGGCATTTCCAGGCCTTCGGCGGCAAAGCGTCGTTGCAGAATGCGCGTTGGCACCAGATAGGCATTCATAATCGCGGTCACCCCGCAAATCGCACCGACAAGGATCACCCCCAGCGCATACTCCGCCCAAAGTGGCTTTACCGCAAAGTTGTGCCCGATGTGCTTGCGCCGTGTATTGATCAGGAACAGCACCGTCAGGATGGAACCGACAATCGCCAAGGCCCAGCTTGCCGTCACACCGATAGTACCAGTGGCCCCGCCAAGCATTACGAAATTTGGATCAAGCGGCGAAATCGTCGTACCCTTGGACACCCACCAGGCACCACCGCGCCAGATCAGAAGGCCACCCAGGGTGACAATGAAGGATGGGATCACCAGATAGCCGATCAACCAGCCCTGAAAGGCCCCAATTGCAGCACCCAAAGCCAGGCCAATCACAACAGTGATGACCCAGATCGCGGGGTTACCGAAGCCAAGGAAGTCGGGCAGGATCTGCACCTGGATCACGCCCATCAGCATCCCGATGATGCCCAGCATGGAGCCGATCGACAGGTCGATATTTCGGGTAACGATGACAAAGACCATGCCCGTGGCCATCACAGCCACCGAAGCGGTCTGCAAGGTCAGCGTGAACAGGTTGCGGGGTGTCAGAAACGTACCCCCGGTTGCGACGTGAAACACCAAAGAGATCAGGATGAAGGCACCGATCATGCCCAGCAATCGCGTATCAATCTGCAGTGTTTTGATTAAATTCCCAAGTCCGCCCGACATTGGATCCCTCCCCTTCAACCGCTGGCTGGGTTGATTATTGGACAGCCCCAACCGCCAGTGCGGATGGGGCCCTTTTGTCGTCGTTCCGATTATTCGCAGACTGCGAGACCCGTGACACCCTGGCAAAGGACGTCCTTTTCGATCCAGCCAGCGTCCAGAACAAGGTTCAGGTTGACCTGCGTGATCGGTTGTGGGGCCAGCAGCATGGAGTTCACAGTCACACCACCGGGCGAAGTAAACTCACCAGCGCCTGCGACGTCCTTCATCATGGAACCACCGGCCAATGCGACGGCGATCTCACCAGCATTGCGGCCCAGTTCGCGGCTGTCTTTCCAGACAGACACGGTCTGTGTGCCCAGCGCAACGCGGTTCAGTGCGGCATGGTCGCCGTCCTGACCAGAGACAGGAATACCGTCCATGCCCTGTGCAGCAAGGGCTGCCACAACACCACCAGCCGTACCGTCGTTGGATGCGACAACCGCATCAACTTCGTTGTTGGTTTGGGTCAGGATCTGCTCCATGTTGCGCTGCGCGTTGGATGGCTGCCAACCGTCCGTGTAGGCCTCGCCCACAACGCTGATCGCACCAGAATCAATGGCAGCTTGCAGCACCTCTTGCTGACCGCCGCGCAGGAAGTCAGAGTTCGGGTCGGTGGGCGAACCCTTGATGAAGACGTAGTTGCCTTCGGGCTGCTCTGCGAACACGGCTGCGGCCTGCATGCGGCCAACTTCAACGTTGTCGAATGTCAGGTAGAACGCGCGAGGATCTTCGATCAGGCGATCATAGCCGATAACCGGAATGCCAGCGGCTTCTGCGGCATCAAGTGCCGGGCCAATGGATGCACCGTCTTGGGCAAGAATGATCAGCGCATCAACACCTTGTGTGATCAAGCTTTCAACGTCTGCCAACTGCTTGGTTGCAGAGGACTGCGCATCTGCGGACAGATATTTCGCACCGGCTGCGTCAAGCGCGCCAAGCATGGCTGCTTCGTCAGTTTTCCAACGCTCCTCCTGAAAGTCGGACCAGCTGACGCCAACAGTGACCCCGTGACCATCAGCAAAAGCAGCTGTGCTGAAACCGGCAACCACAACGGCCGCCGCAATAACGGATTTATGCATGTTTTCCTCCCATAATATGCCCCATGCACTGGGGCGTAGACCTTTTCGCCCTACATTATTCAGCATGGCTCATTAATTTCAGTTGTCAAAATAAAAATTTCTCCTTTTTCGAAGATATCGCTTTTTCTTTGCATAAATTTTGGGCAATCTGGTGAAAATCGCAGGATCCGAGGGCCTGTGCCACCTAAATAATTCAAGATTTGAACTATGTATAGCGCACTGACAAACCAAAACAACGAATCAGAGCAACTCGCGGGGTGCGGCCCCCTTTTGCCTACTGCCAGCGGTGACAGCCGCCCTCTACGCCAGCAAATTTTCGAACATGTGCGCGCAACTGGCCGGGCTGCCCGCACCGATGTGACCCGCGCATTGGGGATCAGTGCAGGCTCGGCCACAACGCTGACTGCGGACCTGATCACTGGCGGGTTTTTACGCGAAGTCGAAGGCCTGCCGCGTGAAACAGGGCGTGGCCGCCCCCCTGTCGCACTAGAAGTGGTCCCGTCAGCGCGCCACGTGATCGGGATTAAACTTTCTGACGAAAACCACTCGGCCGTGCTGACCGATTTTGCGGGTGAAATGCAAGCCGATGCCACGCTGCCCACCACGTCAACACGCAAGTCACTTGATGAGGTTCTCGACGAGATCGACGTGCTGATAAATTTGGTCCTAAAGAGCGCAGGCAAGTCGCTCACCGATGTCTCTGCCGTGGGGATCGGGATGTCGGGGATCATCGACAATGACATGGGCGCTGTCGCTTGGTCGCCCCTGCTGACCGAACGAAACGTTGACCTGCGTGGCGCATTTGCCGATCGGTTTAGGCTGCCGCTGCATGTCGACAATGACGCCAATGTGCTGACCCTTGCTGAACTGTGGTTCGGTGCGGGCCGGGGCATGTCCGCGTTTGCGGTTGTGACGATCGAAAATGGCGTCGGCATGGGCGTTGTATTAGACAACCGCTTGTTCCGGGGTGCCCGCGGCATGGGGTTGGAACTGGGCCACACCAAGGTACAATTGGATGGCGCGCTATGCCGCTGTGGACAGCGTGGCTGTCTTGAGGCCTATCTTGCCGATTACGCCCTCGCCCGAGAGGCCGCGACCGCCTTGCATCGCAATCCCCGCAACCTGCAAAGCCCCAATGCAATGCTGGATGCGCTTTTTACGCAGGCCAAAGCGGGCAATAGTGCGGCCCGCACGATCTTTCGCCGCGCCGGGCGTTATCTGTCGGTGGGCCTGTCCAACGTCATTCAACTTTTCGATCCGGGGTTGATCATCCTGTCGGGCGAGCGGATGCAATATGACTATCTTTATGCCGAAGAAGTGCTGGCCGAGATGCAGTCCCTGACCCTCAGCGACGGGCGCACGCCCTGCCGGGTCGAGATCCACGCATGGGGTGGGCTTGCTTGGGCGCGCGGTGCCACGGCCCTGGCACTTGCGGCGGTCACAGATGACGCGCTGGGTGATGCCCGCACATGATCCGTCTCGCTGTCACTTTGCTGTTGGCCGCGCCAGCCGGTGCTGATCCGCTGTTTGAAAACCGCTCCACCGGCCTGCCAGAGCACACCTATGGCGGCGGATGGGAGCATTTTGTAGGCGGCGGCGTTGCCGTGTTTGACTGCAACGGCGATGCCCTGCCCGATATCTATGCCGCAGGTGGTGCAACACCCGCCCAGATGATGCGGAACATGGGTGATTTCAGGTTTGAGGCGGTTGCGGTGCCGCCGCTGACTGACGTCACCGGAGCCTATCCACTGGATTTAAATGGCGACGGTGACCTTGACCTTTTTGTCATGCGCGTCGGTCAGAACCAAATGCTGATGGGGCGCGGCGATTGCACATTTGATGCGGGCAGCGTGTTGCCCCCTGCTGATGACTGGACCACCGCCTTTTCCGCCTGGTGGGAGGACGAAGGCAGCCCTGTCATGGCCATTGGCAATTATGTGGACCGCGCAGACCCGGAAGGCCCGTTTGAGGCCTGTGATGACAATTACATCCTGCGCGCCGGTCCCAATGGCTATCTCAAAACGCCGCTGATCCCCGGTTTCTGTCCGCTGTCGATGCTCGCGGTCCATGACGCACGCGGCCGTCCGACGCTACGTATCTCCAACGACCGCCACTACTATGTCCGCGGCGGACATGAGCAGATGTGGGACATCGAAGACCAACGTTTTCTGGGGCCCGAGGATGGCTGGCAGAATGTGTCCCTCTGGGGCATGGGCATTGCCAGCCGCGATTTGACCGGCGATGGCCGGGATGAGGTGATGCTGACCTCCATGGGCGATCAGTTGATGCAGATTGCGGGTGCAGATGGCACCTATGCCGCCGCCCCCTTTGCTATCGGCACCTACGCGCAGCGGCCCCATACTGGTGATGATGGCAGGCCCTCGACGGGCTGGCATGCCGCGTTTGCCGATATCGACAACGACGGGCGCGCGGATCTGTTCATCGCCAAGGGCAATGTAGACCAGATGCCGGGGCTGGCGATGAGGGACCCCAACAACCTGCTGATGCAGCAACCTGACGGCACATTTATTGAGGCCGCGCTGATCGCTGGCATTGCGACAACTGAGCGGTCGCGCGGGGCGGCCCTGGCCGATTTTGATGGCGACGGGCGGCTTGATCTGGTGGTGATGAACCGGCGCGCACCCATGGAGCTTTATCGCAATGTCACGCCGGACGTTGGCAATTGGCTGTCGGTCACGCTGGCACAGCCAGGCGGAAACCGGTTCGGTGTCGGTGCAATCGTTACGGTTGCAACTGATGGACGTTCACAAAGCCAACAACTGACCGTTGGCGGCGGTCATGCGGGCGGCACGGCGCTGCCTTTGCATTTCGGCCTGGGCGACGCCGTGACAGCGCAGGTGACGATCACATGGCCGGATGGCAGCGTATCGGAACAGCCGGCGCGGGCCAATGTCGCACTGCGCATTGCCCGCTAGCGCAGCCGATCTACGGGCAGGCCGCTTGGCACAGTGTCAGGCACGCCCAACCGCCCGTTGCGTGCTGCCGGGTCAGTTAGCGCAGCCAGAAACGCCATCAATGCATCAATGTCAGCAGCGCTAATCTGCGGGGCGCGGTAGCTGATGGCTTGCGCAATCGCGGCTGCATCCGCCATCCCGCGCAAATCGTCCACCGGCAAATCCGGCAAGGTGGCCGCATCAATGCTGTAGCTCGCCATCCCCGCCTGCAGGTCAACATGTGCGGAGATAAAGGCGTGCAAGTCACTATGCGCCCCGGCGTGACCATAGGGCGCGGTCAGCATCACATTGCGCAGCGATGGGGTGCGAAAGGCATATAGGTCGGCAACATCGCCCGAAACTCGGAACCGCCCTTCATCGCGGGCGTGGCTTTCAAAACGCGCGGCCTTGCCGGGGCCAATCTGAGGTGCGCCCATCGCATGAAACTGATGATCAGTCAGGAACGGGCCGCTGTGGCAACTGGCGCATTCGGCCGCCCCGTAAAACAGCGCCATCCCTGTGGCGGCAGGCGCAGGCAGGCTGATCTCACCGCGCAGCACGGCATCAAAGGGGGCGCTGTCGGATCGCCATTCAAAGGCCATGAAGGCCGCAATTGCATTTGAAATATCCGCGAAAC
Organism: uncultured Alphaproteobacteria bacterium; assembly: GCA_929200255.1. Taxonomy (GTDB): domain Bacteria; phylum Pseudomonadota; class Alphaproteobacteria; order Rhodobacterales; family Rhodobacteraceae; genus Yoonia. The sequence continues at coordinate 17,434 of CAKMYZ010000001.1, read as the reverse complement.
TGATCTGATCAGGCGTATCAACATGGTCATAGACCACTGCAAAATCATCCGCATAGGCCGGAATACCAGCAACACGGCGCGCGATGATATCCCACGCCCCGCCCGGCCCGGTGATCACACCACGGCGCACGGCCTGCGACACGTCATTTTCAGAATAATGCCCGGCCATCTCATCCGCGCTCAGCACCGGGAACATTGTTTGGGCCGACAAAAGCGAGGCAAACCCGGTGACCATATCTGCATCCAATGGGGTGCGCAGGCCGCCTGGGCGGTCCGGGTCCACCTCAATCCGGCCATCGTGGAACAGCACGGTAAATTCATGTGCGCCAAGGTTGAAGAGTGCGGGGGCATTGCGCGGAATGCGCTGCTCTGGCATGTTTTGCGGATCAGCAACGCGTTCTGTGCCCAGCCCGATGCCACCATCACCCAACCCCAGCGACAGGCCATCGCTCGTGCCGAATGCCGGGTGATGACATGTCGCACATGACACGTTGCGATTGCCCGACAGGATCGGATCAAAGAACAATAGCTGGCCCAAGCGCGCCTCGGCTGCGTCAACGGGCGCAAAGTCGGCATCAGTGAGCGGCGCAGGCAGCCCTTCTGCCGCGGCACCAACACCCCACATCATCAAAATCGCACTGGCGATGATCCGCATTCCTGTCCTCCACGACGACCAACACTGGTTAGCACGGTGGGTCAGCGACGCAAGCCTGCCGCACTATTCCATATGCTTGCGGATGCGGTTCATCATCATCCAGACCAGCACCAGCACAATCGGCGTTGCAATCGCCGCCATTGTGACCTTCCCCACACCAAAGGATGCTCCCAACGGGCCTGTCATGTTCATCACCAGATTGACCGCGTAATAACTGATTGCGACGACAGACAACCCTTCGACGATGCGCTGCAACCGCAGCTGTAAATCAGCGCGCCTGTCCATACTGGTCAGCAAGTCCCGGTTCTGGGCAGAGCGTTCCACATCAACCCGCGTACGCAGCAGATCACCGGCGCGCAAGGCGCGATCTGACATCGTCTGAAGCCGGGCTTGCGTTGCTTTGACGGTGCGCATCGCGGGATCAAATCGGCGCATCATAAACTCGGCAAACGTCTGACGCCCGAGGAAGCGGTCCTCGCGCAGCACCTCAATTCTTTGGTTCACAATCGTCTCATAAGCCTTGGTTGCATCGAAACGAAATGAGGTTTGTGCAATTGTGTTTTCGATCTCGGCTGAAACCTCTAGCAAGGATTGTAGGACATCGGCAGGATCACCATCACTGCCGCGCATCCTGTCCAAAATCCCGGTCAGTTCCGTGTCGAAACCCGCCATTTTTGCGCCCAGCGCGCGGGCCCGCGACAGGCCCAGCATGGACATCGCCTTGTAGGTTTCAATCTCGCACAACCGCTGCACAACACGGCCGATGCGGCGCATCCCGACGTCCGGGCGCACAAAAACAGCAAAGCGCATGTGGCCGGCATGATCGATGCGAAAATCTCCTGCGACCACCAGTTCATTTTCTAACATGCGACTGATGGCAAGGCTTTCGGGCACAAACCAATCATGCGCCTTCTCAGCGATCCCCTCATCACCATCCGCCAGTTCAATGCGGATCAACGCAGAGGTCACGCGCATGCCCGGTGCCGCCGCCAGCCAATCATCTGGGAACACCGCAAATGTGCTGGCGTCAAAGGGCGGCGTGGCAAGCCCATCACCAAAGATCGTAAAGGTCACAAACTCGGTATGGCTTTCCCATTTCAACTGATGCCTGCCGATGGTCCCAAAGTAATGCGTAGCGTCCGGCTGTGGATGTGGCGCACCAAAGCGATCCAAAAGATTGATCAGATGTGCGCGCTCAAGTGCGCGATCACGACCGGCTGCGTTTTCGGCAGGTTTCATCGCAAGATAGGCGGCACGGCTGGGGGCCGCGACCGTGGGAAACGGGCGGGCGTGTAGTTCATTCGCCATTGCGTAGCGCAAAGGATGGTCATCAATGGGTGGCATTTGGCCGATCTTTCCTTGGTTACCCCGGCGGGAACCTAACGGAGTTTGCCAGCCTGTAAACGAAAAATGCACGATTTTACAGATAGTTACCGGCACACAATGGCATACCGTGGGCCGGTGCGTTTGGTGTGGGGCAGGACGCGGCCGCCAGATTTCAGCGTCAGCAGCATCCCCAAGGGGTACTTTCATTTTGCATAAGTCGATGGACGGGGCCGCATATCTGCGGCATGTCGGGGCATGGCCCGCGTGATCCTTTTCAACAAACCCTTTGGCGTTCTGTCCCAGTTCACGGATGCCAAAAGCCCCACACCCCGTCCAACTTTGTCAGGCTTTATCGATGTGCCGGGGGTCTATCCTGCGGGGCGTCTGGACCGCGACAGCGAGGGGCTTTTGGTCCTGACCGATGATGGTAAATTGCAGGCCCGGATCGCCGATCCGAAACATAAGCTAAGCAAGACCTACCTTGTGCAGATTGAAGGCGCACCGACAGACAGTGATCTCGTGGCGCTGCGTGAAGGGGTCACGCTTAAGGACGGGCCAACACGGCCAGCAAAGGTTCGGCTGATCGATCCACCAGCGCTCTGGGAACGGGATCCACCAGTGCGGTTTCGCAAATCCGTGCCTGACCGCTGGCTGGAAATCACGATCAGCGAAGGTCGCAACCGCCAAGTGCGGCGCATGACGGCGCATATCGGCTTTCCGACATTGCGCCTTGTGCGCTGGCGGGTGGGAAGCTGGACGCTGGATGGGATCGAAAGCGGCGGGCATCTTGCGGTAGACGCGCGTTGACAGGGGTGCGTGAGATTCAGTTGGCCATCCAACGTATCAAACTGCCGGGCAGTGGCCCAAAGGTTCAACAGCCAACAGATTGCGCTTTCCACGATTGGACAGCCTCGCTACCGCAGTAATATCGCCCCCGGGGCCAAAGACGGTCACTTTGTACCGGCATCCGGTACTGAGCATGGCACGCATCTCTTCGCGTGACATCCAAAACAGTGGAAAGCGTGTGGTCTCGGGCAGATGCAGATTGCCGTGATCGGTCATGATGTGGCCGCACCAGGACGCGGGCATCTCTGGCACAGACGATCGTTCTCGCGAGCCGAAAATCAGGCTGTCGCGTTCGCGGCAAGATACGGGCGCATCGACCTGCGTGACTGTCACCTCAACCTCTTGCCGCAGGAACAGTAGGGGAAAGGCCAAAGCACCACACATCAATGCGGTGAACATCCCCCAAACCAGAACAAGGCGGCCTTGGCGTTTCTTGGCTCTCTGGGCCATGAGTTCATCATAAATCGACGGAGAAGCGTTGGACAAGCTGTCACTCATCAGGTTGCCTATGACGCGATGTCGGTAGGGCCAACCATGTCGACAACGGCAACCAGCCAATTGAGGATGTCCACGTCACCGTCGGTCATCGACCCGCTTTCGGTGATCGCTACAATGCGCGGTCGCAACTCCGGCCAACGGGCGTAGAAATCGACGACATCTTTGATCGGTGGCACTGGTTCTGTATCTGTCATGGTAAGTCCGTGTTGACGCGTTGCCCCCCAACCCTAGCAATTCCAATGCCTTGCACAGCGTGAATTCAGTGTGAAACGGTTGTCCAATCCAATTTCCCCTGCGTAAGCTATACGTGGGACAACAGGAGAGTATGGGTGTCGGTCGATTTCGAGATTGCCTTGTTTGGCACATGCGTGCTGCGCAGCACGCAAACCCCGCGGACTGAGGTCACCGGGGCGAAACACCGTGCCCTCTTTGCCCTTTTAGTGACGGCGCCCTTGGGGCGGCGCACACGCTCCTATCTGCAAGAAACGCTCTGGGGGCTGGCCGATTACGAAAGCGGCCATCAGAACTTGCGCCGCGCATTGTCTGACCTGCGCAAGCTGATGGGCAGGGGCTTTGATGATATCCTGAATGTCACGACAACAGAGATTGAAATTGACATGACCCGGATCAGGGTCATGGGCCATCCCTCTGATGGGGCGTTCCTGGCGGATCTCAACGTCAAGGAGGCCGAGTTTGTGGCCTGGCGTGATGTCGTCCGTGATGATCCATCCGCTGTGGCCGCACTTTGCCATCTGTCACAGTCGCGCGGCCCGCGCCGAGTGCAACCGCGCGTCTGCGCCCTGCCCTTGGCCGTCCTTCCCGGCAGCCCGCCCGATTTGGCCATTGCTGCAGACTGGATCGCCGAAGAGGCCTGCCGCATGATGTCGCGCTCTTCGCTGATCTCGGTAATCTCGCACCTGTCAGGTCGCGAAATGTCACAGCAATTCATCGATGTGAAAGGCGTGCGCGACACATTGGGCGTCGACTACCTGCTGACAGGATCGATGCGACCGCAAGGCGATGACTGGATCGCAGATATTGACTTCGTTGATACGCACACCGGTGCGTTGCTGTGGAACCGCAACTTATGTTGCCCCAAGGACCGGTTCGCAGAGCATGTGATGGATTGGCTGGTGAATGTGGTGCAGACCGCTGGCCGCGCAATCGCCGAAAGCGCCTTGCAGATGGGGCGACAGACACCTTTGCCGCAACTCCCTGACCACAAGTTGCTGATCGCCGGTGCAACAGCGATGCATCACCCGACCTTGCGCGATTTCCTGCGCGCCCGGCAGTTTCTGGACGAAGCTGCCGCTCGCGCGCCCTATAGCGCGCAGGTCCATGCCTGGCTGGGCAAGTGGTATGTGCTCAGCATCATCAAGAATTACACCACGGATCGTGCCAGCGACACACAAAGAGCGCTGGACTGCACGGCGCGGTCACTTGATCTGGACCCACAATATAGTTTCGGTCTGACCATCGACGGATTTGTGAACGGCAATATCCTCAAAAACCTCGACGTGGCCGAGGCGCGCTATACCGCCGCTCAGGACATCAACCCAAATGAGAGCATGTCGTGGCTGCTGCGCGGATCGTTGATGGCATTTCGTGACGAAGGCAAATCCGCCATTCGCGCGACCGAAACGGCCCGGCGCCTGTCGCCGATTGACCCCTTCGGATACTACTTCGACAGCCTTGCCAGTTCCGCCCATCTGGCGGCGGAAGATTACGAACAAGCACTGGTGCTTGCCGACAAATCGCTGGCCTCTAACGACCGGCATATCTCGACCCTGCGCACGCGCATCGCGGCATTGCATGCGCTTGATCGCGGGTCAGAGGCGCAGAGCACCGCGCGGGATCTGCAACGCAGGTTCCCCGAGTTCAGCCTGTCTGAATATCGCAACACGCACCCGTCATCTGAAAACAAGACAGGGAAACTGGTGATCAAGGCACTGTCATCGGCAGGCATTACATAAAATATACGACAATGGGAGATTGGGAATGGCACAATATGGTGGATTTGGCGGCTTTGGCGGCTTTGGAGGGTTTGGCGGCTTCGGTGGATTTGGCGGTGGCACCAACTTTACCGGGCTTGGCAGCTTCCTCGGCGCGCAGGACCCCGGTGGATACGATGCTGCCACAACGCATGGGTTGCAGACGACAGCAGAAGGGTTGCGGCACCTGACCGAAGGCGGCACAACCCCGACGGACAAAGAGCTGCCATTCTCTGACAGCGCGAACCTTGCGGGGCTGGCCACCTGGGTGCGCGGCTCGCTTTATGTCAGCGAATACCTCTCTGGTATTTCTGCGACGACGTTTGATGCAGCCGGTGGCGATCCTGCAAAGGTCATCCTTGCTGTTGATACCGAAAACAGCCTGACCTTCGCCCGCCCGGCAAGCGATCTGTTGCGGGCCCAATGTTCCTTGGTCACTGAATACGCCAATCTACGCGCCGAACGCAGCGCCGAGATCACATCGCAACTGGGCTTTCCAACGCCTTACTTCGCGATGATCCTTGGCCTGCACGAGGCCCATCACAGCAAAACCTTTGAACTTATCACCGCGACCCAAGTGGCGGCGGCCCACACCGCAATGATTGCAAAGCATCATCTGGCCATCCGCCGTCCCGATCAGCTTGACCCACGGATCATGCCCATGATCCCGACACCGGGACACGGCAGCTTCCCATCAGCACATGCAACAGAGGCCTATGCCGTGCTGACCGTGCTAGAGGCGCTGGTCGCGGATTGGGGCACATTGGCAGACGGTGCCGAGCGCGTTGCCGCCCTGCGTAGTTTGGCCGAACGGATCGCCGTTAACCGCACTGTGGCGGGCGTGCATTACCCAATCGACAGTTGGGCGGGTGCTGCCTTGGGGCGTCTGGTAGGTCAAACCGTTCTTAACCGGGCAGGCAAGGCGACAGATATTCATCATACGCATTATGTTCCCACGAACGTCGATTTCTTCGATCTTGATTTCCGCGATGTTACAGCAGCGACAGAGGCGGGCATGACGACAGCCAACCCCTCTCATACGGTGGCCGCAAAACCCGCCTTCACTTGGCTATACGGTGAAGCAACTGCCGAGCGGCAAGGGATCTGATCGATGTTTCAGCAGCGCGCACCCACTGAGCAGATCGACCGCTACACCGGCCCCTATGAGCGATGGATTTATGCGCCCGAGCTGGGGTTCCCCTTTGCATTTCCTGCGATCAAGGACGGTGCGGGCACGCATTTTTCCGCCCTGATGGAGGGGCAAGGCATGCTGGCGCAAAAACCCGGTATCGACATCCGCGTGCCGCCTTTGTGGTCCGGCAATCCGCAAGTGACTCCATTTGCGATCTTTGATGAGGGCACAACACCCACCTTCACCGACACGGACACGCAAGACACCAAACTGTCCAAAATTCTGCGCGAATTGGATGGTGCCCGATTTCGCCTGAACATGCCGATCAATCCGGCAACCTGGCCCACGACATATGACCCAGAAACGGCATTGGACGGCTGGACGCCCCCACCCGCCCCACCAAAGGCCATCATTGGGGTGATTGATGATGGTATTCCCTTTGTGCACCGGGCCTTTCTGGACAGCACCGGCAAAAGCCGCATCAACCTGTGCTGGCTGCAAGCCGCGCGCGCCGAAGCGAGCGCAGCAGTGCCCTTTGGGCGCGAAGTCACCAACACAGAAATTGACGCCCTACGCGCTGCCCATGGCCGCAATGAAGTGGCGATGTATCGCGCGTGCGGTGCGATTGACCGCGCACTGCCAGAGCTTGGCACCGTGCTGACCCATCATGCCACGCATGGCGGTCATATCGCAGGGATTGCAGCAGGTAATGATTGCTATGTCGGCGCCGAGGTCTTGCCCGATGATGCGCAGATACTGGCCGTGCAACTGCCCAACACGATCGCCTGGGATACGTCCGGTATTGGCAAGGAAATGATGATGCTCAGCGCGATTGAGTATATCATGCACCGCGCCCGTGCGATTGCCGACCACTTTAACGTCCCGGAAATTCCGCTGATCCTCAACTTCAGCTACGGCTGGAGTGCGAACCGTCATGACGGGGGCTCAAGCTTTGAGATCGCAGTCGAGGATCTGGTGACCGCGCGCAAAGCCGTGCAGCCCCTGACAGAGCTTGTCATGCCCACAGGCAATAACTTTGCCAATGACATGCACGCGCGCTTTATGGCGCCTGACCTGACCGGCGGAATTATCGAATTTGGCTGGAAAGTCATGCCCGATGACCGCACCTCAAGCTATCTGGAAATGTGGCTGCCACCTGGCATCAACCCAGAGAGCTGGGAAGTGGTCGTGACCCCGCCCGAGGGCACCGATCTGGATATTCCCGGTTTCATCCCTGTCTCGGCTGATCCGGCCCTTGCGGGCGGAGACCCACGCCGTTTTACCGAGCTTGAACGCAACGGAGAAAACATCGGCCAATTGTCTGTGGACAAGCACCAGAACAACCGTTGGCGGATCATGATCGCCCTTGTGCCATCCGTGCCGTGGCCAGAGCACAGCAGACGCACGCCAGTGGGCAACTGGACGATCAAGGTGGATATGGGCGGGGCGCCACTGACGGGCGCGCAGGCGCTTGATGTCTGGGTGCAGCGTGATGACGATCCGACGCAATTGGGTACAGGCGGGCAACAAAGCCGCCTTGTTGATCTGTCAGGCAGCGCCGCCGCCACACCATTGCCGCCGATCCGGGGCTTTGGGTGCATCAACGGGATTGGTACGGCACCCTCAACCATCCGGGTGGCAGGCTACGACCAGGCCACCAAAGTGCCCTCGCCTTACAGCGGCAGCAGCGCGCTGGCCATTTTGCCTGGTGGTAACGTCATCATGGGACCCGAGATGCCTTTGATCTCGGCCGTGGCTGATCAGGGGGCCTTTCGCCCCGGATTGCCCTCGATCGGGGTGTTGTCCGGCTCGGGCGCACGGATCATGGGGACAAGTGCAGCAGCAGCGGCGGCAAGCCGCCTGATGGTCGCCAATATCGCCGCAGGCCAAGACCCAAAACAGGGCTTTGAACCGCTGCCAGCGCCGGGTGCCAACGTCACATTGGAAGAGGCAAAAAACAAAGCACGATCAGGATCTTACCGCGCGCCGCCAGTCTGCGGATCGCAGCCACCACAACCGGTTATGAACGGCGGCGGCGTAGGGGTGTGAAACATCGCGCATAAAACCTTCACACTGATCTCACTCACACTGAGTTAACGACAGTTCCTACCCTTCGATTGTGTCTCGCAATTGGGGGTAGGACAATGACAACAGCATCGATGACAGAGGCGACCCGTTCGCCACTCGCGCCAAACCCCATTGGGTGGCTGAAAACTGTCATGGCGCAACTTGGTGCAGCCCGCCGCGCCAATACCACAGCATCCTGCCCTGCGATCGCATCCCAAGATATCAGCGGCGGCAAGGTTCTGGTACTGCCCGGCATGATGGGCTCGCGGCTGAGCGTCCTGAATGGTGATCAGTTAGAGGCAGCATGGCTGCACCCCGCCCAGATTGCCGCAGGCGGTATCGCCCGGTTGAAGTGGCCCGCACCTGTCAAGGCGACAGGTGCGCTTGCGGCCTCTTATGGACAGCTTCTGATGCGGCTGCGAATGGCCGGATTTGATGCAGAGTTTCTGCCATATGATTGGCGGCAGTCCCCAACTATCACTGGCGATGAGCTGATAGCACAGCTGCGCGCACAGGACCTTTCTGGCGTCACCTTGGTTTGTCATTCAATGGGTGGGTTGGTGGCCCGACAGATGGCCGCAGCCGACCCGGATGGCGAGGTAATCGCACGCGTTATCACCATTGGCACGCCAAATCGTGGCTGCTACGCGCCGCTGCAAATGTTTGATCTGAGCCATCCGACGCTGGGCACATTGGCGCGGATCGATACGGTTCATGACCGCCGCACCCTGGTGCGGGACTACCTGTCTGATTTTCCCGGCCTGCTGGCGATGCTGCCATCTGGCGCAAACACTGACGCGAACCACTTTGATCCGTCTGACTGGCCCGCAAGCGCCGTCCGGCCCTGCACGGATTTACTTGATGATGCAAGAGCCACGGTTGCAGCCCTGCCCGCGCCAGACGCCCGGTTTCATCAGATCATCGGCACCGGCCACAGCACCATTGTTGGTGCAAGGGCTGCCGACAGCGGCTTCCAGTTTGACCGGTCCGACGATGGCGATGGGGTTGTCCCCCGCAGCTCTGCCGAGCACGGCGATCTGCCTCGGTATTTCGTGCGCTGCGCCCATGGGATGCTTTGCAACAACCGGACCGTCATTGCGACAACCCTTGATCTGATCCGCAAAGGCAGGCCCGTTTCACGCGCTGCAAAGGTCACCGACCGCACAGCAATTTTCGATCGGTTGCGTCAGGCGCGTCCTGACTTTGCGTGACGTCGCATCGTTCTACGCACTTCATAAGAAGGAATTTTCGAATGACTAAGTCTCAGAAAAACACAGCCCCAACGACCGAGCGCGTCACAGTGATTGTGACGGTCTGTGACCACATCGGGCAACCCGTTGACACGGCCATGAACGTGGCATTGGTGGATGGCAAAAAGACCCACAAGCTTAAGCGTGAGGGATCAACCGCCGTCTACGCTGGCGCGGTCCCGCAAGGCACCTATACGGTCAAGGCCGAGGGCAATGCTGGCGTGGCACCGCCACAGACACATTCGGTCGCGGCGGACCCAACACCTGTGACGGTCTTTGTGGGTGCAAAGGACTGGCCGTTTTATCGACTTGGACAAAGTGCTGTGCCCTTTCCGCCGCCCGGCCCGATGCTGGCAGTGGCCTTTCCCGACGTTCACCCTGACCAGGGGGAGGCGAAAAAGCTGTGTGATCAGATCACCAAGGAGCTTCCGCTGACCCCGGCAATACCGGAATACAGCAAAGACATCGACGCATTCATGCAGGCCGATGGTGCGATCTGGCTGTTTCGGTTCACCCAAAAGGATACGCCCAAGCTGCGCGCCGAGCTGCATCAGAAAATCTTGCGCATCACCGGCAACCGCGGGCGCGTGGGTGTGCCAGTCGATCTCAATGCCGATCAGATCAAGGTCATCGACAGTCAGTTTGTGCTGCGCTTTGTGGACGGCACCACCGAGGGTGAGATTGACGCACATATCGCGCGCTTGAAAGGCACGTCCTTGCGCAGTTTCCGGCAGGCACGCAATGCGCGGCTTGTGGCGTTGCCCCCGGGCGATCTGATGGATCACCTCAAAGCCGTTGAAGACCTGCATGATGCCGGTCTGCTGATCTATGGCGAGCCTGATATTATGGCGGAACTGTCTGATGATGCGTTCCCCGAAGACCCGCCAAACGATCCGACATTTGCTGCACAGGCCAACCTGACCTTGCAAAATGTCGATGTGGCCTGGCGGATGCTGGATGTGGCGGCTCCGCAGAAGACGCTGGGCGATCCTGATGTGGTTGTTGCCTCACTTGATCGCGGGCTGGACACCGATCACCCCGACATCGGCGGCAATCTGTCTGATGGATCGGCACAGGTGCTGCGCTGCTATGACTTCTCTGGCCTGCGCGAATGCACGGTGCCCGGATATCAGCCTGATACAAGCCACGGCATGGGTGTCTACGGTATTATTGCAGCCTTGACCAACAATGGTGATGACGTCTCCGGCATCGCCTCCAACACCCGGCAGATCGTGATGGAGCGCCCCTCCCTCTCGAGCGCGAATTACCCAGACGTTCTGCTGTGGGCGGCGGGCTTCACCACTGGCAACCCAAGTGCTGGCTGGCCCGCCGAACCCCTTGCCGATGGCGCTGATATCATCAGCTGTTCACATGGTGACAGCGGTGTCGCCCTGTCTGGTATCATGGATGATACGTTCCAGCTTTTGGCCAATAGTGGTCGTGGGGGTTTGGGCACGATTGTCGTCTACTCGGCAGGCAATGCCAACACGCTGATCACCGGCTTTCGCACCTGGGCGGCACACCCTGATACGCTGGCAATCGCCAATTCCAACCTGCCCGATGGCGGCGGGGTCGAACGTAAGGTGGGATCCTCCAATTTCGGCCCGGAAATTGATATCTGTGCCCAAGGAGCCGGTGCGCCGTCACTTGATGCCTCTGGTGGAGAGCAGACCTTTGGCGGCACATCGGCCGCAGCGCCGACTGTTGCAGCCGCCTGTGCACTGATCCTGTCGGCCAACCCCGGCCTGCGTCTGGAAGAGGTCCGCGCAATCCTGCGCGACACCGCCGTTAAAATCGACGTCAACAACGCCAACGCCATAGGACGCTGGCGCGATGCGAACAACCTGATCTCAAGCAACCCAGCCTACGCTGGCCCCAATTTTTCGCAGTTGTATGGGTTCGGAAGATTGAATGTCTCTGCCGCTGTGGAGCGCGCCGGGTGGCGCCTGTCGCTGTTTTTTGCTGACAATGGCGATTACGGGCATACCTGTCTTGGCAATTTCAAGGACATGATGCTGACCCTCAGCAACAGCGGCGCAAACACGATGCCGATCACCAACATCGTGTCTTCAAGTGCGGAATTCGTTGTGCCCAACGTGCTGGACTATCCGCTGTTCATTGAACCGGGGAATGCCCTGCAAGTGCCCATCCGGTTTGATCCGGCATCATTGGGAAACAAGGCCGCGACAATCTCGGTTGAAAGCGGGCCGTTCCAGACCCGCACCATCAAGGTCACCGGCAAGGCACCCCCGCCGGAACTGGATCTGATCATCGCGGCGGGCGGGAACTTCGGCAAGACATGCGTGGGCGATCACGTCGACCAGACGCTGAGTTTGGTCAACAGTGGCCCTTGTCCGCTAACCGTAGCGAACATCACGTCATCCTCGGCCGATTTTGTGGTGGCGGATGTGCAAAGCTTCCCCATTCGGATCGCCCCCGGCACGGCTGTAGATGTGCCTATTCGCTTTGCACCAAGCAGCATCGGCGCAAAATCCGCCGTGATCACGGTGACAAGCAATGATCCGACAGGATCAAAAACCGTCAAAGTGTTTGGCAAAGTCCTCTGGGGTAAAATCGCGGTCACTGGATCAACCTGCATCGGCGGCGTGCAAGCCGGGTGTCTGGGTGAAACGACGATCACGATTTGCAATACCGGCGATTGCAAACTGAACGTCACAAGTGTCGCGTTCAAGAAGCCAAGCAAGTATTGGAAGCTGGCAAGCAATCCCTTCCCTGCGGCTTTGCATCCCGGTTCGTGCCTCAACGTGTTGATCCGTTACCGGGCGGACCAGAAGTGCCCCACGCCAAACAAACTGATCATCAAAAGCGATGACCCCAAGACGCCGGTGAAGAAACTGCACCTGCTGGCCTACACCAGCAGTGCCGGGTCAAAATCAGCCTGTGGCTGTGACAAAGGATGCAATGACACCAGTTGCGGCGTGCAGAGCATTGACCCGTGTTGTTGGGACGCGTGTTCTGGTTAACGCGTGTTTGAGGCCGTGACGCCGCACAGCGCGTGTCCCTGAGCGCGTGCAGTCACGGCCTTTTATTCTAAACGGCGAACCTCTGCGCTATCGCCAGTCCAGCACAACCTTGCCGGACCGCCCTGATTTCATCTCGGCAAAGCCTTCGGCAAACTCCGACACGTCAAAGCGATGTGTAATCACACGGCTGACGTCCAACCCGTTTTGGAGCATTGCAATCATCTTGTACCACGTCTCGAACATCTCGCGGCCATAAACGCCTTTGATGGTGATCGCCTTAAAGACGATCCGTCCCCAGTTAACCGGCGATTCGCCCGGGGGAATACCCAACAGGGCGATCTTGCCCCCCATCACCAAAGCCTCCACCACCTGATCAAGGGCTGCCTGACTGCCCGACATCTCAAGCCCCACATCAAAGCCTTCCGTCAGGCCCAGTTCATGGGCCACGTCATGCAGATCCTCTTTGGTCACATTGACGGTGCGTACCGACGGCACAACATCTGCGGCAAGCGTCAACCGGTCCGCATTGATATCGGTCAGGACCACATTGCGCGCGCCTGCGTGCCGGGCCACTGCGGCGGCCATGATGCCAATTGGACCGGCCCCAGTGATCAGCACATCCTCGCCCAGCAGATCGAAACTGAGTGCTGTGTGAACCGCATTGCCAAGCGGGTCGAGAATGGCCCCGATGTCATCGGGAATGTCATCAGGCAGCGGGACAACATTAAAAGCAGGCAGCTTGAGGTATTGCGCAAAAGCGCCTTGCTCATTCACACCAATCCCGCGTGTGCCGGGATCAAGGTGGAACTTGCCCGCGCGTGACTGGCGGCTATCTGTCCCGATCAGATGCCCTTCGCCAGAGCAGCGCTGCCCCAACGTGAGCCCCGTCACGTTACGACCGATCTCGACAATCTCACCGGCAAATTCGTGACCGGTGATCATGGGAACCGGCACGGTCCCTGCCGCCCATTCATCCCAGTTCCAGATGTGAATATCCGTGCCGCAAATGCCCGTCTTGTTGATGCGGATCAAAACCTCATCGGGGCCAATCTCGGGCACCGGGGCCTCGATCATCCAAAGCCCCGGCTCTGGCTTGGATTTTGCCAGCGCTTTCATTGTATTTGCAGTCATTGGATCACACCCAAAGCACGGCCAACCTTGCCAAAGGCGGCAAGTGCGCGGTCAAGCTCTGCAATGGTGAGGCTCGCGTTCACCTGGGTACGGATCCGGGCCTGCCCGCGCGGCACCACAGGGAAGAAGAAGCCCGAGACATAGACGCCTTCATCAAACAATTGTGCTGCCATGTCCTGCGCCAGTTGGGCATCACCCAGCATCACGGGGATGATCGGATGTTCACCGGGTAACAGATCAAACCCCAACGCGGTCAGGCCAGCGCGCCAGTGGGCCGCATTCGCAAAAAGCTGCGCACGCAGATCGGCACCGTCTTCTACAAGGTCGATGGCCACATTGCCTGCCACGACAATGGCCGGCGGCAATGAGTTGGAAAACAGATAGGGTCGCGCCCTCTGCCGCAGCAGATCGATCACCGGTTGTGGTCCCGCGACATAGCCGCCAATGGCACCACCCAGTGCTTTGCCTAGGGTCCCCGTCAGGATATCAACATCAACGCCGAAATGATCCGGCGTGCCCGCGCCGCGTGGCCCCATAAACCCCGTTGCATGGCAATCATCCACCATCACAATGGCACCATACGTATCCGCCAACGCACGAATGCCGGGCAGATTGGCAAGGGTGCCATCCATGGAGAATACCCCATCCGTGGCAATCATGACATGACGTGCGCCACCCGCCTTCGCCTCTTTCAGTTTGGCTTCCAGATCGGCCATGTCGTTGTTGACATAACGATAGCGTTTCGCCTTGCACAGACGAATACCGTCAATAATCGACGCATGGTTCAGGCTGTCAGAGACGATCGCGTCATCTGCCCCCAATAGCGGTTCGAACAAGCCGCCATTGGCGTCAAAACAAGCCGCGAAAAGGATGGAATCATCCTTACCAAGGAAGGTTGCTATGCGCTGTTCCAGATTGCGGTGAATGGCCTGCGTCCCGCAAATGAACCGCACGCTTGCCATGCCGAACCCGTGTGTGTGCATCGCGGCCTGGGCCGCGGCACTCAGATCGGGATGGTTAGCAAGGCCAAGGTAATTGTTGGCACAAAGGTTAATCACATCCCGGTCTTGAACGGCGACGGTACCGGCTTGCGGCGATGTGATCAGACGCTCACGTTTGTAAAGACCCTCGTTTTCGATCTGGGTCAGCGTGCTTTGAATATCGTCGAGGAATGCAGTGGGCATAAGATAGCTCCTTCAATGCACAAAATCTGCCATAACGGAAAAAAATCCGCAATAACAAATTCCACAATGATTTACGCGCTTCCGCTAAGTCGTCGCCTTCACGATCAAGAAAACCCGGGCGGGTCCGCCAATTGCGGCAATCTCATGGGGCACATCGGCTGCATAGCGCGCCGTGTCACCCACCGCGATTTCCGATATTGCTGTGCCGGATGTGACTTTGACACGACCGTCCAGGACCGCCAGCTGCTCAACTGCGCCGCGGGCATGGGGTTGGCTGGTCAGCATACCCACGCTCTGAAAGGTAATGTCATACACCTCATGTCCCCCCGCCTCTTCCGGTGGCGAAAGGATTGCGATGCGACAACCCTGCCCCATATTGTCGATGGTCGGCACTTCGGAGGCTTTCAGCACGTCAACACGGTCGCCCTGATCGGTCTGGTCAAGCAGGCCTGCAAAATCGACATTCAGGGCGCGGGTCAAGTTCCAAAGCGTCGCGATGGTGGGGCTGCTTTCGCCGCGCTCGATCTGGCTCACCATAGAGCGCGAAACCCCGCTGAGGTTCGCGATCGCGTCCAGCGACAAACCCTGCGCCTTACGCGCCTGTCTGAGCCGCAGGGGCAATGCATTCAAGATACTGTCTTGGCCATCCGTCATATCGGAAACCTACGCGCGACGGCGAAGTTTGCAAGTGGTTAAGACGGCTGCGACTGGAATTGTGGAAATAGATGGTGCCCCCACACGGACTCGAACCGCGGACCTACTGATTACAAATCTGTTTTCGCACCTTCCCATGGTTGAACACAGGAGCTCATTTTATCTATATTATATAGTTATTTACGTCTATAGTGTGAATATAGATGACCATAGAAAACCGCCCCTACGCGAGTGATTTGAGAGCCTAAATGAGCCTAACCGACCTACAGATTAAACGCCTGAAGGCCCCCGAAAAGGGGCAAAAGACGTACTATGACAGCGCCCTGCCCGGCTTTGGGGTCAGGGTGTCTCAAGGCGGCACGAAGACGTTTGTAGTGCTATATGGCAAGGATCGCCGCCGCCGTTCATTGGGGCGCTATCCTGACTTGTCGCTATCCGAGGCTCGTCACCTAGCCAAGCAAGCGCAGGTCGACATCACCTTGGATGAACAAAGCCCAATGAACGCACTGCCAAAAGTTTCGTTCGCAATCGCCCGATCCAAATTCTTGGCTGATTGTGAGGTGCGGACAAGACCCCGGACCGTCGAAGAATACCGTCGCTTGCTCAATCGCCACTTTCACTTTGAATGCAACATTACTGACCTGTCACGCCACGACATCGCGTCTGTTGTCGAAAAGCTGAAAGCCAAGCCCTCGGAACAACAGCATGCCTTTGTAGCGATCAGAACGATGTTGAATTGGTGCGTGAAGCGCGGGTTTCTTGATGTGGCACCGGTTCCACCAATGGCGTTCAAGACGCGCCCCCGTGAACGCATTCTCACGGACAGCGAACTGGTAGCGGTCTGGCAAAGGGCATCTGAGTTTGGCTATCCGTATGGACCAATCGTTCAACTGTTAGTCCTGACAGGTCAGCGCAAAGGGGAAGTGGTTGGACTGCGGCGAAGTTGGTTTGTGGACGAAAGGATCGTTTATCCATCTGACTTTGTGAAAAATAAGCGCTCTCATACGATACCTATTGGCCAGCAAGCCCTGGAGTTAATCAGCGCCCTGCCCAGCGACACAGACTTATTGTTCCCATCGCGATTCAAGGACGACAAGCCTTTCAACGGGTTCTCAAAGTACAAAGCAGCTTTTGATCAAGAATTGGACATCGAGCCTTACACGCTGCACGACCTTCGACGTACTTTCAGCAGCAACATGGCAAAGCTTGGAGCGCCGATCCACGTGACTGAACGAATACTGAACCACGTCTCGGGTACGATCAGCGGGGTAGCGGCAGTGTATAACCGTCATGCATACATGGACGAGATGCACGAAGCCTTCGTGCGGTATGAACAGCACTTGTCAGAAATTCTCAAGGTGCATTCCGACACTTGATATACAACTACAAGCTGCTAGCCTGCAGCCTCCTCGGGGAACTTGTCGAAACCCGAGCATCGCGATGCTCTTCTATCTAGGAGATATCGTGATGAGAATACTGTCAAAACGCCAGGTAAAGGAGTTGGTCTTGTACTCACCGCAACACACGGCACGTCTGGAGAAGGCAGGCTTATTCCCCAAGCGGGTACAGCTGGGCCCTAACCGCGTGGGTTGGGTTGAAAGT
The DNA here is from genome assembly GCA_929200255.1 of uncultured Alphaproteobacteria bacterium. Taxonomy (GTDB): domain Bacteria; phylum Pseudomonadota; class Alphaproteobacteria; order Rhodobacterales; family Rhodobacteraceae; genus Yoonia. The sequence goes on along the minus strand of CAKMYZ010000001.1, from coordinate 114 downwards.
GAAGTGCTGGACTGGCTCGAACAACGCATGGCGCAACGAGAAGTGCTGATCTGACACTCCTCTGTCTGACGTCAGCGCCTATGGGACCAAATAGGGCAATTTGCTAAAAGAGGG